>CAWAHN010000009.1:0-495336 GCA_963781845.1 uncultured Chloroflexia bacterium | reverse complement strand
AGATACGTCCAGTCCCGATCGCTAAAAGGGCGGATTGCTGTTCGACATAGACCGTATCGAGGCAGCCTGTCATGAAATGGGCCCCGGAAATTTGCGGTGTGGGGGCAGGAAGGCAGCAGGAAACTAAGGGCCTGTTCTTCAGGCATCTACCGCTCTGACTTGATGGTTGCTCGGATAGATCGTGTAATTCCACTCTCCATGGAATAAATCCCGGACCATGTTGATGGCGGGGCACCGTCAAGTTGGCCGAGAGCGGGCTTGGCAGGAGCTGGGTTGGTCGGGTAACTGCGCGGGATGAAGACGCCGCGAGACCCGATTTACGCTGGCCATCGCTACCCCGCTGAGATCATCAGCTATGCGGTATGGCTGTATTTTCGGTTCCCGCTGAGCCTGCGCATGGTCGAGGAGATGCTGGCCGCCCGCGGCATATCGGTGACGCATGAGACGATCCGGCAATGGGGCCTGAAATTCGGCCGGGAATTCGCCGACCGCATCCGTCGGCGAGCGCCTCGCCGTGGCGACAAGTGGCACCTTGACGAGGTCGTCATCAGCATCGCCGGGAAGAAGCATTGGCTTTGGCGTGCCGTCGACCAGGATGGCTTCGTTCTCGATGTCCTCGTCCAGAGCCGGCGCGACACGAAGGCCGCCAAGCGCTTGTTCCGCAAGCTCCTCAAGAGACAGGGTCGGGCACCTCGTGTGCTCATCACCGACAAGCTGAAGAGCTACGCCGCCGCCAAGCGGCAGATCATGCCGGGCGTCGAGCACCGACAGCACAAAGGCCTCAACAACCGGGCCGAAAACTCCCATCAGCCAACCCGACGACGAGAGCGGGTCATGAAGCGGTTCAAGTCTGCGCGGCAGATCCAACGCTTCCTTTCCGTCCACGACCAAGTCGCCAATGTTTTTCCCCGCCGCCGAGACCACGACACCGCCGCAACCCTCCAGTCCGCCCGCACCCAGGCCTTCGCCACCTGGGCCGACGTCACCGGCGTCGTCATGGCTGCATAATCACGCCTGTCGCGGGGCATCGCTCAGCCCATCGCACGTGTCGTCAATCTGAAGATGCCAAGTTGACGGTGCGGCCATGATGGTTCGCAGTCGATACGTCTTCCAACAAAGTCAGGTTTCGATGCGCCATATGAGGGAAATGTCCTGAACCGTGACAGAAGTTCCGTCGAAAGGCCGAATTATCTTGGCCCGATTGGCAGTCATGCTGATGGTGGCTTTCGTCGTTCTTGGCGTGACTTGGCACGGCATCTCGCCCGCCGTTTGGCGCAGGATCTGGCAGAACATGCTCGACCGTCCGACCGGTCCGATGACCTTTCGGTTTCTCTTGCAGCCGACCATGGCAGTGACCGCTGCGTTCTACGACGGCATCAAGGACGCAAAGTCCGGCCGCTCGCCTTATCTTTGGAACATGCTCCTCAACCCGGCGACGCGCGGCGCACGCTTGCACGAGGGTCTGATTTCCACCGCTCGGATCATTTTGTTGGGTCTGTGCATGGACGTGATCTACCAATTCATCGAGTTCAAAACGTTTCATCCGGCCGAGGCGGTTATCATCGCTCTCCTGCTAGCCTTTGTTCCCTATGTGCTGCTGCGCGGCCCGATCGCGCGGATCGTCTGCTGGTGGCGCGGCGTCGCGACGACTGACGAGAACCGGTGAGGGCACGAACATAATGGTCGTCATCGACAACACCGTGCCTGCGCAACATTTTGCCTTCGGCGGCGATCTGCTTCCAACTACCGATGGACCAATGATTCCGCCACCGTTCGGCTTTTTCCGGCCGCTGATGACCAGCATGCGGCCATGCGATGCGCTTCAATGCGGCGGGACTGCCGACCGGGCCGGAGGCGTTTGAGGACAAATGGCCAACACGACACGCATGGAGGAGCTTCGCACCTGGGCACAGGAACTGATACCGGAGCGTCGGTATCTTACCTCTGATTTGATAGCCGGACTGACGTTTGCGGTCGTCAACGTGCCGCAAGCGATGGGGCACGCGCTGCTGGCGACAGTCAATCCGGTGCTCGGCATCTTCGCGTTGATGGTCGCCTCCCCGGTCGGCGCAATCTTCACCGGCTCTGCTTTTATGAATGTCTCCACCACGGCGGCCCTGTCGGTTGCGGCGGGCGCCGCACTGACCGACATCCCGGCCGGCGAGAGGCCTGAGGCGCTGACCGCGCTGGTGCTGATGGTCGGTCTGATCCAGTTCCTGATGGGCCTGTTCCGCCTCGGCTCCTTGACCCGCTTCATCTCCAACGCAGTCATGACCGGCTTTCTCAACGGCGTGGCCGTGCTGATCATCCTGGGTCAGTTGAGCGACCTGACCGGCTACCAGAGCGCCTTCTCCAACAGGATCGTCCAGGCTCTCGATCTTCTCTGGCGGATTGGCCAGATCAACCCGCAAGTCACGACCGTCGGCGGTTTGGCACTGGCGATGATCGTGCTGCTGCTGCGTGACGCCCTTGCGGCGTTTTGCCTTCATCATCGCGATTGCCCTGGCGACTGCATTCCTGGCGCTCGTGAGCCTTCCGAACCTGCCCACCGCCTCCTACTTCGCGACCGTGCCAACAGTTGGCGACATCGCCGCGATTCCCCGAGCGTTGCCTCAACTCACGGTTCCCCTGTTATCGCTCCTGCCGTCTTTGTTGCTACCGGCCTTCTCCGTGGCGATCATCGGCCTCATCCAGGGAGCGGGCGTCAGCCAGAGCACCCCCAACGCCGACGGCACCTATCCCGACATCTCGCGCGACTTTCTGGGCCAGGGCGTTGCCAACATCGCCACCAGCCTTGGTCGGCGGGATCCCGGCCGGCGGGTCGATCTCAGGCACGGCGCTGATCAAGGGCGCCGGCGCCAAATCGCGCTGGGCCAATATCTTCGTGGGTCTCTTCGTGGCTGTTGTCGTGCTGCTGGCCTCGCCCCTTGTCGAGCGCGTGCCCATGCCGGCGCTGGCAGCTTTGCTGATCGTGGCTGGCGTTCAGGGCCTGCGCCTCCCGCAGGCGTTGACCATCTGGCATACCGGCAAAGTCCCGATCGGTGGTCATGAGCGTTACGTTCGTGGCAACGCTGGTCGTTCCGCTGCAATTCGCCGTCCTGTTTGGTATGGCCCTGAGCATTGTCCTTTACGCGATTCAGGCATCAAACAAGATCCTCGTCGTGGAGTGGGTCGCGCAGCCGGAGGGCCTCCCGCTGGAGATGCCGGTTCCGAAGCATTTGCCAAGCCACCAGCTCACCCTGTTGCACATTTACGGCAGCCTGTTTTTCGCCGCGACCAAGAATTTGGAAGACGTGCTGCCCGACGTGGACAGGCACCAGCCACGCGGTCGTCGCCATCGTCCTGCGCGGCCATGACGAGATCGGAAGCACGTTTCTGACCGTTCTGGAACACTATGCCAAAGTCCTCCAGGACCACGATAGCAAGCTGCTGCTGGTCGGCGTGAACCCGGCGGTGCTTGATCAGCTTGCCAAGACGCGGGTGCTCACGCTGATCGGCGAAGAGAACGTCTTCCAGGCAACATCGCAACTTGGCGCTGCCCTGAACCAGGCCGTGGCAGCGGCCAATGCCTGGCTTGGCCAGCGAACTCCCGGGTCGGGCTTGAAACCGCTATGAGTGACCGAAACACCCGCGGTCATCCCGATCGGTTCGAAGTTACCCCGACTGCCCAGAGCCATTTTGCCTGGCTGCGGACCCGGCTCGCCGTCGAACGCACCCTGATGGCGTGGGTCCGGACGGCGACCGCGCTGATTGGCTTCGGCTTCACGATCGTTCAGTTCTTCGACAGCGTGGAGTATCTTTCCTACGTACCTCCAGCCCGCTTTCCGCAGGCCCCGCGCTACCTTGGGCTGGCGCTGATCCTTTGCGGCATCATGGCACTGGTCGTTTCTATATGGGAATACTGGTGGACCATTGGCTACCTCTGGGGCCAAGATTTTGAAAAAATTGCTGGAATTAAGAAGGAGGGAGCGCAAACGCCGTTGTACACGGTCGCAATCTCTATCACCTGCGTCGGCGTGTTCGCTTTCTTCGCCGTGCTGTTGCGTCTCGTGTGACTGTCGCGGCAAAGGGCACGCCAACGACGACGACTATCTGGAACTGCAATCCAAACATAAGGATACGAAAATGGCCAAAGGCAACAAACCGAACTTCCTGATCCTCTGGGGCGACGATGTCGGCTGGTGGAACATCAGCTACAACAGTCGCGGTCAGATGGGATACCGTACGCCCAATATCGACCGCATTGCCAATGAAGGCGCAGCCTTCACCGATTACTACGGCCAACAGAGTTGCACCGCAGGCCGAGCGGCGTTCATGACCGGTCAAAACCCGATCCGAACGGGGTTGACCAAGGTCGGAATGCCCGGCGCTGACACTGGAATTCGGCCGGAAGATCCGACGATCGCCGAATTGCTCAAGCCGCATGGTTATGTGACCGGCCAGTTCGGCAAAAACCATTTCGGCGATAGGGACGAATTCCTGCCGTCAAACCATGGCTTCGACGAGTTTTTCGGCAACCTTTATCATCTGAACGCCGAGGAGGAGCCCGAGGACCCCGATTACCCGAAGGACCCGGATTTCAAGAAGCGGTTCGGTCCGCGCGGGGTGATCCACAGTTTCGCCGATGGCCGCGTCACGGACACCGGCCCGTTGACGAAAAAGCGCATGGAAACGATCGACGACGAGGTCACGGTGCACGCCCTTCGTTTCCTCGATGAGGCGCACAAGGCGGATAAGCCCTTCCTGCTGTGGTACAACACGACAGCCATGCATTTCCGGACACATATTGCCGACCGGCACCGGGGCAAGAGCGGCCAGGGCGATTACAATGACGTGATGGTCGGGCACGATGAGAACATCGGTCTGATGCTCAACAAACTCGACGAGCTGGGCATCGCCGAAGACACGATCGTTTTGTATTCGACCGATAATGGTGTGCACTACAATAGCTGGCCGGACGCTGGCATCACCCCATTCCGATCCGAGAAGAACACAAATTGGGAAGGCGGTTGGCGCGTACCGGCGTTTGTCCGCTGGCCTGGCAAGATCAAGCCGGGCACGGTACTGAACGGCGTCGTTTCCCACCAGGACTGGTTGCCTACTTTCCTTGCCGCCGCCGGCGAGCCTGAAATCAATGACAAGCTTCTCAAGGGACACACGATCGGCGACAGAACCTACAAGGTGCACATCGACGGCCACAACATGATTCCCTACCTGACCGGCGCGGTGCAGGAAAGCCCGAGGAACACCTTCTTCTACATTAGCGACGACGGCGACATCCTGGCGATTCGAATGGGCGATTGGAAGGTGGTGTTGATGGAACAACGGGCGAAAACCTTGCAGTGCTGGTTCGAGCCATTCGTTCGCCTGCGCGCGCCGAAGATGTTCCATCTGCGACGCGACCCATTCGAGCGGGCCGACGAAAATTCGAACACCTACTGGGATTGGGTTATCTCGCACATTTACATCATCTACATGATGCAGGACGTGGTGGCGCGAGAGATCCAGGAATTCCGGAACTATCCACCCAGGCAGAAGCCAGCCTCATTCAACCTCGACGCCGTGCTGCGCTCGCTCGAGGACGCGGGGGGCGGCGCGAACCACTGACCATCTGCTTGTATTGACAGCGCCCAAAGTGCCGTACTCGGCGGGTTGGCCGAGTACGGCAAGGCGCTATCAGGACGTATAATGCTGCGGGTTCGCCAGTCGGTGCCGTCGTGGAGCGGACGCCGTAAACCGGTCCGCGCAGGGCAACATGATGAAAGAGTGGCTGAACTACGTCGGCGAAATTGCTGTCGTGATCATCAACGCGATGGCGTTGCTGATCATCGTCATCGGGACGATCGAGGCGTTCGTTCGCTCCCTTATCATCCTGTTCAGACCGGCGCCGGCCGGTCGGCAGTTTCACACCGCATATTTGCGGTCTGGGCGTTGGCTGGTGGCGGGACTGACCTTCCAGATTGCCGCGGACATTATTGAAACCGCGGTTGCGCCAACCTGGCTCGAACTTGGACGCCTTGGGGCGCTCGCGGTGCTTCGGACATTCACCAGCTACTTCCTCGAGCGGGATCTGTTCGAGATTGAGAAGCGCGCGGCGCTGCCGAAGCTAGAAAAGAGACAAGGGGAGGAATAACGGATGTTCAGCCGGTTAGGCTTGCCTGCGGTTCTGACCGGGTTGCTCATGATGGGGGCAATGTCCGTCGCGCGGGCACAACAGGCAACCAGCATTGGGCAGCCGGCGGCCAACGCATCTGGCTGGAGCTTCAACATCGCACCCTATCTGTGGCTGCCGACCATCAACGCGACCCTGGACTACAATTTGCCGCACGGTCTCGGCGGCAGACTGCCTACCGAGTTGTCGGTGGGACCCGGTGAACTCGTGTCCCACATGAACTTTTCGACCGCCGTTGCGGCAGACGCGCAATACGGTCGGTTCTCCATCCTGACCGACTTCTTGTACCTGAACTTGAGCAACACGAACGCTCACTTCAGATCGGTCGACTTCTTGGGCCAGTCTTCCATTCCCATTGCGCGTTCGGTTCAGTTCAGTCACCGGCACCAGGCTAAGCGCCACGCTCTGGACTCTGGTGGGGGGCTATACCGTGATCCAGGGTGATTGGGGCAACTTCGATGTGATGGCGGGGTTCCGCTATTTCGGGGTGAGCGCGACGACGAGACTTCAGTCTGGGACTGACGCTGAGCGGACCGGCCGGCAATGGCGCAACGTTCGGCGGTGTCGGTGGTGTGTCCGGCAGCGGCAATCTCTGGGACGGTATCGGCGGCATTCGCGGTCGCATCCGCCTTGGCCACCCTGGGCTGTTCATCCCGTATTATTTCGATGTGGGTGGAGGCAGTTCGAAACTGACCTGGCAGATCGCCTCCGGCCTTGGCTACCAGACCGGTTGGGCCGGTGTATCGGTAACGTACCGGTACCTGTAGTTTCAGCAGAACAGCAGCGCCGTAGTGCAGCGCCTGACGCTGGGTGGTCCAATGATCATGGTGAATTTCAGCTTCTAGCTAAAGATCTGGGGAAACGTCACAGTAAGCGGAAGGGGACTGTGAATTGGCCTCGGCGGTTGACCCCCAATCGGCTCCGAACGCCGCCCCCGCGAGGTCCCCCTACTCCAATTGGACCTCGCCACAGTGCTCAATTATTAGGGCCGGTTCGTTGTATGATCGAATGTGACGGCTTCCTACCCCGAGTGTGTTCGCATGGATGAAGAACAGCGAGATCGCCTGACGCGCTGTCTGCGCAAGTCGGGCGCGAAGGTGTCAAGTGAGGATATCGAACACTTCCTCGGCCGCGTCGCTCGCGCGATGAGTACCTTCCTGCGTGACGAGCACGAATACGCAATGACTGATCGGGAAGTCCACGACGCTTTGCGGGCTCTTTACAAGCTGACGAACGAGAGTGACCCTCCACTCGGCCAAATCAGGGCACGGATCAAGGCGCTCCCCGAACAAGTTGTAAGACAATTTGACCGATTGGCCCCTGGGCAAATTCCGAAATACTACGAAGACGTACGCAACGAACCGATGCCTGCCGCGGAAGAGCAGGCCCTGCGTGCAGGCGGTTTCCGCGAATGGGCACAGGTTGCGGACGGCTGGGCGCTCGTATGGGCGGTCCAGACCCTCACGACCACTGGCGTCAGCATTGTGCCTGGGCGCGCCCGGGGCGGTGGTAAGCGCTCGCGCGCGCGGATAGAGCCCGACATCTTGGGGGTTGCCCGAGGTGCGGGAGATCGAGCGTCCAAGGGTGGAAGGCCCCCAACTCCGCGTGGGGTCTAGTCGGTGGACTGGCCGAGGCTTGGAAGCACGCAACTGGCACGTATCCCCCCAGAGGTCGCAGCGACGCACCAGGCTTCCGGGAAGCTGTCTACAGCATTTTCCAGTGGCTCGATCGGGACGGCGAGGCGGAATACGCGCTGCGGCGGTTTTGGGAGGAATTCGACAAGAACTGACCCTCTCCGCTTGGAGCGGCAGGAACGCCGACCGCAAATCAGCTCGCGACACGCCCAGCATAAGCTCATGACCCGGGTGGCATCGGGTTTTCGCCAGCGCCGTGCGGCCGTCGGTGACACCGTGTGCCACCAACTGAGCACTCACGGCCAGACCCGATGCCCCGAAACGGCTGCCCAAGGAACGTCATCGAGCGGAACACAGCTTTGGCCGCCGTGGCTGCCCAACTTCCTCATCGTACCGCAGGTCGAGCTGCGGTGGCGGAAGGCAGTCCCTCACACCCACTGGTAAGCCTGGTCCGCCTTCTGGCCCGCCAAGCCGCCGCCGAAGCTATCGGGCCGCCTGCTGGCGACGACATCCCCACACCGGGGACAGCGCGATGAAACCCGACGCTCCGAGCTCCTTTGCGGCTTCTGACAGTGGATGATGTCGCCGAGGTTCTTCGATTGAGCAGCCGCACGATCCGCCGAATGATCGCCAGCGGGCAGCTTCCCGTGATCCGGCTGGGACGGACCGTCCGCGTACACCCGTCAGTATTGACTGAGCTGATGGACAACAACGGTCAGAACTAGTCATTAGATGACACCAGTATCAATGAACCATGATTAATAATTACTCTCGTGATTAGGCCGCAGTCGTCATTCGTGTCACTTAATTACTTGGCGTATTCACGAATCTGTACTAATGTCCACCCCTGTCATCACGAGGCCGCCAATGACACCCCACATGGCTTCACGAGCCCACGCTAACCCCTCGCAGACGCCGGCGGCCCTCAGTGACGTGATCGCGATGGTCACCGCCGACCAAAGTCTCAGCGTGTCCCGACGGCATGACATCTGCTCCGCGCTGCGCACCGTCGCCAAAGTCCTCGGCCGCCGTCCCGAGGAAGTTCCGGCCAATCCGGACCATCTCCGCGAGCGCCTGAAATCCTTCACGCCGGCCATGGCCGGCCTCGCTGCACCGCGTTGGCGCAATGTCCTGAGCCTCACCCGCTCGGCGCTGAAGCGGACGGGTGTCGCGCAGATGCCGGCGCGGAATTGCCGGCAGCTGTCGCCACCCTGGGCCGATCTCATTCGGTCGCTAAAGGATCGGCGGCTGCGGATCGGGCTGTCCCGTCTGGCCAGCTACGCGAGTATGCAAGGTGTCGAGCCGACCGACGTCGATGATCGCTTCATGGACAGGTTCCGCGACGACCTCGTGCACAACAGCCTGGTGGTCAAGCCGCTCGCCGCGCACCGGCACGCCTGCGTGATCTGGAACCGCGTCGCGATCGCGAACCCGGCCTTGACCCTGACGGCGGTCGCCGTGCCGCAACTCCGCGACACCTATACCCTGCCTTGGAGCTCCTTCTCCGCGTCACTGCAGGTGGAGGTGCAGGCCTATCTCGATTATCTCGCCGGCAAGGATATCCTGGCGGAGCGGGATTTCCGGCCGCTGCGCCCGGCTTCCCTCTTCAACCGGGATTTCCAGTTGCGGCAATTCGCCTCGGCCCTGGTGCAGCGCGGCCGAGACCCCGAGAGCCTGCGGTCGCTCGCCGATCTGGTCGCCACCAGCACCGTCAAGGACGGCCTGCGGTTCTTCCTGGAGCGGACACAGAACAAGCGCACCCAGCAGATCCACCACATCGCCTGCTTCCTCACGGCGACAGCGCGCCACTGGGTCAAGGTCGACGCGGCGCACCTGGAAGCCCTGCGTCGGATCTGCCGGGGGCTAGACCCCAAGGATGTTGGCCTGACCACGAAGAACCGCGCCCGTCTGCGCCAGTTCGACAATCCGAAGAATGTTCAGGCGCTGCTCGCGCTGCCGCAGCGCCTGGTCGCCTCCGCCTCACGCGGAACCGGGCCGACCCACGCCAAAGCCCTCAGCGTTCAGACCGCGCTTATGATCGAGATCCTGATCATGATGCCGATCCGGATCAAGAACCTCGCATCCCTCGTGCTCGATCGCCACATCCTGCGTGGTCAGGGTCGCGGGCGCAGCCAGGTCCACCTCGTCATTCCAGGCTCAGAGACCAAGAATTCGATGGATTTCGAGGCCGCACTCCCGTCCTCGACTGTCGCGCTGCTCGACCTCTATCTCGAGCGCTACCGGCCGCTGCTGCTGGACGGATCGTCGTCCTGGCTGTTCCCGGGACGGCAGAACGGCCCCAAGAGCGAGCAGGCGATCCGCAGCCAGATCCAAATCTGCGTGGCAACCAAATGCGGCGTCAAAGTCAATCCACATCTGTTTCGCCACATCGCCGCGAAGATCCATCTCGACAGCAACCCGGGCGCCTACGGGTTTGTCCGTCTCCTCATGGGCCACAAATCCGTCGAGACCACCACACGCTTCTACGTGGGGATGGAAGGAGCCGCGGCACTCGAGCACTACGACAACAACATCCTCAAGCAGCGCGCAAAACCGACCGCGCAGGCCAAGTCCGTCGGAAGCGTACGTCGGGCGGGAAGAAAATAGCCATGGATCCCAAGAAGGATCCCACAAGGCGCTGTCTGCGCGTCTGCGACTGGCCGGAACCCGACCGCCGTGCCTGGGAGAGCTGCCTGCAGCAAGGTGATCCCCTGGATCCCGGTGGACTTGGGTCGAACTGGGCGCCGCTCACCCGTAGGAAGAATGCCAAGGGGTATGGCAGGTGGCTTACCTGGCTCATCGCCAAGGGCATTCTGGATCCCGACTGCTCCCCGGCAGACCGTGTTGTCCCGGAGCGGGTTGCTGCCTACGTCGATGAACTGCGCACCTTGAACAGCAGCAATACCGTCATCTTCCGGGTGCAGGAACTCTATCTGGCGATCAGCGCGATGGCGCCGGATCACGACTGGCTTTGGATCCAGCGCATCGAACACCGGCTGCGCATGACACCCACCTCCGCTCGCGACAAGCGTGCGAGCATCATCCATTCCAGCGACCTGTTTGCCTATGGGCTGGAATTGATGGCGGAAGCCGACGGCCCCACAGGTGATAATCCCCTTCGTCGGGCGATTACCTATCGGGATGGACTGATGATCAGCCTGTTGGCCGCACGGCCTTTGCGCCGGAAGAACTTCTGCTCAATCGAGATTGGTCGCCATCTGACCTGTGAGAATGGGACCTATCGGCTCAGCTTCGATGCCGCGGAGACCAAGACGCACGAGGCGATCGAGGCGTCGATCCCGACTGACCTCGTCCCCTATCTCGAGCGCTATCTGACGCACCACCGCCCCGTTCTGGTCGAGCGGACCGGCAGATGGAACAGGATCGAGGGCACAAGTCGTCAGCGGACCAGTGCGCTCTTCGTGTCCAAGGATGGCTCCAAGATGACGGAGATCGCGATCTACTTTCGCATCATCAAGCGCACGCAATCGCGCTTCGGGCACGCGATCAACCCGCATTTGTTCCGGGACTCCGCCGCCACCTCCATCGCGATCGAGGATCCCGATCGGGTGCACATCACACGGAGCATTCTCGGTCATGCGACCTTGCGTACATCCGAGCGGCACTACAATCATGCGCAGTCTTTGAAGGCTTCGCGGCGGCATCAGCAGATGATCCAGAAACTGCGCGCACGAGCTGATGCTTCCGGTCGTGCACAGGACCACGGCGACCATCGCAACGGGGATGACTGAGACCATGCGTGCGGCGATCTATGCTCGATACAGTTCGGACAATCAGCGCGAGGCATCGATCGAGGACCAGGTGCGGATTTGCCGCGCCCGGGCCGAGCGCGAGGGCTGGATCGGTCATCGAGGTATATGCCGACTATGCCCTCAGCGGCGCGTCGGTACAGCGACCACAGTTCTTGGCCTTATTGGCGGATGCCCGGATCGGCCGCTTCGATATCGTTTTGGCGGAAGCGTTGGACCGGGTCAGCCGTGACCAGGAACACATCGCCGGCTTCTACAAACACCTCGGCTTTGCCGGCGTGCAGTTGGTGACGATCGCCGAGGGCGACATCAGTGAATTGCACATCGGCCTCAAGGGCACGATGTCCGCGCTGTTCCTGAAGGATCTCGCTCAAAAGACGCATCGGGGCTTGGAGGGGCGTGTGCGCGCCGGACGCAGCGGCGGCGGGCTGAGCTTTGGCTACCGGGTGCGCCGGCAGATCGGGCCAGATGGCCTGCCCGCTGCCGGCGAGATGGAGATTGTCGCGGAGCAGGCTGCCATCGTTCGCCAAATCTTCGGTGATTATGCCGATGGCCGGTCGCCGCGGTCGATTGCCGTCGGTCTCAACGCCGAGGGTGTGCCGGGACCGCGCAGCGGCAAGTGGTCGGCATCGCTGATCCTCGGCAATGCCGACCGCGAGATCGGCATCCTGCGCAACCGGCTTTATGCTGGCGTGCGGGTCTGGAACCGCCAGCACTTCATCAAGGACCCGACCACTGGCAGGCGGATCGCCCGGCCGAACCCGCGCGAGGCCTGGGTGGTGAACCCCGTCCCGCACCTGCAAATCATCGACGCCGACCTGTGGCAAGCCGCACAGGTCCGTCTCGCGGCCGGGCGCCGAAAGGTCATCAGCAGCACCACGACGGGCGCCACTGGCACCGGCCTGCCGGATCTGGAGACAGTCGGCAGCCGGCTTGTCGCTGTGCGCCGCCCGCGCTGGCTGCTGTCAGGCCTGGTGCGCTGCGGGATCTGCAACGGCCCCATGGGCGTGGTGTCAAGCGACGGCCGCCTCGGGTGTGCCAACCGCCGTGAGCGTGGCACCTGCACCAACAAGCGAACGATGCTGCGCGATCGGCTGCTCGAGCGCGTCATGAGCGGTCTCAAGCACCGGCTGCTGGCGCCGGAGCTGGTCGAAGCGTTCGTGCGGGAGTTCGTCGCCGAGGTGAACGCAGCCAATCGCGAGAACGGCCAGCGGCAGGCCCGGCTGCAGCAGAAGCAGGCCAAGCTCGGGCGCCAAATCCGCAACCTGCTGGAGCTGATGAAGGACGGTCACGGCAGCCCGGCCATGGTCGGAGAATTGCGCGAGTTGGAGCAGCGGAAGGGCGAATTTGATGGGGCAGTCGCGTCAGCGGGCACGCCCGAGCCGGTTCCGACACTGCACCCGAATTTACCAGAGCTCTACCGCCGCAAGGTCGAGGCGCTGGAGGAGGCGCTGCAGGATCCGGCCGCCGCTGCGGCAGCGGCCGAGGCACTCCGCAGCCTGATCGACGCGATCATGGTGTATCCCGGCGAAAAACGCGGCGAGGTGTCGATCGAACTGCGTGGTGACCTGGCGGCGTTCATGCACGTGCCCGACGGTGGCGCAACAACGAGAACGGCCGTTGCCCGAATGGGGAACGGCCGGGCTCGGGAAGTGATGGGATCGTTGGTTGCGGGGGCACGCAACCGACGATCCCATCATTCGACGGTTCGTATTTGAAAACTGCCCTCTCACAGCGGCAACGCGGGTTCGAATCCCGCCGGCGACGCCATGCAACGAGCGTATCGCTTTGATTTAGCGAAATCCTTTAAGCAGGACCTAGCTTGGTTCCCACGAAAATTCCCCCGATTAGAGCCGCTCACCGCTCCATCTGGCACTGACGCTTGACAGGTCCGGCCCGCTCGACGACGGACTGCCCCCCCTTCGGGGTTCCAGGGCCGCGAGGATCATACCTGCTAATGGCTGCGGCGTCCCCGGCACACCAGCAGAACCGATCGCCACCGGCAGGATGCGCTGCGGTGAAAGATATGACGGGTCGCGGGTGACGCCTTCTCCAGCAATGCAAGTTGTGCTGGATCCGTTGTCTGATTCCCGTGGTCACGGGATCAGCGTTGGAATTTTCCGCACACCCACTCAACCTTGAGTAGCCCGCATAATCTCAGTTATGAAGCCGGCAACTGGGGCTGCTGCCGAACGTTTCCGAGCATGGGCCATTACCGCATTTACCAGCTCGATCCGTCCGACCACATCACGGCCGGGTTTTCCGTCGAGTGCGGATCGGACGCCGCGGCGATGCGCGCGGCTCGCACACTCTTGGAACGGTCAGTCGGGGTCGAAGTCTCGAAAAGCGCCAACCGCCTCGCCCACCTGAGCCCAGAGGCCCGGCTGCTCTGGGACCAGCGGCGGGACGAGTGGCTATCGGTTGCAGCGCCACTCAACCTACGCTGACCCGCATAATCCTGCTTATGGCAGCAGAACTAGAACGGAAACCAGCCCGCAAACAGGCCAGGATTGCCAGCATGACCAGGGTTGGTGCCTTGCGGCAGCTCGGCGCCAGGATCAAATCACCATAACGCCCAAAGGGCGACCCGCAGGCCCTGTTGCTGGGTCCCTTGCTGTCGAGCCGCTGGATCGGTGAGCTACCTGGGTCACACTAAGCGACGGAGGGGATGCCGATGACGCTGCTTGTGCCGGATGCTGGTCAGCTTTCGCAGGTGATGGCGCAGTCAACCGGACCGGCCTTCATTCTCGGGGCGGTGGCGGGCTTCACCTCGATCTTGCTCGGTCGCATGACCAATGTCCTAGACCGCATACGCAGCCTGAATGAAATCGCCGACGACGATACCGCTCGGGCTCACCTCAAGTCTGATATTCCGCGCTTGCGGCAACGGGCCAGACTATTGAACGGTGCAACGCATCTGGCCCTCACCAGTGGGATATGCACGGCATTACTCCTGGTCGTGGGATTTGTGACCGCATACGTGGGAGTCCGGCATGAATACGGAGCCGGCGTTCTTTTCGCTGTAGCGATTAGCCTGCTAGGTGTGGCGCTCTTCAAGTTCGGGCAGGAGGTGCGGCTTGGGCTCAGCGAGGCTGATCATTATCGATAAGCAGCCGTTTGGGCACAGGTCAATATTTACGCTCTTGTGGCCCCCGCCGCTTAAGGCAGTGGTTCCGGGGTCACCGGGGCATTACTTGCCTCCGCTCCATCGGTTCGCGCTCGACAAAGAACATCCGCTCCAACCTGCCTTCGCCGAGCGCCTCGCTGAGGACGCGGAAGGCGAAAAACGGAATGAGCACCAGCAACATGATGAGAAAGCCGGCGAGCGTTTCCTCCAGCCTGGGCCCAAGAGCTCGCCGAGCGAGGAAGCGATCGACTGATGGTGGATCAGGCCGACGACGGCTTCCTCGATGATGGTCAGGATTATCAGCAGCACCAGGAAGCCGAACGCCATATGCAGTGTCGGCCAGATCAGCGGCCTGTTGGTGTTGCGAAGGCCCAGCCGCAACCCTGCGGCAGACGGCCAATCACACAGTAGTCAATGATCCGAGATCGCACGATACAGCGCATCTGTCGTCTGGGTGGATGGATGATCGAATGCCACGGAAGCCAGTCCGCTGATCGGAATATATATGATCCTATTGTTGTCCATGATGGCGAAGCCATCATCAAAGATGGCGTTAAATTGCCCGGAACAGATAGCTCCGGAGTTGAGCGTCACGTCCACTCGACCGGGAGACCCCGACTGCACTAGCTGACGGAGGTGATGTATCAAGCTGACTGCTTCCTCAGGCATGGCGGCAACCACTCCTCATGCGAAGGATTGCCCCACCTTACCAAGCGCCCTGCAATCCGTCTTCCCCGCCTGTGGCATGTTGCCCTGGGTAGCCGAAGACAACCCGCGCACGCGAAGCGCAAAGTATTGGCCTGCCGTCGCAGGCTCCCGCTTTCGGTTGAGTGGTGGTGCAGCCGGGGGTGCAACCAGGGCTTGCCGACGATAGCGCGACTGTTTTAAATTCCCACTCAACTCACCGATGCTGCCCACGTCAAGGACACCATGACGCCGGAGAGGTTCACCACCTACTCACTGCCGGTGCCGGATCAGCTCGACGCTTGGCGCGACTGGCTCAGTTCCGTCTTCGATGTGGTACCGCGACAATCGGACGAGGCGGGGTTCCCCGCGGAGTGCGAGTTTTGGAGGCTGGGCCTGCTCGCGGTGAGTCGGTGGTCTCCACCCCCTCAATTCGGTTTGCCCGAACGAAGGCCCTTATCCGGCGCAACCCAGTCGATCACTGGGTCATCACTGTCAGCCGTCGCGTCACGATGGCCATAACGACTGACAACGCGTCACGGGAAGTGCCAGCGGGAGTGCCGTTGGTTTTTTCGCTGGCAGATGAATTGCTAAGTGAACGGAGCAGCGATGCGCGGGTCCAGCTTTACTTGCCGAGAAACAGTCTTTGCGAGCTCGCCCCTATGCTTGACGCGGTGCGAGGAACGGTGTTGCCCACTCCCCTGGGAAAACTGCTTGGTGATTATATGCTCCTGGTGGAGCGGAACCTTCCGGATATGCCGCCGGAGGACGTACCACAACTGACCAGTGCAGTCCGCGCCATGGTAGAGGCATGCGTCGTGCCGTCGTCCGATCGCCTGGCTATCGCCGCGCATCAGATCAATCTCGGCAGGCTGGAGAGGGCGCGGCGCGTCGTCCGCCATTATTTGCGTTGTCCATCCCTGGGGCCGGACATGCTATGCCGCCAGTTGGCCACCTCGCGGACCCAGCTCTACCGCCTTCTGGAAAGCGAGGGCGGCGTAACCCGTTTCATACAGCATCAGCGTCTGCTGCAAGCCCATGTGGCCCTGTGCGATGCGTCGAACACCAAGCCAATCAGGGCGATCGCCGAGGAATTGTGTTTCACAGGTGGGTCGAGCTTCAGCCGCGCTTTCCGCAAAGAATTCCGCATGACCCCGCGTGAGGTGCGGGGCGCTTGCCTGGCTGGAGTGGCTCCCCTGGCGCTGCCGAAGAATCGGATCGCCCAAAAAATCCGTGACTTTGGCGATTGCCTTCGCGCCTTCTAAACGCCCTGTGCGGCAGAACCAGTGACCGGTCGGGTGGCGAAACAGTGGGCTTTTTCTGAAGGGTTAGGTGTAGCGGCGCGCAATAATGAACGACCCGACGCGCAATAGATGGTCATTTCCGGCGCACATTAGCTGAGACGGAAGCGGGCGTCCGACGCACAATAGCTGAGACACAACGCACATTCGGTGAGACGGACGCGCAATAGACGATCGCCCGGCGCACGATGCGATTTTGATCAGGTTGGCAGCCCCGCCGCGCGCATTTCGTCCATCAGTTCGCGTGAGCGTGCCGGGTCAAGATCACCGCGTAACAGGCGGCGGATTTCAGCGGGTTTGGCATCGAACTGTTCGACCAAACTGCGGACGTCATAACCGCTTCGGGTCAAGCGGGGTTCAAGGTCATCGATCCGCAGCGATAGCACCGCCTCGACCACAGTCTCGTCGATAGGCTTGGCGCCGACCTCGAATCCTGCCTCGAACGCACGCACCAAGTGCTGGCCGATCTGCAACGGCGTTTTCAACTTGGCCGCCAGGCGGGTTGCCGCCGCGTCGGTCATGACGTCCTCGGGTGTGACACCCTCGTCGAGGCTGATTTTGAGCACCCAGTCGATGTAGTCGCGCTGGCGATCGCGCAGTCCGCCGAACTCGAACACGGTCGTGCGGTCGCCGATTTCCTCCATCTGCGGCCGGCGCAGGTCGTTCTTCAGCTTCGGATGACCGACCAGCACGACCGAGAGCTGACCGCCGCCCTCGACAACAACTTCGGTGAGCCGTTTCAACGCGACAAGGGATTTCGGATGCAGGTCGTGGGCACCTGCAAGCACCTGGCACCATCAAGCTTGTCAGGCGAGCGGCTGAAGAAGCGGCCGAACTCGGCTGCCGCATGCACATACGATCGTTGGGCCGCCGGCGACAGATTGCGGACCGTCATATCCTCGATCATGTGGCGGCGCAGCGGACTCATCTCGGCCATCGGGGGTCTCCCGTTCCAGGGTTAGGATGAGTTACCCAAACCCTGGCAGACCGAGCACCGCTCGCTCTCCGTTACCGCAAAACGCAACTCCCGCGTCAGCGGGTTAGCTCAATCGCCCACCGACAAGACTCAGCAACTCCGCGGATTGGTATTAGCAGTGGTGCCTTCGCAGCGGTATCGGTGCCGTGTCGCGTGGCCGGAGCGTCGCCAGAGGACAAAATCGCACTTTGGCAAACCCATGCGCGCCGTGCGGTCCATCGCCTCAGCTCCGCCGGTGTCTGGAAGCACTGGTCAGGTTCTGGCGTCCCGGTCAGTATAGACTACATCGTCCTGATCGTCAGTCCGTTTACAACGATTGGTGCGACGTGGTTGGGGAAAGGTCGCGATGTCTCAGTCGCCTGCCGGCCCATTCGTGACCGAGCTGCTCATCGGCTACATGACGCTGTTCAGCATCATCAATCCCTTTGGGCTCGCCTTCGTCTTCTATGCGAGAACCCGCCGCCTTCCCGAGCGAGAACGCGGGGCGGTCGCCAAACGTATCGCCTTCTATTCGTTCATCATCCTGCTCGTATCGATGTTTATCGGCAGCCAGATCCTCAGGTTCTTCGGGCTCACAGTACCGGCCCTACGCATCGCGGGTGGTCTGGTCGTCGCATTGTCTGGTTGGTCCATGTTGACGGCGCCGGATGATCCCGATGTGCCGACCCAAGCTGATGCTGACGCCTCGCAGGTTGAAGGCATGATCTTCTTTCCGTTGACCATTCCTCTGACGACCGGGCCAGGCTCGATTGCTGCCGCTATCGCGCTGGGCGCCAATCGCGAGAGTTCTTTGCGAGCGATCCTCAATAGCACGACCATATCGCTGCTCGTCGCGGGTCTTGTCTCGGTGACCATCGCAGTCGCCTATTCACGTGCCGGTACCTTCGTTCGCTGGGTCGGTCGTGAGGGCACGCGAGTGATTACACGGCTTTCGGCGTTTCTGCTCATGTGCGTCGGAGTGCAAATCGTGCTCACTGGCGTATCTGACGTGCTCCCCGGCCTCATCGCTCAGGGAGTGACAGCGTTCCGCGCAAGCCAATAGACTTGCGCGCGCCGCGCATCGCCGTTGCGCCAGTCGTTGGATGGCGCACGCTGTTTCCGTTGTGAGGGGAATGAAGCAGGACGCATTTGTCCGGCAGGTGGTGATCGCCGACCCACTGCAGGTGCAGGCGATTGCGCATGCCAAAATCAAGACTGACAAGATCGACGCGACAGTCCTCGCAAAGCTACACGCCAGTGGCTTTCTATACCTGAGGTCTGGATGCCGGACGAGGCGATCGAGATGCTCCGCGTGGGTCGCGCAACGACCGCAGCCCATCATGGACAGATCAGCAAACAAGGACGCGCTCCTGGGCCGCTGCGGGCCTTCTCCGTTCGCATCCGGAGCCGACGTGGCAAGCAGGTCGCGGCGGTCGCCACGGCTCGCAAAATCGCCATCCTTGCATGGCATCTGCTGACCAAGGACGAGAACTATGCTTGGGCGCGTCCAGCGTTCTTGGACGCCAAGCTTCGGAAGGTCGAGCTGCTCGCCGGTCAACCGACCGCAAAAGGTCGCCGCCCAGGGCGCGCACATGCCTACAACGATCGCGCCGTCCCTGAACGGGAGCGAGCCTGGCTGGAACAGACCGAGCAGGCCTATACCCGATCCGTCGCCAACTGGCAGACCAAGCCGACAGGCGGACGATGCGCTTCTTCAGCCGTGCATCGGCCTTCGGCGCGCTCCAGACCGCTGGCCAGCGTTGCAAATGAGGCGACTGTGGCATGAGGCGATTTACCTTTCGGAGCATGAGTTGGATGGAGGCCCAGCGCCCTTGGTGGCCGCTGTCGGCGTAAAGCTTCAGCAGGAACGGGAACAGGCCGAACAGCGTGCTCATCAACAGCACGCCGGCTTTGACCTCGATACCGAAGGGTTGGGACTTCTTGCGCATCTTGCAAATCAGCCGTCGATTTTCTCATCCGGCGGCTCGTCGGCCTCGCTGCTATAGCGCCGGCATCAACGTATCGACGCGGCCGCCCGGTTGTTCATGAGACGCCGCACATCGCCACCTCAGTGTTCGTCAGGCCAATCAAGTGCGGCGATTCGACCGCCTCCATGAGGTCAATTGTCGTACGGACCTGACGATTGCGACGCAATGCACCGCGACGGGATTCCAAGCCAATTGCGGGCTTTGCAGAATTTGATACGCTGCACCATAGTGTGGCTGCGGCTACTGGCGGTCTCAGCAATCCGGCTCAGCACGGCGACGTTGACGCGAAGCGCTAGAAGGTGACGATGATAGCGGACCTGCTGGTGCTGGCAATTTCGACGAAGACCAAGGCAGAGTCGGTTCGACTGACGCTGTTGGACATGTACAGTTGTTCCGACCCATGGAGGTCGACAGGGTGTCCCAGATGTTCTGGGGCACCCTAATTGGGTTGCTGTTGATGATGCCGCCGCCAAGGCCTCGGGAGCGCTCGGAGGCAACCGCATGGTGTTCGGCCTTGATGCGGCTTCATGAAGGAGATGGGGAACATGCTGCACTCGGGCAATGCCGCTCTCTTCCGGCTCATCAATAGTTTGATAACCTACAAGGTAGTGGCCGCGCTTCGCGGCGCCGGCGCCAGGGTACTTTGGATCAGACTTGACAAAACAACGGCGGAGGCCTTGCAGGCGGTATTTGCACGCCCACGCGCAGCAGAGGTGGCACCCGATGCACCGATGAAGTTCTGAGACGAGATGCCACCAGAGGACCTTGTGAATGTTGCTGATGCTGCCGAGCTCAACCATCGGTCGGTTTTGTTCGTTCTAGCCGTCTGCATCGTCATAGTGGGTGTTGTTGCGCTTCGCCGACGCCTGCTACGCGACCGACGTAGCTGACGGTCGATTCGCGAATGGCGCCGCGCTGCTCGTACGTAAAGATGCCGATCACGAGCTAGGTTCACGCGGCGTGCAGAGATCAATACTCTTGCGCTCCCAGTTTGAACTTCGTCGTCTCGGGATGAGTAGGGATGGAACCGGCTCCACGGAACGACGGTGAGCATCGCGTGCAAGAGCAACGTTTACGCAGAAGCAGGGTACAACAGTTTCAGATCAGAGAGGGAAGAAATGAACCCAAATCGCACTTTCGCCGCCGCTGTTGGGCTCACTGTCCTGCTCATCGCCACTGCCACGGCACAGACTCCGGCCGGCGGTCAGAGTGACGCTGTTTCCACGACGGCTGTCACAGTTCCTAGGGGCTGGCTGGAAAGAGCGCAGAATGCCTGGCGTGGGCAGACGCTGATCGGCGCCCCAGTCTTTAATGACAACCGACAACGGATCGCCACCATCAACGACCTGCTGATCAATGATGATGGCGTGGTGGATAGGGTTGTGCTCCTAGTGACGCAGCGTCGCCAACTGGTCGCAGTTGCCTTCAAGCAGCTGCGTTTCGCGCCGAGCCAGAGTATCCCGACGCCCGTTGGACGGAGAGCCTCCTTGCGTCATTTGAGCCAGACCAACCCCATTACGCTGTTTGGTGTAATGCTGCCTGGCGCCACTCGGGATTCTCTAGCAACCATGGAGACGTTCCACTTTGTCCCATGACGATCGCGGGAACCTATCGGCCGGCCTTCGGTTCTAAAGGGCTGCATCGGCTACCCGCTCGCGCGGGTAAACAGCGGAGTGAGGAGGGCAAGAAGGGGGAGGAATTTTGCGCCGGGAGGTGTCTCATGCCCCCCGCCGGTTGTTCGGGACGTGCAGCGCAGTGACGGGATGCTGGGCTCAAGCTCGGCGACTAAAACCTCGCTAAACAACAAGCCAAGCGGATGCCCTAACCGTCGCGCCGCCGATGTGATCGCGCTGGCAGTCATCGGAGACTAACCTTACTCGCCGACGCCGCCTTGGAAGGTTAATTATGCGTGCGCAGCATGGGTTGTCCGGACGACCGACGGTTGGCACGCTGATAGGCTTCGGTCTGCTCACCGTGGTTTCAGTGACCCTCATGTTCACCGTTCTGGTCCGCATAGTATCGTCATTCGAGCCGTCGATTGGTGAGATGGCCGTGTTCAGCCCCAGTCGGCAAGACAACGAGATACTGCAACGCACAGTACAGGTGGCAGTGGCGAATCTGCAGGGTGAGCCGCTCAGTGGCGTCCGCTGCATGCTGGCCCCCGATGTGATGGCGAAATTCGGCGGCAGCCTCATTATAGAGGTACGACGGGGCGGGGCGGATCCGGCTTATGTGGTACATTGGCCCGGTGGCATGACCAGTGCCGGCACATCTAACTGCGCAATGACGTGGACGTCGTCGTGACAAAACCGGACTTGATGGAACTGGTCGGCCCGGGTGGCTTTCGCCAGGAGCAATGAGCCGAACCAAAGCATCAAGGTTTGTTTACCCTGAACTATATTGGCCCGAATTTTGCGGTGTTATGGGGATCGGGGCCGGAGTGCGAGGCGGAGCAATCCCGTGCGGGCCATGCAATCGCTCGGTGGTCCTGTTCAACGATGTTGTTCAGATATTTGGCTTGGCAAATCTCAAGGTCTGCGAAGCGTACTTCAGGTCGGTTGACTACTTCGGCCAGCCTTCCATTCCCATCGCGCGCTCGGTGCAGTTAAGCACCAGACTGAGCACAACGCTCTGGAGGCTATACCGTGCTCCAGGGCGATTGGGGCAACTTCGATGTGATGGCGGGTTCCGCTACTTTGGGGTGAAGTGCGACGACAGAACTTCAGTCTGGGACTGACGCTGACCGGCCCGGCCAGCAACGATGCAACGTTCGGCGTCGTCGGTGGCGTGTCCGGCAGCGGCAATCTCCGGAACGGTATCGGCGGCATTCGCGGTCGCGTCCGCATTGGCCACCCAGGGCCGTTGTAGTGGAGGCAGTTCGAAACTGGCCTGGCAGATCGCCTCCGGCCTTGGCTAATCGGCATATGTTCGGACAGCGTGCTGAGGCGGGCCCTGGAAACCCTGGGCCGCATTCCGGCGCGTCCGTCCGTTACTGTACCACCCGCGCGCGCATCGCGGCGTACTCTTGCTCGGTGATCGTGCCCGCCGCCTTCAGCTTGGTCAGCTTTTCCAACTCGTCCGCCGGGCTGAAGCCGATCATCTGACGCAGTTCGTCTCGCGCCTGGCGATGCCGTGCCTCGTTGCGCTCAGCCATGCCGCGACCCTGTGTAAGCATGTAGGCGAACACCCCGAGATACGGAAGCACGATCAGCAGGATCACCCAAACGATCTTGCCCAGGCCGGACACGTCGTTGCGGCGGAATAGATCGCCCGCCACGGTGATCAGCAGCCAGAACCACAGAATGAAGATAAATATGGCAAACATGTCTGCCAAAAAATTCGTGAATGTAAAACCGCCGTTGAACAGCATTGCTTCTCTCCCTTGCTTTTGTCGGATCCCGAGAATTCTGCTGCCTCGGACCCGGGAGGCCCGTGACCTCCACCGTCGTCACGGCCGGCGTCGGGCACCGGCTGCAAGGTCGGCGTCTCGTGGAACAACTACTCGCAGGAGCGCTGGAAGAAGGCTGACGAGCCGGCGATGCAGAAGGCCATCGCGGCCGCAGGCGGGACGTACATCCGTGCGGACGCCAACGACAAGGCCGAGCAGCAGCTGACCGACATCGACAGCCTGATCAACCAGGGCGCCAAGGCCCTGATCGTCCTCGCCAAGGACTCCGAGGCCATCAAGCCGGCCATCGCCAAGGCGACGGCGGCGGGCATCCCGGTCATCGCCTATGACCGCCTCATCGAGGACCCCAACACCTTCTACATCACCTTCGACAACAAGAAGGTCGGGAACCTGATGGCCACGAGCCTCATGAAGGCCGCGCCGTCGGGCAACTACGCCGTCATCCTCGGCGCCGAGACCGACCCGAACTCGGCGTTCCTTCGCTCCGGTATGACCGAGGCGGGGATCCCCAAGCTGGGTGATACCTCGGGCCCGATCAAGGTGGTCTTCGAGAAGAACACCGACAACTGGGATACCACCAACGCCAAGAACAACATGGAAGCGGCCCTGTCGGCCAACAACAACAAGATCGACGCCGTCCTGTCCGAGAACGACAGCATGGCGACCGGCGTGGTCGCCGCGCTCGACGCGGTCGGCCTGAAGGTCCCGGTCTCGGGTCAGGACGGCGACACCGCCGCGCTGAACCGGGTCGCCCTCGGAACCCAGAACGTCTCCGTCTGGAAGAATGCCTTCGCCCTCGGCGAGACCGCCGGTAGCGTGGCCGCGCAGCTCTGCGCGGGCACCAAGATGACCGACGTCAAGGCCCCGTCCGACCTGCCGGCCGCCGCGGCTCCGGCGTCGCTCAATTCCGCACCGTTCCAGACGCCGAAGGGCAACACGGTCAACTCGATCACGCTGACCCCGACGGCCATCACCAAGGACAACCTCAAGGATGTCGTCGATGCCGGTTGGGTGACCAAGGAGCAGGTCTGCGCCAACGTCCCCGCCGGTTCGGTGCCCGCCGTCTGCGGCTGACCACCGTCCTCCATTGATCGAACGCGACCTGTTCCCGCGATCACCGCGGGGCAGGTCGCTTCCATTCAGACGGGCCAGGAGTTGACCGAATGACTGACGTGGCCGGGACCGCCCCAGACCAGGTTGCTGGTCAAAAAGGCGGGCGGAGCATCGGTGACCTGGTCCGGGCGACCGAGATCGATCTTCGGCTGTTCGGGATGGTCCTGGCGCTCGCCGTCATCCTCATCGGGTTCGGGATCGCGACCGGTGGTCAGTTCCTCGAGCCGGTCAACCTCCTGACGCTGTCCGTCCAGGCCGCCTCAGTGGCGATCATCGCCACCGGCATGGTGATGGTCATCGTCTCCCGCAACATCGACCTGTCGGTCGGCTCCCTCGTCGGGGTCATCGGCATGACCTACGCGGTGCTGATGGCCGACGTCTTCCCGAAGACGATCGGCGTCAACCAGCCGCTCGGCTGGATCATCGCGCTCGCGATCGGCCTGGGCCTGGGCGCCTTCATCGGCGGCTTCCAGGGCTTCATCATCGCCTACATCGGCGTCCCGTCCTTCGTCGTGACCCTGGGCGGGTTGCTCGGCTTCCGTGGCGTCGTCTGGGTCCTCAGCGGCGGCACGACCGTCGCGCCGGACGATGCGACCTTCGTCCTGATCGGAGGCGGGCCCGCGGGCTCACTCGGCGGGACGATGAGCTGGATCGTCGGCATCGTCATCTGCATCGCCGTGGTCTACCTACTCTGGAATGCCCGGCGCCAGCGACACAAGTTCGGCTTCCCCGTCCGCCCGATGTGGGCTGAGGTCCTGCTCGGCACCGTCGGGTGCCTGTTCGTCCTCGGCGCGGTCTGGGTCGCCAACAGCTACCTCTGGCCGGCCGGTCTCGCGTCGCAGTTCGCCAAGGCGCGCGGGATCACCGAGCCACCGGGTGGGCTCCAGATCCAGTCGGGCATCCCGTGGCCGTTGATGATCGTCATCGGCGTGGCCATCGCGATGACCTTCCTGGCCACGCGGCGCAAGTTCGGCCGCAACGTGTTCGCCTACGGCGGGAACCCGGATGCCGCGGAGCTGGCCGGTATCAACACCCGCTGGACGATCATGAAGACGTTCATCCTGATGGGCATCCTGTGCGCCATCAGCGCGGCGATCGCCTCGGCTCGCCTCAACGGCGGGACGCTCGACCTGGGCCAGGGCTACGAGCTGTACGTGATCGCCGCCGCCGTCATCGGCGGGACGTCGTTCGCCGGCGGCATCGGGACCATCCCGGGGGCGATCCTCGGAGCGCTGGTCATGCAGTCGCTGGCCTACGGCCTGAGCTTCATGGGCTTCAACTCGCCCATCCAGAACATCGTCGTGTCGATCGTGCTCGTGGTCGCCGTCGGCCTGGACTCCTACAACAAGCGGCGCGGATCATGACCGCACCGGTGGAGGCAGCGAAGATGACCGATCAGGCTCCGTTGGTCGAGATGCGCGACATCAACGTCGCCTTCGGCGGCGTCCACGCCGTCCGCGCGGTGACGATCGACCTGCATGCCGGCGAGGTCGTCGGCCTGGTCGGGGGCAACGGAGCGGGCAAGTCGACGCTGATGCGCGTCCTGTCGGGCGCGCATCGAGCGGACTCGGGCGAGATCTTCATCAACGGCGAGGCGCGGACGATCTCCAACCCGCGCGACGCCAAGGCCTACGGCATCGAGACGATCTACCAGACGCTGGCGCTCGCCGACAACCTCGACGCACCGGCGAACCTGTTCCTCGGGCGCGAGCTGACCAATCGCTGGGGCTCGCTCGCCGATGACGCGATGGAGGACGCGACCCGCAAGGTGATGGGTCGCCTCAACCCGAACTTCGAGCGTTTCGCGATGCCGGTCAAGTCGTTGTCCGGCGGCCAGCGCCAGGCGGTGGCCATCGCGCGTGCGGTCTACTTCAACGCCCGGATCCTGATCATGGACGAGCCGACCGCGGCGCTCGGGCCGGCCGAGACGGCCCAGGTCCGGAACCTCGTCCGCCAGCTCAAGACCGAGGGGATCGGGATCTTCCTGATCAGCCACGACATCCACGACGTGTACGACCTGGCCGACCGGGTCAGCGTCATGTACCACGGCCGGATCGTCGACACGGTCTCGAAGCAGGACGTGACCACCGACGAGATCCTCGGGATGATCATCCTGGGCAAGAAGCCCGGCGATGTCACCCAGACCGAGCTCGAGGCGCTCGAGCTGCGCGGCTGAGCCGACGGAGAAGGGCCTCAGTCGGCGCGGAAGGTCGGCGCCAACGCGGGGTACAGTCCCCGGTAGATCGCGTGCGCGCGGGCGTACCGCTCCCCGTCGGGGCCGGGCGTGGCGACGGGCTCGACGCTGACCAGCGCATCGGCGGCCGCCTCGACGCTCGGGAACCAGCCGGCCCCGACGGCCGCCAGGAGACCCGCCCCATAGGCGGCTCCCTCGGTCGTGCTGACCGTGGCGATCTCGGCCTGGAGGACGTCGGCCAGGATCTGGCGCCAGAGCGGGCTCGCCGTCCCACCGCCCGAGGCCCGGATCTGGTCGGGGGCGGGCATCCCCGCGCCGATCATCAGGTCGAGTCCGTCGCGCAAGCCGAACGCGACGCCCTCGAGGACCGCCCGGGTCAGGTGCCGGCGGTCGTGCGCGACGGTCAGCCCGACGAAGGCGCCGCGAGCCAGCGGATCAGGGTGCGGGCTGCGCTCGCCGCTGAGGTACGGCAGGAACAGGAGCCCGTCGCTGCCGGCGGGCACGTCCGCCGCGCCGCGCCGTGAGATCGCCGAAGTCGACGCCGGGCGCGACCGTATCGCGGAACCAGCGCAGGCTGCCGGCCGCCGACAGCATCACCGACATCATGTGCCAGCGCCCGGGGACGGCGTGGCAGAACGCATGGACGATGCCCTTCGGCTCGTGGAGCGGCCGGTCCGTGGTGGCGAAGACCACCCCCGACGTCCCGAGCGACAACGCCACCGTCCCCGGCCTGACGGCTCCGACCCCGACCGCGTTGGCCGCCTGGTCGCCGCCGCCCGCGACGACCGGCGTGCCCGGCTCGGAGCCCGGTCGCCCTGGCGGCCTCGGCCGTGATCGTGCCGGTCACCTCGGGACCTTCCCGCGTCGGCGGCATCCAGGCGGGGTCGATCCGCAGCGCCGCCAGGACCTCGGTCGACCAGTCCCGGGCGGCCAGGTCGAACAGGATCGTGCCAGCGCCGTCGGCCTTGTCGAGGGCGTAGTCGCCGGTCAGCTGCAGGCGGACGTAGTCCTTCGGCAGGAGCACGTGCCTGACCCGGCGCCAGACATCCGGCTCGTGGTCGCGGACCCACACGAGCTTCGGCGCGGTGAACCCGGTCAGGGCGTCGTTGCCGGTGATCTCGATCAGCCGCTCCGGGCCGACCGCCCGACGGATGGCGTCGCACTCGGCGGCCGTCCGCTGGTCGTTCCACAGGATCGCGGGACGGAGCACGTCGCCGTCTGCGCCGAGCAGCACCGCGCCGTGCATCTGCCCGGTGAGGCCGACGGCCTCGATCCGATCGCCCGCCAGCCCGGTCGACGCCAGGACCGACCGGATCGCCGCGGTCGCCCCGCTCCACCACAGGTGCGGGTCCTGCTCGCTCCACAGGGACTGCGGGACGTCGAACCCGTACTCCGCGGCGGCACTGCCGCGAACCGTCCCGGCGTCGTCGATGACGACGGCCTTGGTCGCCGTCGTCGAGACATCGATCCCGAGGACGAAGCCCATCCCGGTCAGCGCCCGGCGCCGGTCTCCACCCGGGTCGCCCCGTCGGCGGCCCAGATCCGCTGGTTGACGACGTTCTCGAGCAGCTCCTGCCGGCCCGAGACCGGGCGCGGGTCGATCTCGCCCGACGCGACGCGGCCCTCGAGCGCCTCGAGGGAGACCGTCCCGGCCAGGATGTCCGAGCCCAGGCTCCCGGACCAGCCCGCATAGCGCTCCTCGCGCCGGCGCTCGAGCTCGTTGCTCTCGATCATCCCGGCCGCGACGATGAGCGACCGGGCGAGCGTGTCGATCCCGCCGATATGGGCGTGGAACAGGTCGGTCCGGTCCATGCTCTGGCGGCGGAGCTTCGTGTCGAAGTTGAAGCCGCCCGTGGTGAACCCACCGGCCCGGATGATCTCGTAGACCGCCAGCGACAGCTCGTCGACCGAGTTCGGGAACTGGTCCGTGTCCCAGCCGTTCTGGTAGTCGCCCCGGTTCGCGTCGATGCTGCCGAACATCCCGTGCGAGATCGCGTAGGCCACCTCGTGCTGGAAGCTGTGACCGGCGAGGGTGGCGTGGTTGACCTCGAGGTTGACCCGGTACTCGTCGGCCAGGCCGTGGCGGACGAGGAAGCCGTGGACGGTCGAGGCGTCGTAGTCGTACTGGTGCTTCGTCGGCTCCTGGGGCTTCGGCTCGATCAGGAGCGTGCCACCGAAGCCGATCTTGTGCTTGTGCTCGGCGACCAGGTGGCAGGAACCGGGCCAGCTGCTCGCCCTCGTGGGCGAGGTCCGTGTTGAGCAGCGTCTCGTAGCCCTCACGACCGCCCCACAGGACGTAGTTCGCGCCGCCGAGTCGTTTGGTCGCCTCGAGCATCAGCTTCACCTGCGCCGCGGCGTAGGCGAAGACCTCGGGGTCCGGGTTGGTCGCGGCGCCCGCGGCGTAACGAGGATGCGAGAAGAGATTGGCGGTGCCCCACAGCAGCTTCTTGCCGGTCCGCGCCTGGTGGGCCTCGGCCTGGTCGATCATCCGCTCGAGGTTCGACCTCGACTCGGCGAAGGTCCCGCCCTCCGGGGCGATGTCGCGATCGTGGAAGCAGTAGAACGGGACGCCGAGCTTGACGATGAACTCGAAGGCGGCATCGAGCCTCGCCGTCGCCGCCGCCATCGGATCGGCGCGGGCGTCGAGCCACGGCCGGTCGAAGGTCCCGGAGCCGAACACGTCCGAGCCCGGCCAGGCGAACGAATGCCACAGGCAGACCGCGATCCGGAGGTGATCCTCCATCCGCTTGCCGAGGACGACCCGGTCCGGGTCGTAGACCTTGTAGGTGAGCGGATCGCTCGATCCCAGCCCGCCGAACCCGATCGGCCCAGTGACATCGGTGAAGAACTCGCCGCCCACGTCCCGTCCTCCTTCATCCGCCCGGAGCGAAGCGGCCGCGCGTCGCGGTCGCCATCTTTGTCAGCCTGTCGCCCGAGTGTAGCAAGCGCTCCTGTGCAAAGGAGGACGGATGCCCCGACCGACCACTCACCGGCGGCTTCGGCGCGAGGTCCCGGGCCCCGAAGCACGCCATACTCCGGCGATGGTCGACGCCACGCCCGGCACGCTGCTCCGACTCGCTGCGTTCACGCTCGACCCGGCCGGAGGCAATCCGGCCGGCGTCTGGCTGGGGACGGTCCTGCCGCGGGATGCCGAGATGCAGCGGATCGCGGCCGAGGTCGGCTACTCCGAGACCGCGTTCCTGGCCCCCGACGGATCCGGGCTGCCGGGTCGATACCGGGTGCGCTACTTCAGCCCGCTGGCCGAGGTCCCGTTCTGCGGGCACGCCTCGATCGCCAGCGGTGTCGCCCTCGGAGGGCGCGGCCTGGCGGGTCCGCCGGACCGGGACGGTGGTCCGGCGAGGATCGTCCTCGGGACGAACGACGGACCGGTCGAGGTCGTCGTCTCGGTGGACGAGGACGGCACGACCCGGGCGACCCTCACCTCGATCGAGCCGTGGGCCCGCGAGCCCGAGCCGGGCCTGCTGGCGGCCGCCCTCGAGCTCCTGGGCTGGCGAACCGACGAGCTCGATCCCGAGCTGCCCCCGGCGATCGCCTTCGCCGGCGTGAAGCACCTCATCCTGGCCGCTCGCGACCTCGACCGACTGGCCCGGCTCGATTACCCGTTCGACCCGCTCCGAACGCTGATGCACGAGGCGGACCTGACCACGCTCCAGCTCGTCTGGCGCGAGGGCCCCGACCGGTTCCGGGCACGCGATCCGTTCCCGGTCGGCGGCACCTTCGAGGATCCCGCGACCGGCGCGGCCGCGGCGGCGCTCGGGGCCTATCTCCGCGAACGGGGCGACATCGTGCCGCCGGCCTCGTTCGAGGTCATCCAGGGCGTCGAGATGGGGCGACCAGGTCGGATCACCGTGTCCATCGTCCCGGGCGAGGCGGGCATCCGGGTGACCGGGACCGCGGTCGCGATCCCGACCTGAGCCGGCTGTCGCGTCAGGCGGGCGGGCCGGTCCGCGGTCCGATCAGGAGATATGTCTCGACCGCGCCCTTGCCCTTGAGCTCGACCGCGCCCCGCGGGTCGAGCTCGAACGCGCCCTCGAGGGCCGCTGCGACCGCTCCGGAGACCTGGATCCCACCGGCCGGAGCGGTGCTCTCGAGCCGGCTCGCGACGTTCACCGCGTCGCCCCACAGGTCGTAGACGAACTTCGTCGTGCCGATGACCCCGGCCATGACCGGACCGTTGTGGAGACCGATCCGGACCTGCCACGGGTCGCCGACGTCGGCGACCGCCGCGCGCATCGCGAGGGTCAGCTCCGCCGCCGCGCGGACGTGATCGCCCCGGCCGCCCGGGAGCCCGGCCGCGGCCATGTAGGCATCGCCGATCGTCTTGATCTTCTCGACACCGAGCGCCTGGCAGCTCGCGTCGAACGCCGAGAAGAGGGCGTTGAGCGACGACACGAGCGTGGCGACGGGCAGGCGCTCGGTGATGCCGGTGAACCCGACGAAGTCGCTGAAGACGACGGCGATGTCATCGTACCGATCGGCGATCAGCTGCTCTCCCGCGTTGAGCCGATCGACGATCGGCTGCGGGAGGACGTTGAGCAGCAGCCCGTGGGACCGGGCGCGTTCCGCCTCGAGCTCGCCGGTCAGGCGGTCCAGGAGCCGGGCGTTCGTGTCGCGGATCTGCTCGACGGCGTCGAGGGTGCGCTCGAGCTGGCTGATCCGCCGCGCCAGCCGGACGTTGTCCTTGCGCAGCCGCTCCGGCGAGGGCGTCGGCTCCGGACTCCCGTCCGGCTCCGGCCGCGCCGTCGACGGGTCACTCACTGCCGAGCAGCAACGTCACGAACGTCTCGTTGAGGAACCGGCTCGTGGCGGTGCCCCTGATCGGACCGATCTCTCCATAGCAATACAGCCCGACGAGCGGCATCGCGGACCCATAGACCGTCCGGGCGAGCTGGGCCTCCACCCGCGTCCTCGACCCGAGGACGAACTTGCGGACGGCACACGAGAAGATCAGCGCAGCCTCCGGATGCGATCCTGCCGGGAACGTGGAGGTCGCCCGATCGAGGGCGGCCCGGGTCCCGGCCAGGATCTCGTCGGTGTCGGCGGTCGTCAGCTGGACGGTCGCCCCGACCGGGATCGAGCCGGCCAGGATGACCGATCCCGATGCCGGGTCGGATCCCTGGATGGCGCGAAGGTAGGCCTCGTCGCCGCCGGCCTCGACGACCGCCAGCATGTTCCCGTAGGATGCCGGCCCGGTCACGTCGAGGTAGCGGGCGAGGAACTCGAGCGCGGGGTGCCCGTCGATCTCGTGGACCCGGCCGTACTCGGACCGGGTGACCGTCCCGGTCACCCCGATCGTCCGCCAGCCGGTCCCGACGGCGACCGAGTGGGCGACCGGGCCCGAGAACAGCAGGATGGCCACGCCGTCGCTGGCCACCCGGTCGTCGCAGAACTGGTAGGTCGGCGAGACGGTGACGAAGTCTCGGCGGGCCGACGTGCCGCCCAGCATCACGACCCCGTCCGGCAGGGCCCTGGCCATCGCATCAAGGGTGAGCTGCGGGTCGATCACGAACGCCTCGGTCAGCACGATGCAGACCTTCGGTTCGCGATGCGTGGCGGCCATCGCCTGGTGCACCGCGGCGCGGCAGGCCGCGTCGACGTTCGCGGCGAGACCCGTGCCCAGGCCGACGGTGACATCGACGCTGTCCGAGGCGAACAGGGCGAGGGTGATCGAGTCCTCCTCGAACCCGTCGACCGAGGAGATCTCGGCGGCCGATGTCGAGCCCATGATCGAGACACCCGGGAAGGCCTCGCGGACCGCCGGGACGATCGATGGATCGAAGCTGTCGAAGGCCGAGAACATGATCCCGGCCTGCGGCCGGGCCCCGGCGAGCGCCGTCCGGCATTGCTCGATGGCCGTGGCGATCGCCTCGCCAGGGTCGACGTCGTCACTGTGACCGACCGCCATCGTGAGCAGCGCACACCTCCAGGGTCGCACTGTACATCCGCCGAGCACCGACGCCGTCGACGGCCGGCGAACGACCAAACGGAACCGGCGGGTCCGGATGGATCCGCCGGTTCGTGCTGGCCGGGTCGCGGTGGGCGACGATCGAACGGCGACGTCGGTCAGACGCGGCCCTTCGGAACGGTGTGCCAGTACGTCTTGTTGAAGACGATCTTGCCGAGATGCCAGAGCTGGTTCGGCTTGGGCGGACGAGGCGGATGGTCGTAGTCGAACTGGAGCAGGGTGCCCTTGCCGTCGCCGATCTCGAAGAAGCACATCACCTTGCCGAGATAGTCGCCGTGCTTGTGGTCGACCGTCCGACCCTCCACGGCCGCCAAGATCCGCTCGGTCACCACCGGGGCTTCGAAGTGGGCCGTCGAGCCGGCCTTCGACAACGGGAGATCGGTCGCATCGCCGAGCGCGAAGATGTCCGGCCGGCCGCCGACCTGGAGCGTGGCCCGGTCCGTCGGGAGCCAGCCACCGGGCGCCGGTGCCAACCCCGAGTCCATCAGGAACTGCTGGCCCTTGTGCGGCGGCACGAGGATCAGCAGCTCGTACGGGAGCTCCTCGCCTTCCAGGCTCTGGACGACGTGGCGGTCGGCGTCGATCGTCTCGACGTTGAAGAAGGTGTGCAGCTCGATCCCCTTGGCCTCGAGGATCGGGGTCGCCATGTCGGACACGCTCTCGATGGTGAAGGCGCGACCGATCGGCGAACAGAAATGAAGCTCCGTCTTGTCCCGCAGGCCTCGCTGTCGAAGCTCGGCCTCGATCAAGAAGGCGACCTCGAGCGGTGCCGGCGGGCACTTGTACGGCATCCCGGCGATCCCGATAACGATCCGTCCACCCGTGAACGCATCGAGCGCCTTGCGCAGCTCGAGCGCCGCCTCGGCGGTGTAGAAGTGCTCGGCCTCCGTGTCGAAGTGCTCGATGGCCTCGGGCACGATGCGCGAGCCTGTCGCCAGGACGAGGTAGTCGTAGGAGAGCGGCAGCCCGTCGACCAGGTTGACCGTCCGGGCCGTCGGGTCGACCGATGCGATCTCGCCGACGACGAGGCCCACCCGCGAGTCGAGCAGGCCGCGCTCGGGTCGCTGGAGCTTGTCGGCCCGCTCCCCACCCATGGCGATGTACATGAATCCCGGCTGGTACACGTGCTTCCCGGTCTGGTCGACGACGGTGATCGTGACCTCGCCGGCCTTGACCTGCCGTCGAAGCTTTCGGGCGAGCAGGTTCGCGGTGAGGGTGCCGCCCACGCCGCCGCCGAGGATGAGGATGCGTTTCATGGCATGTCTCAGTGGGTCTTCTCGACGACGATCTCGTCGTAGCCGTCCCGGGGCGTGACCTCGATGAGCCGATGACCCGCCTTCTCGACCCACTTCGGGATGTCGGTCCGGCTGCCCGAATCCGAGCTGTAGACGGCGATGACCTGCCCGGGCTGGCTCTCGCGGATGGCCCGGATCAGCTCCATCAGCGGCCCTGGGCAGTAGCTGCCCCGAGCGTCGACCGTCCGGGCCTGGGCCGGGGCGGAGAGGGTGTCGGTCATGGCGGACGGTCCTTCCTAGATGAACAGCGAGGCGTCGGCCTCGGTCATGATCTCGATCGCGGTGGCGGCGCCGGCGGGCTCACCCATCTCGTCGATGAGGTCCTCGCGCTTGAGTCCGAACATGTCCATCGTCATCTGGCACGGGATGAACTCGACCCCGAGGGCGTTGGCCGCCTCGAGCAGCTCGCGCGGACTGGCCACGTTGTACTGCTTGCGCAGCGAACCCATCATCCAGGGCCCCATCCCCATGAAGTTCATCTTGCTGAGCTTCAGGTGATCGATCCCGGGTCGCTGCATCAGGGTCAGCATCTTCTGCATCCAGTTGTCGCCGACGATCCGCTTCTGGTCCTTGACGAACGGGAGCAGGCCCCAGAAGGTCACGAAGACCTTGCAGCGAACGCCGCTCGCGGCGGCGGTCGACGACAGGATCAGGACCGGCCAGACCTTGTCGAGCTCGCCCGACCAGTTGACGATGACGAGCTCCTTGGTCTTGACCGGCTGCTCCGTCGCGAGCTCGGGAGCGGGCTCCGGCAGACCCTCGACGTCGGCGATCGCCTGGGCGAGCGGGTCGGCCGGCGGCGCGGTCGGGAGCTCGGTGGGGGTGGTGGTCAGGGTCATGGCTGGTGCCTCACTTCCGGCGCAGGACGAAGCGGTACACGCCGCCGTCCACGGACTGCTCGACGAGGTCGTTGCCGGTCGTCCGCGACCAGGCCGCGAAGTCCTTGACGGACCCCGCGTCCGTGGCGAGGACCTCGATCAGGTCACCCGACGCGATCGTCTTGATCGCCTGGGCCGTCTTGACGATCGGCATCGGGCAGGACAGGCCGCGTGCGTCGACCTGGGTGGTGATCTGGAGCGTCATCGCGACGTGCCTCCTTCTTCCTAGATGAAGACGACCTGGCCGGCACCGGCGTTGAGGTAGAAGGCGGTCACGCCCTCGACCCCATCGACCAGCGGGTCGAGGTCGGTCTGCTCGATCTGGAGCAGGTCCATCGACAACGAACAGGCCTGGATGTCGATGCCGCCCAGCTCCTTGGCCTGGCGGAGCGTCTCCGCCCAGCTCGCCTGGCCGGCGGCGCGAAGTGCGTGGACCGCCTGTCGCCCGACCTCGCCGGCCTCGGCGACCAGGCCGTGGTCGGTGTCGATCCGATCCGCGCGGAACGCGTCGAGCGCCCAGTACTGGAGGAACACGTTGACTGGCTTGCCCAAAGCGGCGGCTCCCGCGGTCAGGACCGCGGCGGCCTGGAGCTTGTCGTCCGTGCCGGAGAACAAGACCAGGTTCAGGGGCTCTTCCATGTCGGTCACCTCGTCGCTGCTCGGATGAGATCGGGTGTGGGGCGAGTCGCGCCGGGCTGGCCCGGGACGATCGGCGGGATCGGCGAGACCGACGCGATCGGCGCGGCCGAGTCGGCCGCCATCCGTCCGAGTCGGGTCAGGCGTCGTTCGAGGACCGACCGCATCAGTGCGCAGGCGACCATCACGTCGGGGTCGGCCAGTCGATAGCGGACTTCCCGCCCCTCGCGCTCGGCCTCGACCATGCCGGCGGTCCGGAGCACCGACAGGTGCTGCGAGACGTTCGGTTGGCTGGCGCCGATCAGCTGGGCCAGCCGGCCGACCTCGATCGGTCCATGCGCGAGCGCGTGGAGGATCTCCAGACGACGCGGACTGGCGAGGGTCTTGAGGACTTCGGCCTGGAGGATCGTGATCTCGTCCATGGCCCGACTATCGACATATGCGCAGACGTCGATAAGTGCCCCTCGGCCCGGCCCCGAGGGCCGGAGGTCACATCCTCGAGGGCCCCGGTCGGGGTCCCGCGCCGGGCGACCGCGCTCCGCCCTCTGCCCTCAGCCGAGGACCAGGACCGCCGCGCCGACGACCTCGCCGGTCTCGATCCGCCGCAGGGCGACGTTGCCGTTCGCCAGGTCGTGGACCTCGACGTCCGGGCGGATCCCGATCTCCGCGGCGATGGACATGAACTCGCGGGCGTCGGCGCGGGTCACGTTCGCGACGGACCGGATCGAGCGCTCCCACCAGAGGTCGTCGTAGGGGAACGCGGGGATGCCGTCAAGATGGATGGCGTTGACGACGACGATCCCGCCGCGATCGACCGCGCGCAACGCCGAGATCACGACGGACCCCGCCGGAGCGAACGTGATCGCGGCGTCGAGCGGGACCGGGGGCGGCTCGTCGTAGCCGCCGACCGAGCTGGCGCCAAGGGCCATCGCCCGGTCGAGGTCCCGCGGCGAGCGCGATGCGACGTGGATCTCGCAGCCCCAGTGGCGAGCGACCTGGATGGCCAGCCCGGCTGAGGCTCCGAACCCGTAGAGGCCGAGCCGGCTGCCGGCGGCGACCCCGGCCATGCGGAGCGCGCGGTACCCGATGACGCCGCCGCACAGGAGCGGTGCCGCGGCGAGATCGGCCAGTCCAGTCGGGATCCGGACCGCGACGTCGGCCCGCACGGTCGTGAGCTCGGCGAATCCACCGTCCCGGTCCCAGCCGGTGAAACTGGCCGCGCGACACAGGTTCTCGCGACCGGTGAGGCAGAAGCCGCAGGTGCCGTCGAACCCGGCCAGCCACGTCGTCCCGGCACGGTCCCCGGCGGCCCAGCCGTCCACCTCGGACCCGACCTCGACGACGACGCCGACGGCCTGGTGTCCCGGCACGACCGGCGATCGATGCGCCGTCAGGTCGCCGGTGGCGATCTGAAGATCCGTCCGGCAGACCGCGCAGGCCGTGACCCGCAGGAGCAGCTCGTCGGGCGCGGGCCGCGGCTCGACGAGGTCGACGAGCTCGAGTGGGTCGTCGACCGCCTGCCGGGGCCGATCGACGCGGAGGGCGCGCACCGAGCGGCTCAGCTGATCCCGAGTCGGTGGGCCTCGGATGCCAGGCGGTCGCGATGGTCGGGATGGGCGATCGCGATGAGCGCCGCCGCGCGCTCGCGGAGGCTCCGGCCGAACAGCTCGGCGACGCCCCACTCGGTCACGATCGTCCGGACGTGCGCCCGGGTCGTCACGACCCCGGCCCCCGGAGCGAGGGTCGCGGAGATCCGCGAGATGGTGTCGCCTGACGCGGTCGACGGCATGGCGATGATCGCCCGGCCCTCAGGAGCGAGCGCCGCACCCCGGACGAAGTCCATCTGTCCGCCGACGCCGCTGTAGATCCGGGAGCCGATCGAGTCGGCCACGACCTGGCCGGTGAGGTCGACCTCGATCGCCGAGTTGATCGCCGTCATCTTGCTGAACGACCGGATCACGTGGGTGTCGTTGGTGAAGTCGACCGAGCGCATCTCGACCATCGGGTTGTCGTCGACGAACCGGTACAGGCGCTCGCTGCCCATCAGGAACGCGGTCACGATCTTGCCCCGGTTGCGCTCCTTGCGGGCGCCGGTGATCACCCCGGCCTCGACCAGGTCGACCACCGGGTCGGTGAACATCTCGGTGTGGATCCCGAGGTCGTGCTTGTCGAGGAGGGCGAGTGCCGTCGCCGCCGGGATCGCTCCGATGCCGAGCTGGAGCGTCGCGCCGTCCGGGACGAGGTCGGCGACGTACTCGCCGATCCGGCGCTCGACGTCGCTGATCGCCCCGACCGGGTGGGCGTAGGGTGGCACGTCGACCTCGACGGCCAGGTCGATGTCGTCGACGTGGATGAAGCTCTCGCCGAGTGTCCGGGGCATCGCCCGATTGAGCTGGACGATGACGGTGCTGGCGGCGCGGATGGCGGCGTGGATCGCTTCGACGGAGACCCCGAGCGAGCAGAATCCGTGCGCATCGGGGGGCGTGGCATTGACCAGGACGGCGTCGAGCGGCAGGACTCCCCGATCGAACAGGTGCGGGACGTCCGACAGGAAGACCGGCACGTAGTCGGCTCGTCCCTCGTTGACCGCCGCACGGGCGTTCGGGCCCATGAACAGGGCCCGGACCCGGAAATGGGGTGCCATCTCCGGGGCCATGTGCGGGCCGGGACCCTCGATATGGAGGTGGATCATCCCGACGTCGCGCAGCTCGGGGGCCCGGGCGACCAGCGCGTCGAGGAGGACCGACGGGGTCGCCGACGCGCACTGGACATAGACCTGCTGGCCGCTCTGGATGCCGGAGACGGCCTCGGCCGCGGAGACGATGCGCATCAGCGGATGGTTGGGGTGCGACCAGCGACTGTCAAGGCGAGTGTCCGGTCGTCAGCCACCGTGGCGGGCCTTGAGGTGCTCCGGCACGGTCGACCCGACATCGACCAGGCGATCGGGCCGATGGGTGATCGCGACGTAGGCCCGTTCGAAGCTCGTCCGGACGCTCTCCGGTCCGGAGACCAGGATACGGTCCGCCTCGAGGACGTCCTCGAGCGCTCGTTCCTCGAAGGCGGTCTCGGTCTCGGTCGGCTCCCGCTCGAGGACCTCCGAGGTCGCCGGACCGTCGGACTCGCTCGCCACGACGAGGGCCTGGTCGTGATCGATCCAGACCACGGCCTCGGACCCGACGGCCGGCGCGGCCGGTTCGGTGGGTCGCACGGTCATCGGTGCGCCCTTCATCTCGTCAACCTCTCGATCCCTTGCGGCGCCGATGCGCCGGTTCGTCTGCTCCGTCGCCTCCAAGCCTGCGAGTGCCCGGCCTTCAGGGGGAGGGCGGGAGGTCGTCAGCTGGCATGCCGTTCGGCCCTGAAGCGAGCGGTCGGTGCCGGCGACGGTCGCGGATGGGCCAGTGGCACGCCAACGATGGGCCGTCCGGCCCTCCTGTGAATGGCGGGTCCGGCTCAGCATGGAGCCGACCTCGCGGGACCGACCGAGAGGTCATCGGAGGTCGAACGATGAGCGCAGTCGACCCGCCCCGGACGGTGGGTGAGCTGATGACCGACGGTGCCGTGATGGCGAGCACCGACCTGTCGCTCGCCGATGCCGCGGAGCTGATGGACTTCTACCGCGTCAGCGGCCTGCCGGTCGTCGACGGCGAAGGCTGCCTCGTCGGCGTGATCAGCCAGACCGACCTGCTCCATGCCCGCACGACCCGGACCCTCTGGCAGTCGTGGCCCGGTCTGACGGTCCGTCACCTGATGACGTCGCCCGCGGTGACCGTGACCTCCAAGGTCAGCCTCGACGAGGCGGCCCGCCTGATGGAGCGACGCCGGATCCATCGGCTGGTCGTCGTTGCGGACGACGATGAGACGCCCATCGGCGTGCTATCGGTGAGCGACCTCGTTCGGGCGATGGCCGACCGGGACGAATCCTGAACCGCCTCGGGCGAGTCAGGCGTTCAGGTCGCCTGGCTGCCAGTGGACCAGGACCGCCGCGGCCAGGACCGCGAGGTCGATCACCAGCGCACCGACCGTGCTGAACCTTGTCGCGGTCAGTCAGCGGACCTCGGCGGTCGTCGTCGGGGAGGCGGTTGTCGCGCCGAGGGCCCGGGCGATCTCGTCGGCCCAGGCGTCGATCGCCGGCCAGTCGCGGAAGTCGCCCTCGGGCACGAAGCGCTTCGCGACGAACCGCTCGACGCTGCTGAGATGCGCCCCGTCGAGCGTGGCGCGATCGAGCGACCCGGCGAACGTCCGGTGTCCTCGCGCGCCGACGATCCGTGCCAGCTCCGCGACCTCGTCCGACTCGACCGGCTCATGGGCGGTGGCAGTCTTGCCGACCGGCCCGCTGCTGAACATCCAGACCCGGCGCGCCGCGAGGCGCGCGTCATGGCTGCGCACGAACCGGCTGGCCTCCTTGAGCCAATGGCCGGCATAGACGGCGCTGCCGACGATGACGGCGTCGTAGGGGATGAGGTCATCGACGGTGTCGACCGCGCGTGCCGTCGCGGCGATCCCGTCCGCCTCGATCCGCTCGGCGATCCGCTCGGCGATGGCCCGCGTGGACCCGAGCCGACTCGCGTAGGCGACCAACACGTTCATGGAGCGTCCCTCACTGTCATGTCGTCGCGCCGGCCGGCCGGGCCGGACGCACGGCGTCGCTCGGTCGGGTGGGCACGACCCACGTCCATCGAAGCGTTTCGGCGACCGGCGCGACAGGGCCATCGGGACGGTCGGGCATGGGCCGGCTGGCACCAGACCGGGACCGGGCACCCGGCGGCGAGCGTGGCGCCGATCAACGGGCCGGATGGCCCGCAGGATCGTGACTTCGGAGACTGCCGACCGCTGGCCGCCTGGTCGATCGTTGGAGTCGCACGACGGATCCTCCGATCGCCGATCCAGCGCGAGGACTGAACGATGGCTGACAAGGCAGGCGCTCCGGGGGCCGTATGGTCCTTCACCGAGCACGAGCATCGCGAGCTCGCACGCGGGATCAATCACATCCATGACGTCGCCTGCGGGATCGGCGACTGGGTCACCGCGGACCTGTCGGTCCGGATCCTCGACATCGTCGGCTGGCTGGATCGCGAGCTCGAACCGCACATCGCCTGGGAGGAGGCCTGGCTCTACCCGGAGATCGACGCGCGAACGGGGACGCCGTGGGCGACGCGCGCGGCAAGGTTCGACCACCAGCAGATCCGGGCCGTGGAATCCAGGCTTCGGACCGACCAGCAGCTGTTCCACGAGGACCCCACCCAGGAGCGGCTCCCGGAGCTGCGCTGCCACATGTTCTCGCTCGAGGCGCTGCTCCGTGCCCACATCGACCGTGAGGAGCGCTTCCTGATCCCGCTCCTCGCCGACGACGCGTGGGTCGAGCCGGTCGCGGTCAAGACGACGATCATCGCGAGCTGACGACCGTCCGGGGCTCGGGTCGGCGGTCGCGCCGACATCGGCGCACCATCTGTCGATGAGCTCTCGCCTTCCCGCGCTCGGTCCCCGCGGAGAGGGCTGGGTCGCCGTCCAGTTCGTCTTGTTCGCGGTCATCGCGATCGCCGGGCTCCGCGAGGTCGCGGATCGCGGGTCGTGGCTCCCGTGGGGCCCGGCGGCTTCGCTCATCGGGCTCTCGGCGATCTGCATCGGAGGATCCATCGCGCTGCGGGGTGCCTGGGATCTGCGGGCCGCCCTGAGCCCGTTCCCGCGCCCGATCGACGGGTCGGCGCTCGTCGAAACGGGCGCCTACCGACTCATCCGACATCCCATCTATAGCGGACTCGTGCTGAGTGCGATCGGCTGGGGGCTCGTCACCGGTTCCGTGGTGGCGATCGTGACGGCGGGCATCCTGTTCCTGCTGTTTGCCGGGAAGTCCCGGCGCGAGGAGGTTTGGCTGGCGGCGGCCCACCCCGGCTACGCCGACTACCAGCGACGGACGAAGCGACTCATCCCGTGGGTGTACTAGTCACCGATCCAGTCGTGCATCCGGGCGATCCAGTCCTCGGTCACCGGGCGTTCGCTGGCGACCGTGTACCACAGGCCGGCCCGCTCCACGTACGGCTTGAGGGTCCGCAGCGCCTCGCCGAGCTGATCCCAGGTCACGCCCATCTCGGACGGGCGGTAGCGCACCCCGATCCGGTCGGCGACAGCCTTGATGACCTCCGGTCGATTTCCCTGCAGGTCGCTCATCAGGAGCACGCCGAGCGTGACGGGCTGGCCGTGCAGGAAGTGCTTCCCGGTCAGGTACTCCAGGTTGTAGAAGACGAAGTGCTCGGCGCCCTCGATGTGCCGTGGGTTCCAGCCCGCGTTGTGGAACGACGAGCCGCCCCATCGGAGCGACTCGGCCAGGGCCCGGATCCCCGCGTCGGAGACGTCATGGATCTCGTCCGCGGCGTCGATCACCCGATCGAGCGCGACCCGGGCCTCGGCGACCAGCGACTCGTCGTACGGCCAGCGGTCCTCGACCCTGCCGGTCTCCGCGGCCATCTTCCAGTCCCAATGGCCGGTCCAGTAGCACAGGATGTCGCCGACGCCCGAGCGGTTGAGGTCGGCCGGCGCGCTCCGAACGACGTCGAAGTCGACGTAGACGGCCTCAGGGACCGCGTACGCGACGTAGCGGATGACCCCGTCCACCCGGACGGCCGCCCGCTGGCCCCAGGCCGCGTTGACCGACATCGCCGTGGGCACCTGGAAGAGCGGCAGGCGTCGCTTCCAGGCGACGTACTTGGCGACGTCGAGCGCCTGCCCGCCGCCGAGCCCGATGACCGACTCGCAGGCCGGCAGGCCGGCGACGATCTGCTCGAGGTCGGTGCGCTCGAGCGACGAGACGAACAGGGGACCGACCAGCCCGTCGTCGAAATCGGCCGCGAACCGAGGCCACAGGTCCTCCATCGTCACGACCAGGTAGGGCCGATGGACGTACGTCTTGAACTCCGCGACGAGACCTCGGCCGTAGACGGTCTGGAACAGCTCAGGCATGTCGGACTCCTCGTATCGTGGACCATGGTCGATCGTTACTCGAGTCGGCGGCGACCGCCGCCGCCATGAGCGCGCTTCCGGCGAGGACACACTCGGCGCCGAGCGTGGCGGGCACCACCCGTAGTGAAGCGGTCACCTCGGGGATCGCTCGTCGCGCGGCGATGGCGGCCGCTCGTCTGGTCAGGGCTGGGTGGGCCAAGGCGATCGCACCACCCACGACCACGACCCCCGGATCGAGCACCGCCGCGAATGCCCCGATCGCGGTGGCCAGGGCCGTCTCGGCATCCCCGGCGAGCGGCCGGACCTCGGACTCGTGTCGGGCGGCGCGGAAGATCGCGTCGGCGTCGCGCGGGGCGGCTCGACCGTCGGTCAAGCGTCCGCGCGGCCACCGACGGGCGGCGCGAGCGCCGAGGCACACCCCACCGGCATACGCCTCGATGTGCCCGCGTCGACCACAGGAGCAGCGCGGCACGTCGGTCCCGCCGATGCCGGCATGAAGGTGGCCGATCTCCCCGGCGAGCGCATGGTCGCCGACGAGCCGGACTCCGTCGCGGACGATGCCACCACCGATCCCTGAGCTGACGGTGAGGTAGGCGACCGTCCGCGCCCCGCGCCCCGCGCCGAGGATCGCCTCGCCGAGCGCTCCGAGGTTCGCGTCGTCGTCGAGGCCCCAGGGCACGCCCAAGGCGTCGCCCAGGGAGGGCCCGACGGGGACGTCGCGCCAGCCGAGGTTGGGTGAGTGGACGACGACTCCCAGCTCCGGGTCGAGCGGACCGGGCGCCGCACACCCGACCGCTCGGAGGACGACGTCGGCCGGGCCGAGGTCCGCCAGGCCGGCCCGGACCGCAGATACGATGGTGGCCAGGGCGACGCCCGGATCGCGATCCGTCGGCGCGGTGCGAACGGCCACGGAGCCATCTCCCGAGCGCGCGGGCCAGGTGACGATCGGCAGCGGCACGACGGCGACGCTCGTCTTGGTCGCCCCGATGTCGACGGCGGCGACGACCTCGAACCGCGTTCGGCTCATGCTGCTGCCCCGCCCGGCGATCCGCTCCGGATGGCGGCGACCAGTCGGGCAGCGAGCGCCTCGTCCGGGACCATCGGGTTGACCGCGAGCGCCTCGACGAGGTCGGGCTCCGATGCGCCGCCGAGGATCGCGTCGACGGTCTGTCGTTCGTATCTCGCGTGGGCGGCGAGGACCGCTGCAGGACCGGGTGGGAGCGCGACCGGGCGATGCTGCCGGAGCTCGCCCGGGACGGTCGCGTCAACGGGGATCTCCGTCGCGACGCCCGCCGTCGTCCCGTCCGGCTCGTCGCCCGCGTCGACCAGACCGACGATCAATGGATCGGTCGAGCCGTGCCGCCAGGCGTCGAGCAGTGGCACGACCGCGAGGCCGTACCAGATCGCGCCGCGACGTGCCATCCCGTCGTGCCCGTCGGCGTAGGCCGCCAGCAGGTCCTCCTCCAGACCACGCAACGTCTCCGCTCGGACCGTGGTCCCCAGCTGTGCGGCCAGCATCCGATCGGGGTGCCGGTAGTAGCGGACGTACGGAGCCGCGATCGCTCGGTCGGCCAGGACGTCGTCCGGGTCCTGGCCGACCGCCAGGTCCCCAAGGACCGCCAGCTCGTCGGCCGACTCGGGGACATACCAGCCCACGTGGTTCATCCCGACGTAGCGGGAGCGGACGCGCCCGACCGGGCGGCCCAGCCGCTGCGCGATCGCGTTCGTATGGCTGATCGGCGAGTCGCAGACGGCCACGATCCGCAAGTCGTGCTCCCGGCGCGCGGCCGCGACGACGATCCCGGCCGGGTTGGTGAGATCGATGACGAGCGCCGACGGCGCGACCTCGGCCACGTCGTCCCACGCGGGACGCATCGCCGGCACCGTGCGTATGGCATTCGCGAACCCACCTGGACCCATCGTCTCCTCGCCGGGCAGGCCGTAGCCGCGCGGGAAGGTCTCGTCGAACGCCCGGGCGGCCAGACCTCCGATCCGGACCTGGCTGAGAACGACGTCGGCCCCGTCGACCGCGCTCCGTCGATCGGTGGCGGACCGGATCTCGATCGGCGGCCCGGCGGCGCCGAGGTCGCCCACCCGGCGCCGGCACTCGCGTGCCACGAGCTCGAGCTTGGCGGCCGAGCGGCCGACCAGCACCACCTCGAGCGGGGGGCGCCGGTCCGGACCGCCCGGCCAGGCCGACAGGGCGTCGATCAGCTCTGGAGTGGCGGCCGCGCTCCCACCGAGGACGACCAGCCGCATGCCGTCAGTCCAGGCCGTAGAAGGCGCGGATCGAGAGGCCGACTCGATCCACCTCGGCGTCGGTCAACTCGGCGAACATCGGCAGGCACAGGAGCGTCGGCACGAGCGACCTCGCGACGTCGAGCCGGCCAGCCCGCCACGGATGGTCGAGATAGGCGCCCTGGTCGGGAACGAGCTTGGGGTAGATGAGCTGGGTGCCGATCCCGCGCTCCGACAGGTAGGCGATGAGCTCCTCGCGCCGGGGTGCCTGGACCGTGTACATGTAGTAGGCGTGCCGGCCCGTGACGTCGTGGGTCGGGGGTCGCACCGGCGTCCCCTCGAGCAGCGTGCCGTAGCGGATCGCCACGCGTCGTCGGGCCACGATCTGATCCTCGAGGTGACGGAGCTTCACGCGGAGGAATGCCGCCTGCAGCTCATCGAGGCGCTCCTGGAAGCCGAGGACGAGGTGTTCGTGCTTGGTCGAGCGCTGTCCCATGTAGCGCAGCTGCCGGATCCGCGCGTCGAGTTCGTCGTCGCTCGTCGTCAGGGCTCCGCCGTCGCCGAGGGCGCCGAGCAGCTTGCTCGGGTAGAAGCGAGAACGCGGCGGCCTCGCCGAGGCTGCCGACCGGTCGTCCGCGGAGGTCGGCGCCGTGGGCGTGGGCGGCGTCCTCGAGGATCGGGATGCCGGGCGCGATGGCGCGGACGGCATCGATGTCGACCGCCTGGCCGTACAGGTGGACCGGCAGGATGGCCTTGGTGTGCTCGGACAGGACCTCGGGTAGACGGGCCGGATCGAGGTTCGATGTCAGCGGGTCCACGTCGACGAAGACCGGTGTCGCCCCGGCATAGCTGATCGCGAAGGCCGTCGCGACATAGGTATTCGGGACGGTCACCACCTCGTCACCCGGACCCACGCCCAGCGCCACCAGGGCCAGGTGGAGAGCCGCCGTCCCAGTGCTGATGCCGATGCCGTGGCGTGCCCCAACGTAGGCCGCGAACTCCGCCTCGAAGGCCGTCAGCTGGCGTCCGAGCGTGTACTTGCCGACCGGCAGGACGTCCTCGAAGGCCGCGCGGAGCTCGTCTGCGATGGCTGCGTGCTGGCGGACGAGATCCTCGGCCGGGATCGCGGTCGTTACGGCGGATCGATCGCTCATACTCGCTCTCCTTCGGCAGCCAGCTCGAGGACGGCCGCCACGATGCGCTCGGCCCGTGCCGCCAGATCCGTGTCGTCGATGACGGAGTAGGGGAGTCGCTGCTCGCCTACGAAGGCTCGGAGTCCCGCGAGGGCCCGTTCGAGGACCGCCGGCTCGAGACCCAGCTCATCGGGGCGCCAGGCGACCCGGCAGCGCTCCAGGATCCGGACCGGTCGCTCCGGGTCGTGGCCCTGGGCGACCGCCATCGTGACCGTCCCGAGCGCGATCAACTCACCGTGGACGAAGGCACGGCCGGTCTGCGCCTCGAGGCGGTAGCCGAGGTAGTGCTCCGAGCCCTCTTCCGGCTGGCTGTGCCCGGCGTCCAGGCAGAGGGCATTGATCTCGGCGTAGGCTCGGACGATCGCCTCGACCGCCCGCGGCGAGACGTCGCCGATCTCGTCCGCCATGTCGTCGATGCGGTCCAGGACCGCCGCCGACCGCGCCGCGATCTCCGGCCGGTAGGTCGATCGGCCGGCCCGGTCGCCGGCCTGCCAATCCCACAGCGCCGTATGGATCGACAGCAGGTCGCCGACCCCGGCGCGATTGAGCCTGGCGGGGGCGCGCCTGATCAGGTCGGAGTCGACGACGATGGCGTCGGCCGCGACGAACCCGCGGTACTCGACTCCGCCTCCGGTCCGGACGGCGATGGTGTTGGTCACACAGGCATCGACGCTGACGATCGACGGCAGCAGGACGAGGGGCAGGTCACGCCGCCAGGCGAGGTACTTGGCCGCATCCATCGCCGTCCCGCCGCCGAGGCCGACGATGGAGTCGACCGGGGGGAGGTCCTCGTCGAGCGCGGTCAGGGCTCCCTCCGACAGCGATGACACCGTCCGGACGGCGGCCACAGTGGCGACCGCGGAGGCTCCGAGCTCGGCCAGCGGCTCCGGCTGGCAGATGAGGGCGACGCGCCCGTCGAGCGCGCGGATGGCCGAGCCGGCGCCCCCGGCGACGAACCGAAGCTCGGGCCGGCGGGCGCGCTCGCGAAGGTCCTCGCTCGGACCCGTCATCGGTGGTACGGCAGACCGCCGCTGACGATCAGGTGGCTCCCGGTCACCTGGTCGGCGGCCGGCGAGACGAGGAAGAGGACGGCTCCGGCGATGTCATCGGGTCGCTCCAGGCGGCCGAGGATCAGCCGCTCCCGGTACTCCTCCTTGACGTCGGCCGCGGGCATGTCGCGACGTGCGCCTTCGAGGTCCCATTCGGCTGCCATCATCTCGGTATCCACGTCACCCGGGCCGACGGCGTTGACGGTCACCGACGGCGCGAACTCCTGGGCCGCCACCTGGGTCAGGCCGACGACCGCGAACTTGGCCGCACAGTAGGGCCCGAAGAACTTCGTGGTGCAGTTGACCTGGGCGACGTACGAGCCGAGGTTGACGATCCGGCCCCAGCCTCGCTCCATCATCGCCGGGGCGAGCCGGCGCATGGTCAGGAACGACGCCTTGGCCATGATGTCGAGATGCTGGTCCCAGTCGTCCTCGGTACAGTCGACGATCGACCGGTACAGCGAGATCCCGGCGTTGTTGACCAGGATGTCGACCCCGCCGAGGGCGGCCTCGGCGGCATCGCAGATCGCATGGACGTCGGCCGTCCGCGACAGGTCGCCGACCAGCGTGGCGCTCCGTCGTCCGAATGCCGAGACGTCGGCGGCGGTCCGCGCCGCGGTCTCTGGATCCCGGTCGTTGACGGCGACGTCGGCGCCGGCAGCGGCGAGCCGGAGGGCGATGCCCCGCCCGATCCCGCGGCCGGCTCCGGTGACGAGGGCGCGGCGGCCCCCGAGGTCGATAGTCTCGCTCATTTGACGGCTCCGAAGGTGAGGCCCTTGACCAGGTAACGCTGGGCGAGGGCGGCGAAGAAGATCATCGGGACGACCGCCAGGACGGCGGCGGCGGCCATCTCCTGCCACCGGATCGCGGCGTACCCGCGGAACCCGGCGACCGCGATCGGGACGGTCCGGCTCTGGTCGAAGGTCAGCGACAGGGCGATCGTCACCTCGTTCCACATGTTGATCCCGACCAGGACGGCCGTGGCGGCCAGCCCCGGCGCGGCCAGCGGGAGATAGATCCGGAGCAGCGACTGGAGCTCCGAGCAGCCGTCCACCCGGGCCGCATCGCCCAGGTCGGAGGGCACCTCCATGAAGAACGACTGGATCAGCCAGACCGCGAACGGGACCGCGAAGACCTGGTAGATGAGGGCCAGCCCGATCTGCGTGTCGTACAGGCCGATCGACTGGTACAGCACGTACATCGGGATGACGAACAGGAACTCCGGGATCGCGTAAGCGAGGAGGAGCCAGATCTTGATCCACCGGCCGGCCCGCACCCGGAAGCGGACCAGGGCGTAGGCCGCCGGGGTGGCCACGAGGATCGCGAACGTCACCCCGAGGATGACCACCATGATGCTGTTGAAGAACGCCTGGCTGAACCCGGCCGTGCTCCAGACCGAGATGTACTTGCTGAAGTCGGGGATGTAGATGAGCGCCGGCGGCGAGGCGAAGGCGTCGCGTGGCGGTTTCGTCGAGATGACGAACAGCCAGTAGAGGGGGAACAGGGTGACGATGGTCGCCCCGATCGCGATGACGTACGCGGTGGCGTCGCCGAGGCGGCGCCGGGTGCGCCGGCTGGCGAGGGGATTGGTCATGCGTCGGCTCCAGCCGCCGTGCCGAAGCGCTGGTACAGCAGGACGATGGCCAGGACGATCACCGAGAAGATCACCATCATCGTCATCGACTGGCTCATGTTGAGCTGCTTGAAGGCGACCCGGTATGCCAGCACCTGGACCGATTCGGTCGTGCCCAGCGGACCGCCACCAGTCGTCCCGAAGATGATCGCGAAGACCTTCAGGCAGTCGATCGTCCTGAACAGGAGGACGACCAGGATCACCGGGCGAAGCAGCGGGAGCGTGACGAACCACAGCCGTTGGAGCGTCCCGGCCCCGTCGACCTCCGCCGCCTCCAGCGGCTCCTGCGGTAGCGAGCCGAGTCCCGCCAGCAGGACGATGAACACGAACGCGCTCTGCCACCACAGGTCGACGAGCACGACCGAGGCCAGCGCCAGCCCCGGATCGCCGAAGAACCCGACCGGGGCGAAGCCGATCGCCTGGAGAACGTAGTTGAGGATGCCAAGGGTCGGGTCGAGCATGATCTTCCAGATCACCGAGACGATGATGCCCGAGACCATCAGCGGCACGAGCAGGAGCGTCCGGAAGACGCTGACGCCCCGCCGGATCCGGTGGACCACGAGCGCCAGGCCAAGCCCGATCAGGAACTCGACACCGACCGCGGAGATCGTGAACACGAAGGTGTTGATCAGCGCGGTCCGGAACCGTTCGTCGCCCGCCAGCGAGACGTAGTTGTCGAACCCGACGAAGTTGAACCGCTGACCCCAGTTCCAGTCGAACGACGCTCATGTAGATCGAGTAGAGCGTCGGGAACAGCGACGTGAGGCCCATCACGACCACGAGGGGGATGAGGAAGCGTCCCCCTCGATCCGTGGTCCTCGAGCGCGAGCGGAAAGGCCTGGCGGTCACCGGACCGGCCCCGGGCGATCGAACGCCCCGCCCGCGCGGTGCGGAGCGGGGCGTTCGAGGAGTGGGTCGGATGTCGTCGGTGCGACCGGCCGACCCACGTCCATGACTACTTGTTGACGGCCTTGAGGAGAGCCGCGTTGGCCTTGGCGCACGCCGCGGTCGGGTCGGCGCCGTTGGCGATCTCCTGCATGCCGTTGACGATGGCCAGCGCGCCGTCCGTCCAGCCCTCCTTGAAGACGACCGTCGTCCGGGACGTCTTCATCGCCTCATTGACGGCCGACACGTACTCCGGGACCAGCTTCCCGGTGTAGGCCGGGTCGCTGTACGACGAGAGCCGTGGCGCTCCACCGGTCGTCGCGCCGATCTTGGCCGTGTTGGCCTTATCGGTCATCCACTGGGTGAAGTACCAGGCGGCATCCTTGTGCTGGGAGTTCTTGGGGATCCCGAGTCCCCACAGCCAGTGGCCCGTGTAGGACTGTCCGCCGGCCGTGGCTGGCGGCAACGCCGAGTAGCCGACCTTGCCGGCGATCTGCGACTTGGTCGCATCCTCATAGGCCGGACCGAACAGGCTGGCGTCGATGAAGAAGGCCGCCTTGCCCTGCGAGAACAGGCTGTTGGCGTCCGACCAGTCGATCGAGAACTTGTTGGCTGGGCCGGTGGCGAGCAGGTTGGCGTAGTCGGTCATGCCCTTGCACACGTCCGGATCGGTCAGCCTCGGCTTGTCCCAGGCGCCGTCGAACCAGAGCCCGTACGGCGGCGGAGCGGCCCGCACGCCGAACCGGTTGAAGACCACCCCGGAGAACGTATCCATGATCGTGTCCGACGGGATGCCGCGCATCAGCGCCCCCACCACGCCGTCCTTCGCCCCGTCCTTGGTGATCTTCTGAGCATCGGCGATGAGCTCGTCCATGGTCGTCGGCATGACCCCGCCGAGGTACTTCTGGACGAGGTCCTTGTTCGAGAACAGGATGTAGGTCTCGAACGAGATCGGGATCCCGTACAGCTGGGCGCTGGCATCGCCGGGCGGGTAGGTGCCCGGATCGAGGAAGCCCTGCGGGAAGTCCTTGAGGTCATAGTCGGCGGCGGTCTTGGTCGGGTCGTTGAGGTAGGGGGTCAGCGGCTCGATCAGCCCTGCGCTGAACTGCGAGAAACCGGTCGAGTCCATCGGCAGGAAGTACACGTCGGCGGTCGCAGGGCTGGCCCGCAGGACCTGCTCCATCTTGTCGAAGTAGAGGTCTTCCGAGAACGGCTGCAGGTTGACCTTGATCCCGGTCTCCTGGGTGAACTGGTCGAGCAGTGGCTTCATCCCGTCGGTCCACGGGTGCTCATTGGCCAGGAACGTGATCTCGGTCCCTGCGTACTTCTTCCAATCGAACGCCGCAGCCGAGGGTGCGCTGCTCGCGCCGGTCGACGGGGCGGTCGTGGGTGCGGTCGTCGGTGCGGTGGTGGGGGCGGTCGTCGCTCCCTGCCCGGCGCAGGCGCTCGCGACGATCGCGACCACCGCCCCGAGAGTCAGGAGCCGACCTGGTCTGATAAGCCTCATCCGAACTCCTCCTCGTTCGCGGCCCGAGAGCCGGTCGCGCGACCGGACCCTCGGCTGGGACCGAACGGCACCGACCCATTATCGCCGCCGCCCGCGCGCCTGGGTCATCGCGGGGGCTCGAACCCTGCTGGGGGCACGTGACCGAACGCGACGACTTCGGCTCATGGTGATGATAACATCGGTCCGATGGCGTCAAACCCGCGGACAGCCGTCCCGATCGTCGTTCCCTGGTTCGTGGTTGCCGTTCCGTTGGAGAGTAACGTTCAACGTGCAACGAAATGACTGATCCGACCCTCGCGGTCCTGCAGGTGCTGGGAGAGCGTACCCGTGCATCGCGGACCGAGCTCGTCGCGGCGACCGGGCTCTCGCCGGCGACCGTCAGCCGGGCGGTCGGTCGGCTTCGCCGCGACGGCGTCGTCCGTGAGGGCTCGCTCGTCCCGACCGGCGTGGGTCGACCGCCACGGGTCGTCGAACTGGACGATCGGATGGTCGGCGTGGTGGGGATCGACGCGGGCAGCCGGACGCTCAGGGCCGCGACCGGAGACCTGGCCGGCTCGATCAGGTTGCGAGCGGCCCGGCCGGTCCGCGACCCCGACGACCGCGACGCCCTGGTCGACGATCTGGTGGCCCTGGTCCGCGATGTCAGCGAGGCATCGCCGCCAGGCGCCATGCGCGCCGTGGTGGCCGGCGTCTCGGGGATCGTGGACCATCCGTCCGGACGGGTCCTGCTGTCGCCGGACCTGCCCGGCCTGACCGGCCTCGCCCTTGCGACGGCGCTCGAGGATCGCCTCGGCATGCCGGTGGCCATCGACAACGACGACCTGCTGGCGGCCATCGGCGAGGCGTCGGCCGGTGCCGCGGTGGGCTGTCGCGACGTCGTCTTCCTGGCCCTCGGCTACGGCCTCGGGGCTGGGGTCATCGTCGACGGACGACCCGTCCGCGGTGCGACCAACGCGGCCGGTGCGATCGGGTTCATGGCGCCCGGTCGACTCGATCGGCGAGCGAGCGGACGAGCGATCCCGGCCCGCTATCGCGATGCCCTGGCCAGGACCGGAGCGAAGGCCGAGCCGCCGGTCACCGACGCCCGCGAGGTGTTCGACCGGGCGGCCGCCGGCGACCCGGTCGCGACGCAGGTCGTGGCCGACGTGCTGACGGACCTCGGCGACCTGATCGTCGACGTCGGGGCGCTGCTCGATCCCGAGGTCATCGTCGTGGGCGGGGGCCTGACCGATGCCGGGGCGGCCGTCTTCGCACCTCTCGATGCGCGACTCCGGGCCGCGCTGCCATATCCACCCCGGATCGTGCCGTCCGCACTCCACGACGCCGCGGTCCTTCACGGTGCCGTCTCGATGGCGGTCGCCCTGGCCCGTCGACGGCTGGCCGGCCTCGACCCATTCGTCCGTTCGGATCCGGATCGTCCGGCGCTATCGCTGGCCTGACCGGACACACGAGGAGGTTCACCGATGCCGTACACCACAGCTCGCTCCGAGGCCGCCTACCTGGCCGCCCAGGAGGTCATCGCCGGTGGCGTCAACAGCGGCGCCCGCGGACCGGGGGCCGGCTGGGTGCCCGGACCGCCGGTCGCTGCCCGCGGGGTGGGCGCCCATCTGTGGGACGTCGATGGGAACGAATACCTCGACTACCTGCTGGCGCTCGGGCCGATGATCCACGGCCACGCCCATCCCGAGGTCACCGAACGGGTCACCCGGGCGATCCACGAGATCGGCACGATGTTCGCGCTGCCCTACGAGCTGGAGGCCGAGGCCGCCCGCAAGATCGTCGCCGCGGTCCCGTCCGTCGAGCTCGTCCGCTTCGGGAACTCCGGGACCGAGGTCGTCCTGCATGCGACCCGACTCGCTCGCGCGTTCACCGGGCGGGATGTCGTGGTGCGCTTCGAGGGCCAGTACCACGGCTGGGCCGACCAGCTCGAGTGGAGCCACCACCCCGACCTGGCACTCGCCGGGCCGCGAGAGCACCCGCGGGCCCTGCCCGGCACGCCGGGCATCCCCGAGGTCATCGGCCAGACCCTGGCGGTGCTGCCCTGGAACGACCAGTCGGCCGTCGAACGACTCGTGGCCGAGCGCGGCAACGAGATCGCGGCCATCCTGACCGAGCCGATCATGGGCAATACCGGGGTGATCGCCCCACAGCCGGGCTACCTCGCGTTCCTGCGCGAGATCACCGCGGCCAACGGGATCGTGCTCATCTTCGACGAGGTGATCACCGGGTTCCGGGTCGCTCTCGGCGGCGCCCAGGCGCTCTACGGCGTCACCCCGGACCTGACCACGATGGCCAAGGCCCTCGGCGGCGGGTTCCCGGTCGCGGCCCTCGGCGGGCGGCGCGACATCATGGACCAGGTCTCGGACGGCGCGGTCCTCCATGCCGGCACGTACAACGCGAACGCGGTCGCGGTCGCGGCCGCCAGCGCGTCGCTCGACGTGCTCTCGCGGCCGGGGACCCACGAGCGACTGTTCGACCTGTCCGGCCGCTTGATGTCCGGGATCGCCGGGATCTTCGAGCGGGCCGGCGTGCCCGTCCAGGTCCAGGGCGTCGGCCCCATGTTCCAGTTCTGGTTCAGCGAGACCCCGGTCGTCGACTACCGCGACGCGGCCGTCCACCTGAACTCCCCGAAGTACGCCGCGCTCGCGCTCGAGCTCCACCGTCGCGGCGTCATGGTCCATCCCAGCAACATCGAGCTGTGGTTCGTGTCGACCGTGCACACCGCCGCCGACATCGACACCACCCTGTCGGCTTTCGAGGATGCGGTCAAGGCGACCGCCCGCTCCCTCGTCTGACCCCTCGAGCAGTGATCGGAGGACCTCAAATGCCGATCGACCGCACGGAGCTCGAGACGCTCCTGGCCCAGCTCATCCGGATCGACTCGCGCAACCCGTGGTTGATCCCGGGAACGCCCGGTGAAGGCGCGATCGCGGCCCATCTCGTGGAGCGCCTGCGCGCCCTGCCGGTCGAGGTCGCGGTCGACGAGGTCGCGCCGGGCCGGCCCAACGTCGTGGCGCGTCTGCGTGGGACCGGTGGTGGTCCGGCGCTCTGTCTCAACGCCCATATCGATACGGTCGGCGATGCGAGCTGGCCGGACCGCTCGATGATCCCGACCGTCGCCGACGATCGGATGACCGGGCTGGGGGCTGCCGACGACAAGGGCCATGCGGCGATCGAGCTCCTGGTCCTCGAATCGATCGCTCGGTCGGATCGTCCGCTCCGGGGCGACGTCGTCGCGGCGTTCACGATGGACGAGGAGGCGACGTCGACCGGGACGTCGGATCTCCTCCTCCGTCACGAGATGGACGCGGCCATCGTGATCGAGCCGTTCGGGCTGGGGCGGGCGACAGTGACCCACCAGGGATTCGGCTGGCTCGATATCGTCGTCCACGGCCGCGCCGCCCACGGATCGGCGCCCGAGGTGGGGATCGACGCGATCGGTCACGCAGCCGCGGTGCTCGAACGCCTGGACGTCCTCGGGGCGCGTTGGGCCGCGGAGCCGCACCCGCTGAACGGGGCGACGGTGTACCACGCCAGCACGATCGTCGGAGGAAGCGACTACGCGACCTACCCCGCGAGCTGCCGGATCGGGATCGAGATCGGGACCCAACCGGGCGAGACGATCGCCGATCGGGTGGCCGACATCGAGGCCATCTTCGAGGCGATCCGGTCGGAGCGCCCGGACTTCTCGGCCGAGGTCGAGGTCAAGCTCCACCGGGACCCCTTCGAGGCCCGTGGCCATGAGCGACTGTGGGCGGCTCTCGCCACGGCGACCCGGGCCGTGACCGGAGCTGAGCTGGTCGCGGCCGGTGAGAACGCCTGGATGGACGCGGCGTTGATGCAGGGAGCGGGGATCCCGACGCTGTCGGTCGGCGCGTCGGGCGACCACTTCCACGCCCCGGACGAGTGGGTGTCGCTGCCCGAGCTGGTCGCGGTCGGCGAGATCCTGGAGGGCGCGATCCGCGACTTCTGCGGCTGACCGGGTCGGGACATCTGGCCCTAGCGCCGTCGAACGACCGCGCGCATCGTAAGGACCGACCGACCGACCGACCGACCGACGCGCGACGCGAAGAGGAGAGCACGACCATGTCCGGCTACAGCGTGAACATCGAGGCAGCCACCCTGGCTAACCCGAACTTCCGGACGGTGCTCTACACCGCCCCGCACAGCCAGCTGGTGGTGATGACCATCGTCCCCGGCGGAGAGATCGGGCTGGAGCATCACGAGGGTCGCGACCAGTTCATCCGGATCGAGGCGGGGGAGGGCGTGGCCATCCTCGACGGGGAGCGCCACCCGCTGACCGACGGGACGGCCGTCGTCGTCCCGGCGGGAACCGAGCACAACGTGATCAACACGTCTGCGACCGAGGAGCTCCGCCTCTACACCGTCTATTCCCCGGCCGAGCACGCTCCCGGCACGATCCACCGGACGAAGGCCGACGCGGACGCCGCGGAGCTCGCCCACCACGGTTGAGGCGACGCGGGCCGGGTTGTGACGTCCGGACCGACACAACGGGCAGACCGGCTCTCACCCACGGTCCCACCGAGCCGCGACGATCGGCACATGGAGACCGCGAACGTCGTCGAGCTGCGTGGCGCCGCGCTCGACGTCGTCAAGGCAGCGCCACTCTTCTGGGCTGCTCCGTTCGTCCGGCCCTGGCATCTGCGCTGGGGCGCGACGACAGCCGAGGCGACTTCGTCGATGCCCGGCGACGACCTCCTCCGTCACGCCGGCTTCCACGCCACCCGAGCGATCAGCATCGCTGCCCCGCCTGAGAGGGTCTGGCCGTGGATCGTCCAGATCGGCTTCCGTCGGGCCGGCTTCTACAGCTACGACCTGTTCGACAACCTCGGCCAGCCGAGCGCCGACCGGATCCTCCCCGAGTTCCAGGATCTCGCGGTCGGTGACCGGATCGCGATGGCCGAGCCCGTCAACGATGTGACCGCGTTCCGCGTCGCGAGCATCGACGCCCCGACCGAGATGGTCTGGCGCAAGCCCGACAGCACCTGGGCCTGGCGGCTCGACCGGACGCCGGACGGCGGGACACGCCTGGTGACCCGGCTCAAGGCCGTCTATGACTTCGCCCACCCGGCGGCCGCGCTCGTGTCGATCGTGCTGCTGGAGTTCGGCGACTTCCCGATGATGCGCCGCCTCCTCCTCGACCTGCGGGACCGCGCCGAGCGCCAGACGTAGCCAGGAGCGACGACCATGACCAGAACGGAGACGGAAACCCCGGTTCGGGACGTCACGGCGGCCACGCTCGCTGTGGTCCAGGCGGCGTACCGGGCCTTCGCGGGCCGCGACATCGAGTCGTTGCTGGCGCTGCTCACGGCCGACGTCGAGTGGGGTGAGCCCGACAATCCGGCGATCCCATCCTCGGGGACGAGGAACGGGGTCGACGGGGTCCGCGAGTGGTTGCGCATCGGCAGCGGGACCGAGGAGATCCTGGCGTTCGAACCGCGTCGGTTCATCGCCCAGGACGACGCGGTGGCGGTGATCGGCCGGACGACGGTCCGCGCTCGGCCGACCGGTCGGACCTACGAAACGGACTTCGTCCATCTCGTCCTGGTCCGGGACGGGAGGATCCGCTGGTTCCAGGAGTTCTTCGACACGGCCGCAGCGGCCGACGCGTTCCGCCCATAGCGACTCGCGTTCCGGCCGTAGCGAAGGGTTCCCCGCCCGAGGCGGCGGGCGTCGGCCGGGCCGGGCGTCAGCCGGGCCCGGCTATGCGGTCAGTCGCGCCGCTGCGTCGGCGCCGTCGCGGTGAGCTCTCTGGGGGCGACCCATGAACGGATCGTCTGGAGGTAGTTGGCGCGCTCGAACGCCGACGGGTCGTCGGCCGTCGCCTGGCTGGCGCTGCCCTTGAGCTGCTCGACCGACACGTACTCGTGATCGGTCATCCAGGCCCGCAGCTCGGCCTCGACGGTGGCGACGTGCTCGGGACCGCGACGGAGCACGGCCGACGTCATCATCGCCACGTCCGCGCCGACCATCAGCGCCTTGACCACGTCGCTCCCGGACCGGATCCCGGACGTCGCGGCGAGCGACACGGTCGGACCCAGCTGCGGGCGGAGGATCCCGATCCAGCGGACCGGGAGGCGAACCTCGGCGGCCTCGCTCAGCTCCAGCCGCGGCACCACCTCGAGGGTGTCGAGGTCGAGGTCCGGCTGGTAGAAACGGTTGAACAGGACCAGGCCGTCCGCACCGGCGGCGACGACCGCCGCGGCGAAGTGGGCGAGCGACGAGTAGAACGGACTGAGCTTGATCGCGAGCGGGATCGTCACGGCGGCGCGGACGGCCGCGATCAGCTCGAGGTCGTGCGCATCGACCTCGGCGCCGGTCCGCCGCGGGTCGGCCGCGACGCGATAGAGGTTCAGCTCGAGCGCGTCGGCTCCGGCCTCCTGGATCCGCCGTGCGTACGGCACCCAGCCGAGGGTCGTGCTCGCATTGAGGCTGGCGATGACCGGGACGCCGACCTCCGCCCTGACCCGCTCGAGGGAGGCGAGGTAGCGGTCGGCCGCGCCGACGTAGGTGCCCATCGCGGGGAAGTAGTCGAGCGCCTCGGCGAAGTGCTCGGTTCCCTGTTCGAGCGACCGGTTGAGCTCGATCTCCTCGGCCAGGATCTCCTCCTCGAACAGCGACGGCAGGACGATGGCTCCGACGCCGGCGCGCTCGAGGCGTCCGGCCATCGCCGGCTCGCCGTTGTGCGGCGCCGCCGAGGCGACGATCGGGGAACGGAGCTCGAGGCCGAGATAGCGGGTGCGCAGGTCGACGGTCATCCCGGATCCCCCTCGGTGTCTGGGCCCCCGCCGGCGACGCCGGCCGGCTCGGGCACGCTGGCGTGGTCGGGTCGATGGACGTGCGGGACCGTCCGTTCGATGCCGGCCAGCTGGGCGTAGTAGTGCCAGCGTTCGTCGGCGTCGTCCTGGGACAATGCCGCCAGCTCGGCCGCGCGCTCGGGGTCCGTCCGCTGGAGGATCGCGAAGCGGGTCTCGGTCGCGACGAACTCGGCGACCGGGATCGACGGGGCGGTGGAGTCGAGCTTGAACGGCCGGCCTCCCTCGACCTCCGACGGATGGAACCGGTAGAGCGGCCAGTAGCCACTCTTGACGGCGTCCTTCTGGTGGCTCATCGACTTGCTCATGTCGATGCCGTGGGCGATGCACGTGCTGTAGGCCACGACCAGCGACGGGCCCGGCCAGGCGTCGGCTTCGAGCAGGGCCTTGGTCGTCTGCAGGTCGTTCGCCCCCATCGCCACCTGGGCGACGTAGACGTTCCCGTACGACCGGGCGATGGCGCCCAGGTCCTTCTTGGCGGTGCCCTTGCCCGCCGCCGCGAACTTGGCCACGGCACCCCGTGGGGTCGCCTTCGACGACTGGCCGCCGGTGTTCGAGTAGACCTCGGTGTCGAGGACGAGGATGTTGACGTTCCGGCCCGAGCTGAGGACCTGGTCAACGCCCCCGAATCCGATGTCGTAGGCCCAGCCGTCGCCGCCGATGATCCAGATGCCCTTGCGGACGAGGTCGCCGGCGAGGGCGAGCAGGTGTCGTGCATCCGAGCTCGACGGGCCGTCGAGGCGGGTCAGCGCCTCACGGAGCTCTACGATCCGCTCGCGCTGGAGGGCGATCCCGGCCTCATCGTCCTGCTCGGCATCGAGGATCCCGCGGACGAGCTCGGTCCCGAGGTCCGGCTCGAGCCGACCGAGCAGGCGCCGGGCCTGGTCGGTCTGGGCGTCGAGCGCGAGTCGCATCCCGAGGCCGAACTCGGCGTTGTCCTCGAACAGCGAGTTGGCCCAGGCCGGGCCCCGCCCGGCGGCATCGACCGTCCACGGCGTCGTCGGCAGGTTGGCGCCGTAGATCGACGAGCAGCCTGTCGCGTTGGCCACGATCATCCGGTCGCCGAAAAGCTGGCTGACCAGCCGGAGGTAGGGCGTCTCGCCGCACCCGCCGCACGCGCCGGAGAACTCGAACAGGGGCTCGAGGACCTGGCTGCCCTTGATGGTGTCGTGTGCGATCAGGCTCCGATCGAGCTGCGGGATCGACTGGAAGAAGTCCCAGCGGGGCCGCTCGATGTCGCGATGATCGGCGACCGGCTCCATGTTGATCGCCTTGTGACTCGTATCGGTCTTGCTCTTGGCCGGACAGACGTCGACGCACACGCCGCAGCCGGTGCAGTCGTCGGGGGCGACCTGGATGGTGAGCCGATGGTCGAGCAGATCCCGCGAGCGGAACTCCTTGTGGAGGAAGTCCGGCGGCGCCGACTCGACCGCCGCGGCCGGGAAGACCTTCATCCGGATCGTCGCGTGGGGGCAGACCATCGCGCACTTGCCGCAATCGATGCAGATCGCCGGATCCCAGACCGGGATCATCTGGGCGATCGCCCGCTTCTCGTACTTCGTGGTCCCGGACGGGAACGTCCCGTCGACCGGCAGGGCGCTGACCGGCAGCAGGTCCCCGTCGCCGGCGATCAGGCGTGACGTGACCCTGGCGACGAAGTCGGGCAGGTCGTCGGGCACCGGCGGGGTGGTCGCCCGGTCGTTCGTGACGCCGCCCGGCGTGACATGGCCCAGGCGCTCGAGCGAACGGTCGATCGCCGCGAAGTTGCGCGCGACGACGGCGGTGCCGCGCTTGAGGTACGTCGCCTCGACGAAGCCCTTGATCCGGGTGATGGCCTCGTCGGGCGGCAGGATCCCGGCCAGCTGGAAGAAGCACGGCTGCATGACGGTGTTGATCCGGCTGCCCATGCCGGCCTCGTCGGCCACGGCCAGGGCGTCGATCACCCAGAAGTCGATCTCCTTGTCGATGATCAGGCGCTGGACACCGCCGGGCAGGTGGTCCCAGACCTCGTCCGGTCCATACGGGGCGTTGAGCAGGAACGTCGCCCCGTGCTTGGCCGACTCGAGGACCTTCGTCCTGCCGAGCAGGCCGAACTGGTGGCAGGCGACGAAGTCCGCCTCGTCGACCAGGTAGGTGGACCGGATCGGCTGCGGCCCGAAGCGCAGGTGCGACACGGTGACCGACCCCGACTTCTTGGAGTCGTACACGAAGTAGCCCTGGGCGAACAGGTCGGTGCTCTCGCCGATGATCTTGACCGACGCCTTGTTCGCGCCGACCGTGCCGTCGGAGCCGAGGCCGAAGAACACCGCCTGGACCTCGCCCGACGGACGGGGGACCCGGAACGCGGCATCGATCGGCAGGCTGAGGTGGGTCACGTCGTCGTAGATCCCGACCGTGAAGTGGCGCTTCGGCCGGGCCGCCGCCAGCTCGTCGAAGATCGGCTTGATCATCGACGGCGTCATCTCCTTGGAGGACAGACCGTAGCGTCCGCCGATCACCCGCGGCGACGCGGCGAACGGCGGTGCGTCGCTGTCCATCGCCTCGCTGAGGGCGGCGACGACGCCGAGGTAGAGCGGCTCGCCGACCGCACCGGGCTCCTTCGTCCGATCGAGGACCGCGATCGCCCGGACGGACGGCGGCAGGGCCGCGACGATCTGCTCGGCGGGGAACGGCTGGAACAGCCGGACCTGGAGCATCCCGACCTTCTCGCCCGCGGCGACCAGCGTGTCGACCGTCTCCTCGACCGCCCCGGTCGCCGAGCCCATCACGATGATCACGCGCTCGGCATCGTCGGCCCCGTGGTAGTCGACCAGCCCGTACCGCCGGCCGGTCCGTGCCGCCAGCTCGTCCATGACCTCCTGGACGATCCCGGGGACGGCCAGGTGGTAGGGGTTCGACGCCTCGCGCGCCTGGAAGAACACGTCCGGGTTCTGCGCGGTGCCCCGCACGACGGGCGCGTCCGGGGTCAGCCCGCGGGCTCGGAAGGCGAGCACGTCGTCGTCGCGGATCAACGCACGGATGTCGGTCTCGTCGAGGACGGCGATCTTGTCGACTCTCGTGCGACGTGCGGAAGCCGTCGAAGAAGTGGAGGAACGGGATCCGGGCGCGGAGCGTCGCGGCGTGGGCCACCAGCGCCAGAGTCGTGCGCCTCCTGGACCGAGCCGGACGCGAGCATCGCCCACCCCGTCGTCCGCGCGTGCATCACGTCGCTGTGGTCGCCGAAGATCGACAGGGCGTGCGTGGCCACGGTCCGGGCGGCGACGTGGATCACCGTCGGCGTGAGCTCGCCGCAGATCTTGAACATGTTCGGGACCATCAACAGGAGCCCCTGCGACGCCGTGAACGTGGTCCCGAGCGCCCCCTTCTGGAGCGCACCGTGGAGTGCCCCCGCGGCGCCGGCTTCGGATTGCATCTCGACCACGTCCGGGACCTTGCCCCACAGGTTCGGCCGGCCGGCCGCCGCCCAGTCGTCGCAGTGCTCGGCCATCCCGGAGGCGGGGGTGATCGGGTAGATCGAGATCACCTCGCTGGCCGCGTAGGCCACTCGGGCGGTCGCCTCGTTGCCGTCCAGGCATTCGTATCGCTGGTCCACGTTCGGCGACTCCCTTCGAGGATCCCGTCGGCGGCGTGTCGGGCCCGCCCCGGACCGGCGCCGGAGGCGCGCCCGGAGCGTCGACCATCCGCCGTGATGATCCTGACCTCTGGATGGTCGTCGTTCGACCGGGGCCGTCGAGAGGGCCGCACCGCCCGATACGGCGGTCCGGAGGTCACATGACCTCGCGTGCGGCACCCTGCGTTCCAGCGGCGCTCGGCGTCCGTTCGACAGGAGTCGTCCGATGCGTGTCTTCGTCGCCGGGGCGGCCGGGCGCGGCCGACCGCTGAACCCTTCCGATCAGGGTTCCGACACGAGCCCGACGGACGGATCGGATCGGCCGACCGGCAGCCCGGCCGATCGGAACCGCCCCGGCGTGGTCCCGAGGAACCGCTTGAACCGACGCGACAGGTGGGCCTGGTCGCAGAACCCGACTTCGGCGGCGACATCGGCCAGTGGCTGCCCGGCCAGGATGCGGTCGCGGGCGGCCTCCAGGCGTCGTCCGAGGACGTAGGCATGGGGCGGGATGCCGAAGACCGTCGAGAATGACCGGGCCAGCTGCGTCGGCGTCGCGCCGATGGACTCCGCCGCTGCGGCGATGGTGGGCTCGCCGAACAGGTGCGCGTCGAGGAAGGCGCGGAGCTGGTCGGCCTGGGTGCCGGGGGTGACGGCCGAGGGCTCGGCCACGGGCTGTCCGAGCGAGGTCGCGATCCGTTCGCTGACGGACGCGAGACGCACCTCGGCCTCGAGCGCATCGTCGACGCAAGCCAGGGCATCGTGGAGCGCCGAGACCCGATCTCGCAGCCCGTCGTCGCGGACGATCGGGCGATCGACGGCCGGACCGATGAGCTCCTCTCCGAGGACGCTGGTCTCCAGGTACAGGACCCGTTTCCGGAATCCCGCGTCGCTCGCCGGGCGGCCGTCGTGCACGACGTGCGGCGGGAGGACGGTCACCATCGTCGGTTCGGCGCCGAACGGCCGGCCGTTGAGGTCGTAGCGGATCGCCCCGGCGTCGACGATGAACAGCGTCCATACGTCGTGGGTGTGCGGGGGATAGGCGTGATCGGTGAACGTGGCGTGGAAGACCTCGCGGATGCCGGCGACGGGCGGCTTCCACGCGCGGGTCATCGGCCTGCTGCCATCGGTGACCATCGCAGGATCGTACAAGACCGAGCCCGGGCCGCCCGCCTAGCGTGTAGACGTGGAAACGCTGCCGGCGCTCGTCGGCTTCGCATTCGTGAGCTCGGTGACGCCAGGGCCGAACAACGTGCTCCTGTGGGCGTCGGGCGCCTCGTTCGGGTTCCGGGCGACGTTGCGCCACGTCCTCGGGACGGCGCTCGGGATCGGCGCCATGGCGCTCGTGGTCGCCGCGGGGGTGGGGACCCTGTTCACCGCCGTCCCGGAGGTCGGTTTCGTGATGAAGGTCGGCGCATCCGCGTACCTGCTCTACCTCGCCTACCGGATCGCCGGCGCCCGAGCGCTCGAGCGGGGGAGCTCGCCCGGCCGCTCGGCCTGTTCCAGGCGGCGGGCTTCCAGGCGGTCAATCCGAAGGCCTGGATCTTCGCCCTCGGCGCCGTCACCACCTTCCGGCCCGCCGGCTATCCGGTGGTCGTCGGCAGTCTCCTCGTCGCGCTGACCATGGTCGCCGTCGTCGTCCCGACCGCTGCGCTGTGGTCGAGCGCCGGAGGCGCCCTCAGTCATCTGCTGACGAGCGACCGGACCCGCCGGGCCGTCGGTCCGGCCCTCGCCGCGCTGGTCGTCGCGACGGTCGTCGACGTCTGGATCTGAGCGACGACGTCCGCACGAGGACGACGCGATCCCGCGCGCACCGCCCTGCTCGGCCAGCGGGTCCGTCAGTCGACGATCGCGAACGCTCGGACCGGGAACGTGCCCATGCCGCGGATCCGCGGCGGGACCGCGAAGAACCGCCAACCGGTGGCGGGCAATCCGTCGAGCCCGGTCAGGTGCTCGACGAGGGGGATGCCGGCCCGGAGGATCGCGGTGTGGGCCGGTCGCGCCGGATCCGCCAGCGAGTCGACGTTGAGCGAGTCGATCCCGATCAAGGCGGCCCCGGCGTCGACCAGCCGGCCGGCCGCCGCGGCCGTCAGGAACGGGTTGTCGCTGAGGTAGTCGGGTGTCCCCCAGCGCGAATCCCAGCCGGTCACGATCAGGACGGCTCGACCGCGGACATCGACGCCGTCGAACGCCTCGGGCCCGATGCCGCGTTCCGGGACCGCTCGGCAGTCGACGCTCACACCCTCGAGATCGACGACGCGTTCGAGCGGCAGGCTCGCGAGGTCCGGGCCGCCGGGGAACCGGTGGGCCGGCGTGTCGAGGTAGGTCCCGGTGTTGGCGACGAGGTCGATCCGGCCGATCTCGAACGTGGTGCCCGGCGCATAGCGGGCCGCCGATGCCTCGTGGCTCAGGAAGACCGAGATCGACGGTGGCGGGATCCCCGGGTGGGTCGTCATCCCATCGACGATCTCGTGGCTCAGGTCGACGATGCGGCGCATGCCGGAAGCATAGCGAGCCCGGTGACCGGACCTGGCGGAGGGATGCCGCCAGTCGACCTCGGCATCGGTCGAGGTGGATGGTGCCCTCACCGGATGCGTCGATCGATGTCATCCTCTCGATGGAGGGATGCCGTGTCGTTGCAGCAACCTGGCGTCGATGAGGTCGGGCTCGGTCCAAGGTGAGACCGCTGCGTCCTCCGTTCGACGACATCGCCGCGGGTCGTTCCGCGACGGTCGGTCTGGCTGGTCCGGCGCTCCTTGGCGCTCGACTCCTGACCAAGGGTCTCGCGTTCCCGGCCGACGAGCGCACGGCCTTTCGACTCCGCGGTCTGCTCCCGGACCGCATCTTCAGGATCGAGGAGCAGGTCGAGCTCGAGCTCGAGCACCTGCGCCGGAAGGACGACGCCCTCGAGCAGTACATCGGGCTGGCAGCCCTCCAGGACCGCAATGCCACCCTGTTCTACCGGCTCCTTGCCGAACACCTCGAGGAGTTCCTGCCGGTCGTGTATACGCCTACGGTCGGACAGGCCTGTCAGGAGTTCAGCCACATCCTCCGTCGGACCCACGGGACGTGGATCACGCCCGACGACGTGGATCGCGTCCCGGAGATCCTCCGCCAGGGCCCGTTCGACGACGTCCGCCTCATCGTCGTGACCGACAACGAACGGATCCTCGGGCTCGGCGACCAGGGCGCCGGCGGGATGGCCATCCCGATCGGAAAGCTTGCCCTGTACACCGCCGCCGGCGGCATCTATCCGGCCTTGACCCTCCCGGTCTCGCTCGACGTGGGCACCGACAACCCGATGCTCCTGGCCGACCCGCTCTATGTCGGGCACCGGGCACCCCGCTTGCGTGGGGCGGCATACGACGCGCTCGTCGAGGCATTCGTCCGCGGTGTCGCCGAGGTCTGGCCGGGTTGCATCATCCAGTTCGAGGACTTCAAGCAACAGAACGCGCTGCGCATCCTCGATCGCTACCAGGCCCGGGTCCCGTCCTTCAACGACGACATCGAAGGCACCGCGGCCGTCGTCGTGGCCGGCGTCCTGGCAGGCGTCCGGGCGACCGGCCGGACCCTCGCCGACGCACGGATCGTGCTGGTCGGCGCCGGCGCGGCCGGGATCGGGATCGGCCGCCTGCTGCGCCTGGCGATGCTCGAGGTCGGGATGACCGATCCGGAGTGGCGCGAGGCGATCACCCTGGTCGACACCGCCGGGCTCGTGCATCTCGGTCGGCCGGACCTCGATCCGACCAAGTCGGACCTCGCGGCGCCGGCCGTGGCCGGCGGGACGCCCGATCTGCTCGAGACGATCGCGCTGCGTCGCCCGACCGTCCTGGTCGGCACCACCGGGGTAGGCGGCACGTTCGGCAGGACGGTCATCCAGGCGATGGACGCACAGGTTCCTACCGATGACCGCCCGATCGTTCTGCCGCTCTCGAACCCGACCTCGGCCGCCGAGGCGACGCCCGAGGACGTGATCCGCTGGACCGACGGACGGGCCCTGGTCGCGACCGGATCGCCGTTCGCGGCCGTGACCCATCGGGGGCGACGGCACGAGATCGGCCAAGCCAACAACGTGTTCGTCTTCCCCGGGATCGGGCTCGGGGCGGTCGTGGCCGAGGCGCGCGTCCTTACGGACGCGATGTTCCTGCGGGCGGCACACGTCCTGGCCGACTCGGTGACCGACGAGCGGCTATCGAGCGGTGCGCTCTACCCGCCGATCGCCATGCTCCGCGAGGTGTCCCGTCGGGTCGCGATCGCGGTCGCCGGGCCGGGTCGGGAGGCCGATGTCGACGCCGCGATCTGGTGGCCCGACTACGTGCCGTATCTGCCCGCCCGACCGACCGAGCGACGGCGCGTCGGGTCGGCCTGACCCGTCGAGGCGGACCTAGCTCGGGACGGCCGTGACCCGCTGGTCGCTGTAGCCGTGCTCGGCGATCTCGGCCGCCCGGGCCCGGTAGGCGTCGGCGCTGGGCAGGGTCCGGGCGCGGAACCCCTCGACCAACCGGTTGTACATCGAGAAGGCGGCGGCGATGCAGACCGCAAGCTGGACGTCCGCGTCGGACGCACCGGCCTCGAGCGCCGCGTCGACCTCGGCCGCGGTCAGCTCGCGCGGCGCACGCCGGACGGTCCGGGCGATGTGCAGCAGCGCCCGCATCTTGTCGTCGAACCCCTCGGACGATCCGACCTTGACCACGTCGACCAGCGGTGCGAGCTCGGTGGCTCCGGTTCGTTCGATCAACGCGTTGGCGAACGCCCCGTGCGAGTCCATGCAGTAGAAGCAGTCGTTCGCCGCTGAGACGGCGGTCGCGAGCATCTCGCGCTCGGCACGCACGATCGTCGCGCCCGGGAAGTCGTTGACGAGGAGCTCGTCGGCGAGGCCGCGCAGATGGACGCCGAGACCGGGCGTCAGTCGGATCGCGGCGAGGATCCCGGGGACCTCGGGCAGCCCGCCCACGATCGGATCTTCCTGCGCGCGCTCGAGGCGCTCTTCGTCGCGTGCCATGGACGCATCTCCCTGTTCGGTCGTGCCGGTGCCCGCAAGTATGCCCGCAGTCCTCGAGCGACGCCGGCTGCGGGGCTGGAGGCAGCGGCGCTCGTCGATTACCATGCGCCGATGACGCTCCTGACTGAACCGATCGGCAGCATCCCCCGGCCCCAGGCCCTCCAGGACGGCATGCAGGCGGCAGCCGCCGGGAAGATCGAGCCGGCCGAGCTTGAAGCCTTGTTCGACGACGCCGTGAGCGACACGCTCCGGCGGTTCGAGGAGACCGGCTCGCCCGTCGTCACCGACGGCGAGCAGCGCAAGCCGAGCTTCGCGACCTACCCCGTCGCCGGGCTGGCCCTCGCCCCGGGTGGGGTGACGATCCCGTTCGAGGACGGCCACACCCGCCAGCTGCCCGTCCTGACCACCGCCCCGTTCCGCTATGCCACGTACGGCTGGTCGTACCTCGACGGCGCTCGGGGCAAGACCACGGCGAAGCTGAAGCAGGCCGTCATCTCGGCGTCGGCGATCAGCCTGATGTATCCGCAGGACGGGATCGACGGGTATCCGCGGGAGGCCTTCATCGACGACCTCGTGTCGGAGGCGGCCTCCGAGATCCGAGGCTGCATCGAGCGTGGGGCGTCCGTCCAGATCGATTTCACCGAGGCACGCCTGTCGCTCAAGCTCGACCCATCCGGCGGCCTCCTCGACTCGTTCGTCGAGCTGAACAACCAGGTCCTCGCGAGGCTCACCGACGACGAGCGGGCGCTCGTGGGCGTCCACACCTGCCCGGGCGGAGACAAGGACTCGACCCACAGCGCGGACATCGACTACCACCACCTCCTGCCCGGGCTGTTCCGGATGAACGTCGACCGGTTCTTCGTCCAGCTCGCCAGCGAGCCGGATCGCGAGCACGTCCTCGGGATCCTCGCGGAGCACGCCGACCGGGGACCGCCGGATCTTCGTCGGGGTGATCGATCCGCTCGACCCCCGCGTGGAGACGCCGGAGGAGGTCCGCGATCGGGTGCTCGAGGCCGCCCGGTTCATCGACCCGGGCCATCTGGGCACCACCGACGACTGTGGCTTCTCGCCGTTCGGCGACGACACGTCGACGTCGCGGGACACCGCGTTCGCGAAGATCCGGGCGAGGGTCGACGGGACGGCGCTGGCCTCGACCGAGCTCGGGGTCTGATCCGGCGGGTCGGCTCCCCGCCCGGTTCGTCTCGGATCAGCGGCCCGCGCCGGGAGGCAGGACGGCGACGTTCAGCCAGCGCCCGCCCGTGGCCCGTCGCATGACGAAGGTCTGCGCGAACGGGGACGTCTGCTGCGACTGGAGCGCCCCCGCGGCGTCGTAGGTCTCCTCGGTCACGGTCCCCTGCGAATCGAGACCGATGCTCAGGCCGTCCTGCCGTCCGAACGGTACGAGCAGCGACATCCGCACGGTGTCGATCTTGTACCGGGCGATCGTCGTGGCCCCGGCCGCGGCGGCGGTCGCGAGCCGACCCTGCATCTCCACCAGCCGATCGCCGTGGTCGACGGCGGTCAGGATGCTCGCGTCGCGTCGGAGGAGCGCCTGGTTCTCGAGCTCCAGGTTCTCGGCCAGGGTCAGCAGGAGCTGCTGGCCCCCCGGTCCGCCCATCGTGTGGTCGAAATCGAGGACGTCCTGCTCGACCGAGATGGTCGGGAACGTCGCCGGATCGACGTGGTGCGGGACCCGGTCGAGGACCTCCGCGACGTCCGGAGCGACGGTCCCGCGGGCCGGCGTGCCCGCGGCGACGATCCCGACGCCGACCAGGAACAGGGCGGCGACGATCAGGCCGACCCGGACGACGGCGCGACCGACCCCGGCGCGGGCATCGCCGCCGACGGCCAGGCGGGACGCGAACCGGCCCAGGTCGTCAGCGGCCGATCGCGGCTCGGGCAGCAGCCGGTCCAGGATCGGGCGCGCCGCACACAGGACGACCAGCCCGGCGAGGAGGGCCACCTTCGTCCCGAACTCGTTGGTCTGCGGCGCCATCAGCAGCGTGCTTGCCACGGCGACCAGGGCGCCGAACGCGACCCGTCCGACCTGCCCGGTCGGGACCGTCTTGGGATCCGTGATCATGAAGAACAGGAAGATCAGGACCTCGGGCGAGCTCACGATCACGCGCCAGAAGTCGTACCCGCAGACCGGCGTGAACGACCAGTTCGTGACCATGCAGTGTCCCGAGCCGGCCAGGATCCCGATCCCGATCGCGAGGGTGAGCCAGAACGTCGCCGCCAGGGCCAGCAGGTGGAGGCGCCGGGTGATCAGCAGCCCGCCGGTGAGGATGACCGAGTACGCCGCGATCATCCACGGGTCGAGTGGGGCCCACCAGAAGTCGAGCGGCTCGACGCGCGAGCTCCCGAGCACGACGAAGGCGATGACCAGCCCGACGTTCGACGGGTTGAAGACGTGCGATCCGCGGTAGCGGATGACGTACTTCGTCAGGAGCGAGAAGGCGGCGACGCCCGCGAACACGTACCAGCCGTAGGTCGTCCAGTGGTCGTCGGGCGGCGTGCCGACCACCCGCAGGATGAGCGCGACCCCGCTCCCGGTGAGCATCGCGCTGGCGGGCCAGACGAACGACCTCGTCTGCCGGAAGGTGAGCACGACCTCGATGATCGCGGTGGTCAGGATCGCCGCGAGGATCTGGGGCACGCTGACGACGAACCCGAGGCCGACCTGGCCGAGGACGTGGATCGTGATGATCACCGCGGCGACGTGCAGCCGAGGATCGCGGATGTTCGGGAGGACGAGCGGGTAGGTGCTGTCGCCGAGGGTCAGCGTCCGGCTGGTCACATCGCTCCGAGGGATGACAGGGGGTCAGGGGTCGGCATCGGATCCCGGATCGTGGTCGTTGGCTGGCGAGGAAGCGCCATTCTAGACGACGTCGGTGGCGCGTCCGCGTGAGGTGGTCGGGACGGGGTGCGGCGGTCCGCGCGGAGCGGGGAGGTCAGGTCACGACGATCCGACCCGCCGCGCCGCTGTAGGCTTGCGTTGCAAGCGTTTGCACGGAAGGATCGACCGATGGTGGACACGGATCCCGTCTCCAGTGGCACGGCCCCGCTTCGCTGGGATCCGCTCGTCGTCCTCGACGACCCGTACCCGACGTATCGCCGCCTTCGGGATGAGGCGCCGCTGTACCACGATGACGAACGCGACATCTGGGCCTTCACCCGCTACGACGACGTGCAGAGCGCCGCGCGCGACTGGGCCACGTATTCGAGCGGCGCGCCGGGTGGCAACGACCTGGACAACGGAGCCGAGCTGTTCCAGCCCGCCGGCGACCTGGCCGGTGTCGATCCACCGACCCACGAGCGGATCCGGGCCGTGCTCCATCCCGCGTTCAAGCCGACCGAGGTCAGGGCACGCTTCGAGCCCGTCGTCCGTGAAGCCGTCATCCGGTTGATCGACCGGTTCGCCGATCGCGACTCGGCCGACCTGGCGCGCGAGCTCGCCCGCCCGCTGCCCGCCGAGATGGTCTGCAGCTGGCTCGGCTTCCCGAGGGAGGATCATCCCTATTTGACCGACCTGTTCGGCAAGATGCTCACCCGCGACCCGGGTCAGCGGGCGCTGCCGGCCACCGCGCTGGCCGCCCGGGACGCCATGCACGCGTACATCCGGGTCGCTGCCGCCGAACGTCGGACCGCGCCGCGCGACGACCTCCTGAGCCTCATGGTCGCGGCGCAGCGCGAGCAACGCCTGAGCGACGACGAACTGCTCGGGATCTGCGTGCTGCTGTTCATGGCCGGCATCACGACCACGCAAGGATTGATCTCCAACTCGCTGTTCCATCTCGATCGGTTCTCGGACCAGCAGGCCCTGCTCCGGCGCGAACCGGACCGGATGGCCTTCGCGATCGAGGAGCTGCTGCGGTTCGAGGCGCCGCTCCAGACGCTCGCCCGGACGACCACCCGCGAGGTCGCGGTCTACGAGACCGTGATCCCGAAGGGCGCGAGGGTGGGCCTGGTCTGGGCGTCCGCCAACCGCGACGAGCGACTGTGGGACGAGCCGGATCGCCTCGACATCACTCGGAAACCGACCCGCCACGTCGCGTTCGGTGAGGGGATCCACCATTGCATCGGTGCGCCCCTTGCCCGCCTCGAGGCGCGGGTCGCCTTCGAGGAGCTGTTCAAGCGGATCCCGGAGTATTCGGTGACCGGCCCGACCGTCCGCGCCTCGACGCCCTCGGACCGCCTCTTCGAGAGCCTGCCGGTCGAGTTCTGATCCGGCCAGCGTGTCGGATCGAGTCCGCCCCGTTCGTAGCCAGGTAGGCGGGGTGGGAACCCCGCCGTGACAAGGAGTCCAGCCATGGCCCAGTACCTGTTCTCGGTCCTCTACACCGAGTCCGACGACGAGGACCAGAGCGCCTTCGGCTACGAGTCGGTCGAGGCGGCGCAGGCCGCCTGGGAGGCGACGGGGAGGTTCAACGACAAGCTGGCGGCCGAGGGCTACCTCGTCTTCGCCAACGGGCTGGGCGACCCGGCGACCGCGACCGTGGTCGACGGCCTGGGCGAGACCCCGATCTTCACCGATGGGCCCTACGCGGAGACCAAGGAGTACGTGGTCGGACTCTGGATCATCGATGTCCCGAACCTCGACATCGCGCTCAAGCTCGCCGCCGATGGGTCCAACGCCTGCCGGCGCCGGGTCGAGGTGCGCCCGTTCCACGCTGGGCCGCGCGAGTGAGCGACGGCGTCACGCGGATGAGCATCGGTCGGCCTTCGACGTCGATCGACCGTAGGATCCACCGGTGAAGAAGATCGGGTTCCTGTCGTTCGGCCACTGGTCCGCGTCCCCCTATTCGCAGGTCCGGTCGGGCTCCGACGCGCTCATCCAGTCGATCGAGCTCGCCGAGGCCGTCGAGGATCTGGGCGCCGACGGCGCCTACTTCCGGGTCCACCACTTCGCCCAGCAGCTGGCCTCGCCGTTCCCGCTCCTCGCGGCGATCGGGGCGCGGACGAAACGGATCGAGATCGGCACGGCGGTCATCGACATGCGCTACGAGAACCCGCTCTACATGGTCGAAGACGCCGGCGCCGCCGACCTCATCGCGGGCGGTCGCCTCCAGCTCGGGATCAGCCGCGGATCACCCGAACAGGTCATCGACGGCTTCCGATACTTCGGGTACGTGCCGCCCGACGGCGAGACCGACGCCGACATGGCCCGCCGGCACACCGAGGTCTTCCTCGAGGCGCTGTCCGGTGCCGGGTTCGCCCGGCCCAACCCCTCCCCGATGTTCGCGAACCCGCCCGGCCTCCTCCGCCCCGAGCCGCATTCGCCCGGCCTGCGCGACCGGATCTGGTGGGGCGCCGGATCGCGCGCGACCGCGGAATGGGCGGGGCGACAGGGCATGAACCTGATGTCGTCGACGCTGCTGACCGAGGACGCCGGCGTTCCGTTCCATGAGCTGCAGGCGGACCAGATCCGCCTCTTCCGTGAGGCCTGGGCCGCGGCAGGCCATCAGCGGGAGCCGCGGGTGTCGGTCAGTCGGAGCATCTTCGCGCTGGTCGATGACCGCGACCGCGCCTACTTCGGGCACGGCAACCAGGATTCCGATACGGTCGGCTACCTCGATGCGCAGACGAAGGCGATCTTCGGGCGTTCGTACGCCGCCGAGCCCGACGTCCTCGTCAAGGAGCTCGCCGGGGACACGGCGATCCAGGCCGCGGACACGCTCCTGCTGACCGTCCCGAACCAGCTCGGCGTCGACTACAACGCCCACGCCATCGAGAGCATCCTCAGGTTCGTCGCACCGGAGCTCGGCTGGCGCTAGCCGGCCGGGCGCGGAGCAGGTCGATCGTCGGGCGCTCGTCGCGGGCCTGTGGAGCTTCGGTAGTGGGCCGCGCCTCAGGGTCGGCAGCCCGGTATCCCACCTCGGGAGTGAGGAAGCTCGCGAGGGCCCGCTGGGTAGGGTCGGTTTGGCCGAGCAGGAGATGGCCGCCGGTTTCGAGGCTTGTCAGTTGAGCCCCGGGGATGCGACCCGCTGCATGTTCGGCGGCTTCGTAGGAGACCAGCGGATCGTCCTTGGCGTGGACGATCAGGGTCGGAACGCCGATCGCTTCCAGGCTGTAGTCGTTGACGGCGGCATTGGAGATGAAGGCGTCGAAGTCGACGCCCTGGACTCTTGGAGTGACCGGGAAGAGGCTCTCGATGAACTCGACCACGAACAGGGAATCGTCGGTGGACATCGGCAATCGGCTCGGCACTCCCGACAGCAATGCCATCGTGGACGGAAGGAACGTCTTGATCAGCCACAAGGGAACCTGCCGGTTCACGATTCGCGCCCAGGAGGGTTGGACGACTGCGGTCGGGCTTCCGGGAAGGTTGCCCGACAGGACGACGAGATGCTTGACCCGTTCAGGGTGGCGTAGGGCAAGTTGGAGCACCGATGTGGTTCCGGCGGAGACGCCGACGACGTCGATCTGGGCGATCGCGAGCGCGTCGAGCAGGGCGATGAATGCGTCGGCTTGGTCCGCCGGCGTCGCTCGGGGTGGCATGTCTGAGCCCAGGTAGCCGAACCGCGCTGGTGCGATGATGCGCCGGTTCGGGAACAGGCCGCGGAAGAGGAGCGCACCTTCGCAGCCTTGGAAGATCCCGTGGCTGATCAGCAACGGCTCGCCGCTGCCGCGGTCGGCGTACTCGATGTCACCGAAAGCGGTCGCGATCCGAGTCGTGACGACGGCGGATAGGCGGGTCCGGGAGGCCTGAAGGTCTCGCCGGTAGCGGCGCACGAGGCCCCCGCCGGCGGCTGCGGTCGCCCCTGCTGACAGCGCGGCCAAGGTCACCCAAGTCTTCCTGCGAGTCGACATGCTCGTAGCGTGTTCCCGGCCGTCGGCGGCGGCTAGAGACGAACGGCCTGTTCTGGCGACGCGATCCGCCCTTGGTCGCGGGATCCAAGGCACCGGTGGATCCGGACTGCCTGAGTCTCGACGGCTCTGGCAGGATACTCCCAGGGAGTATCGGAGAAGCCTTGGACCAGAGGTCGAGATCTGGTGGGAACTCGCGACGCTGGTCTCGATCATGCTGCTGGGCCACTGGCTCGAGATGCGCTCCATCGCCCAGGCCCGTGGGGCCCTCGCGGCCCTGGCGGCTCTGCTACCCGACAGCGCCGAACGAGTCACGACGTCGGGGACGGAGGACGTGCCGACCTCCGAGCTACGCCTCGCGGATGTCGTGCTGGTCCGCCCCGGCGCACGGATGCCCAGGATCGTGATTATCGGGGGGCTGGCTGGCGAGGAAGGATTCGAACCTTCGATCTCCTGATCCAGAGTCAGGCGCCTTACCGCTTGGCCACTCGCCAGTGGAGCCGGTCGGGATGATACCGCAACGACGGCCGGTGGCCGGCGACGGGCCGACGTGGCCGAATCCGATGAGGGAGTCCGGTGCGGTGCGGGTACCATCGGGTGACGGTCGCCTCGACGACCGGTCCCGCATGATGCGTACCGTGGAAGCCGTCCGGATCGACCGATCGCTCGGTCACGATGCGCGCCGTCGTGCTGCGGCGCTCATCTCGGCGCTCGCCCTCGTGGCGGTCAGCCTGAGCGTCGCTGCGGGCCCGGTGGACGCCGCCGCCCTGCCGTCGTGCCGCATCGCCGACAAGCTGACGAAGCTCCACGCCCGCTCCGACTGGGACCGGACGCTCCTCGACACCACCTATCGCCTCCCGAAGGCCTACCGACCGATCGGGATGATCAGCGTCCGGAGCGCGGGCCTTCCGGGCGGCGGGTCGATCCGGAGGGTCGCGCTCAAGGACCTCCGGGCGCTCGTCCGGGCGAGCCGCAAGGCGGGCGTCCGGCTCGCCGCCGAGTCGACCTATCGCAGCTATGCGACCCAGGTCTGGACGTTCGCCCGGTGGGTCCGCGTCGGCGGTCCCGCCGCCGCCCTCGAGAGCAGCGCGCGTCCCGGTCATTCGGAGCACCAGCTCGGGACGACGATCGACTTCAAGACGATCGGCGGCTCCGCCCCGTGGACGTCGGACTGGGGCCGCACCCGAGAGGGAGCCTGGCTCAAGAAGAACGCCTGGCGCTACGGGTTCGTCATGAGCTACCCAGCGGGCAAGAAGGCGGTCACCTGCTACCGCTACGAGCCGTGGCACTTCCGTTACGTCGGGAAGGACATCGCCACGCGGGTCCACGACAGCGGCAAGACGCTCCGCCAGGTCCTCTGGCAGCTCCAGACCGCGCCCGCCGAGCCACCGCCGACCCCCACCCCGACGGGGACGCCCGAGCCGACGGCGACCCCGGGTCCGACACCGACCGCGACCCCCCGGAGCCCACCCCGACCGAGGCGCCGTCGGGGCCCTGATCGCGGGGGCGGTGCAGACCGTCAACGAACCGGACCATCGCGCGTCGGTCGATACCCCGAACGGACCGTTCCGGAGCTGCCGTCCCGCGCCCGACACTGACCCCGAGTCCCAGCCGGGACGGACGGGAGCAGGGAAGGGGATCGATGCGCCGCTGGATCGCGCTCGTGGCCGGCGTCGCCTGCTCGCTTGCCCTGGCGGCACCGGCCGCCGCCCACGACCCGACGACGGTCGGCACCCTCGTCGCTCCCGTCACGGCCCAGATCGGCCCGGCGGTCACCTACGAGGGCACGCTGCAGCTGTACCACGTGGACGACTTCGTCGACGGGGTCGGTCACGACGCCTACGCCATCGTGACGCCCGAGCGGACGGTCCCGCTCGACATCAAGGGCACGGTGCCCGACGCGTGGAACGGAGCCCGGGTGCGGATCGACGGGAACTGGGAGGGCTCGGTCGTCCGGGTCCCGCTGTCGACCGACCGGACCAGCATGACCCGGCTGAGCACGGCGCCGCGGATGGCGGTCCGCGCGACCATGGATGCCGACGGGCAGGGCGTCTCGCTCGCCGCCGGAGCGCCCCTGGCCTCGGCGTCCAAGAACGTCGCGGTCATCCTGTTCGACTTCAGCGACGACACGAGCCAGCCGTACACCCCGGCGACCGCCGCCGCCGTCGCCTTCAGTAACGGCAATGCGGCCGCGAACTTCTTCGAGGAGGAGTCGCGCGGCGCGGTGACCGTGACCGGCCAGGTCTTCGGCTGGTACACGATCGCGGCCAGTCACGCCACCTGCGACCCGTTCACCTGGGCACCGCTCGCGGAGAGCGCCGCGACGGCCGCCGGGGCGGACCTCAGCCAGTTCACCAACATCGTCTACGCCTTCCCGCACGCGGCCAGCTGCGGCTGGGCCGGCCTCGGGGCCATGCCCGGCAGCCAGAGCTGGAACAACGGCGCGTTCGTCCTCCGGGTCGTGGCCCATGAGCTCGGTCACAACTTCGGCGTCCACCACGCCAGCAGCCTCGATTGCACCTCCGGCGGCCTCCGTGTGTCGCTGTCGACGACCTGCACGTCGTCCGAGTACGGCGACCCGTTCTCGGTGATGGGCAGCGGGACGTCCGCACACGACCACGCGACCCACCTCGGCCAGTTCGGCTGGCTCCCGACCAGCGAGATCCAGACGGTCGGCCCGGGTGGCCCGTACACCGTCGGCTCGGTCCTCGACGGGCCGGCCGGCAGCAAGCGCCTGCTCCGGATCGACCGCCACAACGGGACCTGGTTCTACCTCGACCTGCGCTCCGTCCACGGCCCTTACTTCGATGACTTCGCGTCGAGCGCCCCGGCGGTCAACGGCGTCACGATCCGGATCTCGCCGGATGCGCCGAGCCCGTCGTACGGCGTCAGCCAGACGCAGCTCGTGGATACCACCCCGGCGACGGCGACCTACGACGACGCCCCGCTCGCGCCAGGCCAGACGCTGGTCGATCCCGTGTCCGGGCTCCGGATCACGACGCTGACCGCCGGGACCGGTACGGCCACCGTCCAGGTCGTCGACCCCATCGCGCCGGGTGCGCCGATCGAGCCTCAAGGCGACGGCCGCGAGCGCGACGAGCATCGTGCTCACCTGGACGGCCGCCACCGACAATGTGGGTGTCCATCACTACCGCGTGCTCCGCGGCGGTGTCGACGTCGGCAGCCCGACCGGCCCGACCTTCAGCGATACCGGCCTGACCCAGAAGACGGCCTACGCCTACCAGGTCATCGCCGTCGATGCGTCGGGGAACCAGGGCCCACCGGCCTCCGCCGGCGCCACGACGCCGCCCGCCGGGACCGACGTCGCACCGCCCAGCGCCCCCCGGTCGCTCAAGGCGAAGATCGGCTCCACGACGACCAAGCTGTACTGGACCGCGGCTCACGACGACTTCGGCGTGACCGGCTACAAGGTCTACCGGGTCGGCGTGACCAAGCCGGTCAAGACCGTCGCGGGCACCTCGGTCTCGGTCAAGAGGCGGTCGGGTTCGAGCTACTACGTTCGTGCGTTCGATGCGGCCGGCAATCTCGGCCCCAAGAGCCCGAACCGGAAGACGTAGGGCCGGACCGGAACGAACCCTTCGTTCCGGGCACCGGCTAGACTCCACGGATGCCGCGGAGAACGCGCGAGATCCGTCTCGTCGCTCCACCGGACCGCGTGGTGGTCCACGCCACCGACCTCGGCGGGGTCGGCGTCCTCAAGCACGGCGACGTGTTCCTGCTGACCGACTCGTTCGGTGACATCCACCCGGATTCGCGCGGGCTCGGGCTCTACTCCGGGGACACCCGGATCCTGTCCTGCTCGGTCGTGAGCGTCGACGGATCGCGGCCGGCGCTCCTCCGCGGCGACAACGACGAGAACTTCCGGGGGACGATCCAGCTGACCAATGCCGAGACCCGACGCGACCCGGCCGACAAGGTCAGCAGCGACCACTCGCTGGCGAGGCAGTCGCTCGGGATCACCCGCCACCGGGTCCTCGGCGGCGCGCTCCACGAGCGGATGGTCGTGGCGAACTTCACCGACCACGTCGAGGCGCTGACGATCGAGCTGACCCTCGGCGTCGACGCGGCCGACATCTTCGAGGTCCGCGGCCACGCTCGCTACGCCGGCGATGCGGACCTGCCGGTGGCCGTGACCGACGATCGCATCGCCTTCGGTCACGTGGGCCACGACGGCCTGCTCCGGCGGACCCAGGTCGCCTTCCCGACGGCCGAGGTCGTGCCGGCGACCGAGCTGCCGTGGGCACGCGGGGTCGACGGCGCGGCCGTGGTGCTCCGCTGGCGACGCGAGGTCCAGCCCGGCGCCCAGACCGAGATCGACTGGACGGTCTGGGCCGACGAGACGCCGGTCGACGATCCGCCGGCTGCCCCGAGCATCTCGCCCGGCCGACCGCCCACGGTCGACGAGGCGGCCGGTGCCCAGGCCTACCGGACCTGGACCGCCGAGATGGCGACGATCGCCACCGACAACGAGCTGTTCGACCAGCTGGTCGGACGGAGCGTCGCCGACCTCCGCCTCCTGCTCAACGACGGACCCGATCCGGGCGAACGCTACGTGTCCGCCGGGGTGCCGTGGTTCGCGACCCTGTTCGGGCGCGACTCGATCATCTCCGCGTACGAGGCGATCGCCTTCCGGCCCCAGCTCGCCGTCGACACGCTCGAGGTCCTCGCAGCACGCCAGGCGACCGTCGACGACCCCGCTGCGGACGCCGAGCCGGGCAAGATCCTCCACGAGCACCGGACGGGGGAGATGGCCCGGTCGGGTGAGCTGCCGTACGCCGCCTACTACGGGAGCGTCGACGCCACGCCGCTGTGGCTGATCCTCCTCGGTGAGACATTCGACTGGACGGGCGACGCCGCCCTGGTCGACCGGCTCTGGCCGAATGCCCTGGCCGCCCTGGGTTGGATCGATCGGGCGACCGGACCCGACGGGTTCGTGACGTACCAGCGACGGGCCAGGATGGGGCTGTTCAACCAGGGCTGGAAGGACTCGGTCGACGCCATCCGCGACCGAGCCGGTCGGCGGATCGACCCGCCCGTCGCGCTCGCCGAGGTCCAGGGCTACGTCCACGACGCGAAGCGTCGGATGGCGCGGCTGGCCGACCGCCGAGGCGACCCGGAGCTGGCCGCACGACTGACCCGCGAGGCGGACGAGCTCAAGGCGCGGTTCGAGGCCGCGTTCTGGTCGGACGAGCTCGGCGGATATGCCATGGCGATCGGTGCCGGCGGCCTGGTCGCCGACGCGACGGCGTCGAACGTCGGCCAGTCGATGTGGGGCGGGATCGTCTCGGCCGATCGAGCCCGGGTCGTGGTCGATCGCCTGATCGGGCCGGACATGGATTCGGGCTGGGGCGTCCGGACGTACGCCTCGGGCCAGCCGGGATACAGCCCGCTCGGCTATCACACCGGTTCGATCTGGCCGCACGACAACGCGTTGATCGCCGCCGGGTTCAAGCGCTACGGCTTCGACGTCGAGGCCGGTGCCCTGGCCGGGCGGATCTTCGAGGCCGCCCAGCAGTTCCCGGACTTCCGACTGCCCGAGCTGTTCTGCGGCTTCGACCGCGGTGAGGTCCCGGTGCCTGTGCCCTATCCGGTGGCCTGCTCGCCGCAGGCCTGGTCGGCGGCGGCACCGCTCCTCCTCGTCCGGACGATGCTGGGGATGCGGGCGGACGCGTCCGGCGCCCGGCTCGAGCTGGTCCGACCGCATCTGCCGGACTGGCTGACCAAGCTGACGGTCACCGACCTGCGCCTCGGAGACGCCTCGGTGGACCTCCTGTTCCATCGCTGGCGCGGGGCGACGAGTGCCGAGGTCCTGCGCAAGCGCGGCCGCCTCGAGGTGACGATCCGGGTGTAGGTCGGGCGGGGTATCGTCTCCGGCATGACCCACCTGCCCGCCACGTTCCAGGCCTACGTCGCCGAGAAGATCGACGATCGGGTCGAGCGCGGTGTGCGGACCTTCGCGGCCGACGCGCTGCCGCCCGGTGAGCTGACCGTGGCGATCGCCTGGTCGAGCGTCAACTACAAGGACGGCCTGGCGACGCTGGTCGACGGCAAGGTCGCCCGGATCAGCCCGCTCATCCCGGGGGTCGACCTGGCCGGCACGGTGATCGGCAGCGATGACGCCGCGTTCCCCGTCGGATCGGAGGTCATCGCCCACGGCTACGACCTCGGGGTCGCTCGGCACGGCGGGTTCGCCGAGTACGCCCGCGTCCCGTCGGCCTGGGCGGTGCCGCTGCCGGTCGGACTCGACCTTCGCGAGTCGATGATCGTCGGCACCGCGGGGTTCACCGCGGCGATGTCGGTCGTCCAGCTCGAGGCACGCGGGCTCGAACCGACCGCGGGCCCGATCCTCGTGACGGGCGCGACGGGCGGCGTCGGTCGGACGGCCGTGGCGATCCTCGCGGAGCGCGGCTACGAGGTCTGGGCGGCGACCGGCAAGGACGATGCGCACGCCGAGCTGCTGGCGCTCGGGGCTACGGGGATCCTGCCCCGCGACGAGGTGACCGCCGAAAGCCCGCGCCCGCTCGAGCGCGAACGGTGGGCCGGCGCGGTCGACTGCGTCGGCGCGGCGACGCTCCCGTACATCCTGCGCACGCTGCGCTGGGGCGGCGCGGTGGCGGCCAGCGGCAACACCAGCGGAGCGGCGTTCAGCACGACGGTGTTCCCGTTCATCCTGCGCGGAGCGGCCATCCTCGGGATCGACTCCGCCCAGCTCCCGATCGAGGAGCGCCGCGCGCTGTGGGAGCGGATCGCGTCCGACCTGCGCCCGCGCGAGCTCGGGGCAGCCGTGACCGAGGTCGATCTCGAGGCTCTCGACGGGGCGCTCGATGCGATCCTCGCGGGCCGGGCGCGCGGGCGCTGGATCGTCCGACTGCGCTGACGCCAACCGCTCCGGGCCGAACCGTGGCAGGCTTAGCGGTGACGGCGACGCCGTCCGACCGGGAGGTCCGGCCGACTCCAGCCCAAGGTGGTGCGACATGCAGATGACCAGACCAGACAGCCAGACCCTCCGCCACGGCCTCCAGGCGATCGGCGACTCGCTGTCCGATGGGATCGGCCGATCCGCGTCCGATCTCGTCGAGGTGGTCGCCGGCTTCGCCGAGACCGCACCGATCCGTCGGGCGCGACCGATGCGTCCGTCGATGCCCCGTCCCTCGATGCTCGTCCGCGCGCTGATCGTCGGCCTGCTCACCGCCATGGTGGTCGGGATCGTCGCGGCCGTGTGGACCCGCAACGAGCGGATCGCGACGCTCAGGCGTCAGGAAGACGAGCGCGAGCTCGAGCTCGATGCCGCGGCGCTCGACCGCGCTTCGGACGAGGGCATGACCGCGACCGCCGAGGATGCGGCCGAGGCCGACATCGTCGGGATCCCGATCGTCGATGAGTCGACCGTGTCGGAGACCGTCACGACCGTCGCCTGACGGCCCGTCCCACCGATCCCGGCGAGTCGCCGACGGTAGACCTCGAGGTACCCCTCGACCATCCGACTCGCCGAGAATCGATCGAGCACGGCGGCCCGGATCGCCGCACGGTCGAGCTCTCCGACCCGCCCGACCAACGACGCCAGGTCGGCCGGGTCGTCGCCGAGGAAGCCGTCGACGGCGTCCCGGATCACCTCGGGCAGCGCGCCGGCGCGTCGGGCGACGACCGGCGTCCCGCACGCCAGCGCCTCGATCGCCACGAGGCCGAACGGCTCCGGCCAGGTCCCCGGCATGAGCAGGGCGTAGCTGGAGGCCATCAGGGCGTCCCGCTCCGCGCCCGGGATCTCCCCGAGGAACTCCACGTCGGCCCGCTCCATCGCCGGCCGGAAGACCGTCTCCGCATAGTCCCGCTCCTGGACCGACGGTCCGATCTTCGCGGCGATCCTGAGCGGGCGTCCGGTCAGCCGAGCGACCTCGATGGCGTCCACGACGCCCTTCTCCGGGCCGATCCGCCCGACGAAGCAGAGGTCGTCAGTGCGCTCGGGGCCGAACGGCGCGGCCTCGAGGCTGAGGCCGTTGTAGACCACGCCGGCCCACGGATACGCCGGGTGGGTCGCCGCCTGGGCCCGGCTGATCGCGACCATCCCGGCCGGCCGGTCGGCCAGCGCTTCCGCGGCGAACGGCTGGTCCAGACGACCGTGGAAGGTCCCGACGAAGGGCGTGCGCACGGCCCGAGCGAGCATCAGATTCGACCACTCGAGGTGCCCGTGGATGATGTCGAACTCGCCCTGCCGGCGGACGACCTGGCCGATCGTCGCGGCCAGGTAGCCGCTCGGGTCCCCGGTGAACCCGAGCGGCCGGAGTGCCTTCGGGACGGTCGCGACCAGGTCCGCGTCGATGGTCGAGTCGCCGGCAGCGAACAGCGTCACGGCGTGGCCGAGCCGCCCGAGCCCGGTCACGAGCTCGGCGACGATCCGCTCCGTCCCGCCGTAGCGGGCCGGCGGAACGGACTCCATCGGTGGTGCGACCTGGGCGATCCGAAGCCCCCGATCGGTCATGTCGCTTCGCCTCCAGGCCCCAGCATACGGCCGATCGGCGACGACGGCCCGGACGCGCGTCGCGCTTCGAGGCGCGTCATCATCACGACATGACCGCCACCGTCGAGACCGTCCCGACCCGGGACGGTCTCCAGCTCCAGGAGCGACGCTGGCCGGCCGTCGGTGAGGCGCACGGCTTCATGCTCCTGACCCACGGTCTCGGCGAGCACACCGGCCGCTATGAGCGAGCTGCGTCGATCTTCGCGGCGACGGGGCTCGACGTGATCGGCCTGGACCTTCGCGGCTTCGGCGGATCGGGTGGGCGGCGCGGCCACGTCGGGTCGCTGGAGATCTGGCTCGACGACCTGTCGGAGCGGCTCACGGCCCGTCGCCTGGCGGCGGGCGGTCGGCCGGTGATCCTGTTCGGGCACTCCGTCGGCGGACTCGTGGCGCTGTCCTACGCGGAGAGCGATCGTCCGCAGCCGGACCTGCTCGTCCTGAGCTCACCGGCCCTGGCCGACGACCTTCCGGGCTGGAAGAAGACCCTCGTCCGAGCGATCGGCCGGGTGGCCCCGACGATGACCTTCAAGAACGGCCTCGACGGCAGCCTGTTGTCGCGCGACCCGGCGGTCGGCGTCGACTACGTCGCCGACCCGCTCAACGTCCATTCGACGACCGCCGGCCTGGCCCGGGTCCTGCTCGCCGCGCAGGGGACGGCCACGGCGAACGTGAACCGCGTTCACGTCCCGACACTGGTGGTCCACGGTGGCGACGATCGGCTCATCCCGCCGGACTGCTCCGAGGTCCTGGCGACCGTCCCCGGCGTCGAACGGCGCGTCTACCCGGGCCTCCGGCACGAGATGCTCAACGAGCCCGAGGGGCCGCAGGTCGCTGCCGACATCGCCGTCTGGATCGGTGTCCATCTCGGGGTCGAGACGAACGGGCGACCGATCGTCGGTGGCGAACCCGCCGGCTGATCGACGAGACGAGGCTCGAGCCTACTGCCCGGTCTGGTCCTTGACCTGGCGGTCGACTTCCGCGCTGATCTGCGCCTGCTGCTTGTTCCGATGGCGGCGGACGAGGTACCAGGCGATGAACCACGGCCAGACGAAGCTGACGATCGCTCCGATGATCACGGCCGTGGCGTAGTTCGCCTCATTCGACCCGATGTTGAGCACGACGAGCAAGGCATACGTCACGATGGCGCCGAGCGATACGCCGATGAATCGTTGCAGCACGTTCGATCTCCTTTCGACCCACCTCTCCGCCGGCGGATCCCGGTGCGCGCTCCCGACGGGAGTCTCAACAGTCTGCACCGTCGGTCGAGCCCCGCGTGCGGCCTTCTCGTCGAGGACCCGGGTCACCGCGACCACCGGACGTCCGCCCGCAGGCTGAGACGCGCTTCCCCGAGGAGCGCACAATCAGGTTCCACCCGACCCGAGAGCGCAACCTTCCCGTCCCATGGAGGCCCTCCGATGACCGACACGCTGCCGCGAGTCAAGACGTACCAGCAGTCCATCGGTGGCGCCTGGGTCGACAGTGCCGACGGCGCGACGCTGCCCGTCGAGAACCCGGCCAACGGGGAGGTCATCGCCCACGTCCAGGCGTCCGGCCCGGAGGACGTCGACCGAGCGGCCAGCGCCGCCGCCGTCGCGTTCCAGGAATGGCAGCACACGACGCCGCAGGACCGCAGCCTGCTGATGCTCAAGCTTGCCGACGCGATCGAGGCGAGGGTCGACGAGCTCGGTCGGCTCGAGTCGCAGAACGCCGGGAAGCCGGTCGGCGCCGCGATCGAGGAGATCCCGGTCGTCGTCGACAACCTGCGCTTCTTCGCCGGGGCCGGTCGCGTCCTCGAGGGCAAGGCGGCCAACGAATACGTGGCCGGCCACACGAGCCTGGTCCGACGCGAACCGGTCGGCGTGGTGGCCTCGATCGCTCCGTGGAACTACCCGATCATGATGGCCGGCTGGAAGATCGGCCCGGCCCTGATGGCCGGCAATACGGTCGTCCTGAAGCCCTCGATCCGGACCCCGCTGACGGCGCTCGTCCTGGCCGAGATCGCGGCCGACATCCTGCCCCCCGGCGTCCTCAACGTCATCACCGGGACGGGCGCGGCGATCGGCGACGCGCTGGTGGCGCATCCGAAGGTCGGGATGGTTTCGGTCACCGGCGATACCGACACGGGCAAGCGGATCGCCCGGACGGCCGCCGACCAGGTCAAGCGGCTCCATCTCGAGCTCGGCGGCAAGGCCCCGGTCGTCGTCTTCGACGACGCCGACCTCGACGCCGTGATCGACAACCTCAAGACGTTCTCGTACTACAACAGTGGCCAGGACTGCACCGCGCCGTGTCGGGTCATCGCCGGACCGAAGGTCTACGATCGGTTCGTCGCCGATCTGGCCGGCCAGGTCAAGACGATCAAGTGGGGCGACCCGGCCGAGGGCGACGACATCGAGATGGGATCGCTCATCGCCGGTGCCCAGGCCGACAAGGTCGAGGGCATGGTGAAGCGTGCGGACCGCGGTCCCGGCGGCGCCGAGATCGTGGCCGGCGGACATCGACCGGATCGACCGGGGGCGTTCTTCGAGCCGACGGTCATCGCCGGGCCGGACCAGAAGAGCGAGATCGTCCAGGACGAGGTCTTCGGTCCCGTCGTCACGGTCCAGCGGTTCAAGGACGAGGACCAGGCCATCGCCTGGGCCAACGACGTCCGGTTCGGCCTGGCCGCCTCGGTCTGGACCGCCGACGTCGGCAAGGCGATGCGGGTCGCCAAGGCGATCCAGTTCGGGACGGTCTGGATCAACGACCATTTCACGCTCGTGTCGGAGATGCCCCACGGCGGGTTCAAGGAGTCCGGATACGGCAAGGATCAGTCGATGTACGCGATCGAGGACTACACGGTCGTCAAGCACGTCATGATCAAGCTCTGAACCCGGCGATCGAGGCGGCGTTGTCGGTCGACCTGGTCGACGGACGGCGCTGGTACGGCGGCAAGCGTCGGAGGGTCGAGCGGGTCGCCCTGGTCGACACGATCGACCTCGGGCCGGTCGGCCGTGATGCCGCCGACGAGGAGGTCGCCCACCTCGCGATCGTCGAGGTCGTCGATGACGCCGATGTCGCGGACCGCTATCTCGCGGCATTCACCGCGGGTCCGGGGAGCGGCCCGGCGCGCGAGGCGCACCCGGGCGGCGGCGTCTGGCGCACCCTCGCGGTGGCGATCGCCGAGGGTCGAGTCGTCGGGACCGAGGGAGGCGGTGCACTCGTCTGCCGTCCCGGACTGGGTCTGGCCGCGTTCGCTCCCGGTGGGGGAGCGGAGATCGCAGCGTGGGAGGAGCGTCCACTCGGCGCCGACCAGTCCAACACGTCGTCCGTCCTGGGCGACCGGCTCCTGCTCAAGGCCTTCCGGCGGATCGCACCAGGACTGAACCCGGAGCTCGAGCTGATCGCCTATCTCGCCGAGGAACGAGGGCTCCACAGCGTCCCCGCACTCGGCGGATCGGCCGAGTACATCGGTCCGGACGGCACCGTCGCGACGCTGGCCGTGCTCCAGGAGCTCGTGCCGGATGCGGAGGACGCCTACGAGACCACGGTCGTGGCGCTGGCTGCATGGATCGCCGCGCCGGGCGTGGTCGCCCTCGAGTTCGCGACGGAGGATGCCGCCGCGCTCGGGACGGCGCTCGCCGACCTCCACGCGGCCCTGGCCGACGCCGGCGATCTCGACGACTTCGCACCGCGGGATGCGGAGAGCGGGGACTTGGCGACCTGGCGGGCGACCGGCGAAGCCGACCTCGTCACGGCGCTGGCCGAGCTCGGAGAAGAAGGCGCCGACCGGGCTGAGCTGGCGGCATGGGCGCCTTCGATCCGGGATCGCCTGGCCGGGATCGAGCGTCCGCGGAGCGTTCCGCGACTCACCCGGATCCACGGCGATCTGCACCTGGGGCAGCTCCTCAGGACCCCGGGTGGGTTCGTGTTCGTGGACTTCGAAGGCGATCCGCTGCGACCCGTGCACGAACGCCGCCGCCTCGCATCGCCGTTGCGCGACGTGGCCGGCCTGCTGCTGTCGTTCGATCACGCCTCGACGGACGCGGAGCGGCGTGCGACCAGCGCCGGTTGGACACCGGGTGACCATGCGGGACTCGACATGACGGCGTGGCGACGCCGATCGCGGGAGCGCATGCTCCACGCATGGGCGTCCGGCCTCCGGCGGGCCGGCGTCGGGATCGATCTCGACGAGGGACTCCTCGACGGGTTGGCGGTCGCCAAGGAGTGCGCCGAGTTCATCTACGCGGCCAGGTACGTGCCGGACTGGCTGTGGGCGCCGCAAGCCGGGATGCGGCGGCTGATCGAGGGGGCAGGGACGCCGTGACCGACGCGGACCGGGCAGCCGCCTACCGACTCGATGCCCTGGGCGTGCCCGCGACCCTCGCTGCGTACGACACGGCGATGAGCCGGCTGGATGGTCCGCTGGCCGACCTGCCGAGAGCCCCGGCGCGAGCGCTCGCCGGACGCTCGGGCCGGATCCTCCTCGTCGGGATGGGCAGCTCGCGCTACGCCGCCCTGACCGCCGCGACCTTCCTCCGCGGTCGGGGGCTGTCGGTCGAGGTCGAGATGGCGTCGACGTCCCACCCGACGCCCCCGGCGCCGGAGCTGACGGTCGTCGGGATCTCGAGCTCCGGGACGACACCGGAGGTCATCGCGGCCGTCGAGCGCCATCGGGGCAAGTCCGCGCTCGCGGCGGCGATCACGAACCGGCCGGACTCGGCCCTGGCCGTGGCCGCCGAGGCGGTCGTGCCGCTCCTGGAGGCCGAAGAGACGGGCGGCGTCGCGTGCCGGTCCTACGTGGCCACGGTCGCCTCGCTGCTCCTGTTCGCCGACCGATCGACCACGGCCGCCCCCGGGTCCGGCTACGTGCCGCCGGCCGTACGCCTGGCGTTGTCCGCGGCCGACGACCTCGTGACCCGGCTACCGCTGTGGCAGGGCCAGGCGGCCGATCTCCTCGACCGCGCCGACCAGCTCCACGTCCTCGGGGACGCCGCCCGCTATGGATCGGTCGAGCAGGCGGCGCTCGTGATGCGCGAGGGTCCCGGGCTCCGGGCGGTCGCCTTCGACGCCGGTGACTGGCTCCACGTCGGTCTGTACACGGCCGTCCCCGGCATCCGGGCGATCCTGTTCAGCGGGACCGACTACGACGCCGAGATCGCCCGGGCCGTGAGCGACCGGGGCGGCCGGCTGGTCGTCATCGGTCGACCCGTCGACGGCGCCAGCCTGGGGATCGGCCACGAGGCGGCCGACCGCCTGCCCGCGTCGATGCTCGTCGAGACCCTCGTGACCGACCTGATCGCCGCCGAGCTGTGGCGCCGGGCGGACGCGACCGAGCGCCTGTGACACGAGCGGCTGCGGCGCGCGCGGTCGGGTCGGCGAGGCCCGGAGCCGCGGACGCGCTCGATACGGCGCGGCTCGGCGCATTCCGGCGGTCCGTCCTCGCGTGGTATCGCCGCGAGGGGCGGACATTCCCGTTCCGCGGTCCGACCGACCCGTACCTCGTCCTCGTCTCGGAGACGATCCTGCAGCAGACCCAGGTCTCCCGCGGCGGACCGGCCTGGGAACGGTTCACCGCCCGGTTCCCGACGGTCGAGGCGCTCGCAGCCGCCAGCCCGGCGGATGTCATCCGGGCGTGGCACGGCCTCGGCTACAACCGCCGGGCGGTCAACCTCCGGCGTGCCGCGATCATGGTCGTCGAGGACCTCGGCGGTCGGTTCCCGCGCGACGTCGCCGGCCTGGAACGACTGCCCGGCGTCGGCCCGTACACCGCCCGGGCGGTGGCCTCCATCGCCTACGGCCTGCCGGTCGGTGCCGTCGACACCAACGTCCGGCGCGTCCTCGGACGGGCCTTCGCCGGCGAGCACCGGCCCACGGAGCGAGCCCTGCAGGACCTCGCCGACCGACTCGCCCGGGTCGAGCGGCCCGGGGACTGGACGGCGGCCCTGATGGACCTCGGTTCGACGGTCTGCCGGCCGCGTGCCCCGCGCTGCGACGTCTGCCCGGTGGCCGGCCTGTGCCGCTCCGCTGGCGCGTTCGCGCCCGCTCCCGCCGGATCCGTCGGGTCGTCGCCCGATCGGCCCCGCGCGGACCCTACTCGGCGCCGCGGGTCGCCCGCGATCGCCTTCGACCGAACGAACCGATGGCTGCGCGGGCGCATCCTCGATCGTCTTCGGGCGGTCGACGGCGACGGCTGGCTGGCGTTCGGCGAGCCGATCGGAGGTCACGATCGAGCCGCCGTCCTGGCGGCGCTCGGGGCGCTCGCCGACGAAGGCCTGGTCGAGCTGGTGCCCGATGACGGCTCGACGGGCGGAACCGGCGCACCGTTTCGGGCTCGCCTGCCGCCCGCCTGACGGCCGGCTTCGTCGGGCGGGTGACTCGGCTACGCTGTGTGGCGTGAAGACGTCCGCCGAGCCGTCGACCGCGGACCCGCTCCCCGCCGACGATCCGACGATCATGACCGCCGACCTGCGCGAGCTCGGTCGACGCTGGTCGGCGACCCGCGATCGCGCGCCGATCGGCGCCGAGGCGATGACCGGTGCTGACCGCCGCGCGCAGGCGCTGGGCGTCCCGCCGGGCCGATCGATGGAACACGCGGGAGTCGCCGTCGCGGCTGCGGTCCGGGCCGTCGCGGCCGATCAGGACCGCCTTGAGGTCGGGCCGATCCTCGTCCTGTGCGGCCCCGGGAACAACGGCGGGGACGGGTTCGTCGCAGCGCGGAAGCTGGCGCGCTCGGGGCTGTCGGTGGTCGCCGTGCTCGTATCCGGGGAGAACCGGCCGCGGACCGCCGAGGCCGCCCGGAACTGGGATCGGCTGGCCGCCGAGCCGGCGGTCAACCGGATCCATGCCGCGAGCTCGCGCGATGTCGCGATCGTCGCGCAGGGGATCGAGCGTGCCGCCGTCGTCGTCGATGCCCTGCTCGGGACAGGTGTGCGCGGTGCGCTCCGCGAGCCGATCCGGTCGGCCGTCGACCTCGTCCGCCGGGCGCGCGAGGTCCAGGTCCCGGTCGTCGCCGTCGACACGCCGACGGCGGTCGACCTGACCAGCGGCGAGCCGTCCGATCCCGCCGTCCGGGCCGACCTGACCGTGACCTTCCACCGGCCGAAGACGGGCCTCCTGACCAAGCGCGGCGCCGCACTCGCCGGTCGTGTCCTGGTCGCGCCTATCGGCATCCCGCCGGAGGCCGATCGTGGTTGAGGGGACGCGGGTCGTCGGGCTCCGCCAGGTCATCCTGGTCGCCGTCGCCGTCGTCGGGCTCGTGCTCGGCCTGGCGGTCGCGACGAGCCTGCTGCCGGCCGACGCCCAACGCATCGTGTTCCGGACCCCGCTCCTGATCGCCATCCTCGTCGTCGGCACCGCCCTCGTCCTGGTCCGGCTGGTCCGTCGACCGCCAGACCGATGACCGCCGTCCTGGCCGAGCGACGGCACGACCTCGAGCTGCTCGCCTCTGAACGATGGGATCTGTTGGTGATCGGCGGCGGCGTCACCGGCTCGGGCATCCTGCTCGATGCCGCGAGTCGCGGCCTGCGTGCGGCGCTCGTCGAGCGTGACGACTACGCGGTCGGGACCAGCGGTCGTTCGTCGCGGCTGATCCACGGCGGGCTGCGCTACCTCGAGCAATTCCGGATCACCCTCGTCCGGGAGGCCCTCGCCGAGCGACGCCGGCTCCTCCGACTCGCGCCACACCTGGTCCGGCTCGAACCGTTCCTGTTCCCGATCTACGGCGGTCCGTTGGCGCGGCCCTTCTTCGACGCCGGCCTGACCCTGTACGACCTGCTCGGGGCCGCGTCCGATGGAGGGCGGCACCGTCACCTGTCGATCGACGAGGCCCTCGATTCGACACCGGTCCTGCGGCGGGAGCGGTTGCGCGGCGCGTTCGTGTATCACGACGGGCAGGAGGACGACGCCCGCTACACGCTGGCCGTGGCGCGCACCGCCCGCGATCGTGGAGCGCTCCCGGTGACCAAGGTCGCCGCCACCCGGCCGATCGAGCGCGACGGCCGGATCGCCGGCGCGACCGTCCGCGACGAGCTCACCGGGATCGAGTTCGACGTCCTCGCCGATCGGGTCGTCGATGCGACCGGCGTCTGGTCCGGGCGGGCCGACGGTCCGTTCCCCGGCGCGGCCGACGCCGCGCGGATCCGGCCGAGCCGTGGCACCCACCTGGTCGTAGCACGCGACCGGATCCCGAGCGCCCACGGGCTGACCCTCCGGATCCCCGGCCGGGTCTGCTTCCTCGTCCCGTGGCCGGACCGCTGGGTCATCGGGACGACCGACCTCGACGACGACGGACCGCCCGACCGTCCGGTCCCGTCGACCGGCGAGGTCGACGAGATCCTGCGCAACGTCAACGCCACGCTCGATATCGATCTCACGAGGTCCGACCTGGTCGGTGCCTACACCGGCCTGCGACCGCTGGCGGCCGACCCCGGTGGCCGCCCCGGGTCGACCGTCAAGGCCTCCCGCGAGCACCGCATCCGGACCGATCCCAACGGCCTGGTCCGGATCGGCGGGGGCAAGTACACGACCTATCGGGTCATGGCCGCCCAGACCGTCGACGCGGCGATCGGGACCGACCTGGCCCGCAGCCGACCGTCGGCGACCGCGGACCTGACGCTGCTCGGCGCCGCCCCGCGGGTCGAGCTCGACGCCCTCGCCGCCCGCCTGGCGACGGAGACGGGCCTGGACCCCGGCGGGATGCGACGCCTCGTCGACCGGCACGGGACGGAGGCCACCGACATCGTGGCACTCGGGCGTGAGCTCGATCTCCTTCGGCCGCTGGCACCGGACATCGCCCAGCTCGAGGTCGAGGTGGTCCGTGCCGTCCGGTCGGAGGCGGCGCTGACCCTCGACGACGTCCTGTCGCGGCGCACCAGGCTCGCCCAGGAACGCGCGGATCGGGGGGCGTCGATCCTGCCGCGGGTGGCGGACCTCATGGCCGCCGAGCTGGGCTGGTCCGCCGACGACCGCGCGGCCGCGACCGCCGACTACCTGGCTGCGGCGCACCGCGAGTACGACGTTCCCCCTCCGTCGCGATGATCCCCGCGCGGGAGCCCGTCATCCTGGCGCTCGACCAGGGCACGACGTCGTCGCGGGCGATCCTGCTCGATCGGCACGGTCGGATCCGCGCGACGGCCTCGGCGGAGCTGCCGCAGGTCTTCCCCGCGCCCGGGGAGGTCGAACACGACCCGGAGGCGATCTGGTCGACCCAGCTCGAGAGCGCCCGGCGCGTGCTGGCCGAGTCGGGCGTCGAGCCGTCGAGCGTCGCCGCGGTCGGGATCACGAACCAGCGTGAGACGACGATCGTGTGGGAGCGGGCGACGGGTCGGCCGATCGGCAACGCCATCGTCTGGCAGAGCCGGGTGACCGCCCCGCGCTGTGATGCCCTGCGCGCGGCGGGCCATGCCTCCCTGTTCGAGGCGCGGACGGGCCTTCCCGTCGATGCGTACTTCAGCGGCCCCAAGATCGCGGAGATCCTCGATCGGGTCCCCGGGGCACGCGTCCGCGCCGAGCGCGGCGAGCTCGCGTTCGGGACCGTCGATTCGTTCTTGATCTGGCGGCTGACGGGCGGCCGGGTGCACGCGACCGACGTGTCCAACGCCAGCCGGACCCTCCTCTTCGACATCCACCGCGGTGCGTGGGACGAGGAGCTGTGCGCGCTGGTCGGCGTTCCCGTCGCCCTGCTCCCGGAGGTCCGATCCTCGTCCGAGGTCTACGGCACCACCGACCCCGGCCTGCTCGGATCCGCGTTCCCGATCGCCGGCTGCGCCGGCGACCAGCAGGCGGCCACGTTCGGCCAGGCCTGCTACGAACCGGGCGCCACGAAGGCCACCTACGGGACCGGCGCGTTCCTGGTCATGAACACGGGCGAGCGACCGGTGCGGTCGGCCAGCGGCCTGCTCACGACGATCGCGTGGCGGCTCGGGCCGGATCGACCGATCGCCTATGCCCTGGAGGGTTCGGCATTCGTGGCGGGAGCGGCGGTCCAGTGGCTGCGCGACGGGCTGCGGGCCGGCCGGGACGCCGCCGAGATCGCCGCCCTGGCGGACACGGTCACCGATACCGGTGGCGTCTACCTGGTGCCGGCGTTCGTCGGACTCGGGGCGCCGTATTGGGACGCATATGCCCGGGGCACCCTCGTCGGCCTGACCCGTGGGACGGGCCTGGCCGAGATCTCCCGGGCCGCCATCGATGCCATGGCCTACCAGGTCTCGGACGTCGTCGAGGCGATGCGCGCGGACACCTCGCTCACGTTGGACGTCCTGCGGGTCGACGGCGGCGCGTCCCGGAACGATCGCCTCTGCCAGTTCCAGGCCGACCTGCTCGAGGTCCCGGTCGAGCGGCCGGTCCAGGTCGAGACCACCGCCGTCGGGGCAGGGGCGCTGGCCGGGCTGGCGGTCGGCTGGTGGGGCTCACCCGGTGAGTTCGCCGCTGAGCGGGAGATCGACCGGCGGTTCGTACCGGCGATGACGACCGATCGTCGCGACCGGCTGCTCCGCGGCTGGCACCGCGCCGTCGAGCGATCCCGGAGCTGGATCGAGCGGGACGCCTGACGAGCGTCGGTCCCGGCGAGCGCGCGGCGTCGGTCCGGACGCGCGGCGTCGGACGCGCGGCGTCGGACGCGCGGCGTCGGGCGGGGTTCCTGACGGCTTCAGGCCGGTCCAGACCGGCGCCGTATCACCACCATGACTAGGAACGACCCTTCTGACGCGATCCTGCCTTCGAAGAGCCTCCCGGGTGCGCAGATAGAACGGTCATTGCTGGAGCGGACCCCAAACGGGCACCGCGAGCGCCGTGCGGCATGGATGTGGACCGCAACCCCGCCTCGTAAGAATGCCCGTGCTATCGGGGGTGTCAGGCAGGCCCTCGCCCGCGGCGGCGCACCCGGACGTGGGTCCTTGTCAGACCGGCGGCCTCTGCCTCGTCTTGGTGGGTCCCCGCACCGAGCTATCGCCTCGCCGAGGGGATGAGTCGCCGCATCTCGACCACCGGACCGGAGCACGAAGCCGGATTCGATGGGACCATTTTCACCCCTATACAGGCCGTAGGGGAGGGCCTACACTCCGACGGTCAAATGTCACGGCTGGGCCGTGACCAGAGCCCGTAGCACGACGACCGACTCCTCTCACGGCTGACGCGAGAAACCGACGGATCGCGCGGCTACAAAGAGGAGTTTTCGTTTAGGTGTACAACGACAAGAACCTGACCTGCGCCGATTGCGGTCAGGAGTTCGTCTTCACTGCCAGCGAGCAGGATTTCTACGCTCAGCGCAATTTCACCGAGCCGCGCCGCTGCCCGAGCTGTCGGGCCAGCCGTAAGGCAGCTCGGAACGCCGATTCCGGCGGTGGGTACAGCTCCGGTGGCTACGGCGCCGGCGGCTCGTACAGCGCCGGTGGCAACGGCGGTGGTGGTTACGGCGGCGGAAGCAGCAGCTACGGCTCGCGCGACCGCGGTCCGCGGGAGATGTTCACCGCGACGTGCAGCAACTGCGGTCGCGATGCCCAGGTCCCGTTCCGCCCGACCAGCGGCAAGCCCGTCTATTGCAGCGATTGCTTCCGGAGCATGCGCGGCGGCTGACCCCGTCGCTCGTCTCTGACGATCGCGTCCGACCCGGCCCGACACGTTCGGACCGGGTCGTTCGATTCTCGGCAGCACCGCCCGGCGCCTCGCACGAGGCCCCTTGCGCGGTGAGGTAGGCTGCGCACGGTGCCCATCGAACGCATACGGCACGCATCGACGCATGGAGGAACACCCGGGATGAAGAACCCGCCGATCCTGATCTCGATCCTTGGCTTCTTCGCGGCGCTCGCCGGTTTCGCCTACCTGTTCTTCGGCCTGCGGGTCCTCGGCTTCGACTGGTTCGGGGCGCTCGGCGACCTGCCGGCCTTCGAGCACGTCGGACTGTGGGGTTGGCTGGCCATCGTCACCGGCATCGTCTGGCTCCTCGCGGCGGGCGGTCTATGGGCGCTCCAGCCCTGGGCACGGCTCTTCGCGATGATCATCGCGGGCTTCGCGCTCTTCGAGGCCGTCCTCGCATTCTTCCAGTTCCCCGGGAGCGGCATCGGCTTCGGGATGGCGATCCTGCCGGTCCTGATCCTGTGGTACCTGAGCACGACCGAGGTCAAGGCGGCGTTCGGCATGGACGACGCCGAAAGCGCTGCCTGAGCGCGATCACTCGACCCTGACGAAGACGCGTCCGACCCGGCCCGACACGTTCGGACCGGGTCGTTCGATCCCCGGGTCCGCGGGTTCTTCATCGTCCCTTCATGTCGAGTCGGCGACCCTTCGGTTCGTCGGCTCCTCCCGCATCGCGACAACCGGTCGCTGGGACGCCGACGAGGGTCTCGGTCGTCTGCCGAGATCGGAAGGAGACTCGCATGTCGCTGATGGCCGTCACCTACCCGATCCTTCCCGGAAAGACCGCCGAGTGGCGGACCTGGATGGAGGAGCTCAACGGTCCTCGTCGCCAGGAGTTCTCGGCGTCGCGCCAACGGGTCGGCGTGCACGAACGCACGTTCCTCCAGCCGAGCCCCAAGGGCGACCAGGTGATCGTCACGATCGAGAGCGACGACCCGGGCCGGGCGTTCGGGCAGCTGATGAATGCCACCGACCCGTTCACGACCTGGTTCCTCGAGCGGGTCAAGGCGATCCACGGCGTCGACCTCAAGGCCGCCAGTCCCCGGCCGCCCTCCCAGCTTGTGGCCGATTCCGACCGCATCGCGGCAACGGCCCGCTGACCCCGGGCTCCCAAGACTGTTCGACCCGGTCCGAAACGTTTCGGACCGGGTCGTTCGATTCGGGGCGGCTGTGCCGCCGGCTTGAGGCCTACCCGACGGCTGCCTTCTTGGTGGAGTCGATGTAGCGCCTCAGTGCGGACCAGTCCTGAGCGGCGGCGAGCTTGGCCTGGCGGGGCCAGGTGCTCGCGTCATGGCCGGCGATCAACGGCGTGCCCGCCTTCGCCAGCACGTCTGCGATGGCCTCGGGGGTCATCTCACTGAGCTTGGCGAACGTGGTCACGCCCGCCGCCTTCAGCGAGGCCGCGTAGTCCGGGCCGATCCCGTCGAGGATCGACAGATCGTCACCCGCGGCGACCTCGGCGACCTCAACGGCCGGCGCGGCCTCGGCGACTTCGGCAACGGCCTCCTCGGTCACCTCGTGGACCTCGGCGACCCCACCAAGCTCGGTGAGCTTGTCGAGGATGGCTACGGACTGGGCATAGTTAGCGAGGACGCCGACGGCGGCCTTACCGCCGGTGAGGTCGGCCGCGATCCTGGCGCGGTCCGCAGCGTTGAAGCCGAGGCCCTTGTGGTGAAAGGCACCGAGGAGCCCGCCGCCGATGACCCCGGCGAGCAGGGTCGGTGGGGCGATCACCGCCAGCACGAGGCCGATCCCGGCACCCTTGCCGACACTGCGCTTGCCGAGCTTGTGGGTCTTGATATGGCCCTGGTCGTCGAGGACGAGGACGCCGATCGCGTTGAGCTTGATGTCGTCGTCCGCCTTGTCCCAGGCCTTCAGCGACTCGACCGCGTCGTCCGCGGCTGCCTCATCTGCGAAGAACGCTAGAACGACCCGATCGTCTGCCATGGCGCTACTCCTCCGGGATCAGCTCGCGTGCTCGCGGGTCCACGCCCGCACACTTGACCAAGAGTGGCGACCTACGGTGTCGTCCGGCTAAGGTCGAATGGCCTGCCGCTCCGTGCGGGCGGACCCGCCCCTTTGCCGGCATCCGTGGCAGCAGACCCGTGTCTCGCCTCCGATGGTCGTTCGATGATACGTCAGGCAGCCGGGGGAGACGCCGCCGGCAGCTTCGTCAGGCGCCGCCGCGACCGCGACCGGCGAGCATCCCCAGGTCGAACTTGCGCTCGGTCCCGTGGAGGAGCCGATCGATATTGTCGGCGTGGGCGATCCAGACGACCGCGGCACCGACGACCGCATAGATGAGGTAGGCCGGCGGGACGGTCCCGTTGACGACGAGGAAGACGAGGACGACCGCCGGGATCATCGCCGCCGAGCCGAGCAGCGATCCGAGCGACACGTACCGGGTGATCAGGATCACCCCGATGAAGACCGGCGCCGCCAGCAGGACCGCGATCGGCTGGATCACGAGCATCGTGCCGACGCCCGTCGCGACCCCGCGCCCGCCGTGGAAGCGGAGGAAGATCGACCTCGCCGAGCCGATGACCGCGGCGACCGCGCAGGCGGCCTCGAGGGCCGGTTCCCCGCCCGAGACCGCTCGGGCGATGAGGACCGGCACGGCGCCCTTGGCCAAGTCCCCGGCGACCACGACCAGCGCCCATCTCGGGCCCATCGCGCGGAGGGCGTTCGTGCCGCCGGTCCGGCCCGATCCGATCGTCCGGGGGTCGGGAGCACCGGTCAACCGCGAGACGATGACGCTGAAGGGGATCGACCCGATCACGTAGGCGAGCGCGATCAGGACGATCGCGGTGATGGGCTGCATCGGCTCGACGGGTGACCTCCGTGGCGCCGCCGCGGGGCTCGGCCTGGAGCGCCCGAGCGGCAGCATAGCACCGGGTCGGCGGCCTTCGGTCCCGGCCTCCGTTTGCGCCGTGTGCGACCCGGCGCGTACCATCCGGCGGTGATCCGCGCCGCCGTCCGGCCGCTGCCCCCTCCGCATCCCTGAGGCCCGTCAGACCCATGGCCGTCGGCTCTTCCAACGACTTCGACCTCGTCGTCCTCGGCGCGGGCACCGGCGGCTACTCGGCCGCCTTCCGGGCCGCCCAGCTCGGCCTCCGCGTGGCCCTCGTCGACGAGGACAAGATCGGCGGGACCTGTCTCCATCGCGGGTGCATCCCGACCAAGGCTCTGCTCGAATTGGCCGAGGCCGTCAACCGCGCACGGCACCTCAAGGACTACGGCGTAGTCCTGCCCGGCGAGCCGACCGTCGACTACGCGGTCATGGCCCAGCGGCGCGACCAGGTCGTCAAGCGGATGTGGACCGGCCTGAAGAGCCTCATCACCAAGAACAAGGTGACCTGGGTCCAGGGACGCGGCCGGCTCGAAGGGCCCGGACGGATCCGCGTCCTCCAGGCCGGTGAGGACGGCACGCCCGGAGCCGGCGGGGAGCGCATCCTGCAGGCGACCGACGTCATCATCGCCACCGGCAGCCGGGTCAAGAGCCTGCCGGGCCTGGTCCCCGACGGGGTGCGGATCGTGACTTCGGACGACATCCTCCGTCGCGACGATGCTCCGGCCAGCCTGGTCGTCATCGGCGGCGGCGCCGTCGGGGTCGAATTCGCCAGCTTCTTCGCCGACATCGGCACCCACGTCACCCTGCTCGAATACCTTCCGGCGATCGTCCCGCTCGAGGACCGCGAGGTCAGCCAGTTGCTCGAACGGAGCTTCACGCGTCGGGGGATCAAGGTCGTCACCCGCGCCCGGTTCGACGCCGCCAAGGTCAAGGTCGGCAAGACGGGCGTCCGGCTCGAGGCCGGGCCGGAGGGCGGAGCCGCCGAGGAGGTCGCGGCCGAGGTCATGCTGGTCGCGACGGGCAGAGCGGCGAACCTCGAGGATATCGGGCTCGAGACGACCAAGGTCGAGGTCGACAAGGGCGTCATCAAGGTCAATGGACGGATGCGTACCCGTGAGCCGCACGTCTACGCGATCGGTGACATCGTCGGCGGGCTGTGGCTCGCCCACACCGCGGGGCACGAGGGGCTGGTGGCCGCCCATACGATCGCGGGCGACCCGGATGTCCACGAGATCGACTACGTCCAGCAGCCGCGGGCGACCTACTGCCGGCCGGAGATCGCCTCGATCGGCCTGACCGAGCAGCAGTGCCAGGAGCGTGGCCTGCCGTACAAGGTCGGCAAGGTCCCGTTCCAGGCGATCGCCAAGGCGGTCATCGGCGGCGAGCACGAAGGGTTCGCCAAGGTCATCGGCAACACCGAGAACGGGGATACCCTGGGGGTCCACATCATCGGACCGCATGCCACCGACCTGATCGCGGAGGCCTCGCTGGCGTTCGAGCTCGAGGCCACACCCGGCGAGATCGGCGGAGCGACGCACCCGCATCCGACGTTGTCCGAGGTGCTCGGCGAGGCCGCCCTGGCCGTCGACGGACGAGCGATCCACTTCTGACCGGAGACGGTCGAGCCCCACGGAGGCGACGATGACGGCCACCGATCCGACCAAGGCGAAGGCTCCGGCCGGTCGCCTCGGAGCGGACCTCGGGCTGTCGGACGACGACCTGATCGGGATGTACCGGATGGTCGCGCTCGCTCGCGCGGTCGACGAGCGGATGTGGATCCTCAATCGCGCCGGACGGATCCCGTTCGTCATCAGCGGCCAGGGCCACGAAGGCGCCCAGGTCGGGGTGACGTGGGCCTTCCAGCGCGGGCACGACTGGATCGCCCCGTTCTACCGTTCGATCGCGATGTGCATGACGTTCGGGATGAGCGCTCGCGACATCATGCTCGCCCAGTACGCCAAGGCCAGCGACCCGTCGTCCGGCGGTCGCCAGATGCCCGGCCACTACGGCGACCGTCGGCACAACCTGCTGTCGGTCAGCTCGCCGGTCGCCACCCAGATCCTGCACGCCGTGGGGATCGCCCTGGCGGCGAAGATCCGCGGGACCGGCCAGGTCGCGCTCACGGCGATGGGCGAGGGGTCGTCCAACCAGGGTGACGTCCACGAAGCCCTCAACTTCGCGGCGATCCATCGGCTTCCGTTCATCTTCCTGGTCGAGAACAACGGCTACGCCATCAGCGTCCCGGCGGCCATGGAGGTGTCCGTCCCGGACGTCGCGATGCGGGCCGCCGGCTACGGGATCCCGGGCGTCGTGGTCGACGGCAGCGACGTGCTCGCCTGCTATGCGGCCGCCCGGACCGCGGTCGCCCGTGCCCGGGCGGGTGACGGCCCGACCCTCATCGAGGCCAAGGTGATCCGGCTGACCGGCCACTCGTCGGACGACCAGCAGACGAAGTACCGCTCCGACGAGGAGCTGGCGGCCTCGAAGGGTCGGGACGCCCTGCCGCACTTCCGCGACCAGCTCCGCGCGGCCGGCGTCCTGACCGAGGCGATCGAGGCGTCGCTGTCGGCCGAGATCGAGGCCGTCGTCCACGATGCCACCGAGTTCGCCGAGGCCGAGCCCGACCCCGACCCGTCGACGGCGATGCGCTGGGTCTATGCCGAGGACTGGCCGGCCGAGACACCTCCGCCGTGGGGATTCGGCGACGAGGGGCACGGCTGATGGCCCTGATGACGTTCATCGAGGCGATCCGGGACACGCTCGCCCTCGAGATGCGTCGCGACGAGGGGGTCATCGTCCTGGGCGAGGACGTCGGCCGGAAGGGCGGGGTGTTCCTGGCGACCGACGGGCTGTGGGCGGAGTTCGGCGACGACCGGGTCATCGATACGCCGCTGACGGAGTCGATGATCGTCGGCGCCTCGATCGGCGCCGCCGTCAACGGGCTGCGACCGGTCGCCGAGATCCAGTTCGCCGACTTCATCCATCCGGCGTTCAACCAGATCGTGTCCGAGGCGGCCCGGATGCGCTACCGATCGAACAACACGGTCGGGGTGCCGCTGACGATCCGGGCGCCGTACGGCGGCGGCGTCCACGGGGCGCTCTACCACTCACAATCCGTGGAGGCCTTCTTCACCCACGTCCCGGGGCTCAAGGTGGTCGTCCCGTCGACCCCGCACGACGCTCGCGGCCTGCTCCGGAGCGCGATCCGCGACGAGGACCCGGTCCTGTTCTTCGAGCACAAGAAGATGTATCGCTCGGTCCGTGGCGAGGTCCCGGACGGGGAGTTCGTCGTGCCGCTCGGTCGCGCCCGGGTGACCCACCCCGGTTCGCAGGTCACGGTCATCGCCTACGGGTTGATGGCGCACTACGCACTCGAGGCGGCAGACCGGGTCGCGGAGGAGGGGATCAGCGTCGAGGTGGTCGACCTGCGGACGCTCCGGCCGCTCGACAAGGACACCGTCCTCACGTCGGTGCGCAAGACCGGCAAGTGCCTGATCGCGTACGAGGACAACCGCTTCGGCGGGTACGGCGCCGAGGTCGCGGCGATCGTGGCCGAGGAGGCCTTCGACTACCTCGATGGCCCGGTCACCCGGATCGCCGGTCCGGACGTCCCGGGCGTCCCCTACAACCACGTCCTCGAGGACTGGTTCATGGTCGACCCCGAGAAGATCGCCGCCGGGATCCGCAAGCTGGCGGCCTACTGAGCGCCGTCGACCTGATCGGCCACCGCGATGATGAGATCGATCGCTTCCTGGAGACCCATCCGCGAGCCGCGCTCGAGCGCGGTCGTGAGCGCTGCCGGACCCAGCACCCCGGTGGCTCGGGCCAGCGGGTCCTGAGACCGGATCATCCGGTCGAGACCCGCCGGGGGACGGACGCCATAGCGCTCGCACAGTGCCTCGAACGCTCCGATGACCACGGCGCCCTCCTCCGCATACCCGGAGTCGATCGCGAGGATCGCCGCGACCTGGAGGCTGACCGTCGCCGAGGTCACGTCGCGGAGCGCCACCACCTGGACCAGGGCGCGGACCGTCCAGCGGAATGCTTCGCGGAGATCTCCGATCGCGAGGTTGGCCCAGCTGATGCTCCCCATCGCCATGCCGCGATAGGGTTCGTCGCCGAGCTCCTCGAGCCGGATCAGCGCGGCTTCGAAGATCTCGAGCGCTGCCTGAGGCGCCCCGCGCGCCATCAGCACCGTCCCGCGCGCCCACTCGATCCGGGCGAGGCCTCGCCGATCGTCCAGCTCCTGGTAGACGGTCGCCGCCTGAAGCATGGTGGTCATCGCTGAGGCGCCGTCGCCCTCGATGAACTGGGTGTGCGCGATATTGAACAGCGCATCCGCCTCGGCCGGCCGATCGGACAGCCTGCGCGCGAGGCCCAGCTGGTCCTCGTAATAGCGGCGGGCGGTCGCGGAATTGGCCTGCCAGTAGGCGACCCCGCCCGCTGCGGCGAGGGCAGCCAGCCGTTCGCGCGTCGGCGCCTCGGCGCCGGGCACGGCGAGGGCCGCGTCCATCAGGTCGTGACCCTCCGCCAGATGGCCGTCGATCTGCCAGAACCGCCAGAGCGCGGCGCCGAATTCTCAGGGCCGTCGGCGCATCGCCTGCCTGGATCGACCAGCGCATGGCCGAGCGGAGGTTCGCGTCGTCGATCGCAAGGCGGTCGAGCCACATTCCCTGCGACGCCGCCAGGTCCGGCGCGGCCTCCTCGGCCAGCGCGAGATAGGCCAGGGCATGCCGTCGGCGCGCATCGGACTCCTCGCCGGACGCCGCGAGCTCGGTGAGGGCGAACGACTGGATCGTCCGGAGGAGTCCGAACCGGACGCCCAGCCCTCGACCGGGCACCGACCGACCCGTCGCCAGGCTCTGGTCGACGAGCGCGACGAGGTCGTCGACGAGTGCGTCGGTCGCCTCCCCGCTCGTCGCGGCGACGGCCGGGACCTGGTCGAGGTCGAACCCACCCTCGAACACCGCGAGCCGGCGCAGGAGGCGCTGCTGCCGAGCCGGCAGGAGATCGTGGCTCCAGCGGATCGCGCCATCGAGGGTGCGTTGACGGCCGGGCGCGTCCCGTGGGGCCGTCCCGGGGAGGGGGAGGTGGGCGGCGAGCCGATCGCGGATCGCTCCGAGGGGGAGCAGGGCGATCCGGGCTGCGGCGAGCTCGATCCCGAGCGGGAGCCCGTCGAGCAGGTCGCAGATCTCGCGCACCGTCGCGGCCTCATCCCCGGGCTCCCATCCAGGACGAACCGCTCGGGCGCGTTCCACGAACAAGCGGTCCGACGCGACGCCACCGCCGTCCGCTCGCCCGACGGCGGGCCCGTCGAACGGTTCGTCCTCACTGAGCGACCGGACGGGATAGTCCTGTTCACCGGCGATGTGGAGGGGCGCGCGACTGGTGACGACGATCCGCGTGCCCGGTGAGGCGCGGAGGATGGTCGACACGTCAGTGGCCCCTTCGAGCAGGTGCTCGAAGTTGTCGAGCACGAGGAGAGGGGATCGTTCCGCCAGGAAGCGCGGCAAGGCGTCGGCGGCCGGCCGGTCTGGACCGTCGAACAGGCCGAGCGTTCGGGCGATCGTCGACGCGATCTGCGCCGGGTCGTCGACCGTGTCCAGTGCGACGAACCAGGCGCCGTCCTGGGTGCGGACGGATCTGCGCCGAGCGAGCTCGATCGCCAGGCTCGTCTTGCCGATGCCGCCGGGTCCGGTCAGGGTCACCAGCCGGCTCGTGTCGAACAGCCGATCGAGCTCGTCGAGGTCGGTCTGCCGGCCGATGAAGCTCGTCAACCGAATGGGCAGATTGCCGTCGGTCGGACTCGACGTCCGGAGGGGTGGGAAGTCCGTCCGTAGACCAGGGACGTCGAGCTGATAGAGCTGCTCGGGATCGGGAACGTCCTTGAGAGCGTGCCGGCCGAGATCCCGAACCACCACGCCCGAGGGCAGCCGCCCCGCGGTGAGTGCCCGGGTCGCCTCGGACAGGACGATCTGCCCTCCGTGAGCCGCCGCGGAGATCCGGGCGGCCCGATTGACGTCGAACCCACCGTAGTCATCGCCTGCGAGATGGGCTTCGCCCGTGTGGAGGCCCATCCGCACCCGGACGTCGACGCCGGCCGGCCAGTCGTGCCCGGCGAGGGCACGCTGGGCCTCGACCGCCGCATCGACGGCCGCGCCGGCCTCCGGAAAGGCGCCGAACACCGCGTCGCCCTCGGTCCGCACGCAGACCCCGCCATTCGCGTCGATCGCGGCCCGGATCAACCCGAGGTGGGTGCCGTTGAGCGCATCCCACCGATCGCCGAGCGTCCGAGCGAGCGCCATCGAGCCCTCGACGTCGGTCCGCAGGAACGTGACCGTCCCGATGGGGAGCGTCAGGGCATCGACGGGTCGCCCGCTCATCGCCCGAGGCTACTGCGTGCCGAGGCGCTCGGCGAGCGTGGCCAGCATGGCCATCGCGGCCTCGGGTCGTTCGCGGAGGATGGCCTTGAGGCCGATGCCGCTGATGACGAGCCCCCGAACGGCCGGTGGGTCGGCGACGACGGTGGCCGCGCGCGGCCGCTCGCGGAGGACGGCCAGCTCGCCGATGTGATCACCAGGGCCGTAGGAGCGGATGACCGTGCCGTCCGCGCGCACGACGCGGACCGTCCCGTCGATGATGACGACGAGCTCGTCGTCAGGATCCCCCTCGCGGACGATGGCTTCGCCCGCCGGATACAGGTGCTCGGATGCGCCGGCGGCGATCCGCTGCAGGTCCTCGGGCTCCAGTCGGCCGAACAGGGGCACGCGGCGGAGGAGCAGCATCCGCTCGATCCCGTCGAGCGTGCCGGTGGTATCGGGCATCGGATCACCTCGTTCCGCGAGCACCGTCGCGGCCAGCCGGCCGACCCAGGGGTCCGAATCGCCGGCGAGGACGCGTAGCGTCTCGACTGTATCGGACGGGCGTCCCTCCGGTTCGCCCTCGAGGAGATCCACCACCGCTTTGGCGAGTCGTCGGTCGCCCATCGTGTCGAGCGCCTCGATCGCGACGGCGCGCGTCTCGGGGTCGTCCGACCTGAGCGAACGCTCGACGAGGGCCGCGTCATCGGGGGCGCTCAGGATCGCCAGGACGTGGGCCAGTCGACGCTCGATCCGCGCCTCGCGAGCTCCGAGGACGAAGCGAAGGAACCCGAGCACCTCGCCGTCGGTGGCACCCGACAGGCTGTCGTTCTGGCGACGGGCGGTGAGCGCCAGGTCGACCTGGCCGAGCGCCCAGCCGACGAGCTCCGAGTGCGCCTCGACACCGTGATACTCGAGCGCCACGAGGGCCGCTTCCTGGGCGCGCTCCGATCCGTTCGCCAGCGCGTCGAGGGCCCGTTCCCGGCCCGGCGCCCCTCGAGCGCCGAGCCCGCGCGCGGCCGCGATGCGAACGGATGACGCCGGATCGTCGAGACCCACCACGAGGATCGGCAGCGGGTCGAGGATCCCGCTGTTCTTCGACAGCGCTGCGTCGATCGCCGCGGCGCGGACGTCGGCGAGGGGATCGGCCAGGCCGCGATCGACCCACGCCCGGCACGCGTCGGGAGGTGTCGCCGTCGAGCGCGCGACGATCGCCAGCGCCGCGATCCGATCGGTCGCGCTCTCGCTCGTCGCGAGCGCCGCGAGGATCGACCCGGACCGGATGGGATCGCCCGCCCGTTCGAGCGCCAGGGCCGCCTCGGCCCGCAGCCGAGGGTCGTCGTCGGCAGCCAGCTGTGCGATGTGCGCCTCGTCGATCGGTCGCCCCAGCGAGTCGAGCGCCCGGCTCGCCGCGAGCCGGGCGCCGGGATCCGGATCGCGCAGTGCGCCGGTCAGCCGATCGCTCGACTCGGTCGCACCGAGCCGTCCGAGGAGCTCCGCGGACAGCTGGCGGACCCCGGGGTTCGGCTCGGACAGGCCGGCGACCAGGGTCGCCACCACCTCCGGGTCGTGGGTCAGGGTCACCAGTCCCGGTCCACCTTCCAGGAGCTGCTCCGCCAGCCCATCGCGGAGGGTCCGCACCAGGCTCGCGGCATAGGCCCGGCGGATGCGGAGCACGACCGCGAGGACGGCCACCGCGGCGACGGCGCCCATCACGAAGGTCGCGGTCTGGTCCAGGAACGTCCCCGCGGCGAGGAGGAGCAGGCCGGCCAGGCTGATGCCGACCTGGCCGGGCACGCCGTCCATGAACGCCAGGACCTGGGCGCGCCGCTCGCTCGGCACGACGTTGTAGAACGCGCTCCAGGCGGCGTTCGACAGACCGCGCTGGGTCACCTGCTGGGCGAACCGGAAGCCGACCGCTGTCGCGAGCGTGAACCGCACCAGCCAGACGCCGAAACCGGCCACGTAGACCACGGGGAGGGCGAGGACGACGACCGCGATCCCGAACCGCGCGTACAGGCGATTCGCGAGGGCCAGGGCGACGACGAAGGAGAGGACGGTCACCGCGGCCGACAGCAACCCGAGGGCCGTCGCGAGATCGGCCTCGGACGGGAACGCCGCCCTCATCGCCCGTAGGAACGGGTACGACACGGAGAACAGGAGGACCGCGAACAGGACATAGGCGACCGCGACCAGGCGCATCAGCGAGGATCCGCTGACGTAGTCGGCACCGACCCGCAGCTCACGGACGATCGACGACGTCGGTGAGCGCTTCCGGCTCGTCTTGCCGGATCGGCTGACATCGGCGGTCAGGACCGCGGCGATCGCGAGGAGGCCCGCCTGGACGAGGACGAGGTCGTCGGCGCTCGCGATCTGGGCGATCGGGCCGGCCGCGAGCATCCCGGCAGCCCCGCCGAGGATCGCGGCGCTGGCGAGCAGCGGGAAGAGGCGCTTCGCCTGGCGCGCGTCGAACACCCAGCCCGCCAGCGCCCAGATCAGCGTCGCGATGAGCGCCCCGGCGACGTACACGGTCAGCCACATCAGCGGCAGGATGGACGCCGCGCCGCTCACCAGGACGACCCGCTCGGCGACCAGGACGGCGGCGACGACCAGGAAGATCGCCACGAACAGGGGACGCCGCCGGAGCCGCCCGACCGCGGCGCCGAACGCCAGCGCCGCCACCAGGCTCAGCATCCCGAGGACGACGTACAGGTACGGCAGGGCGGCGGCACCCAGCTGACCGAGGACCAGCGTATCGGCACCGATCTCACCCACGCCCCGGGCCGCCTCGATGGTCGCGAACAGGATGGCCATCCGTCCGACGAGCCGCGCCTCGTCGGGCCGGACGGCCAGCAGGCGACCGAAGCCGGTCACGATCGCGTCGCCCCGGCGATGACTCCCAGTCGACAGCGCGTCATCGCCGCATGGTACGCAGCACGGTGGGCGGGGCGCCGGGCCCGGCGCCCGGCACGACCCGGCCGCAAGATGTCGTGCGCGCCGCTGGCCCGGATGGGCGACACTACGAACGACCGACGGGCTCGGTGCGACCATCGACGAACAAGCGGCAGCTCGAACACGCCAGCCCGCTGAGGAGGAACGGACCTGTGGCCAAGGTGACGATGCCCCAGCTCGGTGAGAGCGTTGCCGAGGGGACGATCGGGAAGTGGCTCAAGCAGCCGGGCGACCACGTCGCCAAGTTCGAGCCCCTGCTCGAGGTCATCACGGACAAGGTCAACGCCGAGGTCCCGTCCCCGTTCGAAGGTACGCTCACGCAGATCCTCGTCGAGGAAGGCGCCACGGTCCCGAACAACGCCGAGATCGCGATCATCGAGACCGCCGATGCACCTGCCGCATCGGCACCGGCGGGGTCGGAAGCCGCGCCATCGGCCGCGACGGCACCGGCCGCCGCGCCAGCGGCCGCGACGGCACCGTCCTCGACCGGACCGGCCGGCGCCGCCGACGGGACCAGCGCCGCTGTCGGGACCGGCGGTCCGGCGCACGCGTCGACGAGCCCCTCGGACGGAGCCGGCTCGGCCCACGGCCCGGCCGGCTCCGACGAACGTCCCACCGACCCTGCCCCGACGGCCGTCCCCATGGCGGCCTCCGCGGCGCCAGTCGTCGGCGACCCGGACGCCCGGATGACCCCGGCCGTGCGACGACTCCTTCGCGAGCACGGGCTGACCGCCGGCCAGATCGTCGGGACCGGCGGCGGGGGTCGGATCACCCGCGAGGATGTCATCGACCATGTCGAAGCCGTCCGGACCGGTCGGCCGGTCGGCGCGCAGTCCACGAGCGTTGCGGCCCGACCCTCGTCGGCCTCGGGCGGCGCCGACGACGCGCCGACCTCCGCCGGCGGGGCGATCGCGCCGGCGCCGGCCTCGGCGTCCGCTCGGCAGCCGGCAGCCGCGCCGACCTCCTCGGTCGTCTTCCCGGAGGGGGCCGACGAGGTCCTCGTCCCGATGACCCAGATGCGCAAGGGGATCGCGGCCCAGATGACCAGGTCGCTGAGCGTCCCCCACGCCTACGTCTCGATGGAGGTCGACGCGGCGTCCCTCGTCCGCCTGCGGGAGTCGGCCAAGCGCGACTTCCAGGCGCGCGAGGGCCTGTCGCTGAGCTATGTCCCGTTCGTCGTCAAGGCGAGCGCCGAGGCGCTTCGTCGCCATCCCGAGTTCAACGCCCACTGGACCGAGGCCGGGCTGCTCGCCAAGCGCCGGATCAACGTCGGGGTGGCGGTCGCCGTCGACGACGGCTTGATCGTGCCGGTCATCCGCGACGTCGACGGCCTGTCGATCGCCGGTCTCAATCGCGCCATCGCGGATGTGGCCGCCAGGGCCCGGGCGAACCGGCTCCGGCTGGACGACTTCGGCGGCGGCACGTTCACGATCGACAACACCGGCTGGCTCGGATCGAACATGACCATGCCGATCATCAACGTGCCCGAGGTCGGCATCCTGACGATGGAGGCGATCACCAAGCGCGCCGTCGTGGTCGAATCGCCGACCGGCGACTCGATCGCGATCCGCCCGATCATGAACATGGTCCTCGGCCTCGACCATCGCGCCAACGACGGAGCCGGGGGTGCGGCATTCCTCCGGACGATCAAGGCCTGGCTGGAGGCCGTCGGGCCCGACACGGCGCTGTTCTGAGCCGGGGACGCGCGACGATCCGGAACCGCAGGACGATCCGGAACCGCAGGACGATCCGGACCTGCCGGACGATCCGGCGGCGCGCCACGAGCCCGGCGCAGCAGGTCGAGCGAGGGGGCCCGTGACCGGGCGGGACGACCCCGGCACCGTGGGCCGGCAGCCGATGCGGATCTTCGTCACCGGCGGGGCCGGGTTCGTCGGCGGGGCGGTCGTTCGCCGGCTTCGTGCTCGCGGGGACGAGGTCGTGGCAGCGGTCCGCGACCCCGACCGCGCCCGCGGCATCGCCAAGCTCGGCTGCCGCCTGGTCGCCTCAGACCTGTCGTCGAGCGCGGAGCTCGTCGGACTGATGACCGGCGCCGACGCCGTGATCCACGGTGCAGGGTCGTACCGGGTCGGCATCGCGGCGAGCGAGCGCGCGGCGATGGAGGACTCGAACGTCGGCGCCACCGGTCGGGTCCTCGACGCGGCCGTGACCGCAGGCGCGACCCGGATCGTCTACGTCTCGACCGTCAACGTCTTCGGGGACACGCACGGGGCGATCGTCGACGAGACCTACCGACGCGATCCGACCGAGGGCTTCCTCAGCTGGTACGACGAGACGAAGTACCGAGCCCACCTGGCCGCCGAGGACCGGATCGCGAAGGGAGCCCCGATCGTCATCGGGATGCCGGGGCAGGTCTACGGTCCGGGGGACCACTCCGCGGTCGGAGGGCAGCTGGACGGAGCGTTCCGCGGCCGGCTCGCGTACATCGCGCTCGCCCAGGTCGGGCTCGCGTTCATCCACGTCGACGACCTCGCCGACGGCCTCGTGGCCCTCGTCGACCGAGGCCGCGCCGGTGAGGCCTATGTGCTCGACGGCGATCCGGTCCGGCTGATCGACGCACTCGAGCTCGCGGCCCGCCTCGGCGGCCATGGACTCTCGCCGCTGCGGATGCCGACCGGCGTGCTCCGCCTGATGGCGCCGCTGTCGGGTCTCCTGCACGGACGGTTCGGGATCCCGGCGAACCTGGCCGAGGTCATCAGCGCGGGCGACGGAGTCACCTATTGGGCGTCGCACGACCGGGCGTCGAGCGAGCTGGGCTTCGCGCCCCGGGCGCTCGAGGACGGTCTCCGGGCGACGTTCCGCCCGGCCGCGACCGGCAGCGCCGGCGCATGACCGAGCGTACACTCCGGGCCATGGCGCGTGAGCTCCCGATGTTCGATCCGACCGGCGATGCGGCGAGCGCTCGCCTCCATCCCACTCCTCTCCCGGCCACGATCGCGCTCGGCGGGGGACCGACCGACGATCGGGCGGTCGACGGTTCGGCTCACCCGCGTCGCCATCCGGATTGGATCAAGGCCCGGATCCCGTCGGGCGAGAACTACCACGACCTCAAAGGCTTGCTCCGCGGACTCGGGTTGAACACGGTCTGCGAGGAGGCCCGTTGCCCGAACATCGGCGAGTGCTGGGACCAGCGCACCGCCACGATCATGATCCTCGGCGACACCTGCACCCGGGCCTGCGGATTCTGTGCGGTCAAGACCGGTCGGCCGACCTGGTTCGACGACGATGAGCCGCGCCGGGTCGCCGAGGCGGTCTCCGAGCTGGGGCTCGAGCACGTCGTCGTGACCAGCGTCGCCCGCGACGACCTCCCCGACGGCGGGTCGCGGATCTTCGCCGAGACGATCACCCGGATGCGCGCCGCCTGTCCGGGGATGGGCATCGAGGTCCTCATCCCCGACTTCGACGGAGCCGACGAGCGGCTGCGCACGGTCATGGACGCCCGTCCGGACATCCTCAATCACAACCTCGAGACGGTCCGGCGCCTCCAGAAGCCGGTCCGCAAGCGGGCTCGCTGGGACCGGAGCCTGTACGTCCTGCGGCGGGCCAAGGAGATGGCCGCCGAGATCGGCTACCCGGCCCACACCAAGAGCTCGCTGATGGTCGGCCTGGGCGAGACGCGGCCGGAGCTGACCGAGGCGTTCGGGGCCCTCCGCGAGGTCGACGTCGACATCCTGACGATCGGCCAGTACCTCCGACCGTCGCTCAAGCATCTTCCGCTCGAGCGCTACTACCACCCCGACGAGTTCGCCGAGATGAAGGTCGAGGCGCTCGCCCTCGGCTTCCGCCACGTCGAATCGGCGCCCCTCGTCCGCTCGAGCTATCACGCCCGCGACCAGGTCCCGGGCGCCGAGCTCCGTCGACTCCGTCGCCAGGCGACGCTCGACGCCGAGGGCCGGATCGTCCCGGCGGCGAGCTAGCGGATGGCGCAGCTGTCCCGGAAGGTCCCGCTGGCGGAGCTGCACTGCCACCTCGGAGGCGCGGTGACGCCGGCGATCATGTGGGGCATCGCCCACGCCCAGGGGATCAAGCTCCCGACGAAGGACTACTGGGAGTTCCGCGACCTCATCACCGTCTCGCCGCGACGGGCCCGCAGCTTCGACGGCTACCTCCAGCTGTTCCACTGGACCGAGCTCATCCAGTCCAGCCCGCTCGCGGTCGAACGGGCCGTCTACGAGGTCATCGGCGGCGCCTACCGCAAGAACAACGTGACCACGGTCGAGCTCCGCTTCAACCCGATGAAGCGGAACCGCGGCGGTGAGCAGGATCTGGATCACATCATCGCCGCAGCCCTGCGCGGGATGGACAAGGCGACGCTCGAGTACCCGGTCAAGCCCGGTCTGCTGTTCTGCCTCGATCGGGCGTTCCCGTACGAGCTCAACGAGATCCTGGTCGAGAAGGCCATCCATTGGCGCGATCGCGGGGTCGTCGGGATCGATATCGCCGGGCCCGAGTCGGCCACCTTCCGTGTCGCGGACTACAAGCGGCTGTTCCGGCGGGCCCGCCAGTACGGGCTGGGCCTGACCGTCCATACCGGTGAGTCCGGCCCGATCGACGAGGTCGCCCGGGTGATCGAGCTGCTCGAGCCCGATCGGATCGGTCACGGCGTCAAGGCCGCCTACGACCCGCGCGCGATGGCGATGCTGGCCGACCGCGGGATCGTCCTCGAGATCTGCCCGACCTCGAACCTCAACACCCGGGTGGTGTCGGGCTGGGACGAGTTCCGCTGGATCTTCGACCAGTTCCGGCGCAACGGGGTCCGCTTCACGATCAACACCGACGGCCCCGAGATGCTCAAGACGTACATCCGCGACGAGCTGGCGACCCTCGGACGGCTCGGGATCCTGTCGCTCGAGGACCAGCAGCGAGCGGCCGAGACGTCGCTGGCCGCCGCCTTCGTCCCGAACGTCTCCGACGTCCCGGCGGCCGTCCTCGAACCCGCGCCGCGCGGCGTGGTGGAGCGCGAAGAGGCCTAGCTCGGGGTCAGACGGTGTCGTGCCGGACCCGATGGACGCCCCGCTGGTGGAGGATCCGGCGGGTCGAGCGACGGAGGCTCGAGCCGAGCGCGCGGGCGATCTGCCCGGCGCCGTCCTGCTCGAAGACCCGCAGCGTCAGGTGCGGCGTCTGATCGGTGTCGCCGGGTCCCGCCGTCCGGAACGTCGCTCCACCGCCGCACGTCCGCTCGAGCAGCTCCCGCTTGGCGGCCGGGATCCTGAAGCGTTCCAGCACGCCGGGCGGCGGGCTCGCCCCGAGGAATCGGTCGGCCATCGACAGGACGACCCAGGTCGCGGTCCGCGCCCCGATCCGGTCGGCCCGCTCGGCGACCGCCTCCCAATCGAGCTCCGCCCCATGGCTCCGGACCAGCTCCGCGATGTCGCAGTTCCAGCGCAGGCGCAGCGGCGACCGGCTCCGGTGGATCGCCAGGTGGATCAGGGTGTCCTCGAGGCTCAGCAGCCGGACGGGCCGATCGAGCAGCGTCCCGGGGGTCGAGCGGTCCCACAGGCCGTCGATGTCGGAGCGGAAGAACCGATCCGCCCACAGGTTCCGGTGGAGCTCGAGCCGGACCGACTCGTGGCCGTCGCCGACGTACCAGGGCGGGTCGTGGAACTCGTGGACCAGCGCGTGGAAGGTGAGCTCGTGCGCCTGCCGGTAGCCGAGCTCGACCAGGACCCGCCGGGCGGCGGTCAGGTCGGGCTCGCGGACGAGGACGTCCAGGTCCGCGGCCCCGCGGGACGCGAGCGACCCGTACAGCCGCTCGGCGATGACGAGGCCTTTCACGGGCATCGCCGGCACGTCCGCGGCCGACAGCCCGTCGAGCACGCGACCGAGCGCGTCGGCCATCCGTCCGTTGCGCAGGAGGGTGACGTGGCGCCGACGGATGGCGCGCTCGAGCCAGGGGCCGGAGACGGCGTCACCCGCCGCCTGGGGCAGGCTGACGGCGAGCAGCGGCAGGACGTCGTGGCGGTGGCCGAGGTCCCACATCCGGTCCCAGTCCAACCCGGCCTCGATCAGGCGCCGGAGATCGGCCGACTCGACCGAGGTCAGACGCGTCCGTGCCCCGAGGCAGAGGGTCTGAAGCTCGGCGTCGAGATCGGTCAGCTTGCGCATCCGGTTCCGCTCCTCAGTACTGGGCCAGGCTGCCGTCGGTCCGGCCGTAGCGGATGGCGAGAGAGCACGAGACGAGGCCGGCTGCCAGGTAGATCGCGCTGAGCCCGACGAGCGCGACGAACTCCGGGATCGCCGCGCTGATCCCGGTCCCGAGGAGGATCGATCCGCGCAGGATGACCAGGGCGTGGGTCATCGGCAGCAGCTCGCCGAGCGCCTGCAGCCCGGCCGGCAGGACGGCGGTCGGGTAGAACACGCCGCTCAGCACGATCGACGCGCCCTGGAGCAGCCAGCCGACGGGGTTCCCGCGCTTGATGACGATGACGACGCCACCCGCCAGCAGGCCCATCCCGGTGAACCCGACCATCGTCACGAGCAGGGCGAGCGCCGTTGCCGGGAGGTCGGCGTGCGAGAAGTCCGCCCCGAGCAGCGCCCCGGCGACCAGATAGGTCAGCGCACCGATGGCGGCCGACACCTGGAGCCAGATGGACGTCGACATCAGCACGGTCGAGAGTCGGGACGGGCTGAGGACCATCAGCTCGAGCGTCCCGGTCGTCTGGCTCTCGCGAAGGCTCCCGCCGATCCCGCCCACGGTCTGGCCGAGGAACTGCTGGAGGGCGACCCCGACCAGGACGAACGCGAAGTAGTCGGCGCCGTACTTCGAGATGTCGGCCGTGCTGGCCAGGCCGAACGAATGGCTGATGAAGAAGAAGACCGCGACGGTGACGACGGCGCTGCCGAGGCGCAGGACGAACCCGGCCCGATAGCTCGTCTCGATCGTCCGGTCGCGCTTGAAGAACGCGATCGGGACGCGCGCGGCGTCGGCAAGACCGTCGAGCGGACCGCGGCTGGTCAGCGCGCCAGCCGTCATCGGGCGACCGCCTGGCGGACGAGGCTCGGGGACGATGCGGTCCCCGGGGCGAGAGTGTGGACGTAGATCTCCTCGAGCGACAGGTCGCGCGTCTCGCAGAAGTAGACGTCCGCTCCGGCGGTCACGAGGGCACGCAGGACGGGCCCGAGTGCCTCCTCATGGGCGAGGGTCAGCCGGACGACCACCGGCGCCTCACTGCCGGCCGGGGGCGCTTCGTCCGCCTCTGGACCGGACAGGACGGCCAGGACCTCGGGCAGGGCGGCGAGGTCGACCCCCGCGGTCCCCATCCGGGGGCTGAGGCGGAGCTCGCAGCGGATCCCGTAGCCGATCGTCCGGCGGAGGTCGGCGACGCTGCCCTCGGCGACGATCCGGCCGTCCTGGATGAACGCGAGTCGACGGCAGAGCGCCTCGGCCTCGGGCATCGAGTGGGTCGCCAGGACGACCGTCCGCTCGAGTGTGCCGATGATGTGATCGGCGATGAACTCGCGGATCGCCACCGCCGAGATCGGGTCGAGCGACCGGGTCGGTTCGTCCATGAACAGGATCTCCGGCTCGGTCATCAGGCCGCGGGCGATCGCCAGCTTCTGGCGCTGACCGGTCGACAGGTGGCCGAACGGTCGGTCGAGGTGGTCGGCGATGCCCAGCCGCTCGGCCAGGTCGGCGATCCGGCCGGGTGTGGCGGCGCTCGGAAGGTGCTGGAGCGCGGCGAAGAACTCCAGGTTCTGGCGGCCGGTCAGCCGCCAGTAGAAGGAGCGCTCGTCGCCGCTCACCAGGCCGATCCGCTGGCGGACGGCGTGGGGGTCGCGGGCGACGTCGAAGCCGGCGACCCGGGCCACCCCGCTGGTCGGGATGAGCAGCGTCGTCAGCATCCGGATCAGCGTGGTCTTGCCCGCGCCGTTCTGTCCGAGCAGGCCGAAGACCTGACCCGGCGGCATCCGCAGGCTGACCTCGCTCACGGCGGTCCGCTCGGCCCGGTGCGACGGCTGGACGATGTCGCGATACGACCGGAGCGGGCGGAATCGCTTGGTGAGGTTGTCGGTCTCGATCGCTGAGGTCATGGTGTCGCGGATGGTCCCCGATGTGGCGCGAAAGGATCCGGGTGGGAGGAGCCGACGACCGAGGCCGGCTCCTCCCCCTGGATCGGTGACGGATGGGCCGTGACCGGCCCGTCCGACCTAGCCTGGGCCCTTCGTCAGGTGGATGCCGTAGCAGGTGCTGACGGCGGCCTCCTGGGCGAGCTCCTCCTCGACATACGTCGCGATGATCTCCGGGCTCTCGTAGTCCATCTGTGTACCCCCTTGAACGCTATCACCGGTCAGGGTGACCGGGATCAGCGGTTGAAGTCCGGCTTGATGCCGTAGCGCGTGCTGACGGCCGCCTCCTCGGCGAGCTCATCCTCGACATACGTCGCGATGATCTCCGGGCTCTCGTACTCCAAGTCGTTCACCTCCCTTCCGCACGGATCTCCTGGACGAGCCAGGGCATGGGTGCCGTTGTCACTCGGGCGACTCCCGAGACGTTCCGGCCGGATCGCCGGTCAAGAGCGCGAGCACGGCATCGACCGTCTCGTCGAGCCGGGCGGATCGAAGCGTGGCGCACGGGACGTCGGTCACGACCCGCGGCAGGCGGGCGATGACCCCGTCGAAGTCCCAGGCCGCGGCGGGCGTCCCGCGGAGGAGCTCCATCGTCGCGATCGCGCCCGGGACGGGACTCGGCGCCGGTCGTCCGCCGGCGTCCGGATCGCCGTCGAGCAGGACGATCGCACTCAGCCGAGCCGGCGCGCCGACCCGCGTCCCGAACGCCTGGTCGAGCGCGGCGGGACCGACCGCCCATTCGCTCCCACCGCCGAGCTCGTACGGTGCGATGTCGGCCAGGAACCCGAGCTCCGCGAACTGGTCGATCGCGGGACGCCTGACGTGCAGACCGCGGGGATACGGCAGGACCGTCCGATCGTCCTGGGCGACCAGGGCCAGCTCGTCCGACAGCAGGTCGAGGCCGCGTCGGAGGAGCCCGAGCACGACCGTCGTCTTGCCCCGGCCGCTTCGGCCGGCGATCAGGACGGCCCGGCCGTCGAGCGCCACGACCCCCGCATGGATCGCCAGGATCCCGATGTCCGACAGGGCGGCGATGAGTCCCGCGACGATGGCATCGAACAGCCCGACCAGCGGCTCGTCCTCGTCGCGCCAGCGGCTGGTCCGGCCGTCTGCGGTCACGATGGTCGTCCCGCCGTGGGTGTCCCGGACGAGCGCGACCTCGACCGTCCGGCGCGCCGGTCCCATCTGTCGGTCATCCGACGCGAACCAGCCGTAGGTGTCGTCGACCCGGGCCATCACGGCCGGATCGTTGGCGCGGACGACGAGGTCGACGCCATGGACGTGGTACGTCGCCAGGCCCGTCGCACGGTCGGCGAGGCGCGCCCCCATCACTGGCCCCCCGGTGGGTTCACGCGAGCAGCCCCAGGGCCTCGAAGTTGGCGAGCGTCCGGTCGACGTCGGGGGCGACCGTCTCGGGCGGGCGGGCGTAGAGCGCGGCGAAGTCGGCCACGAGCCGATCGAGGGGGCGCCCGTCGCACAGCTCCCAGAGCTGGGCAGCGGAGCCGTTGATCACATGGGCCTTGCCGTTCCGGCCATCGTGGAGGATCGCCTCGCGGCCCACGCGCTGGAGGGTCACATCGGGCCGGGCGACCGGGCCCGCAGGCGGTCGATCGTCGGTGGTCATCGAGAGCTCCCTCGCCGGTACATTCGGGTCAACCGATTGTCGGCATCGGTACCGGTCGTGTCGAGTGGATGAGGCAGGTCGTGGTGTCCCGAGACACCGGCGGGCGGATCGCCCGGACACACAACGACCGGCCCGTCGGCGCGTCGCCAGCGGGCCGGTCGTGACCGTGACTACTGAAGGACGGTCTGGCCGTAACAGGTCGAGACCGCCGCTTCGGCGGCGAGCTCATCCTCGACATACGTCGCGATGATCTCCGGGCTCTCGTACTCCATCAGGTTCCCTCCTACCCGTGCCCGGATCGTCAGACCGGGAACTTGTTGCCGTAACAGGTCGAGACCGCCGCTTCGGCAGCGAGCTCGTCCTCCACGTAGGTCGCGATGATCTCGGGGCTCTCGTACTCCATGGGCTTCACCTCCTTCCCGCACCTGACTCCTGGGTGATCGGTGCCAACATCAACCGGGTCGGGACCCGGGCAAGGGTCGGGATCGCGCGCAGCGCGGTCCGACGGATGGGAGCAGGGGAGCGTTCGGCGACGCGCCGGGCGACTCGGGCGCCGCGACCGGACGAACGTGAGACGCCGGCGATGATCCTGGCCGACCGCCCGCCGAGCCCGCGCCGGAGGACGGGTCCGGATGCGTCCCGCCGGACGCCGCGGACGACGCCGAGGACGTCGTCGGGGGAGAGCGGCGGGTCGAAGTAGGCCTCGTTGTCGCCCTTGACGATGAGCTGCTCGCGGCCGTCGCGCCGGCGGCTGCCGACGAGACGGTGGGCGACGATCCCGTCGTATCGCTCGAACACGACCAGCTCGCCGACCCGCGACGGCGTGGCGCCGAACGCGACGAGCATCCGGCCACCGGGCCTGACGAGCGGGTGCATGCTCGTCCCGCGCGTCTCGAGCCACGCCTCGGTGCCCGCGTCCCGGTAGCCGAGATACAGCCCGAGCAACGCCGTCGCCCGCGGATCGCGTGCGGTGACGGTCATCGCCCCAGCTCCAGGGCCGAAATCGACGGCGGCGACCGTGTCGTCGAAGCGGCCGACCGACAGACGCAGGCAAGGCACGCCGGACAGCATCCGACCGACGGCGTCGAGCGTCCCGGCGAAGTCGACCGAGGCCGCCCATGTGCTCCGCATCAGCTCGACCGCCGCCACGGCAGGCGATACCTCGACGATCCGCGGCGCGGCGGATGGGTCAGGCGTCCCGTCGAGCAGGACGATGCCTCCGAGCGGTGCGGGCTCGGCGAGGCGCCCGCCGAGCAGGTCGACGACGTCCGCCTGGCTGACCGTCCATTCGCTCCCGCCGCCGAGCTCGTCGAGCGGTCGGGCCCGAAGCGGCGCCAGCTCGGGCAACAGGTCGAGCGTCGACGGCCGGACATGGACGGCGCGCCGATACGGTCGCACGACGTCACCGGCCGGGTCGAGCAGCGCGAGCTCATCGGACAGGAGTCCGCGACCGGCCCGCACCAGGCCCAGCGCGAGCGTGGTCTTGCCCTGCCCGCTGCGACCGGCGACCACGACGGCCCCAGCGGGTCCGGCGACCGCGCCGGCGTGGGCCGCCAGGATCCCCGTTCCATGTAGTCGGGCGACGATCGTCCCGACCATCCCCTCGAGCAGGCTGAACAGGCCTTCGGTCGCCGATCCGAGTCGGCTCGACCGGCCGTCTGGATCGTCGAGGCGACACGGTCCGCCTTCCCCGAGGTCGGTCAGACGGAAGCTCGCGGCGGTCAGCGGCGTCGCCGCCGGGGCGGGAACCCGGAACGCCGCGTACGTCGCGTCCACGACGGCGAGCACGTCGGCCAGGTCTGACGTGACGGACAGCCCGACCCCGAGCACGTCGTAGTCGAGGCGGTGGCCGTCCCCACGGCGGTCGACCACCGGAGGCGTGTCGTCCGCGGTCCGGACGATCGCAGCAGGTCCCAGGTCCGATCCCATCAACGAGAGGCGCCCCCGTCCGCTGGCGGCCGCCGGCCGCCGTTGCCTCGCTCGCGGACGGTCGCAAGCGGCCGTCCCCGTGGCCGGATTGTGGGCGGAGCGGAGGATTCCTGTCGAGCGCGGGATGGCATGGAGTGGTGCGTCGACGCACCACCGGGCGGGCGCTTCGAACGGTCGATCAGTCGATCCGCGAGGAGACCCGGTAGGTGCAGCAGCGATCCCCGGCGGCGATGTGCGAGTCGCGCACGACGTCGGCATCGAGGACCTCGCTGAACAGCGCCAGCTCCGCGTCGCAGGCCCGGCCGGTCCCACGAGCGACCTGGAAGATCGCGCAGTTGTGCTCGACGAGCCGGATCGTGCCGTCCGGGGTCACCTCGGCCTGGGCGATGTAGCCCTGCTCGTCCTGGATGACCGCCAGCTCGCGGACCCGGTCGAGGAGGGAGGCACCCGCGGCGAGCCGCTCGGCGATCCGCGTCCTCATCCAGGCCGCCGTCTGGCTGCGGCGGGCGGCGAAGACCTGGTCGACGAGGTGGTCGCCGCCGACCTCGTCGATGGCGGCCAGGAGCCCGGCCGCGAGGCCGTCGTAGTTCGACGGGAAGAGATCCTGGGCGTGTGGCGTGACGTCGTACAGGTGCCGCGGTCGCCCGACCCCGTGCCGTTCCGGCCGGCGCGCCACGAGATCGGCGGCCTCCAGCGCGCGAAGCTGCTGGAGGATCCCGGTCCGGCTGGCGTGCAGGCGCGCGGCCAGCTGATCGGGGGACGACGGTCCGAGCTGGCGGAGCAGGACGAGGATGTCTCGTCTGAGGGTGTGCGGAGGGTGGTGGCCGTTCGTTCCGACGGTCTCGGCAGCGGCGCCGTTGGCGGTCGGCTCGGGGGCGCGCTCGGTACCCGGCATGGCCGAAGGCTAGCACCGTGCACGGTGCGGCGCTGTCGCCGGGATGACGGCCGCCCCGATCCGCGATGTACGCTGCGGCCGTGGACCTCGACCTGGCGCCCGAACACGAGCTCCTCCGGGCGACCGTCCGCGAGTTCATGCTGGCGGAGGTCGCCCCCGTCGTCGACGAGCACGAGCGAGCGCGGCGCTTCCCGAGCGCGATCGTCGCCCGGCTCGGCGAGATGGGCTGGCTGGGCATCCCGATCCCCGAGGACGAAGGCGGCGCTGGCCTCGATACGCTGGCCTACGCGATCGCGATCGAGGAGATCGGCCGGGTGTGGGGCTCCCTCGGGCTCATCGTCGCGGCGCACACCAGCCTCGGCTGCGGACCGCTCCACCTCGCCGGGACCCCCGAGCAGAAGGAGCGTTTCCTGGTCCCGATGGCGGCCGGCAGGGTCATCGGCGCCTACGGCCTGACCGAGCCCGGGGCGGGCTCGGATGCCGCCGGGACGCGGACCACTGCCCGTCACGAGGACGGGCCCGACGGCGGGACGTGGATCCTGGACGGCGGCAAGCGGTTCATCACCAACGCCGGGCCAGGCCGGCACGTACATCGTCACGGCGCGGACCGGAACGACCGGGACGAGCGACGCGGAGATCTCGGCCTTCATCGTGCCCGCCGACACGCCGGGCTTCAGCGTCGGCCGGCTCGAGGAGAAGATGGGCCTCCACGCCTCGGCGACCGGCGAGCTCGTCTTCGACGGCGTGCGGATCCCAGCCGGCAACCTGCTCGGCGAGCGCGGCGGCGGCTTCCGGACCTTCCTCAAGATCCTCGATGGAGGCCGGATCTCGATCGGGGCGCTCGCGGTCGGGCTGGCCCAGGCGGCCCTCGACGCCGCCGTTCCGTATGCCCGGACGCGCGAGCAGTTCGGCCGGCCGATCGGAACGTTCCAGGGCGTGGCGTTCCTCATCGCCGACATGGCGACCGAGATCGAGGCGGCCCGGCAGATGGTCTGGCGCGCCGCCTGGCTCAAGGACCAGGGTCGGGACTTCGCCCTGGCGGCGGCGCAGGCCAAGCTGTTCGCGTCGGAGGTCAGCTCGCGCGCGACGAACGCCGCGATCCAGGTCCACGGCGGCTACGGCTACGTCGAGGAGTACAAGGTCGAGCGCTACCTGCGCGACGCGAAGCTGACCGAGATCGGCGAGGGGACCAGCCAGATCCAGCGGCTGGTGATCGCCCGTCGGATCCTGGGGCTGCGGGTCGTCTGAGCCCGGCTCAATCGTCCCGGTAGAGCCGGACGATGAGCCGGTCGCGGTCGTGCGGGCCGACGCAGGTCTGGAGGGTCATCGACGGGCGGGCCTGTCCGGCGTAGGCGAACTCGCCGGCGGTCGGCAGGACGACCCGCCACCAGGCCACGGAGTAGCGATGGACGCGACCCCCGGCGTCGGCGTACGAGACGGTCATCCCCTTGCGCAGCCGTCCGTGCACGTACAGATCGTGCAGCCGGCGGAACGGACCTCCGGCGTGGGCGAACAGGTAGATATTGTTCGAGCCGGCGCAGCCCCAGCGGTAGACCAGAAGTCCGGTGGCCGTGATCGGCTGCACGAGAACCAGCTGACGCCGCGGTCCAGGCCGAGGCTGGCGCTCCAGACGTGGTTGCGCCCGTGATGCTCGCGGACCGGTGGCGCGGTCCGATGCGGCTTGGCCGAGGCCTCGGTCGGTTTCGACGGTCCGTCACGGCCACCGGGGCAGCCGCCCGGATCTCGTCGGGAGCCCGATCCCCCTCGAGCGAGGGTCCTACGCCAGTGCCGAGGCTCGGATCCACGACGAGCTCCGCGCGCAGGCCGGGTCCGATCACGGGCGTGACCGGGGCGATGAGCGCACCGGGTCCGCGGTCGGGAGCGCCTAGGCCCGTGCTCGGTGCGGCGGCGGCGGTCGGACCGACGGCACCGACGCTCAGCGCGGCGATGGCGAGAGCGACGACGTAGCTGCGCAGGCGGCCGACGAAGGGCTGGACGATGCTCGGATCCATGCCCCGATCGTGGCTGGCCGTCCCGCCCGCGGCCCTGGCCCGGTGGTCCCGGTGGCGATGGGACGGAGGGGCCGGGCGTCAGTCGCCGATGGTCAGCCCCCGGTCCCGGCGGCGGCGGTGAAGGCCGTCTTCAATCCCGCCGCGAACTTCGCCGGCCACGGACCCTGGCCCGAGACCACGAACGGGGACGGCGCCAGCGACTCGTAGGTCGTCTCGTCGGTCACGTACGACCGGGCGCATGCGGCGACCGATCCCGACAGGCGCTCCCAGGCATCGCGGTCGGCGAAGATGTAGACACGGATCTGGGTCGGGGTCGCCTCGTCGAGGCCCTTCGCGTCGAACGCGATCGCGGTCTTCGCCAGCGTGGGGTCCTGGCAGCCGGCGTCGCCCGACACGACGTTCTCGACGCCGATCCCGACCTTGGCCAGCTGCTCGACGATGCCGGCGAAGTCGGCCGGCGTCGGCGACGGCGCCCCCCCGACCCCGCCGCAGGCGGAGAGCACCAGGGACAGCGCGAGCAGGCCTGCGATCGCCGGAGCGATCCGTCGGTACGGCACGGGTGGAGGCTAGCATCGCCGGCCGGGATGCGCCGCCGCTGCGACCGCTCGTCGCTCGCCGCCTCGCCGCCCGAAGGCGGCGGGCCGGCGCGGGGCCGACCGGGTCGCCAGCGACGCGGCACCTGTCGTAGGATTGGCTCCCGCCGACCCCGACCCGAGGAGGACCGTGCCCGAGATCCGCCCCTTCCGCGGCCTGCGCTTCGAACCGGATTCCGTCGGCGACCTCGTCAACGTCGTCAGCCCTCCGTACGACGTCATCTCACCCGACCAGCAGCGAGCCCTGATGGCGCGCGACCCGCACAACGTGGTGCGTCTGGACCTGCCGGCCGACGAGCTCGGCGACGAGCCCGACGACCGGTATCGGCGGGCCGCGCGGACGTTCGCCGCGTGGCGCTCCGACGGCTCCTTCCGCAAGGACCCCAAGCCGAGCCTGTACGTCTACGAGCAGACCTACCGCGTCCCCGGCACGGACGTCGAGCGGACCCAGCGCGGGTTCTTCGGGCGGCTCCGACTCGAGCCGCTGGTCCCGGGCGGAGGCGTCCTGCCTCACGAACGGACGCTGTCCGGGCCCAAGGAGGATCGCTACAAGCTGCTGCGCGCGACCGGGGCGAACTTCAGCCCGGTCGTCGGGCTGTACGCGGACGCGAGCGGCGACGCCTTGAGGCTGCTCGGGCAGATCGCCGGGACCGTGCCGACGACCGACCTCGTGGACGACGACGGGGTGCGCCACCGACTGTGGGTCGTTCCGGGCGACGACGACGAGACCGCGCCCGTCCGGCGGTTGATCGCGGCCGCCGCGGCCGCGCCGATCACGATCGCCGACGGGCACCACCGCTACGAGACCGCCCTGCGCTACCGCGACGAGCGTCGGATGAGCCGATCGTGCGAGGAGGATCCGCCGTTCGACTACCTGATGATGCTGTTCCTCGAGACGACGGGCCGAACCGCTCACGGTCCTCCCGACGCACCGGGTCGTCCGCGACCTCGGGGAGGCGGGCGTCGAGGCGCTCTGGGCGGGCCTGGCGGACCTGTTCGACGTGGAGCGGGTCGCTGCCTCGGCCGACCTCGAGGATCGCTTCGGGACGGCGGCGACGACCGCCGGCGGTGCGGGGCGTTTCGGCCTGTGGACGCGTCAAGGTGGAGCCGTCCTGGTCGCCCGGCGCGACGCGTTCGCGGCCGACCTGCCGGCCGGGAGCGACGCCCTGCGCCGGCTGGACGTGGTCCTGCTCCAGGTCGCCCTCGACCGGCTGTGCGGGATCGACCCGGCGGCCACCGCGGCCGGCGGCCGGGTGGCCTATACCAAGGCCGCCGCCGAGGCCGTCGGCTGGGTCGATCGGGCCGAGGCTGGGTCGGATGCCGCCTTCCTGCTCGAACCGACGCCGGTCGCCGATATCGCCGCCGTCGCGGTGGCGGGCGACGTGATGCCGCAGAAGTCGACCTACTTCTACCCCAAGCCCGTGACCGGGCTCGTCATCAACCCGCTCGAGTGGTGAGGGCCGTCCCGATGGACCGTCCGCGCCCCGCGCCCGCAGCCGACCGAGGTGTAGCATGCCGCAGGTGACCCCGGACGATCTTCCGGGTTCGAGCGGAGAGGCGGATTCCCCCCTCCGCCTCTCCGCTCGACCGACCACCGCATCGACGCCTGCCGGTCGCCCGGTCCGCAAGGACGAGATCGAGCTCGTCGAGCGCGGCCTGTACATCGAGTCGTGGCTGCCGGAACGGAGATCCAGGCGCCGGCCGCTCCTCTTCCTCCACGGCGAGCTCGCGGGCTCATGGCTGTGGGAGCGCTACCTCGGCTACTTCGCCTCCCGCGGCTGGGAGGGCCATGCGCTCAACCTGCGCAACCACTTCTGGTCGCAGACGGCAGACCCGGCGACGCTCTCGTTCGACACGTACACCGACGACGTCGTCGCGGCGATCGAACGGTTCGGTCCGGCGGTCGTCGTGGTCGGTCACGGGATGGGCGGCCTTCTGGCGCTCAAGGCGGCGGAGCGCCACGAGATCGGCGGGCTGATCCTGCTGTCCTCCGAGCTGCCGCGCGACCTCCGTCCGCCGGCCAGGATCCACGAGCTGCGCGAGATCCCCGAGGCGTACGGGAAGTCGGTCATCGGCTGGGAGACCCTCCCGGAGAAGCTCCAGCGCGAGAACCGTGACCTCAGCCTGGCCGACGTCCTCCGGATCCAGCACCTGCTCGGCCAGAAGCCGCATGAAGCCGGAGCCGCCCGCCGCCAGATGCTGGCCGGGGTGCCGGTCGATCGGCACGCGGTCGAGGCGATCCCCCGGCTGGTGATCGGGGCCGGGCTCGACCGACAGGTCTCCGAGCCCGACAGCGAGCGGCTGGCCGACTGGCTCGATGCTCCGTACGAGCCGTTCGGCGCCCACTCGCACTACGGCCTGGTTCTCGGCGAGGCGAGTCATGTCCAGGTCGCCGAGGCGATCCGGACGTTCCTCGAGACCCACCGGCTGTAGCCTCCAGGGCCTCACTCGACCTCGTCGTCGTTTGCCCGGAGCGCCGCGCCGCTGGTATCATCCCGGCCGGTCCCGGCGCCCCTCGCCGGACGTCGATCGCCCTGCCGCATTCGTCTAGAGGCCCAGGACACCGCCCTCTCAAGGCGGAGATCACCGGTTCGAATCCGGTATGCGGTACCACCGGCCCAACCCCGTCGACCCGTCCATGACGAGTCCGTCCGCGAGGTCCCATGCGTCCGTCGCCCGAACGTCGGCTGGTGATCCTGACCGAAGGTCAGTTCCAGGTCCACGACGCGAAGACGGCGCTCGGGGTGATGCGCTACGGGCGCGATCGGGTCGTCTGCCTGCTCGACTCGGGGATGGTCGGTCGCCGGGTGGCGGACCTCGTCGGCGACGACCCGCGCTTCGACGTCCCGGCCGTCGCCACCCTCGACGAGGCGATCGCGCTGGGCGTCGACGCCCTGCTCATCGGGATCGCGCCGACCGGGGGCAAGCTCCCGCCGGACTGGCGGGGGATCATCCTGGCCGCGCTGGGCACCGGCCTCGACGTGCTGAGCGGGCTCCACACCTTCATCGCCGACGATCCGGAGTTCGCCGCCGCCGCCTCCTCGTCCGGGGCCACGATCGTCGACTACCGACGCCCGCCGGACCGGATGGAGACCTCGGTCGGCCGTCTCCACGGGCCGGGCAAGCACGTGATCCTGACCGTCGGCACGGACTGCGCGATCGGCAAGATGTCGGTCGCGCTCGAGCTCCGCCAGGCGGCGGTCGACGCGGGCCTGCGGGGCGTCTTCGTGCCGACCGGCCAGACCGGGATGATGATCGAGGGCTGGGGCGTGGCGGTCGACCGCCTGGTCGCCGACTTCGTCCAGGGGACGTGCGAATGGCTGATCGAGGAGGCCGAGGCGCTCGGGGACTGGATCCTCGTCGAGGGCCAGGGATCGCTCGACCACCCGGCCTACTCGAGCGTGACGCTGGGGCTCATCCACGGGACCACCCCCGAGGCGATGGTCATGGTCCACAAACCGGGCCTCGATGAGCACGAGTTCAGCCACCTTCCCGAGCGCTCGTTCCCGATCCACCCGCTGCCGGGGTTCATCCGGCTCCACGAACAGGTCGCCGGCCTTGGTCGCGCCGTCGCGGGTCGTCGCCGTCGCCCTGAACACGTCGCTGTTCGCTGACGAGGCCGCCGCCCGGCGGGTCATCGCCGAGACGGCCGAGCTGACCGGCCTCCCGACCGACGATCCGTTCCGGTTCGGCGGGTCGCGCCTGTTCGCCGCGATCCGCGCGGCGCTCGAGCCCGCGGGCGTCGGCCGATGAGCCTGACCCTCGTTCACGAGGTGCACCGGATCCCGTTCCGCGACCCGTTCCGGATCGCCCGGACCGACGAGTCCAACGACAGCGGCGTCGCGACGACCGTCATCGTCGAGCTCCGGTCGGATCGCTATCCCGGACTGGTCGGCTACGGCGAGGGGTTCCCCGACGCGTACTACGGCGAGACCGAGGACACCGTCGCGGCGATCCTGCCGTGGCTGCTGTCGATGATCGCCGACGTGGACCGGGATCTCGGGGAGCGCCGGTCCGCCGAGCGGGTCCTGGTCGCGGTCGCGGCGACCTTCGACGCGAGCCTCGGGCACAACGGTGCGGCCAAGTGCGCGCTGGACATCGCCCTGCACGACCTCGCGGGCAAGGATCCTCGGGATCCCGCTCACCTCGCTCCTCGGGCTGTCGACGGTCATCCCGCCGACCGACTTCACGATCGGGATCGACGAGCCGGCGATCGTCGGCCGGCGCGCCGCCCGGGCCGCCCGCTTCCCGGCCCTCAAGATCAAGCTCGGCGGGCCGTCCGACCTCGAGACCCTGGCGGCCGTCCGCGCGGTCTACGACGGACCGATCCGGGTCGACGCCAACACCGGCTGGACGCTCGACGGCGGCAAGCGGCTGCTGCCCGAGCTCATCCGGTTCGGGGTCGAGCTGATCGAGCAGCCGTTCGCCGCCCACCGGCTCGACGACCTCGCGGCGCTCCAGGCCGAGTCGTCGCTGCCGATCGTCGCCGACGAGAGCGCGGTCACCATCCTCGACCTCGATCGTCTCGTCGGGGTCGTCGCCGGGGTCAACGTCAAGCTGGCGAAGTGCGGCGGGGTCGGTCCGGCGGCGCGGATGCTCGCCCGGGCGCGCGAGCTCGGGTTCCGGACGTTCCTCGGCTGCATGGAGGAGACGTCGGTCGGGATCGCCGCGTCGGCGGCCGTCGCGTCGCTGGCCGACTGGGTGGACCTCGACGGGAGCCTGCTCCTGTCGGCGGATCCGTTCGACGGCCTCGAGCTCGGTGACGACTGTCGCTGGCGGCTGACCGATCGCCCCGGGCTCGGGGTCGATCGGCGCGTCTGAGAGCCGCTTCCGAACGCCTGTCCGCCGAACGTCCGTTCGTGTGGATAAGTTGGTGGACGAGATGGTGGAGAAACCCTCTACCGCCGCTCCGGCGCGGCTCGTACGATAGGCGGTGAACGGCGTCGGACCCTCGGGGAGGAGGGTCGCCGGGACCCCGTAGCCTGCGGTCGGACCGCCCGCTTCCGCGGTCGAGCGCGCCCTGCACGAGTGGAGAGGAGGGAGATGTAGCGCATGGAGCCGAGTAGACCTGTCGAGGCGCCGAGCCTGTCGCCGGACGCGATCGAGTTCGTCCGCTTCTGCTATCGGCGGCGCCGGGTCGGCTGGCCGGAGCTGTACGACGAGATGTGCGCGGTCGCCGGACGTGGGCTCTATCGCGGCTGGCATTTCGCCGAGCTCGAGGAGCACGGCATCGGGTTCAGCCTCCACCAGACGCTCGACCTGGCACGGATCGCCGGACAGGTCGCGCTCGAGGAGGGGGACCGTCGCGGGCGGGCGGGCGTCAAGACCCCGGCCCGATCGACGCCGACCGGACCGAGATCGCGATCCCGATCGTCAGCGCCGAGCCGGTCGCCGTCCCGATCGAGGTCGACCCCGAACCGATGATCGACGTCCTGATCCGCGTCCCCGCGGCCGACCAGGCCACCGATCCGCCCGGGATCGTCGACGTGACGACCCGCGAGTCCTCGCCGTCCCGTCCCGCGCTGTCGCCGTCGCTCATCCGGAGCGCTGCCGGCGCCGGCTGAACCAGTCGCCGAGGATCGGCGACGAACCGGACTCATCCACGGACCCCCGACCGCGAGGCCGGGGGTCTCGTTCGTCCGGGGCGGAGCGGCGGCTAGGCGCGGATCCGGCGCCGGGCCATCTCGCCCTCGATCTGGCGCTCCGCCTCGACGTAGCGGTCGATCTGGTCGCGGAGCTGGTTGGCCTCGGGCGCGTACAGATGGACCTGCTGCTGGAGGATGTAGCTCAGCCGTCGGCTGGTCATCCGGACGTGGTCGAGGTTCTTCATCAGGACCAGCGGATCCATCGCCGCCAGGTCGGCCGGGTCGTACATCTGCTGCATGGCGGCAATTCTAGACGGCGCGCAGGCGGCGGGGCGGCCACTCCCAGTCGACCGGCAGGGGAGCGCCGTTGACGGCTCGCCGACGTCCGGCCTCCGTGGCGCCGAGGATGAGGATGCGGTCCAGCTTGGTCGCCCGACCGGCTTCGTCGCCCCACAGCTTGGTCATCTTCCGCCCGGCGTGGACGTCGTCGAGGGCGATGCCGGCCAGTCGGTAGCCGGCAGGCTCGGCGGCCGCCTCCCAGACGGCGCCGGCGAGGCCGATGCCGTGGCTGATCCTGCGCCCGCGATCGGCCTCGACGTCGCCGATGACCAGGGCGACCACCGCGTCGTCGGCCAGGACCTCGCGCAGGCCCGCGAGGACGTCGCCGAGGAACCGCAGGTAGGCGGTCTTGTGGTGGGCGTCGTCGAGCGCGGCGTCGATGGCGTTCGCGTCGAAGCCGAGGAACCACGTCCGCAGCCAGTTGTAGTACCCGTACTTGACCACCCGCAGGTACGGCGGCGAAGTCACGACCAGTCGGGCGCGATCGGGCAGGCCCCGAGCCCGGAGCGCGGCCCGCGTCCGGTCGCCCGCGTCGCGCGCGTCACCGAGCAGCGCGATCCCGCGGATCGGCGGGAGCGGCTCGCGATACAGCCGTCCGAGCTTGGCGTCGAGACAGCCGAACACGTCCCGTTCCGGCGACCGGAAGCCGGTCCGCGCGACGAAGTCTCGGACGTAGCGCGGAGCCATGCTGAAGGTGTTCGGCATGACCTCCGAGAGGTAGGTCGCGCTCTTGCCGTGGAGGATGCCGGTGATCGCCGCCGCGAGGAACCGGTCGACGTGGTCGTCGAGGTGGAGCGACGAGCGGACGAACAGCAGCTGCGCGAACGTGCGCGGAGCGAAGCACAGGGCGACCTCGAGCGGGACGGGCTCGGCGTCCGCTCCCGGCATGCCCGGCCGCAGCTCGCTGCCCGCCAGCGGCACCCGTACGCCGTCCGTCCCGGGCGAGCCGAGGACGCGGAGGGCGAGCGTCAGCCACGCCTCGGCCTCGCCCGCCCAGCGCACGCGGAGCGCGGTCAGACGGGTCCGGGCCTCGGCCTCGGATGCCGGTTCGACCTTGGCGGCCGTGAGCAGGTGGGCGAACGGGTTGAGGTCGTTGCCGACCCCGATCCGGCCCTCGGCGCACGCCTGGAGCGGGGTGGTGCCGCGTCCGCTGAACGGATCGAGGACGACGTCGCCCGGCCTCGAGTAGCGCGCGATGAACGCGTGGGTGAGGGCGGCCGGGAAGCTCGCGAGGTACGAGCACATCGGATGGAACCGATGGCCCCACAGTCGCTGCTGGTCCTTCCATTCGGGAGCGATCTCGAGCGCCGGAAGCTCGGCCGGGACGAGCTCGGGCAGCCCCAGGGCGAGCTGGGCCGACTCAGGTGCCCGCGCCGTCGCGGCCGAACGGTCGGGGCGCGGCTCGACGACAGCTGCGGCGTGCCCGGCGACGTCCGTCGACACGGTCGCGGCGGCGGCGCCGGCCGGACCCGGCGCAGGCGGTCGAGCGGCGGCGGAGCTGGTTGAACGAGCGGGCAAGGGCGGTCCCGGTCCTTCCGATCCGCGCCGCGATCCAGATCGGGCGACGGGTGGCGGAGCATAGCACGGGTGTTCGACGATTCAAGTGGTCGCATCGGCGCGAACAGGCGTACCCTAGAAGCGAGTCCGAGGCTGTGTGCGGAACCACGCGACCGCGATCGGTCCGGAAGGACGGCGTCCCTGCCGCTCTTCGGGACCCGTAGCGACCCGCGAGGGCCCGTCCCCACCGTCCGGCATCGCCGGCGAAGAGGCCACCAGGACTCATCGGGCCGCTTCCGCGATGTCACGTCGTCGGTAGCGGCCCTCTCCGCGACCGACCGCCGACCAGCCAGCTCCGCATCCGACGACGAGAGCGCGGCGTTGCGGTCCCGCCAGACGGCGCTGGTCGTCCTGGAGCTGCGAACGAGCGCCGCGATGGACGGCGGCCCCATGCCGATAGAATCGGGGCATGACGATCCGGCTCTTCTATGACCGCTGGCCGCAATACGAGCAGCGGCTCGTCGAGTCGATCCGGGACCTCACCCCCGAGCAGCTGGAGCTCCGCGCCGCCCCGGAGCACTGGCCGGTCTGGGCGATCGCGAGCCACGTGGCCGGCACGCGCGTCTACTGGCTGTGCCACATCCTCGGCGAGCCCGGTGCCGAGACCACGCCCTTCGCCGACCCGGACGGGGACGGCTGGGAGGATGCTCTCGATCACCCGCGCAGCGCGGCGGACGTCGTCGGTGCGCTCGAGGCGACGTTCACGATCATCGATTCGGTCCTGGACCGCTGGACCTACGACATGATGAGCGACACGGTCGAGCGCTCGTACGGCGGTGTCCGTCAGATCCACTCGCGGACGTCGATCCTGCAGCGCCTTCTGACCCACGAGGCCTATCACGGCGGCGAGCTGGCCATCGCCCTCGGTAGCCACGACCTCGACCCGACCTACATCTGGCGCGCGGACGACCCACTCCGGTCCTGACCGGGCGAACACGGCTCGATATCGGAGCCGGGCCCGGGTCGCCAGGCCGCGTTGCGCGCCGGGCCGCGCAACAGATCGGCAGGTTCTCGGCGCCGACGGTTTCGTGCGTAAACTGAGCAGCTGACGATGTCCCCGTAGCTCAGCGGACAGAGCAACCGCCTTCTAAGCGGTAGGTCGAAGGTTCGAACCCTTCCGGGGACGCCACTGTGCCGGGCACGCCTACCCGCCGCAGGTGCTCGGATCGAGCGGCTCGACGCGATAGATCGGGCGGGTGGTCGCCGCCGACGGGCCGCCGGCGCCGACCGGGACCGTCCCGACGGGGGTCAGCGCGTAGTCCTCCCGGGTCGGGACGAGATCGCGCTCGGACAGACGGAGGATGTAGACGGGCCGCTCGCAGATGAGCGACGCGATGCGTGCCTCGCGGGTCCCCCAACCGTCGTAGACGATGTTCGTGTCGTCGACCACCAGGACGTCAGGGCGACGACCCTCGACGAAGAGCGCGTGCCAGAGCGGCGTCGAGGTGTCCCAGTAGGACAGGATCGCGGCGTCCTGGGGCAGGAGATCGAGGGTCGCGGAGACGTAGTCGTCGCCGCTCCTATCCCCGCTCCGGTCGCCGTCGGCCCAGTTGAGGCCGGCCAGGATCACCGCCAGCCCGAGCGCGACGAGCGCGACGCCCGTCCCGGCGGCCCGGCGACGCTCGGCCGCGTCCGTTGCCGGCGCCTCCTCGCCTTCTCCGAGCCGTGCGACGACACGCGCGATCCACTCCAGGGTCGCCGCCGCCCCGATCCCGAGGACCAGCCACGGGACGAGCAGGTAGTGCTCGAGCCGAAGGTAATTGGCCCAGACATAGACGCCGCTGACCAGGATCGCGGCGCAGGTCAGGCCGAACGCCGTCCGCCGGACGATGAGCACGCCGATCCCGATCAGCCCGAGCAACGGCAGGACGGCCGTCGCCCGGTCGATCGCGAGGTCGCGCAGGTCGCCGAGCGACGCGATGAACACGCCGGGCCCCTTGCTGGACAGGAAGTCGAACTGGGTCCGGAACTGCTCGCCGCTGACCAGCCACCAGACGCCCTCGAGCGTGGTCGGATGGCTGTACGGCAGGACCGGCGATCGCGCGGCCGCGAGCGGGATGTAGGCGTAGACCGACACGCCGACGAGGCCGGCGATCAGGGCCGGCAGTACGATCCAGGGCCGCGCGAGCAACTCGCGACGCCCGACCCAGACGACGTACAGGACGATGAACGGCCCGACGAACAGGGTCAGGAGGTGGTTCCCGACGGCCAGCCCGAGCAGGAGGCCGCCGAGAGCGAGGTCGACGGCGGACCGCCGCGCCTCCCAGACCAGCGCCCGGTGAAGGAGGAGCGCGCACAGGAGCAGGTGGAGCGGGTTGACCTCCGCCACCGTCGCCGCGGCCCAGACCGTTCCCACGGCACCGGTGCCGAGGGCCGCGGCGATCGCCAGGGCGGGCCGGACGTCGAGGCGGATGGCGATCGCGGTGAGGGTCGCGAGCGCGGCGGCCACGAGCACGGCGGACAGCAGATTGGCCCGGAACGCGACCGACCCGAGCGGCACGAGCTCCGCCAGCCAGGCCAGCAGGATGTACGTCGGATAGCCCGTCGGGTGGGCCACCCCGAGCACATGGGGGACCGTCTGCATCTCGCCCCAGTCGCCGAACGCCTGTCCCGGGAGCAGGGTGCGTGCATACACGACGAGTGCGACGGCGCCGGTGATCGCCGGCGCGAGTCGGGTCAGGCTCGGAACGGCCGGTCGAGCGATGGTGCTGGACACCGACGCATGGTAGCCTCGGAACCATGAAGCGCCTCGCGGGACTGCTCGGCCTGCTCACCGTGACCGGGCTGGCCGTGCCGCCGGCGCTGGCGTTCATGGAGAAGACGCGGCGCGAGCGCGAGGGTGCGCTCCCGTTCGACGAGGACGCGAACGAGCTGGACTACGCGGTCATCTTCGGCGAGATCGAGGCCCGCAGCCGGGCGAGCGCGTTCCGCGGTGGCGAGCTCCTCGTCTGGTACGGCGGCGGGATGCTCGATCTGCGCGGCGCGACGCTCGATCCGGCCGGGGCGACCCTGCGTGTCCGGGTGATCTTCGGCGGCCTCGAGGTCCTCGTCCCGGAGTCGTGGCCGGTGGTCATCCACGCGAGCTCGGCGCTCGGGGCCACGGACGATTCGACGGATCCCTCGACCGCCGACCCCTCGGCGCCCACGCTCGTCGTCGAGACCCAGGCGATCTTCGGCGGGATCACCGTCCAGAGCCGGCCCGACGAGCCCGAGCCGATCCTCGTCGGAGCCTGATCGGACCGACCGTCGGCCGGTCTGCCCGGTGCGTGGACGCGCCGGCGGCATGGGACTCTGGTACGTGGCATCTCGTCACCGGATAGCCCGGACGGCGCCTTGACACCCCCAGGACCCCCGGCCACGATGGCCTGACCGATGGGCCCATCGCGGGCTGTTCGGTCGGGTCTTGAACACCCGGGGGTCGCACCGCCCCCACAGCCTCCCGTTGGGAGGACTTCGGGCGGAAAGGAGGTGCAGAGAGCGTCATGCACGCGGTCCGTGAGCGAGTCATCAGGGGGTGGCTTCGTGGGCGGCCGACAGAGCAGGGTCAGGGCCTTGTCGAATACGGACTCATCCTCGTTCTCATCGCGATCGTCGCGATCCTCTCCCTGATCTTCCTCGGCGGCACACTCTCCTCGATGCTCAGTAATGTCGGAAGCTCAGTCTGAGAACGCCGCCTAGCGGCAGCCACACAGACGCCCTCGCCAGGTCCCACCGGACCGATCGGCGGGGGCGTCGGCGATTCCACGACGTCCGCATCGAGCCCGAGCGGTCTGGTACCCCCGGATGGGACCAACGTACGGCTAGGCGGTCGGGTGGCCTCACCCCTACGCTCCCCTCAGCAGTCGGCAAGAGTCCACCCGTCAACTCCGGACGGGCACGGAGCCGGCTGGAAGACGCACAGACGAGGCTGATCGACCAATGGCATCCATGGCCATCAACGAACTCGGTCCGATGCTCACTGCGAGCGAGGTCGCCGACATGCTTCACCTTCACGTCAACACCGTGAAGCGGCTCGGCGACCGTGGCGAGCTCCCGTTCTACCGCGTCTGCAAGCGAGGCGATCGGCGCTTCCGCTATGAAGACGTCATGAACTTCCTGGCTCGCAACCGCTAGATCGGACCTCGGCGTCCGCGGGACGTAGGACGCCGCCCCATCCTCCGCGTCTTCCAAGAGCGCCCGTTGGCCGACGGGCGCTCTTCGTCGTCCGGATCCGGCCGGGTCGGTCGCGCCTGACGCCTCAGACCTTGCCGAGGGCCCCCCAGAAGATCGCCAGCGCCTCGTCGATCTCGGCGGCCGACACGTCGATCGGCGGGATCCAGCGGATCACCTGGTGGGCGCGGCCGCACGACAGGACCAGCAGGCCGTCGTCGGCGCACTGGGCGACGATCGCGTCGGCGGTCGCGCCGTCGGGCTCGCCGCTCGCCCGCATCCTTGACGAATTCGACCCCGACCATCAGTCCTGGCCCGCGGACGTCCCCGATCCGGTCATCCTCCGCCTGGAACCGCTGCAGACCGGCACTCAGCTGCTCGCCGCGGGCGGCGGCGTTGGCGACCAGGCCCTGGCCCTCGATCGTCTCGAGGACGGCGATCCCGGCGGCACAGGCGACCGGGTTGCCGCCGTACGTCGTGCCGTGGGCGCTTCGTCCCCAGCGCTCCTGGAGCTCGCGCCGGGTCGCGATGGCGGACAGCGGCAGGCCGTTGGCGATGGCCTTGGCGATGCACACGACGTCGGGGACGATCCCGGCGTGCTCGAACGCCCACATCCTCCCGGTCCGCGCGTAGCCCGACTGGACCTCGTCCACGATCAGCAGGATCCCGTGCTCGTCGCACAGCGCCCGCAGGCCGACCAGGAACTCGGGCGGCGCCGGATAGTAGCCGCCCTCGCCCTGGACCGGTTCGATCAGGATCGCGGCGACCTGCGTCGGTGCGATGACCGTCTCGAACAGCGAGGCGAGGATCGCCAGGCACGCGCGTGACGCCGCCGGGCCGTCGCCCCCGAAGTCCGGGTAGACGGCCGGGAACGGCGCGAAGTAGACGCTGGGCAGGAGCGGTTCGTAGCCGGTCCGGTAGTTCAGGTTGGACGTGGTGACGCTCGCCGCACCGAATGTCCGACCGTGGAAGCCGCCGCGGAAGGCGACGATCCCCGGCCGTCCGGTGACCCGCCGGGCGAGCTTCAGGGCGGCCTCGATCGCCTCGGATCCCGAGTTCAGGAACATGACCGTGTCGATCGGCGCGGGCAGGGTGTCGGCGACCATCCCGGCCAGGCGGGCCACCGGCTCGGCGAAGCCCATCGCGCCGGTCGGGCCGATCAGCCGGTCGACCTGGGCGTGGATCGCCGCCGTCACGGCCGGATGGTGGTGGCCGAGCGCGGTGACCGCGATCCCGTTCGCGAAGTCGAGGTACGCCGCCCCAGAGGTGTCGTACAGGCGGTGGCCCTGTCCATGGCTCCAGCTGCGCTCGAAGTAGCGCCCGAGCACAGGCGACAGGTGGGGCGAGTCATGGGAGAGGGCGTCGGCCATGGTCGGGGTCCTTCAGCGGGACGGCGCGGGCGCCGGGGGGTCGGGCGAGATCCGAGTATAGGCCGGGGCCGGGTGGCAGAATGGCGTCGTGATCGACTTCTCCCTGACCGACGAGCAGCGGCTCGTCCAGCAGGCCGCCCGCGCGTTCGCCGAGGCCGAGATCCTGCCGCACATCCGCGAGTGGGACGAGAAGGGCGAGGTCCATCGCGAGGTCTTCGCCCGGATGGGCGAGCTCGGCTTCCTGGGGGCGCCGATCCCGGAGGCGTACGGCGGCGGCGGGATGGACTACATCAGCTTCGCCCTGCTGTGCGAGGAGCTCGAGCGGGCCGACACCGCCTTCCGCGTGGTCCAGAGCGTCCACGTCGGGTTGAACTCGCTGACCCTGCTCCAGTGGGGGACCGAGGACCAGCGCCAGCGCTACCTGGTCCCGCAGGCGCGCGGCGAGAAGCTGGCGACATTCGGGCTGACCGAGCCGGGGGTCGGCACCGACGCGGGGTCCCTCCAGACGACCGCCCGGCGGGACGGCGACATCTACCGACTCAACGGCCAGAAGATCTGGATCAGCCTGGCCGACCTGGCCGACCACTTCCTCGTGTTCGCGACCGTGGACAAGGCCAGGAAGCACCGCGGCGTCACCGCGTTCATCCTCGAGCGCGGGTTCAAGGGCCTCAGTACGGGCACGCTCCACGGCAAGCTCGGCATCCGGGCCGGCAACACGGGCCTGATCAACCTCGACGATTGCGAGGTCCCCGTCGAGAACCGCGTCGGCGAGGAGGGCGAGGGCTTCCTCATCGCGATGAGCGCCATCGACCAGGGCCGCTACACGGTGGCCGCAGGTGCCGTCGGGCTGGCCCAGGCGTGCCTCGACGCGAGCGTCAGGTACGCCCACGAGCGACAGACGTTCGGTGAGGAGATCGGCCGCCATCAGCTGGTCAAGCAGATGATCGCCACGATGGCGCGCGGCACCGAGATCGGGCGGCTGCTCGTCTGGCGGGCAGGCTGGCTCAAGAACCAGGGGCTGCGCAACACGCGCGAGACCAGCCTGGCCAAGTGGCACGCGACCGACCACTCGGTCCAGGCGGCGCTCGACGCGATCCAGATCCACGGCGCCAACGGGTACAGCAACGAATTCCCGGTCGAGCGCTACCTGCGGAACTCGAAGGCGGCGGTCATCTACGAGGGCACCAGCCAGCTCCACACCCTGATCCAGGCCGACTACGCGCTCGGCTACCGGGAGGATCGACCGCTCCGCTGCGAACCGTGGCCGGCCCAGGGCTGGGAACGCGGCGTGCCGCGGCCGACCGGATGACCCGCCGGGCGCCCGGATGACGCCACTCCCGGACCGGCCGGCGGCAGGGACGGGCGAGCGGATCCGGCTGCGGTCGGGCCTCGCCGGGCGACCGCCGGGCATCGTCGTCGCGATCGTCATCGTCGGCCTGGGCCTGCTCGGGGCGGACCTGTTCGGGATCGTCCACATCGTCGGCGGCTCGTTGCGCGGGAACGCGCGCGCCGCGACGTTCGGGGTCGAGCTCGCGGCGATCACGACCGCCCTCCTGGGCGGGCTCGCCTGGACCGTGCGGCGGACGGCGATCCGTCGGTGACCGCGTCGACCGGCGCCGGGCCGGCGGGTGGATCCGACGCAGCATCCGGCGGGCGGTCGTCGACGCTGCCGGCCGGCTGGAGCGCCGCGGAGATCACGACCCTGGCGCTCCTCGCCGAGACGTTCGTCGCGGGGCGCGCCGAGCGTCGCGCGGTGATGGCGGCCGAGGCGCTCAGCCTGGCCCTCGATCCGGCCCAGGTCCGTCAGCTGCGCCTCGTCCTGCGACTGCTCGAGTCGCGCCCGGCGAACCTCGCCGCTGGCCGGCCGACCCGTCCGGTTCGGCGACCTGGACCCGGCCGCGCGCGAGCGCTATCTCCTCGACTGGGGCCGGTCGCGCCTCGGTCTGCGCCGCTCGGCGTTCGCGGCCTACCGCCGGCTGCTGAGCTTCCTCGCCTACGGCGACCCCGGCGACGCCGCCGATCCGAACCCGAACCTGGCCACGATCGGCTACGTACAGGACGACCCGGGCCTGACCCCCGAGCCGACGCGCGATCGTGCCGTTCGCCCTGCCGCCGCAGCCGACGACGGCGGGGACGCCGTCACGCTCGAGGCGGACGTCGTCGTCGTCGGCTCGGGAGCCGGCGGTGGGGTCGTCGCCCGCGCCCTGGCCGAGGCCGGTCGCTCGGTGGTCGTGCTCGAGGCCGGGCCGTTCGTGCCGGAGCCGGCGATGCCGCGCTCCGAGCTCGACGCATTCGACCGGCTCTACCTCGACCACGGCCTGACGGCCACCTGGGATGGGTCCGTGTCGATCCTGGCCGGCACGGGCGTCGGGGGCGGGACGACGGTCAACTGGATGACGTCGATCGCCGCACCGGATCCGGTCCGGCGCGGATGGGTCCGGGCCCACGGGATCGACGGCTTCGACGGGGCCGAAGGCGACGCGGACTACGCCGCGATCGTCGGCGAGCTCGGTGTCACCGAGACGGCGACCATCCCCCCGAAGGACGCGATGCTCATCCGGGGCGCCCGTGCCTGCGGCCTCGACGCCGGCCCGACGCGACGGAACGCCGTCGGCTGCGACGCATGCGGCTCGTGCCCGTTCGGCTGCCGCGCCGGGACGAAGCGGTCGGGGCTGCGGGCCCACCTCGCGGACGCCTGGCGGGCGGGAGCCCGGCTCGTCCCCGACGCCCGCGTCGAGCGGGTGATCGTCGAAGGCGGCCGAGCCGTCGGGGTCGAGGCGACGGTCGGCTGGGAGGCGCCATCCGGCCGCGCCCTGGCCGCCGGTGATCGGCCCGTCGTTCGTCGGCGGCTCATCGTCCGCGCCGCCCAGGTCGTCCTCGCCGCCGGGGCGCTGCGGACGCCGGTCGTGCTCGAGCGGTCCGGCCTCCGTCACCCGGCCACCGGGCGCTACCTCCTGCTCCACCCCGTGTCGGTCCTGGCCGGGATCTTCGCCGAGCCGATCGACATGTGGCGTGGCCCGGCGCAGGCGGCGCGGTCGCTCGCCTTCGTCGACGGCGTCCGCGGCCGGAACGGGTACACGGTCGAGTCCGCGCCGGGTCACCCAGGACTGATCGCCCTGGCCCTGCCGTGGGACGGGAGCGCGGCGAACGCGGCGCTGATGGCCCGCATCCGGTACGTCGCGCCGCTGATCGCCATCGGCCGGGACGGCGGGACGGGCCGGGTCCGGGCGACGGCCTCGGGCGGGGCGCGGATCGACTACCGGCTGGACCGGGTCGGCGTGACCACGCTGCGCCACGGACTGGTGACGATGGCCCGGATCGCTCGGGCGGCCGGTGCCCTCGAGATGGTCGCTGCCGGGACGCCCGGGCTGTGGCATCGTCCGGGCTCATCCGGACCGGGCGACGAGGCGCGCGCGTTCGCGGCCTTCGAGGCGCGGCTCGCCCGGTTCGACTTCGGCCCGAACCGCGGGGCGGTGTTCAGTGCCCATCAGATGGGGACCGTCCGGTTCGGGGCCGATCCCAAGAGCCACGCCTGCGACCCGGGTGGACGGGTCCGCTCGGGGGTCGGTCGCGGTCCCGGCCGCGACGCCGTCGTTCCGGGCCTGTACGTCGCGGACACCTCGCTCTTCCCGACGGGGATCGGCGTCAATCCGATGCTGACGGTGATGGCGCTCGCGCGGCGAGTGTCTCGGACGGTGCTCGCCGAGGCGTGACCCTTCGCCGAGCCCACGCGCTCGACGGCGCCGGACGCCCGCGTCAGTCGGGGACGATGGCGCGGACGCTGCCCAGGGCGGCCTCGTCGGCGCCGGTGCCTCGCGCCGGGCCGTCGTCATCGAGCCGGTCGGTCGCCGGCGTCACCTCGAGCGCATCCCCGGACGCCCGGCTCCGCGCCGTGACGATGAGCGCCACCGCGAAGATGATCACCGCCCCCGCGACGACGGTCCGCGGCTCGATCGCCTCGCCGAGGAGGAGCGCCGCGAGGACGAAGGCCACGACCGGGTTGACGTAGGCGTACGTCGCGACCCGCGGCAGCGGAGCGACCCGGAGCAGCCAGACGAACGTCGTGAACCCGACCAGGCTGCCGATCGTGATCAGGTACAGCAATCCGAGCCACGATCGGGCGGACACGCTGGCGATGTCGAACGTCCGGAGCTCGCCGACCGCGACCGCGCCGACGAGCAGGAGACCGCCGCCGCACAGCATCTGGAGCCCGGTGGCGGTCAAAGGTCGCCGCGGCAGCCGGGCGCGATGAGACGAGTAGACCGACCCCGCGCCCCAGAACAGCGGCGACAGGAGCAGGACGAAGACCCCCAGGGGGTCGAACGCCGCCCCGCCGGGTCGGCCGAGCGGGGCGACCAGGATGACGACGCCGACCAGGCCGATGACGATCCCCACGAGGGCCGCCGTCGGCAGACGCTCGTCGAAGAAGACCCGACCGAGGACGGCCACCCAGAGCGGCATGCGTGGCGATGAAGATCGCGGCGATGCCGGCCGGCACCATCGTCTCGCCGAGCGCGACCATGCCCATCCCGCCGAACAGCAGGGCGCCGCCGACGATGGCCGAGTCGCGCCACTCGCGTCGGGTCGGCAGGTGCGGACGATCGACCTCGGCGACGGTCGGATCGTCGCGCAGTCGGCGGGCGGCGACGACCTCCCAGGCGATGAGGATCAGCCCGGCGATCAGGAACCGGACCCCGGCCATGAGGAACGGCGGGATGGTCTCGACGCTCAGCCGGATCCCGATGTAGGTCGAGCCCCACACGAAGTAGAGCGTGAACAGGCCGACCCAGATCGCGATGGGGCTGACCGCCCGGCGACGGGCCACCGTTCCACTTGGCTCAGTCGACTGGTCCAAGTGCGCAGCATACCGCCCCGGAGCCTGCCGCGCACGCGGAGCGCGGATCCTCAGGCGGCGGCGGACAGCCCTGCCGGGCGACACCGGCGGCAGGCCCGGTAGCCGGCCCGCTGCCCGTCGGCAGCCGAACGGAACGGCACGCGGTGGGCAGTCGCCGATCCGCCGCGCCGCATGGCACGACGGCAGGCAGTAGATCCGCGTCGTGTCCGAGCCGATGTAGCGGATGCCGGCCCGGGCGAGCGTCTCGAGCTCATCGGGGTCGAGCCCCTCGGCCTCGAGGATCGTCCGCTTGTTGGCCGGGCCGCCGAGCGAGTACTGGCCGATCATCCCGTCGCTCCGGACCACCCGGTGGCACGGGACGATCAGCGGGACCGGGTTGTGACCGAGCGCCGTGCCGACCGCGCGGACGGCCTTCGGCCGGCCGATCTCGGCGGCGATCCAGCCGTACGGCCGGACCTCGCCCCGGGGGATCTCGAGCGCCTTGGTCCAGACGTCCCGCTCGAACCCGGTCCGGCCCGCGAAGATCCAGCGTCGATCGACACCCGCCGATCGCCGCCGAGTCGTCGGGCGATCGCCCGCTCGAGCCGCGGCGGCATGGCCGCGACGGCGTAGGCCGGACGGCCGAAGCGTGCGACGTGCGAGCGCTCGAAGGCGCGACCGTCCGGTGCCGTCTCGACGGCGACCACGCCGAGGCCGTTGAACGCGACGTAGAGCGGCCCGATCGGCGACGGCATCGTGGTGTAGGCGTCGGCCAGCCCGACCGCGACGAGCGTCCGCGGCAGCAGGGTCGACGGGGCGTCCGTCCGCAGCTCGGCGAGCTCCGACGGCCAGTTCGTCGTCGGTGGGCATGATCAGGGGATGGGTCATCGAAGGACCTCCTGGAGATGAGCGGCGGGATGGATGCCCGGACGGGACGGCTCGGATCGCGACTCGGCCTCGAGGGCCGCCCGGAGCAGCGCCAGGCCCCGATGGACCTGCGCCTTGACGGTGCCCTCGGGCCGTTCGAGCGCGACGGCGATCTCGTCGTAGCCGAGGCCGTCGACGTGACGCAGGACGATCGGTGCGCGATATCGCTCGGGCAGCGACAGCAGGCGGTTCGCCCAGGCCTCGATCGCCTGGCGACGCTCCAGCCGGCCGTGCGGGGGTCTCGGCGGCCGTCCCGCTGGGATGATCGAGCTCGTCGAGGAACGTCAGCGACAGGCGTCCGCCGGTCGTGGCGCCGGCGGCGGGCCCTCGTCCGCGCCACGTTGACGACGATCGTCGTGAGCCACGCATCGAGCCGGAGCGCCTCGATCCGCTCGGCGTCCCAGCCGCCGAGCGCGCGGTAGGCGCGGATGAAGGCGTCCTGGGCGGCGTCCTCGGCCTCGGTCGGGTCGCCCAGGATCCGCAGGGCGATCGAGTAGACCGTCGGTCCTGCCGAGCGCGGACGAGCCCCTCGAAGGCGAGGTCGAGATCGTCCGAGAGCGCGGCCAGGAGTTTCGCTTCGTCCATCACGAGTCCATAACACGGTCGCGGGCCGTTCGGTTGCGTCTCAGGCGGCGGGTTCCAGCTGCGAGGCGGACGACCCGGCCGTCGGGGCCGATCGCATCGGTCTCGCCGGTCGGCTGGACGAGGAAGATCCAGATGTCCCAGGCGACGTGGCTCACGACCAGCGCTCCGAGCGGGACCCGCGCGGCATACAGCGCGCACCAGTGAGCGCCGGCGAGCCCGGCCGCCCCGAACAGGGTGAAGTTGCCGGTCGTGACGTGGACGCCGCCGTAGGACACGGCCGCCAGCGCCGCACCGGGCCACCGTCCGAACCGCCGCATCAGGGCCTCCTGGACGAGGCCGCGCCAGAAGAGCTCCTCGGCCGGCCCGATGACCAAGGCGAGCCGGGCGGCGATCTCGGGCGCGGGGCCGCAGGGTCCGGAGCGTGTAGATGTCGCGGATCTCGGCGTCGCCGCCGGGGACGTAGCGGCGGGCGAACCGATCCCCGACCGCGAACGTGAGATACAAGCCGAGGGCCGACAGGAGACCGCAGCAGGATCCGGCCGGGTCCGATCCCGACCCGGCGCGAGGGCCGGCTGGTCAGCAGCGCCCAGCTCCCGAGCGCCGAGTCCGGTCGCGGTCATCCGGCTCCAGAACCGGTCGCGCGGCCCGTTGAACGTGGCGGCGAACGCCGCGACCGGCCGCGCCGAGCCCGACCACCAGCGGCAGCGCGCCGGGTCGGTCGTCGGGACGGGCGGCGAGCACTGCCGGGGCGTCCCGATCAGCCATGCGCGACCCCGGACAGCAGGATCCCGGCGACGAGCAGCCCGCCGAACGCCAGGTGGAGCTGGGCGGTCCGCAGGTCGATCATCGCGATCGCCCGCGTCTGGCCGCCGGCGCCCAGCTCGGCGGCCCGGATGACCCGGACGAGGTAGGGCAGCGAGGCGATGGCGATCATCGTGGTCGCCGGGATGAGCCCGACCGCGACCGTCAGCCCGAGGCTGATGTAGGCGGCCAGGACGAGCCCGACGTACGAGTAGTGGGCCCAGTCCCGACCGATCCGCGACGAGAGCGTCACGATCCCGGCCCGGGTGTCCTCGCCGATGTCGCGCCACTCGTTGCCGTGGAGGATCGCCGCGACGAGGCAGCCGACCGGGATCGACACGATCAGCGCGGTCACCGACCACTCGCCGCTGATCGCGAAGTACGAGCCGACGACCATCAGCGGACCCATCAGCACGAAGACGAGCGGGACGCCCGAGCGCGTGGAACTTGTACTGGAACGGCGGAGCCGTGTAGAAGTAGCCGCCGGCCAGCCCGATCAGGCCGAGGACGACGATCGCCGGGCCGCGCAGCGCGACGAGGTACAGCCCGTCGACGATGGCCAGCACGAAGGCCACGATCGCGACCAGGTAGGCCTGGCGCTCGCGCAGCCGCCCGGTCACGATGGCGTGGCTGGCCCGCGGCGAGGTGATCGTGTCGATGCCCTTCCGGACGTCGTAGATCTCGTTGACGATGTTGGTGCCCGAGTGGATCAGGACGCCGCCGATCAGGGCGGCGATGAACGGCGCCCAGGCGAACAGGCCGTCGACCGCGGCGAGCGCCGCCGCCGGCGAGGACCGGGATGACCGAGGCGGTGTAGGCGAACGGCCGCAGGATCTCCCAGATCGCGGCCGATCGCCGCCGGACGAGCGATCCGGTCCCGAGCCGGCGGTCGTCGGCGAGCCCGGATCCCGCCGCGGCGCCGGCGTCCGCTCCGACGACGACGGCGCCTCGCACCGTCGCCCGGCTGTCGACCGGGCTCGGCGCCGCCGCGTACAGCCCGGCCGCGGCGATCAGCTCATCGATCTGGCGGTCCTCCTGGAGGACGGGCTGGAGCAGCGGCAGCCCGAGGCCGGCCTCGGCGTGGAAGGCCATCGCCTTGGCCGCGACGTCCTCGCGCGTCCCGCACAGCATGAACGCGTCGAGCAGCTCGTCCGGGATGAGGTTGCCGGCCGTCGTGTAGTCCTCGGCCCGCCAGGCGGCGGCGATCCGGTCGCGCAGCTCCGCGTCGAAGCCGGCCCGCTTGAGCGAGACGTCGGACAGGACCGACATCATGTAGATCACGAACGGCTCGCGCTTCGCCCGGTTGAGCGCCTCGCGCCGGGTCGCGTCGACCAGCGACAGGAGGTAGCCGGCCGACTCGATCGACGTCGGGATCGCGGCCGGCCTCGATCGCCGACCGCCCGGAGCCGCTCGAGGATCCCGCGCAGGGACGGGATCGACTCGGCCGGGCGGGCGAGGTAGCCGTCGGCCTTCTGCCCGGCCAGGGCGACGAACTCCTTGCGGTAGGCCGCGATGAACAGCGGGATCCGGTGGGTCGGCGGGAACATCGGCTGGATCGGCGGAAGGCCCGGGGTGGCCGACGGCAGTCGCTCGCCCGCCCATAGGGCGCGCAGCTGGTCGATCGTCGTCGAGACGCGCTCGACCGCGGCCTCGGGTTCGTACGGGATGCCCATCTGCTTGAGCCGCAGGGGCAGCCCCGTGCCGAGGCCGATGACGATCCGGCCGGGCAGGATCTCATCGAGCGCGGAGCCGGTCATCGCCAGGACGACCGGGTGGCGGGTGAACGGGTTGACCGCGCCGAGCGCGAGCCGGAAGCCGGCCTCGCCGTCGTCCTCGCCGTCGGCAGCCAGGGCCGACGCGATCGAGCTGCCGAAGCTGATCGCGTCGCGCTCGAAGTACGAGTCGTGGATCCAGATCGAGTCGAGCCCGGCGTCGCGGGCCTGGCGCGTCCAGCCGACGACGTCGTCGATCTCGCCGCGGGCGGCGAGGCCGAGTCCGATCGGCCGGGCGAGGGTTCGCATCGGTGGCGCTCCAGTCGCGCGGAACGGGCCCGCGGGACGGCCATCGTACGCTCGACGATCGTCCGCCTCGTGCCCCTCCCGCGACGATACCGGAACGGGCCGGGAACCGCGGCGGCCGCCGGCGGCGTGCGACAATCCGGCGATGTCGATCGACGATCGCTTCGACGACCTGGCGGCCAGCCTGGGCGGGTTCTACCGGACCTGGACGGTCTATCTCGGGCTGGAGCTCGGGCTGCTCCCCCGGATCCGCGACGCCGGCAGTGACGGGATCGCCCTGGCCGAGCTCGCCTCGGCGGCCGGCTGCCTGGCCGAGCCGGTCGAGGTCTGGGCCCGCCTGGCCAATTCGGTCGACCTCATCGTCTACGACGGCGAGCGCGCGCGGCCGATCGACGACGTGATGACGATCCTCCTGTCCGACGACCGGCCCGAGTTCCTCGGCGGCCAGTTCATGTCGACCGTCGTCAGCAGTCTCGACCACGAACGCCTGGCCGAGTTCTTCCGGACCGGCCGCACCATCCCCGAGCGTCCGGCCCGGTTCCATCGCGCCATCGAGGTCGTGACGGCACAGGACATCGCCGTCTTCTTCCAGGAGGCGCTCGCGCAGCTGCCCGACCTGGCGGCCGAGCTCGCCGCGGGTGGGCGGGTCCTCGACGTGGCCTGCGGCGGCGGTCGATGGCTCATCGCGGTCGCCCGACGCTTCCCCGACACCGTCCTGGTCGGCGTCGAATACGAGCCCGATTCCGTGGGCCGCGCGATCCGCCACGTCTCGGAGGCGGGCCTGGCCGACCGGATCGAGATCGACAACCGCGACCCGGTCGACCTGCCCTACGGCGCCTCGTTCGACCTGGCCTACTTCCAGGACGCGCTCCACGAGGTCCCCGACCCGGTCGGTGCGCTCCGCTCGGCCTGGGCCTGCGTCCGGCCGGGTGGCCGGCTGGTGGTCCTCGATTGGTGCCTGCCGTCGACCATCGAGGAATCCCGCTCGCTCCACGGCGCGATGTTGTGGGGGATCCAGCTCGACGAGCTCTACCAGGGCACCCGGATGTGGGACCACGCCGGGTATCGCGCCCTGTTCGACTCGGCCGGCGTCCCCGACCCGGCGATCGTCGACCTGCCGTCGGGGGCCACCGTCTTCGTGGTCCGCCGCGCGGCCTGATCCGGCGGACGCGGCGCGCCCCGGTGACGCTCGACCCCGCCGCGCTGGCCGACGACCTGGCCCGCGAGGCCGGGCTGTGGGCCGGTCCGGCCGAGGCCGGTCCGGACCGTCCCGGACCCGCGCTGGCCGGTCTGGCCGTCCGGATCGTCGCGGTCGGCTGGGCGACCGTGGACCTGGACCGAGCGTGGGCCGAGCTGGCCCCGCGGACGTCCGTCGTGCCGGTGGTCGATGCGGGCCTCCGCGATGAGCTCCTCGGTGCGCGCGGGCGACTCCTCGGGACCTCGTCCGACGGCATCCGGTCGGTCCTCCTCGAGCCCGCCACGGAGGGCCGGCTCGCGGGGTCCCTGGCGCATCGCGGCGAGGGTCCGGCGGTGCTCTACGTCGCCCCGATCGGCGGCGACCTGTCCGCCGCGATCGACCGGCTGACGCGCGGCGGGTCCCGGGTGCGGGCCGGTCGGACCGCCCTCGGCCCCGGCGCGGTCGTCCTCGGCGTGCCGTCCGCCGGGACCGCAGGTCATCCTCGTCGCGGTACCATCCGGGCCATGACCGATCGACCTGTGACGGTTCGCCCCGCGACGCTCGATGACGCAGAGCGGATCGCGGCCCTGTTCACCGACGAGGGCTACCCCGCGGCCGGCTCCACGATCGTCGCCCGGATCGAGCGTTTCGTGGCCGACAACGGCCACGTCCTGGTCGCCGAGGACGCCGGCGAGCTGCTCGGATTCGTGGCGATCCACCTGATGCCCCGGTTCGAGCACGACGACACGATCGCGCGCGTCCTCGCCCTGGTCGTCGACGCCGGCGCCCGCGGTCGCGGCGTCGGCCATGACCTGATGACGGCGGCCGACGGGATCGCCCGCCAGGCCGGGGCGGCCTTCATCGAAGTGACCGCCGCCCACCACCGGCCCGAGGCGCGCCACCTCTACGAGTCGCTCGGCTACGACGCGACCGTCACCGCGTACCTCCGGAAGCGGCTCTGACCGACGGCGCGGGGGCGTTCCCGCATCTCCGCCTCCGGACCGCGTCGCCCGTGCTCCTCGGTCTGCCGTGGGAGCTGCCGCTGGGCGACTGGTCGGCCGACGAGGTCACCTTCCGCGAGCTGCCGGTCGGACCGTCCCGTCACCTCGTCCGTTTCGTCGTCGACGACGGGGCGCTCTATGCGCTCAAGGAGGAGCCCCTCGCGATCGCTCGTCGCGAGTACGAGGTCCTGCGCGGGTTGGAGGTGGCCGAGCTGCCTGCGGTCAGTGCGATCGGCCTGGCCGAGGCGCCAGACCGGTCCGAGGCCATCCTGGTGACCTCGTACCTCGCCCACTCGCTCCAGTACCGACGCCTCCTGATGCGCCTGCCGTCCCGCTCCGAGGCGTATCGCGACCGGCTCCTCGACGCGATGGCGTCGCTCCTGGTGGACCTCCATCGTGGCGGGGTCTACTGGGGAGACTGCTCGCTCGCCAACACCCTGTTCCGGCGCGATGGCGACCGGATCCAGGCCTACCTCGTGGACGCCGAGACGAGCGAGGTCCATCCGTCGCTGTCCGACGGCCAACGGGCGTACGACCTGGAGGTCCTCGTCGAGAACGTCGCCTTCGGCTTGGCCGACCTCGCCGCGTTGAGCGATCGGCCGGAGGACCTGGACGACGCCATCGCTGCGGCTGAGAGCGTCCGGACCCGCTACCGCGGACTGTGGGACGAGCTCCATGCCGAAGAGCAGCTCGGGGCCGACGATCGCCACGCGGTGACCGCCCGGGTCCGTCGTCTCAACGACATGGGCTTCTCGATCGACGAGATCGAGCTCGAACCGGGCGACCGGGCCGGTCGCCTGCGGCTGCGCGTGGCCGTCACCACCCGGCGGTTCCACACCCGCGAGCTGACCCGGCGGACGGGGATCGTCGCCCTGGAGGGCCAGGCCCGGATCCTGATGAACGACCTGCGCGAGTACCGCGCCTGGCTCGAGTGGTTCGAGCGGCGCCCGATCGATCGGATCGAGGGCGCCGAACGCTGGCTCGACGATGTCTACGAGCCGACGATCGCCCGGCTCCGCTCGGCCGTAGGCCCGGACCGCGACCTGGTCCAGGCGTACTGCGACGTGCTCGAGCACAAATGGCTGCTGTCGGAGGAGGCCGGTCGGGACGTGGGCCTGGAGCGGGCGGTCATGTCCTACCTGTCGATCGGAGCACCCGCCCCGGAGGCGGACCCGACCTGACGGGCGACGGCCCGGCCTGACGGCGGGCGACGCCACGACCCGAAGACGGCTCGACGCCCCGGCCGAGCACCGGGGCGTCGAGCGGTGGCGCGGACCGGGGGAGCGGTCCGCGCCGGGAAGGAAGCGAGGGCTACCGACCGTCGAGGGTCGCCTTGACCCCGAAGCCGTTCGTGCTGCCGCCGGTCGGGGACAGGAAGCCCACCGCCCAGACGGTCTGGGCCCGGCCCCTGACCAACGTCGTGTGGAGCAGGTTCTTGACCACGGTGTTCGTGCCGGCGGCGACGATCCGCAGGTCGTACTTGAACGGCCGGCCGGTCCACGGGTTCTTCGCCGGGAGCGGCAGATAGCCGGTGCTGTCGCCGAACCCCAGGTTCCGGATGACCGGGATCCAGAGGCGGCCGAGCCGCAGCTGGACGTCGACCGCCGGAGCGTCAGGGGACGTGTGGACGACGCGGAGGAGGGCCCAGTCGCCCCGGATCCCCGCCCGATCGTTGAGGACCTTGAGGCCGAACGCCCCACCGTCGCCGCCGAGCGAGCCGATCGCGGCGACCGTCAGCGGTCGCTGGCCGACCCTGAGGTCGGTCTCGATCGCGGTCGTGTTCGTGCCGGCCACGTTGACCTTGACGTGATAGGTGGCGCGCGGGACGCTGAGGTAGCCGCTGATCGTGCCGTAGGCGACGTTGGACAGGACCTTGGTGTCGGCCGCGAACGGGCCGCCCTTGACGATGATGTCGACGGCGGGCGCGTCGGGCGCGTCGTGGAAGACGCGGACCTTGCCCAGGGGCTGTGCGGCCGAGACGGGCGCGACGATGGACAGGGCGAGGAGCAGGCCGAGGGCGGCGATGAGGCCGGCCTTCAGTCGGTGCATCGGTGGTTCCTCCAGGTTGCGTGGCGTTTCCGAGTGGCTGTCGAGCGATCGTCCGGACGATCACCCTTCGCCCTCGGTGGCGTCGTGGATTGGAGGCGGGTAGCATGGTCATCGCCCATGACCCAGACCGTCTCCACGGATGTCGTCATCCGTGTCCGTGATGTCCGCAAGAGCTACGGCGACGTCCATGCCGTCGACGGCGTCTCGTTCGAGGTCGCCCGCGGCGAAGTGTTCGGCCTGCTCGGCCCGAACGGCGCCGGCAAGACGACCACGGTCGAGATGCTCGAGGGCCTGCGCAAGCCCGACAGCGGCCGACTGGAGATCCTCGGGATCGATGCGAACAGCCAGCCCGACGCGCTCAAGCAACGGATCGGGGTCACGCTCCAGACCGCCGAGCTGTACCCGAAGCTGACCGTCACCGAGGTCATCGACCTGTTCCGGAGCTTCTACGCTCGGTCCCTGCCGACCGATCAGCTGATCGACTTCCTCGATCTCGGCGAGCGACGGAAGGCCCTGACCAAGGAGCTCTCGGGCGGCCAGCGGCAGCGCCTCGCGGTGGCCCTCGCGCTGGTCAACGACCCCGAGGTCGTCTTCCTCGACGAACCGACGACCGGCCTCGACCCCGCCGCCCGCCGGTCCCTGTGGGACCTGGTCGAGCGCCTCCGCGAGCAGGCCAAGACCGTCCTCCTGACGACCCACTACATGGAGGAGGCCGACCACCTGTGCGACCGGCTCGCGATCATGGATCACGGCCGGATCCTCGAGATCGGGACCGCCGCGGAGCTGATCGACCGGCGGTTCAGCGAGCGCGCCGTCCGGTTCGATACGCTGCCCGGGGTCGAGGACGCCGAGCTGATCGCGCTCCCGGCGGTGAAGTCGGTCAAGCACGATGACGGCCGGACGTCGCTCTATACCGGTGACGTCCCGACGACGATCGGGGCGCTCCTCGCCCTGACCGAGGCGCGCGGTCTCGAGCCCGGGGATCTCGGCGTGCGCAAGGCGACCCTCGAGGATGTCTTCCTCGACCTGACCGGTCGAGCCCTGCGCGACTGACGGTGGACCGATGAAAGCGCTCTCCGCTCTCACCATGGCCAACATCCGGAGCTACCTGCGCGACCGGGGAGCGCTGTTCTGGACGCTCGCCTTCCCGCTGATCTTCGTCGTCCTGTTCGGCGCGATCTTCTCCGGTGGGGACAACACGATCACGGTCGCCTGGGTGGACCAGGACAAGACCCCCGCCTCGGCCCAGCTGCGCGAGGCCTTCGCCGCGGCCCCGAACGTCAAGCTGGTCGACCAGGATCTCGACCAGGCCCAGACGGCGATGAAGGACAGCACGAACAGCGGGATCATCGTGGTGCCCAAGGGGTACGCCCTGGTCGCGTCGGGGGACGCGGCCGACCCGGCCAGGCAGACCACGATCACCTACTACATCGACCCGACCCAGCAGTCGACATCCGGGGCGATGACGTCGTACGTCAACGGCGTCCTCGCCCAGGTCAACCTCGGCGGCCGGCCGGTCGCGATCGTCAGCCAGCCGCAGACCATCCAGACCGAACGGCTCAACGCGGTGTCGTACCTCGTCCCGAGCATCCTCGGGATGGCCCTGATGCAGACCGGGATCTTCGCGGCGATCCCGATCGTCGCCGACCGACAGAAGCTGATCCTCAAGCGGCTGGCCGCCACGCCGCTGCGGCGCTGGCAGCTGATCGGCGCGAACGTGATCCTGCGGATGATCATCGCCCTGGTCCAGTTCGCCCTGATCGTCGGCGTCGGGGTCCTGGCGTTCGACATCGAGATCGTCGGCAGCTGGCCGGCGATGATCGGACTGGCGATCCTCGGCTCGCTCGCGTTCACCTCGCTCGGCTACGTCATCGCCACCCTGGCCAGGACCGAGGATGCCGCCAACGGGATGACCAGCGCGGTCCAGTTCCCGATGATGTTCCTGTCCGGGACGTTCTTCCCGATCGCGCTGATGCCGGATGCGCTCCAGACCGTCGCCAAGTTCCTGCCGCTGACGTACCTGTCGGCGGCGCTCCGCCAGGTCATGGTCGGCGGCGCGGCGTATGCCCCGTTGTCGATCTGCGTCGCGGTCCTCGTCGGCTGGACGGTGGTCTGCTTCGGGTTCGCCAGCCGCCGCTTCCAGTGGCAGTAGCGGCGGCCTACCAGCGCTCCTCGTGGACGATCGACTCGAGCGGCCGGCGGCCGCCGGGTCGGAGCGGCTGGGTCAGTCTGCCCGGGTCGGCCGGGTACCCGAACGACAGGATGTACTCGCACCAGCGGTCGGCCGGGTAGCCGAGGATCCGCCGGGTCGTCTCCTGTTCGTAGACCGTCGCCGGCACCGACCCGATCCCGAGCTCCCAGGCCACGAGCATCATGTTGTCGGCCACCTGGCCCAGGTCGAACATGACCGACAGGGGCTGGCCGTCCGCCCGCGGATCGGGCGTGACGAGGGCGACGGCCATCGCCGCACCGGCCAGATGGCCGGCCCACGGCCCGACGGTGGCGAGCTCGACCAGCGTGGGACGGTCGCGGATCACGATGACGTCCCAGCGCTGGCTGTTCTTCGAGCTGCCCGCTCGTCGGCCGGCGCGCAGGATCCGGTCGACGGCATCCGGCGCGACCGGTCGATCGCTGAACTCGCGGATCGCCCGCCTGGCCCGGATCGCGTCCCAGGCGGTCACGGCTCGTGGGCGCCAGAGCGGCCGACCATCGCCAGCGCCGGTGCCGCGGCCCGGTCCCCGACGAGCGGCGTCTCGAGGTCGGGCAGCCGCCGGGCGTCGGCGCTCCCCGCGGCGTCGGCCGCCGCCTCGGGACTGAGCGGCCCGCCGAGCTCCCGAGCGAGGAAGCCGGCGACCGCCCGCCGGAACGCCTCGTCCTCGTACAGCCAGCTGTGCCCGCCATGGTCGACGACGAGCAGCTCGACCGGCGCCGGATCGGTGGTCCCGCGACGGGCCTCGACGGCCGCCGAGGCGATCCGCCGGGCGTGTTCGACCGGCATGATCGGGTCGTCCCGACCGTGCGCGACGAGGATCGGGCCGCGATAGCGGCGGACGGCGTGCCTGGCGCTGATCGCCCGGAGGGCGTGGCCGCGCGGACGCACGAACACGCGGGTCGTGATCCACGACAGCGGGGTGGCGACCGGGCCGGGGAAGGGGAGCTTCGCGAGGCGGAACGTCTGGCGGACCATCAGGCTCGGGTCGGACGGGGTCGACACGCTGACCACCGCAGCGACGCGCGGGTCCGCCGCGGCCGCGAGGATCGCCCCGATCCCGCCCATCGAGTGCCCCATGATCCCGCCGCGGGTGACCTCCGGGCGCGCGAGCAGCGTCACGAAGGCGGCGGACGCGTCGGCCCCGTACTCGCCGGCCGAGACCGGCAGGCTCTCGGCCGGGTTCGCGCCGTTGCCGCGGACGTCGAACGTCAGGCAATGGAAGCCGGCGGCATGGAGGAAGACCGCATTGGGCAGGGTCCGATCGCGGGCGGAGTCCCAGCCGTGGACGAGCACCACCCCCGGCCCCGGCGCGCCACCCCTGGCGGGGATGAACCACGCCGGGAGGGCTCCGGCGTCGGACTCGACGACGGTCTCCTCGTACGGCAGGCCGAGCTCGGTGGGCCCCGCCATCGGTGGGCGGCGGCGGGGGAACCCGGCGCGCTGACGATAGACGTGTGCGAAGCGCAGCGCGGCCACGAACGGGGCGAGGGCCAGGCCGGCGATCAGCCCGGCACGTCGAACATGGGGCACGGTCCAAGGGGACGACACTCCGAACGGACTGTCAAGCGCGCCCGGCTAGACTTGACCGGTGACGAGACGAGAGTCCCACGCCGTGCTCGGGTTGCAGCCCGGGGCGTCGGCCAGCGCGATCAAGGCCGCCTGGCGTCGGCTCGCCCGGGAGCACCACCCGGATGTCGTCGGGAACGACCCGGCCGCGGCGCGTGCGGCGACGAAGCGGATGGCCGAGATCAACGCCGCCTACGAGCACCTCAGCGACGCGCGCCGACGCCCCGGCGGCCTCGGGGTGGGATCCGACGGATCGGAGGCCCGCCGACCGTCCGGGCCGCCGCCACCCAAACCGACCCGACCGGTGACCGCCCGACTCGACACGAGCGACGTCCTCCACCCGCACAACGCGACGACGTCGCGTGGACGGGGCGGGCATCCGGGCGGCCAGCCGCCGATCCGGTCACGGGCCGCGGAGACCGGTCCGCGCCGGGCGTCGGACCCCAACGGTCCGCTGATCAGGTCGCGCGTCCGCCGGTTCCGACCCCCGGCGATGCCGAGCCTCGATGTCGCCCGGGCGACGGAGATGCCATTCGGGAAGTTCCACGGCCACACGCTCGGTGAGATCGCAGCGTTCGAACCGTCGTATGTCGACTGGATGGCCACCACGATCGTGCGCGACCCGGACCTGCTCGCCGCGGCCCGCGTCCTCCGCGACGACCTCGACCGGCGAGGGATCGTCCGTCGGAGTCGCCCGTCACGGGTCCCGCCGGCGCCGCCGACCGACTGAACGCCGCCCCGGCGGAACCACCGTCGCCGACCGGATCGACAGGTCCCGGACATGACGATCGCCCCCGGTGCCCTCGGGGGCGATCGTATGGGAAGCGTGAGAAAACGATGTCGATGAGACCTGCCGTCTTTCCGAGTCCCCGGGCCTGCCGGCCGATAACTCATGGTTGCTCGGCTCGTGGCCGGAGGGTCGTCGCGCCTTCTTCGATGGTCCTGGCGATATGCCCTGACCGATCCTCGACGTTCGGCTCGTTCGACTCCCGGTCCGTGACCGACGCCTCAGGTTTCGCTCCCGCGGCTCGTTCGACGGCGTGATCACAAGGTAGGCGGTAAGGGTCGGCCAGCCAATAGCCGACTCGTCCCGTCCGGCGGCGGCGATGGTGGGGCGCACCGACGCACCATTCCAACCAGAGGTACCGAATGGCAAGGTGCGGCCTCGGCGGCGGGAACCGGCGGGCCGCGCTAGATTCGGACCGTGCCCCTCCCCGTCCGCGCCCTGGTCGCCGCGCTCGCCCTGGTGACCGTCGTCGGGTGCTCGGACGCAGCCGTGCCCGCCTCGTTCGATCCGACGCAGCCGTGTGCCGGGGCCGACGAGCAGCGGATGCCCGGTGCCTACCCCGACCTCGAGGCGACCATCCCGAACGAGCTCGCCGGGGTCGCCGCGACGACTCGCGAGTCGGGTCGCTACTGCTCGCCGACCACGCTCGGGACGCTGGCCGACGCCGGGATCGACGAGCTCCACTACGGAGCCGGGACGTGGGATCGCGGGAGCGGCAAGGCGGTCAGCCTGGTGACCCTCGAGGCGGCGGGCCTCGACGCCAAGGCGGTCTACGGGTCGTACCTCGCCGGCGCCCAGGGCAACGCCAAGGTCCACGACATCACCCCGACCCAGCCGGTCCTCGGTGGCAAGCCCGGCTACCGGATCGACTTCCTCAACGGCGACTCCTCGTTCCAGCGGATCCTGGTCTGGCCCGGCGACCGCGACGGGCGGGTCCGCGTCGTCCTGGCAGCGGACCTCCTGGACAGTGACATCCAGGCCGCCGTCGACGCCTTCCACTGATCCGGTCGGAGCGTCGCCGGCCCGTGCTATCGTCGCGGGCATGAGCTGGTCGGCTCGCCGCCGCGCCTGGGAGACCGCCCGTCTCGAGCCCGCCCTGGCGCGCGCGCCGGAGCGACGGACCCGGTTCTCGACGATCAGCGACGTCGAGGTCGACCGGCTGTACGGCCCGTGGTCGCTCGACGGGACCGACCCGCTCGCCGACATCGGCTTCCCGGGCGAGCCGCCGTTCACCCGCGGGGTCCATCCTTCCGGCTACCGCGCCCGGCCGTGGACGATGCGGATGTTCGCCGGCTTCGGTGCGGCCGAGGACACGAACGCCCGGTTCCGCCAGCTCCTGGCGGCGGGCCAGACGGGTCTGTCGATCGCCTACGACATGCCGACCCTGTACGGCTACGACACCGACGATCCGGAGGCGGAGGGGGAATTCGGGACCTGCGGGGTCGCCGTGTCCAGCCTGGCCGACATGGAGGTCCTGCTCGACGGCCTGCCGCTCGATCGGATCAGCACCTCGATGACGATCAACTCGCCGGCCGCCCCGATCTGGGCGATGTACATCGCGGCCGCCGAGAAGCGGGGAGTGCCGCGGGCCGCCCTCGAGGGCACCCTCCAGAACGACATCCTCAAGGAGTTCGTGGCCCAGAAGGAGTTCCTGTTCCCACCCGAGCCGTCACTCCGGCTGGTGACCGACACGATCGAGTTCGGGACGCGCGAGATGCCTCGCTGGAACACCATCTCGATCAGCGGATACCACATCCGCGAGGCCGGCTCGACGGCGGTCCAGGAGCTCGCCTTCACGATCGCCGACGGGATGGCCTACACCGAGGCGGCCATCGCCCGCGGCCTGCGGGTCGACGATTTCGGCCCGCGCCTGAGCTTCTTCTTCAACAGCCACAACGACTTCTTCGAGGAGATCGCCAAGTTCCGGGCAGCCCGCCGGATCTGGTGGAAGCTGATGAGCGAGCGCTACGGGGCCGAGAACGAGCGCTCGACCTGGATGCGCTTCCACACCCAGACGGCGGGGGTCAGCCTGACCGCCCAGCAACCGTTGAACAACCTGACGCGGGTGGCGATCCAGGCCCTGGCCGCTGTCCTCGGCGGGACCCAGTCACTCCACACCGACGCCTACGACGAGGCCTGGGCCGTGCCGTCCGCCGAAGCCGCCCTGCTCGCCCTCCGCCAGCAGCAGATCATCGCCGAGGAGACCGGGGTGGCCAACACCGTCGATCCGCTCGGCGGGTCGTGGTTCGTCGAGTCGCTCACGGATGCGACCGAGGCCGCGGTCTGGCGCTACCTCGACGAGATCGACCGCCGGGGTGGGATGGTCGCGGCGATCGCGGCCGGCTATCCGCAAGCGCGAGATCGCCGACGCCGCCTACCGATACCAGCTCGAACTGGACGCCGACGACCGGTCGATCGTCGGGGTCAACCTCCACCACGACCCGCAGGAGGTCCTCGAGATCCCGCTCCTGCAGGTCTCGGAGGCCTCGCTCCGGACCCACCTCGCCCGTCTCGAGCGGACCCGGCGCGAGCGGGACGGTGCGGCGGTGGCAGGGGCCCTGGCGCGCCTGCGCGAGCTGGCGACCCGTCCGGGCTCGACCGACACCAACCTCATGCCGGCATTGATCGAGTGCGCGGCGGCCTACGCCACCCTCGGGGAGATCTGCGGGGTGTTCCGTGCCGTCTTCGGCGAGTACCGCGAGCCGGCTGCGGTCTGATCGCGCGGCGTACGGTCAGGCCAGGCGCGCGGCCAGGCTTCGCGCGAAGATCTCGGCCTCGACCAGCGAGCCGGCGATCCGATCGACGTCCAGCCCGGAGGTCGCCGCGGGGTCGCCCGTGAACCGGCCGCCGACGAGGATGGGCAACGGCGGCGTCGACGGTCGCGCGGCGCGGACGGCTGCCGCGGTCTCGGCCACGACCGATCCGCGGGCGGGATCCGAGGCGGCCAGGGCCACCAGCGCGACCTCGTTCCGGGCGACGAACCTGGCGAGGTCGTCGGCCGGAACGTCGGCACCCAGATCGGCCACGGTCCAAGCGCTCTCCTGGAGGATGTGGTCGAGGCAGACGAGGCCGATCATGTGCCGTTCTCCGGCGACACCGGCGAGGACCGCCAGCGGCCCGGTCCGTCCCTCCGGGCCGGCCTCGGGACGGACGGCGTCCAGCGCACGCAGGAGGGTCTGGCTGGCGAGATGCTCCTCGGCGACGGTCCATCGTCCGGACGCCCAGCGTTCGCCGACCAGGTCCATCGCTTCGCGAAGCAGGCCGTCATAGACCTGCGCGCGCGGTCGCTCGGCGAGGGCGTCGCGGAGGACCCAGGCGACCAGCTCGTCGTCGCCGTCGGCCAGCAGGCCGGCCAGCAGCTCGGGGGTCAGCGTGGACGGGTGCGGACGGGTCGCCTCGAGCGGGTCGACCGAGGGCAGGCGCAGGGGCGTCTCGTCGCTCACGGCCCGGACTCTAGCACCGTCCGGCCGCGCTACCATGCGGGCATGTATCTCGATGCCCTGTCGTTCCTAGAGGACGAGCGCGATGGCTGGCGCGCCTTCGAAGCCCTCGATGAGCTGACCGACGAGGAGCTCGCGCCGCAGCTCGAGTCGCGTCCACGGATGGTCCGGTCGCGACCTGATGGCCCATCTCGTGGCGTGGCAGGAGGACGCCCTCGACGTCGCACGCGAGCTCGCCGTCAACGAGACGAGCCCGATCAAGGCGGCGGCCGATGCCGACTGGGACGCGCGCGGCGACGAGATCAACGAGGAGATCCGGCTGCGCTGGCTGGCCCTGCCGATGGACGAGGTCCGGCGTCGGTTCCGGACCGTCCCGGGCGAGCTCCGCGGGTACCTCACGGTCGTGCCCGAGACGCGCTGGATCAAGAGCGCCGAATTCGAGCGGTTCTTCCTCGACGAGACGATCGACCACTACGAGTCCCATCGCGACGACCTGGCGGCCGTCCTCGCGTCGGTCGGCCGGGGCTGAACCGTTCTCGGGGTCGAAGCGGACGTCCGCCGCGGACATGAGAAGACCCCGGTCGGGACCGGGGTCTTCGGATCGGTCGAGGCCCCGCCACGGGGCGTCGCTCCCAGCGACTGGGCTAGGCCTGCGGTTCGACGACCGCCGGCTTGGCGAACTCGGCCAGGCCGAACTGCTGCTCGAGCTGCTCGAGCGGCCGGAAACCGACGACGCCCTGCGGCTGCGCGCCGGGCTTGAAGAACGCGATCGTCGGGATGCTCATGATGTTGAACGCCCGGGAGAGGCCCGGGTTCGCGTCGACGTCGACCTTGACCACGTCGACCTGCCCGTCGTACTTGGCGGCCAGCTTCTCCATCTCCGGGGCGACCATCTTGCACGGGCCGCACCAGACCGCCCAGAAGTCGACGACGACCGGCCGCTCGCTCTTGAGGACGATCTCTTCGAAGGTCGCGTCCGTCACTGCCTTGATCTCGGCCATCTGGCCCGGATCCTTTCTCCCGCTCCGCGGGAACCCACGCCCTAGCGGGCGATCGTCTGGATGAGTCGGTAGGCCTCGAGGACCCGCGGGTCGGCGAGGCGATAGTAGACGGTGCTGCCCTCACGGCGGGTCGTCACCAACCCGGCGCTGCGGAGGACCGCGAGGTGCTGGCTCATGTTCGGGACCTGGCACCCGACGCGGGTGGACAGGTCGCCGACCGAGAGCTCGCCGATCGCGAGCGACTCGAGGACGCACAGGCGCTTCGGATCCGCCAGCGCGCGGCCGACGGCGGCGAACCGCTGTCGATCGTGGTCGGTGGTCACGGGCGCTTCCAACACGCCGTCATCGTATCACATTGATTGCGCAAGCACGCAACCCATGCCGTCCGGGGTAGGGTCGTCGTCGGATCGCAGCCGTGTGCCACACTGCCGCGATGCCCGAGCACCTCGTCTCCCTCGACCGCATCCTGGCGGCCCGCGAGATCGTCGCGCCGCGTGTCCACCGCACGCCGATGCTGAGCTCGGCGACGGCGGCCCGGATCGTGGCCGACGCGACCGGGCAGCGCCTGGCCGACGGACGCCTGTACCTGAAGGCGGAGCATCTCCAGAAGACCGGCTCGTTCAAGCCACGCGGGATGACGGCGAGGATCGCCGCCCTGACCGAGCAGCAGCGCGCTCGCGGGATCATCACGCTTGTCGGCCGGGAATGCGGGCCAGGCCTACGCGTGGGCCGGCCGCGAGCTCGGCGTCCCGGTCGTCGTGGTGATGCCTGCGGGCGCCGTCGCGACGAAGATCGACGCCTGCCTGGGCTACGGCGCCGAGGTCGTCCTGCACGGCGAGCACGTCGGCGAGACGTTCGGACGGATGGAGGCGATCCGCGACGAGCGCGGGCTCACCTTCGCCCATCCGTTCGACGACCCGGACGTCATCGCCGGGCACGGCTCGCTCGGCCTGGAGATCCTCGACGACCTGCCCGACGTCGACGTGGTCGTCGTCGGCGTCGGCGGTGGCGGGCTGATCAGCGGCGTCGCTGCCGCGCTCAAGGAGCTGCGCCCGTCGGTCCGGGTCTACGGCGTCGAGCCGACGGAGTCGAACGCGGTGTCGCTCGCGCTCGAGGCCGGGGCAGTCGTGACCATCCAGCCCAGGAGCGTCGCCGATGGACTCGGCGCGCCGTTCGCCGGCGAGTGGACGCTGGCGATGTGCCGTCGCTACCTGGACGGGATCGTCCTGCTCGACGACCCGACGATCCTCGCCGGCGTGCGCTTCGCCCTCGAGCGGATGAAGCAGGTCCTCGAACCGGCGGGAGCCGCCGCGCTGGCGGCGGTCCTGACCGGCCGGATCCCGGTCCGCGACGGCGAGACGGTGTGCGTCGTGGCATCGGGCGGGAACGTCGCGATGGATCGTCTCGGCGAGTTGCTGGCGATGGCCGCACCGCTGGCATCCTCCGGCGACTGAACGGAAGGCCGCCGTTCGAACCGGGCGGGCGCTTGCCGGCTCAGTCCAGGCCGAGCTCGCCGAGCCGGTCGTCGTCGATCCCGAGGTGATGCGCGAGCTCGTGGATGACCGTGATCCGAACCTCGTCGGCGAGGTCGTCGGGATCGGGGAAGTCCTCCTCGAGCGGGATCCGGAAGAGGCTGATCTTGTTCGGGAACGGGACGGACTCGGCTCCCCAGGCGGTCCGCGGGGTCCCCTCGTACAGGCCGTACAAGGCCTCGTCCGGCCCGAGACCCGAGATGTCGAGCTGCTCGTCGCTCGCGTCGTCCTCGATGACGATGGCGATCTCGTCGAGCGCGGCCTGGAACGGCGCCGGGATGGCGTCGAGCGCGCGTTCGACGAGTCGCTCGAACCGGTCGGTCTCGGCGCGACGGCGGGCGAAGGCGGACCGGGCTCCCCGGCGGCGTTTGGGCATGACCGCCCTATCCTAGGCCGGATGGACCTGCCGTCCGCCGATCTCGCCGCGCTGTCCCCGGAGCCCGACCTCGCCGCCGTCCCCGACGGGTTCGTCGTCGAGACGGCCCCCGGCGAGCGGATCCACTTCCTCGACTGGGGCGGACCGCCGACGCCGGGCGGGAACGGGGTCCTCCTCATCCACGGCCTGGGTGGGACGGCGTGGGGCTGGACCGCCGTGGCACGACGGCTTCGCCGGGTCGCCCCGACGGTCGCGCTCGACCTGCGCGGTCACGGGCTGTCGGACGCTCCCACCACCGAGTACGACCCGACCACCCTCGCCGAGGACGTCGTCGCCGTGGCCGAGGGCTCCGGATTGCTCGATGCACGGGCCGTGGACACCGCCGCCGCTCCTTCCGGCGCGGCTCGTGCCGGAGCCGGACGCGTCGTCCTCGCCGGGCACGGCTACGGCGCGATCGTGGCGACCTGGGCCGCGGACCTGCTCGGCGACCGCTGCGCCGGGCTCGTCCTCATCGACGGCGGCTGGCAGGACGTCGCCGAGGAGACGGGCCTCACACCCGCCGAATTCCTGCGGGACCTGGCCGAGCCGCCCGAGGTGCTCGCGTCGATGGACGCCTTCCTCGCGGATCGCCGGGCCTGGGATCCCTCGCACTGGGACGCCGATGAGGAACGGGCCGCGCGGGCGACGGTCGTCGAGGTCCCGGCCGGACATGTCGTCCCGGCCGTCCGTCCGCACGCCTTCGAGCGTTCCGTCGAGGCGATCTTCCAGTACCTCCCGATCGCGAGTCTGGCCGAGCTCGACGTGCCGATCGCCGCGCTGGTCGCCGTCGACGACGAGGACCGCTCGAAGACCGCTGCCCTGGCCGACGTCGAGGCGGCCCGGGCAGCGGCCGGACGCCCGGACATCGCCGTGACCCGGTTCCCGGACGACGGGCACAACCTCCCGCGCTACCGTCCGGCCGAGCTGGCCGGGGCGATCCGGCGACTCGCGGCCCGCTAGCATCAGCGCCGGACCCACCGATCGGGAGGACTCGATGCGCGTCGTCTACACGCCCGCCCACCTCGGCCACGACCCCGCCCGCGAGACGGTGATGGGCCGCGAGGTGTCGGCCAACGAGGTCCCCGAGCGGGCGGAGCTGATCCGCGCCGCTCTCGTCGCCGACGGCGGGTTCGAGATCGTCGGACCGACCGACCACGGTCTCGACCCGATCCTGGCGGTCCATGACCCGGGCCTCGTCCGGTTCCTGGAGGAAGCCTGGTCGCAGGCCGAACGGGAGGGGCTCGACCGGGGCGCCGTGGTCCCGGACACCTGGGCGGTCCGCGCGCTCGCCGAGGGATTCGGGCCAGAGGGGATGCGCCTCGTCCGCGAACCCGTGGCGATCGCCGGGCGGGCGGGGTTCTGGGGCCTCGACTCGTCGACGCCGATCGTGGCGGGGACCTACGTCGCCGCTCGCGCGGCGGTGGACACGGCCCTGACGGCGGTCGACCTGGTCCTCGAGGCTGGCGCGTCGACCGTCTACGGCCTGTGCCGGCCCCCCGGGCATCATGCCGCGCGGTCGATGTATGCGGGCTACTGCTTCTTCAACAATGCCGCCATCGCTGCCGAGTCGATCGTCCGCCGGACGGGAGAGCGCGTCGCGATCCTCGACCTCGACTACCACCACGGGAACGGGACCGAGCAGATCTTCTGGCGCCGAGGCGACGTCCTGTACGCCTCGATCCATGCCGACCCCGACCGGCAGTATCCCTACGTCCTCGGCCGCGCCGACGAGACGGGCGAAGGCCCCGGGGCCGGGGCGAACCTCAACCTTCCGCTCGAGGCCGGGGTGGACGATCGACGCTACCTCGAGGTGCTCGACCGGGCGCTCGAGGCGATCGCCGCGACCCCGGGGTCGATCGTGGTCGTCTCGCTCGGCTTCGATACCTACCGCCAGGACCCGATCTGCGACTTCGCCCTGACGACGGCCGTCTACCACGAGATCGGTCGCCGGGTGGCCGCGCTCGGGCGACGGCTGGTCGTCCTGCAGGAGGGCGGCTACCATCGCCCGACGCTGGGCGAGAACGCGCGGACCTGGCTCCGGGGCGTCGAAGGTCGATCCGGGGATCCGGCGCTACCATCGACGACGTAGAGGAGATCGATGACCGTCCTGCCCGATCACGTCCAGAAGATCGTCGCCGAGATCGAGACCGAGATCGGCGACGAGCCCGCCGACGCACGGGCCGCCATCGAAGGCGACGGCCTCCGCGGTCAGCCCGGCAACGGGCGGGTCGAGGCGGCCGTCCGCGAGATCCTCGAGGAGGTCGGCGAGGAGCCCGACCGTGAAGGGCTGGTCGGGACGCCGGCCCGGGTCCACCGGATGTATACCGAGCTGACCGCTGGCTACCATGTCGACCCCGCCCGGCTGATGAACGGGGCGATCTTCGACGTCGACTACTCCGAGATGGTCGTCGTCAAGGACATCCCGTTCTACAGCCTGTGCGAGCACCACCTCCTACCGTTCTTCGGCGTGGCGTCCGTCGCGTACATCCCGCGGGGCCGGGTGATCGGCCTGTCGAAGATCCCGCGCATCGTCGAGATGTACGCCCGCCGGCTCCAGGTCCAGGAGCGATTGACCCAGCAGATCGCCGACTTCCTCCAGGACAATCTCGAGCCACAGGGCGTCGGGGTGGTCGTCGAGGCCACCCACCTGTGCGCCGTGATGCGCGGCGTCCGCAAGCCCGGCACGATCATGACCACGAGCGCCGTCCTCGGGCTGTTCCGCTCGCGGGACAAGACCCGCTCCGAGTTCCTCGCCCACATCGAGCGCCGAGCCCCGGGCGTCTGAGCGCGCGCGAATGGATGCGGGGCTGACCGGCCGGGTCGTGCTCGTCACCGGCGCCGGCGGGGCCGCCGGCCCGGCCTTCTGCTCGGCGTTCGCGGCCGAGGGAGCCGCGGTCGCGGTCCACTTTCGGACGAGCGCCGATCGCGCGGAAGCGGTCGTCGCCGGGATCGTGTCCGCCGGAGGCCGGTCGGCTGCGTATCGGTGCGACCTCGGCGATCGGGCCGCGATCGAGACGATGGTCGCGCGCATCGCGCGGGAGCTGGGCCCGGTCTCGGTCGCGGTCAACGCGACGTCCACGTTCCGGACCGAAGCCGTCGGCGATATCGACGACGCCGATTGGACCGGCACGATCGACGACATGCTGGGCGCGACCTTCCGAGTCAGCCGTGCCGTCGCGCCCCGGATGGCCGCGGGTGGCTTCGGGCGGATCGTCAACATAGCGTCGCGTTCGGGCGCGGTCGGAGCAGCCAAGGCGTCGCACTATGCGGCCGCCAAGGCCGGGATCGTCGGCCTCACCCGCTCGCTGGCCAAGGAGCTCGGCCCATCCGGGATCCTCGTCAACGCGGTCGCCCCGACGACGATCGTGACCGACCGCGACGGCGTCCCGTCGGTCCCGGCCGAACGTCAGGCGACGATGGCCAAGGGTGTCCCGCTCGGCCGGTTGGCGTCGCCGGACGACGTGGCGCGGGTGATCGTGTGGCTGGGCTCGGCCTACAACTCGTTCGTCAACGGAGAGGTCGTCACGGTGTCCGGCGGCGCCCGGACCTGAACCCGAGCGCGCAGAGGATCGAGCCCGCACCCAGGCGGATGACCGATGCCCGGACCTCTACAATCGGCCCATGACCGATCGGCCGATCAAGGTCCTCATCGCCAAGCCCGGGCTCGACGGGCACGACCGCGGCGCGAAGGTGCTCGCGCGGGGCCTGCGCGACGAGGGCTTCGAGGTCGTCTACACGGGGCTCCGCCAGACACCCGAGATGATCGCCTCGGCGTCGCTCCAGGAGGACGTCGATGTCGTCGGGCTGTCGATCCTGTCCGGCGCGCACATGACCCTGCTGCCGCGGATCTGCACGCTCATCCGTGACGCGGGACTCGACGACGTCCTGGTCACCGCGGGCGGGATCATCCCCGACGACGACGTCCCGGCGCTCAAGGCGGCCGGCGTCGCGGCCGTGTTCGGCCCGGGGACGACGATCGGTGAGGTCGCCACGTTCATCCGCGCGAACGTCCGTCCGCGCGACTAGGGTGGGCCAGGACCCGGTCGCCCGCGCCACGGCCGACGGCGCCGCCGTGGCACGCGCGACCGAGCTCGCGACGGCGGCCGTGGCCGGCGATCGCCACGCCCTTGCCCGCCTGCTCACCGCGATCGAGAACCGGACCGCGGTCGCCGAGGCGGCGCTCCGTCAGCTCTACCCGGCGGCCGGTCGGGCGCACCTGGTCGGGATCACCGGACCGCCAGGGGCGGGCAAGTCCACGCTCGTCGCCGCGCTCATCGCCGAGGTCCGTGCGGCCGGCCGGTCGGTGGCGGTCATCGCGGTCGATCCGTCGAGCCCGATCACCGGCGGCGCGATCCTGGGCGACCGGGTTCGGATGCAGGCGCACGCGGCCGATCGCGACGTATTCATCCGCTCGATGGCCGCGCGCGGTCACGCAGGCGGCCTCGCCTCGACGACCGGCGCCGCCTGCTCGCTGCTCGATGCGGTCGGCTTCGACCTCATCCTCGTGGAGACGGTCGGGACGGGTCAGAGCGAGGTCGAGGTCGCTTCGTCGGCCGACACGACGGTCGTCCTCGAGGCGCCCGAGATGGGCGACGAGGTGCAGGCGATCAAGGCCGGCCTGCTCGAGGTCGCCGACTTCGTCGTCGTGAACAAGGGCGACCGGCCCGGTGCCCAGCGGACGGCAGCTCAGCTCAGGGCGATGCTCGTGGCGGCACCGGTCGTGGCTGCGGACCCCGACGATGCCGGCCGGCCCCGCCCGAAGCGCCCGGAGGTCCTGATCACGACCGCCGCCACGGGCGAGGGCGTCCCGGAGCTCCTGGCGGCCCTCGACCGGCATCGGGCGCTGCTCGTCCGGGGACCGGCCGAGGACGGCGCGCCGACCGCCGCCCGGCTCGCCCGTGCGGACGCTCAGGTCCGGGCGATCCTCGCCGACCGGGTCGCCGACCGGCTGCGAGCGGCCCCGTTGGCGGACGACGCGGCGTCGACGCTCCGTGCCGTGGCCGAGCACCGGGTGGATCCATTCACCGCGGCCGATCGCCTGCTGGCCGCGATCGGACGGGAGGCAGGGTCATGATCGTCGAGCGGGTCTTCGTCGCCGGGGCCGGGCTGATGGGCCACGGGATCGCCCAGGTCCACGCGGCGAGCGGCAGGTCGGTCGTCCTCTACGAGCCCGACCTCGCGCGCGCCGTCGCGGGCCGGGACCGGATCGCGGGCAACCTCGAGCGCGCGGTGGCCAGGGCAAGCTCACGGCTGCTGCCCGCGACGAGACGCTGGATCGTGTCGAGGCGAGCGACGACCTGGGCCGGGTGGCGGGGTCGGACCTCGTCATCGAGGCAGTGTTCGAGGACATCGCCGTGAAGACCGCCCTCTGGTCGGAGCTGGACGCCCTGGCACCCGCCTCGACGATCTTCGCCAGCAACACCAGTTCGATCTCGATCGATCGACTGGCCGAGGCCGTCAGGGCGCCGCGCCGAACGAGGTTCCTCGGGCTTCACTTCTTCAGTCCGGTCCCGGTCATGCCGCTCATCGAGCTGATCCGCGGGAGCGAGACCGACGACGCCACGGAAACGGCGATGCGATCGCTCGCGGTCGACCTGGGCAAGGAGGTCATCGCCTCGGCCGATCGCCCCGGCTTCATCGTCAACCGAGTGCTGATGCCGCTCCTCGCCGAGGCGATGCGAGCCTTCGAGCAGGGGGTGGGGACCGCCGACGACATCGACACGGGGGCGCGGGTCGGGCTCAACCACCCGATGGGACCGCTCGAGCTGGCCGACTTCATCGGACTCGACGTCTGCCTCGGCGTCCTGCGCGTCCTCCACGAGGGCCTGGGCGACGAGCAGTTCCGTCCGCCGGACATCCTCGAGGCGCTCGTCGCGGCCGGCCACCTCGGGCAAAAGACCGGGCGTGGGTTCCACACCTACCCACGCTGAACGTCCGGGCGGGCGGTCGGCCCGCGACCCGCCCGACCGTCGACCCGATCGGCGGGCGGTCAGTCCACCACCAGGCCGGATCGCTCGACGACGGCCGTGACCGCGGCGGTGACGGTCGACAGGTCGAACGGCTTGGCCAGGAGCTGGATGGCACGGGCCTCCGCGAAGGCATGGAGATCCGGGTTCAGGACGTCGCCGCTCATGAAGATCCAGCGTTCGGCGAGCGCCGGTCGGATCACGATCGCCGCATCGTAGACGTCGACCCCGGTCAGGCCGGCCATCCGATGGTCGACCAGGGCGACGTCGATCGGGCCGGACCGGATCTCGCTCAGCGCCGTCTCGCCGTCGGCGGCGACGATCGTGTCGAAGCCCGCTGCGTTCAACGCCTTGCGCAGGAACGTCCGGATCGACTCCTCGTCGTCGAGGATGAGCGCACGCGGCCGCCGCTGCGCCGGGTCCGCGGGTCGTGCATCGGTCGGTGGCTCCGACGCTGACGCAGCCGTTCCCTCGCCCGCGCGCTGCCCGACCCCGGGCCGATCCGGCTGGATCGACGCCGGCACGTCGACCGGCAGCTCGATGATGAAGCGCGCGCCCCGTCCGCCCGGAGCCGGCTCGTAGCGCAGTCGTCCCTCGTGGCGACGGACGATGTCGAACGACACCGGCAGACCGAGGCCGGTCCCCTCGCCGGGCGCCTTGGTGGTGAAGAACGGCACGAACAGCTTCGTCCGGTCGGACGCCGCCACGCCGGGTCCGTCGTCGGTCACGCTGATCCGGATCGTCGGTCGGTCCTCGCCCCCGGATCCTCGCCGCGCGGCGATCTCGAGCGTGCCCGTCGGCCGGTCCGACAGGATCGCCTGGACGGCATTCGTGGTCAGGTTGAGGAGGACCTGCTGGATCTGCGAGCGGTCGATCGCGACCCTGGGCAGGCCGGGCTCGACGTCGATGATCCAGTCGACCCGACCCTTCTGGCTGTACGACTGGAGCTCACGGACGGTCTCGAGCAGCGGCCCGATCGCGGTCGGGTGTCGTTCGGGCGGTCGTGACCGCACGAAGTCGAGGAAGGTCCGGACGATCCGTCCCGCCCGATGCGCCTCGTCGACGAGCAGGCTCGCGCTCTCGCGCAGGTCGTCGGACAGGCCGGGGTCTCGGCCGATGAGCGTGCTCAGGCCGACGATCGACGCGATCGGGTTGTTGAGCTCGTGGGCGACGCCCGACACGAGGATGCCGACGGTCTCCATCTTCTGGGCCTGGACGAGCTCGGTCTGGAGCCGTTGGCGCTCGGTGAGGTCGCGGACGACGACCAGGTAGCGCGGCTCCTCGCCGATCCGGACGAGCGAGGCCTCGCTCTCGCGCGGGAAGCGCGAACCATCGGCTCGCCGGGCGGTCCCGGTGTAGCGTCGGTGCTCGCCGCGGTCGACCGCCTCGCGCCGGATCTCGGTCTCGAGCGGGTCGACGTCGACGAAGTCGGCGACGGACAGGCCCACGAGCGGGGCGCCGTAGAGCCGGTCGGCGGCGGCATTGCTGTCGAGGATCGCCCCGTCCAGGTCGCACAGGAGGAAGGCGTCGGGCGAGGCGTCGAACAGCGTCCGATAGCGCGCCTCCGACCCTTCGAGCTGCTCCCGCTGACGGAAGTTGGCGAGCGAGATGCCGACGATCCGGGCGACCGAGTCGAGCGCGGCATGGTTCACCTGGAGCTCGTCGGGCGGACGGTCGAAGTAGGCGACGATCCCGCCGACCAGCTCCTCGTCGATCCTGATGGGGATCGCGGCGTAGGCGGTCACCCCGGTCGCCCGGGCGAGCTGGAGGGTCTCGGCGGAGACGTGGCCGGGCTCGAACGGCGCGAAGATGCTGCCCTCGCCGGTTCGCCAGCGGCGGAACACCGAGCGCTCCAGGGGCGGTGCGGTCCTGAGCCAGTCCGCCAGCGGCTCCGGGATCCCCACGAACGACGACGTCGCGTAGGCGGTCCCGTCCGGCGTGAGCAGGCCGTAGGCCGTCCCGGCCGCCTCGAGCGCCTCGCCGACCAGTTGGGCCGAGCGCTCGGCGAGCTCGTCGGCCGTTCGGACCGCCTGTCCGATCCGGGTCAGCTCATCGAGCACGTCGAGCCGTCGGATGAGGGCCCGCTCGGCCTCGGTCCGGACGGTCATCTCGTCGAGCAGGCGGGCGTTCTCGAGGGCCTTGCCCACGTGCGCTCCGGCCTGGAGGAGGACCGCCGCCGACGGGCGCGGGGCATCCGGATCGGTCCAGCCCAACGCGAGCGTCGCCACCAGCTCCTCGCCGCGATGGATCCCGACCAGGGCGATCGTGCCGATCCCGAGCGATCCGATCCAGCGCTGGGCCTCGTCGCCGACCGGCAGCTCGAGGATCGACCCGACGAACACGGTTCCCGGCATCCGCACGGCAGCATGGACCGGGCTCGCCGGCACCGCGAGCGCGGCCGCCCGCAGGCTATCGGCGGGATCGACCCCGTGGGTCGCCTCGACCGTGGCGTCGACACCCTCCAGACCGAAGATCATCCCGGCCGGGGCGCCGGTCGCCGTGCACAGCAGGTCGATCGCCGTCTGGGCGATCTCCGTCCGCGTCCTGGCGCGTCCGGTCGCGGTCGCCAGGCTGCCCAGCGTCGCGAGCTCGAGCTCGAGACGATACGACGGGGTGATGTCGCGCTTGATGCTGAGGACCCCGCGGACCGTCCCGTCGGCGGCCTCGAGCCGGCTCAGCGAGGTCTCGACCACGACCTCGCGCCCGACGGCCCGACCGACCGTCGCCCGCTCGACGACGCGGCCGTGCCACGAACCGGTGGCCAGCGCGGTCTGCCGGGGCTGGCCGATCGGGACGACGACCTCGCCCACCACCCGGGCTTCGGTCAGCTCGTAGATGACCCGGCCCAGGGCATCGTCGGCCGGGATCCCGTACAGCCGCTCAGCCGCGGCATTCCACACCCGGACCCGGGCATCCAGGTCGGTCACGATCAACGCGTCGGCGGCGGTCGCGGCGAGACTGCGGAGGAGGGCCAGGGTCGCCGCGTCGTTGGGGTCGGGATCGGACGGCGCCGGAGGCGCGTCGAGTTCGGCCACGGACCTATCGTACGCTCGGCGGGTTCCGACGACGCCCGGCTGACCCGGTCCACGAAACGGCGTAGATTCGGGTCATGCCCAGCCCATCGTCCGGTCCGAACGGCCACGTCTACGTCGTCAGCGCTCAGCGGACCCCGATCGGCAAGTTCGGCGGCCTCCTGTCGACCACCCCGGCGGTCGAGCTCGGCGGCGTCGCCATCCGCGCCGCGGTCGAGCGGGCCGACCTCCCCGAGGGGACGCAGATCGACGAGGTCCTCATGGGCCAGGTCCTCCAGGCCGGCGTCGGCCAGGCTCCCGCCCGCCAGGCCGCGCTCCGGGCCGGGCTGCCGGTCACGACCAGCGCGACCACGATCAATCGGGTCTGCGGGTCGGGCCTCAAGGCGATGATGCTGGCGGCCGCCGAGATCCGGGCCGGCGACGCCGAGATCGCGGTCGCCGGCGGGATGGAGAGCATGAACCTGGCCCCGTACCTCCTGCCCAACGCCAGGTTCGGGTACCGGCTGGGTGACGGCGTGGTCCGCGACGCCACGGTCCTCGACGGCCTGTGGTGCGCCATCGAGGACTGCCACATGGGCACGCACGCCGAACGGGTGGCCGTCCACGATCACGTGAGCCGGGCCGACCAGGACGCGTTCGCCCTGGAGAGCCACCAGCGGGCGATCGCCGCGATCGACGGCGGCCGCTTCGACGCCGAGATCGCTCCGGTCACGGTCCGCGACGTGAAGGGCCGGGAGACGGTCGTCGCGGTCGACGAAGGGCCTCGGCGCGACAGCACGGCCGAGGCGCTCGCGCGGCTCCGGCCGGCGTTCGACCTGCCCGAGGTCGAAGGCGGGGGACCGCGTCCCCGAGGCGACCGTCACCGCCGGCAACGCCCCGGGGATCACCGACGGCGCCGCAGCGACCGTCGTCGCCAGCGAACGGGCGGTCGAGGAGTACGACCTGCGCCCGCTGGCGAGGATCGTCGGCTACGCCCAGGCCGAGGTCGAACCGAAGTGGCTGTTCCTCGCGCCGATCACCGGTGTCCGCAGGCTGCTCGAGCGGATCGACCTGACGATCGACGCGTTCGACCTGATCGAGATCAACGAGGCGTTCGCCGCCCAGGTCCTGGCCGACGGTCGCGAGCTCGGGTTCGACTGGTCGAAGGTCAACGTCAACGGCGGCGCGATCGCGCTCGGCCATCCGATCGGCGCGAGCGGCGCCCGGGTCGTCGCGACGCTCCTCCACGAGCTGCGGCGGCGCCAGGGTCGCTACGGTCTGGCGACCCTGTGCCTCGGTGGCGGGGGCTCGGTCGCGATGGCCTTCGAGCGGGTCTGAGCGATGACGACCGCCACCCCCGTTGGCGATGCCGAGGCCGCCGCCGCCCCGACGTACCGCCTGTTCATCGGCGGCGAATGGGTCGATTCGACGACGGGGCGCACGTTCGAGAGCCGGAACCCGGCGGACACGCGTGACCTGATCGGGCACTTCCAGGCCGGCGACGCGGCCGACGCTGCGCGCGCCATCCGGGCGGCGGAGGTCGCGTTCCAGACCTGGCGGCGAACGCCGGCCCCGAAGCGGGGCGAGATCCTGTACGCCTTCGGGGCGCTGCTGGCCGAGCACAAGGAGCGGCTCGCCCGGGCGATGACCCGGGAGATGGGCAAGGTCCTGGCCGAGGCGCGCGGCGACGTCCAGGAGGGGATCGACATCGCGTTCCTGATGGGCGGGGAGGGGCGTCGGCTGTTCGGCGACACGACCCCGTCGGAGCTGCCGGACAAGTGGGCGATGAGCGTCCGCGAGCCGCTCGGCGTGGCCGCGATCGTGACCCCGTGGAACTTCCCGATGGCGATCCCGTGCTGGAAGATGATGCCCGCCCTGGTGGCCGGGAACACGGTCGTGCTCAAGCCGTCGAGCGACACCCCGCACTGCGCCACGCTGCTGGTCGAGCTGATGGCCGAGGCCGGCTTTCCGCCCGGGACGGTCAACCTCGTGACCGGTCCCGGGCCGGAGGTCGGCGACGCGCTGGTCGCCAGTCCCGACACCCAGATCGTCAGCTTCACGGGCAACACCCAGACCGGCAAGCGGATCGCCTCGATCGCGGCGCAGCGGCTGAAGCGGGTCAGCCTCGAGCTCGGCGGCAAGAACGGGATCGTCGTCCTGGCCGATGCCGACCTCGACCTCGCGACGGACGGGATCCTGTGGTCGGCCTTCGGGACGACGGGGCAGCGCTGCACGGCCTGCTCACGGGTGATCGTCGAGGCGGCCGTGGTCGAGCCGCTGCTCGAGCGCCTGCAGGGTCGGGCCCGGGCACTGCGCCTCGGCCCGGGCCTCGATGCGACCACCGACGTCGGCCCGCTGGTCAACGGCGGAGCGGTCGACAAGGTCGCTTCGTACGTGGAGATCGGCCTTCGCGACGGCGAGCTGGTCACCGGCGGGTCCCGGGCGACCGGCGACGGTCTCGAGCACGGTCACTTCTTCGAGCCGACGATCTTCGCCGGGGTCGAGCCGATGGACGTCATCGCCCAGGACGAGATCTTCGGGCCGGTCCTGTCGGTCGTCGCGGTGCCCGACTACCCGGCCGCGGTCACCGCGCTCAACCAGACCCGCTACGGCCTGTCGTCGGCGATCTTCACCCGCGACGCCGATACCGCATTCCGGGCGATGCGCGACTTCGAGACGGGCATCGTCTACGTCAACGCCGGCACGATCGGCGCCGAGACGCACCTCCCGTTCGGTGGCACGAAGGACACCGGGAACGGCCACCGTGAGGCAGGCCACGCGGCCCTCGACACGTACACCGAGTGGAAGTCGATCTACGTCGACTTCAGCGGCCACCTCCAGCGGGCCCAGATCGACAACCAGCCCGACTGAGCCCGAGTCCCGTCAGGGGCGCACGGGCTCGAGGCCCTAGCGCGCTTCTCGGGCGGCCTTCCACATCCCGCGGATGCTGGGCTTCTGCCCGTACATGAGCACACCCGCGGCGTAGATCCGGGACGCGACCCAGACCGCGACCATGATGGCCGCGATCAACACGAGGATCGCAAAGCCCACCTCGAGCGGCCCCGCCTCGCCCGCATTCAGCCGTGACAGCATCATGTATGGGGACAGGAATGGGACCCAGGACAGCAGGATCACCCAGGGCGCCTTCGGATCGACGATGCCGATCGAGGCGTACAGCGCGATGAGGTAGCCCGCAGTCGCGAGGAGGATCATCGGGATGATGATCTGGTCGACGTCCTCCTGCCGACTGACCAGCGAGCCGGCTGCCGCGAAGAGGACCATATAGAGCAGGAAGCCGAGGACGAAGAAGATCGAGAACGCGACGATCAGCGACGGGCTGATCCCGGATGGCAGAGTGAGCCCGGCGGAGTCGCCCAGCACGACCCCGGCGACCTGGTGCTCGACGAGGAGCGCGACGAGCACGGCGGCGACCATCGCCGCGTACTGCAACAGGGCCGCTGCGCTGACCCCGAGGACTTTGCCGGCGAGGAGCTGGAACGGTGACGCGGCGGCCAGGATGATCTCCATCATCCGGCTGCTCTTCTCCTCGACGACGCTCCGGGCCACCCAGGTCCCGTAGAGGACGATCGCCATGAAGAGGAAGATCACGAGACCGAAGTTGACCGCGATCTTCGTCGCCTCCTCGGTCGTCGTCAGGGAGCTCGCGGCCGGCTTGGACAGATCGGGCGATCGGATCGTGACCTGGGGCGGCACGAACAGGCCAGCCTGAGCCGTAGGCGTCAGTCCCAACCGTCCGAGGCGATCGGCGACGACGATCGAGGTCGCTGCTTGCTGGCTGAGGAGCGTCGTGCGGCTGGTCCCGGGGTCGCCCGTGTAGACGGTGAATGCGAGCTCTCCCCCGGCACCGCGCTCGATGTCGAGCAGCGCGTCGAGCTTGCCGTCGAGGACCTGCTGGCGGTCGACCCCGAGGTCCGTCGAGCGGATGACCTGGAACGGCTTGTTGCCGACCGGCCCGGGACCTGTCGCGCTGCCCTGGTCGACCGGTGGGTTGAGCAGGGCGTCGAGGGTGGCGACGGGGTCGCCCTGCAGGTCCGCGGCGCCGACGTAGATCGCGACCTTGGTCGCGTCGCGACCGAGGTAGCTGACGACGACCGGGGCGAGACCCACCGCCGCGGCAGCCAGGACCAGGATGATCGTCGAGATGAGGAAGCTCCGGGTGCTGGCCCGGGTGACGAACTCGCGCCGCGCGACCGCGACGACGTTGGCGACAGCGGAGAGCGTGGGCCATCTCATGGGTTCGGCTCCGCTCCGACCTCGGCCAGGGTTCGCTCGTCGGTCGTGGTCACGCCGACGTGCTCGATGAAGATGTCCTCGATCGACGGCTCGACGATCTCGAAGCGGGTCACGTATTCATGCCGAGCGAGCGCCTCGCGGAGGATCGACTCGGGATCGATCCCGGTCCGCATCTGGACCTCGTGGTAGTCGAGCCCGGAACGCATCACGGTGGCATCCCGTCGGCTGTCGAGCCAGCCGAGGTCCTGGTCCCCCGACACGCCGAGGCGCACGACCTGGCGGCCGTCCTGCCGCTTCACGTCGTGCATCGACCCACCGACGACCACGCGACCCTTGTCGATGATCGCGACGGCGTCGCAGAGCTCCTCGACCATCTCCATCTGATGGGTGCTGAAGACGATCGCCTTCCCGTGGTCCCGCATCTCGATGAAGGCATCCTTCAGGAGCGCGACGTTGATCGGGTCGAGGCCCGAGAACGGCTCGTCCATGAGGAGGACATCCGGGTCGTGGAGGATGGCGGCGATGAACTGGATCTTCTGTTCGTTGCCCTTGCTGAGCTCCTCGGCCCGACGTTCCGCGTAGTCGGCGATCCGGAAGCGGGTCAGCCAGCGGCGCGCCCGGCGGGCGGCCTCGGCGCGCGGGATCCCGTAGAGCGAGCCGACGAAGACGAGCTGGTCGAGGACCTTCATCCGGGGATACAGACCCCGCTCCTCGGGCAGGTAGCCCCACGTCCTCCGTGGAGCGCTGGCCGCCGGCCGATCGTTCCATGCCACGGAGCCGCTGTCGGGGTGGAGGATGTCGAGGACGATCCGCATCGTCGTCGTCTTGCCGGCCCCGTTCGCACCCAGGAAGCCGAACACCTGCCCGGCCTCAGCAGCGAAGGTGATGCCGTCCAGGGCCTGGATGTCTCCGAAGCGTTTGCTCAGCGTGTCGACGACGAGTGCCATCCATGCCTCCGCATGGGGACGAGGAGCGAAGGGCGCGATCCTCCGCTGTGATTCAGCCCGACACAAAGCCGCCGGACAAGGGCCGATGGTCCCGCTCTGGGGTCCAAAGGCACTGCTCGCGGCTCCCACCACCAACGGAGCCGCCCACGAACTGCCGCTAGACTCAGCGACTCGTGGTCGGACTTTGCTCGAGAGGGCGCGCAGCTATGGCCTCATCCACTGAACCGTCTGTCGATCGGGAACCCTCAGTGCCCGAGGATGCGGCTCCATCACCGGGCGAGCCGCTCATCCGGTGGCTGGTCGTGACCGTCGGGGCTGCCGCGATGATGGGCCTGATCGTCGCCGTGATCATGGGCCGCAGCGTGAGGCCGCGGTCGTTGGCGGACTCGATCAACGCGAGGTTCGGGTTCCTGGCGGGGTTCATCGTCCTCGGCGGTGCCCGTTGGAGGAGGCGCTTCGGCCCCTTCCGAAACGCCCGACTGGCTCCAGATCCGACCACGGCTGGACGGGCAGACTCCGACGGGGCACCAGACCGGGAGGCACCGCCGGACGAGCCTCGGCCTTCGCCCGCGGACAGGTTCAGAGCTTCATGGCGCCGATGGCGCACTCCGGTCGACGAGGCCGACGCGAAGTAGCTGGCGGTCCGGGCGGGCCGATCCACCCGGGCGGGCGTGTCGGTCGGTCGGCGCACGCCGACGATCAGAGCCCGACCGACGCCACGGGCGCTAGGACGATATCAGCGAGATCTGCCCGGTGGCGCGATCGACATGGACCGACAGCGCGGCGAGCGGCTGATCCGTCGGGCCGGCGATCGCCCGGGCCCCGTGCGTCGGGTCGAACGTGGCGCCATGGCACGGGCAGATCAGCAGCCCCGAGGATGGGTCGTACTCCACCGTGCAACCGGCATGGGTGCAGGTCAGGTCGTAGGCGACGACCTTCCCGTTCGGCAGGAGGAGGACTGCGCTCGGATCGCCCGTCGTCGGATCGGTGAATCCGATCGGGCGGTCAGGCCGAAGGCGGGTCAGGCTGCCGACCGGGGTGCCCGCGGTCGCACCGGTCGGCGCGACGGTGGACGATGTCGGCGTGGGAGTCGTGACGGCCGCTCCCGCGTCGGCCGTGGTCACCGGCGCTGCCGACGCGCCCGAGAGCGCGCTCGAAGTTCCCGAGGAGGAGCCGAGAGCGGATGCGTCCCGACCGCGAACGATCGGTCCGACGACCGCCCCCAAGGAGGCCAGGGCCAGCGCCGCGGCACCGATCAGACCGGCCTCGAGCACGGCCCGCCGTGTTACGCCGTCATCGACCTCAGGCATCGGCCGTCCCCGAGCGGCGGCAAGGCGGCGTTGCCGCTGCTCGCGAGGCGTGGCCGTCGAGCTGGACGAGGGCAGCCAGGCATGCACGGTGAACATCCCGCCGGTCCCCGCCAGGGCCAAGGTGATCCAGCCGATCGCGAACGGGAGGTCCGGGCCGTAGTAGTACGGCTTGATCGCCCACGACGCCGTGAGCCAGAAGAGGATGGCGAGGGCAGCGCCGGCTGCCGCGCAGGCCCGGAACAGGAGGCCGGTCAGCGTCCCGACACCAACGGCGATCTCCAGAAGGGCGATCCCGGCACCGACCGCGATCGGGAAGGGCTGACCGAAGGCGACCACCAGCGGTGCGAGGGGTGACGTATGGACGAATGCGGCCATCTGTGCGCCGATGGAACCCGGTCCGACGTCGCGCAGGAACGCCGGATCGATGAGCTTGTCGAGGCCGGCGTAGAGGAAGGTCACGCCAAGGAAGATCCGCAGCGGAACGAGGGCGATCCCGGAGACCCCTTGTCGGCGTGGGGCCTCGATCAGGGCCCTCGTGCCGTCCGCCCATGACGAGTCATTCGGCGGCTCGCCAGGGCGCGAAGATCGATCCCGCGCGACGTATTCCGCGTCGCGTGGCGATCTCCGATGTTGGGCACGATCGCGCTGACTCATCCGTCGCCTCCATGGTCTCTGGATGGCAGGATGAGCCGCGAACATTGGCTCACCATGAGTCCCTGATACGGTCGCGATCAGTGTCGTCGTCGTGGCTCACCCTGAGGAGCCGAGGCGGAGCGCCTCCCTCACGGCACCGCTAGACCCCGGCTCGGGTACCCCGACGCCAGCGATGGAGGTGGTGCGCCTTGGTGAATCCGCAGTCGACGTAGAGCGCGTTCGCGGCCGTGCCTTCTGCCGAGTCCACCTGGACCGTCTCGGCGCCCCGCGCGACGAGGCGTCGGAGCCCCTCGCGGAGCAGTCCCACGCGCCAGACCGAGCCGGCGATAGCGTGGATCGGTGCAGACCGGTTCGACGATGCCGTGACGATTGGCGCCGTCGTAGGTAAGACCGACGTGCGAGAGGAACGTCCCATCGCGACCGGATCGTCTGGACGCTGGGCCTCGCTCACGGTCCGTGTCGGCGTCTTCGGGAACGTCCACCCGCTCAGCGTTGGAGCGCCATCGCGCCGAGGTAGATCCCCGATAAGGGGCAACGCGCCTTGGTCGCCCACCAGACGATCTTCGCGACAACGATCGGGACGTCATCGGTATCGCACCGACGTGGTAAGGCGACAAGGCCGAGTCCCGTGATCAACCAGAGCTTTGCAGATGGCGACATCACGCACGATCCGGGTGAACGCTCATGACGTGCCGAGTCGGAGGAGCCGCACCACGATATCGAAGCTCTCGGGACTGCCCGACCACGCGGCCTCGAGCCGGTCCCGGCCCAGACGACGGCCCGCCCAGCCGAGGATGACCGCCGCCGCCACGATGTCGTCGAGTGGGCCGATCCCCGGCAGGAACTCAGGGATCAGATCGATCGGACTGGCGATCCAGACAGCCAGGAACCCGAGCGCCAGCTTCACGCCCGTCGGCGTGTCCGGATCCACGACCAGTCGACGGATCAGCCGGAGGATATCGGGCAGCATCCGGACGGCAGGCAGAGCCAGCTCGCGAGACGGACGATGGAGCCACAGAACCAGGACCACGACGACCCACAGCAGGACCGCCGTCACGACGACCATCACGACACCAGAGACAAGATCCACCGCCGGAGTCTAGGTCGTGCGGAGCGACACTCGGCGGGGTTCCAGAGCAGCAGACCCCGGCCGGTGGGGACCGGGGTCCGTGCCCGATGCGGCTGGGCATCGGGACATCAAGAACGACGACCGATCCGTCCCCGTTATGGGGTCGAGGCGGGCAGCAGGAGGCCCCGACGCCAGGGGGTGGTCATCGGGGCCTCTGCGTGGACCGACCGGGCCATCGACAGCACCCTCGGTCCGCTTCTGACAACGGAGTCCGCACCGACCTGTTACGGGAGGAACCCCGGACTCCGTCCACCTCGGGGCACGGCGAAGCGCACGCCCCGGGCATTCGGGCCACCGCTCGCCGCCTGGCTGCGGGTCATCCGACCGACAGGACCATCCGACGGTGTCGGCGGACACCGATTCAATGGCCATCAGGTGCGCCGTTCGATTACACCCAACGAGGGGTTCGTCGGGCCAGGGGACGACAAGGACCCCCGACGGTCACGGGGAGATCTCATGGCGCGCGATCAGCATCGTTCTCGCATCCACGTCGGTCAGGCGCTCGCATTCGGCGCGATCCTGGCCGTCCTCTCGGCGTCGGGCGCATCTGCCGCCGACGGCAACAACGGGACGCTCAAGGTGCACCTTGGGGCGACCGACTCAGAACGGATCATCAACGAGGAATCCCACGTCTGCACGTTCCACCTTCATTTCTTCTTCGCCGACGTCGGACAGCAGGGCGACTGGCAGATCGACCAGGCGGCTCCGACCGGCAGCAGCACGGCCGTCGTCCTGGGAACCTACGACACCGGCACCGGGACGGAGACCCAGACGGTCGAGTACGGCCTGCCCATCGGGCATTACGACGTCGTCTGGGAAGGCCGGAATGACCAGAACGTCAAGCACAAGACGTTCTGGGTCACGTGCGCGAACCCTCCGGGACCGATCGGCGGGATCGGCTGACGTCACAGGCCAAGGAGCCGCGACCGTGACGGGCCTTTGGACGCAGACGGCCTGCACCGGACGGACGTCCGAAGGGTGCATGCGCTACCATCGGCCCGGGCCGGTAGCTCAACGGCAGAGCAGCTGACTCTTAATCAGCTGGTTGAGAGTTCGAATCTCTCCCGGCTCACCACTCTGCCGCACGATCGGTGAAGCCCCTGGATCACCTCCGGGGGCTTCATGATTCGCGGCCGTACCCGACGTAGGTCGTGGTCCGGCGGGCCAGCGGACCCGGCGCGAAGAGGGCGTCGGACCCCCTGCGCCATCGCGGCCGAGCGTCAGCCCGCGATCGTCTTCAAGCCCCACATGCCCAGCACGAACACGACGATCGCCACAAGCGAGTCGGCCCCGAGGCCTGCGTGCCGCCGCTCGACCCGCACGATGATCGCGCTGATGTAGATGCCGGTCAGGACGATGCCCAGCGCCCCGAGCCAGGCATTGGCCTTGCCGGTCGTCGGCAGGAGCGGCGTGCCGGCGAGCAGGTCCGCGAGGACGAACAGACAAAGCTGGAACGCATTGCCGCCGAAGATATCGCCGATGGCCAACTCGTGGTCGCCCAGACGAACGGCCTCGATCCCGGTGCTGATCTCAGGCAAGGCACTGGCGGCGGCCAGGAACGTCGCTCCGAAGACCACCCCGTTGATCCCGGCTCCGTCGGCCAGCGAGCTACCGCTGGTCTCGAGGGCCACCCCCGCCACGAGGGTGACCACGCTCGCGACGAGGAAGATGACGCCGACGCGAACGGTGCTGACACCTTCGAATGGCTTCCTGGCGGTCGGATGCGGGATCCGGCGATGGCGACGACCCGGGTTGCTGCCCGGCATCGTCACCTCCCAGGGCTGGTGCTTGCGCACCCGGTCGATGAGGAAGATGCCGATCAGCCAGGCCGCGACGATGCCGATCGATGCCGGGCTGACACCACGGATCGACACAGACTCCGGCAGGATGGTCCCCATCAGCATGACCGCCACGACGATGACGACGAGGGCACCCTCGAGCACCGGGATGAGCGAGCCGACGAGGTAGCTCAACGGCCGGTCGCCGCCGACCGCGCGGTCGCACAGGACGAGGACCATCGTCTGGATCGCGATGCCGCCGATGAGGTTCCCGGCCGCGATGTCGAGATGACCCTGGACGACCGCCGCGATGGTGATCGCGACCTCCGGCAGGCTCCCTGAGACGGCCAGCAGGATGACACCGCCCAGGGCCTCGCCGAGGTTCAGGCGATCGTCGAGTGCGTCCGTGGTCCGGGACAGGGCGATCCCCGCGAACCAGGTCGCGACCGCGCCGACCAGGAACATCGCCACGAGCGCGAGAGTCGATAGGTCGCCCAAGTTGGCCTGTCCTGTGGGTTCGTCCGCGCCTAGGATTGCGCATCCGAAGTCCGTGCGTTCCGACGGCCGCGCGGTTCCGTCCAGACCGGGGTGAAGCCTGTCGACGAGACGGCCCGGTCCGCGACCGCCCGCGTCAGAGCTCGACGCCGAGGACCTTGAAGTCCTTCCGGACGAGGTCGGCCGCGCCGGATGAGATCCGTTCGGCGATGAAGATGTCCCGCGAGTCGACCTGGGCGCCCGTGGCGACCTTGCTCGCCTTGAGGTCGAGAGCGGCGGCCTTGTCGGTGGCATCGAGCAGGGCCTTGATGTGCCCGGCCATGCCCTTCGGGAAGGTCACGGCCCGGATCGCATCCGCGAACGTCTGCTCGGCATCCGCCATCGCCTTGTAGTGGGCTCGGACCCTGGCCGTCTGCGGCTGCGAGACGATCGCACGCTCCCAGCCGACCGCCAGCTTGCCGACGGTCCGGTTGTAGGCATCGGCGGCGGCCTTGTAGGCGGCCGCTGCGGCGACCACGCCGGGGTCCACGCTCGGGCGAGCCGAGGCATTCCCGGCGGCCGACGCTGCGGGCGAACCGGCCGGTCGCGCAGTCGCTGATGGGGCGCTCGGATCCCGATCCCGAGCAGCCGGCCGTGACGACGGTGAGCACGCTCACCGCCAGGACCAGCGCCGTGGTGACCCCGGTACGCCTCATCTGACCTCCGTTCAGGGCTCGATCGCCGGCGGATCGTGCTCCACGGGCTCCTGTCGGTCCCTGGCTCGATGGTCAGGTGGTCCCCGACCGGGACTTTCGTGGGGGGGCCGACGGGACCCGGAAACGCTGGAATGGGACCCACACCGGGGCCGGCGGCGTCGATCGCACCGTCGCGTCCCGATGGTGACATCGAGGTTCCCGGTTGGCCATCCCCCGCGAATCGTCCCCGCCGGCGCCGCGGACCGGCCCACGCATCCGCCTCGACGTCGGCACGTTCGTCTGGATCCTGACGCTCGCAGCCGCGGCCAGCCTGTTCCTGCCGCGCGCCGCGTGGGTCGCCACGGACACGTCCTGGCAGTTCGCCTTCGTTGTCCTGACGATCCTGTCGATCGCGCTCGAGTTCGTGGCCGTCGAGCTGCCGCAGGGCGGCATCGTCTCGGTCGCGACGATCGGCCACATCGCCACGATCCTGCTCGTCCCGCCGCCGTTCGCCGCGATCTCGGTCGGCTCAGCGGTCCTGGTCGAGGAGGTCGTCCATCGACGGCCGCTCCAGCGCATCGCGTTCAACACCTCGTGCCACGTCCTGACGATCTCGCTCGCGTCGTTCGTGGTCGGCGTGATCGGCGATCCGTCGGTCCTGGTCCAGGAGCGGGCCCAGCTCCAGCTGGTCGTGATGGTCGTCGCCATCACCCTCGTCTACCACCTCGTGAACGACCTCCTGACCGACGCCGTCATGGCGCTGGCGACCGGTCGACCGCTGATCTACCTCATCCGCTCCAACGGCCGGAGCACCCTGTTCACCGAGGCGGGTGCCGCGATGCTCGGCGTGCTGTTCGCCCTGATCTGGCTCGTCGAGCCGCTCTGGACGACGCTCCTGACGATCCCCGCCGCGGTCATCGCGCGGGCGTTCCAGTACATCCGCCAGCTCGAGCGCGAGACTCGCTCGGCGGTGGCGACCATGGCCCAGGTCGTCGACGACCGGGACTCGACGACGTTCCATCACTCGGAGCGCGTGGCCCATTACGCCGTCACGCTCGCTGTCGAGCTCGAGCTCGACCAGGAGCTCATCGAGCTCATCGGGCAGGCAGCCGCCGTCCACGACCTGGGCAAGATCGGCGTCCCCGACCGGGTCCTGCTCAAGCCGGGGCCGCTGACCGCGGACGAGCAGGTGACGATGTGGCTCCACACTGAGATCGGGGCCCGGATCCTGCGTCAGTTCCACCTGTTCCGGTCGGGCGCCGAGATCGTCCTCCACCACCACGAGGCGTTCGACGGATCCGGCTATCCGAACGGGCTGGTCGGCGAGGCGATCCCGCTCGGCGCACGCGTCGTCGCGGTCGCGGACGCATTCGACGCGATGACGTCCGACCGACCCTACCGGGTGGCCCTGTCGGTCGAGGAGACGATGGAGCGGTTCGAGGTCGGGGCCGGCAGCCAGTGGGATCCGACGGTCGTCGCGGCGATGCTCACGCTGCTCCGCGACGGTCGGTTGACCGTCGGCCCCCATGCGCCCGAGGAGCACGCACCCGACCACGGGCACGACCACGGTCCAGATGCCGACGCGGGTCACGGTCACGACCACGATCACCGCCCCGCGGCGCGACCGGCCGTCGGGCACGACCAGGGGACGGCGGCGTGACCGCGGAGGACCGCGGCGTGACGGCCCGCGATCGCAGCAGCAGCGTCACCGGGCGCGCCTTCGAGGCGCTCTGGTTCGGTCAGACGGTGTCCGCCATCGGGACCCAGGTGTCGATGGTCGCGCTGCCCCTGATCGCCGTCCTCGTCCTCCACGTGAGCGCGCTCGAGCTGGGGGTCCTCGCGGCGCTCGAGACGGTCCCGTACCTGGTCCTGTCGCTGCCGGCCGGTGTGGTGGTCGACCGCGCCGACCGCCGCCTGACGATGATCGTCTGCGATCTCGGCCGGGCGGCGATCCTCCTGATGACGACCGGGGCGATGGTGGCGGGTGTCCTGACCTTCCAGGTCCTGTGCGTCGTCGCGCTCGTCGTCGGGTCACTCAGCGTCTTCTTCTCCGTCGCGTACAGCACCTATGTGGCGACGATCCTCGACGACGACCAGCTGGTGGCCGGCAACCAGCGGCTCGAGCTGTCCGACTCGGCCGCGCAGGTCATCGGCCCGAGCGTCGGCGGGACCCTGATGCAGCTGGCGGGCGGGGCGCTGGCCACGGCCGTCGACGGCCTGTCGTATCTCGTCTCGGCGGTGGCGATCTGGCGCTCACGACCGTCGCACCTGGTCGAACGCACGCCGGAGTCGACCGACGCCGCCAAGGTGGGCCTGGTGACCGGGATCGGCGAGGGCTTGCGCCGGGTGGCCGGGGATCGCGTCCTGCGCGACCTCGCCGGCTCGACCGGGATGTTCAACCTCGGGACCGGGATGCTCCTCGCCGTCGTGGTCCTGTTCGCGACCGGCGACCTGGGCCTCGACGCCGCCGGGTTCGGGCTCGTCTACGGGATCGGCAACCTGGGGTTCGTCGTGGGGGCGATCACGGTCGGAGCGCTCACCCGTCGGGCGGGGATCGGCCGGGCGTTCGCCTGGTCGACCTACGTCGGGGCCCTCGCGATGGTCCTCATCGCCCTGGCCGGAGGCATCCTCGGCGTCATCCTGCTGCTGGTCGGCCGGTTCGTGGGGGCGGTCGCCACGCCATGGTTCAACGTCAATGCGCTCAGCCTCCGCCAGGCGCGGGTCGGCGACGCGATCATGGGCCGGGTCAACGCCACGTTCCTGTTCATCGACTGGGGCCCGCTGCCGCTCGGATCGCTGCTCGGCGGGGCACTCGCCGGGGCATTCGGCCCCCGGGCGGCGCTGGCGGCCGCCGCGGCGTGCGGGGTCGCTGGTGCCCTGTGGATCCGCCTCTCGCCGGCGTCCCGCCTGCTCGACCTCGGCACGACCTCCCCGGTCCCGGCGATCGGGTCGTCGACCGCCGTCCCGAGCGGGTCGGCCGCGGTCGGTGCGGGCGACGGACCGGACCGCGACGACCCGTCGATCGATCGGCCGATGGTGGCCTGACCGAGCGACCGGCCGCGCGCGGGGACTTGGTGTAGGCTTCCGACCGGACGCCGCGGACGAGGGGTTCGCGGCCGAGAGGCCCGACTCGGGTTGCGGGCCAGGCGCCACACGGCGCGCTGGCCGGCCGTTCCAACGGAGCGGGATCGCCGCGATCCTGCCGCGCAGAGGAGCCGACCCTGACCCCCGACGATCCGACCCCCGAGGTCGAGCCGACCGTGTCATCCAACCTGCCCGCTTCACCGCCGCGCGAGCCGGCGGACGAGCCGGCCCCGAGCCGCGGACGTCTCGCCCGCTTCGGTGCCGGGGTGCTGAGCGCGCTGATCCCCGGGCTCGGTCACCTGGTGACCGGCCGGCGCAGGCTGGCCGCCCTGTTCGTGGCGCCGATCGTGGTCGCCCTCGTCGTCCTCGTGATCCTCGCGCTGACCACGAACAAGCTGTCCCTCGCGGCCTCGCTCATCGACCCGTCGATCGTCCAAGCCCTGCTGGTCATCGAGGGCCTGTTCCTCGTCTGGCGGGTGATCGCCGTCGTCTCGTCGATGGTCGACGGCGCCTTCCCCCGGTTCCGCCTCGTCGACGGAGCCGGGCTGGCCGTGATCCTCGCCCTGGTGATCCTGCCCCAGGCGGGTCTCGGCGTCGTCACCTACGCGGTCCAGGGGGCCGAGGCCCAGGTGTTCGACCCGGTCCAGTTCCCGAGCGCCGAGCCGGAAGCCTCGACCGCCCCGGCGACGGAGCTCCCGGGGTCCTCGCTGTTCCCGGACGCCTCACCGTCGGTCGCGCCGAGCGCGTCGGGCCTGCCGCCGCGGGTGACGGTCCTCCTGCTCGGCGTCGACTCCGGTGTCGGCCGGTCGACCGCCTCGACCGACACGATGATCGTGGCCAGCCTGGACCCGGTCGCCAAGACCGTCTCGATGGTGTCGGTCCCGCGGGACATGGTCGACGCGCCGCTCCCGAAGGGCGGCAAGTTCAGCGCCAAGATCAACGGACTCGTGGCCTACGTCCGGTGGCACCCGGACCAGTTCCCCGGCTACAACGGCCACGGTCAGGCGGTCCTGGCCTACTCGCTCGGCAAGATGCTCGGAGTCCACATCGACTACTACGCCCAGGTCGACCTGGGCGGCTTCGTCCAGACGGTCAACGCCGTCGGCGGCGTCGACGTGAGCGTCGATCACTCGCTGTGCGACGCTCGCTACAACGAGTACGGCTACGACGGCTACGCCATCGGGGCCGGGCGCCATCACATGAACGGCAACGCGGCGCTGGCCTATGCCCGGATCCGCAAGTCGGTGGGGGAGAGCGACTTCACCCGGGCCGCCCGCCAGCAGCAGGTGGTGGTGGCGCTCAAGGACAAGGTCGTGCGAGGAGGCTTCCTCCAGGATCCGCTCGGGCTGCTCAAGGCGATCGGCCAGACCGTCCAGACGAACATCCCGCCGCCGGTCGTCCGGGACCTGGCGCCGCTCGCCAGCGACATCAGCTCCAACGACATCTACAAGGTGGTCGTGACGCACCCGCTCGTCCGGCCCGGCTTCGACCAGCGGGGGTCGATCCAGCTGCCGGACTTCAAGAAGATCGCCGCGCTCGGCGCCGCGATGTTCACCCCGGTCGGGACGCGCCCGGCCGACAAATACCAGTCGAAGCCGCCGACGAGCACCGCCAAGGGCCCGGCCCAGGCCGCGCCGAGCTGCTCGGCGCCGAGCAAGCCCAAGCCGAAGCCGACGCCGAAGCCGACGCCAAAGCCGACCAAGAAGCCGACGCCGACGCCGAAGTCGCCCGAGCCGACCCCGACCCCGCCCGAGCCGACCCCGACGCCAACGTAGCGACCCCGTAGCGCCCCGGACCCCGGGCCTCGCCTCTGGTACCCTTGGGCCGGTCCTTGCAGCCGGTCCCGTGAGACCGGCGTACCGGTCCCGTGAGGCCGGAAGGGAGGCTCGATCGAGCGTGTCCGCGCAGCTTCGCCGCGACCTCATCGCCCTCCCGTCGTTCTTCCCGTCGATGGCTCGGCCGGCCTGATGCCGCTGCCGCCGCTGCCGTTCCCGGACTCGATCGTCGATCCCCGCGTCGGCGACCTCGGGCCGGCCGTTCTGGCACTGGCGGACGGGACCGTCTTCCCCGGGATCGCCTTCGGAGCGCCGCTCGCCGCCGGCGGCGACCTCGTGGTCAACACCAGCCAGACGGGCTATCAGGAGGTCTGCACGGATCCGTCCTACGCCGGCCAGGTCGTGGCGATGACGTACCCGCTCATCGGGAACTACGGACGACTGCGCGACGACGACCAGTCGGGACGACCGTGGCTCCGCGCGCTGGTGGTCGCGAACGCGACGGCGGCCGTCGTGGACAAGGCCGCCCAGCTCGCGGCGCTCCTCCGCGACGAGCGCATCCCGGCCATCGCCGGCATCGACACGCGGGCCCTGGCTCGCCACCTGCGCACCCATGGCTCCATCCCGGGCATCGTCAGCGCGCCGGGCGAGACGGACCGCGCCGCGGCCGTCGCCGCCGCCCGGGCGTTGCCGCGCTGGGAGGACCAGGACTTCGTCGACCTCGTCTCGCCCGACGAGCCGCGCGAGATCGGCGATCCGTCGGCCGGTGGTCCGCTCGTCGCGATCGTCGACTTCGGGCTCAAGGCGAACATCGTCCGGTCGCTCCGCCGGCGCGGCGCCCGCGTCCGGATCCTGCCGCACACGATCTCGCCGGCCGAGGCGCTCGGCTCCGACGTCGACGGTCTCGTCCTGTCGCCCGGACCGGGCGATCCGTCGCGGCTGGCCGGGCCCGTCGCGCTGGCAGCCGCGGCGATCGCCGACGGTCGTCCGCTGCTGGGGATCTGCCTCGGCCACCAGATCGTCGGGAGGGCCGCCGGCGCCGAGACGCGTCGGCTGCGGTTCGGGCATCACGGCGCGAACCACCCCGTCCGCGATGTCGACACCGGCCTGGTCCAGGTGACCGCCCAGAACCACGAGGTCCAGGTGGTGGGGGACACGCTCCCGGTCGCGGGTGGGTTCCACGTCAGCCAGGTCAACCTCAACGACGGGTCGGTCGAGGGCCTGCGCCACCGCGAGCTGCCGATCGAGACCGTCCAGTACCACCCCGAGGGCGCCCCGGGACCGCTCGACGCACTCGCCGTATTCGATCGGTTCGTGGCCGCCTGCGACGCCCGCCGGGGCGGACGATGACGGACGCCACGGTGCCCGGGGCCCGCGGGCGACCCCCGGCATCGGTCCTGATCCTCGGGTCCGGGCCGGTCGTCATCGGCCAGGCCGCCGAGTTCGACTACGCCGGCACCCAGGCCTGCCGCGCACTCCGGGCGGAGGGTGTCCGGACGATCCTCGTCAACTCCAACCCGGCGACGATCATGACCGACCCGACGGTGGCCGACGCGGTCTACCTCGAGCCCCTGACCGTCGAGGCCGTCGAGGCGGTCATCGTCCGGGAACGGCCCGAGGGCCTCCTGGCCGGCCTCGGCGGCCAGACGGCGCTCAACCTGGCCGTGGCGCTGGCCCGCGCCGGGGTGCTCGAACGGCACGGCGTCCGGCTCATCGGGACCCCACTCGAGGCGATCGAGATGGCCGAGGACCGCGAGCTGTTCCGCGGCCTCCTCGACCGGATCGGCCAGCCGTACGCGCCGTCATGGATCGTCGAGGGCCCGACGGCCGAGGAACGCGACCGATCGGCCGACGCCGCCCTGCGCGAAATCGGCCTGCCCGCCATCGTCCGCCCCGCGTTCACCCTGGGCGGCACCGGCGGGGGGATCGTCGAGACCGAGGCGGCCTACCGGGAGCGGATCCGGACGGGGCTCCGCAGCAGCCCGATCGGCCAGGTCATGGTCGAGCGCTGCCTGGTCGGCTGGGGCGAGATCGAGTACGAGGTCATGCGCGACGCCGACGACACCTGCATCGCGGTGTGCTCGATGGAGAACGTCGACCCGCTCGGGGTCCACACCGGTGACTCGATCGTCGTGGCGCCCGTCCAGACCCTGCCGGACCCCGTCCACCAGCGGCTCCGCAGCGCCGCCCTGGCGATCATCCGCGCGCTCGGGGTCGAGGGCGGCTGCAACGTGCAGTTCGCGCTCAGCCCGGACTACACCGACTACGCGGTCATCGAGGTGAACCCGCGGGTCAGCCGCTCGTCGGCGCTGGCCAGCAAGGCGACCGGCTACCCGATCGCGCGTGTCGCGGCCCAGATCGCCGCGGGACGCCGCCTGGCCGAGATCCCCAACGTCGTGACCGGGACGACGGTCGCCGCGTTCGAGCCCGCGCTCGATTATGTCGTCGTCAAGCTGCCGCGCTTCCCGTTCGACAAGTTCCCGACCGCGGATCGGTCGCTGGGCAGCCAGATGAAGGCGACCGGCGAGGTGATGGCCATCGACCGCACCTTCGGATCGGCCCTCAACAAGGCGCTCCGCGGCCTCGAACAGGCGGGCGTCGGCCCGCTCGCCGAGGATCCCGAGTGGGCGCCGAGCCTGGACTATCTGGCGGCCGTCCTGGCCGCGACGCCCGCTGACGAGGTCGCCGCTGGCGACGCCGCCGACGCCGACGCCACTGGCGCCGTTTCCGACGTGGACGACGACGCCCCGATCCGCTGGGTCGGCGCGGACGGCGAGGCGTGCGAATCGACCCGCCACGCCGAGCGGACCGCGGCCCCGATCGTCCTGAGACGGTTCCTGGCGCCCTCGGACACCCGCCTGTGGCGCGTCCTGGCCCTGCTCCGGCGAGGCGTGCCCGAGGCGACGATCCACGCCGCGACCGGGATCAGTCCGTGGTTCCTGGCCGAGTTCGGACGGGCCGTCGGCCTGGAACGCGCCGTGGCGGACTGCGGCGCGCGGCTGGCCGACCCGACGGATGCGGCCGCGGCGACCCTCCTGTCGACGGCCAAGCGCGCCGGCTTCGGCGATCGCGAGCTGGCGGCGCTGGCGCGGGTCGATCCGGCCGCGCTCGGGGCGGCGCGCCAGGCACTCGGGCTGCGACCCGGCTACGCGATGGTCGACACGTGCGCCGCCGAGTTCGCCGCCGAGACCCCGTACTTCTATGCCACCTACGCGGCGGCCGGCTCGCCGCCCGAAGCGCCGCCCGTGGCCCGACCGGCGGCCCTCGTCATCGGCTCCGGCCCGGTCCGGATCGGCCAGGGCATCGAGTTCGACTACTGCGCGGTCCAGGCGGCCGAGTCGCTCCGGCGGCTGGGCTGGTCGGCGGTGATGATCAACTCGAACCCCGAGACGGTATCGACCGACTTCGACGCGAGCACGCGGCTGTATTTCGAGCCGCTCGACCCGGAATCGGTCCTCGGGGTGGTCGACGCGGAGACCCTCCCGGGCGGCGAGCGCCTGCCGGCCTTCGTCCAGTTCGGCGGCCAGACCCCGCTCAACCTGGCCGCCCCGCTCGCCGCCGCCGGCGTGCCGTTGCTCGGCGCGGACCTCGAGGCGATCGACCAGTCGGAGGAGCGGACCCGGTTCTCCGCTCTCCTCGACCGGCTCGGGATCCCGCAGCCCGAGGGCGGGATGGCCCACAGCGTCGAGGAGGCCCTCACCCTGGCCGACCGGATCGGCTACCCGGTCATCGTCCGGCCGTCGTTCGTCATCGGCGGCCTCGCCATCGACTTCGCCTATTCGCCCGGCGATCTGGTCCGGCAGCTGGCGATGGCCACCGTGGTCGACCCCGACCGCCCGGTCCGGATCGACCGCTACCTCGAAGGCCTGGAGGTCGACGTCGATGCCGTCTCGGACGGGATCGACGTGCTCATCCCCGGATTGCTCGAGCACGTCGAGCGGGCGGGGGTCCACTCCGGCGACTCGGTCGGGGTCTTCCCGCCGCAGACCGTGTCGCCGGGCGACTCGGCCCTCATCGTCGCGACGATGGAACGGATCGTCCGGGCCCTCGGCGTGCGCGGCCTGGTCAACGCCCAGTTCATCGTCCGCGACGACGGCGTCTACCTCATCGAGGTCAACCCTCGAGCGTCACGGACCGTCCCGTTCCTGAGCAAGGTCACGGGCGTCCCGATGGTCGACCTGGCCGTCCGGATCGCGCTCGGCGAGACGCTCCGCGAGATGGGCTGGCCAGGCGGGCTGCTGCCGGAGCCCGCGTTCGTCGCGGTCAAGGCGCCGGCATTCTCGACCGCCAAGCTCCGCGGCGTCGATCCGTCGGTCGGACCCGGGATGCAGTCGACCGGCGAGGTGATCGGGATCCACCGCGATCCGCGCGTGGCGCTGGCCAAGGCGCTCCTCGGAGCGGCGCTCGTCCCGCCACGACCCGGCGCGGACGGGGCGCTGGCGCTGCTGTCGATCGCCGATCGCGACAAGCCGCTGCTCGGTCGCCTGGCGGCCGGCCTGGCCAGGGCCGGCTACCGGTTCGCGGCGACCGGGGGCACGGCCGCCGCGCTGGCCGCCCTCGGACACGAGTCGCGGCCGGTCCTCAAGTACCTGGCCGGCGGCGGCGCGGCCGACGTGGCGGGCGCCGAGGGCACGCCGATCCTCGATCTGATCGAGTCGGGCGAGGTCCGCCTGGTCGTGAACACGCCGACGCCGCAATCGGGCGCGGTCCGCGACGCGGCCGAGATCCGCCTGGCGGCCACCGCCGAGGGGATCCTGTGCCTGACCGCGATCGAGACGGCGGTCGCGGCCGCCGAGGCGCTCGATCCGGCCCTGATCGACCGCCTGGCCGAGGTCACGCCGCTGACCGGATGGGTCCCGGGGCCCCCGAACGCCACCCTCACCCAGGGGACGCCGGTGGGCGTCAGCGGCTGACGAGCGCGGGGACCGATGCGGCCGGCGCCTCGGACTGGGTGACGATCGCCTGGCCGAGCGACCACAGCGTCAACGCCGTGAGGCCGACCATCAGCAACGCCAGCGGCACCTCGCGGAGGCGCGGATCCCGACGCGACCGCGCGGTCGACGCTCGCTCACGGGCGACCCGCTCCCGGACGTAGACCGCGTGTCCGGCCCACGCGCCGACGACATGGCCGCCGACGACCGAGAACAGCTGGAGGCTCCAGGCGACCGAGCCCGGCAGCCAGGTGGTCCCCGGCTCGAACTCCACGAGGCCGAGCAGGTGGGTCGCGCCCAGGCCGAGCGGGTCGTCGAGCGCGAGCAGGATCCGCTGGCTGTCGAACAGGATGAAGGTCAGGTAGTGGGCGATCAGGTAGCCGATGGCGATCGGGATCAGGCCGGCGGTCAACGCCGGGTAGCCGACGATGCGGGCGACCAGCAGGGCGATCGTCACGACGATCGCCAGCCAGCCGAACAGCAGCAGGCTCTGCTCGACGATCGTCGGGATGCCGAAGGCGTCGAAGAAGATCTGCGTCTGCGACAGGCCGTCGTACAGGATCCCGCCGATCGACAGCGCGACCATCACCAGGCTCGCCGGCCGGTGGTCCTGGTCGAGCAACCCGGTCGCGAAGGTCCGGACGCGCAGCCGCGCGACCGCGCGCGGGTCGCCGGCCGTCGGCGTGCCGTCGGCGCCGCCGGGAAGCGCCAGCGGCGCGAGTCGCCCGATGAGGCCGAACCAGACCGAGAACACCTCGCCGTTACGGCGCCACGGCTCGCGGCCGAACTGGGCCATCGCGATCAGCGTGATCACCGTGTAGCCGACGAGGATGATCCCGAGGCCCTGGCCGCTCCGGGCCGCCGGGATCGCCAGCTCGAGCCAGATCACCACGGCGAAGCCGACGACGGCCGGCCAGCGGCCCAGCCGGTCCGGGTAGGGTGCCGCGGCGCCGCCCGATAGCCCGAGGCGGGACATCCCGCCCGAGGCCAGGCGGTGGAGCGAGCTGAACGGGTCCAGCCAGGTCCAGACCGGGCCGATGAACGCCGACACCAGGGCAAGACCGACCCAGCCGTACGTCCACAGGAAGAGCGACGCGACGTCACCCTCCGAATGCCCGCCGAGGAGGACCGCCTGGACGACGATCCAGGCCCAGGCGAGCAGGCCGACGACCGAGATCGCCCGGCGCAGGAGCCGTGGAACGCCGACCGTCCGGTCCTGGGCGACGGCCGCCGCGGCGCCACCTGCCGCGGTCGTCGTAGCAGGATCGGTGCCGGGGGTGTCGGGCGACCCGTCGCCACGCGCGAACAGGATCGCGAACGACACGCCGACGGCGAATGCCGCGCCGACGAGGTACGCTCCGAGCGGGATCGGTGACGTGAATCGACCCGTCAGCTGGTGCGCCGAGACGATCGCCGGGGCAGCGAACCCGACGATCGCCAGCGCCAGGGACCCCAGCCCGAGCTCGCCGATCCGACAGGCAAGGCTGCGCTGGGGATCGGTCGGCGGAACGCTCACGGGATCGGAGTCTAGCGCCTCCATCCGGAATCACCGCCCGTTCGAAGGGACCATCGAGATGACCATCACCACCTCAGGCCACCTGGCCTCGGCGCCGGCGCCCGGCGGGCGAGCGCCGATCGCGCTGATCGAGCCGACCGGCGGCTACGTGCCGGGCGCCTGCAACATCGGTCCGGCCGAGATCGCCCGGCGGCGCCGGTCCGGCTGGATCGGGCTCGCGGCGTCGCTCGTCCTGGGGGTCGCGCTGGTCGTCCTCGGGACCCCGGCCTGGAGCCGGCTCCTGGTCGCCCTCCCGCTGTACGTCGGGGCGATCGGCTTCATCCAGGCGCGGGACCGGTTCTGCGTCGGCTTCGCCGCCGCCGGGATCACCAACTTCGAGGAGCTCGGGACCGTCCACCGGATCGAGGATGACGCGGCGCGCACCGCCGACCGGCGCCACGCCCGTGGTCTGCTCATCCGGTCCGCGGCCATCGCGGTCGTCGGGGCCGTCCTCTTCGCCCTGCTGCCGATCTGAGCGGGCCGGCCGACCCGACCGGGTCGATCAGGATCCGTCGACGAGCGCCTGCGGCGTGACCACGACCGGGATGCTCGGGACGTCGCGACCGGTCGACGACATGGCTCCCTCCACCAGGTTCGCCAGGTCGACGTCGAGCGTCCAGGCGCCGGCGTCGGGCGGGGCGACCAGTGGCACGACCAGCTGGGCGCTGTGGCCCGGGGCGATCTCGGCGGGGACCTGCGCCGCCGGGACGACGTCGCCGACCGCGGACCGCCAGGTCAGGACGAGGTGGGTCTGGGTCACCGGGACCACCGGTCGCGAGCCTTCGGTCGGGACCACGGGGGTGCGCCAGTCGACCGTCCCGACGTTCGCCACGGTCAGCTTCAGCGAGAAGGCCTGGCCGGTGACGACGGCCGCCCGCTTGGGCGCCACGAACGTCGCGGCGTACGGCGCGACGACCTCGACGGTGATCGTCTTGAACGATCGGGCGATCGTCCGGTGGCCGATCTCCGCGAGACCGAGCCTCACTCGATAGCGACCGGGGATGGTCGGGACCGGCAGGCTCACCGAGAACCCGTGCCGCCCGGCGCGGTCGGGATCGGACGTCGTGGCAGCCTCGACCGGCACCGCCGGGACGATCGCCCCGGGGGCACGAGCGGCGTCAAAGCCGACCCGGGAGCGGGCCGCGGCGACCGGTGCGGCCGGGGGCAGGATCGGCACCCAGTCCGCGACCACGCGGTGGGCGGCGGGCGCCGGGAAGCCCTCCGTGATCGCCAGGCCGATCCGGACCCGGATCGTCGAGCCGGCCACGGAGGCGCCGGAGATCCGCGGCCCGGTCAGTCGGTACGCGTGGTCGGTCAGGGGTGCGGTCTGCGGACGGCTCCGGGCCGGCGTCGCGGCGGCCATGACCTTGCCGTTCTCGATGGTCGCGAAGCGGTGCAGGGCCTGGACGCTGATCCACTCGCCGGGGTAGTCGCCCTCGGCCAGCGGGTCCATCAACCAGACGCGGCCGCGGACGCGATCGTACGTCTGGATGTAGACCGCGTGGCTGGTGTTGCGACGGTTCGCGAACGCTCGGCCCCAGCGGGTGTAGTGAGCCGGGAGCTTCCGGTACTCGCCGATCAGCACCGCGCCGCCGCCGTGCTCGAGGCGATCGAGCAGCTGCCACCAGGCCATCGTGTCGCCGTAGCCCGGGGAGAACGGGATCCGGATCCCGGTCACGGCGGCGATCCCGCGCGACAGGTCGTACAGGCTCGAGCCGCCCTTCTTGTCGTGGGAGGCGCGGCGCAGGACGCTCTGGCTGACGCGCACCGCGCCGTGGGTCCACTTGTCGAGGAGCATCTCGCCGGCGGCCCAGACGCAGTTCTTCTTCATCTGCCAGACGCGCTGCGGGGTGTACTCCCCGGTGATCGCGCTGGCGCGCCAGGCGGCCTCGGCAGGTTGCGCCGGGAGGACGCTCAGCAGGCCCGCGCCGATGGCGACGACGAGGAGAAGGCGCGCCAGAGCGCGCCGCGGCCGTGCGCTCGGGCCGGGCGGCCGTGCCCGTTCGTCGCGGGCGTGTCGATCGAGTGACGCAGCATCGTGGGGCACCGGCCGATCGTGTCAGCGGACGAACCGTCTGCCCATCGCCCGAGCGGTAGGTTCGGGACCGTACGTTCGGCCCATGCCGATCGGCCCCTCGAGCGCCTCAGCACGGGTGATCGACCGCGACGGGCCGCTCCGTGCGGGTCCTTTCGCCGGCGACGTGGACGCCGACGCTGATGAGTCGACGGCCGAGCCAGGCCCTCGGCCCGGCGGGCTTCGCACTCGCCCGGCTCTCCCGCGCGAGCCGCTCGGCGCGAGCCCGGTCGTGGTCCACGGCGATCCGATGGCTGACCACGAACAGGTCCAAGTCGGGCTGCATCCCTGTGCCTCCTGTGCTAGTCACTTCGTCCTCCTGTAAGTCATTCATCTAACATGTGGGCCGATGGATGGCTGCGACCGATCGGTCGCAGCCTGGGTCCGGCGGTCAGGCGAGCAGGTAGTCGATCAGACCGGTCCCGTTCGCCTCGATCGTGCCGCGCCGGAGGCTGTAGTAGGACAACCCGCCTTCCTCGGTCAGCGTCACCAGGCCGGCGGCGCGAAGGAGGGCGAGGTGATGCTTGATCGTCGGCTTCGACAGGTCGAGCGCCGAGGCGATCTCGGTGAGATAGTGGTCCCGCCCGACGAGCAGGCGAAGGATCCGCAGCCGGGTCTCGTCGCCCAGCGCGCGATGCAGTCGGACGACCGCCGCAGGCGGCGCCAGCGGATCCCCGCCGTCGAGCGCCTCGTCGGCGATCGGATAGCCGAACATCCGCCAGTCATCGCCCCCGAACACGAAGTTGTACGGACGGGCGAAATAGGACGGCGCCAGGATCACCCGGCGGACACCCGGCTCGGCGAGCCAGCGGATGCCGCCAGTCGTCGCCTCGATGAGGTCGGTCGGCGGGAGCGTGGCGATCGCCCGGGCGCGCGCGTCGTGATCGTGCCGGATCATCGCCGCGATCCGCGGTTCGATGACCCGGTAGAGCGGCAGCCACTCGGTCAGGACCCGGCGCGCCGGCTCGAGGATCGAATCCGGGTCCCGGTAGATCCGGGCGATCCGGGCGAGCTTCTCCTCGGTGTAGGAGTGACCAAGGATCTCGAGCAGCTGGCGGACCGCGGCCTCGTCGCCGGCCATCGCCTGCTCGGTCAGGACCCGTCGGTCCGGGTCACGCAGATCGTGGGCGACGATCGTCCGGATCATCGTGGCGTCGTCCAGGCCATGGATCAGCTCCACGAAATCCGCAGCATCGCGGACGTCCGGCCGATCGACCGCGAGTCCCGTCAGGACGACGCACAGCTCGGCCTCGACCTCGAGATCGCCCCCGGTCTTCGCCCGGAGCTGCGCCTTCGACTCGGCCAGCCAGGTCCGATCCGCCGCGGGCAGGTCCTCGGTGGACCCGACGTCGTCCGACAGGCCGAACAGGAAGTCGTACAGCGTCCGGACGTCGAACTCGACGTCGAAGGTCGACGGATCGCCGCGCGAGAAGTCCCGGACGATCGCCCGGGAGGCGGAGACGGGCACGTCGGCGGAACGACGGCGGGTGGCGCTACGGACCATCGGACTCGGGTGTCTCCTAACAGGTGTTAGACAACAATCTAACACGACCGCCGACGCTGTCAAGACCCTTCGCACGCCGACGGTCGCGGCTGCTACGATCGGCACGATGTCGATCCCGGTCGTCAGCTTCACCGACGAGCGTCTCGCCAACGGCCTCCGCCTGATCATCGCCGAGGATCACCTCGCCCCGGTGGTCGCGGTGAACGTGTGGTACGGCGTCGGGTCGAAGCACGAGGTCCCGGGCAAGACCGGCTTCGCCCACCTCTTCGAGCACGTGATGTTCCAGGGCAGCCGGCACGTCGGCAAGGCCGAGCACATCGCACTCGTCCAGGCGGCCGGCGGGACGATGAACGGCACCACCTGGCTCGACCGGACGAACTACTTCGAGACGATGCCGTCCCACCAGCTCGAGCTGGCCCTGTGGCTCGAGGCGGACCGGATGGGAACGCTCCTGGACGCCCTGTCCCAGGAGAACCTCGACAATCAGCGCGAGGTCGTCAAGAACGAGAAGCGCTGGTCGTACGACAACCGACCGTACGGCAGCTGGTCGGAGAAGCTCCAGGCGCACCTCTATCCGCCCGAGCACCCGTACCACCACCCGACGATCGGGTCGATGGAGGACCTCGATGCGGCCTCGGTCGAGGACGTCTCGGACTTCTTCCGGACCTACTACGCCCCGAACAACGCCGTGGTCTCGTTGGTCGGCGACGTCGACCCGGCCGCCGCCAGAGCGTGGACGGAGCGCTACTTCGGGCGGATCCCGGCGAACCCCGATATCCCGCCGCTCGGGGATGTCAGCCTCCCGCCGATCCTGGGTGAGGAGCGGCGCGAGGTGGTCGAAGACCGGGTGCCGTTGCCCCGGATCTTCTTCGGCTTCCGGGCCCCGCAGCTCGGGGACGAGCGTCTCGATGCGATCGACGTGGCGACCCAGGTCCTGGCCGGCGGCAAGGGCAGCCGGCTTCATCGCCGCCTGGTCCGCGACGAGCGGATCGCCCAGGACGTCGTCGCGTTCAGCCTGGGGTTCGTCGCCGGAGCGTCGATCTGGGCCGGCTGGGCGACGGTCCGCCCCGGTGTCCCGGTGGAGCGGGTCGAGGCCGTCTTCCTCGAGGAGCTCGACCGGATCGTCCACGAGCCGGTCACCGACGACGAGCTGGCGCGGGCCAAGGCGCTGATCGAGACCGAGGAGCTCGGGGCGCTCCAGCGGGTCGAGGAACGGGCGGACCGCCTGTCGATGTACGCCTGCCTGTTCGACGACCCGGACCTCATCAACCGGATGCTCGGGCGGATGCTGGCGGTCACCCCGGCCGCGATCCGGTCCGTCGCGGCGGAGGTCTTCCGGTCGGACAACCGGGTCGTCATGACCTATGTCCCGGCGCTCCCGCCGGTCGACGCGGTGCCGGCCGAGGAGACGCCCGGTCCGCTCGACGCGGACGAAGGGATCGACGGCGACGATGAAGCGAGCGACCAGGAGGCGGTCGCTTGACGGACGCCGACCCGATCGTCGTCGCGACCCGGCCCACGCCGGGTCATCCCCGTCCGTACCAGTTCCCGGCCTTCGAACGGGCGCGCCTCGCCAACGGCCTCGAGGTCGTGACCGTCCATCTTCCGGGCCGGCCGCTGATCACCGCTCAGCTTCTGCTTCGGAACGGCGCCGCCGACGAACCGCCCGCCGAGGGCGGCGCCACCGTGCTGTCGGCCCGGGCTCTGACCGAGGGGACGGAACGCTACGACGCCATCGCGCTGGTCGAGGCGACCGAGCGACTCGGCGCGTCGCTCCACGCCGACGCCAGCTGGGACGCCTACTCGGTCGGGGTGGAGGTCCCCGCGTCCCGCCTGGGTCCCGCCCTCGAGCTGCTGGCGGAGGTGGTCGCCCATCCGACGTTCCCGGAGGCCGAGGTCGAACGGATCCGGGACGAACGCCTCAACGACATCCTGCAGGCCCGGGCCGACGCCCGGCGACGGGTGGAGGAGGCGTTCAACGCCACGATCTACCGGGCGGACTCCCCCTATCACCGACCGTCCGGGGGCACCCGCGAGACGGTCGAGCCGCTCGATCGCGCCGGTCTCGCTCGGGCCTGGACGCGGGGCGTCGATCCCGCCCGGATGACCCTGATCGTCGCCGGCGATCTGGACGGGGTGGAGCCGGTCCGGCTAGCCGAGCAGCTCATGGCCGATCGGACACGGGCCGACGGCGCGGTGACCCCCGGTCCGATCAGCGCCGAGCCGGCGCCGGGCGGTCGGCGACTGCGGCTCGTCGACAAGCCCGGGGCACCGCAGACGGAGATCCGCGTCGGCCACGTCGGCGTGCCTCGCCGCATCCCGGACTTCCACGCGCTGTCGGTCCTCGGCGCGATCCTGGGCGGTCTGTTCAACTCCAGGCTCAACATGAAGCTGCGCGAGGAGAAGGGCTATACCTACGGGGCCCACGCAGGGTGGGACCTCCGCCGGGCGGCCGGCCCGTTCGCCGCGCGGGCGGCGGTCAACACGGACGTCACCGCGGCGGCCTTGAGCGATCTGCTCGCCGAGCTCGAGCGGATCCGGTCGGAGCGGGTCTCGGCGGCCGAGCTTCGGGCGGCCCGCGATTACCTGATCGGTGTCTTCCCCCTCCGGTTCGAGACCCCCGGACCGATCGTCCAGGCCCTGTCCGGGATGATCGTCCACGACCTGCCCGACGACGAGCTGGCGACGTATCGCGACCGGATCGACGCGGTCAGCGTCGACGACGTCCTGGCCGCGGCCCGGGCGCACATCGACGTCGAGGGGGCCGTCGCCGTCCTGGTCGGTGACGCGTCGATCGTCGCCGCGAGCGTCGGGACCGTCGGGTTCGGGCCGGTCGAGGTCATCCGCGACGACGAGGCCCCGACCGAGGCCTGATCGCGGGATCCACGCGCCAGCGCTGAAACCTTCCTGTCCGGTCGTGCCTCGGGGGAGATGAGCGGCACAGACCGCATGACGATGACCGAACGGAAGGGGCTGGATCCGTGGACGACAAGAAGTGGCTCAAGGCGCTCGGCGCCGGCGGGGTGGCCGTCCTGATGATCTCCGGCGTCGCGCTCGGCGCGGACGCGATCATGCACACGCCGGGGGCGCCAGCGGCGCCGATGATCCTGGCCGCCGACGACAACGCCGCTGCCACCGAGACCCCGGAAGCGACCGGCGCGGACCAGCTGGTCGAGCCGGCCGAGACCGTGGAGCCGACCGAGCCGGCCGAGACGACCGAGCCGACCAAGGCTCCGGAGCACGCGACGAAGCCGGCTGCGGCGAACCCGCCGAAGAAGACCGAGCATCCGAAGGCGACCGAGACCCGGCACGACGGACACGACGACGCCTCGAACGACGACAACGGCCACGATGACAACGGCGGATCCGGTGCCGGCGGTGGTTCCGACGACAGCGGCGGCGACGACTGACCGACCGGCGGGTCCCTGACCTGACCATCGGACCCGCGACGAAGGGTTGGACCTCATGCATCATCGGACCGGCACGGGTCGGTCGCAGGGTCGGACCTGGAACGCCATCGGCGAGGGACGATCACGAACGACACAGCCGCAGCCGAGGAACGCCTCGACCGACCGCCCGCGGATGACGACGTCCGGCGGGCGGTCGAGGCTGTCCTGGCCGGTGACAGCGAAGCGTTCCGGGTCCTCGTCGAGCGGGAATCGGCATCGGTCGTGCGGACCTGCCATCGCGTCCTGGGCGACCTTCACGAGGCCGAGGACGCCGCGCAGGAGGCCTTCGTGATCGCCTACCGCTCGCTGGCGGGCTGGCGCGGCGAGGGTACGTTCGGTGCGTGGCTGGGCCGGATCGCGGTCCGCAACGCGGTCCGGCGGGCGAAGGCGCGTCGACCCGTGACCAGGATGGACCCGACCGATCCGGATCGGGGCCTGGGCCCGGCCGCGAGTGGCGGGGCGGATCCCGCGGTCGTCGCCCTGCGCGCCGAACACGCCGACGAGTTGCGCCGCGCCGTCAGCCGGCTGGACGAGCCGTATCGCGAGACGGTCATGCTCCGCTTCTACGGGCAGCTCTCGCTGGCCGAGATCGCGGCCGAGACCGAGCGACCGATCGGCACCGTCAAGACCCATCTGTTCCGCGGCCTGGCACGGCTGCGGGCCACGATGACCGCCGACGAGGCCCGACGATGACCGGGCCGTTCCACCCGAGCGAGCTGTCGGACGCGGCCGGCGTCGGTCCGACGACCACCGAGCTGGCGGACGCGCTGGCGGTCGCCCGCGACCTCGAGTCGAACCTCGCTGCCGGCGACGTCCACCCGTCGGCGACGTTCGTCGATCGGGTGATGGGCGCGGTCGCCCTCGAGCCCCTACCGCAGCCGGCGATCGCGGCCGGGAGTGCGCTGCGCGGCGGTCGGTTCGGCGCGATGGCGGCCGCCCTGGCCGACAGCTGGCGAGTGGCCTTCAGTGGCGGCCGTCCGTTCGCGGTGCGGGCCCAGGCGGCGGCGTTCGTCCTGATCGTCGTCGTCGCGCTGGGGTCGCTCGGCGGGATCGCGGCGGTCGGCGCCGCTCGACTCCTCCAGCCCGCGCCGAGCCAGGTGGCGTCGCCTCCACCGAGCGTGCCGGTGGTGACCGCGACCCAGCCCGACCGGAACCCGTCGATGGAGCCGTCCGACCGGCTCGGCCCGACCGCCACACCGAAGCCGACCGACAGCGAGGATCCTGAGGCGTCGGAGGAGCCCGGCGAGACCCCCGAGGCGACCGAGACGGACAGGTCCGGGGGCGGCGGCCGCGAGACGCAGACGCCGCGGCCGAACCGGACCCAGAGGCCGTCCGAGACCGACGACCACGGCGGCGACGACGGGAGCGACGGCGGTGGCGGCGGCGGCGGAAGCGGCGGCGGCCAACCGACGGAGGATCCGGGACCCTCGGGCGACCCGTAGCCGCGCCCGAGGCGCTACGCTCCGGGGATGATCGTCGTCATCGGGTCGCCCCTCCATCGCCCCGGTTCGGTCGATCGTCCGTCCGGGGTCGCCGGGCTGGCGGCCGGCATCGCGGCCGCCGCGACCGTCGCCGGCGGGACGGTCCAGCTCGTCGGTCGAGTGGGGGAGGATCCGGCCGGTGACGCGACGCTCCTGGCGCTGACCGGCCTCGGGATCGGGCACGTGGCGACCTTGCGCGATCCCGCCAGGCCGACGCCCGTCGAACCTGCCCCGGTCGCGCTCGACGCGGCGACGGCGCCGGATGACGACCCGTTCGTCGACCTCGTCGACGGCGTCCCGGACGATCGCACGTCCATGCGACCCGGCGACCCGGCGACCCTCGATCCCGATGACGTCGAGCTGGCGCTGCGCTACCTCGACGGGTTCCGGGTGATCGTCGTGGCGGATCCGCTCTCCCAGCCCGGGCTCGACGCGGCCGCGGAGGCGGCGGCCTTCGGAGGGGCGCGGCTGATCGCGATCGTCGCCGAGGGCGACGCCGGCCAGCCGCTGCCGGACGGCGCCATCGTGATCGAGGCGCCGGCCGACGACCCCGACGGCATCTTCGCGCGCACCGTCGGGTCGCTCGCGGTGGCGCTCGACGCGGGTGCGGACCCCACGACGGCGCTGGCGGCCGCGGTGGGGTCGGCCGGTTGGGAGCGCAGCGCGGACTGAGACGCCTCAGGCGGGGATCGGGCGGATCAGCTCGGGACCGTCGTTGCGGACGTTGTTGACGAGGGTGCTCACGGCCACGACCTCGAGCGGATCGGCCGGCGCCGGCCGGAGCAGGCCATGGAGCTCGCCGACATCCTCGAGCGTCGGGTCGAGCCAGAGCGACCAGTCGGTGGGCTCGAGGATCACCGGCATCCGATCGTGGAGCGGTGCGATCAGGTCGTTCGGGGTGGTCGTCAGGATCGTGAACGTCCGGCGGACGGCCTCGGTCGCCGGGTCGCGCCAGCCGGACCACAGCCCCGCCAAGGCCATCGGGGCCCCGTCGTCGCGCCGGATCAGGAATGGCCGGCGAGCCGATCCGTCGCGGCGCCACTCGTAGAACCCGTCCACCGGGACGATGCAGCGCCGGCGCTGGAAGCTGTCCCGGAAGGCGCCGCTGGTGGCGACCGTCTCGGCCCGCGCGTTGATCTGGCGCGAGGCGACCCGCGGGTCCTTGGCCCACGGCTGGATGAGACCCCAGGCATAGGTGGTGATCGCCCGGCGGTCGCCGCGCTCGACGACGACGGAGGCCGGGTCGGTCGGCGCCAGGTTGAAGTGACCGCCCGGGTCGTCGGTCAGCGGCTCGGCGGCGAATAGCTCGGCCAGCTCGGCCGTTGGTCGTTGCTGGGTGAATCGCCCGCACATGGCTCGATCGTAATCCTTGCTAGAGTCCACGCGATGGACCCACTCGCCCCGGATGGTCAGGCGGCGGCCGACCGCGCCGCCGCGGGCCGGATCGTGCCCGGACCCGTCGCCGCCCCGACCGCCTCGGCCGGTCCGCGGGCCGTCGACCCGCGGACGTCGGGGCCGCTCGACCGCGACACCGCGCTGGCCTTCCTGTCGATCGGCGATCGGCTCCTCGCGGCGGGCGACATCGAGGCGGCCGGCGGGTACTACCAGCGTGTCGTCGGGTTCGACGACCGGGCCGTGACCGCCGCCGCCATGTTCGGGGTCGCCAACGTCCTCTACCGGCTCGATCGCGATGCGGACGCGCTGGCGACCTGGCGCGAGGTGGTCAAGCTCGGGGAGACGCCGAGCTCCTACCCGGCCTGGCGCCAGATCGCCGCGGCGCTGGTGCGCGACGGCGATCTGCGCGGCGCGGCGGCGGCGTATCGAGAGGCCGATCGCCGCGCCCCGGCCGAGGACAAGGCCGAGATCGCGTCGCGGCTCGGCTGGCTCGCCAAGGAGACCGGCGACAGCCGCGGGGCGCGACGCTACTTCGCCCAGAGCCGGGGCACGACCGGCCTGCCGATCCCGCTCACCTACCTGATCATCGGCCTGACGGTGATCGTGTCGCTCGTCGCGTCGACGCCGGACGGAGCCGACCTGTTCGAGGCGCTCGCCCTCAAGAACGGAGCGGTCGCCGCCGGCGAATGGTGGCGGCTGCTGAGCGTCACGCTCGTCCATGCCGGCCTGCTCCACCTCCTGTTCAACATGTACGCGCTGTACCTCGTCGGACCGATCGTCGAGCAGATCTACGGCTGGAAGATCTTCGGGCTGATGTACGTGCTGTGCGCCGCCGCCGGTTCGGCCGCGAGCCTGGTATTCGGCGACCCGCACGTTCCGTCGGTCGGTGCGTCGGGGGCGATCTTCGGCCTGTTCGGGGTCGTCCTGGCGGCGACCCGGGTCCACAACCCGATCCTCGACCGGCGGGGACGAGCGTTGACCGGCCAGATCGGGATGCTGATCGTGATCAACCTGGTCATCGGCTTCGGGATCAACGGCACGGGCGGCGGGAACATCGACAACGCCGCGCACATCGGCGGCCTCCTCGCCGGATTGTGGCTCGGGTTCATCCTCGTCCCGGGCAACGTCCAGACCCTGCGCGGGCTGTGGCAGATGCCCGGTGGCGGCGGGTCCGCGGACCGGGCCGCGACCGCGGCCGTCGACCGGCGGCTGCTCTACCTCGTCCGGATCCTGGCGATCGCCGCGCTGGCGACCGCGATCATCGTCGCGGTGACGATCGGCACCGACCGGAGCCGGACCGGCGGTCCGGGCACCGTGACCGCGGCCACGGCCGTCGGGGCGGGCACGATCAGAGCGAGCCGAAGACGACCTGAGGCCCGGGGTCGCCGGTCGCGCCGCCGGCCGGCTCGAGCGTGATCATCACCGCCGCCGCACCGGCCAGGTCGCGTCCGACCGGCGCGATCAGCGGACCCTGCCCGTCGTAGGTCAACGTCTGGAGCGGATGGACCCCGGCCGCGTCCGCCACCCACAGCTGATAGACGTGCCCGGGAGGGGTGACCGGCACCCCACGGGCGACGACGAAGCCGTCGGTCCGACCCGGCCGGTACACCACGACCGCGTCGGCGGCGGGGGCGAACGGCTCGGCTGACAGCGTCGCGATCGTCCGGTCGGGGGCCAGGGCGACGCTCATCAGCGCCTCGCGGCCGGCGAGCATCTCGCGCAGGCCGGCCGTCTCGGCCGCGGCTCGGTCCAGGTCCTGGCGCGTCGTGACGCCCCACCAGCCCACGCCGACGGCGACGAGGATCAGGCCCACTGCCGCGGCCCAGCCGAGCCCCGCCGGCCGTCGGCTCCGGAGCGCCGCGATCCGCGCCGACCAGCCCGGCGCGGCGGACGACCCCGGCCTCGGCGTGGGCCGGCGATCGGCCCGGATCGACGCGACCAGCGATGCCCCGAGCGACGCCGGAGGTCGACGGGGCGCCGCGACGAGGGCCAGGTCCCCGAGCGTCGCGGACAGGTCGCCGCCGAGCTCGGCGCAACGGGGGCACCCGGGCTGGTGAGCCTCGAAGCGCGCGAGCTCGCCCGGATCCAGGTCGTCGAGCAGCGCGCCGGCGACGAGCAGGTCGATGTCGGCGTCGTGGCGGATCATCGCGCGAGCTCCGTCTCCGAGACGGAGTCGCCGAGGATGTCGCGCAGTCGAAGGAGGGCCGTCCGGATCCGCGTCTTGGCCGTCCCGAGCGGGATCCCCAGCTGGGCCGCGACCTCGACGTGCGTCAGCCCACCGAAGAACGCAAGCTCGAGGGCGACCCGCTGAGCCTCCGGCAGCTGGCCGATCGCCTCCACGACCTTCTCGCGGCGGAGGTTGTGCCAGGCCTCACGGTCGACGTCATCGGCCGCCACCTCGAGCTCGAGATCGACGTCCGCCGCCCGTTTCCGGTGCGTCTGCTCGCGGCGGACGAGGTCGATCGACTTGTGGCGCGCCATCGAGTACAGCCATGGCCCGAGGGCGCCCCGGGTCGGGTCGAACCGTCCCGCCTCGCGCCAGACGGCCATGAAGACGTCCTGGACGACCTCCTGGGCGAATCGCTCCGCGCCGGTGACCCGGTAGGCGAGCGAGTACAGCGGTCCGCTGTAGCGTGCGTAAAGCTCCTCGATGGCCCGCTCGTCCCGATCGCGGATGCGGCCGAGCAGCGATGCATCGGCTGCACGCAACTCGGCGGGGTCGAGCGGCTGATCCTCCCGGATCGCGTCCACCTCCGTGGCCATCGGCTCGATCCCGGCGATCGGCGCTCCGTCCCGAGTATACGGACCTGCGGCGACGGGACCGGGCGGACGGCCGCGGATCGATCCGGGTCGGCTGATGTCGGTGGCCATCGTCATGGTCATCCGTTCGGACCCCGGGTCGGCGCGGATGGCGTCAGGCTGCAGGCGGGGCCGGCGCGGCGGGTGGGACCGTGGTGGCCGGTGGGACCGGGCTCGTCGGCAGGACCACGCTCAGGCGTGCGCCGTGCGGGGCGATGTTCTCGGCGTGCGCCTCGCCGCCGTGCGCCCGGGCGAGCTCGCGGACGATGGCGAGCCCCAGGCCGGTGCCCGACCCGGCCCGACTCGGGTCCCCCCGGTAGAACCGCTCGAACGCCCGGTCGACGTCCCCCGGCGGGAAGCCCGGACCGTCGTCGGTCACGCTCAGGACCACGCCGGGTCGGTCGTTCGGCCCGCTCGCCGCGACCGCGCGTGCCGCGAGCCAGACATGGCCGCCGCTCCGGACGGCCGCGAGGGCGTTGCCGACCAGGTTCGCCAGGATCCGCTCGATCGCCATCCGGTCCGCCGCGAAGCGCAGGTCCGCATCGTCGTCCGTCGGGAGCGCGCTCAGCTCGACATCGGCCGCGACGGCGGCGGGCCCGAACCGGGCGACCGTCTCACGGAGCATCTCGCCGGCATCGAGCGGCTCCGGTCGGATCCCATCGGCGCCCTCGTGCAGTCGCTCCATCGCCTCGAGCTCGGCGACGAGTCGCTCCAGGCGGGCCGCCTCCTCGCCGATCGCGCGGGCGGCGATCGCCGCGTCGTCGCCGACCGCGGTCCCGTCGGCGAGCGCGGCCGAGAACCCGGCGATGACCGTCAGCGGGGTCCGCAGGTCGTGGCGCAGATCCGCCAGCATCCGCGCCTCCCGCGTCCTGGTCTCGGCCAGCTCGGCGGCCATCGCGTTGAACCGACTCGTGAGCTCGCGGACCTCGGCGGGACCTTCGACCGGAAGGGGGTCCAGATCCCCGCTCGGGAGGTCGGCCGTGGCCCGGGCCAGGCGGCGCAGCGGACCGGTCACCGACCGACCGAGCACGAACGCGATCGGGATCCCCGCCACCGCCACCACCAGCACGACCACCAGCAGCGTCCGGACGAGATCGCGCATGGCGTCGCCGGCCGAGGTGTCGAGCGCCGACAGGACGATGGCCCGGGCCGGGCCGACCGCGTTCGGCCCGCGCAGCGTCGTCGCCGCGTAGGCGTGGTCGCGGCCATCCGCGAATCGCGCGGTGCCGGTCACGATGGTGCCGCGGGTCGAGGTCGGGTCGATCGGGATGCGGTCGACGGGCGCGCCCTCACCGGTCAGATCGACGACCCGGCCGTCGCTGCCGAGCAGGTCCACGGAGACGCCGTCCGCGGCGACCTGCTGGCGAAGGTCGGCGAGCAGGCTCCGCAGGTCCCCGGTGAGCGCGGCAGCGCGCAGCTGGAAGACGAGCGGCTGACTCGTCTGGCTGAGCGCCGCCAACGCGGCGTCCTGGTGGAGCCCGCGCAATGCGACGAACAGGGTCGCGCCGGTGGCAACGACGGTGACCAGCGCGACCCCGACGAACGCCAGGGCGATCCGGGTGCTCAGCCGGTCGGGCATGGGCGCCGCCCTAGCTCGGCGCCTGGTCGGTGGCGGCGCCGCGGTCGGGGACCGGCTCGCGGACCGGTGGCAGCAGCCGGTATCCGACGCCTCGGACCGTCTCGATCCGCGGCCCGTCATCGGCCAGCTTGCGGCGCACTTCCGCGACATGGACGTCGACCGTCCGCGTCTCGCCCGGGAAGTCCGTCCCCCAGACGTCCTCGAGGAGGGCGTCGCGGGTGAGCACGACCCCCGGGTCGCGCGCGAGCGCCATCAGCAGGTCGAACTCCCGAGCCCGAAGCTCGAGCTGGCGGTCGTCGACCGTCGCTTCGCGTCGGCGCGGGTCCATCCTCAGCGAGCCCACCTCGATCGGCCGCCCGGCGCGGGCGCTGCCCGAGCTCCGCCGGAGGATGGCCTTGACCCGCGCGACGAGTGCCCTCGGATTGAACGGCTTGGTGACGTAGTCGTCCGCCCCGAGCTCGAGGCCGACGATCGAGTCGACGTCGTCGTCACGAGCCGTGAGCATCAGGATCGGGGTCTCGCCGCGGCGGCGGACCTCGCGGCAGACCTCGAGCCCGTCGATCCGCGGGAGCATCAGGTCCAGGATGATGAGGTCCGGCTCGTGGCGGCGGTGGAGGTCGAGGCCGGTCTCTCCATCGCCTGCCGAGATGACCGCCCAGCCCTCCTTCTCGAGATACAGCCGGAGCAGCTCGACGATGTTGCGCTCGTCGTCGATGACCAGGATCGTCTTCATCCAGCGGAGGATATCCCCCGGCATCCGGCCCGGTCCGTGGTGATGTAAGCGCGCACGTAAGGCGGACGGCGTCGCGATCGGCAGGCCGACGTCGCGATCGCCGCCGACGCGGCCGCAGCGGCGACGGTCGGCACGATGACCTACGATCGGCCGATGTTCGCGACCCTCGGCGGCGCCTATCCCGCGACGGATCCCGGCGACGTGGTCGACCGGGACGTCGAGTCCCTGGTCCGGCGGGTCCTCGACGACCAGCGCGAAGCCGGCCTCGGTCTGCTGACCGACGGCGGCGTCCGCACCGACGACGCCGGGCGCGACGATCCTCGCCCGGCTGGGCGGCCCGGAGCCGGCCCATCCGTGGCGGCCCGCTGACGGTCGACGCCTGGACTCCGGACAGCGGCGGCCGCCGCCGACGTTCCCGTGAAGCAGTGCCTGCCGGGGCCGTACACCCTCGGGCGCCGGTTCGCGCCGACGCGAGGACCGGCGGCACGACCTGACCATGGCCCTGGCCGACGCGCTCGCGGCCGAGCTCGTCGGACCTGGCCGCCGCCGGCTGTCCGTTCATCCAGATCGACGAGGACGCCGCCGTCTCGATCGGCGCCGACGCCGGACGAGCGGACGCGCTTCATGCGAGGCGCAGGATCGACTCCTCGCCGGGCTCGAGCCGCGCGGGACGTCGGGCCGACCCCATGTGTCGCTGGCGATCGTCGGCGGGAGCGCCGATGCCGCCGGGCCGGAGACCATCTTCGGCCCGAGTACGACAGCTACCTGTTCGACCTCATCGACGGACCGGACAACTGGCGCCTGATCACCCGTGCTCCGGCCGATCGGGGGATCGTCCTGGGCGTCGTCGACGGGACCTCGGCCGTCGACGGGCCGGAGCTGATCCTGTGGGCGGTCGGCTACGCGGCATCGAGCGGCGGGCGCGGGGAATCCCGGGTCGGCATCGCCACGGCGGGCAGCCTGGCCGGGATCTCGCGGGCGGACGCGAGACGGAAGATCGACCTCCTGGGCAGCGTCGTCAAGCTCATCGACCGTCGCCACGTCGAGCCGATCGCGGCGTCGCTCGATCCGCGGGCCGTCGACAGCCGGAGCGCGACGCTCGGGCGCTGGACACCGCCGCCCGAGCGACGACCCGGCGGCTGAGGGTGGATCGGAGGGCTCCCCGCGGGAGCACGGCCCGTTGGCGGAGGTATCCTCGGGCTGATGACGACCGTGGGGCGCCCGATGATCTGTGACCGATGCGGGACCGACAATCGGCCGGGCCGCCGGTTCTGTCGGTCGTGCGGTGCCGGGCTGGCGGCGAGCTGCCCGGTCTGCGGTACGCCGGCCGAGCCGGGCGACAGGTTCTGCGGCGCCTGCGGCAACCCGCTCCCCGAGGCCGAAGGGGCCGCGGGCAGCACCGCCGAGGCGGCCCACGGGCCGGCTCCGCGAGAAGGCGCCGGGGCAGGGGCGACCGAGCGCCGGATCGTCAGCGTCCTGTTCGCGGATCTGGTCGGCTTCACCGCGCTGTCCGACGACCGCGACCCGGAGGCGGTCCGCGAGTTCCTCGACGGCTACTTCGGTCTCGCCCGAGAACGGATCGGCCGGTATGGGGGGGCGATCGAGAAGTTCATCGGCGATGCGGTCATGGCGGTCTGGGGGACGCCGGTCGCCCATGAGGACGACGCCGAGCGGGCCGTCCGGGCCGCGCTCGACCTGGTCGACGCGATCGGTGCCCTCCGGGCCCCCGACGGGTCCCCGGTCAAGGTCCGGGCGGGGGTCCTGACCGGCGAGGCGGCCGTGTCGCTGGGCGCCGACGGGCAGGGGATGGTCGCCGGCGACCTCGTCAACACGGCGAGCCGGCTCCAGTCGGCGGCTCCCCCGGGATCGGTCCTCGTCGGCGAGGCGACGATGCGGGCGACCGAGCAGGCGGTCGTCTACGAGCCGGCCGGCGAGCAGGTCCTGCGCGGCAAGGAGTCCCCGGTGGCCGCCTGGCTCGCGACCAGGGTCGTAGCCGGTCGCGGCGGCGCCCGGCGCGCGCGTCCGGCTCGAGGCCCCGTTCGTCGGGCGCGAGGACGAGCTGCGGCTGCTCAAGGAGCTGCTTCACGCCACCGCGCGCGAGCGTCGCGCCCGGCTCGTGTCCGTGCTCGGGATCGCGGGGATCGGCAAGAGCCGCCTGGCCTGGGAGCTCGACAAGTACGTCGACGGCCTGGCCGAGCCGATCTACTGGCACCAGGGTCGCTCGCCCGCCTACGGCGACGGACTGGCGTTCTGGGCGCTCGGCGAGATGGTCCGCGGGCGGGCCGGGATCGCCGAGTCGGATCCGCCCGAGGTGGCTCGGGCCAAGCTGGCGGAGATGGCCGCGGACTACCTGCCCGACGAGGGTGAGCGGACGCGTGTCGAACCCCGTCTGGCCGCCCTGCTCGGGCTGACGGATGCCGCGGCCGGCAGCGTCGAGGAGCTCACCGCGGCCTGGCGCACCCTGTTCGAGCGGATCGCCGACCGTGGTCCGACGGTGCTCGTGTTCGAGGACCTGCACTGGGCGGATCCCGGGCTGCTCGACTTCATCGAGGGGCTCCTGTCCGCGTCCCGGACCCGACCGATCCTCGTCCTGGCGCTGGCTCGACCCGAGCTGATCGAGGACCGACCCACGTTCGGATCCAGCCTTCGGAACCACACCAGGCTCGATCTGGCCCCACTCGACGACGACGCGATGGACATGCTCCTGCTCGGGTTGGTGCCGGGGATCCCGCAGGCCGCCCTCCGGACGATCCGCGATCGGGCGGCCGGGATCCCGCTGTACGCGGTCGAGACGGTCCGGATGCTGATGGACCAGGGCCACCTGCGGGAGTCCGACGGTCGATTCCACCTCGCCGCCGACCTCGGGCCGCTGGCCGTGCCCGAGTCGCTCCAGGGGCTCCTCGGGGCTCGCCTCGACGCGCTGGACGACCCGTCCAGGGAGCTGATCGGCAAGGCGGCCGTGCTCGGGATCAGCTTCACCGTCGACGCGCTGGCGAACCTGGAACCGGCGTCCGAGGCCGACCTGCGCCGTCTCCTCGACGGGCTCGTCGACCGCGAGATCCTCGTCCTCGAGGACGATCCGGCGTCGCCCGAGCGTGGCCAGTACCGGTTCATCCAGGGCGTCCTGCGTGAGGTGGCGTACGGTCGGCTGTCCCGCCGCGAGCGCCGGGCTCTGCACGTCGCTGCTGCCCGCTGCTTCGAAGCGATCGGGTCCGAGGAGCTGACCGGCGTTGTGGCGACGCATTACCTCGACGCGCTTCGGAGTGCGCCGGACGAGGCCGACCGCGCCGACCTGACGGCGCTGGCGATCGACTCGCTCGAGGCGGCAGCGAACCGATCGACCAGGATCGGGGCGCATGCCAGCGCTGCGGGATACCTCGGCGAGGCGCTCGCGCTGTCGACGGATGCGGCCGCCACGATAGGATTCCGGGAGAGTCTCGCCGAATCGCTCGGCTCGGCCGGGCGGATCGATGAGGCCATCGCCGCCGCATCGGAGCTCGTCGTCGACGCCGAGGCACAGGCGGATCCCGGTCTCGAGGCCCGGGCCGGCCTCGTCCTGACGTCCGCCCTGATCGCCGGCGGCCGACCCGACGACGCCCGCATCGAGGCCGAGCGGATCCGAGCGCACCTGGGCGACTTCGCCGACACGGACCCCGACGGGCTCCGCCTGACGGCCGAGGTCGTCCGCGCGCGACTGATGAGCGGCGACGCGGCCGCCGCCGGCGAGCTGATCGAGTCGACCCTCCCGATCGCTGAACGGCTCGGGCTCCGGCCAGTCATCGCCGAGCTCCTGCCGAGCAAGGGCTGGGCGCTCTCGGCGGAGGGGAGGGTCATCGAGGCCGTGGCCCTCCTTCGGGGGGCCCTCGTCCTGGCCGAACGAGAGGGCCTGTTCAACGCGGAAATGCGGACCCGGATGAACCTGTCGAGTTGGCTGGGCCAGGAGGCTCCGAGCGAATCGTTCGAGGTGGCGTTGCGGGCCTCCGAGCTCGCGCTCGAGCATGGCTACCACGCCTGGGCGCGATCGGCCGCCGGGAACGCCTGCGCGTCGGCGTTCGAGCTCGGGCAGTGGGACTGGATCGAGGACATGGGCGCCCGGCTCGACGTGCTCGGCGATTGGGCCTCGCCGTGGGACTTCAACGTCCCCGGGTTGATCTGCGACGTCCGCGCCTATCGCGATCGGATCCCCGAGGCGCGCGAACTCGTCGACCGGTTCGACGCGCAGTTCCCGGAGGTGACGGATCCGCAGGTCCTGTCCTCGCGGTACGCCGATCGCGCCCACCTGGCATTCGCCGCAGGCGACCTCGTCGAGGTGGCCCGACTCGGCCGACTGATGGACGTGTTGATCGCCGAAGCCGATGTCGGCGGAGACCATCTGATCTTCATGATCTCGGCGCTCGAGGCGCGTGATGACGATCGGATCGCCGAGATCCTCGGTCGATTCGAGCGCGGCCTCGAGAGCGGTCGCTTGGACCGCGTGCTCCGCGAGTGGTTGATCAGCGCCCAGCGCGCAGGCACGGATCCAGCCGGCCTGGCGTCGATGGATCGTGGCGCCGATGTCTTCCGTGCCGAGGGCGCCCGCTTCGACCTCGCCGTCATGGTCCGCGCACGAGCCTTGCTCGCCCCGGACGACCTTGGGTCGGCCGCCGCAGCCGCCGAAGCTCGGTCGATCCTCACCGACCTTGGTGCCGTCACCCTGCTCCGTGGCCTGCCGCCGGACCCGGTCGTGTCCGACGACACACCCGCCGCCCCCGCCAGCCGCATCGGCGTCGCGGACCCGGCTTGATTCCGTCGCGCTCCGGTGCGACCATCGGTCCTCACCCTCGTCGGCGCCGCGCGCCCGGAGGGGCCGCCCATTTCCGTCTCCCTCGGCAGGCACCCAGCAGGAGGTCGACTGGTGACTGAGCAGGTCCGACTCACGGTGAACGGGGTCCCGAGGGACGTGGAGGTCGAACCCAGGCGGCTCCTCGTGCAGACGCTACGCGAGGACCTTGGGTTGACCGGGACCCACGTCGGCTGCGATACGAGCCAATGCGGTGCCTGCACCGTCCACCTCGACGGCCGGGCGGTCAAGTCGTGCACCGTCCTGGCGATCCAGGCGGACGGTCACGTCGTCACGACCATCGAGGGGATGGCCCCCGAGGGCGGGTTGCATGCGATCCAGGCCGCCTTCTGGGCGAAGCACGGGCTCCAGTGCGGCTTCTGCACCCCCGGGATGATCATGTCGGCCGCCGACCTGCTCGAGAGCAACCCCGATCCGACCGACGACGAGATCCGGCACGCGATCGAGGGCAACATCTGCCGCTGCACGGGCTACCACAACATCGTGGCGGCGATCCGCGAGGCGGCCTCCACCCTGCGCGCCGGCACCGACGTGCCGGCAGCCGCCAACGCCTGACAGGAGACCGTGCGATGACCACCGACGTCCTCGGTTCCTCCGTCAAGCGGGTCGAGGACCCGCGCTTCATCACCGGCAAGGGCCGCTACCTCGACGACATCCAGATGACCGGGATGACCTACATGGCCATCCTCCGGAGCCCGTACGCCAACGCCAACATCCGGTCGATCGACACCTCGGCAGCCAAGGCGATGCCCGGCGTGATCCTGGTCCTGACCGGCGCCGATGTCCCGTACAACCCGTTGCCGATGGCCTGGCCCGCAGGCGGTTCGTCGGGCATCCAGAACAACATCAACATGCCCCGGGCGCTCGCGACCGACGACGTGAAGTGGACCGGTGAGGGCGTCGCGGCGGTCATCGCCGAGACACCCGAGCAGGCGGCCGATGCGGTCGAGGCGGTCCACGTCGAGTGGGAGCCGCTGCCCGCGGTCGTCGACACGGAGAAGGCCACCCAGCCGGGCGCGCCGCAGCTCCACGAGAACGCCCCGAACAATGTCGTCTTCGAGTGGACGGTCGGCGACAAGGCCGGGACCGACGCCGCCGTCGACGCCGCCGAGGTGGTCGTCCGCCAGCGGATCGTCAACCAGCGGCTGATCCCGAACCCGATGGAGGTCCGCGGGGACATCGGGCTGTACAACCCCGGAACGGACGAATACACGGTCTGGATGTCGAGCCAGACGCCGCATATCCAGCGGCTCCTGCTGACCGCCTTCGTGACCGGCATCCCCGAGCACAAGGTCCGCTGCATCTCGCCGGACGTCGGCGGAGCGTTCGGGACGAAGATCTTCTGCTACGCGGACATGGCCCTGGTCATGCTCGCCTCGAAGCTCATCGGCGGGCGCCCGGTCAAGTGGGTCGAGACCCGCCGCGAGAGCTACCAGTCCACGATCCACGGTCGCGACCATGTGACCTATCTCGAGATCGCCGGCAAGCGCGACGGCGAGGTCACGGGTCTCCGGGTCAAGACCTACGCCAACCTCGGCGGGCGCCTGTCGACGATCGGGCCGGGCATCCCGACGACGCTCTATGCCCGCGTCCTGTCGGGCTGCTACAAGATCCCCAACGTCTACTGCGAGGTGACCGGGGTCTACACGAACACGACCTTCGTGGACGCCTACCGCGGGGCCGGCCGGCCCGAGGCGACCTACGTCGTCGAGCGGGCGATGGACCTGTTCGCCGCGGAGATCGGGATGGACCGGGCCGCCGTCCGGCGCAAGAACTTCATCGCGCCGGATGCCTTCCCCTACGACAACCCGTCCGGGCTCGGCACGGCGGTCAACGGCGAGAAGATCTACATCGACTCGGGGAACTACGAGCCCGCCATGGACAAGGCCCTCGCGACCGTCGGCTACGACGACCTCGACAAGGCCAAGGCCGAAGCCCGGACCCGCGGCAAATACCTCGGTCTCGGGCTGTCGACCTATATCGAGGTGTGTGGCGTCGCTCCGTCCAAGTGGATCGGCGCGGTCGGCGAGGGCTGGGGCGCCGCGATGTGGGAGTCGGCCAACCTCAAGGTCCACCTGACCGGCAAGGTCATCCTGACGATGGGAACCCAGCCGCAGGGCCAGGGCCACGAGACGACCTACTCGCAGATCATCGCCTCGGAGCTCGGGCTGGCGATGGACGACATCATCGTCCAGCACTCCGACACCCTCGGCACGCCGTTCGGCTACGGCTCGTACGGCAGCCGGACCTCGTCGGTCGGCAGCACCGCGGCGATCAAGGCCGCAGGGAAGGTCCGCGAGAAGGCGCGCCGCTACGCCGCCCACATGCTCGAGGCGTCGGTCGACGACATCGAGGTCGTCGGGGCGGAATACCGGGTGAAGGGCTCGCCCGAGAAGAAGAAGACGCTCCAGGAGATCGCCTTCGCGCTCGACCTCGGCTTCAGCCTCCCCGAGGGGATGGAGCCGTATCTCGACGAGACCGCCTATCACGACACCCCGAACTGCACCTGGCCGTTCGGGACGCACGTCGCGATCGTCGAGGTCGACGAGGACACCGGCAAGGTCGACCTGGTCCGGTATGTGGCGGTCGACGACGTCGGCAACAAGATCAACCCGATGATCGTCGACGGCCAGCTCCATGGTGGGATCGCCCAGGGCGCCGGCCAGGCGCTCTGGGAGGAGGCCATCTACGCCGACGACGGACAGCTCCTGTCGGGCTCGATGCTCGACTACGCGATGCCGCGGGCATCGTGGATGCCGAACCTCGAGCTCGATGAGACCGTCACGCCATCGCCGGTCAATCCGATCGGGGTCAAGGGCGTCGGCGAGGCCGGCGCGATCGCCAGCACGGCGGCCGTGGCCAACGCGGTCATCGACGCGCTCAAGCCGTTCGGGGTCAGGCATCTCGACATGCCGTTCACCGCGCCGAAGGTCTGGCGCGCGATGCAGTCCCAGGAGGCCCGGTCGTGATCCCCGCCGCATTCGAATACGACCGTCCATCGACCGTCGCCGAGGCGGTCGACATCCTCGCCCGCAATCCGGGCACCGCCAAGGTCCTGGCCGGTGGCCAGAGCCTGCTGGGGCTGATGCGGCTCCGGCTCGCTCGGCCCGAACGTCTCGTCGATATCGGGGGGCTGGCCGAGCTCCGGGGGATCCGGGCGCTGCCCGACGGCGGGCTGGCGATCGGCGCCCTCGTCACGTATCGGGAGGTGCTCGACTCCGCGCTCGCCACGTCCCGAGTCCCGCTGCTGGCGATGGCGATCGCCGACATCGGGGACGTCCAGGTCCGGAACCGTGGGACTGTCGCGGGTGGGATCGCCCATGCGGACCCCGCGTCGGACATGCCGGCCGTCGTCCTCGCCCTCGAGGCCACGATCGTGGCCCGCTCGGGCGGCGGCGAGCGGGTCGTCCAAGCGACCTCGTTCTTCGAGGGCGCGTTCGTGACCGACCTGGCCGAGGACGAGCTCCTGACCGAGATCCGGATCCCCGCCCAGCCGGCGGGGGTCGGCATGGCGTACCGGCATCTCGAGCAGCTCGCGTCGGGATACTCGATCGCCGGCGTCGCGGCGGTCGTCGGCCGGACCGGCGGCTCGGTCACGACCGCCCGGATCGGCGTGACCGGGGTCGCGGACGCCGCCTACCGCGCGTCCGCGGTCGAGGCCGCGCTGATCGGCAGCAGCGGCGACGCCGCTGCGATCGCCGCCGCGGCGGCCCACGCCGCCGATGGTGTCGCGGTCGGATCGGACATCCACGCCGACGCGATCTACCGAGCGGAGATGGCCAGGGTCCACGTCCGGCGGGCGATCGAGGCGGCGCTGGGCGCCGCCGGCTGACCCCGGCGACCGGGTGCGGCTCGAGCGGGTCGTCCCGGGGACGGGACCGCGGACCGACGTCGAGGGCGGGGTCCTCGTCCGGGACCTCGTCATCGGCGGCGAACGCTGGTCGAAGGGTCGTCGGCTGACGGCGGCCGATCTCGTCGCGCTCGGCGCCCCAGGCGTCCGGGTCGCCGGTGAGCCGCGCGCGCTGGCCGAGGCCGGGATCGCCGTCCTCGTGCCGGAGGCCGCCGACCTCCACGAGGACGACGCTGCCATCCGCCTGGCCGCGGCCGTCGCCGGGCCCGGGCTGACGACCCGCGGCCCCGCCGAGAGCCGGGTCGACCTGATCGCCGCGACCGACGGGCTGCTCCACGTCCGCGGCGACCTCGTCGAGCGGATGGATCGGATCGACCCGGTCGAGGTGTTCACCCTGTTCGACGGTCAGGTCGTCCGGGCAGGCGACCTCGTCGGGAGTGTCAAGGTCGCGCCCCACGTCGTGCCGGCCGAGGTCATCGAGCGGGCCGAGCGGGTCGCGCTGCGGGCGGGCGCGGCCGGGGTCGTCCACGTGGCGGGATTCACCCGTCGTCGGGTCGCCGCGCTGGTCAAGGAGTCCGTCCATGCGCCGGCCCGCGAGCGGTTCGAAGCGAGCGTCCGGCTCAAGGTCGAGTCGCTCGGGTCGGAGCTCGTCGCCGTCGTCTACGTCGCCGATGCGGCCGACCCGGTCACCGCTGCGCTCGCGCCGCTGGTCCGCGGCCGACGGCCCGAGCGTGTCGATCTCGTCCTGACCGCCGGATCCGCGAGCACCGACCCCGAGGATCCGTTCTACGTCGCGATCGAGCGCCTCGGCGGCCGGGTGGTCCGCCACGGCGTCCCGGCTCACCCCGGGTCGATGCTCTGGCTGGCCCGGGTCGGCCGGACGGATCTGCTCGGCCTGCCATCGTGCGGTGCCTACTCCAAGGCGACCGCCGCCGACCTCCTCTTGCCCCGCCTCCTGTCGGGAGAGCCGGCGAGCGCCGCCACGGTCGCACGCCTCGGCGTCGGTGGGATCCTGACCCGGTCGATGCGCTTCCGCTTCCCGGCCTACGCGCGCGACCTCGACGCACCGGACGGGTAGACTCCGCAGCATGTCCGATGCCGCGTCCACGTCCGCTGCGTCCGCTGACGACCGCCCGGAGGGGACCAGGTCGGTCGACGGGATCGTCTCGGCGTTCCGCGCCGGCGACTACATCTGCGACCGCTCGCTCGCGACCGCGGTCTTCCTCGCGCTCGAGCTCGGGCGCCCGCTCCTGCTCGAGGGCGAGGCCGGCGTCGGCAAGACCGAGCTGGCCAAGGTCCTGGCGACGACGCTCGGGACGCGGCTGATCCGGCTCCAGTGCTACGAGGGCCTCGACGTCAACTCCGCGGTCTACGAATGGAACTACCCCCGCCAGATGCTCGAGATCCGCCTGCTCGAAGCGGCCGGCCGGGTCGACCGGGCGACCGCCCACGACATCTTCGGACCGGAGTTCCTGATCAAGCGGCCGCTCCTCCAGGCGCTCGAATCGACCGACGGCCACGCCCCGGTCCTGCTCATCGACGAGATCGATCGGGCCGACGAGGAGTTCGAGGCGTACCTGCTCGAGATCCTGTCCGACTTCCAGGTGACGGTGCCCGAGATCGGGACCGTGCGCGCCGAGCGGACGCCGCGGGTCGTGCTGACCTCGAACCGGACCCGAGAGGTCCACGACGCCCTCAAGCGGCGCTGCCTCTATCACTGGATCGACTACCCCACCTTCCAGCGCGAGCTCGAGATCGTCCTGACCCGGGTGCCCGAGGCGCCCGACCGGCTCGCGCGCCAGATCGTCGGGTTCGTCCACCGGCTGCGCGAGGCCGATCTGACCAAGGTCCCCGGCGTCGCCGAGACGATCGACTGGGCGTCGGCCCTGCTCGCCCTCGGCGCGACCGAGCTCCAGCCGGCGATGATCGACGAGTCGCTCGGGGTCGTGCTCAAGTACGAAGAGGACGTTCGCCACATCCGGGGCGAGGCCGGTCGGCGGATGCTCGACGAGGTCGTCGCCGGCGGCTGAGCCGGGGACACGCGGGCGATGGCTCCGACACCCGATCCGGAGCGGATCCTGCCACCGCTGCCGGGCGGCCGGACCGCGCTGCTCGTCGACGGCGAGCGGTTCACCGGGAGCTCGGTCCGGTTCGCCCGCGCACTGCGCGTCGCCGGTCTGACCACCGACCTCGGCGCGGCGATCGACTTCGCTCGAGCGCTCGGACTGATCGAGATCGGCGACCGGGAGCAGGTGCGCTCGGCCGGCGCGGCGCTGTTCGTCCGGCGGCGGGACGACCTCGAGGTCTACGACGAGGTCTTCGCACGCTTCTGGCGCGCTCGTGGCCAGCGTCTCGCGGAGGGCGGTCCGGGCGTCGACCAGGCACCCGTCGACACGGTGCAGGCCGACGAGGACGAGGAGGGGGCCGGGGGCGTCGAGGCCGAGTCGGGCACCGACCGCCAGATGGCCGACGCCGACCAGGAGGGGCTGGCCATCCCTGGCGAGGACACGGACACCGAGGACACCGACGAGGAGATCGACGGGCTGGTCATCAGCGAGCAGGCGTACAGCGCGGGCGCGGTCGACCGCCACCGCCAGTTCGACCGGATGACGACGGCCGAGCTGCGCGACGCCGAGCGGCTGATCGACCTGCTCATCCCGAACCTCGAGCAGCGACGGACCCGGCGAAGCGAGCTCCACCGTCACGGCCGGATCGTGGCTCCGCGGGTGATGTTCCGGCGCAGCCTGGCGACCGGCGGCGACGTCCTCGACTGGGTCTGGCGCCGACCTGTCCGCCGCCCGCGGGGCCTCGTCGTCATCTGCGACATCTCGGGCTCGATGGAGCGTCACGCCCGCGTCCTCCTCCGGTTCAGCCAGGCGCTCGCGGCGTCGACCGTGCGGACCGAGGCGTTCGTGTTCGGGACCAAGCTCACCCGGGTCACCCGGCTGCTGCGGGATCGCGATCGCGACCGGGGGCTCGACCGGGTGGCCGACACCGTGACCGACTGGTCGGGCGGGACCCGGATCGGCGAGTCGTTCCGCGAGTTCAACCAGGAATGGGCGCGGCGGGTGCTGCGCAGCAGTGCGGTCGTGGTCGTCGTGTCGGACGGGTGGGACCGTGGCGACCCCGGCCTGGTCGCCCGCGAGACCGCCCGCCTCCAGCGCAGCTGTCACCGGCTCATCTGGCTGAATCCGCTCGCGTCGACGCCCGGCTACCAACCGCTCGCCGGCGGGATGTCGGCGGCCATGCCGTTCATCGACGACTTCGTCCCGGCGGGCACCCTCGCCAGCCTCGAGCGCCTCGGCGTGCTGCTGTCCGATGCCCCGACGCGGCGTGAGGCCGCTCGCCGGGCGCGCGGGTTCGGCGGCGAGGGCGCCCGGTCCGCGGCGCACGCGCCCCGGATCGAGAGCTCGCGGCCCGACGTCCACCAGGCGACCGCGATCCCGCCGCTCGACGATGGGTCGGACGGCACCACGGCGCGACCGCTCGGTCCGGCGTAGGCTGTCGCGATGGATCGTCGGCGATGAGGGAGCTGCTCGACACGCTGGAGACCTGGCGGGGCGAAGGCGTCGAGGTCGGCCGGGCGGTGGTCGTCCGCACCTTCGGCTCGGCGCCGCGACCCGAGGGCGCCGTCCTGCTCGCCGCGACCGACGGGCGGATCGCCGGCTCGGTCAGCGGCGGCTGCGTCGAGGGCGCGGCCTACGAGGAGATCGAGCGGGCGCGTCAGGACCGTGTCAGTCGGGTCATCCGCTACGGGATCAGCGACGAGCAGGCCTGGGACGTCGGTCTGGCCTGCGGCGGGACGATCGACGTCCTCGTCGAGCCGACCGTCCGGGTCGAGATCGTCGAGGCCGGCGAGGATGCCGCCCACGGGCGCGCGATCGTGACCCCCCTCCCGACCGACGCGCCCGGTCCGGAGTTCGGGCCGCACGAGCCGGGGGCGGGGGAGCCGATGGCCGCCGTCCTCGCGGTCGGCGACGATGGGCGGCTGGACGGCTCGTTGGGCGACCCGGCCGCCGACGCCGAGCTCGTCCGGGCAGGCCTCGAGGCGCTGGCCAGCGGCACGTCGCGGACCGTCGAGCTGACCGGTCGGTCGTTCTTCGTGGAGGCGTTCCCGGTCCGACCGCGGCTGGTCGTCGTCGGGGCCGTCCAGGTCGCGATCCCGCTCGTCGCCCTCGCGCGCGAGCTCGGCTACGAGACCGTCGTCATCGACGGGCGGGCGGCGTTCGCGACACCGGAGCGCTTCCCGCACGCGGACCGGCTGGTCGTGGGCTGGCCCGACGAGGTCGCCGACGAGATCGGGCTCGGACCGTCCGATGCCGTCGCGGTCCTCACCCACGACGTGAAGTTCGACGAGCCGGCCATCGTCGAGGCCCTCCGCCGCAGGTGCCGCTACGTCGGGGCGGTCGGCTCGCGCAAGACCCAGGCGGATCGGCGCGAGCGGCTGCTGGCGGCCGGAGTCACGTCCGAGGAGCTGGCCGGGCTGCACGGGCCGATCGGGCTCGACCTCGGCGGACGAGCGCCGGCCGAGACGGCGCTGGCGATCATGGCCGAGATCGTCGCCGACCGGCACGGCGGGTCCGGCCGGCCGATGCTCGAGCTCGCCGCCGCACGAGCCTGATCGCGCCGACAGCGCTCGATCGGACAGGGGAGGGACGGATGGATCGATCCGAACCGACGACCGTCGGATCACCGGCCGAGATCGAGGCCGGCACGCCGGATCTTCTTCGGCACGCGGCCGACCTGGCGATCGCGTACCGGTCGTCGATCCCCGGCCGACGGGTCGGACCGGCCCGGGGCATGACGGCCGACGACCTTCGGGCGATGGTCGGCCGTCCGCTGCCGGATGCGGGCGAGGAACCGCGCGCCGTGATCGACGGGCTGGTCGCGGCGATCGAGCCAGGTCTCGTGACGCTCAGTTCGCCCCGCTACTTCGGGTTCGTCATCGGTGGCTCCGTACCGGCTGCGCTGGCCGCCGACTGGCTGACCTCGACCTGGGATCAGAACGCCAACCTCTATGTCGCGAGTCCGGCGGCGGCGGTCGTCGAGGAGGTCGTCGGCGGCTGGCTGACCGAGCTGCTCGGGCTCCCTGCGGGCTGCTCGGTCGGGTTCACGACCGGCACGACGATGGCCCATTTCACCGGACTCGCGGCGGCACGACACAGCGTGCTTCGAGCGGTCGGCTGGGACGTCGAGGAGGACGGCCTGAGCGGTGCGCCGCCGATCCAGGTCATCGTCGGGGCGGATGTCCACTCGTCGCTCGTCAAGGCGCTCCGGATGGTCGGGTTCGGGCGCGGGCGGGCGACCAGGATCCCCACCGACGAGGAGGGTCGGATGCGACCGGCCCAGCTCCAGCGCGTTCTCGGAGAGCTCGCTCCGGGTCCGACGATCGTGTGCGCCCAGGCCGGCGAGGTGAACACCGGGGCCTTCGACCCGCTCGACAAGATCGCCGATGCGGTCGCGACCCGACCCGGGGCGTGGCTCCATGTCGACGGTGCGTTCGGATTGTGGGCTGCAGCGGCTCCGGGCATGCGCTCACGTCTCGACGGGCACGACCGGGCGGACTCGTGGACGACCGACGCCCACAAGTGGCTCAACGTCCCGTACGACTCAGGGCTGGTCTTCGTCCGCGACGCCGCCGCCCATCGTGCCGCGATGGGGATCTCGGCCGCCTACCTCCCGTCGGCCGAGGGAGCCGACCGCGACCCGATCGACTACGTGCCCGAGATGAGCCGACGGGCCCGCGCCTTCGGGATCTATGCAGCGCTCCGGTCGCTGGGACGGGCGGGCGTGGCAGAGATGGTCGAGCGCGACTGCGCGGTGGCCCGGCGGATGGCCGACCGGCTGGCCGCCGAGCCGGGGGCCGACGTCCTCAACGAGGTCGTCCTCAACCAGGTCCTCGTCCGGTTCGACGACGACGACGCGCTGACCCGCGATGTCGTCGCCCGCGTCCAGGACGACGGCACCGCCTGGCTCGGTGGGACCGTCTTCCACGGGCGCGCGGCGATGCGGATCTCGGTCTCGAACTGGGCGACGACCGAGGCCGACGGCGATCGATCGGTCGCCGCCATCGTGCGCTGCCTGGCCGATGCGCGGAGGGCCCGTGACGGATCCGGCTAGTCGCCGGCTACGGGGCGATCGTCCTGGCCGCCGGAGCCGGCGCCAGGTTCGGTGGCGGGAAGGTCATCGCCCCGCTCGACGGTCGGCCGCTCCTCGACCACGTCCTCGAGCGCCGTCCGGGCGGCCGGGATCGCCCGGACGGTCGTCGTCCTCGGGCGCGACGCCGACCGGGTCGAGGCCGCCGTCGCCTGGGCCGGCGAGCGACGGACGATCAACCCGACCCCCGAGGCCGGGCTATCGAGCTCGCTCCGGGTGGGGATGACGGCGCTTGAACGGCTCGAGGCGGAGGAGGTCCTCGCCCAAGGCGCCGGCGCCTGCGGCCGCCGGCGTGTTCGTCGTCCTCGGCGACCAGCCGATGGTCGACCCGGCCGTCTTCCGGGCGCTGGCGCAGGCCGAGGTCCGCGACGGGATCGGCTTCGTCGTCCCGCGCTACCTCGCGGCCGACTCGACGAACCCCGTGCTCGTCCTGCCGGCAGGGCGGCCGTGGGTCGCCGAGGCGACCGGCGACCGCGGCCTCGGGCCGATCATCGCGGCGCACCCGGAGCTCGTCGCCGAGGTCGAGCTCGGTGGGGGCAACCCGGACGTCGACACCCGCGGTCGACCTGGCCGAGCTGGCCTGGGCGGATCGCGTCCGGCGCGACCGGCTCCAGGTCGATCGGTTCCGCGAGGTGCCGGACGGGGACGGACTTCTACCGGCCGGTCACGGGCCTGTTCCGGGCCGACCCGCGACGGACCGACGAGCCGCTCCTCGACGCCCTGCTCGCGCTGGCGAGGCCCGACGACGCGTGGCTCGACATCGGTGCCGGCGCCGGTCGCTACGCCCTGCCGCTGGCCCTCCACGTGCGCGAGGTCGTGGCCGTCGAGCCGTCCGACGGGATGCGCGCGGCGCTCGAGGAGCTGGCGACCGAGCACGGGATCGCCAACGTCCGCTCCGTCGCCGATCGCTGGCCGCCCGCGGTCGGCGGTCCGGCTGCCGGGATCCACGCCGACGTCGCGCTGATCGCGCACCTCGGCTACGACATCGAGGCGATCGGGCCGTTCCTCGACGCGATGGAGGCTGCCGCGAACCGGCTCTGCGTGGCGATCCTCATGGAGCGCCAGCCATCGTCGATCGCCGATCCGTTCTGGCCGCCGATCCACGGCGAGGAGCGGGTCGCCCTGCCCGCCCTGGCGGAGTTCCTGGAGCTGTTGCGGGTCCGCGGGAGCGAGCCGACCGTCCTGTCGCTTCCCGCGCCCGCCGCGGACCGCCGATTCGTTCGAGGAGCTCCACGGGTTCGTCCGGCGGCAGCTCTGGCTGGCCCCCGGCGGTGCCAAGGACCGCCGGCTGGAGACACTCGTTCGGGAGGCGGCCGAACGGCCGGAAGGTCGCTGGGCATTGCCCCAGCCGAGGGTGGACATCGGCCTCGTCAGCTGGTCGCCCGGCCGGCGTTCCTGACCGGGTCGAGATCCGCCGGGTCCACGCCGACGTATTCGTTGACGCGTCCATCACACATGCCTATCCTCGGCATACGACATCCAACGTAGCGCCCGGGTTCCCACCGAGTCGCGATCTCGGTCCGTTCCGGGTTCCCGTCTCGAGTCGTCGACCACCAGCCTGTGCGCCGCCCCCGCGGCGAGGTTCGAGCGTCCGCCCGTCGGACGCGAAGGAGGACGGATGATCCCGGGTCAGTTCGACTACGTTCGACCGGCGAGCATGCACGACGCGCTGCGGATCCTGGCGGAGCGTGAAGGTGAGGCGAAGGTCCTGTCCGGGGGGTACAGCCTGCTTCCGCTGCTCAAGCTGCGCCTGGCTCAGCCGGGGTTGCTGGTGGACATCCGCGACGTCGACGGGCTCGACTCGATCGTCGAGGCCGACGACGAGCTCCGCATCGGCGGCCGGGCCACCCATCGGCAGATCCTCGAGGACCCGACCGTCCGGGCGGGCTATCCGCTCCTGACCGATGCGGCGAGCGGCATCGGGGATCCGCAGGTCCGCAACTGGGGGACGATCGGCGGATCGTGCGCCCACGCCGATCCGTCGGCCGACTGGCCGGCGGTCCTCCTCGCCACCCGGGCGAGCGTCGTCTGCCGGAGCAGCACGGGCGAGCGTGTCGATCGCCGCCAAGGACTTCTTCGTCGACACGTTCCAGACGGCGATCGAGCCGACCGAGCTGCTGACCGAGGTGCGGATCCCGCGCTGGCCGAAGGGGACCGGCGGCGCCTACGCCAAGCTCGAGCGGCGTGCCGGCGACTTCTCGACGGTCGGCTGCGCGGCGATGGTCGTGCTCGGTGCCGACGGCCGGATCGCCGACGCGGGGATCGGCCTGACCGCCGTCGCCGAGACGCCGTTCGCGTCGGCGACCGCGGTCGCGGCGCTGATCGGGGCCGAGCCGACCGAGGCGACGTTCCGGGCCGCCGGAGCGGCCGCCGCCGCAGAGTCGCGGCCGACCAAGGACGGCCACGGCCCGGTCGACTACAAGCGGGCGATGACCGAGGAGATGACGGTCCGGGCACTGCGCACCGCCGCCGGGCGTGCGGTCGGGCAGCGATAGGAGCGCGTGATGACCACCCAGAAGGTCCAGGTCACCGTCAACGGCCAGGCCCGCGAGGCCGAGGTCGAGCCGCGGCTCCTCCTCGTCCACCTGCTCCGCGAGGACTTCGGTCTGACCGGGACGCACATCGGCTGCGACACCAGCAACTGCGGCGCCTGCACGGTCCTCGTCGACGGCGAGAGCGCCAAGTCGTGCACGATGCTGGCGGTCAGCGCCGACGGCCGCGACGATCAAGACGATCGAGGGGATGGCCGACGGCGCCACCCTCCATCCGCTCCAGCAGGCGTTCTGGGACCAGCACGGCCTCCAGTGCGGCTTCTGCACCCCGGGGATGATCATGCAGGCGTCCTGGCTGCTGGCCGAGAACCCGGCGCCGACCGAGCACGAGATCCGCGAGGGGATCAGCGGCAACCTGTGTCGCTGCACCGGCTACGTGAACATCGTGAAGGCGATCCAGCAGGCGGCCGCCGAGATGGCCGCAGCCGCCGAGACCCAGACCGGTTCGCCGGTCGCGGCCGGTTGAGCGGGGAGTGACGAGATGACGACCGAGGCGCTCCAGACCACCCCCGAAGTCGGCGGCATGGGCCACTCCGTCAAGCGCAAGGAGGATCCGCGCTTCATCCGCGGCCAGGGCGAGTACATCGACGACGTCAACCTGCCGGGCCAGCTCTGGCTCGACATCGTCCGCTCGCCGTACGCCCACGCCACGATCAAGAGCATCGACGCGACCGAGGCCCTGAAGGTCCCGGGCGTCGCCGCCGTGGTCACCGGCAAGGACCTGGAAGGGTACAAGCTCCACTGGATGCCGACCCTGGCCGGCGACATGCAGATGGTGCTCCCCGTGGACACCGTCATGTACCAGTCGCAAGAGGTCGCGGCGGTCATCGCCACATCCCGCTACGCCGCCGCGGATGGTGTCGCGGCTGTCCTGGTCGATTACGAGCCGCTGCCGGTCATCGTCGACCCGTTCAAGGCGCTCGAGGCGGACGCGTTCGTCCTCCGCCCGGACCGCGGTCCGGACAAGGCCAACAACCACATCTGGCACTGGGAATCCGGGGACCGGGCGGCCACCGACGCCGACCTGGCCGCGGCCGACGTCCACATCGAGCAGGACATCTACATCCCTCGGATCCACGTCGCGTCGATCGAGACCTGCGGCTGCGTCGCCGACTGGAATCCCGTCCGCCAGCAGCTCACGCTGCACATGACGTCGCAGGCACCCCATGCCATCCGGACCGTGCTCGCGCTCGTCGCCGCTGGTGCGGGCCTGCCGATCTCCGAGCAGAACATCCGGGTCAAGACGCACGACATCGGCGGCGGGTTCGGCGGCAAGGTGCCGGTCTATCCGGGCTACGTGCTCGCCGTCGCCGCCTCCTTCCTCACCGGCAAGCCGGTCAAGTGGATCGAGGACCGCTCGGAGAACCTCCAGGCGGATTCGTTCGCCCGCGACTACCACATCCACGCCGAGATCGGTGCGACCAAGGACGGTCGGATCACATCGCTCAAGGCCAAGACGATCGCGGACCACGGCTATAGCGATGCCGCCGCCGATCCATCGAAGTACCCGGCCGGCCTGTTCAACGTCATCACCGGCTCGTACGACTTCCCGAACGCCTTCGTCGAGGTCGACGGGGTCTACACCAACAAGCCGCCGGGAGGGGTCGCCTACCGCTGTTCGTTCCGGGTGACCGAGGCGGTCCATGCGGTCGAGCGGATGGTCGACATCCTGGCCCACCAGATCGGCAAGGACCCGGCCCAGCTCCGGATGGAGAACTTCATCCAGCCCGAGCAGTTCCCGTACAAGACCCCCACCGGCTGGTCGTACGACTCCGGGAACTACCCGGCGGCGCTCCAGAAGGCGATGGACATGATCGACTACGCCGGGCTGCGCAAGGAGCAGGCCGAGAAGCGGGCCCGCGGTGAGCTGATGGGCATCGGCATCAGCAGCTTCACCGAGATCGTCGGAGCCGGGCCGTCGCACGATTTCGACATCCTGGGTCTCAAGATGTTCGACTCGTGTGAGATCCGGGTCCACCCGACCGGCAAGGTCCTGGCCCGCATCGGCGTCCAGACCCAGGGCCAGGGCCACGAGACGACCTTCGCCCAGATCATCGCCGAGGAGCTCGGCTTCCCGGTCGGGGACATCAAGATCGAGTACGGCGACACCGACACGGCGCCGTACGGCCTGGGAACGTATGCCTCGCGCTCGACGCCGGTGGCGGGTGCCGCGACGGCGATGGCCTCGCGCAAGATCAAGGACAAGGCCCGCAAGCTGGCCGCCCACCTGCTCGAGGCCAGCGAGGACGACCTCGAGTGGACCAACGGCAAGTTCTCGGTCAAGGGCTCGCCCGAACAGTCGAAGACGATCCAGGAGATCGCCTTCGCGGCCTACACCAACCACCCCCAGGGGATGGAGGCCGGTCTCGAGGCGGTCGACTACTACGACCCACCGAACCTGACCTTCCCGTTCGGGAGCTACATCTGCGTCGTCGACATCGACAAGGGCACCGGACAGGTCACCGTCCGCCGCTTCGTGGCGGTCGACGACTGCGGCAACATCATCAACCCGATGATCGTCGACGGCCAGATCCACGGCGGGCTGACGATGGGCTTCGCGCCATCGTTGTACGAGGAGATCACCTACGACGAGCTCGGCAACAACCTGGCCGGCACGTTCATGGACTACCTCCTCCCGACCGCAGTCGAGACGCCCGCCTGGGAGACCGGGAAGACGGTCACCCCCTCGCCGCACCATCCGATCGGAGCGAAGGGCGTCGGTGAGTCGGCCACGGTCGGCGCGCCGCCGGCCATCGCCAACGCCGTCGTCGACGCCCTGTGGCATCTCGGCGTCCGCAACGTCGACATCCCGATGACCCCGCAGAAGATCTGGGCGATCCTCCGCGAGAAGGGAGTGACGGCGTAGCCGCATCCGAGCAGGCGGGGTCGAGACGATGACCCCGCCGGTGTCGCTCCTCGAGCGGGCGGTCGAGCTCGATCGCAGCGGGCAGCCGTACGCCATGGCGACGGTCGTCGCCGTCCGGCGGCCGACGTCGGCGCGGCCCGGGGCGCGCGGGCTGATCTATCCGGACGGCTCGATCGAAGGGTTCGTCGGCGGGAGCTGCGCCCGCCCGCTCGTCGTCCGCGAGGGGCTCCGGGCGCTGGCCGACGGGCAGCCTCGGCTGCTCAGGATCAGCAAGGACCTTCCGTCCGAGAGCCGTCGCGGGGACGGCATCGTCGACGAGGTGATGACCTGCCACTCGGGTGGCACGCTGGAGATCTACGTGGAACCGCATCTACCGGCCCCGGCCCTCTGGATCGCCGGGACGACACCCATCGCGGCGGCCCTGGCCGAGCTCGGCGCGGGGATGGGCTTCGACGTCACCATGGTCGATCCGTTCGCCGATGCCGGCCTGCTGCCGGACGGCGCGCGGGTCGTCGTCGGCGACGACCTCGGCGTCCTCGACTGGCCGACGGTCGGACCGTACGTGGTCGTCGCCAGCCAGGGGACCTGGGACGAGGAGGCGCTGGTCTCCGCGCTCCGCCTCGACGTCGCCTATGTCGGCCTCGTCGCCAGCCCGACCCGGGCCGCGGCGGTCCGGACCTGGCTGCTCGACGAGGGGGTCGAACCCGACCGGGTGTTCGCCATGCGTGCGCCGGCGGGGATCGACCTCGGGGCGGAGACGGCCGCCGAGGTCGCCGTCTCGATCCTGGCCGAGCTCGTGTCGGTCCGGCGCGGCCGCGCGGCGTTCGTGGCTGCACCCGGGCCCGCCACGCTCGCCGGTCCGTCCGCCGTCGAGCCGACGCTGACCCTCGGCCCGAGCGACGACATCGTCCTGCTCGACCCGGTCTGCGGGATGACCGTCGACCGGGCGACCGTCCGTCACCTCGCCGAGCACGGCGGGGTCGTCTATGCGTTCTGCTCGATCGCCTGTCGATCGAGCTTCGTCCGGGAGCCGACGGCCTACGTCGGCGCCGGGGCCAAGACCGGCGGCTGACCCCGTCGCTTCCCGGAGGATCGATGCATTTCGAAGGCACCGTCGACATCGCCGCGCCCCGTGACAAGGTCTGGGCGTTCGTCATCGACCCGACCCGGGTCGGCCAGTGCGGCCCGGGCGTGGAGTCGGTCGAGGCGATCGACGCTACCCACTTCAAGGCCAAGGCGAAAGTCGGCATCGGGTTCATCAGCGCGCGGTTCGTGTCGGACGGCGAGATGATCGTGATCACCGCCCCGGAGCACGCCGAGGTGAAGGTCCACGGTCAAGCCCCGGGCAGTGCCGCCGACGCGGTCGCCACGATCAAGCTGTCGCCGGGCGCCGACGAAGCGTCCACCCGGATGGACTGGAGCGCCGAGGTGAACATCTCGGGGACCCTGGCCAGCGTCGGCGCGCGGCTCATCGAAGGCACCGCCAACAAGCTGATCGCCCAGACCTTCGTGTGCATGAAGACGAAGCTCGAGACGCCCTGAGCTGGCCCTCGGTCGATCAGGCTTGGTCGCCCGCGCCGCGTGCCTCGATCGGGATCCCGACCGGCGACACCGCTCGTTCCGTGTCCGTTTCGGAGCTCCAGCGGACGAGACCGATGTCGAGACGTTCCAGCAGCGGCGGTGAACCGAGCTTCGAGAAGATCGCGCGGGCCTCGTCCGCAGCGGCATGAGCGCCCGGATCGGCGGGGCTCACGAGGGACGCGTACTCCATCAAGCATCGACCGAGCTCGAACGGCAGCTCGAGCCGACGGAAGGTGTTGGCAGAGGTCCGATACTGCCCGATCGCTTCGTCCCGGCGACCCTCGAGCGCAGCGAGCCCGGCTTCGACGACGGTCCGCATCGCCTCGGCATAGGCCCCTCGATCGGGGGACTCGCGGGTGAGCTCCACCGCGATCCGCGTGCGCTCCGGATCGTCCATCCAGATGGCGTAATGCGCTGCGATCGCGCTCGGCCAGACGAACGGCACGAGCCTGGCCGCCGTGATGGCCTCGTCGTACGCCTCGGCAAGGTGACCGCCGAAGGCCATGATCTCGGAGTGGAAGATGTGACGGGAGGCGACGAAGTCCGGTCGGGACGACTCCGGAGCGTAGCGATCCGCGACGACACGCTCGCGGGCGGCGGTCTCAAGGTCACCCCGATAGGCCGCGACCGACGCCCGCGTCTCGTGGATCCCCTGGAGGTCCTGCGGCTCGACGTCGCCCGCCTCCGTCTCGTCGGCGAGCTCCAGCAGCCAGTCCCAGAGGCCCAGCGCGAACCCTCCGCCGTAGCATAGCCACGTGCTCCACCTGAACTGGTCCCGGGCGCCAAGCCTCCGGGCGAGCTCGCGGACGTCGACGACGGCCGCCAGCGAGGCCCTCGGGTCGTCCAGGTAGAGCTGATTGGAGTAGTTCGAACGGGCTCGGAACTCGGTGGTCGTCAATCGATGAGCCACGGCCAGCTCGATGGCCCCGCGGACGATCGCGATCCCCTCGTGTCGACGCCCCATCGTGTCGAGCGCGGCCGCCTTGGTCACGAGGGCCTCGGCGATGACCGGGATCGCTTCGAGCCGTTCGGCGGCGATCAGCGCCCGATCGGCCACTTCGACCGCGCGTGGATCGTTGTTCGCCATCAACGCGCGCGCCGATTCGGCGACCACCGCGACGACCTCTGGTCGATCCTCGAGACCCGCGCAGGCCGCCAGGGTCGCCTCGAGGAGGTCGTTCGCCTCCGTGGTCATGCCGATCTCGAACATCGGCTGGACGAGCAGGACGACCGCTCGAGCCTCCCCGATCGGGTCGCCCGTCGCCCGATACCAGTCGAGCGCCTGTCGCCCGTACCGCTCGGAGACGTCGGTGCTCCCTGCGTGGTGGGCAGCGGTCGTCGCGGATTCCCAGAGGGTGGCGCGCTCGGCGGGGTCGGACGTGACCGTCAGGGCCTTCTCGAGGTACCCCAGGGCGAGGTCGTAGGAACCGAGACCGACCGCTCGTTCCGCTGCTCCGCGGAGGGCGACTCGCGCCTGGGCGGCCAGCGCGTCGGCCTCAGGTCCCTCGGGCGTCGCGCGATAGGCATCGAGGTAATGGCTGGCAAGGATCCCCGCCAGCTCGTCGCTGTCGAGCGTCTCGAAGTAGCGAGCCGCGGCCAGGTGGCGAGCCCGTCGTTCGCGCTTGGCGAGGGTCTCGTAGGCGACCTCGCGGATCGGGCCCTGCACGAACGCATATTGGCCGCGCTCGGGTGATCCAGGTTGCTCATCGAGCGACAGGATCTCCCGGCGGACGAGCGCCCGTAGCTGGGTGACGATGTCGTTGACGGGGTGTGGACTGATCGCGAGGAGGGCGTCGACGGTGAAGGTCAGACCGAGGACCGATGCGTCCTGGAGCAGGGTCCGATCGTCCGCCGGCAGCGCGTCGAGCCGTGCCGCGAGGAGACCTCGGAGCGACTCCGGGACCGCGAGCTCGCCGACGTCGCCCTCGACCCGGTACCCGTCGTCGTCGCGGACGATCCGACCCTCGTCGATCAGCATCCGGACCGTCTCGACCGCGAACAGCGGCACGCCTGCGGCCCGTTCCACGATCCGACGAGAGAGCCCGGCCGGCAACCCGGGCACGACGCCGCCGAGGAGGCGGGTCATCGCCTCGTCCGACAACGGGTCGAGGTGGAGCGCGGTGAAGTTGCGCTGCCCGGCACCCCACGTCGGTCGCCGCTCGAGCAGCTCGGGTCGAGCCAGGGTGAGGATCAGGATCCGATGGTTCCGGCTCCATTCGAGGATCGACTCGATGAACTCGATCAGCCCGCTGTCGGCCCACTGGAGGTCCTCGAACACGAGGACGACGAGGCCCCGCGCCGCGATCCGCTCGAGCAGCCCGCGGGCCGCCGCGAACGCCTCATCCTGGCGACCGTCGCCGGGGTGGTCGCCGTAGCCGAGGAGCATGAGCAGCCACGGGGCCATCCCACGCCGTTCGGCGTCGTCCGGGACGTACTCCTCGAGTGCGGCCGCCAGCTTCGCCTGGGCCGCCTCGATCGGCTCGCCCTCGGCGATGCCCGCGCGGCCGCGGACCATCTCGGCGAGCGCCCAGAAGGCGATCCCCTCGCCGTAGGCCGGCGAGCGACCCTGATGCCAATAGACGTCATCGACGATGCCGTCGATGTACTTCTCGAGCTCCCACGCGAGCCGGCTCTTGCCGATCCCCGCGATCCCGGTGACCGACACGAGACGGGCGCGGCGCTCGTCGTCGACTGCGTGGAGGATGTCCTTGAGCAGCCGAAGCTCAGCGTCGCGGCCCACGAATGGCGGCTCGAGCTGCTCGGACCGACCGCGGCCCCGGACCATGGCCAGGGTGTGGAGGGCGCGCCACGCAGGGACGGGGGCCGTCCGGCCGCGGAGGTCCTGCTCGCCGACCGGCTCGGCGGCGATCCCGGCGGCGGTCGCGCGGTGAGTGGCCTCATCGATGAGGACGGCCCCGTCCGCAGCGACGCCCTGTAGGCGAGACGCCGTGTTGACGAGGTCGCCGCTGACGAGCCCCTGGTCCGGGGCGCCCACCGTGACCGCCGCCTCGCCGGTCATCACCGCGGCGCGGGCCGAGAGCGCAGGTCCTTCCGGCGTGACCCGGAGGGCTCCGACGGCGCTCAGCAGCTCAAGCGCGGCTCGGACGGCGCGCTCGGCATCGTCCTCGTGACCGGTGGGAGCGCCCCAGACCGCCATGACCGCGTCGCCGATGAACTTCTCCAGCGTTCCGCCGTAGCGGTCGATGACAGCTCGAGCAGTGGCAAAGTACCGATCCTGGAGCTCGCGGACCTCCTCCGCGTCGCGGCCCTCGGCCAACGTGGTGAACCCGACGAGGTCGGCGAACAGGACCGACACGACCCGTCGCTCGGTCGTGGTGAGACCCGTCTCGGCGACCGATGGGAGGGCGTCGTCACCCGGAAGGGCGATCCCGCATTCGCCGCAGAACTTGGCGCCCGGGGGGTTGGTCGCGCCGCACGACGGGCAACCGGCCACGAGCCGGGTCCCGCACTCGTGGCAGAACTTCCGGCCCGCCTCGTTGTCCGTCCCGCAACTCGGGCATCGCACCGGTCGGAACCTCCCGTGACGGCTCGTCACATCGGCCGGAGCGTAGCGCAACCTCGTCGCGTGCGGAAGGCCGTCGGATCCGCGCCGGGTCTGCGCCGGGGATCCGCGCCGCGGTCCGAGTCGGCGCCGGGACTCGTTTCGTCCGGCATGATGGGCGCGTGCAGATCGTGAGCCGGGTCGTCGGACCCATCGCCACCAACGTCCACATCGTGGCCGACGAACGGAGCCGCGAGGCGATCGCCATCGATACCGCCATCCCGTCGCTCGACTGGATCGCCGAGGAGCTGGCGGCCAGGGGCTGGACGCTCAAGCTGATCGTGTCGACCCACGGTCATTGGGACCACATCGGCGACAACGCGGCGGTGGCTCGGCACACGGGCGCGGAGATCGCGGTCCACGCGGCCGACCGGGACCGACTCATCCACCCGGTGCCCCTCAACGCGCCGTTCGAGATCCCACCGTCGGTCCCGGCGGTGGAGTTAGCCGAGGGCGGGATCATCCGCTTCGGCGCCGTCCGGCTCGAGGTCCTCCACACGCCCGGCCACACCGAGGGCTCGGTCTGCCTGCTGCTGCCCGACGAGGCGACGCTCCTGAGCGGCGACACCCTGTTCGCCGGGGGCTGGGGCCGGGTCGACCTGCCAGGCGGGTCCGCAGAGGAGATGGCGGTGTCGATCGCGCGACTCGCCGGGCTCGGGGACGACATCGGCGTCCTGCCCGGCCACGGCCCGACGACCATCATCCGTCGCGAGCGACCGTGGATGGATCTCGTCGCGGGCCAGGGCCGGTTGCTCATCTGATCCGGGCAGTGCCGACGGCAAGGTTCGGCGGCCCCGAGACGTAGTAGAGGCGTGATGGATCGGGAGCTCCGCCTCCAGTCGGTCGACCGGGCGTACCGCGACCACGCGGACGACGTCTACCGGGTCGCCTATGCCATCCTGCGCGATCCGGACGGGGCGGTCGATGCGACCCACGACGCCTTCGCCCGGGCGTTCGAGCGCTGGGAGCAGTACGACCCCGACCGCCCACTCCGGGCGTGGCTCCACGGGATCGTCGCCCACGTCGCGCTCGACGCCCTGCGCCGACGCCGGGTCCGCCAGCTGGCCGCCCCGACCCTCGCTCGGATCGACGTCGCGCGGATGGAGGGCCCCGGAGCGGGCGGCGACCCTTCGCTCGAGGTCATCCGTCGCCAGATCGTCGACGAGGGCCTGGCCGGGCTCAAGCCCGATGCCCGTGCCGCGATCGTCCTGCGTCACTACTACGGCTACGACTACGCCGAGATCGCCGGCTTTCTGCAGACGAGCCCGGGCAACGTCGGCTCGATCCTGTCGCGCGCGCACGCGACGCTCCGGGGGCGTCTTGGCGCGATCCCGGCGGCCGATGCGCCGGCGACGCCGCCTGCGACCGCACGTGAGGTGCTCCGATGACCAACGAGGTCGACCCGATCGACGAGGCGACGCTCGCCCGGCTCATCCACGACGTCGCGGACGACTGGCACCTGCCGCCGCAGCGGCTGAGCGCGCCGACCTGGCGGGACCGGGTCGCACGAGGCGAGCCTGCCCACGCGGGTCGCGGTCGTGGCTGGCTCGGGCGAACGGCCGGTGCCGGCGCCCTGGCGGTCGCGTTGACCGTCGGCCTGTCGCTCGTCGCCGTCTGGATGTCGATGCCGAAGGGGCGTCCCGGGATCGCCGCCGCCTCCGCGCCGCCCCCGTCGTCGGGACCGAGCGCGACCGCGACGATGGGCCCGAGCGCGACGGCGGTCCCGAAGGTCCTCCTCAACGGCGACCTCCCGCGACCGTCGACCGTCCTGCTCCGGGTCGGCAGTGGGTACGCCGTGGCGGACCTCGCGACGGGTTCGCTGGGTCCGTCGCTCGACGGCGCGACCGCCCTGAGCGAGGTGCGTCACCTCGCCGACGGGACCTACGCCTGCCTGTGCGTGACGATGGACGGTGACGTCAACGGGTCGCCGACGCATGCCGTCGTGGACCTCCGCCGCTACGACGCCAAGGGCAGCCTGACCGCGACCGTGCCGATCGGCGACTACACCGGCAGCCTGGATCCACGGCCGGCCGCCCGGGTGGATCAACCGCCGAACGTCGATATCGCCGTCAGGTATGCGTCCGACGACCGCGGGTACGTCGGATGGAGCCTGCGCGACGGCGGCCGCTGGAAGAGCGGGATCGTCCTGGTCGACCTGGCGACCAGCACCGTGACCGGACAGGTGGGCCTGCCGGATGTCTCGATCGGACCGGACGATCGACCCGACAACGTGCTGGCCGCCAGGGTCGCCGTCGGGCCCGACGGCGACGACGCGCTCGTGTCGCGGCCGACCTACTCGGTCGAGGCTGCGTCCGGGACATATTCGCAGCGGACCGACCACTACCTGATGCCCGCGAGCGGCCGTTCCCAGGGGTCGCCGGCGCCGTTCGCCGTGGATCGTCCGTGCCCCGACGGCGAGGCGGACGCCGGCCTGACCGACGGGCGGCTCGCCTGGTTCCTGTGCTGGTCGAGCGACGGGGGCAGGTTGACGGTCCGCCGGGTCCCGGAGGACGGCGGCTCCCTGCCGGACATCCAGGTCGACGCGACGGGCGAGGGGGGGACCTGGACCGTGTCCGGATCGTCGATCTACTTCTGGACGCCGGTCAGCCGGACGATCGCCCGGGTCGACCTGGTGACGGGTCAGACCTCCTCGGGTAGTGCGCCCGCTCCCTCGGCGATCGACCGCTCAGTGCCCGACCCGATCGGGGCGATCGGGCGCTGGCTGGCGCCGTCGGTCTCGGCCAAGGTCTTCCTCGAGCCGGGGATCGTCGTGGCGCCGGGGACCGGGTCCGTCGTCTATGCGCTCGGGATCGCCACCGCGGATCCGTCCCAGCCGAGGTCGACCGGCGTGTTCGTCTTCGACCGGCGCACCCTCGAGCCCGTCGGTCACTGGGACCCGACCGCCGACTTCGTGTCACTCGCCGTGAGCGGCGATGGACGGTTCGTCTACGCCGCCGGGGCGTCGCAGGCGGGCATCGACATCCCGCAGGCGATGCATGGAGCGTCGGTGACGGTCTATGACGCGACCGACGGCTCCGTCCGGGCGATCGCGGGCCAGCTCGACCCCGGGGACGTGCAGTTCGCCTGGCCGTACCTGCCCTGACGCGAGGGTGCCCTACGGGTAGGGCGAGGAGCTCGTCAGCCCGGTCGTGTCGACCGCCTCGAACATATCGCCGGTGATCCGGCCGAGGCCGTGCAGGTTGTCGTCGCTCCAGTGCGGATCCGGCGCCCCGGTGATGTACCACGGCGAGCCGTTGTCGGCGAGGATCATCCCGTAGCGTTGGAGCGCGACGAGCACGACCCTGGCCTGGCCGCTGAACCCGCTGAGGTCGACCGAGGCCTTGAGGCGGACGCGCAGGCCCATCGGCGGCAGAGCCGGATCGGCCCCGTCGCCGGCGTCGTGGCGGGCCGGGTAGATGTGGGCGGATCGGGTGGTCGGCGCGGTGAAGCGGAGGGCGTGGGCGATGACCCCGGCCGCGACCTCGTCGTAGCGGGCAAGGCCCGGCAGGATCGGCAGACCGGCGGCGTCGGCACTCGTCCAGCCGTCGGGTCGGAGCCGGTTGAGCCGGAGGTTCCAGATCGCCCCGGACCCGGCCGACCACCGGCCGCTGGCCGACTTGGACGCCGCGAACAGCTCGTACAGCTTGCAGGCGTCCTTGTCGACGATGAGGATGTGGTGATCCGAGCCGGCCTCCCGCCTGACCTTGGCGGGGATCGGATACGGGCCCTTGTCCGACTCCGACTTGTACTGGAAGGTCACGGTCTTCTTCGGGGTCAAGTGGTTCGCGATCGAGTAGGGGATCCCGTAGCCGCTGTAGGACCCGAAGTCGGGGTGCAACCCGTTGCCGAGACCGATCGAGGCGATGAGCGTCGCCGAGTCGGCACGGACCGGCAGCTGGTCCACCCGGCGGTTCCAGATGTTCGAGGCCGGGAAGATCGGACAGCCCGAGGCGCCCGGGAGCGACTTGGCGAGGGCTCCCTCGGCGGTGCCGCCGAGGATGGCGACGACGGCGAGACACAGGGCGACCTTGACCTTCAGGGCACCGCGCCGGCGGCCGTCGTGCACGCGCATGCCCCGATGCTAGCGTCGGTCGCCTCGCCCTGCCCGCATCCGATGGTCCCGGTCGGTGCGAGTCGCCACCGGACCCGTCAGAACGGCTTGCGGTAGGCCGCGGCCCGCTTGTCGACCCGGAATCCGAGCCGCTCCCACAGACCCAGCGCTCCGGTGGGGTTCTCGGAGTCCACGCCCAGCGAGGCGGCCTCCATGCCCCGGGCACGGAGCTCATGGAGGGCGGCCACCATGAGCGCCCCCGCGACGCCCCGGCGCCGCCACGGCCGTCGGACGCTGGCCCGCTCGAGCCAGCCGCGCTTGATGCCCTGGACGGCGTTGTCGCTCGGGAAGATGATCGGCAGGACCGAGCCCACCACCTCGTCCCCATCCCACGCCACCTGCCACAGCGACAGGTCGTTGTCGGGATCGCCGAGCGTCCGGCGGACGTCGGCCTCCGTGATGGCGTGTGCGCCCCAGTGATCCTGGAATGCCTCGGAGTCGGCGGTCAGCACCTTCCGCGCGAGATCCTCGGTGACCGGCCGGATCTCGAGGCCGTCGGGCAGCGCGACGGTCGGCAGGTCGTCGAGGTCCGGGCGGAGCATCTCGAAGAACCAGCGGACGGGTTCGTAACCGTCGTTGAGGAGCAGGGCGACGGCCCCGGTCGCGGTCTCGACGGTCCATGAGCCGAGGGTCGCCGGCCGGAGGTCGCCGGCCTCGGTCTGCGCCGCCGCTCGTCGTCGCTGGCGATCCTGGCCCCAGTGGAGCAGGGCCCGCCCGATCCCTCGGCGGCGCCAGTCGGGATGGACCCAGCCGGAGGTCTCGTGGATCCGCGTGCCGTCGCGGACCGAGACGGTCGCATGGGACGCCGCGACCAGCCGGCCGCCCACCTCGGCGAGCAGCATGTCACGCGACGGCTCGAAGTCGTCCAGGTTGGCCAGCCAGTTGCGGGCGGCCTCGAGCCCGTAGATCTCGAAGGTCTGGTCGGCCACCTCGGCGGCGTTCATCACCTCGATGAGGCCGGGCAGGTCCGCCTCACCGCGATACGGACGGAACGTCAACCCGTCGATCGGCGGGGCGTCCGCGACCCCGATGGGCGGCTGCTCGTCCACGGTCACCGTTCGTCTCCGTACTTCATCTTCATGTGACGGCTCACGGCCGTGTGCATCATCCGGTACTGGCGTCGCCGTTCGGCTCGTGCCCGTGGGTCGTTCTGGGCCTCGGCCCGCGCGGTCTCCCGGTCGAGCTTGCGCCGATTGGCCAGACGGGCCGGATCGAGCGAACCCGCGGCGATGGCGCCGCGGACCGCGCAGCCCGGCTCGCGGTCGTGCCGGCAGTCGTGGAAGCGGCAGCCGACCGCGAGCTCGTCGATGTCCGCGAACGCGGCGTCGATGCCACCGTCGTCGTCGGTCAGGCCGAGCTCGCGCATCCCGGGCGTGTCGAGGATGAGCCCGCGGCCGGGGACGTGGACGAGGTGACGTCTCGTCGTGGTGTGCCGCCCGCGGTCATCGTCCTCGCGGATCGCGCCGGTGTCCTCGACCTCGGCACCGGCCAGCGCATTGAGGAGGGTCGACTTGCCGACGCCGGAGGAGCCGATGAGCGCCGCGGTGCGGCCGTCGCCGAACCGGGCGGCGAGCTCGACCAGCCCCGTCCCGGTCCTGGCGCTCACGGCATGGACGGGAGCTCCGCCGGCGATCGGCGCGACGCTCGCGACCGCGGACTCGACATCCGACGCGAGGTCCGCCTTGTTCAGGACGAGGACCGGCTGAGCGCCCGAGCTCCAGGCGACGGCCAGGTAGCGCTCGAGCCGCCGCGGGTTCAGCTCGGCGTTGAGCGAGGTCACGATGAGGAGGAGGTCGACGTTCGCGGCGAGGACCTGCTCGGGCGAGCTCCGGTCGGCCGGGGCCCGGCGGATGACGGCAGTGCGCCGCGGGATGAGGCCCTGGATCAGACGGTGGTCCGGATCGCCCGTCGGCTGGAGGGCGACCCAGTCCCCGACGACCGGGAAGCCGGGCTGGCCTTCGAGCTCGGCATCGAACCGGAATCGACCGGACACCGTCGCCCGAGCATCACCGTCGGCGGTCGCGACGAGGTACGACCCGCGATCCTCGACGAGGACCCGGCCAGGTTCGTGCCCGGCGATCGCCCGTGGGACGAACTCCGTGGCGTGGGCGTCGTCCCAGCCCCAGTCGGTCAGCGTGATGGTGGCGGTCATCGGGCCGTCCCGTCCGCGGCCGTCGGGAACGCGCCCGTGGCCGGCCGGTGGTACTCGACCACCTCGGACACGATCCGGAACCCCAGGCTTTCGTACAGGTCGAGCGCCCGCCGGACGTTGCCCGTGTCGACGCTCAGCGCTGCTCGATCGGCCCCCGCGTCACGGACCGCTCGGAGGCTCGCCGCGAGCAGCGCCCGGGCGATCCCCCGGCGTCGGAACCGCGGCTGCACGGAGATCGACTCGGTCCAGCCGATGACCGTCCCGTCGTCGCCGGCAGGTTCGAGGAAGTTGAGGATCTGGCCGGCGACCTCGTCGCCCCGGAAGGCGACGCGCCAGAGGTCCGGACGGAACAGGGGATCGCCGACGAACCCCTCGAAGCTGCTCTCGGATCCGTCGCTCACGCCGTCTCCCCAATGATCCGCGAAGGCCGCGATGTCGGCCTCGAAGACGCGCCGGTGCATCGCGCGGTCGGCCGGATCGATCGAGCGCAGCTCGACGTCGTTCGGCAGCGGGATGTCCGGGATCGCCTCCAGGTCGGAACGGACGAGCGTCGCACTCCGCCGGACGGCCGAGAAGCCGGCGCGCTCGACGAGGCGGCGGGTGACACGGTCGCGGCCGAGGCCGTACGCCACGAGGAGTGACGGAACCTCGTCGGATCCGGGCGGATGCGCGGCCGCGAGCGCCGCGAGATGCGGCAGCTGCCAGGCGAGCAGGGCCGCCTCGACGCCTCGTCCCGAGGCGCTCGGGTCGATGAAGATCCGCCCCTCGAACGAGCGCTCGCCCGAGTTCCGGTCCAGCCACGAGGTCCGACCGTAGGCGACCGCTCGTCCGCCGAGCTCGACCAGGGCACAGTCGTGCACCAGGTCGCAGTTCTCGAGGTGCCGATAGTCGTTGTCGATCCGGGCGACGGTCAGCTGCTCCGGGTCGCCATTGGCGGCGCGGGCTGCGTTCCCGATCCGGACCAGGGCCGGGTGATCCTGGGGGCCGCGGTAGGCCCGGACGACGGGTCTGTCCGCGCCGGATCGGGCCGATTCCGGGGTCGGGCCGAGCGTCCGCCGTCGGGCGTCGATCGTGGTCATCGGATCAGCCCACCCGCTTCAGCTTGCCGGTCCGCTTGGCGTAGCGCTCGGCGCGGCCGAACGCCCAGATCCCGAGCGGGATGAACGTGATGGCCATGATCAGGAGCGGCCAGATGTCGCCCCACAGCGCCGTGACCGGGGTGCCCTCGATCAGGCCCTGGCGGACGCCGTCGAGGACGTACGTGGCGGGCGACAGGCGGGACAGCGCCTGCATCCACGGCGGCAGGATGTCGACCGAGTAGTAGACCCCGCTGACGAGCAGGAGGCACGACTGGAGGACGAAGCACATCTGCGCTCCGCGCTCGACGTAGAGCAGCGGGAGGATCGCCGCCATCATCCCGATCCCGACGAAGCTGAACGAGCCGAGCGCCATGAAGGTCGCCGCGGTCGCCGGGTTCGCCTGCGCCAGGTGGAGCTGGGGGAAGAACAGCACGAGCACGACGAGGATCGCCGCCGTGTGGATCAGCCCGTAGACGATGGCATACGAGCACGATCCGAGCAGCTGCGTCCAGCGCCGGACGGGGGCCATGAAGGTGTATTCGAGCGTGCCCTCCCAGCGCTCGACGGCGATCGTCTCGGCGATCCAGCTGAATACCACCGACAGGTAGTTCCAGAAGATCGCACCGATCATCAGCGACAGGAGCAGCGTCGGGCTGCCCTGCTCGACGCCGATCAGCGAGATCGACAGCGCGCCGGCGACCGAGTACACGAGGAACGCCAGCTCCCAGCCCCAGTAGCGCCGGGTCAGGAAGAAGTTGCGCTCCACGAAGGCGTAGCTCGCCTTCAGCTCGTGGGTCATGGTGGTCAACGGAGTGTCTCCAGGTGGCCTCGACGGGCCGGATCCCTCAGCGGGAGCCGGCCACGTCGAGCGAACGGTCGGCAGCGAGCCGAGCGCCGATGCGGACCATCGAGCGCCCGACCACCTGCCGGATGGGGCGGCGCGGAGGCCGGTCGAGAAGCCGAGGGACCTCGGCTTCGGCCGCCCAGCGAGCCGCTCGCTCCGCGTGGATCACGCGGGCGAAGGTCGGATCGAGGACCATCTGATTCCTTCCAGTCGGGGTCGATGTGGGTTCGGTGGGGGTGGGGGAGGGGCCGCGAGGCCCCGCCGGTGCGTGCGCTATTCGTCGTCATCGTCGCCCTCCTCTGCTTCGAGGTCGTCGTCCAGCGAGCGACCGGTCCAGGTCATGAAGGCCGCCTCGAGGGTGGCCGGTTGATCGTGTCGTTCGGCGACGAGCCGCTTGAGCCCGTCCGGTGTCGACGAGGCGACGACTCGCCCGTCATTGAGGATCGAGATCCGATCGCACAGGCGCTCCGCCTCGGCCAGGTCGTGGGTCGTCAGGACGATCGTCGCGTCGTGGCTGGCCCGGAGCTCCTCGATGAAGCCCTGGACCTCCAGCTTCGAGCGCGGGTCGAGCCCGGTCGTGGGCTCGTCCAGCAGGAGGAGCGACGGGGAGGTCAGCAGCGCTCGCGCGATGGCGACCTTCTGCTGCATCCCTCGGCTCATCTGCTCGATCGGCCGTCCGACCCGCTTCTCGCCGATGCCCAGCCGGGCCAGGATCGCCATCGCATCGCGCTTGCCGGTCCCGGCATCGAGGCCGTACAGGCGGGCGGCGAAGCTGAGGTTCTCCAACGGGCTGAGCTTCTTGAAGAAGGCCGCGTCGACGCTGACCCGGTTGATCAGTCGCTTGACCGCCATCTCGTCGCGCTCGAGGTCGAGACCGAAGATCTCGACCCGGCCCTCGTCGAGGGTGAGGAGCCCGCAGATCAACCGGATGAGGGTCGATTTGCCGGACCCGTTCGCGCCGAGGATCCCGTGGATCTCGCCGCGCTCGAGGCGGAGCGACACGTCGTCGACCGCGCTGACCGGCGGGCGCCCCCGACCCAGGGTGAATCGCTTCGTGACGTGGTCCACGAGCAGGGCCGGCACGGCCGTCCGGGCAGCGTCCCCGGGCCGATCCACCGTGGGGGTGGACGGGCGCTCGGAGGACACGACGGCCGGTCGACGGGTATTCGGTTGTGGTGTCGTGGTGGTGGTCACGGTGGACTCCTGGACGGATGAGCTGGACGGTGGGAACGACGCTGGTGGCGGACCCGGAATTGACAGAGCCGCGGGGCGGCTGCGACACGTTCGTCGCGGGGCCTCGCGGCTCTCGGATCACGCCCGCGGTCGGGCATGAAAAAAGCCGTGGGGCCCGATCCGGCCCACGGCTCGTGGTTTCGTCGATGGCGGCTCAGCCGCCTCAGGTCACCTCGAGATGGGCACGGATCTCCCGCGAACGCCTGCCCCGGCGGGCGGCGTGACGCGTCGGATGAAGAGGTCGTTCCACATTCGGGTCGACTCCTTCCCATCGGTCTGTGACGAGGCGCTCGGCGAGCGCGGGTCGGATGGTACGCCCGGACGTTTCCGGCTGTCAACCCGTGATACTCCCGGACGGGTGGAGACTCGCGAGCTTCGTCTCCGGATCAGCCGAGCTCCTTCCGAGCGACGACGCGGGGCCGACCGCCCGTCCTGGACGTCGTCGGCGCGACGATCTCGAAGCCGGCGGCGAGGAACGTCGGCAGCGTCCCGGTGTAGGCGTAGGCATCGGTCATCCGGGTATCGCCCGGATCGGCCGGGTAGGCCTCCACGGCCGGCGCGCCATGGCTCGCGGCGAACGACACGGCACCGTCGAGGAGTCGCGCGGTCAGCCCGCGACCGCGCTCCGTCTTCGCCACCACGAAGCAGACGATCGACCAGACCGGCCGGTCGTCGAGCCTGGGGATCGTCCGGGAATGTTCGAGCCGCTGGAAGTCGGTCCGGGGTCCGATCGAGCACCAGCCGACGACCCGGCCGGCCTCGCGGGCCACGACGCCGGGAGGAAGGTCGCCCGCGGCGAGCGCCTCGAGCTCGGAGCGCCGGACCGCCGTCGACTTCTTCGCCGAAACGGTGCTCCGGTCACGCCAGTACATGCACCAGCACCAGCCGGGTCACCGCCTTCGTTGAACAGGGCGGCCAACCCCGGCCAGTCGGCTGGTAACAGCGGGACGACCGTGATGTCCGGCGACATCGGGTCAGCAGGGCTCACGCGGCCAGTATCGCGCCCACGACCTGCCAGGAGCCGTCATGAATGGGTCGAGGGCCCTCCATCAACGGCCGCCGCTTCGGCGACGCCGCTAGGGTGTCGCGGTCGGATCGGGGGTTGCGGTCGGGTCGGGTGTCGGCGGAGGGTCCGTAGGCGTCGGATCGGGCGTCGCGGTCGGCGTGGGGTCCGGGGTCGCCGTCGGTTTCGGCGTGGAGGTCGGCGTGGGGGTCCCGACGGGACCGCGGGTCGAGGTCGGCGCAGGAGTGACGCCGGGGGTCGAGCCGCCACCTCCGCCGCTTCCGGTCCCGGTGCCGGTCGTCCCAGCTCCCGTCCCGCCGCCTCCCGTCCCGACACCTCCGGCGCCGCCAGCGCCGGCTCCGCCGGCTCCCGCACCCGCCCGGCTGGTGGCCCCGGGGTGACCGGTCGACCCACCGTCGGTCGCGGTCGGTGCCGACGCCGTCGGATCGATCACGCCGGGGGCGGCCTGGGCCGGGAACTCGGGAGCGAACGTCTCCGTCGACCCGGGCGCCTGGGCGGCCACCGTCCCACCGGTGAGAGTCACCGCCCGCGCTCCGACGACGATCGCGATGACGACCGCGGCCACGAGCCCGATCCGCGCGGCGCGGCCCATCCCGCGCCGCGATCCCTGGCCCGACGCGTCGGACGAGGCCGACGCGATCGTCGCGGCCAGACCGGACTTCACCTGCGGCGCGGTGGCCGCCACCGACGCGGCGGCCACCACCGGCGCGGCGACCGCCACCGGCGCCGGGGCCGGCTTCGGTCGGGCCCGGGTCGGGCGGATCGACCGGGACTTGCTCGGGGCGGCTTCGGGGACCTGGGGTCGGATGATGGCGGTCGGGAGAAGGGCTCCCTCGAGGCGGAACGGGCTGCACGCCAGGCAGCGGCCCGCGACCTGGTTCCAGCAGTTGGCGCAGGTCGTGCTCGAGCAATCGGGACAGACCCGGAAGTCGCTGGCTCCGGCCGAGCCGAGACGGTCGCTGTCCAGCCCGCAGCGCTCGCAGAACGTGCTTCGGTAGTCCACCCGCTTGGGACCCTCGCCATGATCGGCGCGGGCACACCCCCGCGTCGTGCCTCGACGATACGGGCGGGCAGGTCGGGTGCGAACGCATCCGGTCGTACCGTCCCGTCCCCTCGGACGTCCCGTTCGTTGCTCGGCGGCACCGGGTCGCTCCGGGGCTTCGGTGGAGGCCGCGACGCCGCCGAGGGTGTCGTCTCGGTTGACGCTCCGTCGGCGCCGCCCGTAGGCTGCCGACGTGGATCATGGAGCGGACCCCGTCGGGACGACGGGACGGTCGGTCGGCGAGCCGCCGACCATCGTCGACGCGGTCCGCGACGGTCTTCTCGACGCCGAGCTCGCGGGTCGCCTCTGGATGCTCGTCGACGGTGGGGTCCCCGTCATCGTGAGCGGTCGTGGCGGGCTCGACGTCGACGCGGAGCGGGCGATCCGGACCGACCTCGCCGGCGCGATGCTCGACCTCGTTCCGTCGCCGCGGCGGCGGCTCGAGCTGACCGGCGCGGCCGAGGACTTCGCGTGGCTGGCCGATGCCGAGCGCCTCGGATGGGTGCGCTCGAGCCCGGTGGACCCGGAGGCCGCCGAACCGCGGCTCACGACCCTCGTCGGCGGCGAGCTCGGTGCTGGACCGCCGGCCGACCTGACCGGCGACCGGGTCCGGCTCCTCGTTCGGGCGCTCGGGCGAGGGTTCGGGCTGATCGCGACGATCGACGCGGCCGGCCTCGAGGAGGTCCTGGCCGGCTTGCGCCGGCGGCCGATCTTCCTGACCGATGACGAGCTGTCGAATCTCGGCATCGTCCTCGTCCTCGGACGTGGGGATGACGACCGGCCCGACGACCGCGGGACCGAGGCCACGCCTCGGGTCGTGGCGGCGCACTACGTCCGTCCGCTGGCGCGCGACATCCACGGGCACACGCAGCGCCTGCCGCCGGCGGTCCTCGCGACGTGGGACGGGAGGATCGGCCGGTTCGAGCATTTCGCCTGGGGGATCGCCGGCGAGCTTGCGGAGCGGGTGGGCCGTCGGTCGGGCGACTTCGAGGCCGAGTGCGAACGACGAGCCGCCGTCCTGGCCGCGCTGGCGACGGCCGACCACCGTCCGGATCGAGCGCTCCTGCGCAGCCGTCTCGAGCTCGAGCGCTCGGTCGGAGGCGCGGAGGACGGGATGCACCGGCACTGACGGACGGGGCAGCCGGGACGGTATCCTCTGATCGCGGTCGGCCCCGCGACCCGTCCCCGAGCGACGGTCGGGGCGGATCCGCGCCCGAGGGACCCGATGGCCTGGCTCGTACCGTGGCTGCTCTTCCTCCACATCCTGAGCGCGATCGTCGCGTTCGGACCGACCTTCGCCTTCGCCATCTACGGGGCGCAGGCCGGCAAGGAACCGCAGCATGCCAACTTCATGGCCCGCGCCAACCACGTCGTCAGCGACCGGCTGGTCTTCCCGCTCGTCCTGTCGATGCCGGTCACGGGGATCCTGATCGTCATCGCCTCCGGTCGAGACCTGACGAAGTCGGCCTGGCTGGCCGCCGCGATCGTCATCTACGTCTTCGCGGTCCTGTACTCGTACTTCGTCCAGCGACCGGCGACGCTCAAGATCATCGAGCTGACGTCGACCCCGCCGCCCGCCGGCGCCACCGGCGGTCCTCCGCCCGAGGTGGTCGCGACCGGGGCCAAGATCCGGCAGGGCGGGATGATCCTGGGCCTGTCGGTCATCGCCATCGTCTTCCTGATGGTGGTGAAGCCGGGGCAGTGACCCCCGGCGCCGAGCTCGGCGCGGTACCATCGGACGGCGTCCACAACCCCGACCCCGGAGCCCTCCCATGTCGACCGTCGCCGCCTCCGTCACCCAGCTGATCGACCTGCTCGCCGGTGCCGCCCACCTCGATGGCGAGCGGTTGGTCGTCGACGACGAGCCGACCTTTCGCGAGCGGACGATCCGGGACCTGGCCTGGACGGCTGCCTTCTCCGCCGATGAGCCGACGGTCGAGGTCGCGCGCTGGCTGATCTGGGAAGCCAGCCAGGAGCTCGGCGCCCGGTCGGCCAGCATCCAGGACCTGTACCTGGCGCGCGCCCGTGGCGAGGTCCATGGGTTCACGGTGCCGGCGATCAACCTCCGCGCCCAGACCTTCGACATGGCCCGGACGATCTACGAGACGGCGTCGTCGGCCGATGTCGGTGCGGTGATCCTCGAGCTCGCCCGGAGCGAGCAGACCTACACCTACCAGCGGCCGGTCGACTATGTCGCGAGCGTCCTGGCCGGTGCGATCGCCGCCGGCTGGCGCGGCCCGGTCTTCATCCAGGGCGACCACTACCAGTTCAACGCGGCCAAGTACGCTGCCGACCCGGAGAAGATGACCGAGGAGATCCGTGGCGCCTGCCGGCAGGCGCTCGCGGTGGGCTATCGGAACATCGACATCGACAGCTCGACCCTGGTCGACCTGTCACAGCCCGACGTCGACCGCGAGCAGCACGAGAACTACATCCGGGCGGCCGAGCTGACCGCCCTCATCCGCGAGCTCGAGCCGGACGGCGTGACCGTCAGCGTCGGCGGCGAGATCGGCGAGGTCGGCAAGCAGAACTCGACCGAAGCGGAGCTCCGGGCGTACCTCGACGGCTACCGGCGGGAGCTCGATCGACTGCGCCCCGGCGCGACCGGGATCAGCAAGGTCAGCGTCCAGACCGGGACGAGCCACGGCGGCGTCCCGCTGCCCGACGGGTCGATCGCCGAGGTCAAGCTCGATTTCGAGGTCATCCGGCGGCTCGGCGAGGTCGCCCGGGCCTACGGCCTGGCGGGCTGCGTCCAGCACGGCGCGAGCACCCTGCCCGACGAGCTCTTCCACCGGTTCCCGGCGGTCGAGGCCGCCGAGATCCACCTGGCGACCGGGTTCCAGAACCTCCTCTTCGAGCATCCGGCGTTCCCGGCCGAGCTCCACGCCGAGATCCACGACTGGTGCTTCTCGAACGCGCTCGACGAGCGGAAGAAGGACCAGACCGACGAGCAGTTCGTCTATTCGAGCCGGAAGAAGTCGATCGGACCGTTGAAGCGCCAGCTGTGGGACCTGCCGACGAAGGACGAGATCCTGGCCTCCCAGCGGCGCAAGATCGGTTTCCTGTTCGCCGAGCTCCAGGTGACGGGGACCCGGGAGATGGTCGGACGGTATGTGACGCCGGTCGAGTCCCATCGCCCGTCGCCGGATGCCCTCCGCGGGGTCGCCGCAGGCTGACGTCGGCCAGCGCGGCCGCGGCTGCGCATCGCCGCGCCCCGGCGACGGTCGGCTGCGAAACGCACCCGGGTCGGTCGTCGCCCGGCACGAGATCCGTGATTGACGCGGCAGGTCACGGTGCTATCCTCCGGCCCAAGCTCGGGAACGGAAGAGGGAGCCGGCCCGGGTGACCGCTGTGCCCTCGCGTCGTCTCGTCAGAGGTGAGTCTCGCCCGCGGCGTCCCCCATCCGCCGGCGATGGTCGAGGAGGATGCTCGTGGCCGGTCCTTCCAGTACCAGCGACCAGGCGGCGCGCGACGATGCGCATCTGCGGGCGCTCGGGATCAAGCCAGAGCTGAGGCGGACGCTCGGCTTCCTGTCGAACTTCGCGATCGCGTTCGCGTTCATCAGCGTCTCGACGGGCTCATTCGGGAACTTCGGAGGCGGGATCGCCCTCGGCGGTCCGGCGATGTTCTGGACCTGGTTCGTCATCTGCGGCGGCCAGTTCATCGTCGCCCTCGTCTTCGCCGAGCTGGCAAGCCACTACCCGGTCGCGGGTTCGGTCTACCAGTGGTCGAAGCGCCTGTCGAACCGAGGGCTCGGATGGTTCACCGGCTGGTTCTACTTCTGGGCCCAGATCGTGACGGTCAGTGCCGTCGCGGTCATCGTCTCATTCGTGGTCAGCAGCCTCGCTGCGGCGGCGGGCGCGGCACCCGACGCGACCACGTTCCAGAACTCCCCGTCGCCGGGCGGCTTCACCTCGATGTTCATCTTCGTCGCCATCGGCACGCTGATCATCACGACGATCATCAACGCCTACGGCGTGCGGCTCATGTCGATGCTCAACAACATCGGGGTCGCGACCGAGATCCTGGGGATGCTCGTCTTCGGCGTCGTTCTGCTGGTCTTCGCCCATATCCAGTCACCGTCTGTACTGACCTCGTTCAATGGCGCCGAGGCCGCCCAGAACGGAAACATCCCGGCGACCTTCCTCCTCGGGATGTTCATGGCCGTGTTCATCGTCTACGGCTTCGACACGGCCGGCACCTATGGCGAAGAGACGCTCGACGCGGGCCGCCAGGCTCCTCGCGGCGTGCTCGCGTCGCTGATCGTGTCGTTCCTGGTCGGCCTGGTCTTCATCCCGGCCGTCATCCTCGCCTCACCGGACATCAGCGCGACGATGGCCGAGGGCGCTGCCGGCGGCTATCCGATCGGGACCATCATCACAGGAGCATTCACCCAGGAGATCGCCTTCGGCATCAGCTTCGGCGAGCTCTACCTGCTGGTCATCCTCGCCTCCGTGTTCGTCTGCACGATGGCGATCCAGGGAGCGGCGAGCCGGCTGATGTTCTCGATGGCCCGCGACCGGCACCTGCCAGCGGGCGCATGGCTCGGCCACGTCAGCCGCTTCAAGACCCCCGCCAACGCGACCGTCACGGTCGGGGTGATCGCTGCCCTGCCGATCCTCGTCGTCGGGCCGATCGCGGCGATCTACCTGTCGATCGCGGCTACCGGCCTCATCTACGTCAGCTACTTCCTGTGCAATGCCGGCGTCATGCGCGCGCGGATGAACGGCTGGCCGCACACCCGGGCGTGGTTCGGTCTCGGCCGATGGGGCAAGATCATCAACGTCGTCGCCCTGATCTGGGGCGGATTGATGATCGTCAACATCGCCCTGTGGAACGACCCTGCCCTGTTCGGCGACTTCGGATCGTCCGGGCGCGCATTCTGGAACCCGTTCATCAATACCTTCATCACGCCGTTCGGCCAGAAGGTGGACTGGATGCCGGCCTGGCCCCTGTTCGAGACCCTGACCGGCGGGATCATCCTCGTCGGAGCGATCTACTACCTCGCGGTGGTGAGGCGTCAGGCGCCGGATGTCGAGGGAACGGACCTCGAACCGGACGCAGTGATCGGGTAGGGAGCCTCGTCCGCACGCAGGACGGCGCGGTGAGCGATCGCCGCGCCGTCGGCGCGTCCGGGGCGCTGATGGCAGGGGCACGATGACGGCAGAGCCCGCCGCAGGAGGGTCCCATCGTCGGCGGCGAGCTCCACACCGAGCTGGTCGCCGCCCTCGGGCGCGTGCCCGAGCTGGCCGGTCTCACGTTGCGTCTGACCACCCTGAGCGGCGGGATCACCAACCGCAACTTCCTGGTGGAGGCGGACGGGACGGCCACCCGCTGGGTCGTCCGGCTGGCCGGCAACGACACGCACCTGCTCGGGATCAGCCGCGAGGTCGAGCTCGCGGCGACGGTCGCCGCGGCCGGGGTCGGCGTCGGCCCGGAGGTCACCGCGTTCATCCGACCGGAAGGGCTACCTCGTGACCCGGTTCATCGAGGGGGTCGGGGTCTCGGACGAGGCGGTCCACCGACCCGGGACGATCCGGCGCGTCGCCGACTCGATCCGGCGGGTCCACGACGGGGCGGCGATCCCCGGGTCTGTTCATCCCGCTCCGGATCGTCGAGGCGTACCGCGCGCTGGCCGTGGCGCGAGGCGTCCCGATCCCGCTCGAGTACGAGCTCAGCCGGGCGATCGGCCGACGGATCGAGCTGGCCTTGCTGTCGAACCCGCTCGAGCTGCGGCCCTGCCACAACGACCTGCTCAACGCCAACTTCATCGACGACGGGACCCGGATCCGGATCGTCGACTGGGAGTACGCCGGGATGGGCGACCCGTTCTTCGACCTCGGCAACTTCAGCATCAACCACGAGCTCGCCCCGGACGAGGACCGGATCCTGCTCGAGGCGTACGACGGAGGGACGGCTCGGCCGGACCGGCTGGCACGGATCGTCCTGATGCGCGTCGTGTCGGACTTCCGGGAGGCGATGTGGGGTGTCCTCCAGCAGGGGATCAGCACCCTCGACGTCGACTTCGTGGCCTATGCCGGGGAGCACTTCGAGCGGCTCCTGTCGGGTGCCTCGACCCCGGTCTTCGAGCGCGCGCTCCGCGAAGCCGCGGGCGAGTAGTACCGTTCCCCGCGTTCCGGCGCAGAAGGAGGATCGGTGGACCAGGCTCGGGTCGTCGTGATCGGCGGCGGGATCACCGGCTGCAGCGTCGCCTACCACCTCGCCGAGGCGGGCTGGACCGACGTCCTGCTCGTCGAGAAGGCACAGCTCACCGCGGGGTCGACCTGCCAGGCGGCCGGCGTCGTCACTGTGTTCAACCCGTCGGCCACGATGATGCGGTTCCGCAGCTACAGCGTCGAGCTGTACGAGCGGCTCGGCGTGTTCGAACGGTCGGGCAGCCTCCGCCTCGCGTCGAGCCCAGACCAGCTCCGGGAGCTGGAGCGAGCCGCCAGCCGGGCCCGCGGGATCGGCCTGGATGCCGAGGTCGTCTCGGCCGACGAGGCGCGTCGCCGGATGCCGGCGATCGGCCCGGCCGATCTGTACGGCGCCGTCCACCTCGCGCAGGACGGCTACCTCGACCCGCACACCGCCACGCACGCCGTGGCCGACGCCGCGCGTGCGCTCGGTGTCCGGATCCGGACGGGCGTTCGGGTGACCGGGTTCGAGCTGACGCCGCGTCGGGCGGTCACGGCCGTGCTGACCGACCACGGGCCGATCGCGACCGAGCTCGTCGTCGATGCGGCCGGGATCTGGGCGCCGCAGGTGGCGGCGATGGCCGGGGCGTTCATCCCGTCGACGCCGGTCGACCACCAGCACATCGCCCTGCGCGCCGTCCCCGGCTCGGAGCTGCCCCGCGACATGCCCTGCTTCCGCGATCCGGACAACCTGGTCTACGGCAAGAGCGAGCACGGGGGCATGCTCTTCGGCGGCTACGAGGCCGAGCCCACCGCACGCTGGATCGACGGCGTGCCCTGGGATCATGCCGCCGCCTCGCTCCCGCCCGACTACGAACGCTTCGCCCCGCTGATGGCCGGGGCGATCCGGCGGTTCCCCTTCCTGGCCGATGCCGAAGTCATCCGGCTGGTCTGTCATCCCGATGCGATGACGCCGGACGCCAACCCGCTCCTGGGACCGCTCCCCGGGTTGCGCGGGTTCTGGGTCGCCGCCGGGCTGTCGCTCAACGGGTTCGGCGGTGGCGGGGGGATCGGTCGGGCGCTGGCGGGATGGATCACGGCCGGGGACCCGGGGGTGGACATCGCGCCCTATCGCGCCTGGCGCTTCGGCGAGGCCTATCGCGATCCGGCCTGGTCCGCCGCCCAGGCGCGCGAGACCTATGCCGACTACTACCGGCTCCGCTACCCGTACGACGCGGACGTCGCGGGCCGACCGCATCGGCTCTCGCCGGTCCACGGTCGCCTGCAGGACGCGGGCGCCGTGTTCGTCGCGAAGGCCGGCTGGGAGCGCGCCGACCACCACCGGCCGGGCGAACCGTGGCGTCGGGCGGGGCGCGACCAGCGGGCGTACGGCTGGACCCGCCCGCCGTGGTTCGAACGCGTCGGGGAGGAGCATCGCGCCGTCCGCGAACGGGTCGGTCTCATCGACCTGAGCTCGTTCGGCAAGATCGCCGTGAACGGCCCGGGCGCGCTCGGGCTGCTCCAGCGGGTCTGCGCCAACGACCTCGACCGCCCCGTCGGCAGCGTCGTCTATGGGCAGTTCCTGGATCCGCGCGGCGGGATGCTGGCAGACGTCACCGTGACCCGGCTGGCAGCCGAGTCGTTCCGGGTCGTGACCGGTGCCGGCGCGGTGGCGGCCGACCTCGGTTGGCTCGAGTCGAACCGGCTGGACGACGACCCGCCGCTGGCGATCGCCGACGATAGCGCCGCCTGGGCATGTCTCGGCCTGTGGGGGCCGTCGGCGCGCGAGGTCCTCGGCCGGGTCGTCGACGAGCCGGTCGACGACGCGGCCCTCCCGCTCCGGCGGGCCCGACCGATCCGGGTCGGACCCGCGCCCGTCCTCGCATCGCGGATCAGCTACGCCGGGGAGCTCGGCTGGGAGCTGTCCGTCGAACCGGCCTGGGCCGGTGCGGTCTGGGACGCCCTCATCCTCGCCGGTCGCGACCTCGGGATCGAGCCGGTCGGCTACCGCGCGCTCGAGTCGCTCCGTCTCGAGAAGGGTTACCGCTACTTCGGCACGGATCTGACGATGCTCGACAGCCCGGACGAGGCCGGGCTGGGGTCGTTCGTCCGTCCCGACAAGGGCCCGTTCGTGGGCCGGGACGCGATCGCGGCCCGACGTCAGGCCTCGCCGGCAGGCCCGGAGCGCCGCCTCCGGACGGTCCTCGTCGGCGGCGCGGACTATCAGCCGGTGTTCGGTGGTGAGGCCGTCCGGCTCGACGGCGCGGTGGTCGGGCGGCTCCGGAGCGCGGCCTACGGCTATGGGGTGGCACGAACGGTCGCGACGGTCTACCTGCCGTCGATCGTCGCCGAAGGGACGGATCTCGAGGTGGACGTGTTCGACGCGCGGGTCCCGGCCGTCGTCGCCGCGGACGTCCTGCACGATCCCGACGCGACGCGGATGCGCGCCTGATCGAGCCGCCGCGGGGGCCCGACCCCTAGTTCCCGGCCGCCTCGGCCAGCCAGCGTCCGAAGTCGGGTCCGTCGAGCGCCGTCGCCGCCCGCGCCCAGCGCTCCTCGGCCCAGCCGGTGAAGTCGTAGTCGATCGTCGAGACCCTGGCCTGGATCGCCGCCCACAGGGTCCAGCCGACGTCCGACATGATCATCTGGAGCCGCATCCGGGCAAGGAGCTCGGGGCTCGCCTCGCCGAAGTACGCGGCACACAGCTCCTCGACCCGCCGATCGTCGAAGCCGAGCTCCTGGCAGGTGTTGCCGAGCTCGAAGGTCGGGTCGCCGTTGCCGCTGTACTCGTAGTCGACGATCCACAGCCGTGCCCCGTCGTCGAGGTAGTTCTCGGCGAGCAGGTCGTTGTGGCAGGGCGCGCTCGGGAGCGGCCGCGCCGCCAGCGCCGCCGCGATCAGCGGGACGAGCACCAGGTGCTCGCGATACCCGATGGGGACCGTCGCACCCACCCGGTCCGCGACGTCGAGGTACCGATGGGACAGATCGACCATGTCGAAGTCGAGGGCGAACCTGGGACCGGCATGGAGACGGCGGAGGGTCTGCGCGATGCGCGTCGGCATCCCCGCGGCCGCCAGGCTCGCGTTGGACATCGTTCGCGCCGGGAGCCATTCGAGCACGAGCACGTCGAGCTCGGGCAGGTGGTGGACGACCCGCGGACCGACGCCGGCCTCGGCTGCCGCCCGGGTGTTGTGGGCCTCGTTGGCGCGATCGACGGCCAGAAGGTCGGTCGACGGCCCAGGGATCCGGACGAAGTACGGCGTGCCGTCGACGACGATCCGGACGTTCGGGTTGGTCAAGCCGCCCGGGATCGGCGTCGCCTCGACGGTGCGGCCGGCCCACTCCGGGACCATGGCGACGATCCGGTCGATGGTGGGCTGCACTGGACCGTTCATCCCCGGAGGGTAGCGCAGCCGGGTGGCGAAACGCGATGGGGGTACGATGACCGGGCCGGAGGACGGGGTCGGCCGGGACGACGAAGCCGAGGACGCGATGACCGGACCGGACGCCGCCGCTCCTCGCCGAGGCCGGCTGCGGCGTCTGTTGCGTGCGGTCGTCGCGCTCGTGGTGGCGGGGGCCCTCGTCGGACTCGGGGTCGTTGCCGGCGTGCGGTTCGCCGACCTCCGATCGGCGGCGACAGCCGATGAGCCGTCCACTGCTCCGGCTGCGACCGCGGTCGCATCGCCGTCGAATCCGGTCGGGCCATCCACGACGCCGTCCGGACCGACCGTCGTTCTCGTCGGCGCGGGCGACATCGCGGCGTGCGCGTCGGCCAACGACGAAAAGACGGCCGCTCTCGTCGAGGCGATCCCCGGCACGGTGTTCACCACCGGCGACAACGCGTACATGGCGGGCACTGCGGCCCAATTCCAGAAGTGCTACGACCCGAGCTGGGGGCGGTTCCGTGACCGGACCCGTCCGGCGATCGGCAACCACGACGCGATCACCCTCGACGGGCAACCGTATTTCGCCTACTTCGGCGCGTCGGCCGGTCCGCCGTACGAGGGCTGGTACTCGTACGAGGCCGGGACGTGGCACGTCATCGTGCTGAACTCGAACTGCAACTCGGTCGGCGGATGTGGGGAGGGGTCCGCCAGCTCGACCTGGCTCAAGGCCGACCTCGCCGCCCATCCGGACCTGTGCACCCTGGCGATCTGGCACCATCCTCGGTTCTCGTCGGGGGAGCACGGCGACAACCGGGTCACCGACCCGTTCTGGCAGGTCCTGTACGCCGCTCACGCCGACCTCATCCTCAACGGTCACGACCACGACTACGAGCGCTTCGCACCGCAGACGCCGGACGGGCTGGCCGACCCGATCGCGCGGGATCCGTGAGATCGTCGTCGGGACGGGCGGCAAGTCGCTCCGGCTGTTCCACAAGATCGTCCCGAACTCCGAGGTCCGCGACGCTTCGTCCTACGGCGTCCTGCGGCTCGATCTCGCCCCGGGCGGCTACTCCTGGCAGTTCCTCCCGACGACTGATCGGGCGACCTTCAGCGACGGCGGCACCGCGGCCTGCCACTAGGTGCGACCGGCCCGCGAGGGCGGGACCGAGCCGGTACACTACGGCCGAGGGTCCGCAGGTCGGACCGACAGGGAGTGGTCGCGGGATGGAGCAGGCCCGGGCGGTGGTCATCGGCGGCGGCGTCGGCGGGACGAGCGTCGCCTACCACCTCGCCGAGCGCGGCTGGACCGACATCGTCCTCGTCGACCGCGCCGAGCTGACCTCCGGGTCGACCTTCCACTCGGCCGGCCTCGTCGGCCAGCTCCGCTCGAGCGTGACCCTGACCCGGATGATGATGTACGGGGTCGAGCTGTACCGGCGGCTGGCGGCGGAGACCGGGGTCGACCCGTCGTGGCACGAGGTCGGGTCGCTCCGCCTGGCATCGACGCCCGGCGCGGCTCGAGGAGCTGACCCGGCAGGCCGGCTGGGCGAAGACCTTCGGGCTCCCGCTCGAGCTCGATCTCGCCGGCCGAGGCGCAGGCGCTGTTCCCGCTCATGTCGCTCGACGGCGTGCTCGGCGCCGTCCACCTGCCGACCGACGGCTGGCTCGATCCGTCCGGGCTGGCCCTGGCGATGGCCGCCGGCGCGCGCGAGCGCGGCGGCGCGGATCGAGACCCACACCCGGGTCGTCGGGATCGACGTCCGCGACGGCCGGGTCCACGGGGTGCCGCGTCGTCCGGGACGGCGAGGAGCGGACCGATCGGGACGGAGGTCGTGGTCAACGCGGGCGGGATGTTCGCGCCCGAGATCGGGCGACTCGCCGGGGTCGACGTGCCGATCATCCCGATGGCCCACGAGTACCTGTTCACCGAGCGCATCGACGGCGTGAGCCCGACCCTCCCGACGATGCGCGACCCGGACAACCTGGTCTACTTCCGCGAGGAGGTCGGCGGCCTGTGCATGGGCGGCTACGAGCGCCACCCGGCGCCCTGGTCGCTCGACGGCGTGCCGCCCGACTTCAACGGCAAGCTCCTCGCGCCCGACTGGCCGCGCTTCGCCGAGATCATGGACGGTGCCGTCCGGCGCGTCCCGTCGATCGGCGACGTCGGGGTCAACCGGATGATCAACGGCCCGGAGGCGTTCACCCCCGACAACGAGTTCATCCTCGGCGAGAGCGCGGTCCGTGGGTTCTTCGTGGCCGCCGGGTTCTGCGCCCACGGCATCGCCGGGGCCGGCGGGATCGGTCGGCAGGTCGCCAGCTGGATCGTCGACGGCGAGCCGGAGCTCGACCTGTGGAAGATGGACATCCGCCGGTTCGGCGGGCAGTACCGCAGCCAGGCGTACACCCTGGCCCGGACGGTCGAGGTCTACTCGACCTACTACGACATCCACTACCCGAACGAGGAGCGCCTGGCCGGCCGCCCGCTCCGCATGTCGCCGACCTACCCGCGACTGACCGAGCTGGGGGCGGTCTTCGGCGAGAAGTCGGGCTGGGAGCGGCCCAACTGGTTCGAGTCGAACGAGGCCGCCGGCGACGAAGGCGTCCGGCCGCGCGGCTGGGCCGGCGAGCATTGGTCGCCGGCGATCGGCGCCGAGGCGCTGGCGACACGGAACGCCGCCGCCCTGTTCGACGAATCGAGCTTCAGCAAGATCGAGATCGTCGGGACGGGTGCCTGCGCCTTCCTCCAGGGCCTGTGCGCCAACGACATCGACCGGCCGATCGGCTCGATCGTCTACACCCAGATGCTCGACCGGCACGGCGGCATCGAGTGCGACTTCACCGTCACGCGTCTGGCCGAGGATCGCTTCCTGATCGTCACCGGGACCGCCTTCGGGAACCACGACCTGGGCTGGATCCGGAAGCAGCTCGACGACCGGGCGCCGACCCGCCGCCGAGGTCGACGGTCGAGGACCGGACGAGCGCACTGGCCTGTCTCGGCCTGTGGGGGCCGCGGGCCCGGGTCATCCTCGAGGCGTGCACCCGGGACGACGTGTCCGACGCCGGGTTCCCGTACCTGACCGCGCGCCCGATCACCGTCGGCAACGTTCCCGTCCTCGCGCTCCGGGTCACCTACGTCGGCGAGCTCGGCTGGGAGCTCTACCCGCCGACCGAGTACGGCCTCGCCCTGTGGGACACGCTGTGGGCGGCCGGCCGCGAGCACGGCCTCGTCGCCGCCGGCTACCGGGCGATCGACGCGCTCCGGCTCGAGAAGGGCTACCGCGTCTGGTCGAGCGACATCACCCCCGACGAGACCCCGTTCGAGGCGGGACTCGGGTTCGCCGTCCGCCTCGACAAGGGCGAGTTCATCGGGCGGGACGCCCTCGTCGCCGCGAAGGCCGCGGGACCGACCAAGCGGCTGCGCTGCCTGGTCCTCGACGACCCACGCTCGATCGCCCTCGGCAACGAACCGGTCCGGGTCGACGGGGCGATCGTCGGGCGGGTCACCAGCGGGGGGTACGGGTTCGCCGTCGAGCGCTCGATCGCCTACGCCTACCTGCCGCCGGACCGGGCCGCGATCGGCACCCGCGGTGAGATCGAGGTGTTCGGTCGATGGGTCGGCTTCGAGGTCGCGGTCGAGCCGCTGTACGATCCGAAGGGCGTGAGGATCCGATCGTGACCGACATCGACGGACCGGCCGACGACGGGGGAGCCGCGGGTGGGCCTCCGCCGTGGGAGCCCGGCGCCGAGCTCGAGGCCGAGTTCGGGCCGGCCTGGAGCGCGAGCTGGGCCCGGGCGTCCGCCGAGGAGCTCGACTACTGGCTGGCGTTCGCCCAGGCCGCCTGCGACGCCGCCGACGAGATCGCCCTGCGCCACTTCCGGCGCGATCTCGAGGTGATGACCAAGCCCGACCGGTCGTACGTGACCGTCGCCGACCAGGGCATCGAGCGCCTCATCCGCGAGCGCGTCGCCGCCGCCTTCCCGGATCACGGGCTGGTCGGCGAGGAGTACGGCACCGAGGCGGGCGGCGCGCGCGATCCGCTGGTACATCGACCCGATCGACGGGACCCACAACTTCATCCGCGGCGTGCCGCTGTTCGGGACCCTGCTCGCGCTCGAGATCGACGGCGAGGTCCAGCTCGGGGTGGTGTCCGCGCCGGCCCTCCGCGAGCGCTGGTACGCCCGACGGGGCGGGGGAGCGTGGGCGGTCGGAGCCGCCGGCGAGCGAGGGTCCGCGGGCGATCCACGTCTCGCGCGTGAGCGCGATCCCGGATGCCCAGCTGCTGTACGGGTCCGGTCACGACATCGAGACCTCCGGGCGGGCCCCGGGCTTCCGCGCGCTGTGCGGCGCGGTCTGGCGCGAGCGCGGCTTCGGCGACTTCTGGGGCTACACCCTCCTGGCGGAGGGGGCCGCGGAGGGCATGGTCGAGGTCGACCTGTCGTCGTGGGACCTCGCCGCCCCGGTCATCGTGGTCGAGGAGGCGGGTGGCCGGATCACCGACTTCGAGGGCCGCCGCCGGCTCGACTCCGGCAGCGCCGTCGCCTCGAACGGCCTGCTCCACGACGAGCTCCTCGCGCGGTTGCGCGGGGCGTGACGAAGGAGGGACGATGAACGAGCGACTGCCCGGCACGGGACCGGCCGAGCCGGGCGTCCCGGTCGGCGCCGGCCACGGCGGGGCGGCCACGGATGCGACCGACTCGATCCGACCGGTCGACGATCCGCGGGCGCTCCAGATCCTGTCGACCGAGCATTTCAGCCTGCTCTCGGCGCGCTCGCTCGCCTACAACGAGGCCTTCACCCGGGCGGGGATGTTCCTGACCTTCCTGTCGGCGAGCCTCGTCGTCCTCGGCTTCCTGGTCGGTCCGCTCGGGCTGTCGGAGACCTACGCCCTGATCGCCGCGATGCTGCTCGGAGCGAACCTGCTGATCGGCGTCACGACGCTGATCCGGCTCCTCGATGCCGGCCAGGAGGAGCTCGAGTCCGTCCGGGGGATGAACCGGATCCGTCATGCTACGTGGAGATGGTCATCGCGGGCCTCGCCTTCGGGGTCATGATGCTGGCCGGGTTCATCTTCGGCTTCCGGGCTGCGATCGGGCGACAGGAACGTGCCCACGCCCTGTTCCCGACGCCGCCCGACGGGCCGGTCCCGCCGACGTCCCTCAGCGGGGACTGACCCGGGCGGCATGGGCCGGCTTCGGGCGATCCGCCCGAGTCCCCGTCGCACGCCGATCGCGCCGGATCGGTCATCGGTCGGCCAGGTCGAGGCGCATCAGCCAGCGTGGCAGACGGGCGCTGTGGGCGTTCGTCTCGGTCACCCGCCGGAAGCCCGCGGCCTCGAACGTCGAGGTGAACCCGACGAACCCGAATGCGGTCGACACGCGCGCCCCGGCCGGGTCGATCGGATACCCCTCGATGCAGGTCGCGCCCATCGAGCGAGCGTACGCGACGGCCCCGTCGAGCAGGCTCCTCGTGAGGCCGCGACGGCGGTGGCCCGGCCGGACGACGAAGCAGCCGATCGACCAGACCGGCGCCTCGTCGACCCGTGGGATCGTCCGCGAGCTCATGAGTCGCGGCATCGCCTCCCGCGGCCCGAGGCCGCACCAGCCGACCGGCTCGTCGTCGAGGTAGGCGATCACACCGGGCGCGAGCGGCCCCTCGTCGACCTGTGCCCGCAGCAGTCGACGATTGCGATCGGGGTCGCCACGCCCGACCGGCGATGTCGAGCCGCGCCAGGACTGGCACCAGCAGCCGCGCTCGCCGCTGCCGCCGAGCAGGGCCACGACATCCGTCCCAGCGCTCGGGCGTCGCCGGGAGGACGACGATGCCCGCCGGCCTCGACCCGGCCGGGTGCCGGTCCGCTCCCGGCAGCCGTCAGGCTCCCGCGGCGGTGAGGCTCGCGCCGAGGACCTCAAGCGCCAGCCCGATCTCGTCGGACGTCGTCACGAGCGGCGGGATGATCCGGGCGACGTTGGCGTAGGTGCCGGCGGACAGGACGATCAGCTTCCGGTCGAGCGCCTCGGCCAGGACGCGCTTGGTCAGGTCCGGGTCCGGGACCCGGCCGTCGCCCTCGCCGGGCCTGACGAACTCGAGGGCGAGCATCAGCCCCAGGCCGCGGACGTCGCCGATCGACCGATGACGCTCGCCGAGCAGGCGCAGGCCGGCCAGGAACTGCGCCCCACGGGTCGCGGCGTTGGCCACCAGCTCCTCATCCCGGATGACGTCGAGGGTCGCGTTGGCCGCGGCGCAGCTGACCACGTTCCCGCCGTAGGTCCCGCCGTGGGTCCCGGGCGCCCAGCGCTCGATGAGCTCGCGCCGGGCGATGATCCCGGACAGCGGCAGGCCCGAGGCGATGCCCTTGGCCATCGTCAGGATGTCGGGCTCGACGCCCCAGTGCTCGACCGCGAACATCTTGCCCGTCCGGCCGAAGCCGGTCTGGACCTCGTCCGCGATGAGCAGGATGCCGTGCTGGCGGGTGATCTCGCGGAGCCGCGGCAGGAAGCCCGGCGGCGGGACGATGTAGCCGCCCTCGCCGAGGACCGGCTCGACGATGATCGCCGCGACCTTGTCCGGGTAGATGAACTGGTGGAAGGTCAGGTCGAGCTGAGCCTCCCAGTCGCAGGTGCAGGCGTCGAGCGTATGCCCGGCGCTCGATAGCAGTACGGGTAGGCGGTGTGGTAGACGGACCCGGGCAGCGGCTCGAACGCCGCCCGGTAGACGTCCTTGGCGGTGGTCAGGGCCATCGTCTGGGCCGTCCGACCGTGGTAGCCGCCGCGGAACGCGATGATGACCGGCCGCCCCGTCGCGACCCTGGCCAGCTTGACCGCCGCCTCGACGGCCTCGGCGCCGCTGTTCGACAGGAAGGCACCCCAGCCGTCGCCCGGCAGGACGTGCCGGAGTCGTTCGTACAGGCGGAGGCCGGGCTCGTGGTAGACGATGTTCTGCTGCCCGTGGAGCAGCTTGACGGCCTGCTCGGCGACCGCGGCCGCGACCCGCGGATGGGCGTGACCGGTGTTCGTGACCCCGATCCCGGACGAGTAGTCGAGGTAGCGCTCGCCGTCGGTCGTGATCAGCCACGAGCCCTCGCCGCGCTCGACGGTGAGGTTCGTGACCCGGCTCCAGACCGGGGGCACGACACTCCGGTCGGGGAGCTCGGCCGCGCCGTCCGACGGGCGCATCGGGCGAGGTTCGGATCATCGGATCACGGCCGATCCATCAGGTCTGGATGCCGAGAGCCGCTACCTCGCGACGCGATTCCTGGGCGGCGATCTGCCGATCGCGACGCTCGGACCGGCGCTCCCAGAGCGTGGCGAGCGCGACGAGCCCGACCGCCCCGACGAAGACCATCGTCCCGATCACATGGACCTGCGGAGGCAGGTTGTTCTTGATGCTCGCCCACACCCAGATCGGGAACGTGGTGGCGGTGCCCGAGGTGAAGTTCGTCACGATGAAGTCGTCGATCGACAGCGAGAACGCCAGAAGGGCGCCGGCCATGATCCCGGGCAGGATCAGCGGGAACGTCACCTTCCAGAAGGTGGGCCACGGGGTGGCCCCGAGGTCCATCGCCGCTTCCTCGAGGTGACGTGGGAACCCTTGCATCCGGGCCCGGACCGTCACGACGACGAAGCTGATGTCGAACATGATGTGGGCGATCAGGATGGTCTGGACGCCGAGCGGGAAGAAGGCGCCGCCCGTCAATGTCTTGAACGGTTCCGTCGCGGTCCCGACGAACAGCGTCAGCAGGCTCGCGCCGAGGACGATCTCGGGCGTCGCCATCGGGATGAAGATGAACAGGCTCGTCCCGGTCCGCCCGCGGAAGTTGTAGCGGGACAGGGCCAGCGCGATGAGCGTCCCGAGGACGGTGGCGATGGCGGTCGCCACGAGCGCGACGAGGAGGCTGGTGGTGATCGCGCCCTGAAGCCCGGGTCGCCCGAAGGGGTTCTCCCAGGCGGCCAGTGAGAACGTGCCCCAGACGAAGTTGAACTTGCCGGGCGGGTCGTTGAACGAGAAGGCGATCATGACCAGGATCGGCAGGATCAGGTAGAACAGCGCCAGGAACACGTAGATCGGGATCAGCCACCGATCGATCGCCTTGGTCGTTCGTCGGACGACGCTGACGCCACCCGCGGTGGCTCCCTCGGGCACGGGCGTCGTCGCCGCGGTCATCCGGCACCGCCCGTCAGCTCGTCCGTCCCGAGGGCCCGGGCGTAGACGAAGATCGCGATCAGGATGCCGGCCATCAGCAGGAACGACAGGGCCGCCGCGGTCGGGTAGTCGTTCTGGGCCAGGTACCGATTCTGGATGACGTTCCCGATCATCTGCGTCTTCGGGTTGCCGAGCAGCTCGGCGTTGACGTAGTCCCCGATGGCCGGGATGAACGTCAGGATGGACCCGGCGAAGATCCCGGACAGGCTGAGCGGCAGGATCACGCGGGTGAACGACTCCGAGACGAGCAGGGTCATGATCACCGCTCCCGCGAGGCCGCCGAACACGGCGACGAGCGCGATGTACAGCAGGTGGTCAGGCGCCAGCGGGAGGTAGTTGAGGCCCGCCATGACCGCGACGGCGAGCAGGCCCCCGGCCACCGCACCGATGAGCGCGCCACCCTGTCGCTGCGGGCCGGCGTACAGGTCCTGCGCCGCTTCGATCAGGCGCCGGTCGATCTTCTCGAGCGAGACGTACAGGGGCAGGACCATGAACGGCAGGAACTGGTAGGTCAGCCCCGACACGACGGCGAGGGGCGTGCCGAGGATGCTGAAGTTATGCGGGACGAGGCCGAGGACATCGCGGATGATCGACAGGAATGCGCCGTCGTTGCCGAGGATGATCTTCCACGAGATCGTCCGGATCAGGAAGCTGGTGAAGAACGGCGCGATCACGAGGAACAGCAGCAGGTTCTTGTACTTGCCGCCACGGAAGGCGATCCCGTAGGCCAGGGGGTACCCGATCAGCAGGCAGAACAGGGTGGCCAGCCCGCCGTAGATCAGCGAGTTGATGAATTGATCGGGGAACTCGGTGAAGGCCTTGAAGTAGTTCTCCCAGGCCCAGGTGAACTCGTACTGCTGGGTCAGCCCGCTGCCCGTCCCCTTGGTCGACAGCGACATCAGGAACATCTGGATGTTGGGCAGGACGAAGAAGATCGCCAGCCACAGCAGCCCCGGCGCAAGGAGCAGGTACGGGATCAGCCAGCGATGCCGGGTCAACCTTCCGAAGTCCTCCTGTCGTCAGGCCTGCGACGAACGTCAGACGCCGCTCAGGTCGGCGTACAGCGCATTCATCTTCGCGGCGGTCGCCTCATCCCAGATCGGCTGGGGGTGCTGCTTCGCGACCACGTCCGGGGGCGGGAACAGCAGGGGGTTCTTGGCCGCATCGGGGTCGAGGGCCTTGATCGCCTGGGCGACGCCCTTGACCGGTGAGATGTAGAAGATGAAGTCGGCCAGCCGTGCCGCGCGCTTCACGTCGTACACCCAGTCCATCATCAGCTCGGCGGTGTACTTATGCTTGGCGCCCTTCGGGATCATCATGTTGTCGGTCGCGATCATCGACCCTTCCTCGGGGAAGATGAACCGGTCGTTCTCGCCGCCGGACGACGCGAGGTCGCCGGACCAGACGAAGGCGACCCACGTGTCACCGCTCGCGAAATCCTTCAGGTAGGCGTTGCCGGTGAACCCGCGGATGTGCGAGCTCTCGACGTAGGGCTTCAGGTAGTCATGGACCACCTGCCCGTCGTCGGCGGTCATGGACTCGGCGGGCGTCGTCGATGCCTTGCCCTGGGACTGGAGCATCAGGTGGATGAGCGGGAAGGAGTCGTGGGGATCCTGGAGGAGCGTGACCTTCCCGGCGAACTTCGGATCGAACAGGTCGGCGATCTTGGTCAGCTCTCGCCCGGTCGACTTGACGTTGTAGCCGACCCCGGTCGCGAATGACTGCCACGGGAAGTGGTAGTCGAAGGCCGGATCCCACGGCGCGTTCTTGAGCTCGTCGCGGACGTTGGCGACCGCGGTCGGCGTGTTGGCGTGATCGATCTTCTCCGCCCAGCCGGCGGCGACGATGCGCGACGCCATCCAGTCGGTCATGACGATGAGGTCCCAGCCCGTATCGAGGCCCGCCGTCAGCTGCGGGGTGATCGTCCCCATGAACGACTCGTTCTCGTCGATCGCGGCGTTCTTGTAGTTGATCTCGACGCCGTACTTGGCGGCGAACTCGTCGAGGGTCGGTGACGGCAGGTCGTACTCGTCGTCGTCGGTGCCCAGCTTGCCGTCCGGACCGGGAACGGTCGTCAGGTCGATGTAGGCGTCCCAGTTGGCGAAGTTGAGCGGGCCCGTCGGGACCAGGGCGACGGCCGGTGTCGGCGCCTCGGACGCTGCCGTCGTGGCTCCGACGCTCGGCAGGGGCGTGGCGGCCGATGCCTCCGACGGGGCGGCCGACGCAGCCGCCGCGGGAGCGCTCGAGCCGCCCCGCGTCAGGGCGATGAACGCCGCGATGCCACCGACCGCGACCACCGCGCCGCCGACGAGGAAGGCGCGTCGCGAGGTCCCCTTCGGTGCTTCTTCCGGGGCCAGAGCGGCCCCGGTCGCGAGCGTCGCCGCGGTGACGACGTCGGGTGGCGGCGCACCGCCGGTCTCGACCGCGAAGGTGTGGTCCGGCGACCAGGTCAGGCGAACCTCCTCGCCAGGCTCCCAGAGTTCGGCGCGAGTGGCGCGCTCCACGTTCTGCTCATAGACGGTGACCGTGCCACCGCCCCGCGTCTCGACGACGTAGCTGGTCGAGACGCCGAGGTACGACGCGTCCTTGACGGTGCCGACCATCTGGTTGGACCCGGCGGGGACGGGGTCGGTCAGCTCGCTGAGGCGGATCTTCTCGGGTCGGACACCGATCTCGTAGGCGTCGTAGCCCTCGGTCAGCGCCGTCGGGACTCGGACGGCTGATCCGTCCGCGAGGCGGGCCACGGCATAGCCGCCGTCGGATCCCTCCGGCGTCGTCGGCAGCAGATTGCTCACCCCGAGGAAGCCCGCGACGAACCGGGTCCGCGGCCGTTCGTACAGGCTGGCGGGGTCGCCCAGCTGTTCGTAGCGCCCGTGATTCATGACCGCGATGCGATCGGACATCGTCATCGCTTCTTCCTGGTCGTGGGTCACGAAGATGAACGTGATCCCGACCTCCTGCTGGATCCGCTTCAGCTCGACCTGCATCTGCTTGCGCAGCTTCGAGTCGAGCGCGCCGAGCGGCTCATCGAGCAGGAGGACGGCGGGCCGGTTGATCAGCGCGCGCGCGAGCGCGACTCGCTGGGCCTGGCCGCCGGAGATCTGGGTCGGCTTGCGGCGCTCATACCCCGGGAGCTCGACCAGCTTGAGCATCTCGCCGACCCGGGTCCGGACCTCGGCGTCGTCGACCTTCGAGCGGCGCAGGCCGAACGCGACGTTCTCGTACACGGACAGGTGCGGGAACAGCGCGTAGTTCTGGAAGACGGTGTTGACGTGGCGCTTGTACGGCGGCAGCCAGGTGACGTCCTGGCCCTTGAGCTCGATCAGACCCGACGTCGGGGCCTCGAACCCACCGACCATCCGCAGGGTCGTCGTCTTGCCGCAGCCGGACGGGCCGAGCAGGGCGAAGAACTCGCCGGACTCGACCTCGAGGTTGATGTGGTCGACCGCGACGGCGTCGCCGAACATCTTGACCACATCCACGAGTCTGACGTCGACGGTGGGCACGGTCCTTCGCACTCCCGGATGGACAGGTCCGACCCCGGTGCGACCGGGGATAGGCGGCGCCGCTCCCAGCGCGCCGGAGTTCGCGCCCCCCGCGCTCCCGACCGGTGGCCGGATGGTAGGCCACGCCGGAAAGGGTGTCAACGCGCCAGTCTCCGTGCGGAATTGCTTACGAATGGGCCCTGTTTCGCACGAATCTCGTGTCGAATCCGCGACCCGGATCGCCGTTCCGACCGCGGCACCGAGAGGCGGCCGAGCGGCGGCCGAGCGCCGGGCACGGCCTCGACCGAGCGGCGGTAGGATATCGACGCGCCGCCCGCCAGAAATCGCCCAAGGCCGGCGTGCATGAGGGATCGCGACGACCGATGACCGCCGCCCTGACCGAACGCGCCGTCAACGAGGCGCTGAGCCACGTCCAGGAGCCCGAGCTGGGCCGCGACATCATCAGCCTCGGGATGGTCAAGGACCTGGTGATCGACGACCGCGCCGTGTCCCTGACGATCGAGCTGACCACGCCGGCCTGCCCGCTCAAGGACGAGATCGAGACCAACGTCCGGGCGGCGCTGGTGGACATCGGGACCGAGTCGATCGCCATCACCTGGGGCGCGATGGTCCGGCGCGCGAGCGCCGCCACTCCGGAAGCGCTCCTGCCGGGGGTCAAGAACGTCATCGCCGTCGTGTCGGGCAAGGGCGGCGTGGGCAAGACCACGGTCAGCGTCAACCTGGCCGTCGCCCTGGCCCAGGCCGGTGCATCGGTCGGTCTGCTCGACGCCGACATCACCGGACCGAACGTCCCGCTGATGATGGGCCTCGAGGGCCAGCCGGTCGCCAGCGCCAGCAACAAGATCACCCCGCTCGAGCGCTACGGGGTCAAGACCATCTCGATCCAGTTCTTCGTCCCGGAGGGACAGCCGATCGTCTGGCGGGGGCCGCTGGTCGGCGGTGCCATCCAGCAGTTCCTGCGTGACGTGGAGTGGGGCGAGCTCGATTACCTGGTGATCGACCTCCCGCCGGGGACGTCCGACGCGCAGCTGACCCTCGCCCAGGCGGTACCGATCAGCGGCGCCGTGCTGGTCACGACCCCGCAGGAGGTCTCCCTCCTCGACGTCCAGAAGGCGCACGCGATGCTCAGGCGGATGAACGTGCCGGTCACCGGGATCGTCGAGAACATGGCCGGCTTCGTGTGCTCCCACTGCGGCGAGCTGACCGAGATCTTCGGCCGGGGTGGCGGCGAGCGATATGCGCTCGAGCACGACATCGGATTCCTCGGGTCGATCCCGCTCGACGTGACCGTCCGCCAGGGTGCCGACGTCGGGATCCCGGTGGTGGCCCAGCGGGAGCCGGGTCCGGCTGCGGTCGCACTCACGTCGCTCGCCCGGACGGTGGCCGCCCGGATGAGCGTCGCGGCGGTCCGCAACGAGGCCCCGGTCCTGTCGATCTCCTAGCGGCGCTCGCCGCGCTCGACGCGCCGCGCCGTCAGCGTGCGGCCCGGATCGATCCCCGGTCGGTCGCCCGACCGCCGCGCCCCGACGAGCCGGCGGCCCCGCCGGCCGACGGTCGGGCGACCGTCAACGCGAGATCTGGGCGGGCGAGCGCGGCCCAGCCTTCGAGCGGATCGAGCTGTTCGGCCATCGCGGCGTGACGAGCCGACGGGTAGTGGGTGATCAGGAGTCGCTTGACCTCGGCCGCCCGACCGTGTTCGACCGCCTCGTCGAGGGTCAGGTGCCCGCGGGCGTCCTGATCGTCCTCCATGGCGGACGCGAGGGTGGCCTCGCACACGAGCAGATCCGCGCCGCGGGCGGCATTCACGAGCTCGGGGTTCGGGCCGGTGTCACCGGCATAGACGATCCGCGACCCGTCCGGCCCGGTCAGCGACGTGCCCCAGGCGGGGACGTAGTGCCGCCCCCGGACGAAGGTCACGTCCACCTCGCCGATCCGTTCCGGCGTCGACGGGTCGTACTCGCGGACCTCGAAGGCATCGTCGAAGAAGGTCGGTCGCTCGCTGACGACGCCGGCCAGCTCGGCGAATCGGGCGAGCCCACCGGGCGGGAGGAGGAGCGGCACGCGGGCGGCGGTCCGACCCGCCCAGGCGAAGCGATAGCGGAGCGCCGAGACGTCGATGAAATGGTCGGCATGCAGGTGGCCGATGACGATCGCGGTCAGCCGAGCCGGCTCGAGCCGGCGGACCAGGCGACCGGCGACGCCTTGCCCGCAGTCGAGCAGGATCGCCGTCTTGCCCGACTCGACGAGGAGCCCCGAGGCGGGGGTATCCGGCTGTGGGGAGGCGGGTCCGCAGCCGAGGACGGTCAGTCGCACGGCGAACCGACGACGGCGCAGCGCGCGGCCCGGGACAGGCAGGTCACCCGGCGAGTATCGGGGCTCGAGCGTGGCCCGGCAACCGCAGGACGACGTAGGAAGTGTCGGTCCGCCGACACCACGGGCGCGTACCATCGCACGATGGACGGGGTGGGACCGGCGATCGAGGCCCTCGAGCGCGTGCAGCTGTTCGCCGGTCTCGATCACTCGACGCTCGAACGCCTGGCGACCGGGATGCGGACGCGGCGCTTCCGCCGCAATGAGGTCCTGTTCCACCAGGGCGACCCGGGTGACTCCCTGTTCATCGTCACCTCGGGCGCGGTCAAGATCATGCTCCCGTCGGAAGAGGGCGAGGAGGCCATCCTCGCCACCGTCCGGCCCGGGGCCTTCTTCGGTGAGCTGGCGCTGCTCGACGGCGCGCCCCGGTCGGCCACGGCGGTGGCGCTCGAGCCGACGGAGACGCTGGTCCTTCCGCGCGAGCGATTCCGGATGCTCATCGACACCGAGCCGGCGACCCGCGACGCCCTGCTCGCGGCGCTCGCCGGCGAGCTGCGCCGACTGACCGACCACGTGGAGGAGCTCCACTTCCTCGACATGACCGGGCGGATGGCGGCGCGGCTCCTTCGCCTCGCCCAGGGCTCGGGCGTCGCGGAGGACGACGGCACGATCACGATCCGCGGGTCGTGGACGCAGGGCGACCTGGCGGCCATGATCGGGGCGACCCGCCAGAGCGTGAACAAGCTGCTCGGACAATTCGTCGACGACGGCCTGATCCGGCTCGAGCGCGACACGATCGTCATCGTCGATCCGGCCGGGCTCGAACGCACCGCGCGGCGCTGATCGGCCGACGCTGAGGGGCGGCCGCGGGACTACCGCTCCGCCCGGACGGCCTCGAGCAGGAAGGCCGCCGCCATGAGGGCCGACCGGAGCCGCCCCTGGTCCCCGCCGAGGAAGGCCATGCTCCGGCGACGGACGACTCGGTCGGGGGTGGCGACGGCCAGGGAGACCGCCGTGTCGGCCCCACGCTCACGGACCGCCACGGCGAGGCCGACCTGCGCCCCGGTCTCCGTCCGGATCCGCGCCGCCGCCCGGGCCAGCTCGGCCGGGCTGCCGGACCGGGGCGACGCCGGGACCGTCTCGCTGCGGACCAGCCAGTCGCGAGCCCCGAACAGCGCCACGAGCGATCCGCCGCTGCCGGTCTCGGACGTCGCCAGGGACCATCCGCGCTCGGCGAGGGCGGCGCCGACGGCCTCCGCCCAGGTGGTCGCACCGCGAGCCCAGACGAACTCGCCGACGGCGTCGAGGACGACCGGCTCGATCTCGTCGAGCAGCTCATCGGCGGTGCGGCCCGGGACGCCGTTCTGGGGCGGCCGACCGACGGCGGACAGACGGACGTCGACCGCCTCGGCCCGGGCATAGGTCGCCACGACCGGGTTCGTCGCCCGGAGGATCGCCTCCCCGAGGCGGTCGGCGACCGCCGATTCGCCGATCCCGGCGAGGCGGAGCGTGCGAACCGCCTGCTCCGACCCGAGACCGCGGTCCCGCAACGTGGGCAGCGCATGGTCGCGCCACATCGGACGCATCTCGCGCGGCGGACCGGGCAGCAGGACCGCCACCCGTCCGTCGGGTCGATCGACCCACCAGCCGGGGGCGGTCCCGTTCGGATTGGGCAGGGCGCGGGCCGACGGGATGAGCCAGGCCTGCTTGAGGTTGATCTCCGCGAACGGCATTCCGCGACGTTCCCACAGCCCGCGCAGCCAGCGCTCCAGGTCAGGGTCCACCGACGGGGTCTCGGCGCAGACGGCCGCGATCGACTCGCGGGTCAGGTCGTCCGGGGTCGGACCCAGTCCGCCCGTCGAGACGATGAGGTCGGACCGCTCGAGACCCGCCCGGAAGGCCCCCTCGACGTCGTCCCGCCGGTCGGGCAGCGCGGTCAACCGCGTCACCCGCACCCCGCTCTCGGTCAGCGACCGGGCGAGCTCACCGGCATTGGTGTCGGCCGTCTCGCCGGCCGTCAGCTCGGACCCGATCGACAGCACCTCGGCGGTAAGGATCGGCCGCGCGGCTGAGGAGGGCTGGCGGTCCATCGGCGGGCAGCGTAGCACCGGGAACCGGTACTCTCGGGTGGTACTTGCGTGCAGGTGCGTCGCCCGGTCGAGGGCGGCAGGCTCCCCACACCGGCGGAACCGCCACCGCGTTCGCGGGCCCGCCGGACCATCACAGCGCGGTGCAGGGCAGCGATGGATCGCAGCGGGTTCTGGGAATTCGACCGGGTGCTCGAACTCATCAGGAGCACGCGCCTCGTCCTCGATGGGCTGCTCCAGGAAGGGCACCTTCCCGCCGGCGGGTCGGCGTTCCTCGCGGACGCGACCCTGCCCCACGTCGAAGCGATCGAGGCCGGTGTCCGCGGCTGGCTCCGGTCCGACATGGCCGAGCTCGCCGAGCTGCGCTACCTGGTCGGCAGGATCGCCGAAGGGCGGATCGACCCGCCGGCGGACCCTGCCGAGGTCGAGGCGGCCCGGACCGAGATGGATCGCGAGCGACTCCGGATCATGGAGCTCGGTCCGAGGCTGACCCGGGTCGACACCCGCTCGATGGCCGCGCTCGACCACGCCCGGATCGTGTTCGCGTTCCTGCCCAGCGTCCCGGAGAGCGAGGTGCGGTTCCCGGGTCGCCGACCCACCTACGCCGACATCCCGACGCCGCGCGGCCCCGCCGAGCTGGTCGATCGGATCGAGGAGCTGGAACGGGAGCTCTGGCGGATGGCCACCGGGGTACCGGTCCGCCCGGTGGACCCGGCCGTCCGCCGGACCTACGCCTTCTTCGACGCCGCAGAGCGCCTCGACGAACGGACCTTCCCCCCGGCGGCCTGAACCGCGCTGGTATCATCGGCTGGCCAGACCGAACCAACGCCTCCGGAGCCAGTCCCCTGGACGACCAGCCCCCCGCCGCGAACGAGCCGCAGCCGACCCCGGCCGACATGGGCGGTGCCGGCGGTGACGAGCCTCCGCCTCCGCCCCCGGGAGGGTCTCCGGCCGGTGGCGCGCCCGGCGGGCGTAAGCCACCCCCCGATCGCGGGCCGAAGCGCGGGTTCCGAGAGCAGCTGTGGGCCACCGTCGACGCCGCCCAACGGCTGGTCGCGGCGCACATCGAGCTGGCGAGGGCCGAGCTCGAGGAGATCCTTGCGGAGATCGGCCGGGTGGCAGGCCTCATCGGCGCTGCGGTCGCGATGGCGATCTTCGCGATCATCCTTGTCACCGTCGGGTCCAGCCTCTTCCTCGGCGAGTGGTTGTTCGGCTCGATGGGCTGGGGGATCCTCCTGTTCACCGAGCTGGCCGCGGCGATCGCCCTGGTCAGCGTGCTGATCGCGCTCGACATCCCGGCCGGTCATCTCGGCCGGGGGCTGCTCGTGTCGACGATCGTCGGGGTGATCGTCACCCTGGTCGCGGGTTTCTGGGTGTTCAACCGGCTGTGGGAGGCGATCGGCGTGGCCGTCGCCCCAGGGCTCGACCCGGCGACCCGGCCGCTGGTCGTCGGCACCGTCGTCGGCGCCGCCCTCGGAGCGATCGTCGGCGTGCTCGGGGGGACCCAGACCGGCGGAGGTCGGTCGGCCGGGCAGGTCATCGGCAGCGCGATCACCTGCTTCATCCTGGGCGGCCTCGCCGGGGCGGCGCTCGGTGCGTTCAGCGCGATCACGTTCGCCTGGAACGTGGCGGTCGCCCTCGGGATCGCCGTCCTGCTCGGCACCTGGATCGCCCTGTGCGGGCTCGAAGCGAAGCGGGCCTCGATCGACCCCGAGCAGTGGGGCCGCAAGTTCTATCCGTCCAAGTCCATCGACAGCGCGAAGGAGACGATCGAGTGGGTGCGCGAACGAGCGCCGCTCAAGCGGAAGTCCTAGCGGCGCGCAACGCCCTTGCGCAGGAGACCGAACGGATGGGTCCCGCGACCCGAGAGGCGGTCGACATCCCGGCCAAGGTCCGGCGCGCCCCGATGAAGTCGGCGGCGGTCGCCGGCACCGCTGCCTTCCTCGTGGTCGGCGGTCCCGGACGCGTCCTCGGTCGCGCCCGGCGGGCCGTCTTCGGCAAGCCGACCGCGCTCCCTGACTCGATGCTGCCGGACGAGATCGAGAAGGCCGTCAGGGCGCTCGGTCCCGACGGCGACGCGGTCCGCGGCGCCATCGAGCGGTCGTTCGCCGACTACCTCGACGAGCGGGGCAGCTACGCCAAGCGGAACGTCTCCCGGGCCGGCAGCGAGGTCGTCGCGTCGACCATGCGGACGGCAGGCAGGTTGGCGGCCATCGAGCTCGTTCGTCGGATCGCGGCGGGGACGGCCGGGGACCTCAAGCGCCCGGCTCGCGGATCCACGCCGCCCGATCCGGAGGCCGATCTCGAAGGCCTGAGCCCGCTCTCCCCGCCGAGCCGGCCGACGACGATCGCGACGGGCTGGTCGGGCCCTGTACCCTGTCCCCGGGCGAGTGGCGGAATGGCAGACGCGCCGGCCTTAGGAGCCGGTGCCCCGTGAGGGGCGTGTCGGTTCGACCCCGACCTCGCCTACCACTCCGCCGGTCGCACCTATAATCTCCGGGCGATGATCGTCACCACCACGCCCGCCCCCCACTCGTCCGTCCTGCTCGAGGTCGAGCTGCCGCCCGACCGCCTCGACCGGTCCATGGACGAGGCCGTCCGCCGACTTGCCCGCAAGACCCGCGTCGCGGGCTTCCGACCAGGCAAGGCTCCGCGGTTCATGCTCGAACGGGTCCTCGGCCCGACCGCCGTCCTCGACGAGGCCGTCGACATCCTCCTCCAGGACGCCTACCGCGACGCTCTCCGCGAGAAGGGCATCGTCCCGCTCGCCCAGGCCAGCGTCGACGTGGTCCAGGCCGAGGAGGGCAAGCCGTTCAAGTTCACGGCGACGGTCCAGATCCCGCCGGAGGTCGTCCTCGGGGACTACACCGGGTTCAAGTTCCTGCCCGAGATCGAGTCGATCGACGACCTCAAGGTCGAGACCGTGATCGACGAGCTGCGCGACCAGAACGCATCGCTCCGCCCGGTCGAGGACCGGCCGGCCGAGACGGGCGACTACGCCGTGATCGGCTTCGTCGGCACCCGTGACGGGGTGCCGTTCGACGGCGGCTCGTCCGAACGGATGCCGCTCATCCTCGGCGAGGAGCGGCTCATCCCCGGGTTCGAGTCGCATGTCGCCGGGCTGTCGGTCGGGGATTCGACCGAGTTCGACATCGATTTCCCGGCCGACTACGGCGAGCCGACCCTGGCCGGCCGGACCGCCCATTTCGCGGTCGACCTCAAGGAGCTCCGCGAGAAGGTCCTGCCCGAGCTGGACGACGAGTTCGCCCGCTCGATGGGCGACTTCGCCGACCTGGCGGCGCTCCGGGTCGAGGTCCGCCACCGCCTCGAGCGGAACGCCCTCGACAAGGCCCGCCACGGCTTCGCCGATCGGATCATCGAGTACGCCGTGGGGAACGCGACGGTCGAGCTGCCCGACATCCTGGTCGACCAGGAGGTCGAGGTCATGCACGACGAGTTCCGCTCGACGCTCGCTCGCCAGGGGATCGCCGAACCGGCCTATCTCAAGGCGATGAATCAGACGGAGGCCGATCTGCACACGGAGTTCCGTCCGCGCTCGGAGACCCGGGTCAAAACGCTCCTGGTGCTGTCGAAGATCGCCGAGGTCGAGAGCACCGACATCACCGACGCCGATGTCGAGGACGAGATCGCCACGGCCCGGATCCGCTACGCCGACGACCCGCGGACGATCGCCTATTTCGACTCGGAGCGCGGCCGGAACTTCATCCGGAGCACTCTTCGGCGGACACGCACCGTCGAGGGCCTGATCGATCGCTGGCTGGCGGACCACCCCGACCATCCGGCGCTGCCGCACGCCGAGCAGGACGACGAGTCCGCTGCGGTCGATGCGACCGCGGCCGCCGCTGCGGCGATCGGCGCGACCGACCCATCGATCGTCCTCGAGACGGGCGAAGACGGGGAGGCCGAGGCGGCACCTGTCTCCGCCGAGCCCGAACCGATCAGCTCCAGCCCGGCCGCCGATCCGGCGTGACCGAGACCGTCCAGCCGTCCCGAGGGAGTCCCAGCATGCTCGTGCCGATGGTGATCGAGTCCTCCAGCCGGGGGGAACGCGCCTACGACATCTACTCGCGGCTCCTCCGGGAGCGGATCATCTTCCTGGGCGACGCGATCGAGGACCACATCGCCAACCTCGTCATCGCCCAGCTCCTGTTCCTCGAATCCGAGGATCCCGAGCGCGACATCAGCCTGTACATCAACTCGCCCGGCGGCGTGGTCACCTCGGGCCTGGCCATCTACGACACGATGCAGTACGTCCGCGCCCCGGTCAGCACCATCTGCATCGGCATGGCAGCTTCCATGGCGGCGGTCCTGCTGGCGGCCGGCGCGCCCGGCAAGCGCTACGCTCTGCCCAACAGCCGGATCATGATCCACCAGGGGTCGGGCGGCTTCCGCGGGAACCCGGCCGATGCGATCATCCAGATGAAGGAGTGGGAGCACCTTGTCGAGGTCAACCACCAGATCCTGTCCCGGCACACGGGTCAGCCGCTCGATAAGGTGATCAAAGACACCGATCGGGACTATTTCATGAGTGGTGACCAGGCCAAGGACTATGGCATCATCGACGCGGTCTATTCGGCGACCGGCGATTCCCTGATCGCCCAGGCGCGCGACCTCGGCCTGACCGGCGGCGCGACGCCGGACGAGCCCAAGGCCGAGCCGCCTCCGTCGAAGAAGAGCAAGGACTAGGAAGGCACGGGCCAAGGGCGGATGTCGACCACCAGCAGCTCCAAGGGACCCAAGGTCCCGTACCGCTGCAGCTTCTGTGGCAAGAGCCAGGAACAGGTCCGCAAGCTGATCGCGGGCCAGGGCGTCTACATCTGCGACGAGTGCATCAACCTGTGCCAGGAGATCATCGAGGAGGAGATGCTTGAGGCGCCGAAAGCGCGTCCTCAGAGTGCCAAGCTCCCCAACCCGCGCCAGATCAAGGCCGCGCTCGACCAGTACGTGATCAGCCAGGAGCGCGCCAAGAAGGTCCTGTCGGTCGCCGTCTACAACCACTACAAGCGGATCAACGCCGGCCATTCGGTCGACGAGGTCGAGCTCCAGAAGTCGAACGTGCTCCTCGTCGGGCCGACCGGCTCGGGCAAGACGCTGATGGCCCAGACGCTGGCTCGCGTCCTCGACGTGCCGTTCTGCATCGCCGACGCGACCAGCCTGACCGAGGCCGGCTATGTCGGTGAGGACGTCGAGAACATCCTGCTCCGGCTCATCCAGGCGGCCGATTTCGACGTCGCCCGGGCCCAGCGCGGGATCATCTACATCGACGAGATCGACAAGATCGCGCGCAAGGCGGACAACCCGTCGATCACCCGCGACGTCTCCGGCGAGGGGGTCCAGCAGGCGCTCCTGAAGATCCTCGAGGGGACGGTGGCCAACGTCCCGCCGCAGGGCGGCCGGAAGCACCCGCACCAGGACTTCATCCAGATCGACACGACCAACGTCCTGTTCATCTGCGGGGGCGCCTTCGACGGGCTGGAGAAGATCGTCGAGGAGCGGGTCGGGCGCAAGTCGATCGGGTTCGGCGCCGAGTCGCAGATGACCAAGCACGATCGCGGCCGGATCCTGGACCGGCTGATGCCGGAGGACCTCCTGAAGTTCGGGCTGATCCCGGAGTTCGTCGGCCGCCTGCCCGTGGTCGTCACGCTGTCGGCGCTCACCCAGGAGGACCTGGTCCGGGTCCTGACCGAGCCGAAGAACGCGGTCACCCGGCAGTTCCAGCGCTTCCTCAGCCTGGACAAGGTCGAGCTGGTGTTCACGCCCGGCGCGCTCGAGGCCGCGGCCGAGGTCGCGCTGGACCGCAAGACCGGCGCCCGGGCCCTGCGCTCGATCGTCGAGGAATCGCTCCTCGAGGTGATGTACGACATCCCCGAGCGGACCGACATCCGCAAGTGCATCATCACCGAGGAGACCATCCGCGAGGGTCGGACGCCGCTCCTCCTGACGAAGTCGGAGATCGACAGCGGGGTCGATGAGACGAACTACGCCGAGCTGCTCGCGGAGCGGGGCGAGACCGCCTAGCTCGCCGAGCCGATGGCGCCCGCCCGGCCTGGCGGATCCCGTGGCCGACCCTGCCAGAAGGCTTCCCATTTGGGGCCGTCCGGCCCGTCGATTCGACTGGTTCACGACGGTGCCGGAGTCTAGTATTGTGCCCACGACCGCGCCCGTGCTACGGTGCCGTGGTACCGGTTCCACGCGAACCGGTCGTCGTGTATGGAGGAGGATCCAAGGTGAGAATGCGTATCGTCGCTGCGCTGGGCGTCATCGCCCTCGTGGCGACAGCATGCAGTAGTAGCTCGGCGACCCCGTCCGCAGCTGCGTCGGTCGCAGCGCCGACCACCGCCGCGTCCCAGGCGGCCGGCGGGTCCGCCGCCCCGTCCGCCGGCACCGGGACGTTCCTCGAGCGCGCCCTGGCCGGTGAGTTCAAGGGCAAGCACGTGACGGCCACCGGACCGGCCGTCGATGCCGATGCCGTGAAGATGAACGCCATGTTCAAGGACTTCACGGACCAGACCGGCATCGTCATCGACTACGCGGGCACCAAGCAGTTCGAGGCGGTCATCTCGGCCGAGGTCGACGGCAACAACGCCCCCGACATCGCGGACTTCCCGCAGCCAGGCCTGCTCGCGAGCTTCGCCAAGGCCGGCAAGGTCATCGACCTGACCGACAAGCTCGACCAGACCGCTCTCAAGGCGAACTACACCCAGTCGTGGCTCGACATGGCCACGATGCCCGGCGCCGCCGGCAACATCATGGCCGGCGTCTGGGAGCGGGTGAACGGCAAGAGCTTCGTCTGGTACCCGAAGAAGGCTTTTGACGCGGCGGGCTACAAGGTCCCGACGACGTGGGATGAGCTGACCGCGCTGCAGGACCAGATCGTCAAGGACGGCGACACGCCGTGGTGCATCGGCATCGAGTCCGGCGCCGCGACGGGCTGGCCCGTCACGGACTGGCTCGAGGAGTTCATGCTCCGCACGACCAGCCTCCAGAACTACGACGACTGGGTCACCCACAAGCTCCCGTTCAGCTCGCCCGAGGTCAAGGCGGCGGCTCAGAAGGTCGGCGACCTGTTCCTCAACCCGAAGCTCGTCAACGGTGGAGCGGCCGGCATCGTTTCGACAGCCTTCGGCGACGCGCCCAAGGCGATGTTCACCGATCCGCCCAAGTGCTGGCTCCATCGCCAGGGCAACTTCATCACCTCGTTCTTCCCGTCCTCGGCCAAGCCGGGCGTCGACTACGACGTCTTCTACCTCCCGGGTCTCGACCCGCAGTACGGCACTCCGGTCCTCGTGGCCGGCGACATCTGGGCTGCGTTCACCGACAAGCCCGAGACCATGGCCGTGATGGAGTGGTTCACGAAGGGCGAGCACCTCAAGACGTGGATGGCCGCCGGTGGCGCCATCGCCCCGCAGAAGGATGCGGATCCCGCCTGGTACGGGACTGACGTGATCTCCGCGTTCATCGGCAAGACCATCCAGAACGCCTCCGCCGTCCGCTTCGACGCTTCGGACCTCATGCCGGGCGCCGTCGGCTCCGGGGCCGAATGGAAGGAGTTCACCAGCTGGATCTCCGGCAAGGAGGATCTGGACACCGCGCTCAAGAACATCGACGCGGCCTGGCCGACGACGCCGTAGCGTCGGGCGTCGCCTAGCGACGACCGACCGATCACCGACCCTGGGTCGGGGACCCACGTCCTCGATCCAGGGTCTCGATTTCCCCTACGGTTCTGACGCCGACCCTCAGGGTCGGTGAAGGCGATCTGGGAGGGACCTCGTGACGGAGAACCTCGCCGCGGACGTCGACCGGCCGGTGCGCGGAGCGCTGTGGGCGCTCACCATCGCCGGGCGCGTCCTGATCTCCATCCTCGTGCCGCTGATCGCGTTCGCGATCCTGTGGCAGGGGTTCCTGTTCCTGCGCCAGAACGACGCCCCCAAGGTGGTCACCGGGACGATCGCCGTCATCTGGGGCGTGGGCGGGGTCGCGCTCATCTACTGGGTGATGAACTGGTTCCTGGCCAGGCTCCCGGAGCGGGTCGGCTCGCGCATCCTGCCGTACCTGTTCGTCGGACCGGCCCTCGCCATCCTCATCTGGTTCCTGGCGCTGCCGACCCTCCGGACGCTGTATATCAGCCTGTTCAACTCAGACAGCACGAAGTTCATCGGGCTCGGCAACTACATCACGATCTTCAACGATCCGGCGATGCGCGAGGTCTTCCGGAACAACCTGCTGTGGCTCGTCATCGGGACCTCCCTCGTGGTCGGGTTCGGCCTGGTGATCGCGGTCCTCGCCGACCGGAGTCGGTTCGAGTCCCTGGCCAAGGCCATCATCTTCATGCCGATGGCGATCTCGTTCGTCGGCGCGGGCATCATCTGGAACTTCGTCTACGTCTATCGGGAGGCCGGCCAGCCGCAGATCGGGTTGCTCGACGCGGGGGTCACCGCCCTGGGTGGCCAGCCGCAACCGTGGACCACACTCCTGCAGCCCTGGAACAACCTGTTCCTGATCGTGATCATGGTCTGGCTCCAGGTCGGGTTCGCGATGGTCCTCTTCTCGGCGGCGATCAAGGGCATCCCCGCCGAGTTGACGGAAGCGGCGCGGGTCGACGGAGCGTCCGAGCGACAGGTGTTCTTCCGGGTCACGATCCCGTCGATCCGGGGGACGATCATCACCGTCTCGACGACGGTCATCATCCTGACTCTGAAGATCTTCGATGTCGTCATCGTCATGACCGGCGGCCAGTTCGGGACCGGCGTGATCGGGACGGAGTTCTATCGGCAGTACTTCACCAACCGGAACTTCGGGGTCGGGTCCGCGCTCGCGGTCATCCTCCTGATCGCGGTGATCCCGGTGATGATCTACAACCTTCGCCGCTTCCGTAGCCAGGCGGGCTTCCGATGAAACGTCCGGGGACACGGCGCGCGTCGATCATCATCAACACGGCGCTCATCTTCATCTGCTTCGTCTGGCTGATCCCGACCGTGGGCCTGCTCGTCTCGTCCGTCCGCCTGCCCGACGACCTCCAGACCAGCGGCTGGTGGACGGTCTTCCCGCATCCCGACGAGGTGAAGGTGTCGGAGATCCCGATCCCGGCCGGGCTCGACACCAGCGGCGTGATGACGATCGAGGGGGCCAGCGGCACGTTCGATCAGTTCCGAGCCGGCATCAAGACGCCCGACGGCCGGCAGGTCATCTGGATCGGCAACAAGCGCGCCGGCCGGATCGAGGTCCAGCAGACGGCGCTGATCATGAACACGAACTTCACCCTCGACAACTACGGCAAGGTGCTGACCGGCAAGGACTACCAGCTCACCGCGGCCGACGGGTCGGTGCAGACCGTGCACGGCGACGACATGAGCGGGGCGTTCCTCAACAGCCTGATCGTCGCGATCCCGTCGACCCTGATCCCGATCCTGATCGCCGCCTTCGCGGCGTACGGGTTCGCCTGGATGCGCTTCGCCGGACGCGCCGTCCTGTTCATGCTCGTCGTGGCGATGCTGGTCGTTCCCCTCCAGATCGCGCTGGTGCCGATCCTTCGCGACTACGTGGCGATCGGCCTCAACGGGACCTATCTGGCGGTCTGGCTGGCGCACACCGGATTCGGCCTGGCCCTGGCGATCTTCCTGCTCTACAACTACATCGCCGAGCTCCCGCGAGACATCATGGAATCGGCGTTCATCGACGGTGCCTCGCACTTCCAGACGTTCTGGCGGCTGATCATGCCGCTGTCGGTCCCGGCCCTGGCCGCGTTCGCGATCTTCCAGTTCCTGTGGGTCTGGAACGACTACCTCGTGGCCCTGATCTTCATCGGCACCAAGTCGGACACCCAGGTGGTGACGCAGCGTCTCGTCGAGATCGTCGGGTCGCGCGGTGACGCCTGGCACCTGCTGACCGCCGGCGCCTTCGTGTCGATGCTCCTGCCGCTGGTGGTCTTCTTCTCCTTGCAGCGTTACTTCGTTCGAGGGCTCCTGGCGGGCTCCGTGAAGGGGTAGCCGTGGCGTTTCCCGACGGATTCGTCTGGGGGGTCGCCTCGTCCGCTTACCAGATCGAAGGGGCGTGGGACCAGGACGGGCGGGGGATGAGCGTCTGGGACGCCTTCGTCCGTCGCCCGTTCCGCATCGTCGACGGGTCGACCGGTGACGTCGCCTGCGACCACTACCGGCGGATGCCGGACGACGTGGCATTGATGAGCTCGCTGGGCATCGGCGCCTACCGCTTCTCGATCGCCTGGCCGCGGATCCTCCCGGCGGGCCGGGGCCCCGTCAACGAGCCCGGCCTCGACTTCTACGATCGCCTGGTCGACGAGCTGCTGGCGGCCGGGATCGCCCCGGTCGCGACGCTCAACCACTGGGATCTGCCGCTCGCCCTCGAGGCGGCGGGCGGGTGGCGGGACCGTGAGACGGTCGCGGCGTTCGTCGACTATGCCGGGATCATGTTCGATCGCCTCGGCGATCGGGTGGCGACCTGGCTGACCCACAACGAGCCCTGGTGCCAGGCGTTCCTGGGTCACGCCACGGGGCATCACGCGCCCGGCGGGTGCGACTGGTCCGCCGGGTACCAGGTCGCCCATCACCTCCTGCTGGCCCACGGCCGGGCCGTCCAACGATTCCGGGCAAGCGCTGGGGATGGGCGGATCGGCATCGCCCTCAACCCGCAGTGGTACGTCCCGGCGAGCGACTCCGATGCCGACCTGGCCGCCCGCGACCGGGTCCGCTCCAACTCGGTCGACCTGTTCCTCGATCCGATCGTGCACGGCCGCTATCCCGCAGCCCTCATGGACTGGATCGGTCGTCACGGCCCGGACGTCCGACCTGGCGACCTCGAGGACATCCGGCAGCCGCTGGACCTGCTCGGCGTGAACTACTACAACGCGGAGTCGATCTCCTTCGATGTCGACGGATCGCTGCTCAAGGCCCGCGCCGAGCCTCGCTCCGATCCGGGCTGGGGCCGGACGCCGATGGGCTGGGGGATCGCGCCGACCGGGCTCACGGCCGTCCTCAGCGGACTCCACGACCAGTATCCCGGTCTCCCGATGATGATCACCGAGAATGGCTGTGCCCTGACCGAGCAGCCCGGCCCGGACGGCACCTACGACGACCGGGCCCGGATCGACTACCTGCGGGCGCACATCCTGGCGCTCGGCGCGGCCATCGACCGGGGCGTCGATGTCCGGGGCTATCTCGTCTGGACGCTGCTCGACAACTTCGAGTGGGCGTTCGGATACACGAAGACCTTCGGGCTCGTCGCCGTGGAGCCGGGGACGCTGCGTCGGATCCCGAAGGCCAGCGCGGCGTGGTATTCGACCGTGGCACGGGCGAACGGATCGACGCTCGCCTGATGGCCGGCGCTCACCTCGCAGCCGATCCCCGGGCCGGTGTGCGGGCGCGGTCGCGCGCGACCGCACGAGGCAGCGTCCCATGGGCGTGACCATCGGGGATGTCGCGCGCCTCGCCGGCGTCGGCCGCGGGACCGTCAGCCGCGTCCTCAACGACCGCGCCAATGTCGACCCGGGGACGCGGGCGCGGGTCCTGGCGGCCATCAGCGAGCTCGATTTCGTCCCGAACCCGACCGCTCGGAGGCTGAGCCTGCGCCGGACCCAGACGATCGCCGTGATCCTGCCGTACCTGACCCGACCATCCGCGGTCGAACGCCTGCGCGGGATCGAGTTCGCCCTGGTCGCGGCCGGCTACGACATGGTCGTGTTCAACATCGAGACCGCCGACCGGCGGGACGCCGTCTTCCGCGATCTCCCCCGTAGCGAGCGCGTCGACGGTCTGATCGTGGTGTCGTTGTCGCCGCACGCGAGCGAGTTCGAGCGCATCCAGCGATCCGGGCTTCCGACCGTGCTGGTCGATGCCCACCATCGGGCGCTGCCCCGCGTGGTGTCCGACGACGTACGCGGCGGCCGGCTCGCCACCGAGCACCTGATCGACCTCGGCCATCGCCGGATCGGGTTCATCGGTGACATCCCTCGGGTGCCCCTGGCCTTCACCTCGAGTCGTCTCCGCCTGACCGGCTTCCGACGGGCGATGCGGGCGGCCGGGCTGGTGGCTCCCGAACGGCTCGTCGCGGTGGGCGGCCACTCCCGTGGACGAGCGGCGGAGCTGTCGCGTCGGATGCTCGTCGGACGACACCCGCCGACGGCCATCGTGTGTGCGAGCGACACCCAGGCGGCCGGCGTCATCGAGACCGCCGACGCGCTCGGGATCTCCATCCCGGACGAGCTGTCCGTGACCGGCTACGACGATCTGGACCTGGCCGATCATCTTCATCTGACCACGATCCGGCAGCCGCTGTTCGAATCGGGCGCGCGGGCCGGCGCAGCGCTTGCTCCTCGGGCTCGACAACGGGCCGATGACCCCACTGCGCGAGGTCCAGGAGATCAGCCTGGTCATCCGTCTCAGCACGGCGCCGCCGGCCGTTCGATGACGACCGTCACGCGGCGCGGGCCGTCACCGTTGACGCTCGAGCGCGCCACGACCATCGCCACGGACGAGCTGGCCGCGCTGGGTGAGCGCGACATCGAGCCGTTCACGCTGCGTCTGGCCCGCTGGTGGCCTGACCTGGTCGAGAGCTGGGGCCTCGTCTACGGGGACCGATCCGATGGTGCGACCGGCCTCGAGCGGCTCATCCGAGCGCTCGCCCGGCGGCATCGCGACCGACGACCGGCGCTGCGGACCTTGGACGGCGAGCGGATCCTCCGACCCGACTGGTTCCAGGACCCCTCGATGATCGGCTACGTCTGCTATCCGGCCAGGTTCGCCGGGTCGATCGCCGGCGTGGAGCGGCACGTCGACTATCTCGAGGAGCTGCAGGTCCGCTACCTGCACCTCATGCCGCTGTTGCGGACGCGCGACGGCGAGACGGACGGCGGGTATGCGGTCACCGACTATCGATCGGTCGACCCGAGCCTGGGCACGATCGACGACCTCGACCACCTGTGCACCGAGCTGCGCCGGCGGGGCATGAGCCTGTGCGTCGACCTCGTCCTCAACCACACCGCGTCCGAGCACGCCTGGGCCACGGCGGCCCGGGCCGGGGATCCCGAGGCGGCGGCGATGTACCTCATCTTCCCCGACCGGACCCAGCCCGACGAATACGAGCTGACCCTGCCCGATGTGTTCCCCGAGCTGGCCCCGGGGAACTTCACGCCGCTCGGCGACGGACGCTGGGTCTGGACGACCTTCAATCCGTTCCAGTGGGACCTCGACTGGTCCAACCCGACCGTGTTCATCGAGATGGTCGACGGGTTGCTGGACCTCGCCAACCGTGGCGTCGAGGTCTTCCGGCTCGATGCCGTGGCCTTCATGTGGAAACGGCTCGGCACGGATTGCCAGAATCAGCCGGAGGTCCACGACCTGCTCCAGGCCATCCGGGCCTGCGCGCGGATCGCGGCACCGGCCGTGATCCTGAAGGCGGAGGCGATCGTCGCACCGGACCACCTCCCCGCCTACCTCGGGCTCGGTCGGCACCAGGGCCGGGTCTCGGACATGGCCTACCACAACAGCCTCATGGTCCAGTTCTGGTCGTCGCTCGCGACCCGCGACACCCGGCTGATGACGGAGGTCCTCCGCGGCCTGCCCCGGAAGCCCGCGACGACCGCCTGGGCCACCTACATCCGCTGCCACGACGACATCGGCTGGGCGATCACCGAAGAGGACGCCGCCCGCGTCGGCTGGGGCGGCCAAGCCCACCGGTCGTTCCTGTCGGACTTCTACACGGGCGTCTTCCCCGGCTCGTTCGCCAGGGGGGCCCTGTTCAACCACGTCCCGGCGACCGGAGACAGCCGGGTCAGTGGGACGTTCGCCAGCCTGGCCGGTCTCGAGGCGGCGCTGGAAGCCGGCGATCCGCGACGCGTCGACGACGCGATCGCCCGGATCCGCCTCGGTCACGCCCTGATCATGGCCTGGGACGGGGTCCCGCTCATCTACATGGGCGATGAGCTGGGCCTGCGCAACGATCGGTCCTACGCCGACGATCCGGACCGCGTCGCGGACAATCGCTGGCTCCACCGTCCCGTCATGGACTGGCGGGTCGCCGAGGAGCGGCACCGACCCGAGACGATCGAGGGCCGCGTGTTCGAGGACGTCCGCCGCCTGGTCGCGGCCCGACGCGGCGCTCCCCAGCTCCACGCCGCGATGCCCCTTGACATCCTCGACAGCGGCGACCCGGGGATCTTCGCCTTCGCTCGCCGTCATCCGGCCGGCGACCTGATGGCCCTGAGCAACTTCACCGAGACGGAGCGGTCGGCCGACATCGGCGCGGCCGTCGCGCTGACGTCGGGGACCCTGGTCGACCTCCTCGACGGAGCTCACCTGCCGATCGACCGACCGATCCCCGTGCCGCCGCTCGGGGTCCGCTGGCTCGTCCCCCTCGTCAGCCGGTGAGGACGACGGGGCCCGTGCTACAGTCTGTGCCTCACGGCGGTGACCGAGAGGAGTAGCGGACCAGGGCCCGAAGCGAGCGCGGGACGGTGTGAGCCGCGCGGGTGACCGGTCCGTGAACGTCGCTCGCGAGCCGTGCGGTCGGCGTCCGATAGCGCGCCCCGAGGAGACCGGGAGGTCGCCGGCGGGATGACCGTCGAGCGCCCGGGCTCGAACCAGCAGGTGGTACCACGACCCCGTTCGTCCGCTGGACGACCGGGGCGTTCGATTCTCACGAGGCGACGACGATGACCGACAGCGCGATGGACCGACCGACCGACCTTCCCAAGGCCTACGCGCCGGCCGAGGTCGAGACCGCGATCTATGAGCGCTGGCTGGCCGCCGACGTCTTCGCCCCGGACGGCGCGGGATCGCGCGCCGACCCGTCGAAGGCTCCGTTCGTCATCGTCCAGCCGCCGCCGAACGTGACCGGTGCCCTCCACATCGGGCACGCCCTCACGGCCGACATCGAGGACGTCATGATCCGCCGGGCGCGGATGCTCCGACGCCCGACGCTGTGGCTACCCGGCCTCGACCACGCTTCGATCGGCGCCCAGGTCGTGCTCGACAGGATCATCGCCGCGAACGGGGAGTCGAGGGCGAGCCTCGGTCGGGAGCGATACCTCGAGCGGATGGAGGCGTTCGTCGCGGAGACGCGCGAGACGATCCTGCGCCAGAGCCGGCGCTTCGGATCGTCGCTCGACTGGAGCCGGACCCGGTTCACCATGGACGACGTCTCGTCGAAGGCGGTGCGCACGGCCTTCACCCGGCTGTACCGGGACGACCTGGCCTACCGGACCGAGGCGCTCATCAACTGGTGCCCGGGGTGCCGAACCTCGGTCAGCGACCTCGAGGTGGTCCCGACGCCCGAGACGGGCACGCTCTGGACCGTCCGCTACCACCTGCTCGACGCTGACGGTCGGTCGGACCCGGACCGGACGATCTCGGTCGCGACCACCCGGCCGGAGACGATCCTCGGCGACGTCGCCGTGGCGGTCCACCCCGACGACCCGCGGTATGCCGCCCTGGTGGGGGAGCGGGTGGTCATCCCGTTCGTGGATCGGCCGGTCCCGATCATCGCCGACCCGGTCGTGCAGCGCGACTTCGGGACGGGTGCCGTCAAGATCACCCCCGCACACGACCCGGACGATCACGCCACCGGCCTGCGCCACGGCCTGCCGTCGATCACGGTCATGGACGACGACGCGAGCCTGAACGCCGCCGCCGGGCCGTACGCGGGGCTGGACCGCTACGTCGCGCGCGACCGCGTGCTGGCCGACCTCGAGGCGCTTGGCGACCTCGTCGAGGCGAAGCCCCACGAGATGATCATCGGTCGGTGTCAGCGGTCGAACGACGTCATCGAGCCGCGGTTGAAGACCCAATGGTTCATCCGGACGAAGCCGCTCGCCGCGCGGGCCCTCGAGGCCACCCGGACCGGACGGACGAGGATCCTGCCCGAGCGCTTCGTCAAGGTCTGGGAGCACTGGCTGACCGAGATCCGGGACTGGAACGTCAGCCGGCAGCTGTGGTGGGGGCACCGGATCCCGGCCTGGTACTGCCCGGACGGACACGTGACCGTGTCCGACGAGGTCGGCGGACCGACCGCCTGCGAGGCGTGCGGACGCCCCGCCGCCGAGCTCGTCCAGGACGAGGACATCTTCGACACCTGGTTCAGCTCGGGCCTGTGGCCGTTCTCGACGCTCGGCTGGCCGGACGACACGGCCGACCTCGGCCGGTTCTACCCGGGCACGGTCATGGAGACCGGCTACGACATCATCTTCTTCTGGGTCGCCCGGATGATGATGCTCGGGATCCACTTCCTCGACGAGGCGCCGTTCGAGACGGTCTACCTCCACGGCCTGGTCCGGGCCGGGACCGGCGCGAAGATGAGCAAGACCGTCGGCAACGTGGTCGACCCGCTCGACGCGATCGACGAGATCGGCGCCGACGCGCTGCGCTTCGCGCTCATCCACGGGATCTCGCCCGGGAACGATCAGAAGTTCAGCCGCGAGAAGCTGGAGAACGCGCGCAACTTCGGGAACAAGCTCTGGAACGCCGCCCGGTTCGTGCTCGGAGCCCGACCGGCGAGCATCGCCCCGGACGCGGCGCGACGGGCGCCCGACCAGGCCCGACTCGGACCGTCGGACCGCTGGCTCCGCTCGAGGATGGCGGCCACCGTGGCCGGCGTCGACGCGGCGATGGACGAGTTCGCGTTCGGTGAGGCGACCCGCCTGCTCTACGACATGACCTGGAACGGGTTCTGCGACTGGGGCCTCGAGTTCGCCAAGGTTCGGCTCGGCGATCCGGCGTCGTCCGACGCCGAGCGCGAGGCGACCTGGTGGACGCTGGTCGAGGTGCTCGACGGGTTGCTCCGCCTGCTCCACCCAGTCCTCCCGTACCTGACCGAGGCGATCTGGTCGGCGACCCCGCACGACGAGGCCGATCCCGAGCTCCTGATCGTGGCCGACTGGCCCGACCCGGCGGCCTGGTCCGGCCTGCTCGACGGACCCGGCGAACGGGCGGTCGACCGGATCCGCGACCTCATCGGCGAGGTCCGCAACGCCCGTTCGACGGCGGGCATCGCCGCGGTGGAGCGACGACCCGGTGACGTCCTCGTCCCGACCGACCTGACCGAGGCGTTCGCCGCACTCACCCCGGCGATCGGCCGGATGACCCGGCTCGAGCCACTCGTCGCGCACGCCGACCGATCCGCGTTCGCGGCCGCGGACCGTCCGGGCTCGCTCGCCGTCATGGCCGGGGACCTCGAGGCCAGGATCGCGGCCGGCGTCGTCGATCCGGCCGCCGAGCGGGCCGAGCGGACGCGACTCGAGCGCGAGCTCGCCGAGGCCGAACGGCACCTGGCGGCCGCCCGTGCCCGCCTGGCCGACGAGGCGTTCACGTCGAAGGCCCCGCCGGCGATCGTGGCCGGTGCCCGGACCAGCGCGGCGGAGCTCGAGGATCAGGTCGAGCGACTCACGCGGCGCCTGCGGACGTGATCGGGCGAGGACCGATCCGGGACCGACCGAGCGGGCTCGGGGGACCGGTCGGCCGCTCCGTGTCGAGCGCGCCCGGTCCGCTGCTACCATACGGTCCAGTCCCGCCAGCCAGAGGGTCCCGCTCGTGCCGCTCGAATTCCTGAAGCGAAAGTCGGGGGATGGGTCCGACGCCCAGCCGCCGGCGCCCGTGCCGATCCCCGAGGAGGTGTCCGCCCAGGATTACATCCTCAAGCTGTACTACGCCGGCAAGAGCAGCGAAGGCGTGCGGTTCAAGGCCGGGCCGCGGGCGATGGACGAGCTGCCGGGGATGCTCGTCGGCCTGGCCCTCAGCGAGATCGAGGTGGTCGAGCCGCTGCCGATCGAATTCAGCCAGGCCACGCCGACGATCGTCCGGCCGTCCGAGGCGATGCAGTGGCTCAATGCCCACCACGTCCACTCGCCGATCACCCGACATGCCCTGGTCGTCCTCGAGTCGATCGACGCCGTGGACCTGGCCTTCGACACGTTCGTGTGCGCGCTCCTCGACGGTGAGATCGACACATCGGGCTACCCCGAGTACAGCGCGGTCGTCGGCGGCGTGGCCAGTCACTGGGACGAGGCGACCGGCGACATGATCGTTCGGGCCGTCGTGGGCTGGGGCGGGCGCGGAGTCCGCGGGGATACCGACCGGATCGGGTCGCGGATCCTGGCCGGACTGTTCACCAACATCCTGGCTAACCAGTACGCGATGGGCGTCACCCAGATCGAGCGGCCGGTGCCGGCGGCCGGCCGCGGCGGTCTGGTCTGCGCCCACTGCGGCTTCGCGTCGGGCCACGAGCGAGCGTTCTACTGCCCGAAGTGCGGTATGCGCCTCCTGCGCGGCTAGCCGCCGAGCCGATCGACCGAGCGCGTTCCGAGGAGGTTCCCCGACCCGTGCCGACCTACGACTACATCTGCACTGCCTGCGGGCATGAGATGGAGGTCGTCCACGGGATCCACGGCCATGGCCCGGAGGCATGTCCGGTGTGCGGCGGGGTGTTGCGCAAGGGCTTCGCAGCGCCGGCCGTCCATTTCAAGGGTTCCGGCTGGGCCAAGAAGGACCGGGGAGCCGCGGCGAGGACGAAGGCGGCCGCCAAGGCGGGCGGCAGCGAGGCCGCGACGACGGCGGGTCGGGATGACCACGCCGACTCGGCCGGGCCGCCATCGGCCCCGCCGCCGTCATCCGCGTCGGCGCAGGCGTCGGCCGGCGGATCCGAGTCGGCGTCGTCGGGCGACCGGGCACCGACGGCGGCCGAGCCCAAGGTGAAGTCGTCGGGCCCCACCGCCGGGGCCGACTGATGGCCGGATCCGCCGCCGACTGGATCACGCTGGCCGAGGCGTCCGACATCCTGAAGGCCGCCAACGTCCACTTCACCCCGTCGACCATCGGCGGCTGGGCTCGAGCCGGGAAGCTCCAGAGCATCAAGCTCGGCGGCCGCCGGTACGTCAAGCGCGGTCAGGTCCGCGCGCTGATCAGTGCGCCGAGGTCGGTCCGGGCAGGCGACCTGCAGGCGGGTCTGTTCGAAGACTGGAACGGGTGAACGCCGCCGCGCCGCCGCCGGGGAAGGATCTCGTCGGACGTGTCGCGGACCGGGTGCTGGAACTGCCGCCGGTCCGCTGGCTCAAGCCGATCATGGACGACTACGGGGCGGCCGGCGGGGGTCTGCTCGCCTCCGGGCTGGCGTTCAACTCGCTGTTCGCGATCCTGCCCGCGATCCTCCTGCTGGTCGGGATCCTGGGAATCATCCTCCACGATCCGGCCCGACTGGACGCGCTCGTCCGGGACTTCACCACCCGGTTCCCGCCGCTCGAGGAGTTCTTCCGCCAGGCGCTCAGCCAGTTCGGCGCCGGGGCTGTGTCGTTCTCGATCCTCGGACTCGTCGGCCTGGTCTGGGGCTCGAGCCGGTTCTACCAATCGCTCGACGACGCCATCGCCCGGATCTTCCAGGGGAGCCGTCGGCGCGACCCGGTCCAGCGCGGGGTCCGCGGCGTGCTGTCGGTGGTCCTGCTGTTCGGGGCCGTGTTGTTGGCGGTCTTCCTCGGCAACGTCCTCGATGGGATCCAGACCAACGTGGCCGTCATCGACGGCGCCATCCGCGCGTTGACCTCCACACTCGGCTCCGGCCTCGGCACCATCCTCATCTTCGCGGTCGCGATCGCCCTGATCTACCGGATGGTCCCGACGGTCACCCCACCGTGGAGCGCGATCGGGCGTCCGGCCCTGGCGGTGGGGCTGGCGCTCGCGGTGTTCACCCTCATCTACGCGATCATCACCCCGCGCCTGGTGGGATCGCTCCAGGTCTACGGCGCCTTCGTCGCGGTGTTCGCGGCGATGATCTGGTTGTCATACGTCGCGCAGGCGATCCTGGTCGGGGCCGCGTGGGTCTATCGGCGGACAAGCGAGATGGCGCCGCCGTCGGGTCGATAGCATCGGCGGGTCGAGGGACGCGTGAAGCGCGGCCGGGATGTCGGGCGCCGGCCGGTCAGTGCTGCTGGGTCCCGCACCGCCGGCAGAACCGGGCGCTGGCCGACAGGGGCAGGCCGCAGCTGGTGCACGCCTGGACCCCGGCCGACCCGGTGCGGTCGAGGACGTCTTGGCTCGATGCCGCCCACATGTCCGCGGAGGCGGTCGTGGCCGCGGGTGTCGGCCACTGGGGTGCGCCCGAGGCGAGCGGCGACGAGCCGTTGGCGGCGACACCGTTCGATCCGGCGGGTGCGACCGTCGTGCCGGTCGTCGGATCCGGGGCGACGATCTGCCAGGTCGGGGTCTCGATCCCGTCGACCCGTGGGACGTCCGCGGCGGCGGCCGCTGGAACTGAGCCCGGCTCGGAGGCCGGCCGCGTCGTGCCGGTCGGATCGACGACCGGCGCCGTGCCCGGCACGGCCTGCGACCCGCTGCCGGCCGCGCTCGCGGCCAGGGCCGCGGCGGTGGCCGCCGCCTCGGCCGCTGCCCGGCGGTGGCGTTCGGCCTCGGCCTCGGCGGCCTGACGGGCGCGTTCCGCCTCCGCCGCGGCGAGCGCGGCCAGGCGTGCCTTCTCGGCGGCGTCCGCCGCGGCCGCCTGGCGCTGGCGCTCGGCCTCGGCCGCCTCCTCGGCCTGGCGCTGGCGCTCGGCCTCGGCCGCGGCGGCCTGGCGCTGGCGCTCGGCCTCCGCCGCAGCCGCAGCCTCGGCGGCCTGGCGCTGGCGCTCGGCCTCGGCTTCGGCTTCGACCTGCCGCCGATGCTCGGCCTCGGCCGCCGCGGCTTCGGCGGCGGCCTGGCGCTGGCGCTCGGCTTCGGCTTCGGTCTCGGCCTGGCGGATCCGTTCCGCTTCCGCCTCGGCGGCGATGCGCGCCTGCTCGGCCTCGGCGGCTCGACGTGCCTCCTCGGCCGCGAGCAGGGCCGCAGCCGCGGCCGCGGCGGCCGCCTCGGCCTGTCGGGTGTGCTCCGCTTCGGCCTCGGCCGCCAGCCGGGCCTGCTCGGCCTCGGCCGCCAGCCGGGCCTGCTCCGCGGCTGCCGCGGCCTCGGCCTGGCGCGCGCGTTCGGCCTCGGCCTCGGCCGCCAGCCGGGCCTGCTCCGCTTCGATCTCGGCCTGCTGCCGGACGCGTTCGGCTTCCGCCTGGCGGACCCGCTCGGCCTCGGCGGCCTCCTCGGCCAGCCTGACGCGCTCGGCTTCCGCCTCGGTCGCGAGTCGGACGCGCTCGGCCTCGGCGGCGGCCTCCTCGGCCTGGCGGACCCGCTCCGCCTCGGCGGCCTCCTCGGCCAGTCGGACCCGCTCGGCTTCGGCCGCGGCCGCCTGGCGCCGGCGCTCCGCCTCCGCCTCGATCTCGGCCTGGCGGACCCGCTCGGCCTCGGCCTCGGCCGCCTGACGAGCGTGCTCCGCGGCGATCAGTGCGGCGGCGGCAGCCGCGGCGTCGGCTTCGGCCTGGCGGACGCGCTCCGCTTCCTCCTGCCGGATCCGCTCGGCCTCGGCTCCGTCGGGGAGGGCCGGCAGGTCCGCCGTGGGCCAGGCATCCATGACCGGATGTCCGCCGGCCGCGTGACCGTTCCCGTTCGCGCGCGTCGGTGCGGGCGGCCGATCCGAAGCCGATCCCGGCCAGCGGATCGAGGTTCGGGAAGGCCACGCCGAGCGCGTCCGTGCCGAGGTTCGGAGCACAGCTCAGGCAGCGGCTCTCCGCTTCGTTCCAGCAGTTGGCGCAGGTGTACTGGCGGCACGACAGGCAGAACTGGAACGTCTGGTGGAAGGCATCGAGCTGCTGGTTGGTGACCTCGCGCTGCTCGTCGCTGCGGGCGTCCGCGAACGCCTCATCGAACGAGGAGTCGTCGTTGGTGACGAAATTGGCCAGGCCCTTGGACAGGACCTTGAGCTTGCCCAGTCGCTTGCCCTTGGGCGCGGCAGCCTCGAAGGTGTAACGCGTGCCACACCGCTCGCAGAACGATTCGGTCAGGATCTCGGGCATGCTGCCCCCGCGCGAGGTCGAACGAACGGACGGCGTGAACCGGTCCGCTGGGGTGGAGAGTATAGCTCAGCCCCCTCGCCGGACCCTCCGCCGCAGGTACCGTTCGGTCCGTCCCGAAGGTCATGGTGGCGCGCTCCCGCCGGGGTCTCCGGGGGGGCTGTCGGCCACCCCCTGCTAGACTCCGGCCGACGATGCGACCGCTGTCCGGCGTCGAGCGCATGCTCGAGCGCCTCCTGGAACGCCCCTCTGCTCGCCTGTTCCGGACACGGATCCAGCCGATCCAGATCCAGCACCGGATCGAACGCGCCATGGAGCGCGAACGGGGGTACGGGGGGGACCGCGATCGGGTGCCGGACCGCTACCTCGTCCACCTCGCACCGGCCGACCTCGCCGGGTTCGGCGACGCCGCCGAGCAGGTCGCGGCGGAGCTCGCCGACGCCACCCTGCTGTTCGCTCGCGGACGCGGGTACACGCTCGCCTCCCGCCCTCGGGTCGAGCTGTTCCCCGACGGATCGGTCGGGCCGGGCGACGTCCGGATCGACGTCGCGATCGCGCCGCCTCATCCGTCGTCCGACCCGACCGCGCTGTCCGACGCGACGATGGTCTTCCTCACCCCCGCGCCGCGGGCCCCCTCGGCGGTCCTGCGCGAGGTCGGACGGGACGGGCGCGAGCGCGAGATCCGGATCGACGGCTCGCTCCTGACGATCGGGCGCGCCCGCGACAACGGCCTGGCCCTGGACGACAGCCGCGTCTCCCGCTACCACGCGCGGCTGCGTGCCCGCCACGGGATGCTGGTCCTGAGCGACCTCGACTCGACCAACGGCGTCCGGGTCAACGGGGTCCGTGTGACGGAGGTCGCCCTGGGCGTGGGAGACCGGATCGAGATCGGCAGCACCGTCCTGGTGGTGGACGCGGTCGCCGCCGACTGATGGATCCGACCATCGCCACGATCTGGCTCGTCCGGGTCCTGTTCCTGGCCCTGCTCTACGTCTTCCTGTTCGGGGTCGCGCGCGTGCTCCTGCGCGACCTGCGGTCGGCCGCTCGCGAGCCCGTCACCGCCCTCGGGCGGCTGCGGGTCGTCGCCTCGGAGGTCGACGAGCCGACGAGCGGGACGGTGTTCCCGCTCGATGCCGTGGCGACCCTCGGGCGCGACGTCAACAACACGATCGTGATCGACGATCCGTTCGCGAGCACCGAGCACGCCGTCCTGTCGTTCCGGGGTCGGGCCTGGTACCTCGAGGACCTCGGGAGCACCAACGGCACGTTCCTCAACGGGTCGCCGATCGACGGGCTGGCGGCGGTGGCGTTCGGCGACGAGCTCCAGGTCGGGCGGGTCCGGTTCCGGCTCGAGCGGGTGGGCGGGTGACCCGATGAGCGTCGCGACCGCGCTGCCCGGTCGGCTGTCGTTCGGGCCGATCCGCCCCCGGTTCCGTCGGCGCGAGCTCGGCCTGCTCGTGCTCGTCGGGGTCGTCCTCCTCGTGGGCAGCGTCTCGCTCGGCGCGACCCGCGCGTTCGCCGAGGGAGCGCCGTCCTTCGCGCCCTGGGACCCGGCCCGACTCGTCGTCTACCTCGCCGCGCTCGGGATGGCGCACGTCGCCCAGGTCCTGGCCGGTCGACGGACCGACCAGGTCCTGCTCCCGGCGGTCGGCCTGCTCGGCGGGCTCGGCCTGCTGCTCATGGAGCGGCTGCCCCAGGACCTGGCCGGATCGGCCTTCGGCGACTCGCTCGGCCTGGCCGGCGTGCAGCTCGTGTGGCTGGTCATCGCGATCACCGTCGTGGCGATCCTGTCGATCGTCGTTCGGTCCGATACCTGGCTCCGCCGCTACAAGTACACCTGGGCGGCCGCGGGGATCGGGCTCCTGCTGTTGACCTTCGTCTTCGGTCAGGAGGCCAACGGGGCATTGCTGACCGTTCGGCTCGGTCCGTTCAGCGGCCAGCCGACCGAGCTCCTCAAGGTCATCCTCGTCGTCTTCCTGGCCGGCTACCTGTCCGAGTTCCGGCCGCTCCTCATCTCGGAGAGCACCAGGCTCGGCCCGCTCCGCCTGCCGCCCCTGCCGTACCTCCTGCCGATGATCGTCATGTGGGCGTTGGCCTTCGGGATCGTCGTGATCCAGCGCGACCTCGGAGCGGCGCTCCTGTTCTTCGCGGTCTTCCTCGCGCTGGTCTACGTGGCCACCTCGAGGGTCAGCTACGTCGTGATCGGGCTGATCCTGCTGGTCCTCGGCGGGATCGCCGCCTACCACCTGTTCGACCACGTCCGGGTCCGGGTCGACATCTGGCTCGATCCGTTCGCGGATCCATCGGGCGACGGCTACCAGGTGGTCCAGGCCCTGATCGCCTTCGCCCGGGGCGGTCTGCTCGGGACGGGGCTGGGCGGCGGGCTGCCGCTGGTCGGCGGCCGGTTGCCGATCCCGGCGATCCACACCGACTTCCCGCTGGCCGCCCTCGGCGAGGAGCTCGGGCTGATCGGGATCATGGCCATCCTCGGGGTCTACCTCGTGATCATCGAGCGCGGCCTGCGGATCGCCGCGGCCGCCGCCGACGACTTCCGGGCGCTGCTCGCCGCGGGTCTCGCCCTCGTCGTCGGCGTCCAGGCGTTCATCATCGCGGCGGGCAACCTGAAGCTCATCCCGTTGACCGGGATCACCCTCCCGTTCATCAGCTACGGCGGGTCCTCGCTGCTGGCCAACGCGGTCGTCGTCGGCCTGCTCCTGGCGCTGTCCGACCGCGGGCGTCGAACCGCCCCCGCCGCCCAGCCGGAGCCGCGGACGGTTCGACCGGCTCCTCCGTCGGAGCGTGTCGTGAGCGGCTGGAGGTCGCGGCAGGGCCGCCCCGGGCGACACCGATCGGACAGGGGATCGTCCGGCTCGGGATCGTCCTCCTGGCGGCGTTCGGGATCCTCGCCGCGGGCGCGGGCTACTGGCAGGTGGTCCGGTCCGCCGACCTCGTCGGGCGCCCCGACGACCCGCTCCTCATCGCCGCCGCACGGGACGTGGTCCGGGGCCAGATCCGCGACCGCGACGGCCACATCCTGGCCACGTCGAAGAAGGACGCCAACGGCGAGCCGTACCGGGTCTACCCGAGCAAGGCGGTCGCCCCGCTCGTCGGGTACGCGTCGCGACAGTTCGGAACGGCCGGTCTCGAGCGCGCCTACGACGCCGAGCTGTCGGGCATCCGCGGCCCGGACCCGGTCGACGAGCTGATGGCCAAGTTCACGACCGACCGGTACCGGCCGCAGGACCTCAAGCTGAGCCTGTCGCTCGACCTCCAGAAGGAGGCGGTCCGGCTCCTCGGGAGCGACCGCGGATCGGTCGTCATGCTCGACCCGCGGAGCGGCGAGGTCCTGGCCATGGCCTCCACGCCGACGTACGACGCCGGTGCCATCGCCGACCCGGCGACGGCCTCGGCGGCCTTCGCGGCGACGGCGGCCGATCCCGCCAAGCCGTTCCTCGATCGGGCCGTCCAGGGCCGTTACGTGCCCGGCTCGGTGTTCAAGATCGTGACCGCCATCGCCGGCCTGGGCTCGGACGCGATCAGCACCGCGACCCGGTTCGCCCGGCAGCCGCCGGCCGAGAAGACCGGGCTGCTGGTCTCCGGCTTCCGGATCAGGGACGGCCATCACGACTTCACCGGCGCCCGGCCGCTGGCCTTCCCCGAGGCCGTCGAGGTGTCGTGCAACATCTACTTCGCACTGACCGGGCTGCAGACCGGCGGGGACGCGCTGACCGTCATGGGCCGCCAAGCTCGGCTTCGGGGCGCCGATCCCGTTCGACGTCCCGACCGCGACCAGCCAGGTCACCAACGGCGGCGGCTCGTACGGCGGCGGCTTCGCCGACGACGTCGAGCTGGCGAACGCCTCGTACGGGCAGGGCGAGACGCTGGCGACCCCGCTCCAGATGGCCATGGTCGCCGCGACCGTGGCCGACGGCGGGACGCTGATGAAGCCGCACGTCGTGACCCAGCTGTCCGGCCGCGACGGTACGACGCAGATCGCGCCCGAGACCTGGCGCCAGGTCGTGTCGCCCGACGTCGCGGGCCAGATCCGCGACGCGATGGTGCTGGCGGTCGAAGGCGACTCCGGCAAGCTGTTCACGCCGGGGGCGGCCGTGCCCGGGGTGGTGACCGCCGGCAAGAGCGGGACGGCGCAGCTCGACGGATCGGCCAAGCCGCACTCGTGGTTCATCGGCTTCGCCCCGGCCAACGATCCCAAGGTGGCGATCGCGGTCCTCGTCGAATTGGGCGGCAGCGGTGCCGCGAAGGCGTCCCCGATCGCCGGGACGCTGATGGCCAGCTACCTCGACTCGGTCGCCAAGTGAGCGGGGACGACCGGCCGCCGGGCCGGCCGCTCGTCGAGCGGATCGGCCTGGCCGTGATCGCCCTGGTCTTGGCCGGGCTGTTCGGGTTCGTCGCGGTCGCCGCGTTCAGCGGCGGAGAGCCGTTCCTCGCGGTGATGGGGGCCGTCGGCTGTCTGATGACGCTGTGGGTCGGGACGCAGACGCTGCTGCGCGGCTGACCTCGCCGCCCGGCGCGGTCGCTCCCGCGACCGGTCCGCGACGACCGGCGGCCGGCCGCACCGGCGCCGTCCCCGGCGGCACGACGCCGGCGAGACGCCGAGGGGCGACCATGGCGGCCGTCATGGAACGAACCGTTTCCGCGTCCCGGACGTACTATCTTCCGACACCTGGGCCGCCCGACCGGGCCGGGACCAGCGCCGCCCCACCAACCAACCGTGCGCCCAGACCGTCGGGCGTCACGTCATCCCGTGAGGGGGACCGATGACGACGAAGATCCAGGAGACCGGCGAGAAGGTCGTCGCCAACGTCGAGCGTGTGATCGTCGGGAAGCACAACGAGGTGCGCCTCGCCCTGGTCGCCCTGATGTGTCGCGGCCATCTGCTGATCGAGGACGTTCCGGGGACCGGCAAGACGGTCCTGGCCAAGGCGTTCGCGCGGAGCCTCGGCTGCTCGTTCCGGCGGATCCAGTTCACCCCGGACCTGCTGCCGTCCGACGTGACCGGCCTGTCGATCTACAACCAGAAGACCCAGGAGTTCGAGTTCCGTCCGGGGCCGATCATGGCCCAGGTCGTGCTCGCCGACGAGATCAACCGGGCGACCCCGAAGACGCAGTCGAGCCTGCTCGAGTGCATGGACGAGCGCCAGGCCACGATCGACGGCGTGACCCATCAGATGCCGGATCCGTTCCTGGTCATCGCCACCCAGAACCCGATCGAGTACGAAGGGCACGTTCGCGCTGCCCGAGGCGCAGCTCGACCGGTTCATGCTCCGGATCCGGATGGGCTACCCCGCAGCCGATCGACGAGATCGTGATCCTCGACGAGCAGAAGCGCACCCATCCGCTCGACGAGCTCGAGGAGGTGGTCGGCCTCGAGGAGCTGCGCGAGATGCAGGCGGCCATCCGCGAGGTCCACGTCGAGTCGTCGATCAGCGACTACATCGTCCGGCTGGTCAACGGGACCCGGAACCACCCCGACGTCTACCTGGGCGCCTCGCCACGCGGCTCGATCGCGATCTACCGGGCGAGCCAGGCGCTGGCCGGCCTGCTCGGCCGCGACTACGTCATCCCGGACGACGTCAAGGCCCTGGCCGAGGCGGCCCTGGCCCATCGCCTGATCATCAAGACGAGCTCGACGATCCACGACGTCCAGGCCGGCCAGGTCGTCCGCGAGCTCCTCGAGACCCTCCCGGTCGAGCCGATCCGGACGTCCGGCGGCCCGCGCTCGATCCCCGCGACGAGCGCGCCGGTCGCCGAGGGCGGGACGCGGCGCTGAGCGCGTCGCAGCACGGACCGAGCCGATGATCCGCCGGATCGAGTTCCTGGTCCTCGCCATCGTCCTGGTGGTGGCCGCGTTCTCGACCGGCCAGCCGTTCCTGTTCTACCTGCTCTACCTGGCGATGCTGGTCGTCGGCGGGAGCTACGTGCTGACCAGGCTCGGCCTGGCCGATCTGGAGGCGGGCTACGCGGTCGGCCAGCTCCAGGGCCACGTCGGCGAGCAGCTCCGGGTCACCTACACGCTGCGCAACGCCGGTCGGCTGCCCAAGCCGTGGCTCGAGGTCCACAACCCGACCAGCCTGCCGGTGGCCATCCCCGGCCGGGCGATCACGCTCGGCCCGCGCGGCGAGCGGAGCTGGATCGCCAAGGTCCCGCTCACCCGCCGCGGTCACTTCCGGATCGAGCCGCTCCAGGTCCGCACCGGGGATCCGTTCGGGTTCTTCGAGGCGTCGGCGACGGTCGGCCAGGCGGTCACCCTGATCGTCTACCCGCGGATCGAGGCCCTTCCGATGTGGCGCCTGCCGTCGGCGAACCTCGAGGGCAGCCATTCCGCCCGCGAACGCACCCTCCAGACCAGCCCCCTGGCCACGACCGTCCGGCCGTATGCCCCGGGCGACAGCATGAACCGGATCCACTGGAAGTCGACCGCCCGGCACGGCGAGATCCAGGTCAAGGAGTTCGACCTCGAGCAGACGGCCGACGTCTGGATCTTCCTCGACCTCGAGCGTCGCGTCCAGGCCGGCACGGGCGAGGAGTCGACGACCGAGGTGGGCATCCGGGCGGCGGCCTCGATCGTCGATCGGTCGCTGACCGAGAACCGGGCGGTCGGCCTGACCGCCTTCGGTCACCGGATGTCGGTCCTGCCCGCCGACCGCGGCGGGCGACAGCACCTCAAGATCATGCAGACGCTGGCGGCGGTCGACGCCGACGGCAGCGCCCCGCTCGTCGAGGGCCTGGTGACCGGGCTCGGCCGCCTTCGGCGGGGGATGACGGCGGTGATCGTCACGTCCTCGACGGAACGGGACTGGATCCGGCCGCTCGCCAGCCTGCGCTCCCGCGGGGTGGCCTGCGTCGTCCTGCTGGTCGACGCGGAGAGCGCCCGGGTGGCCTCGGACAACCGATATCGCGCTCCCGGCCACGGCGACGCCGTGGCCGCGGCGGCTCCGGCCGCGGTCGCGGAGGCGAAGGCCCTGCGCTATGCGCTCGCCGAGCACGACCTGAAGGCCTATCGGGTCGTGGCCGGCGTTCCTCTCGGCGAGCAGCTGGCTGGGTGACGCGATGACCTCGATGTCGTTCGGGACGATCGTCCGCGGGGACGCCCTTCGGGCGCGCCGCTTCCCGCTGTCGCCGAGCGAAGGCTGGGCGGCGCTGGCGCTGCTGCTGCTGATGGTCCTGACGATGGCCTGGTCGGTCGACGATGCCAGCTGGGTGGCCGGTCCGCGCGGACTGACGGACTTCCTGGCGCTCGCCGCGGTCCTGAGCGTCCTGTGGGGGTTCGCCAGCGCCAAGGCCGGCTGGTCGCGTCCCCTCGCGCACCTGCTCGGTGCCGTCGTCGCGGCGCTGGTCGTCCCGATGATGGTGGGTTCCCACCTCCCTGACGCGAACGGTCCGATCCAGTGGTTCCAGGCCACGGCCTCCCACACCGCCGACGCCTACCTCGACCTGACCTACTTCCGGAAGCCGCTCACCCAGGAGATCGGCCACTTCCTGCTCGTGCTGGGCCTGCTGACCTGGGCGACCGGGCAGTTCGCCGGGTACGTGACCTTCCACCACCATCGCCCGCTCAACGCGGTCATCGTCGTCGGGATCATGCTGGTCGCCAACATCGCGATCACCGCGCGCGACCAGCTGTGGTACCTGGTGATCTTCAGCCTGGCCGCGTTGTTCCTCCTGATCCGGTTCCACTCGTTCGATGAGCGGACGCTCTGGATCCGGCACCGGATCGGCGATGCCGGTTCGCTCAGCGGGATGTACCTGAAGGGCGGGGCGGTCTTCGTCACGGCCGCCGTCGTGGCCTCGCTGTTCCTCACGATCGCCGCCCGGTCCGATCCGCTGTCGGCGATGTGGACGGGCGCGGACCAGGGCATCATCGATATCGGGCGCCAGCTCCAACGGATCTTCCCGGCCGGCGGCGAGGGCACCAAGTTCCAATTCATCGATTTCTCCGGCACCGCCCAGATCACCGGCGTGTGGGTGACCGACAACACCCCGGTCCTCGAGATCAAGACGCCCGACGACGGCCACTACTACTGGCGGGCGGTGGCCTACGACCACTTCGACGGACATGCCTGGAGCTGGTCGCAGGAGGCGGAGGCGAACGTCGCGACCGGGCAGCCGCTGCTGGCCGGGAGTGCCGACGACCCGACCGACCTGAGCGGGCGACGCAAGGCGACGTTCACCGTCACCGAGCTGACGAAGTACGACCCGAAGGCGGTCTTCGCACCGGATGCCCCGATATCGGTCGACGTCCCCTCGACCGTCATCTCGGTCGGCTCGTCGACGCCGCGCCCGTTCGCCGGGATCCAGGCGGACGCGGCCGAGTACCAGGTCACCGCCCTCGTCCCGATCGACGGGCACGTCGATCCGAAGAACGGGTTCACCGCCCACAAGCTGGAAGCGGCCGGCACGGACTACCCCGACAGCATCAAGAAGCTCTACCTCGCGCCGCTCGACCCGGGCATCGTCGGTCCGTACACCGAGACGGTGCTGGATGCCATCCTGGCGACCCATCCCGAGGCCAAGGCCAGTCCGTACGACTTCGCCCGCGCCGCGACCGACTACCTCCTGGGCGAGGGCGATTTCCGCTACGCGGCGGACGTCCAGGCGGTCCCGTGCGGCCAGATGAGCGTGTCCGAGTGCTTCGCCCGGTTCAAGCAGGGGTACTGCCAGTACTACGCGAGTCTCCTGGCGGTGCTCCTCCACATGCAGGGCATCCCGGCGCGCCTGGCCCAGGGGTTCCTGCCCGGGCAGCGGAGCCCGACCGGGATCGAGACGATCCGGGCGAGCGCCTCGCATGCCTGGGTCGAGGTCTACTTCCCGGACTACGGCTGGTACCAGTTCGATCCGACCGGCGGCCAGGTCGGCCAGGACGTGCCGCTGCCCGAGGGCCCGGCCGTCAGTCAACGCCCGAGGACCCCGCGTCCGACCAGCGGCGACGACAACGGCCCCGACCGACCCCGGAGCATCCGACCGGCGGGCGCCGGAACGACCGCGGCAGGATCGAACGGTGCCGGTGGGCCCGGCAGCGGGCCGCTCATCGTGATCGGCCTGCTCCTGGCGATCGCGGTCGGCGGCGCCGTCTTCACCGCCTACCGGCGAGGCCCGCGGTCGGCGTCGGAGCCCGAGGCCGCCTGGCGTGGTGTCACGTCGATCGCCCGCCGGCTCGGTTTCGCCCCGAAACCCAACCAGACCGTGTTCGAGTACAGCGCCGCGCTCGGCGAGGTCCTGCCGAATGCCAGACCGGACCTCCAGACCGTGGCCCGGGCGAAGGTCGAGGTGGCCTATGGCCGGGCGACCCTGGGCGACGACCGGCTTCGCTCGGTCCGCGACGCCCAGCGCCGTCTTCGTGTCGCGCTGCTCGGGCTCATCTTCCGCCGGCGCGAGCGCCGCGAACGCCGCGGGCGAGGGATCCGCCGGCTCTGACGACCGTCTAGAGCGAGCCCGTCCGTTCGCGCTCGGCCGCGTCCGCCTCGCTGCGGAGCTCGGCGGAGCGTGCCGCCGCATCGGTGGCACCGTCCTCCGCCTGGAGGGGACCGAGATGGTCGGTCAGGTTGTGGGCGCGGAGGATGGGTCGTCCGCCGACGAACTCGACCACGGTGATCCCGGTCAGTCCCCACGGGAACGTCCAGAAGCGGTCGAGCGGCAGGCCGAGGATCGTCAGCAGGGTCACCTTGAAGATCCCGTCGTGGGCCACGAGCAGCGTCCACGGCGTGTTCCGACCGTGGACCTCGGGGTAGCCGCCCGAGCTGGCGCCGTCCGGTCCCGAGCCCGGCGCGGCGGCCGCCAGCTCGTCGAGGACGGCCGTCAGCGTCAGCCGCACGCGGGCCGCCGCAGCGTGGAGCGACTCGCCGCCGGGGGCCACGGCGGCCGTCGGCCGGAGCCGCCAGGCCTCGAGCTCGTCGGGATAGCGCCGATACACCTCGCTCCGATGGAGCCCCTCCCAGTCGCCCTGGGCGAGCTCGAACAACCCTGGATCCGGGCGGAGGGCCGGCACCGACGACGGTCCGTGGATCCGTCCCAGTGCGTCCGCCACCGCCTGCGCCGTCGCCGCCGTCCGACCGAGGGGCGAGTGCCGGATCTCGACCGGGGGCACGTCCGGGACCGGGATGCGCGGTGGGGTCGACGGGCCGGCGAGTCTGATCCCGGCGAGCTCCGCCTGGCGCTCGCCGAGCGGCGACAGCGGGGTATCGAGGCGACCCTGGAAGCGGCCCTCGACGATGGCCGTCGACTCGCCGTGTCGCAGGAGGACGAGGCTCGCGGCGAGCCCGTCGGGGACGGTCGGCGCTCGCTCGTCGCTCAGTGCTCGGCTCCGAGGCGGATCGTCCAGACGTCCATGACCGCCTCCTGCCCGCGGATGGCCTCGGCCACCTTCGCCGGGACCTCCTCGTCGACGGCGAGCACCATGACGGCATCCGCGCGGGGGGCGGACCGGGCAAGGTGCATCGCGCTGATGTTCACGTCGGCTTCGCCGAGCATCGTCCCGATCCGGCCCATCGTCCCGGGACGGTCGTGGTGGCGGGTCACGAGCATCGTGGCCGTGGGCACCATGTCCAACCAGTAGTCGTCGAGCCGGACGAGCCGAGGTTCGCCGGCGGCGACCGTCCCGCCGACCGTCGTGGTCGACCCGTTGGACTCGCCCGACAGCGTCAGCAGGGAGGAGAACTGACCCGCCTCGGGGGTCTTCCGCTCGACCACGGTGATCCCGCGGGCCCGGGCCAGGGCGGCGGCGTTGACCAGGTTGACCCGTTCGGTCGTCGTCGTCTCGAGCAGGCCGCGCAGGACGGCCGCGATGAGCGGCGTGCCGTCATGCGCCGGCGAGCTCACCGGCGATCTCGAGGGTGAGCGTCTTGACGCCCGTTCGGCAGAACTGGGCGAAGAACCGCCCGAGCAGCTCGGCCAGCGGCAGGTACGGAGCGATCGTCCGGGCGGTCTCCGGGGTCAGCAGCGGGGCGTTCACCGCGTAGCGCGCCGGCCGGCCGTCGAGCACGTCGAGGATCTGCGCGGCGACCTCCTCCGCGACGAGCACCTGGGCCTCGGCGGTGGACGCACCCAGATGGGGAGTGAGGACGGTGTTCGGGGCATCCAACAGGGGCGAGCCCGTCGGCGGCTCCTGCTCGAACACGTCGATCCCGGCGCCGCCGAGACGGCCGTCCGCCAGGGCGGCAGCCACCGCCGCCTCGTCGACGACCCCACCCCTCGCCACGTTGAGCAGGATCGCCCCCGGCTTCATCCGGGCGATCTCCCGAGCGCCGATCAGGTGCCGGGTGGCCCGGCTCAGAGGAACGTGCAGGGTGATGGCGTCGGAGCGCTCGAGGACGACGCCGAACTCGACGAGCTCGACGCCGTGGAGCCCGGCCTGTTCGTCCGAGACGAACGGGTCGACGGCCAGGACGGTCATCTCCATCGCCCGGGCGCGCTTGGCGATCGCCTGGCCGATCTTGCCCAGCCCGACGATCCCGAGCGTCCGGCCCCGCAGCTCGACCCCGGTGAACCGGCTGCGCTGCCACTCGCCCCGGCGCAGCGACGCATCGGCCGCCGCGACCCGCCGAGCGACGGCGTAGAGCAGGGCCAGGGTGTGCTCGGCGGCGGCGATCGTGTTGCCCGTCGGGGCGTTGACCACCACGATCCCCGCCCGGGTCGCGGCGTCGAGATCGACATTGTCGACGCCTACCCCCGCGCGTCCGATGACGACGAGCCGCCCGCCCGCGGCGATCATCTCGGCATCGACCTGGACCTGGCTGCGGACGACGAGCGCGTCGTAGTCCGGCAGGATCGCGATGTACTCGTCCCGGGCGAGACCCGGCCTGACGTCGACGTCGTGGTGCGCCCGGAGGAGGGCGACACCCTCCTCGGCGACGGGTTCGGCGACGAGGATCCTCACGCCTCGACGGGTGCGAGCACGCCGAGCGACTCGAGCGCCGCGCGCTGGGCGGCCGCGACGGCCTTGCCCGCCCAGATCGGACGCCCCAGCTCGAGCGAGACCTCCTCGAGGACCCCGATCGCGTCGAGGATCTCCCCGAGGGTCACCGAGCCGAGATGACCGAGCCGGAAGATCAGCCCGGTGAGCTTGCCCTGGCCGCCGGCCAGGACGAGTCCGCGGGCCTTGACGGCTGCGTTGAACGTCTTCCAGTCGAGGCCCTCGGGCACGTGCGCCGCCGTGACCGTCAGGGACGCGAACCGGGGATCGGCGAACAGCTCGAACCCGAGGGCGGTCAGCCCGGCGCGTGCCGCTGCCGCACAAGCCTCGTGACGGGCGAAGATCGCCGCGGCGCCCTCCCGACCCATGAGGGCGAGCCCCTCGTCCACCTGGTAGACGACGGCGATCGCCGGCGTGAACGGGGTCTGGCCCTTGGCATGCGCCTCGCGGTGGCTGCGCAGGTCGAGGTAGAAGCGCGGCATCGTGGCCGTCTCCATCGCCGCCCAGCCTCGCTCCGAGGCGGCCACCATCGCCAGTCCGGGGGCGGCCATCCAGGCCTTCTGCGATCCGGTCACGACCAGGTCGACGCCCCAGGCGTCCATCTCGAACGGGACGGCTCCCAGTCCGGACACGCTGTCGACGAGGATCAGCGTGTCGGGTGACGTCTCGCGGACCGCCGCGGCCAGGGCTGCGATCGGGTTCATCACGCCGGTCGACGTCTCGTTGTGGGTGAGCAGCACGGCCCGGTAGCCGGGCGCCGGCTCGGCGGCGAGGGCCGCCCGGATCTCGGCCGGGTCCGCCGCGTGGCCCCACTCGACCGAGATCTTGGTCACGTCGGCTCCGTAGGTCGCGGCGATCTTGGCGAACCGGTCGCCGAACGACCCGATCGACACGCCGAGGACGCGGTCGCCCGGGGACAGGACGTTGACGACCGCGGCCTCCAGGCCGCCCGTCCCCGCGCACGACAGGATCGCGAGGTCGCCGGTGGTGCCGAAGTACGGCTTCATCCCGGCCAGGACGCGTTCGATCATCGCGGCGAACTCGGGTCCGCGGTGGTTGATCATCTGGCGACCGCCGGCCTCGCGAACGGATGGCGGCAGGCCGGTCGGGCCGGGGATCCGCAGGTTCGGCTCGAAGCGGTTCACGGGAGCCTCCTTGGGCTTCGGAGTTGCGGGTGTCCGCGCCCGGTCCGGGGCGAGCGTCGGGCGCCGGGTCTCACCGGCGTCAGCGCCACGCCTATGGTGGCACAAGCCCGGGATCGAGCGGATGGCCTGACGTGAACGAGCCCGGCGCCTCCTGCGTGGAGGCCGCCGGGCTCGTCCGAGCGTGAGCGGTGGTGCCGGCGACGGTCGACCGCCGCCCGACGGCTAGTTGCCGTACAGCCAGTCGGTGAACCCGAAGTTCTTGCCGCCGTGTGCCGGCGACTGGGCGGACAGGTTGGTCCCGTAGGCGTGGTTGATCAGCCAGGGCTGCCACGTGTCGTCGCTGCTCGGGATCCAGCCGGCGCGGTCGTACAGGAAGTTCGCCGCGCGAAGGATCGCGTTGTTCTCCCAGCCGAAGGCGTCGTAGCCGGCCCGGTCGAGGATCAGCGCCTGGAGCGTCGCGCCCTGCATCGCCTCCCAGGCGTAGTTGGTGAAGGTCGGCGGCCACTGGAAGCTGCCGCCCCGGCGCATGTCGTCGGGCAGCGCGCCGTCGATGACGTGCCCGCTCTTGGAGCAGCCCGTCGGGTCGATCCCGACCGGCTTGGCCGGGTCGCACTGCCACGACGTGTCACCGAAGCTGAACCCGGTGTACGCCGCCCGGTCGCCGAGCCAGCCGTGGAAGACCACCGCGGTCCGGGCGAGCTGGGCCGAGTCGCCGAGGTAGCGCGCGATGGCCGCACGGGCGGCTCCCGCATGGGTCCCCCAGTTGTTGGGTCGATCCTCATGGGTCGAGATCAGGGTGTCCCCGCTGAGGTTCTCGGTCAGGACCTTGCGGAGCCACGGTCGGAAGGTGTTGGTGTCGAAGCTCGGGTCGTAGCTGCCGAGGTCGATCAGGTCAGCGGCGATGACGTAGCCGGGCAGGTTCCGGCCGGCCGCGAGCGTGCGCCCGCCGGCCTCGCTCCCGACGGCGGCCTTGAGATTGGCCAGGACGTCGACGCGATAGCTGGCCGCGCCGGTCCGGGCGTAGACGAGGGCCTTGGCCAGGACGTGCAGGTCGTTGTCCTCGTCCTGGTTCTGGATGTCAGGAGTGCCGGCCGAGGCGTCGGCCCACGACTTGACGTTGGCCCAGGCCGCGCCCGAGGTGGGCAGCGACGCGAGTTCGGCCTTGCTGATGACGATGCCGACCGATGGGCTCTTCGGTCCGGTCGGGCCGCTCGGCGGCGCCGGGGTGGGATCCGGGGTGGCGGTCGGTGCCTGGGTCGGCCTGGAGGTGGGGTCGGGCGTGGCGGTCGGGGCCGGGGTCCCGTCGCTGCCGGGCGTCGGCGTCGGCCCGGTCGTGTTGTCGTTCGGGCTCGGCGTCGGGACCGTCGTCGGATCCGGCTTGACGGTCGCCGTGGGCTTCGGGGTCGGCGTCGGGTCGGCCGCGACGGTCAGGACGAGGACCGGACCCTTGCCGGTCTCGCGGCTCGCGAAGAGCGCGCCGTCGCTGCTCGTGCCGACGATCTCGAGGTCGACCTTCTTGCCGGACTTGAGGCTCGGGAGGTTGACCGGCACGGTGATCCAGCGACCGACCGGCCCGGTCGCCCCGATCCTGCCGACGACCGCCGGGGCCATCACCGGCGCCTTGAGCCAGGTGACCGTGTTCTCGCTCCACGGGCCGACGATCTGGTGGATCTCACCGCCCTTGGCGCTTCGGTCACGGACGAACAACCGGAGCTGGGCCCCGGTGATCCGCTCGTTGATCGTCGGCAGCGTGAATCGGAGCAGGGTCCGCTGATGATCCCCGGCCATGACCCGGGTGCGGAGCCGGACACCCGACCCGTAGTTGCGGTCCGGGAAATGGGACCGGACCTGGGCGTCGGCGCTGACCGGGACGCTGATCGACTGGGTCGACGATGCCAGCCCGAGCCGGGCGCCCAGGACGACCGGGACGACGGCTGCTCCGATCAGCCCGAGGCGGACGAACCGCCCGAGATGACCGTGGGACCTGGACGTGGACGGGGTGGTGGAGGGAGCGGCGGACGTGGCCTCATGCGCTTGTCGCGACATCGGGGGGCCTCCTCGCGTGTCGGGCGCAGCGGCCCGGTCGTTTCGGTGGACCCTTACCGTGGACCTTGCGTCCTTCGAGGGGGATCACCCGCCGGTACCCAACTGTCGGAGCAGATGGGGCCAGCACTAACCGGACCGGATCGACCACCACCCCCCTGCACGGGCCCCCGTGGTCGGACCGAACGTTGCGCCAGGGCAACGGCGGTGGTGCAGATGCGCCACGGGCGACCGGCGGTCAGGCCCCGTCAGCGTCCTTCTTCTCGGTCTCGGCCAGCTTCCGGCGGTTCTCCTCGCGGGTGCGCATGATCGAACCGCCGGCCTTCGGGTCGGCCTTCGGCGCCGGGATCGACTCGCGCTCCGGGCGGCCGCGCTGGCGGGTCGCCTCGCGGACCTCCTGCCGAGCCGCCATCCGCTGCGCGATCGTGGCCTCGTAGCCCTGGTCGTTGGGCAGGTAGTAGCGTCGGTCGACGAGCGCGTCGGGCAGGTACTGCTGGGCGATGTCCGAGCCGTCGAACTCCGGCGGGTAGCGATACCCGACGCCGTAGCCGTACTGCTTGAGTCCGTGGTGGCCGGCACTGCGGATGGGCATCGGCACCGGCAGCGCCCCGGCCGTCTCGAGATCGCTGACGGCGGCCCAATAGGCGCTCCCGGAGCGGTTCGACTTCGGCGCGGTCGCGATGTAGGTCGTCGCCTGGGCGAGGGCGTACTGGGCCTCGGGCAGGCCGATCCAGTCGAGCGCGGCGGCGGCCGCGACCGCGACCTGGAGGGCCCGCGGGTCGGCATTGCCGACGTCCTCCGACGCCGAGATGATCAGCCGCCGGACGATGAACCGGGGGTCCTCGCCCGCGGCGATCATCGTCGCGAGCCAGTACAGCGCGGCGTCCGGGTCGTTGCCGCGGAGGCTCTTGATGAACGCCGAGGCGGTGTCATAGTGGCCGTCGCCGGCCCGGTCGTAGGCCAGGATCTTCTGCTGGGCGGCCGCCTCGACGTCGGCCAGCCGCGGCGACACCCGGCCCTCCTCGTCGCGGACGGCCTCCGCCTCCGCCAGGGTCACCGCCCCCTCGAGGACGTTGAGCGCCTGGCGCGCATCCCCACCGGCCAGGCTGACGAGGTGGTCGAACGGCTCATCGTCGAGGTGGACGCCGCCGTCCGGCCCCAGCTCGCCGGCGAGGCCGCGCTCGGGGTCGGCGATCGCGCGTCGGACCACGCTGGCGACCTCGTCATCGGACAGCGGTTCGAGTCGCCACACCCGGAGCCGCGACAGGAGCGCTCCGTTGACCTCGAAGTAGGGGTTCTCCGTCGTCGCCCCGATGAGGATGACCGTGCCGTCCTCGACGTGGGGGAGCAGGCCGTCCTGCTGCGCCTTGTTGAAGCGGTGGATCTCGTCGATGAACAGGATCGTCCGGCCGCCGTCCAGCTCGAGCCGGTCGCGCGCCCCGGCGACGGCCGACCGGATGTCGGCGACCCCGCTCATGACCGCGGACAGGCTCACGAACCGCGCGTTGATCTCCGCCGACAGGAGCCTGGCCAGGCTCGTCTTGCCGGTGCCGGGCGGACCCCACAGCAGCAGCGAGCCGAGATAGCCACGTTCGACCGAACGGCGGAGCGGGCCGCGCTCCCCGACGAGATGGGCCTGCCCGACATACTCGGACAGGTCGCGCGGACGCATCCTCGCCGCCAGCGGCTGACGTCCCGGCGGCGGCTGGAACAGGGCGACCTGGTCTGACGGTGGCTTCCGGCTCGGCACTCGGCCAGTCTACGTCGGCCGCCTCGTCAGGCCACGTTCGAGGACGGCGCCCAGGATCGTCGACCGGTCCGTCCGTCGCCGGGCAGGGGCGGGTCGTCGGAGGTCTCGATCCCGGCTGCGAAGGCGGTGACGAGCCGGGGATCGAGCTGACTCCCGGCGGCGTCGCCCAACCGCTCCAGTGCCTCGCTGACCGAGAGCGCCCTGCGGTAGGGCCGGGTCAGAGGTGGACGGCGCCGGTCAGGTCGATGAGCACGAACAGGACGGCCATGATGCCGAACATCCCGGCCGCGACGACCACGATCCGTCGGACGTCCGCGACGACGTAGCGGTATTCCTCGGCCTCTTCGGCCACGAAGGCGTCCGACGCGACCGTCGCCGGCCGGACACGCGTGCGCGAGGGGCTCCGGGGCCCGGGCGCTGCGACGACGGCGTCGCCAACCACGGCCTCTGCGGGCGGCGGGGTCGGGCTCACGGCGCCGGGGGCGGGTGCCGGCGCGGTCGGCCGCGGGCCGCTGCGCTGGATCGCGCGACGCTGGCCGGGACGGCTGGGGGCGCCGCGCGCTCGCTTGGCCATCGGCTCGAGGATCCTCCGGAGGATGTGGCGTCCGGACCGTGGTCATCCGAGATGCCGCCGGCGGGAGGATACCACCGGACCGGTGGGTCGCCCCGGTGGGACCACCTGATAGACTCGGGCGATCCCCACCGGAGGCGCGCGAACGACCCCGTGACCACGTTCATCCAGGACAACCTCGGCGTCGTCGTCGTGGCGCTGGCCATCGGCCTGCTGGTCGCGCTCGGCGTCGCCGGCCTTGCGGTCCGGCGGGCCACGGACGTCGGCCGCCGCCTCGACGCGCTGACCCGTGGCGAGGACGGCCGGAGCCTGCAGGGAGTCCTCGAGGCTCACCTCGGTCGGGTCGTCGAGGTCTCCGCGGCGGTGGACCGGTTGACGGGTCGAACGAGTGCCCTCGAGGCGAGCGGCCGCAAGGCGTTCCAGCGGATCGGCCTGGTCAGGTTCAACCCGTTCGAGGACACCGGGAGCAACCAGAGCTTCGCCCTGGCGTTGCTCGATGCCGACGACGACGGGGTCATCGTCAGCAGCCTCCACGCCCGAGGCGGCACCCGGATCTACGCCAAGGCCGTCGCCGGCGGACGCCCGGAGGCGACCCTGTCCGACGAGGAAGCCGAGGCGCTCAGGCTCGCCCGGGGCGCGCTGGCCGGGCGCGTCGCCCTGGCCGACCGGGCCGCTGCCGGCGTCGGCGGGCGGTGACCCAGCCGGCGTGACGGGCGAGCTGTCACGACCGTCGGGCATCCTGGCGCCATGCCCCCTCGCAGCCCGACCGCGGACCGACGATCGGCCGGCCGGGTGACCACCCGAACGGTCCGTCGGCGATCGGTCCGACCCCTCGAGCAGATCCCGGTCTGGACCGGATCGATCGGGGACGAGACGACCGACGGCCGCTCCGATCCCGGATCCGGGCTCGACGGCCTCCTCGGCGGGCTCAATCCGGAGCAGCTCCGGGCCGTGACCCACGGGGACGGCCCCCAGCTCGTCGTCGCCGGAGCGGGCACCGGCAAGACCCAGGTCGTCACCCGGCGGATCGCCTGGTTGATCGCGACGAGGCGCGCTCGTCCGTCGGAGATCCTGGCACTGACCTTCACCGACCGCGCGGCCGCCGAGATGCAGGCGCGAGTCGACCGGCTCGTGCCGTACGGGTACACGGACAGCGCGATCTCGACGTTCCATGCTTTCGGGGACCGACTGATCCGCGAGTACGCGCTCGAGATCGGCCTCGCGCCGGACGTCCGGGTGCTGTCGCGCGCCGAGGTCGTGATGTTCCTGCGCGATCGCCTGTTCGAGTTCGACCTCGAGCGGTACCGCCCGCTCGGGGACCCGACCCGGTTCCTGGCCGCCCTCGCGACGCACTTCAGCCGGCTCAAGGACGAGGACGTGGACCCGGCGACGTATCTCGCCCACGCCGATCGAGCGGTCGGCGAGGCCGAGCTCCTGGCGGAGCTCGCGGGCCAGACCGACGCCGACGACGATGCCCCGAGCGCTGCCGAGGCGGCCGTGGAGGACGCCGCCCGTCGACTCGAGCTCGCCCGAGCGTTCGCGCGCTACCAGGCGCTCATGGGGGCCGCCGGGTTCATCGACTTCGGGGACCAGGTGTCGCTCGCGCTCCGACTCGTGCGCACCTCGGCGGCCGCACGTGCCGAGATCCGGCGGCGGTTCCGGTACATCCTGGTCGACGAGTTCCAGGACACGAACCGCGCCCAGGCCGAGCTGGTCGAGCTGATCGCGGGACCGTCCCGGAACCTGACCGTGGTGGGCGACGACGATCAGTCGATCTACCGGTTCCGCGGTGCGGCGATGAGCAACCTGCTCGAGTTCCGTGACCGTAGCCCACGTCCGACGATCGTCGTCCTTCGCCGGAACTACCGGTCGAGGGCCGGCATCCTCGCCGCGAGCCACCGCCTCATCCGGTTCAACGATCCGGAGCGCCTCGAGGTCCAGGCGGGGATCGACAAGCGGCTCCGGGCCCAGCGTCCGGAGCCGCCCGCCGGGCGGCGAGCGCCTGCCGTTCGGCAGCGGGCCTTCGCGACCGGATCCGACGAAGCCGACTGGGTCGCCGGCGAGATCGCCGGGCGGATCGCAGCCGGGGCGGCACCGGGCGACCAGGCCGTCCTCGTCCGCTCGAACGCGGAGGCCGACGGGATCCTGCGCAGCCTCAACCTCGCCGGCGTGCCCTGGCGGTTCTCCGGGACCTCGGGCCTGTACGCCCGACCGGAGGTCCGACTGCTGATGACGTTCCTGCGGGTGATGGCCGATCTCGACTCGAGCGTCGACGTGTACGCCCTGGCGGCATCCGAGGTCTACGGGTTGAGCGGCGCGGACCTCACCGACATCACCGCGTCCGCGCGGCGTCGGAACCGGACGCTGTGGGCCGTCCTCCAGGAGCTCGATCGCCAGCCGGGCCTGCTCCGGTTCGCCGCCGTCCTCGCGGACGGCGATCTCGAGACTGGTGGCGGACCTCCGCCGCTTCAGCGACATCGCGCACCAGAGGCCCGCCGGTGAGCTGCTCTACGCGTTCCTGAAGGGGTCGGGGCTCCTCGCCAGGCTGGCCGCGGCGGACGGCACCGGGGCGGACGAGGCACTCCAGAACGTGGCGCGCTTCTTCGACATCGTCCGGACCCGGTCGGCGCTGCTGGCCGACGATCGGTGTTCGTCCCTGGCGGGCCACCTGGCGTCCCTGGTCGAGGCGGGCGACGACCCGCCGACGGTCGAGCCGGACGCCGGCGCCGACGCGGTCGCCGTGCTGACCGTGCACAAGGCGAAGGGACTCGAGTTCCCGACCGTCTACCTGGTCGGTCTCGTCGACGGCCGCTTCCCGGCCGCCGATCGGCGGGACCCCTTGGCCGTCCCCGCGGAGCTGCTGGGTGGCGGTCCCATCGCCGGCGGCGATGCGCATCTCCGCGAGGAACGCCGGCTGTTCTATGTCGGGATGACCCGAGCCCGGGACGAGCTGATCATGACCAGCGCGGCCGACTACGCCGGACGCCGGGTCCGACGCGTCTCGCCGTTCGTCCTCGAGGCGCTCGATCTGCCCCGGGTGGATGGCGACGTGCGTCCCACCGCCTCGACCGGTCCGCTCGAGCGTCTGGCCGGGTTCGCCGCCCCGGGCACGCCCGTCGAGGCCGTTCGGCGACCGGTGGACGAACCGCTGTCGCTCAGCTTCTACCAGGTCGACGACTACCTGACCTGCCCGCGCAAGTACAAGTACGCGCACGTCGCCCGCATCCCGGTCGCCCCGCACCACTCGCTGATCTACGGCGCCGCCCTCCATCGCGCCGTCCAGGAATTCCATCGGCGCCAGGCTCGGGGCACGATCATGACCGAGGCGGAGCTCGAGGCGGCTCTCGTCGCGGCCTGGACGAGCGAGGGCTTCCTGACCCGCGAGCACGAGGACGCCCGGCTGGCGGCCGGCAAGGCGGCGCTGCGCCGGTTCCGCGAGGACCAGCTCCGGCCGGGCAGCGTCGTCCCGACGTACGTCGAGCGGGACTTCTCGTTCACCCTGGACGGGGACCGGATCCGGGGTCGCTGGGACCGGGTCGACGTCGAGCCGATCGACCCCGACCTTCGCGCCGGGGTCGGATCGCCCGGCCCGCCGCCCGGGAGCGAGGAGGTCGGCGGACCGGTGGCCGACGTCGTCGAGCCGGTCCTCCCGCTGATGCCGCGCGAGCGGGTCACGATCACCGACTACAAGTCGAGCGACGTGCGCGACCCGGCCAAGGCGCGACAGCGCGCTCGCGACTCGCTGCAGCTGACGATCTACGCGATGGGCTACGAGGCGATGACCGGCCAGCGACCCGACGCGGTCCAGCTCCACTTCCTCGAGACGGGCCTGATCGGTCGCGCGGTCGTGGACGACAAGCGTCTGGCCAGGGGGCGCCTGAAGATCGCCACCGCCGCGGCCGGGATCCGGGCGCGGGCCTTCGACGCGACGCCGGACCTGATGGCCTGCTCCTACTGCCCGTTCCGCGACATCTGCCCGTCGAGCGTGGCTCGATGACGGACCGGGCCGCCGGGCCGCCTGGCGGAAGCCGTCCGCACGATCAGCTTCGACTTCGGCAACACCCTCGTCCCGGTGACGAGGGCCGATCTGCGGGTCGTGCGTGGCCCGGACGACCGCGGAGGTCGCCCGACGGTGCGGGCCGTTCGACGAGCGGGCCTTCGCCCAGGCCTGGGTCGAGGAGCGCGATCGCCAGTTCGCCGAGGAGGTCCCGCGGATGCGCGAGGTGGACCTCGCCCAGCGGACCATCCGGGTCCTCGCCCGGATGCGCGGGATGGCCCGTCCCGGCGAGCCGGATCGACCTGGGACGACGCCGCGGCCGCCGGCTACAGCCGACCGGATGAGGTGGCGGTCGCCCTGGCGACGTACACCGAATCGTTCGTGGCGACGGTCCGGGTCCCGCCCGAGGTCGGTCCGATGCTCGACCGGCTGGCCGGACGATTCACCCTCGGGATCTGCTCGAACTGGCCGCTGGCGGCGACGATCGACCGGTTCGTCGAGGTCGCCGGCTGGAGGCCGCATCTGACGGCGGTGGTCGTCTCGGAGCGGGTCGGGACGATCAAGCCCGACGCCCGGTTCTTCCGCGCAGCCGAGGAGCTCCTCGGGACGCCGCCGGCCGGGATCCTCCACGTGGGTGACGATTGGGCGGCCGATATCGTCGGCGCCAAGCGGGCCGGCTGGCTGGCTGCCTACCTCCCGGCCGAGACGAGCGATTCGCCCTTCCCGGTCAGCCACGGCGACGATCGGGCCCGGGCGGACCTCCGGCTGGAGCGGCTGTCGGACCTCGAGGAGGCGCTGGCCTGAGGTCCTCGATCGACGCCGCGACCCCGAGCCCGACTAGACTCCAGCGCGATGGACCCACGCGATCGCACGATCAACCTCGCGCTGTTCGGCCTCGCGGCGATCGCCTGGGTCGCCGTCGGCCTCGTGGTCACGACCCGCGACCCGCGGGCGGATCCCTCGGCCGGACTGCTCGGGGCGGGCCTGATGGGGATCGCCGTGGGGCTGACCTGCATCCCGCTGTTCTGGCTGGTGGTCTTCGGCCGACACGGGCGGATCGCTTATCGCGGAGACTGGCTCCGTGCCGTCCGCCGCGGCGCCTGGGTCGCGGTGGTCGTGGCGGTCTTCATCGTGCTCCGCCTGCAGGGGGCGTTCAGCCTGCCGATCGCCCTGTTCGTCGTCGTCATCGTGTCGGTCGCCGAGGCGACCCTGTCGGCCGAGCGCTGATCGCCGGCCGGATCCTGGAGGAGTCACCCGTGACCATCGATCGCTTCGACTTCCTGACGACGGCTCCGGCGGACCCGTTCGCCGACGCCAAGCGCCGGCTGGCGGCCGCGGTCGAAGCCAATCGGGACGAGATCGTCGGGCTGTCGCAGCGGATCCACGCCGACCCGGAGCCGGCGTTCGAGGAGATCCATGCCTCGGCCTGGGTCGCGGAGGCGATCGCGCGCCACGGGTTCGCGGTCGAGCATCCCGTCGGGAGCCTGGCGACCGCGGTGCGCGGCCGCCTCGCCGGCGGTCGGGGAGGGGACCGGCCCAGGATCGGGATCCTCGCCGAGTACGACGCCCTGCCGGGTCTCGGGCACGGCTGCGGGCACAACTCGATGGCCGCGTCCGGGGTGGGGGCGGCCATCGCCCTCGCGACCCTCGCGCCCGAGCTCCCGGGCGAGATCGTGTTCCTCGGCACGCCGGCCGAGGAACGTGGGTCGGGCAAGGGGATCATGATCCGCGACGGCCTGTTCGCGGATCTCGACGCCGCCCTGCTCTACCACCCATCCGACGTGACCGGGGTCGAGTGCCGGTTGCTCGCCAGCGAGGACATCTACGTCACGTTCCACGGGGAGCAGGCTCACGCCGCGTCGGACCCGTGGATGGGCCGGAACGCGCTTGACGCCCTGATCCTCCTGTTCAGCTCGGTCGGCCTGTGGCGCCAGCAGCTCCGCCCCGACGCGCGGGTCCACGGGATCGTCCGGGAGGGTGGGACCGCCGCCAACATCATCCCGAGCCGGGCGAAGGCCTGGTTCATGGTCCGCTCGCCGCGGGAGGACGAGTACCTCGAGATGCGCGAACGCTTCCGCCAGATGTGCGAAGCGGCAGCGCTGGCGACCGGCTGCACCGTCGAGGTGGTGTTCGAGGGTGGGGCCTCGACGATGCACCACAACCGGACCCTCGACCGGCGCTTCATCGCCAACATGGAGGCCTACGGAGTGATGGACCGCCCGCCCTCGGACAACCTCGGCTCCAGCGACATGGGCAACGTCAGCTTCGTCGTCCCGACCATCCACCCGTCGATCGCGATCTGCGACCCGGGCGTCCCCGGTCACTCGATCGAGTTCCGCGATCTGGCCGCCGCGCCGCGCGCCGACGAGGTCACCCTCCTGGCGGCGACGCTCGTGGCCCAGACCGCCTATGAGCTGTTCGCCGATCCGGCCCTGGTCGAGGCGGCCTGGAAGGAGTTCCGGGGCGACGCCTGAACCGGGTGGTACCATCGCCGCCGGCGCGCCCCGCTGGACGCTGGATGCGAACCGGCGGCGCTCCAGAGACGGCTGAGCCCGAGCGACGGTCCGACGACCGCCTGCGCCGGCTGGTCTCCCGGAGGACATCGATGTCCGAGCGCCACGATCCCGAGCCCGATCCGGCCGCGGACTTCGCCGCCCTCAACGGCTGGGATCGAGAGTACGAGACGTACACCGACTTCGACCTGCCCACCTACGTCGGGCCGACCACGTTCATGAAGCTGCCGTGGATCACCGACGCCGCCGAGCTGCGCCGGCGCCGGACCGACGTGGCCATCATCGGAGCGCCGTTCGACGACGCCGTCAGTCATCGCCCCGGCGCCCGGTTCGGTCCGCGCGCGATCCGCGAGGCGCAGTACACCTCGGGGTCGATCCACTCGCTCCAGCTCGGCGTCGAGCCGTTCGAGGAGCTCGACGTGGTCGACGCCGGAGACGCCAACGTCATCCCGGCCTGGATCGACCGCGCCCACGCCCTCATCTACCGGAAGGTTCGCGAGGTCGCCGAGACGGGCGCCATCCCGATCGTCCTCGGCGGCGACCACTCGATCACCTGGCCGTCGGCGACCGCGATCGCCGAGGTCCGGCGGCCCGGCTCGATCGGGATCGTCCATTTCGATGCGCATGCCGACACGGCCAACGAGGACTGGGGCGTGCTCGCCGGCCATGGGACGCCGATGCGCCGTTTGATCGAGTCGGGCGCGGTCGCCGGCCGGAACTTCGTCCAGGTCGGGCTGCGTGGCTACTGGCCGCCGGTCGAAGTGTTCGAGTGGATGAAGGACCACGGCCTGCGCTACCACTTCATGACCGAGATGGAGGAGCGCGGCGCGGACGCCGTCATCGCGGACGCGATCGCCGAGGCGCTCGACGGCCCGGACTCGATCTACCTCAGTCTCGACATCGACGTGATCGATCCAGGGCTCGCGCCGGGCACCGGGACGCCCGAACCGGGCGGGATGCTCACCCGCGAGGTCCTGCGGGCGATCCGCCAGATCGTCGCCGCCGTCGATCTGTGCGCGATGGACATCGTCGAGGTGTCGCCGCCGTACGACCATGCCGAGACGACGGCGATGGCGGCCAATCGCGCCGCGCTCGAAGCGATCAGCGCGCTCGCGGTCAAGAAGCGCGCCGGCCGGACCGTCCGCTTCGAACGGTGATCCCCGTCGGCGCCAGCGGGTAGCATCGGGCCATGCGTCCCCCACCCTCGCCGACCGCCGTGGCGCTCGCCCGCCTGTACGACGTCGACCTGCTCGAGGACCCCGGCGACCTGGACCTGCTCCTCGCGCTTGCGGAGCGGGCGGACGGGCGGATCCTCGAGCTCGGGGTCGGGTCGGGGCGGCTGGCCGTGCCCCTGGCCGAGGCGGGCTGGACGGTGACCGGCGTCGACAACGATCCGGCGATGCTCCGCCGGGCGCGCGATCGCGCCGACGCGGCCGGGGCGGCGGTCGCCGACCGCCTCGAGCTGGTCGAGGCGAATGCCGCCGAGCTGCGGTCGCCGGCACGCTACCGTCTCGGCTTCATCGCCTTGAACTCGCTGCTCGTCTTCGGAGACCGGACGGCCCAGGCGGCGGCGGTGGCGACGCTGGCCGATCACCTCGAACCCGGCGGCCTGTGCCTGATCGACCTGTGGCTGCCGGACGCGGACGACCTGGCCCGCTACGACGGCCGGATCTTCCTGGAGTACGTCCGGGTCGACCCGGAGACCGGGCGCACGGTGATCAAGACGGGATCGGCGCTCCACGACAGCGCGTCGCAGACCGTCCATCTGACCACGATCTACGACGAGGGCGCCCAGGGCGAGTCACCGATCCGCTGGTCGAGGACCGACCGGATCCGGCTCGTCGGGGCCGACGAGCTGGTCGTGTTCGCCGAAGCGGCCGGCCTGGAGGTCGAGCTCCTGGCGCGCGGCTACGACCTCGAGCCGATGGGTCCGGGCGCGGATCGGGCGATCCTCGTCGCGATGCGTCCGTGACCGGGGCGGCGTTCGACCCGCGCCGGCTTCCCGGTCCGACCATCGTCATCGTCAACCCGAAGGCGTCGCGCATCCGGAACGTCCGGCGTGGCGAGGCGATCGTGGCCCAGGTGGATCAGTGGGTCCGGTCCACGACCGGGCAGGCACCGATCGTCGTCCGGGTCGAGGACGCCGGGTCGATCGATGCCGCCGGCCAGGATGCGGTCCGGGCGGGTGCCGGTCTGGTCATCGCGGTCGGCGGTGACGGGACCGTCGCGGCACTGACCGCGGACCTGGCCGGGTCCGGGATCCCGCTCGCGATCGTCCCGGGCGGGACCGGGAACGTCCTCTCGACCGCACTCAAGATCCCGGACAGCCCGGCCCGGGCCGTGGCCGCCCTGACCGACGGGGTGCGACGATCGATCGACCTCGGGTCGGCGCTCCTGCCGGCGACCGGGGTCGCCGGTCCGGACGAACGAACGGTCGGGTCGGACGACGAGTCCGAGCCGCTGGCGGTCCCGAGCCGCCTGTTCGCCGTGGCCGCCGGCGTCGGCTGGGATGCCCGGGTGATGGCCGCGACCGCCGGGTCGCACAAGCACCGGCTCGGGCGGCTCGCCTACTGGGTCTCGGCCCTCGGGTTGCTGGGCGAGATGCGCCCCTCGCCGTACGTCATCGAGGTCGACGGGGAGCGGCTGGAGCTCGAGGCCACCGTCGCCCTGGTCGCCAATGCGGGCGAGCTCATCCCGGGCCTCGTCCGGCCACGCCTGCCGATCGTCCCGGACGACGGCCTGCTCGATCTCCTTGTCCTGCGCGTCGCGAGCGTGGCTGGCGGGATCCGCGGCGCGCTCGAGCTGCTCGACCGGACCGACCTCGGCGGCTCGCCGTCGGGGGCGGCGTTCCGTGCCCGCGGCCGGGTGATCCGCATCGAGGCCGTGCCCGCCCAGCCCCGCCAGGTCGATGGCGACGGCCACGGGGCCGGCGTGCTCGAAGCCAGCGTCCGGGCGGGCGCGCTGGACGTCATCGTCCCGAGGACCGACCCATGACCTCCGGGTACGAGTCAAGCGCCGACGTCGGCTTGGTATAGTCCGACCGTGGCCGCATCCGATCAGGTCCGCTTGCTCGTCGTCGAGGACGTCCCGCAGGTCGGGCAGTACATCCGGAGCCTGCTGAACTCGCAGCAGCAGATCAAGCTCCTGGACGTCATGTCCGATGGGGCGAAGGTCGCCGGCCAGATCGCCCAGCTCCGACCCGACGTGGTCATCGTCGACGCGCTGCTCCAGGGCCGGGTCAAGGGTCCGCAGCTGATCGGCCAGCTCCACGCTGCGGGGTTGGGCGTGCCCGTGATCGTGCTGACCGTGCCCCAGAAACCGATCGAGCCCGATCCCGACATCGGCGTTCACGCCGTCCTGTCGATGCCGTTCTCCGGGTACGACCTGATCAGCCGCATCCACGGGGTCCAGGCCGCCTTCCGCGAGACGCAGGCGATCGGGAACTCCCGCCTGATCACGGTCTTCGCCCCGAAGGGTGGGGTGGGCACGACGACGATCGCGCTCAACCTCGCGGTGGCCATCGGCCAGGCCGGCCGGCGGACCGCGCTGATCGACGGGAGTCTCCAGTTCGGCGACCTGCGGGCGTTGCTCAAGGTCCCGATGAGCGCGCCGTCGATCGTCGACCTGCCGACCGACCGGATCGCCGAGGGCGACCTGTCCGACGTGCTCTGGCGGGACCCGTCCGGGATCGACATCCTGCTCGCCCCGCCGCGCGTCGAGCAGCACGAGATGATCAGCGTCCGCGACCTCGACAAGATCCTGTCGCTGATGCGCCGGGTCTACGACGTGATCGTGATCGACACGACCGTGGGCATCGATGAGCGCACGCTCGCGTTGCTCGATGCATCGGACACCATCGTCGAGATCGTCACGTTCGACTCGACGACGATCCACAACACGCTGGTCATGGCCGACACCTTCCGCTCGCTCGGTTACGCGCCGACGAAAGTGCGCTATCTCGTCAACCGCGCCGACTCCGCCGGCGGGATCGCCGAGCAGGACCTCGCCGCGGCGATCGGCCGGGTCCCGGAGCACCGGGTCGTGTCGGACGGACGGCTCGTCGTCCAATCGAACAACGAAGGCGTGCCGTTCGTGCTGGCCGAGCCGTCGGCCCAGATCAGCCAGGACGTGATCGGCGTCGCGAACGCCCTGCTCGCGGCCGATCGCCCCACCGTCGGGGCACGTCACTGACGTGACGGACCCGCGACCGATCGGCGTCTTCGACTCCGGGGTCGGCGGGCTGACGGTCCTCCGCGAGATCATCCGTCGGTTGCCGGCCGAGTCGACCGTGTATCTCGGCGATAACGCGCGCGCGCCGTACGGGACCCGGAGCGACGAGGAGGTCCTGCGGTTCACCCGCCAGGCCGTCGACAGCCTCGTCGAGCGGGACGTGAAGCTCGTCGTCGTCGCCTGCAACACCTCGACCGCGGTCGCCCTGACCGACCTTCGTCGGCGCTATCCGCTGCCGATCCTCGGGGTCATCCGGCCCGGGGCGGCCGCCGCCGTCCTTGCCAGCCGGGTCCGACGGGTCGGCGTGATCGCCACGCCGGCGACGGTGCGATCCCACGCCTACTTCAACGCGATCAAGGAGGAGGATCCCGCCGTCGAGGTCTACGAGCACGCGACGCCGGCCTTCGTCCCGATGGTCGAGGCCGGTCTGCTGAGCGGGCCCGCCGTCGAGGCCGCGGTCCGGGATGCCCTCGCGCCGCTCCTCGGCGAGCGCGATGCGTCGGGTGAGTTCATCTTCCCGTTGCCGTCCTCGGCCCGGATCGACACGCTCCTGCTCGGCTGCACCCACTATCCGCTCCTGCGCCCGATCCTCGAGGTCGTCGCGGGTGGCCGCGTCGCCGTTGTCGATTCGGCGACCGCGACCGCCTCCGCGCTGGTGGATCTCCTGGCGATGAATGGGCTCGAGGTCCCCAGCCACGGGGATCCGGCCACCCACGTCCAGCTGACCACCGGCGATGCGGCCGGGTTCCACGACCTGGCACGGCGGCTGTTCGGCGAGGGCTTCGCCGACGTCCAGACGGTCGCGCTCCAGGGATCCGCCGCGTGAGCCGCGGCGACGGGTCCGGCCGGCCGGGCGCCACCCGCGACGATCGGGTCTGGCAGGCGGGCTTCCTGGTGGGGTCCGCGCTCGGCGTCGCGGCGACGGTGGTCGGCCGCCGGATGGAGCGCTCGGCGCGGCGCGGGCTGGTCGACTGGCCGGCCGCCGAGCGTGTCGCCGCCGGTCGGCTGCGGAACGCCCCTGGATCGCTGACCCCGGCCGAGCTCGCCGCCGCCGAGCCCGCCTACGCCGAGACGATGGCCCGGATCGTGCCCCGCCTGAGCGCGGAGCTCGGGACCGAGCTACCCGGAGTGGTCGCCCGCTCCGGGGTCGTCGACCGGGCCGGCTGGGTGCGGGCGAATTCGGCCAGCTTCGCCCAGCTCATCGGCAAGCTCGAGGGCACGCTGCTCGACCAGATCCTGCCGCCGGGCGGGGGGATCGGGCAGGCCAGCATCGCCCTGGCGAATCGTTGGGTGACCACCCGCCAGATCGGCTTCATGCTCGGGTTCATGGGGACGCGCGTCCTCGGCCAGTACGACCTCGCACTGCTCAGTGCGGAGACGACCCCGGGGCGGCTGCTGTTCGTCGAGGAGAACATCCGCCAGACCGCCCGGAACCTGGGCGTGCCGCTCGACGCGTTCCGGACCTGGATCGCCCTGCACGAGACGACCCACGCGTTCGAGTTCGAGGCGCACCCCTGGCTTCGACCGTACCTGGCCGACCGGCTGGAGCGACAGCTCGCGGGGTTCTCGGGCGGGACCAAGCGGATCGCTCCCGAGATGCTCCGCCGCGTCGGCCGGTCCCTGCGGGGCGAAGCGGCCGGCGAGCACTGGATGGAGCGCCTGATGAGCGACGAGCAGCGGCGTCTGTTCCGCGAGACCCAGGCGGTCATGAGCCTGCTCGAGGGCTTCAGCGACTACATCATGGACGAGGTCGGGCGGGACCTCGTGCCCGACGTCGAGCGGATCAGCGAGCGGTTCCACGCCAGGCGCGAGCAGCGCAAGTCCGGGTTCGAGCGGGCGATCATGCGGCTCACCGGGATGGACATGAAGCTCGAGCAGTACAAGAAGGGGGAGCGGTTCGTCGCCGCGATCGCGGCCGCGGGCGGCAAGCCGGCCCTCGAACGGCTGTGGGCCGGACCGGAGTCGCTGCCGCGGGACGGCGAGATCGAGGCGCCCGCTCGCTGGCTCGCCCGGGTCATGGTCGGCTGAGTCGAAGCGGATGAGCCCGACCGGTACGGCCGGCCCAGGTCGCGGCCCAGGGGGCGCACCGGCGGCGATCGCCCTCAGCCCGATCCTGTCGGCGCGCTACCGCGGTCGGGACCTGGAGCGGATCCGGGCGGCGGCTCCGGGCGCCCGCCTGGTCACCGTCTCGATCGAGGGCCTCGCCGACGGCCCGCTCGACGACGTCGAGGTCCTCCTTCGGGGGTTCCTGTCCGCCGAGGCGTTCGATCGGCTCCTGGCGCGCTCTCCTCGACTGACCTGGGTCCACTCGGCCTCGGCGGGGGTCGAGCGGGTCCTGACGACCGCCGGCCGGGAGCGCGGCCTGGTCGTGACGAACGCCCGGGGCGTGTTCAGCGATCCGATCGCCGAGTACGTCCTGATGATGATCCTGGCCGTCAGCCGCCGGTTGCCGCAGCTCCTCGAGCTCCAGCGCGAGCGGACGTGGCAGCCGCTCGAAGGTGCCGAGCTGCACGACGTCACCATCGGGATCGTCGGCCTCGGGTCGATCGGGACGGCGGTCGCCAGGCTGGCTGGCGCGTTCGGCTGTCGGGTCGTCGCGACCCGGCGGCGGTCCGAACCGGACGAGCCGACGCCAGCGAACGAGGACGATGCCGCCGACGCCCGACCGTCGGATGAGCCGCCGCCCGGGATCGAGCGGCTGACCGGCCCGGAGGGCCTGCCCGAGCTGCTGGCGGAGTCGGACTTCATCGTGCTCGCGGCCCCGCTGACCCCGGCGACCGAGGGGATGATCGACGAGGCCGCGCTCGCCTCGGTCAAGCCCGGCGCGTGGCTGATCAACGTCGCGCGGGGACGGCTCGTCGATGAGCGGGCGCTGCTCCGGGCGCTGCGCGACGGTCCGCTCGGCGGCGCGGTCCTTGATACCTTCCGCGAGGAGCCGCTGCTGCCGGGGTCGCCGTTCTACGACCTGCCCAACGTCATCGTCACGCCGCACACGTCGTGGTCGAGCGGTCGGGTGCTCGATCGGAGCGTCGCGCTGTTCTGCGACAACCTGACGCGCTACGCCCGGGGCGAGCCGTTGCTCAACGTCGTCGATCCGAGCGTCGGGTACTGATCCGACGGTCGCCGCTCGGGTCGGACACAATCAACGGATGCAGATCGCCATCGTCGGGCTTGCCGCCGCGGGCAAGACGACCGTCTTCAACACGCTGACCCGCGGCCACGCCGAGACCGGCGGGTACGGCGGCATCCAGCTCAACGTCGGCGTCGTCAAGGTGCCGGACGATCGGCTGGACCGGCTGGCCGAGATCTTCAAGCCGAAGAAGATCGTCCACGCCGACGTGACCTACGTCGACCTGCCCGCCCCGCCGGCCTCGACCGAAGGTCGGGTCGGGACCGAGGAGCTGCCGGCCGAGCACCTCGCGCGCCTGCGCGACTCGGACGCCCTGCTCCATGTCGTCCGGGCGTTCGAGGACCCATCGGTCCCGCACCCGGAGGGGTCGGTCGACCCGTGGCGCGACCTCGAGCGGCTCGATCTCGAGTTCATCCTGGCGGACCTGGCGATGACCGAGCGACGGCTCGACCGGCTCAAGGCGACCGGACGACACGGCTCCCAGGCCGAGCGCGACGCCAACGAGCGCGAGGAGGTCATCCTCGGCCGGATCCACGAGGCGCTCGTGGAGGGCCGCCCCATCCGTGACACCGCACTCCCGCCGGATGACGAGAAGGCGATCCGAGGCTTCCGCTTCCTGACCCAGAAACCGGTCCTCGTCCTGCTCAACGTCGGGGAAGGGGATATCCCTCGCGAGGCGGCCATCGTCGCCGGCATCGCCGACCGCTACGCGCACGAGCACGCCCTCATCGACGCGCTGTCGGCCAAGATCGAGATGGAGCTGGGCGAGCTCGAGCCCGACGAGGCCGCCGTGTTCATGGACGAGCTCGGTCTTCACGGGTCGAGCCTCGACCGGGTGATCGCCCTGTCCTACCGCCTCCTCGGGCTGATCAGCTTCCTGACCGCCGGACCGGACGAGGTCCGGGCCTGGCCGATCCCGGACGGCTCCAACGCGGTCGATGCGGCGGCCGCCATCCACACGGACCTGGCCAAGGGGTTCATCCGGGCCGAGACGGTGTCGTACGCCGACCTGCTCGAGCTGCATTCGACGGCCGAAGCGCGCAAGCACGGCAAGCTGCGCTCCGAGGGCAAGACCTACGTCGTCCGCGACGGCGACGTGATCGAGGTCCTGTTCAGTCGCTGAGCCGGGGCGTCCGGGTCAGTTCGGGAGCGATCCCCGGCGTCTTCCTGACCTCGGCCGTGATCGTCACGAAGTCCGGGAGGTCCTCGAGCTCGATGGTCGGCTCGTCGTCGCCATCCTCGTCGTCGTCGTCATCGCCGTCGTCGTCGTCATCGCCCCACTCGGGCTCCGGGGAGAACGTGCCGGTCGGGACGATCGCATTCTCCTCGTCGATCGGCGACACGAGCAGCGACACCGCCAGCTCGTCATCGTCGATCGGGGTGAACCCGTACTCGTTCGCGAGCCCTTCGCCGATGGCCTCGATGAGGGTATCGTGCGTGAAATCGTCCTGGACCCGACGTCGGATCGTCTGGACCATCTCGAAGAACTCGTCGGGCTCGAACAGCTCGTCGTGGGCGAGGAGGAGGTCCCCGAAGAGCTCGTCGTCGCCTTCGTGGAGTTCGTAGAAGTACATGGCCTCACGATACCTCGCCCCGGCGTCCGACGGTGGCTGAGCGTCCCGCCCGACGGCCGGTCGGACCCGAGGTCGTCCATGTCGGGTCGGCCTGCCGCGACATCGCCCCGGACGATCCGCGCGGCTGGCGACTGGGCGGCGGCGTCACCTACGCGACGTTGACCACGGCTCGACTCGGGCTCCGGACCGCGGCGGTGGTCGGGGTGGACCGCGAGGCTCGGAACGCCTCGGAGCTGGACCTCATCCGGGCCGCCGGGGCCGACCTCATCCTCGTCCCGCTCGACGAGGGGCCGATCTACCACAACGTCGAGACCGACGCCGGTCGGGTCCAGACCTGCGTCCAGCCGGGCGTGCCCCTGCCGATCCCGCCGTTGCCCGAGTCGTGGCAGGCCGCCCCGGCCTGGGAGCTCGCGCCGGTCGCCGGCGAGATCGAGGACGACTGGGCCGCGGTCATCCCCCCAGGAGCCTACGTGGGGGTCGCCTGGCAGGGATTCCTCCGGACCCTCATCGCCGGGACGACCGTCACCCGGCGCCCGCCGGTCGCCTCGCCGATCCTGCGCCGGGCGGATCTCGTCGGCGTCAGCCACCGCGACGTCGATCCCGCGACCCCGATCGCGGCGCTGACGGCCCTGCTCAAGCCGGGATCGCGCCTCGTCGTCACCCGGGGAGAGGAAGGCGGCCTCGTGCTGGTCACCGGTGGGTCGGGACCCGACGCGGTCCTCCACTACGGGTTGACGCCGTCCGACCACGAGGTCGACCCGACCGGCGCCGGCGATACGTTCCTGGCGGCCCTCGTGTCGACCGTCGTCCACCACACGCTCGGCGGGCGCCGGAGCGCCCGCGCCCATCCGGAGCTGCGGTTCGCCGCGGCCGCCGGAGCGCTCGTCGTCGAGGGCCACGGCCTGAGTGCGGTGCCCGACCGGGGGGCGGTGCTCGCCCGGATGGTCCGCGACCGGATCAAGCGGGCGGTCTCACCGGCGACGGTCGGCCGCGTCGGCGCCGACGTGATCGAGCACTAGGCCCCGGTCGACGTCGTCCGGAGCTGGACGGTCCGGATCTCCCACGGCCCGAGCTCGACGATCGCGGCACCGTCGATCACCGGCAGCGGCGCACCCGGACGTCCGAGCAGGTCCGCCGATCGAGCCGCCACGATCGCCCCGCTCAGCCGGGCTTCGACGCCGTTCGGCCGCTCGGCGACGATCCGGGCCTCGAGCCAGCCGTCGCGCCGGCGCAGGCTCGACAGGACGACCCCGGGTCCCTCGATCGTCAGCCCAGCGCGGTCGACGAGGGGCGCGTCGGCCGGGCCGCCACCGGCCGCGACCCGGAACGGATGCCGGTACGCCTCGGCGGCGGCGAGCACCTCGGGGCCCGGCCGGTCACCCGCGTACGGCATGACCGCCAGCTCGAACGTCCGTGGGCCGCGCAGCTGGGCACCGGGCGTGGCGATGACCGGGCCGGCGGGCTCGTCCCGCCAGGGATGATCGTCCCGGCTGATCAGGCCCGTCGCGCGGAGCAGGGTGATCGCGAGCTCGCGCCCTCCGTCGACCAGCTCGTACTCGACGATGTGCCGGGCCAGGACCGCGACACCGCCCGCGGCCACGAACGCGTCGGCGGGTCCGGTCGGCAGGGGGTACTCGCCGTGGCCGGCCTCGGCGTCGAGGCCCCGCTCGACGATCGCGAACTGGCCTTCGGCGAAGGACCGCTCGACGCGATCGGGCAGCGGGACGTGCAACCGGAGTCGGTGGTCGGTCGCCTGGTTGTCGTAGGCCAGGGTGAGCCGGACGAACGGCTCGCCCATCCGCAGCTCGACCCGGGTCGCCACGGAGACCTCGACACGGTCCAGGCTCCGGCCACCGAGGTCCGGAGCGAGACCCGACGGCCAGCGATATCGCCGCTCGATCTCGACGACCCCCCGCAACGGACCAGTCTCGAGCACCCGCGTCGTGACCGATGTCGGCTCGTCGACCAGCGGATCGAGCGGTGGCGGAGCGTAGTTGTAGGTGTCGCCGACATCCCCGCCGTCGACCAGCCGTCCGACGCCCGACGACCGCCGGCCGGCTCCGGCCAGCGTGAGCGTTCCGTCCTCGGCGATCGTGACCGACACGGACCCGTTGTCGACGCCGCGCTCCGTTGCCGTCACCAAGGCCCCATCGAGCGTGCCGTCGACGGTGTCGCCGGCCTGGGGGCGCCCATCGGTCCCTGGGGTCGGCGCGACGGAGGTCAGACCGAGCGCCGGCGCCATCACCCGGGCGAGGGCGAGCCGGCGCGCGCCGTCGACCACCCGGAGCAGCCAGCGGGCGCCGGGATCGGCCGCGGCCGCGCGGGCCACGTCGGCCACCAGGGCGTCGACGTCGAGGATCGGCGGATCCGGGACCCGGTCGACGTGGATCGTCAGCTCCCGACCGTCGTTCCCGCCGAGCGCCCAGCCGTTGACCTGGCGGGTGTAGAGCTCGCGACCGTGGATGCGCCGGCGCAGGTAGGTGCCGACATCCGAGCCGGCGATCTCACGCTCGTCGAAGACCTGCCTGGACCGCGCCAGCTCCTGGGTCGGGACGACCCGCCCGACCGCGTCGACCAGCGGCCGGTCGACGCCGGGACCGTCGGCCGCGAGATCGATCTCGACGAGGTCCGTGCGCTCGAACGGGCTCGGGTTGAAGACCGCCCAGGCGCCACGAGGAAGCCCCGCCGCCCAGCCGCCGAGGACCCGGTCGGCGAGACCGGCGGCGATCTGCGACGCCTCGGCGAACCGGACGAGGACCTGGTCGACCACGGGATCGATCGAGCAGGCGCAGATCGAGTCGTGGGCCGAGTTCTCGACGATCCGTCTGGCGGCGAGCTCGAGGTAGCGGTCGGGCCACGGGCCGGCTCCGTGGAGCGCAAGGATCGGCTCGGCCGTCCGCCACAGCGCAGCTTCGGCCGCGGCGGCCGAGGCGCGTACGTCGACGTGGTTCGACACGACGCCCATCAGCATGTTCGCCCGGGCGCTCGATCGAAGCTCGCCGTCCCAGGATCGGTCGACCGTGCCCTGGTCGCGCGTCTCGGCCAGGTAGTCGCCCAACGTCGCGACCAGGATCCGGAAGCGGGCCTGATCGGCGTTGTACCCATCGACCAGGTCGGCATAGCCCTGGAGCGGGATCGAGTGATCCTCGCCGTACATCGCCAGGATGTCGGCGTCGCCGAACAGGCCGGCCACGCCGTCGACGTAGGTCCGAAGCTTGGCGTCGATCCGACCCGGATCGTCGAACAGGTCGCGCGCGTTGCCGTAGCCGCCCCACAGGTACTCGGTCCGGACGGCCGACCCGTCGGGGCTCCGCCAGGTGAACGCGTGCCGGTCGACGGCCTCGGGGACGCCACGCCAGACGACCGCCGACCCGATCCCGGCCCGGCGCAGGATCTGGGGCATCTGGGCGATGTGGCCGAACATGTCGGGCAGGTAGCCCACCGCCATCACCCGCCCCAGCTCGACCGCGCGGCTGGTGCCCATCTCGAGATTGCGGACGATGGTCTCGCCGGACACGAGGAACTCGTCCATCAGGATCAGCCATGGTCCGACCGCCAGCCGCCCCGATCGGACCAGGGCGGCGATCCGGTCGGCCGCCTCGGGCCGGACCTCGAGGTAGTCGTCGACCGTGGCCAGCTGGCCATCCAGGGTGAACCGAAGGCGCTCGTCGGACTCCATCGCGTCGAGCAACCCATCGAGCAGCCCGACCAGGCGCATCCGGAACGCCTGGAACGGCAGGTACCACTCGCGATCCCAATGGGTGTGGGGGACGAGGTGGACCGTCGTCGTCGAGGGCATCGAGGGCTCCGCAGGGGAAGCCCGATGGTACACTGTCGACCGTTGACCGAGGTGAGGAGCGGCGTGCGGCTGATCGCCGGTGAGGGTGTCCTGGAGCCCGGAGATGCCGCCTCCGACCCGTTCGCCTACGTCGCCGTCGAGGTGCCCGTCGGAGCGGCGGGGCTGGCGGTCTCCCTGACCTATGACGACCCCGGCCCGACCGACCGGCGCGGCGTGGGGAGCATCCTCGACCTCGGCCTGTTCGAGCCCGGCTCGGTCGACCTCGGGACGCCCGCGTTCCGCGGCTGGAGCGGCAGCGAGCGGCGCGAGATCGTGGTCGGGGAACGAGACGCGACTCCCGGGTACCTGCCCGGCCCGATCCCCGCCGGGCGTTGGCACGTCATCGTCGGGCTCTGCCAGATCGCGCCGGGGGGGTGTCGGTACCGGGTGACCGCCGAGCCGCTCGGGACGGGCGACCCCCGACTCAGGGGGCTCGGCGGGGTCCCGCCGGGGTCGCCGGTCGACCGGGACCGCGAACCGACACCCGTCGAGCCGGCACCTGCCCGGAGCGACGGCCTCGATGCGGAGGCCGACCCCTGGTGGCCGGGGGACCTCCATTGCCAGACCGTCCACAGCGATGGCCAGCTGACGGTCGCCGCGATCGCTCGGTTCGCCCGCGCTGCCGGTCTCGCGTTCCTCTTCGTGAGCGACCACAACACGACCAGCCACCGGCCCGAGCTCGACGGTGCCGGTACCGCCGCGGCTATCGCCCTCCACGCCGCCGAGGAGGTCACGACCTATCGCGGGCACATGGGGGCGCTCGGAGCGTCGGGCTGGGTCGAGTTCCGACAGGTCGACTCCGCCGGGATGGCCCGCGCGGCCGAGGCGGTCAGGGCGGACGGAGGCCTGACGGTCCGGAACCATCTCGCCTCGACATCGTCCCCCTGGGAGTTCGACCCCCTGACCGATGCGATCGAGGTCTGGAACGGGCCGTGGGACGGCCGCAACGGCAACGAGGCGGCGCTCGCGGCCTGGGCGGACGAGCTGGCCGGCGGGCGGCGGACGGTCGCCGTCGGGGGCAGCGACATGCACGACGTCGCGGCCGATCGCCAACCGATCGGGACGCCGATCACCTGGATCCGTGCGCGCGGAACGGGTCGGGCTCGGATCCTCGACGGTCTCCGGGCGGGCCGGGTCGCCCTGTCCCGGACGGTCAGCGGCCCGTACCTCGACGTGGTCGCTCGGGCCGGCTCGAGTGGGGGACCGGCCGGGATCGGGGACGCCCTGGGCTGTGCCGCGACCGACGACATCGAGCTCACCTGGCGTGTCCGGGCCGCGACCGGCAGCGAGCTCCGGGTCCTCGGTCCGGATCGTCGTCTGGGATCGGTCGCCCTCGACGCGGACGACGTCGCAGGGGAGCTCTGCATCCCGTGCTCCGATCGACCGGCCTTCATCCGCCTCGAAGTGCGCGCCCGCGACGGCGCGCTCCTGGCCCTTGCGAACCCGATCTACCTCGAGGAGAGTGCATGACCATCCAGACCGGCGTCGCCTACTTCGAGGGCAGGGCGCCTCGCCACACGTCACGCGACCTCGACGACATGGTCGAGAGCGGGTGTTCGTACGTCATCCATTGTTACTCGGAGTTCGACGTCCGCTACGCACCCGACTCGATGCGCCGGCTGGTCGCGGACACGAAGGCCCGTGGCCTCGGTGTCTGGCTCGATCCCTGGGGTGTCGGCGAGGTCTTCGGCGGCGAGCCGTTCTCGCGGTTCGGGGCGGTCCACCCCGAGGCGCGCCAGGTCGGCTCGAACGGTCAGGCGAACACCCACGCCTGCCTCAACCAACCGGCCTTCCGCACGTGGGTCCACGACTGGGTCGACGCGGCGGCCGTGGCGGGCGCGGAGACGATCTTCTGGGACGAGCCGACCTGGGAGATCCGCGGCGGCGTGTGGTCGTGCCGGTGCGAACGCTGTCAGGCGCTCTTCCGCGAGCGGACGGGGACGGCGATGCCCGTCGAGTTCGTGCCCGAGGTCAAGCTCTTCCTCGAGGTCTCGATGGCCGACCTGCTGTCCGACGCCTGCACCTACGCCCGGGCGAAAGGCCTCGACAACGCGCTGTGCATCATGCCGCCGGAGGCGACCAACCCGGGCTTCACGGACTGGGACCGGGCGGCGTCGATCGCGGGCCTCGACAACTTCGGGACCGACCCGTACTGGTTCTCGTTCGGCGGAGATCCCGCCGGATACGTCGGCCGGCATACCCGGGCGACGATCGAGGTGGCGGCCCGCCACGGCCTCGACCACCACATCTGGGTCCAGGCCTTCGAGGTGCCTGCCGGTCGGGAGGCCGAGATCGGGATCGCGATCGACGCCGCGGCGGATGCCGGCGCCACGAACATCGCAGCCTGGTCGTTCGACGGCTGCTCGGCCATGTCGACCTGCGAGTGCAGCCGGCCGGAGCAGGCCTGGAAGGCCGTCGCGGACGGCTTCCGCCGGGTCCGGTCGCGAGGATGACGGACGCGACCGCGATCGACGAGCACGAGGTCGGCGCACGGATCCGGGCGTACGCGCCCGCCGACGCCGATGCCGTGCTCCGGCTGTGGGAGGCCGCGATCGGGGCCCGTTACCCGCTCAGGGCGGACGTCCTCGAGCTGTCGCTGGCTGCCGATCCGACCGCGACCGTCCGCGCCGCGGTGGCCGAGGTCGGTGACCGCATCGCCGGGTTCGCCTTCGCCGGAGCGTGCCTGGACGGAGAGCCCGAGCTCGAGCGTCTGGGCGATCGGGTCTGGCTCCAAACCGTGATCGTTTCGCCCGACCAGCGACGGCGGGGGCTCGGCCGAGCGTTGGTCCGTACGGTCGCCGGGATGGGGCGGGACCTGGGCGCGAACGAGGTCCAGACCGGCGGCGGACTGCACTACCTGTGGCCCGGCGTCCCGGACGATCTGGCGGACGCCGGGCCGTTCCTCGAAGCCCTCGGGTTCGCCTTCGACCCGCACGTGTCCTACGACCTTCGAGGCGACGTCTCGGGCGTCCGGGTCGATCCGACCACCGTCCGGGTCCTCGCCGCCGCGGGTTCGACGGTCGTCCCGGCGGGGCCGGCCGATCGGGAGCCGCTCCTGGCCTTCATCCTGGCCGAGTTCGGTCCGGAATGGTGGCACGACACGAGGTACTTCCTGGACGCCGGCGGGAGTCCGGCCGATGAGCTCCTGCTGGTCGATGCCGATCGCACCATCCGGGGATTCGCCCGGATCCACCTGCCCGGATCGCGTCCGCCCGGCTGGCCGATGTTCTGGCGCGGTGCGGCCCCATCGGCGGGCGGGCTCGGGCCCATCGGCGTCGCCGAGTCGCTCCGGGGTCGGGGCCTCGGTCGGGCGTTGCTCGTCTCGGCGCTGGACCGTCTCCGGACGCTCGGCGCCAGCGATGTCGTCATCGACGACACGACCCTGCTGGGTTACTACGGCCCGCACGGCTTCAGCCCATGGATGACCTATCGACACGCCGTGGCCCCGATCGGGTCGATCGTCGGCCCCGGATCGTCGAACCGGGAGGACGGATGACCGCTGCCCAGCGCTACCTTCGTGGCACCGTCGAGATCCTCGAGGCGATGGCGACGAGCCAGGAGACCGCGATCGAGGCCGCCGCCGAGCGGGTCGCGGCGGCGATCGCCGCCGGCGGCCGGGTGTGGGTCGCCGCCACGAGCCACGTCCTCCACACCGAGCTGTACCTGCGCGCCGGCGGGCTCGCTGCGGTCCACCCGCTCGGCGAGACGCCCGACCTCGCGACGCCGATGCTCAAGCTGTCGGACGATGACCTTCGCGGGGACGGCTCGTTCCGTCCCGTCGCGGGCGACGTCGCGATCGTGGGCACGAACGCGGGAACGGACGCGGGCACCGTCCAGGTCGCCATGGCGGCCCGGGCCGTCGGGTGCGCGGTGATCGGTCTCACCTGCGTCGCCTATGAACGCTGGGCCGACGTCGTCGTCGAGCATCCGAGCGGGGCCAAGCTGGTCGACCTGGCGGACATCGTCATCGACATCGGCGGGTCGATCGGCGACGGCATCGTCGACCTGCCCGGGGTCGACACGCCGGTCGGGCCGACCTCGGGGGTGGTCCTGTGCGCCGCGGCCTGGGCGATCCTCGTGGGGGCGGCCGATCGCCTCGTGGACCGTGGGATGATCCCGATCGTCTATCGCAGCGTCCAGATCCCCGGTGCCGAGGCGCTCTTCCACGAGCGGATGGCCCGCTATGAGACCACCCGCCGGGGCTGGGAGCCCGCGCCCGACCACGAGGGTCGCTGAGTCGGCCGGACGCGAGCTAGCCCGTGGCCGCCGGGAACAGCTCGTCGACCCTGACCGGTCGGCCGATGCGTTCCGACTCGTAGATCGACTGGACGACCGCGATCCCTCGGCGACCCTCGGCCGCGCCCACGGACGGCGGACGCCCCTCGCGGACGGCGGCCAGGAACTCGGCGATCTCGCGGGGCAGCTCGTCGCGTTCGACGCCGACGACCGTCCGGCTCGGGGCGCCGGCGAGGTCGATGATGAGCTCGTGCCAGGTCCGGTACCGGATCGATCCACGCTCGCCGTGGATCTCGAGCTCGAGACGGCCGGGCATCGGGACCGAGGCCGCATCGCTCCGCAGCGGGTGGGTCGCCTCGAACACGAACAGGGAACCGATCGCCCCGTCGGCGAAGGTCAGCACGGCCACTCCGCCGTCCTCGACCCCCGCGACACCGCGCACGCCCGTGGTCGTCCGCCCGTAGACCTCGACGATCGGGCTGTCGATGAGCCAGGCCAGCCGGTCGACCAGGTGGACCGCATCGTGCATCAGCTCGCCGCCGCCGGACATCCGGCGGTCGTAGTACCAGTCCGGCCACGGTCCGTGCTCGCCGAAGGCGAAGACGTCCTGGACGATCGTCGGCCGCCCGATCGCACCGGCCGCGATCAGCCCGCGGGCCTCGATCAGCTCGCGGTGGAACCGGTGGGTGAGGCCGACCATCAGGGTGAGCCCGGCCGACCGACAGGCGGCCTCGATCGCGTCGCACTCGGCGACCGATGCGGCCATCGGCTTCTCGAGCAGGACGTGCAGACCAGCCGCGACGCACTCGATGACGACCTGCAGGTGGAGCGCGGTCGGGACGCACACGCTGACGACATCCGGCTGCGATCCCTCGACCATCGTCGAGACGGACGCGTAGGAGCGTGCGCCGAGCGTCTCCGCGGCAGCGGCGACGCGCTCGACCGCAGGGTCGACCAGCGCGACGAGCTCGGCGCCGGGGTCCGCGGCGTAGGCGGCCGCATGGTCGAGCCCGATGAACCCCGCCCCGATGACCGCCGCGCGGAGCGGCTGGCGAGCCGGGGTCACGCCGAGATGCCCGCCCCCGCGGCCAACCGGCTGACCGCCTCGATCGTCCGGTCGACCTCGTCGGTCGTCGAGTAGTGGACCAGGCCGAGCCTGAGGACGCCGCCGCCCTCGAACAGGCCGAGTCGCTCGATCAGGGCCTGCGCGTAGAAGTCCCCGTCCCAGGCGTAGATGCCTTGCCGACCGAGCTCCTCTGCGGCGGCGCGCGACGAGATGGCGTCGAAGGTCAGGGCGAAGGTCGGGGTCCGTTCCCCGACGCGGGCCGGATCGGCGATGCCCCAGACGTGAAGCCCCGGGATGCCGGAGATCTCGGACAGGAACCTGCGGCTCAGCTCCTGCTCGTACGCGGCGATCGCGGTCATCGACCCGACCAGCTGTGCCCGACGGGAGCCGCCGGCGACCTCGTCCGCGCTGACGGACCCCGACGTCACGCCGACCGTGCGCAGGTAGTCCACGGCCGCCGACGCCCCGGCGATCGCCTCGAAATCCTGGGTCCCGGTCTCGAACCGATCGTGTGCCGGCCGGACCTTGTAGGCGGGCAGGCGATCGAGCAGCTCGGCGCGACCGTAGAGCGCCCCGAGGTGCGGCCCGAACCACTTGTAGACCGACGTGACCAGGAAGTCCGTGCCCAGATCCCGAACGTCGATCGGGCCGTGCGGCGCGTAGTGGACGGCGTCGATGTAGGTCAGCGCGCCGGCTTCGTGGGCCAGCTCGACGATCCGCTTGACGGGGTTGATCGTGCCGACGGCGTTCGAGGCGTAGCCGACCGCGACCAGCCGCGTCCGCGGCGACAGCTTCGCCTCGAGATCGGCCAGGTCCAGGGTGCAGTCGTCGGCGTCGATGTCGACCGTCCTGACGACGAGCCCGCGGTCCGCCGCGATGGCCCGCCACGGCGACACGTTCGCCTCGTGGTCGAGGGTGGTGACCAGGATCTCGTCGCCCGGCTGGAACGTCGCGGCGATCGATCGGCTGACGTGGAAGGTCAGGGTGGTCATGTTGTAGCCGAACTTGATCTCCTCGGCGGACGCCGCCCCGAGCAGATCGGCGACCGCCGCGTGGGCCTCGTGGACGATCGCATCGCTCGTCCGACTCGTGGCGAATGCGCCGCCGTCGTTGGCGTTCGACTCACGGTAGTAGCGGACGATCGCGTCGATGACCCGTTGCGGCACCTGGGTCCCGCCCGGCCCGTCGAGGAAGACGACCGGGCGACCGTCCTGCATGCGAGCCAGGGCGGGGAACTCGGGGCGCAGCGCCAGCGGGTCGAAGCGGCTCATCGGGTGCCTCCTGGGTCGGGATCGGATCCGGGGTCGAGGTAGCGTGGGTGCCAATCCGGGGAGCCCCAGCTGATCTGTCTGTCCGGGACGATCCGGACGAGGTAGCGCGGCGCTGCCCGCGACGCCTCGATGTAGTCGAGTCCCGCGGCACCCTCGTACCGTTCGGCCAGCCGACGAGCGAGGGCGAGTGTCTCACCTTCGAGGGGTCCCGGTCCGCCGACGAGCTCGGCCCGGCCGCGGATGTGCACGCGGACGTCCGGATCGTCCGGATCCACGACCGACAACGCCACCCGCGCGTCGCGCCGGATGTCGTCGACATAGCGAGACCGCGCGCGAGCGACGATCCAGGCCGCGGCATCGCGCCATTCGAACCAGATGGGCACGATCGCCGGGTATCCATCGGGGTCGATCGTCGCCAGTCGGCCGACGATGGGTCGGGCGAACAGCGCGGCCAGGGCGTCCGGGCCGAGGCCTCCAGCGGTCACCCGATCGAGTCCGGCACGGACAGCCGGGCGATCCGTTCGAGGGCTGCGGCGAAGTGCGGTCCCGCGGCGCCGACGATCGGTTCGAGGTGGCCTGCCAGTAGTCGCTCGGCCCCGAGGCCGGCCAGCCGTTCGACGGACCGAAGGGCCGCCTGCAGGTCGCAATCCCAGGTGTCCTGGAGAAGGATCCGGCCGGCCGGGAACAGCGCGTCGCCGGAGAACAGGGTGGCGGCGCCGTCGACGTCGACCAGGTAGGCCAGGTGGCCGGCGGCATGGCCGGGCGACGGGATCGCCCGGAAGTCGAGGTCCGCGATCCGAAGGGCGTCGCCCGACGCCAGGGTCCGGTCGACGTCGAATGCCTCGAGCCGGTAGTCGGCCGGGTAGAGTCCCGCGGCGCGGGCCCGATCGACGCTGGTCGCCTCCTCGTCGGCGGTCGCCAGCCACGGCGCCGTCTCGAGCGAAGTGGCGATCCGGATGGACGGGAGTCGCCGACGCCAGGCGGCACCGCCTCCGGCATGGTCGGCGTGGGCGTGGGTGAGCAGGATCCAGCCGATCTCCGCGGGGTCGAGCCCGTCCCGACGGACTTCGGCCAGGATCGCCTCGATGCTTCGCCCGGTCCCGCTGTCGACGACGACATGGCCGTCCGGGGTGGTCACCAGGTAGACCTGCGAGTCGAGCGGGTCGGTCAGCGCCCAGGCCGCCTCGCCGCTGCCGACGAGATGGATCCGTTCGGTCAGGCGCATCGAGCGGAATCTGGTCGGTCGCCCGGTAGACTGTCAACCGTGGACCGGAAGCCAGCGACGGTCGAGAGCGAGGTCCGACCCGGTGCAGGACGGCCGATCCTGTTCGCGCATCGGGGCGCCTCGGGTCGGGCTCCCGAGAACACCGTCGAGGCGTTCCGGCTGGCCGTCGAGCTCGGTGCGACCGGCCTCGAGACGGACACCTGGCTGTCCGCCGACGGGATCGCGATGCTCGTCCACGATCGGACCTACCGGCGAGCGGGCCGACGTGTGGAGGTCACCCGGACCGCCGCCGCGGCGATGCGTGCCGATAGGATCCCGACCCTGGCCGATCTGTATGCCGCCGTCGGCACCGATCGACCCATCTCCATCGACCTCCAGCACCCCGAGGTGGCGCGGGCCGTGATCGCGACCGCGGCCGAGGTCGGGTCGCTCGATCGACTGTATGTCTGCACCGTCGATCTCGCCCTCCTCGCCGCCGTCCGCCGGCTCGACGGCACCGTCCACCTCGTCCATTCGACCCGACCCCGACGCGTACCGGAGGGGCTGCCTGCGCGGATCGGGCTGCTGGCCGAGCGCGGGATCGAGGTCCTGAACATGACCTGGCGCGACTGGACGGCCGAGCGGGTGGCACGGACGCGCGACGCCGGCCTCCGACCGTTCGCCTGGGATGCCCATACCGCGGCCGGGATCGAGCGGGCGATCGACCTGGAGGTCGACGCGATCTATTCCGACCACCCCGACCTTCTGGTCGCCGCGGTCGAGGCACGCACGGCTGCCGCGGGTGGCGGGCCAGGTCGGACATGACGACAGGCCCGGCGTCGAGGCCGGGCCTGTCGGTGGCTGCCGGATGAGTGACGGCTACGGGCCGTTGGCGTCGATGTCCGCCTGGATCGTCGCCGCGAGGTCGTCGAGGGCCTTCTTCGACGCCACTCCGCCGGTCAGTACGCTGTCGAGCGCGGTGTCCATCCCGTCATGGAGCGCCGACCACTGGGAGATCATCGGGTTGGTCCAGGTCTTCGGATGGTTGGCGATATCGAGGAACGTCCCGAAGTGCTTGACCCCGGTCAGGGTCGGGTCGGTGACCAGCGACTTGAGCTGGGGGACGCTGGCGTTCTGGACGGCCATCGCTCGTGACGGATCGGCGGTCATCAGGTACATCCCGAACTTGGCGGCGGCCTCCGGGTCCTTGACGCCGGTCGGGATGAAGAACGCGTTGCCGTTGACGAACCCGGCGCCGTACTCGTCCGGGCTGATGGCCGGGAACGGTGCCGTCTCGTAGTTGAGGTTCGGTGCGAAGTTCGGAGCGTAGGCGGCGCCCGGGACCCACTCGCCGAAGAGGCCCATCGCGACCTTGCCGGTGTAGAACAGGTCCTCGTCCTCCGAGCCCTTGCTGGCGACGAGCTTGGTCAGCTCGTCGTTCTTGTTGTACTTGTCGTAGTACTTCTTGTACCAGTCGAACCAGGCCACGCACTCGGGGCTGTTGACGGTCACCTTCTTCGTGGCGTCGTCGTAGTACTTGCACCCGAACAGCTGGCTCAGCTCGGTCAGGTTCTTGCCGGGATAGTCGGGGATGAAGCCGGCTCGGGCGAGCGAGCCGTCAGCGTTGTACTTGGTCAGCTTCTCGGCCATCGTCCACAGCTCGTCCGGCGTGGTCGGTGGCTTGGTGGGATCGAGTCCGACCTCCTTGAACGCATCCGTGTTCCAGTAGAAGCCCCAGTCGTCCTGGAGGAACGGCAGACCGTAAAGCTTCCCCTGGTACTTCACCCACTCGAGCGAGGCCGGGATGATGTCGCTCGTGTCGGCGCCGATCTTCGTCAGGAGGTCGTCCATCGGCATGATGACCTGATCGTGGGCGAACCCCGGGATCGCCTCGTTGTTACAGGTGATGACCATGTCGGGCGGCGCCCCGCCGGCCACCGATGCGGCGATCTCCTCGATCTTGATCGAGCCGCTGATGCCTCGGACCTGGATCTCCGGATGACTGGCGTTCCAGGCCTGGATGATCTGCTCCATCGCCTTGACCTCGCCCTCGCCCGACCAGCAGTAGCGCAGGACGAGGTCGACCGGCGCGGCCGCTGTGCTCGGGGCGACCGACGGGGCGGCCGCCGGGGTCGATGGTGCCGGCGGTGCCGATGTCGCCGTGGAGCCGCCGCATGCTGCGACCGCGAGCGCGATGCCCGCGAGCAGCGTTCCGAGGGACCGGATTCGCATGGATCGTTCCTCCTCCTTCGATGGCCCGTCGACGAGCGTCGAGCGGGAGCCTGGCAGACTGGGGCGTCCCCGGCGACCTCCTCTCAGCCCTTGACGCCGGTGAGGGTGATGCCCTCGATGAACTTGCGTTGGGCGAAGAAGTAGAGGACGACGAGCGGCGCCGTGATCGCGACCGACGCGGCCATCGACAGGGGCCAATCGGTCTTGTGCGCGGACTGGAAGGTCTGGATCGCCAGCGACAGCGGCTGGAGCGCCGGGTCGCGCAGATAGATGAGCGGTTTGAAGAAGTCGGTCCACTTGTCGATGAAGGTGAACAGGGCGACCGTGATGATCGCCGGCCAGGACAGGGGGACGATGATCCGGAGCAGGATCCGAAGGTCGCTCGCGCCGTCGATCCGGGCGGCATCGGACAGCTCGGTCGGGATCCCCAGGAAGAACTGGCGGAGCAGGAAGATGAAGAACGGGTTGCCCAGGAAGGTCGGGATGATCAGCGGCAGATACGTCCCGACCCAACCCAGCTTCGAGTAGATGATGTAGAGCGGGATGAACGTGACCTGGTCGTTGAGCATCATCGTCGCCAGCAGGATCACGAACACGATGTCCCGGCCGGGCCACTTGACCCGCGAGAAGCCGTAGGCGACCAGGCAGCACGAGGCGACCGTCCCCACGACCGACGGGATCGCGTAGAACAGGGTGTTCCGCAACGCCACCGGGAAGTTGATCTTGGCCAGGGCGGTCGGGTAGTTGGACCAGACCGGGTCGGCGGGGATCCAGACCGGCGGTGTGGCGATGGCCGCGGGGCCGGTCTTGAGCGAGGTCGAGACCATCCACAGGAACGGCGCAGCGAACAGGGCGGCCAGGACCATCAGTACGCCGTAGACGACGATGCGCGACGGCGTCAACCGCCGCCGTCGATGCGGCCGGAGCTCGACGGCCGAGGCGACCGCCGCCGTCCTCACCGGTTGCCCTCGTAGTAGACCCGGTTGCGTGACGCCCGCAGCATCACCAGGGTCGTGATCAGGATGATCAGGAGCAAGACCCAGGCGAGCGCGGAGGCGTAGCCGACCCGGAAGTAGCGGAAGGCGTTGTTGTACAGGTTGAGGCCGTAGAACAGCAGCGAGTTCTGGATCCCGCCGACGGCGCCGCTGCCGCGCCCGACCGTTCCCTCGCTGACGACGTAGGCCTGGGTGAAGTACTGGAAGGCGCCGATCGCGCCGGTGATCAGGTTGAACAGGATGGCCGGGCTGATCATCGGGATGGTGACGTTCCGAAGCTTCGCCCATGCCCCGGCGCCGTCGACCTCGGCGGCCTCGTAGAGGGACTTCGACACGCCCTGGAGCGCGCCGAGGTAGATGATCACGACGTCGCCCGCGGCCCAGACGGTCATCAGGATGATCCCGTTCTTCGACCAGTCGGGGTCGTAGAACCACTTGGGTCCCTCGATCCCGAACCTGGCCAGGAACTCGTTGACCAGCCCGTACTGGGGGTTGAGGAGCCAGATCCAGAGGATGGCTGCCGCGACCGACGGGACGACGACCGGCAGGTAGAAGATCGTGCGGAAGATGCCGATCCCGCGGATGCTCTTGGTATTCAGCAGCAGGGCGATCCCGAGCGCGGTGATGATCGCCAGCGGCACCCCGAGCAGGGTCAGGTACAGCGTATTGGCCAGCGACTTCCAGAAGATCGGATCGTTCACCATCCGGCTGTAGTTCTCCAGGCCGATGAAGCTCGGTTCCTGGAGGATCCGGAAGTCCGTGAAGCTGTAGTACAGCGAGGCGAGGGCAGGGTAGAGATAGAAGCACACGAACCCGATGAGCCACGGCGAGATGAAGGCCAGGCCGATCGCCAGGTTGCGGCGTTCGCCGCGGCTGAGCACGGGCCACCGCCGGCGTCGTCTCGTCGCTCCGACCGACCGAGCGCTCATCGGCCGGTCGCGTCCTCGGTCCGGTCGAAGTACGGGGCGACCAGGTCGCGAGCCTCGTCACAGTGCTGCTGGAAGGCGCGCCCCGCCGCCTCCGGGTCCCCGCTGCGGAGGGCATCCAGCAGCGGCCGATGCTGCGCCGTCGTCGCCTCGCCGGCGAGGAGTCGATCGTCGTGTCGGATCAGGGTCTGGACGGCAGGAACGTGGCGCAGGAACACTTCGTGCAGACGTCGGTTCCCGCTGAGGAGGCACACTCGCTCGTGGAACTCGAGATCCTGCCGCCGGACGGTGGCCCTGTCCCCGGCCCGAGCGGCGATCTCCATCGCCCCGACGATCCCCTCGAGCTCCGCCAGGTCGGAAGGTCGACCGCGGCGGACGATGAGCTGCGCGGCCCGCCCTTCGACGGCTGCGCGCACGTCGTAGATCTCGCGGACGTCGGCCTCGGTCAGGCTGACGACGAACGCTCCGCGGCGGGAGCCCTCGACGATCAGCCCTTCCGCCGCGAGGATGCTGAATGCCTCGCGAACGGTCCCGCGGCTGACGTTGAGCTGTGCGGCGATCTTGGCTTCGACCAGGTGGGTGCCCTTGACCAGGACGCCGGCCAGGATGCGGTCGCGGAGGATGTCGGCGGCATCCTCGACCAGACGGCGTGGGGCGGGCAGCGCCGGGAGGTCCGTGAACGCCGCCTGCTCGAGCGTCGGCGCCGGTCGCCCGCGCTCGTCGATCCGGGACGCCGCGGACGGGTCGGTGGGTGGGCTGAGCGGCGGGCGGTCCACGGGTCATCCTCCATGCCCACCTCGACCGTCGGACCCGGTCGAGACCCGGTGACTCTACACCCTGGCACGTCGTCGGTCAGCGGTCGACCGACGACCGACCGGCGATATCATCGTGGCCTCCACGAGCGCGGGATCGGAGTGGGATCCGATGGATTGGCATCGTCCTGACAGGACCTGGATCGGCGGCCACCGAGGCGCGAATGCGCTCGCCCCCGAGAACACCTTCGCCGGCTTCGAGGCGGCTCGATCGGCGGGCGTCGACTACGTCGAGACCGATGTCCGAACCGCCCTCGACGGGACGCTGGTGCTGGTCCACGACGACACCCTCGATCGGACGACCGACGGTTCCGGGGCGGTCGCCGGGCAGCGCCCGGATGAGCTCGCCCGCCTCGACGCCGGCTCGTGGTTCGGTGACAGGTTCGCCGGCGAGCGGATCCCGACGCTCGACGGCTTCCTGGAATGGATCGAAGGCATTCCGCCACTCGGCGCGATCCTCGAGGCCAAGGGCCCGCGGACCGGTGGACCGCTCGCCCGCCGGATCGCGACATCGGCGGCTGCCGATCGGTTGGCGATCTGCGGGTTCTCGGCGGACGAGCTCCGCGCGGCTCGCGCCGCCGTGCCCGACATCGTGACGGTGCTCCTCCTCGACAGCGACGACCTCCGAGCGGGTCCCGCCGTCGAGCTGACTCGCGCGGCGCAGGCGGACGGCGCGGCGCTGCTCGGTCGCGCGCTGACTCCGCGACGGCTGGCCGAGCTGCGCGGGGCCGGGCTCATGGTCGGCGCCGGGACGCGCGATCGTCCCTCCGCCGTCCGACGGGCGCTCGCGCTGGCGGTCGATCTGCTCGACTCGGATCAGCCCCACGTCGCGGTCCGTGTGCGAGCCGAGGTCGACGCCTGAGGGGTCCCCCGATCGCCGGAGGGCAGCTCAGGCCGGGATCGCGACCGACTCCGGGGAGCGGGTGCGACGATCGCCCGACTTCCGAACGAGCCGGCGGCGGCGACGGGCGAGATCCGCTTCGAGGAGCGGCAGCCGGCGGCCGAGGAACCGGGCCCGCTCGGCGATGCGGTCGGCGCGATCGCACGCCTCGAGGGCAGCCGCGGGGTCACGGCGCCGATGCTCGAGGATCTTGGCTACTTCGATCCAGCCGACCCCGGCCCACATCCCGCCGCCGAGGGCGATGTCGTGCCAGGCCGCCAGCGCGTCGTCGTCGCGACCGACCCGGCGGAGGAGTCGTGCCCGGTCCGCCAGGAGCCCATCCCGGTCGTCGTGCGCGGTCGGCGCTCCGGGGTCGAGGGCATCGGCGCGGGTGGTCAGCAGGGCGGTCCACGACCGGATCGGTGAGCGCCGGGCCGGACCGGTCTCGAGCGCGATCTCCAGGCAGTCGAGCGCCTCTTCCGAGCGGCCGAGGCGGCGGTACGCACGAGCGAGGCCGGCGAGGTCGCCGGCCGGTGCCAGGCGACGGTCGGCCCGACCTCCCAGCCTCGCCTCGGCGTGGGCGAGCAGTCGGGCCAGCGAGCGGACATCCTCGTGGTTATGCCGGACGACCTCGGCGAGCCCGTCGGCGGAGCCACCTCGGAGGAAGTCGAGGTAGCGGCCCGGGATCTCCCAACCGTCCACGTCCCGTCCCCGGGCGATGCCGAGGAGCTCCGACTCGACCGTCCGGAGCCGGGCGTCGGTGAGGCGATGGCGATAGATGCGCCGGACGAACGGGAGCAGGTCGAGATGGCCGGCGTGGACCGGCGCTGCCCGCCGGCTCATCCGGTAGCGGCTGACGAGGAGCGGCCAGTCGAACCCGCGGCCGTTGTACGTCACCAGCCAGGCGTCGGCCGGGATCTCGAGGGCGAGTGCGTCGAGCATCGCGGGCTCGTCGGCGTGGTCGGGCATCAGCAGCTGGACCTGGCGGAACCGGTCGCCCTGCCAGGTGCCGAACCCGACGAGGAACGCCACGGTCCCCGCGCCGGTGGCCAGGCCGGTCGTCTCCGTATCGAGGCAGACCAGCGGGACGTCGGCGGGTGCGGCGCCGGGCAACCCGGCGAGCCGGTCGCGGTCGACCGGGAGCGGGTGGGAGGGAGGTTCGACCCGGACGTATCCGCCGGCCGGTCCGTGGATCCACTCACCGTCGACCGCCTGCGCAAGGCGCCGAGCGAGATCGTCGCTCGATCGGACGAGGGTGCTGCGGTCGGGTCGCGGCGGCTGGCGGCCGGACCGGGCGGCCTCGTCCCGCTGCCGTCGCAGGTCGGCCAGCCGGCGTCCCAGCCGGTTCGCGTCGCTCATCGCGGCGGGCCGGCGCCGATCCGCTGGGCCTGCGGGAGGTCCGCCCCGAGCGCATCGAGGAGTCGCAGCGCGAGCGCCTTCGCATCCAGGTCCGGTTCGAGACGCGGACCGGTGCAGGTGGGGCAGCCGCCGTCGCACTCGCAGCCGGCGATCAGCTCGGCCGCACCGTCCACGAGCTCGTCCGTCCGCCCGAACAGCCGTTCGGCGAGCCCGACACCGCCGGGTACGGCCTCGTAGAGGTAGATCGTGGGCGCCTCCTGGTGCGGACTTCGGACCTGGGTCACCAGCCCGAGGTCGCGCGGGTCGACCATCAGCAGCACGCTCGCGACGGTCTGGATCGCTCGCCCGGCTCCGACCAGGGCGACGTCCAGCTCGTCGCGGCGCCATCCGCCGCCGGGCCCGACATCGCTGACATCCGGGTCGATGACGATCCAGGCGGCCGTCGTCTGGAGCTCGATCTCGGGTAGGTGGATCCGGCCCCAGCCGATGTTCTCGTTGGTGACGAACTTGAGCTTCTTGTAGATCGTCGCCAGGCTCGCGACCATCACCTCGCCGTGGACCCGTCGTCCGCCGGTCATGGGGGCCTCGGCGAAGACGTCGAGCGGCTTGAGCGTCACGGCGCGGTCGGCCTGGGTGTAGTGGTCGACGTCGACCCGTCGGACATAGGCCTTGCGCTCGCCCCAGTCGAGGGTGTCCACGTGGAACTGGACCGACTCGTGGAGATAGATCGCGTCCTCGTGGACCAGGGTCTGGGCGCTGAACAGGTCGACCTCGCCGATGACCTTGGGCCGGTCCGGCGTCGTATCCACGATCACGACGTTCTCCTGGGCGGCGGTCCTCAGCGAGACCTCGGACGCGGGGAAGTTCTCGCTCGACCAGTACCAGCGGCCGTCCCCGGCCTGTCGGACGTGACCCTCCTCGGCGAGGAAGGCAAGAAGGTCGTCGGCCGGTGCCGGGCCGAACATCTCGCCGGGCTCGAACGGGAGCTCGAACGCGGCCGCCTTGAGATGCGCCAGCAGGACGTGGAGGTTGTCCGGGTCGAGACGGGCCTCCTCCGGGGCACCGTCGAGCAGGAACTCAGGATGACCCACCACGTACCGATCGACCGGCGAGCCGGAGGCGACCAGCACGCCCACGCTCACCCCCTGGCGCCGGCCGGCGCGACCGAACTGCTGCCAGGTCGCCGCGATCGAACCCGGATAGCCGGCCAGGATGGCGACGTCGAGCCGACCGATGTCCACCCCGAGCTCGAGCGCGTTGGTGCTGACCACACCGAGGACCTCGCCGTCGCGCAGGCCGCGCTCGATCGACCGGCGCTCGCTGGGCAGGTAGCCGCCGCGATACCCGCGGACGCGCGAGCGAGGCCCGGCGCCCTCGCGGAGGGCTTCGCGCAACCCGGTCAGGAGGATCTCGACGGCGGTCCGCGACCGACCGAAGACCACGGTCTGGCGTCCGGCGCGGAGGAAGGGCAGCGCCCAGCGATCGGCGACCGTGAGCGCCGAGCCGCGCGCACCGGTCGCCGCATCGAGCAGCGGTGGCTCGACGAACAGCAGGTGCCGCTCGCCGGACGGCGCACCGTTCCGGTCGACGAGCCGGGCCGTCCGGCCGGTCAGGGTCCGGGCGAGATCGCCCGGGTTGCCGATGGTCGCCGAGCAGCAGACGATCACGGGATGCGAGCCGTAGTGCGCGCAGATCCGAAGGAGGCGGCGCAGCACATTGGCGACGTGACTGCCGAAGACGCCGCGATAGGAGTGGAGCTCGTCGATCACGATGACCCGGAGCTGCTCGAAGAGCTGGAACCACTTCGTGTGGTTGGGCAGGATCGCGGCGTGGAGCATGTCGGGGTTGGTGACGACGACCTGCCCTGCGGTCCGGATCGCCGAGCGGATGGGGGCCGGGGTGTCCCCGTCGTAGGTCGCCGCCGAGACGGCCAGGCCGGAGGCCCGGGCGAGCTCCGAGAACTCCGCCACCTGGTCCTGGCCGAGCGCCTTCGTCGGGAACAGGTAGAGCGCCCGGGCCGAGGGATCGTCGGCGAGAGCCTGGAGCGTGGGTAGGGCGTAGCACAGGGTCTTGCCCGACGCGGTCGGCGTGACGACCACCACGTCCTCGCCGGCGCGGACCGCATCGATGGCGGCTGCCTGGTGGGTGTACAGCTCGCCGATCCCGCGCGTCGCGAGGGCGGCTCCGATCCGGGGGTCGAGCCAGTCGGGGAGGGGAGCGGTGACCGCCGCCCGGGCGGGGATGACCCGATGGTGCAGGACGCCGGCCGCGAACGACGGCTCGTCGAGGAGGTCGTCGAGGACCGAGACCACCGATGCGGGTGCGTAGCGGCGCATGGTGCCGGCCTCCTCGATATCGAACGGATGTGCGAAAGCGACCAGAGTGTAGCGCACCGTCTCGCGAGGCGATGACAGCTCGGGTGGCACAGCGGGACGATTTGACAGCCCAGCTGGCGGCAGCTCAGGGTGGCCCCGATGGACCTCCCGAGCGACCGGGGACCCGAACCGTCGGGCCCGGACGACCGACCCGAGCGCCCGACCCCCGCCACCCGACCCGATCCTCGCCCGCGTTCCGCCGGACCCGACCTCGGTGGTCTGTCGATCGCCGGTATCACCCGTCGGCGGGTCGCCTGGATCCTGGCGGCCGTCGTCTCGATCTGGATCGTGTCCGTGTTCGCGCGTCAGGTCGGCGACGCGGGCGCGGCGGCCGATCGAGCGGACCGGCTGCGACTCGACAACGCCGGCCTCGCCAGCCAGGTCGAGGATCTCCAGCAGGAGCTCGAGCTCGTCCAGCAGCCGTCGTTCGTCGAGCAGCAGGCGCGGGCCAACGGCCTCGGGGGCAAGGGCGAGCGCACATTCGCCCTCGGGCCCGACGCTTCCCCGCTCCCGGCGGACGCCCCCGGGTCCGCCGGCGTCCGACTCGGGGCCAGTCCCGCCCGCACCGCGCCGATCGACGTCTGGCTCGACCTGCTGTTCGGCCCGACGCGCTGACGCGCGGTCGGCCGCCAGCCGGTCTCCGACGGTTGCCGGGCCGGGCGAGCATCGATATCCTGAGGAGGCCACGACCCGCGACGGATCGTCGGTGAACGCGTGGCGGAGTAGCTCAGTGGTAGAGCAGGGGACTCATAAGCCCTTGGTCGGTGGTTCAAATCCGCCCTCCGCTACCAACCCCTCACCGCGCTCTCCGGGGCCAGCCGTGCGTCGGTCGATCCGTCGGGCGTTCCGGCCCGTACAGATGGACGAGCGGCGGTAGCCATCGGTCATCGGGTCATCCCGGGACCGAGCGCTATACTCGTCGCACGGCCGACGCGTCGAGCGTCGGTCAGTCCCGCTCGACCCGGAGGCCATTCTTCTTGAACGCGAAGTTCGCCCGGAACGGGATCGTGATGCTTGTCCTGATCGTCGGGACGCTCGCGCTCCTGTGGACGTGGCTCAGCAGCAGCACCCCCAGCACCCAAGTCGGCTATTCCCAGTTCCTGGCCGACGTCGCCGCCGGCAAGGTCAAGTCGGTCGAACAGCAGCAGGAGACCCTGACGGTCACCAAGACCGACACGAACGACACCTACACGGTCACGGTCCCGAGCCTCCTGACGGTCGTCTACCCGACCGACATGCAGGCGGCCGCCAAGACGACCGGCCTGACCCTTCCGAACGACATCTACAAGGCGAAGCCCGTGCCGGATACCTCGTGGCTCGGGATCCTGATCACCGGCCTGCTGCCGCTGATCGTGATCGTCGGCTTCATCCTGTTCATGATGCGACAGGCCCAGGGCACCAATAACCAGGCGATGAGCTTCGGCAAGAGCCGGGCCCGGATGTTCCTCGGCAACAAGACGGTCGTGACGTTCAACGACGTCGCCGGCGTCGACGAGGCGAAGACCGAGCTCCAGGAGGTCGTCGAGTTCCTGAAGTACCCCGAGAAGTTCAACTCGCTCGGGGCCCGCATCCCGCGCGGCGTCCTGCTGGTCGGTCCTCCCGGCACGGGCAAGACCCTGATGGCGCGGGCGGTCGCCGGTGAGGCCGGGGTGCCGTTCTTCTCGATCTCGGGTTCCGAGTTCGTCGAGATGTTCGTGGGCGTCGGCGCCAGCCGCGTCCGCGACCTGTTCGATCAGGCCAAGCGGAACAGCCCGTGCATCGTGTTCGTGGATGAGATCGATGCGGTCGGCCGCCAGCGCGGCGCCGGCCTCGGCGGTTCGCACGACGAGCGCGAGCAGACCCTCAACCAGATCCTCGTCGAGATGGACGGGTTCGACACGAACACCAACGTCATCGTGGTGGCCGCCACCAACCGACCGGACGTCCTCGACCCGGCGCTGTTGCGCCCGGGCCGGTTCGACCGCCAGGTGATCCTCGACCGCCCGGACATCCGGGGCCGAACGGCCATCCTCAACGTCCACACCAAGGGCAAGCCGCTCGACAAGTCGGTCGACGTCGAGGGGATCGCCAAGCAGTCGCCCGGCTTCTCGGGCGCCGACCTGGCCAACCTCGTCAACGAGGCGGCCATCCTGTCGGCCCGCCGGAACAAGAAGCTGATCGGCATGTCGGAGTTCCAGGAAGCCCTCGAGCGGATCGTCGCCGGCCCGGAGCGGCGCAGCCGCGTGATCAGCGACGCCGAGAAGAAGATCATCGCGTTCCACGAGGGCGGTCACGCCGTCGTCATGCGCGTCCTGCCGAAGTGCGACCCGGTCCAGAAGGTCACCATCATCAGCCGCGGGATGGCCCTCGGCTACACGATGGGGCTGCCCAGCGAGGACCGCTACCTCAAGAGCAAGACCGAGTTCGAGGACGAGATCGCCGGGATGCTCGGCGGGAACGCCGCCGAGCGGCTGATCTTCGGCGACACCACGACCGGCTCGTCGAACGACATCGAGAAGGCGACCGACCGGGCGCGCCGGATGGTCACCGAGTACGGCATGAGCGATCGGCTCGGGCCATTGTCGTTCGGCAAGCGCGACGAGCTCGTGTTCCTCGGACGCGAGATCGGCGAGCAGCGGAACTACTCGGACGACGTCGCCAAGACGATCGACGAGGAGGTCCGGGCGATCATCGATCGCGCCTACGAGCGGGCGATGGACACCCTGATCACCCACCGGTCCAAGCTCGAGGCCCTGGCCGAGAAGCTGGTCGCCGAGGAGACCGTCGACAGCCCGGACTTCGAGGCCCTGTTCAGCGATCTCCCGCCGAAGGAGAACACCCACGGGCTGGCCGCGGAGATCATCGCTCCCGGCGAGACCGATCCGGGACCCTCCCCGACCCCGAACCCCGCGCCGATCTGAGGATCGCGGGGAACGGTCCACCAGACACCGGACGAACGGGCCACGCGGCCCGTTCGTCGATTCCGGGAGGCCGGGACCCTCGCGCGGACCCCGGCACGCCGCCCTCGTCGCGCCGCTACGATCGGCTGGCACCGATCGGATCCCTTGGAGGACGCATGGCTGAGATCGAGACCCCCGTCGAGTCCTACCTGGCCGCGGGCCGCGAGCGGCGGATCGCTACGTTCAGCGACTTCCTCCGGATCCCGAGCGTGTCGGCCGATCCGGCCTTCGCGGCCGACGTCCATCGCGCCGCCGAGTGGCTCGGCGAGCGGCTGCGGACCGCCGGTCTCGATCACGTGGACGTGTCGGAGACCGGGGGCCACCCGATGGTCTACGCCGACTGGCTCGCCGCGGCCGGCGCACCCACCGTCGTCGTCTACGGGCACTACGACGTCCAGCCGCCGGACCCGCTAGCCGAATGGTCGTCGCCGCCGTTCGAGCCAGCCGTCGTCGGGCATCGCATCCTGGCCCGCGGCGCGAGTGACGACAAGAGCAACATCTCGATCTTCATCGAAGCCGTCCAGGCGCTCCTGGCGACCCGGGGTCGACTACCGGTCAATCTCAGGTTCGTGTTCGAGGGCGAGGAAGAGGCGGGATCCGAGCACCTCGAGGGGTGGCTCGCCGCCAATCGCGAGCGGCTGCGCGGCGATGTCGCGATCGTCAGCGACGTCGGGTTCTTCGAGGGCAATCTGCCGGCGCTGACGATCGCCCTGCGCGGGATCATGTCCGCCGAGATCACCGTGACCGGACCGTTCCAGGACGTCCACTCAGGCGTCTACGGCGGCGCGATCGCCAATCCGGTCAACGCCCTCGCCACGATCATCGCGGCGCTCAAGGGGCCCGATGGCCGGATCCGGATCCCGGGCTTCTACGATGACGTGGTCCCGCTCACCGACGCCGACCGCGCCGCGTATGCCGCGCTCCCATTCGACGATGACGCCTACCGCGAGTTCCTTGGTGTGCCGGAGCTGGTCGGCGAGGCCGGCTATACGACGCTCGAACGGAAGAGCGGGCGCCCGACCCTCGACATCAACGGGATCTGGGGCGGCTATCAGGGCGAGGGAGGCAAGACGATCATCCCCGGCCGTGCCGGCGCGAAGGTCACGTGCCGGCTCGTCCCCGACCAGGACCCGGCCCGGATCCTCGAGGAGCTGAAGGCGTTCATCGAGGAGATCGCTCCGCCCGGGGTCCGGGTGCGGGTCGAGCCGCAGGGCGGCGGACACCCGATCCGATCGTCGAGGGACCACTGGGCCGTCGCCGCGGCGGCGAAGGCGCTCGAGGACACGTTCGGTCGTCCGCCGCTCTATATCCGCGAGGGCGGATCGATCCCGTTCGTCGCGACATTCGAACAGGCGCTCGGTCTGCCGGTCGTGCTGATGGGATTCATGCCCCCCGATGGGAACTTCCACGCCCCGAACGAATGGATGGACCTCGACAACTTCGAGGCGGGGATCCGCGCCGTGATCCGCGTCTTCGACGGGTTCGCCGCAAGCGCGCCATAGCCCTTTTGGGTGGGTGGTTATGTGATGAATGGTCGGGTGTTGCCGTCCGGACCCGGTGCTAGAGTCCCGGCAAAGGCATCCCCTAGAGGACCACGACTCGATGACCACCGAGGCAGCCGACACGACCGCCGCCGCTCCCGCCGGAGCTGCTGCTGCACCCGCCGGGACCGCCGCGGCGCCCAAGGGGACCTGGCGGCTGGATACCCCGAACGGCAGCATGAGCCCGCGCTCGGCGCTCGACGTGCTCGTCGACCTCAACGACAAGGTGACCAGCGGCAAGGTCGGGGAATACCAGCCCGTTCCGCTCGGGTTCACGCCGCTCGACAAGACGATCGGGACCGGCCTCCGTGCCGGTGAGCTGCTCCTGATCGGCGGTGCGCAGGGCACCGGCAAGACGACGATGGCCCTCCAGATGGCGCGCAACGTCGCCTCGGGCGGTCAGGCCAACGTCCTGTACATCTGCTTCGAGCACGAGGAGCAGTACCTCCTCAACCGACTCATCGCGATGGAGTCCGCGCTCGCGCACCTGCCGCACAAGACCGGTGCCATCAAGATCCAGGACGTCCGCAAGGAGATCCTGGGATCGTGGGTCGCCGAGGGCCAGGGCGCCGCGCAGCTCACCAACAACCCGCGTCTCCGGCCGTCCCTCGACCGGATCGCCCGCTACGGACAGAGCCTCTTCCTCGTCCGCGGGACGCAGACGGCGAGCACGGTCGACAACATCCGCAAGCTCGTCCAGCAGCACCGTGAGCTGTCGGGAGATCGGCGCCTACTGGTCGTCGTCGACTACATGCAGAAGGTACCCGTCTACCCGGAGCCGCCGACCGAGTCCGAGAAGGTGACCTACGTCGTCAACGGCCTCAAGGACGTCGCGCTGTCCGAGGACGTCCCGATGATCTCGATCGTCGCGGCGGACAAGGAGGGCCTCAAGGCAGCCCGGCTGCGCAACCACCACCTGCGCGGGTCGTCCGCCATCAACTACGAAGCGGACATCATCCTGATCCTCAACGAGAAGTACCAGATCGTGGCCAAGGTCAACATCGAGTTCAACCCGTACCAGGCGCAGCGCTTCCGCGACTGGGTCGTGGTCTCGGTCGAGAAGAACCGCGGCGGCCAGGACAACGTCGACGTCGAGTTCGAGAAGCACTTCGAGTTCTCCTGCTTCGACCCCAACGGGCGGACGGTCCAGGAGAAGCTGATCGAGGAGCGCCTCTACAACGACTGAGGCGTGTCCTCCGCGAACTCCGCGCTGAGGATCGTCTCTGGATCGAGGCGACGACCGTCCTCGATCGCGGCCGCGAGTACGTCGCTGCCGAGGGCACGCTCAAGGTCGATGATCGTGCGGGCGAGGACGCCGGCTTCGACGACGTCCCACTGACCGCCGGTCTCCTCGAGCAGTCGCTCGGCTCCTCCGATCAGGCGTCCCCCGTCCGCCGGGTCTCCGGCGGACGACGCGACGGCGGCTAGCCCGATCAGGTCGGTCGCCGCGACCTCGATGAACCCGAGTCGACGTGCCAGGCGCAGGCTGGTGACGAACTCCCGGTGGGCGTCGTCGGTCTCCCCCTGCTCGAGTCGGGCGAAACCGAGGTTCTCCCGGAAGAACGACTCGCTCCGATGGTCCCCTCGTGAGCTGGCCAGCTCGATCGCTTGGACGAACCAATCCTGTGCGGGCCGCGGATCGCCCGCGACGAGCGCCATGTATCCGAGGTTATTGAGGGCCATCGACAGGGCCCAACCGTCACCGGCGATGCGGGCGTGCTCGGCGCTCGCTTCGGTCAGACGGCGGAAGCCCGGCTCGTCACCGACCGAGGTGGCGACAAGACCGAGGACGCGCAGCGAGCGAGCGATCCCGCTCTCATCCCCCAGGCCGCGACGCAGCTCGAGACTCTCCTCGGCGAGCACGCGGGCATGGTCGTTGTCGAGCTGCCTCACCGCCAGGTGCGCCGCCCCCTCGAGCGCCTTGGCCCGATCGGCCGGGTCCTGGACGCCGGGCTGCGCGAGCGCTCGCTCGAGGTGCTGGCGGCCCTCGGTCCAATGGCCCCGGACCCACCAGAACGTCGCCATCGCCCCACTCAACCGGAGTCGGACGTCGGCGTCGGCGCGTGTGAGCGTCGCCCGGATGTTGTCGTGCTCCTCGGTCAGACGATCGAGCCAGTCGTCCTGGTCACCACCTTCGAGCTCAGGCTCGGCCCGTTCGACGAGCTCGAGGAACCAGCGGCCATGCCGACGTCGGACGTCGACCGCTTCCTCCGAGTCGAGGAGTCGCTCGTCGGCGTACTCCCGGATCGTCTCCAGCATCCGGTAGCGATCCGCCGAATGGCGGACCAGACTCTTCTCGACGAGCGACTGGAGGACGTCGATGTCTGCCGAAGCGATCGCCTCGGCTGCCCCCAGTCGGCAGCCGCCGGCGAAGACCGCGAGGCGGCGGAACAGGATCTGCTCGTCGATGGCGAGAAGGTCGTGGGACCACTCGATCGTGGCCCGGATGGTCTGCTGGCGCGGATCCCGGTCGGGACCGCCGCGCAAGAAGTCGAGGCTACGCCCGAGTCGCTCGAGGATCTGCCTCGGACTGAGAGCGGTCGTCCGTGCAGCGGCGAGCTCCACGGCCAGGGGCAGGTCGTCGAGTCGGCGACACAGCTCGGCGATCTCGGCGGTCGGCGCCAGGTCCGATCTGGCGCAGAACAGGTCGACGGCGTCGAGGGAGGTGAGCGGCGGGACCGGGTACTCAGCCTCGCCCTGGATCCGGAGCGACTCACGACTGGTCAAAAGCAGCGTGAGCCGGGGGCACGTCGTCACGAGCCTGGACAGCTCCGGCGCGGCATCGAGGACCTGCTCGACGTTGTCGAGGACGAGCAGGATGTCCCGTCCACCGATGTGGTCGGCCAACGACTCCCGGGCTCCGACGGATCGGGCGATCGTCTCCAACACGATCGACCCGTCGCGAAGGGGCGAAAGATCGACCCAGTAGACGCCGGCCGTGCGAGCGGGCACCAGCCGATGGGCCGCCTCGATCGCAAGCCGCGTCTTGCCGGACCCCCCCGGGCCGGTCAGCGTGATCACGCGATCGGGCCCGCGAAGGAGGGTCACCGTCTCAGCCAGCTCGCGCTCCCGACCGACGAAGCTACTGGCCGGACGAGGCAGATTCGTGGTCGAGATGGTCCGGAGCGGAGGGAACGCCGCGCTCCCGAGCTGGAAGACCGCCACGGGCCCGTCGATGTCCTTGAGACGATGCTCGCCCAAGGACACCAGCTCCAGCGGCCTGTCGATGAGCGCTCGGGTCGCGTCGGACAGCACCACCTGGCCGCCGTGGGCCGCCGCGGCGATCCGTGCCGCCAGGTGAAGGGACTCGCCGACGTAGCCTTCGTCGGCGAGGAGCGGAGTCCCGGTGTGGAGGCCGATCCGCACCCGGATCGGTCCGAGACCGAGCCGCTCGGTGGCGTCGCGCGCGGCGAGGGCCGCATCCGTGGCATCGGAGAACGCCACCAGGAAGGCGTCGCCCTGCGTGTCGACCTCGATACCACCGTGGGTGGCGCATGCGTCGCGGATGATCCGGCGGTGCTCGAAGAGTGCCTGTGCGTAGGCTGCCGGCCCCAGATCGCGCAGGAGCCTGGTCGAGCCCTCGACGTCGGTGACCAGGAAGGTGACCGTGCCGATCGGAAGGTCGGTGCGCACGGGCAGACTATGGCGGCTCTCGAGCCGGTCGTGCTGGGCGATCGGACCGCCGCCGCCCCGGCCGTCTGCGCGGAACGACCGGCCTCGGCGTATCGTTCCGGGCATGCCCGAGTCCCTGCCGACATTCCCCGATCTGGTCGAGATCGTGGTTGAGATCCCCCGCGGGAGCCGCAACAAGTACGAGTACGACGAGCGCGCCGGCGTCTTCCGGCTCGATCGCGTGCTGAGCTCGGCGGTCTTCTACAACTTCGATTACGGGTTCATCGAGCGCACGCGGGCGGACGACGGGGATCACACCGATGCGCTGCTGGTGATCGACGAGCCGACCTTCACGGGGGTCCATGTCTTCGCTCGTCCGGTCGGCGTCCTCGAGATGCGCGACGAGAAGGGCGCCGACTACAAGATCCTGTGCGTCGCGATGGGCGACCCGAACCAGGCTCATATCGATCGGCTCGAGCAGATGCGACCCCATCGCCTGGTCGAGATCGAGCACTTCTTCGAGACGTACAAGCTGCTCGAGGACAAGACCGTCGAGGTGCTCGGCTGGCGCGATCGCGACCGCGCCCTGGAGATCCTGCGGGCCGATCGGGATGCCTGGGACCGCGAGATCGCATCGTCGGACAGCTCCGGCTGAATGGCTCGCCGGGGCGACCCGTACGCCGGGATCCCGGGTCGGCGGATCTTCGTCGCCGCACCCGTCGCTCCCGACGTGCGCGAGGCGATCGAATCCCTGGTCAACGCGATCCGCGCGGCGGCGGACCCGGGCCGGCGCGAGGTCCGCTGGATCCGGCTCGACGGCCTGCACGTGACCCTGCGCTTCATCGGTCCGACCCTTGAGGCCCGGATCCCGGCCGCGCTGGAGGCGATGCAGGCCGCCGCCCGGGAGGCATCGCCGTTCGACGTCGCGATCGACGGCGCGGGTGCGTTCCCGAACCACGACCGGCCGCGAGCCCTGTGGCTCGGCCTAGGTCTCGGCGTGGCGTCGCTCACGGACCTCACCGCGTCGCTCGACCGGGAGCTCGCCGAGCGCGGCTGGCCCGCGGATCCCCGCCCGTTCCGGCCGCACCTCACCCTCGCCCGCTCGGACGGGATCGCGTCGGGTTCGCAGACGGTCGAGCGTCTGATCGAGGCGGCGCAGACCCTCCAGGCCCGGTGGACCGTGGACCGGGTCGTCCTGTTCGAGAGCGTCACCGGGGGCGGTCCCGCTCGGTACGTCCCGCTCGGCGAGGCGGCGCTCGGCGAAGGTTGACCCGCGCGGCCGGACCGCACTCTGCTAGCATCGACCGCCCCGGACCTCACCGGTCCGGCCACCCGACCCTCGCCCCTTTCCGTGCCCGGAAGGAGCCCGTGATCGACGATCGCGCGCGCCAGTCCATCCGCGTCATCCTCGGCCTTGCCGTGGTCAACATGGTGCTGGTCGTCGCGGCGCTCGTGATCGGCAGCGCGACGCTCGTCCATTGATCCCCGGGTTGCGGACTCCTTCCGCCCCGGCGTAGGCTTGGCAGCCCGTCGCTCCGCGCACGGGGCCCAGCGCAGGGATCGACCCCATCATCGGCCGTCCGCCGGACGGTGGATCGGACACAGTCGGAGGCAGGGACGTGGCGGACTCGAGCTCGCGGCGCACCAAGTTCATCCTCGACGAGGAACGGATCCCGAAGAGCTGGTACAACATCGCGGCCGACCTGCCGGTCGCACCCGCGCCGGTCCTCCATCCCGGGACCGGGCAGCCGATCGGTCCCGGCGACCTGGCCCCGCTCTTCCCGATGGCGCTGATCGCCCAGGTCGTCAGCCAGGATCGCGAGATCGAGATCCCCGAGCCGGTCCGCGAGGCCTACCGACTCTATCGGCCGAGCCCGCTCTACCGAGCGCATCGCCTGGAGAAGGCGCTCGATACGCCGGCGCACATCTATTACAAGTACGAGGGCGGCAGCCCGTCGGGCAGCCACAAGCCGAACACCGCCATCCCGCAGGCCTGGTACAACCAGCAGGAGGGCACCACCCGGATCGCCACCGAGACGGGTGCCGGGCAATGGGGGACCGCCCTCGCGTTCGCCGGAGCGCTGTTCGGTCTCGAGATCAAGGTCTTCATGGTCCGGGCGAGCTACGACCAGAAGCCGTATCGCCGGATGCTCATGGAGACATACGGAGCCGAGGTCGTCGCCAGCCCGTCGCTGGCGACCGAGTACGGTCGCAAGGTGCTCAACGCGACGCCCGACAACACGGGTTCCCTCGGGATCGCGATCAGCGAGGCCATCGAGGACACGGTCACCCACCCAGGCACCAAGTACTCCCTCGGGTCGGTCTTCGACTTCGTCCTCCTCCACCAGACCGTCATCGGCCAGGAGTCGATCCTCCAGATGGAGATGGCCGGGGAGGAGCCCGATATCATCATCGGCTGCGCCGGCGGCGGCTCCAATTTCGCCGGGCTGACGTTCCCCTGGCTCGGCCAGACGTTCCGTGGCGGGCGGAAGTACCAGGTCATCGCGGTCGAGCCCGAGGCGGCCCCCAGCCTGACCCGGGGTGTCTACACGTACGACTTCGGCGACACCGCCCAGATGACCCCGCTGGTCAAGATGCATACCCTCGGCCACGACTTCATCCCGGAGCCGATCCACGCCGGCGGGCTGCGCTACCACGGGATGGCGCCCCTGGTCTCGCTGCTCAAGGAGCACGATCTGATCGAGGCCCGGAGCGTCCACCAGCGGGCCAGCTTCGCGGCCGGCGTCCAGTTCGCCCGGACCGAGGGCATCCTGCCCGCGCCCGAGCCGACGCACGCCATCCATACCGCCATCGAGGAGGCGCTCAAGGCCAAGGCGGCCGGCGAGTCCAAGGTCATCCTGTTCAACCTGTGCGGCCACGGTCACTTCGACCTGTCGGCCTACGAGCGCTATCTCAGCGGGAACCTCGAGGATTACGAGTACCCGATCGAGAAGGTCGAGGCCGCGCTGGCCGGGCTGCCGAAGGTCTGACCGCGCTCACGCGATGCATCGGGGGTAGCATCCAACCATGCCCAGACTGGCCTGCTGGTCGTGCGGCCGTCAGATCTACACGGTCTCACCGATCGAGTCGCTGTTCGCCGAGGAGCGCCGCTGCCCACGCTGCGGCGCCTACCTCAACGCCGAACGACGCGAAGCGGAGCGTCGCGAGCAGCTCCGCCGCCAGAACCTGCCCGACGAACCCGGCCCGCCCGACCCGACGGCGGAGCGTCGGGCCACGGATCGTCGCGCGCACCAGCGGCGTTCGGGTGGTTCGTCGGGTGGGCGCCGGGACGACGCCAGCTGGACCGACTGACCGGAGAGACTACGGGTAGAGGCGGTCCTCGGGCGTCGGCGGATCGACCAGTCCCAGCTTGAGGGCCGTGACGACCGCCTCGAGCTTCGAGTGGACGTGCAGCTTCGCCGTGATGTTCTGGACGTGCGTCCGGAGCGTGTTGGGGGCGATCGCCAGCTCCGTGCAGATCTCCTTGGTCGTCCGGCCGGCGCTGAGCAGGCGGAGGATCTCGAGCTCGCGGGTCGTCAGGGGCTCGACCGGAGCGGCGTCGGGCCCCTGCTCGCGGGCGACCTTGACCCGCATCGCGATCTTGGCGATGACCGACGGCGGGAGCAGGGTCTCGCCGGCGTGGGCCGCCCGGACCGCGGTCAGGATCTCATCGATCGAGGCGGTCTTGGCGAGGAACCCGTCCGCGCCGGCCTGGATCGACTCGAGGACGGTCTCGTCGTCGTCATACGCCGTCAGCATGATCACCGACGCGCGAGGCCAGCGGGCCTTCGACGCCCGGGCGAGCTCCGCACCGGTCCCGTCGGGCAGCAGGTAGTCCATCAGGACCACGTCGACCGGGTGGCGCAGCCGGACCCGCGCCTCGGCGGCCGAGTAGGCGCTCCCGACCATGGTGATCCCCGGCTCGGTCGCCAGCAGGCGGCTCAGGGCGTCGGCGAGGGCGCGATGGTCGTCGACGAGCAGGACCCGGATGGCGGATCGCTCGATACCCGGGACCGGACGGCTCTCGGCCGCCGGTCGGTCGGTCCCGGGTGTGACACGGCCAGGCACCCGTTGAGTCTACCGCGCAGAAGTCAAGTCGTACTGGACTTCCTGCACGGGACGGCGATGGCGATCCGGACCTGCCATGATCGGCGACGTGCGGATCGCCATCCTCGGCTTCGGGCTCATCGGCGGGTCCATCGCCCGTGCGTTGCGGGTCCACGGCGGCGCGTCGTCCCTCGCGGACCACCTCGAGCTGGTCGCCTGGAGCCGGCACGCCGACGGACCGACACGGGCGCTCGAGGCGGGGATCGTCGATCGCGCCGCGCCGGACCCGGCGCTCGCGATCGAGGGTGCCGACCTGATCGTCCTGGCGGCGCCGCCGCTGGCGAGCCTGGCGCTGGTGGACATGCTCGCCGGCGCGATGCGCGACGCCCTCGGGCGGGAGGCCACGGTGACCGACGTGTCGAGCACGAAACGGGCGATCGGCGACGCCGCCGACTCGGCGGGCCTGCGTTTCGTCGGCGGTCACCCGATGGCCGGTCGCGAGGAGTCGGGCTTCGACGCCGCGTCGGCGGACCTGTTCGTCGATCGACCCTGGGTCGTTTGCGCCGGCCGACACGCCACCCAGGGCGACACCGACCGGGTGGCGGCCCTCGCCCGGGCCTGCCGAGCGGACCCGATCCTGATGGATCCGGCGACGCATGATCGACTGACCGCGATGGTGAGTCACGTGCCGCTCGTCGTCTCCGCCGCGCTGGTCGAGGCCGTGACCGCCGACCCTTCCTGGCCGGAGGCGCGACGGCTGGGGGCCGGCGGCTGGCAGAGCATGTCCCGGCTGGCCGCCGGCGACCCGACGATGGGCGCCGGGATCGCCGCCACGAACGCTCCGGCGATCGCCGCCGGCCTGCGCGAGGTCCGCGCGGCGCTCGACGGCTGGATCGCGGCGCTCGAGACCGACACGGACCCTGGTGACCTCGAGACGAGGCTCCGGTCCGCGCGCGAACGCCTTCGGTCCTGATGGCCGGCCGGCTGTCCGCGGAGCTGGTCTTCGTCGTCCCGCGCGAGACGGTCATCGACGGCCCGGGCTGGCTCGGGATCCGAACCGCCGGCGCGGCCGAGCTCCTCGACGCGATCGCCGCGGCCGGACGGTTCGAGCCCCGACCCGCGATGGAGGGGGATCCCGGGTTCAAGCAGATCATCCCGTACCTCGTCCTTCGCGACGGCCCGCGCTGGTTCCTCATGCGCCGGACCCGGGCCGGCACCGACGCCCGGCTCCACGATCTCTGGACCATCGGGATCGGCGGCCACCTCAATCCCGGGGACGTGGATCTCGCCGGCGGGCTCGCCCGCGAGTGGCGCGAGGAGGTCGTCGCCGGGTTCATCCCCGAGCAGCGGTTCGTCGGTCTGCTCAACGACGACACGACCGAGGTCGGCCGGGTCCACCTCGGCGTGGTCTTCGTCGGCGATGCCGCCGGCCGCCCGGTGGCGGTGCGCGAGACGCACAAGCTGACCGGCGAGTTCGTCGACGCCACCGAGGTACGAGCGGTCCGCGACGGTCTCGAGACGTGGAGCCGGCTCGCGTTCGACCTGCTCGATGGGGCACACGAGACGGTCTGACCCCGTACAACGGTCCCATGTCCGGGCCCCGTTCGGCTGTGCCTATAATCGGCGCTGGGCGCAGGTGCGTCCCGGCACCGGACCCAGCCAGGGGAGCGCATGGCGGCCAAGATCCTCGTCGTCGACGACGACCCGAACGTCCAGCGAGTCCTTACCTACACGCTCAAGCAGGAGGGCTACGACGTCCTCGTCGCCAGTGACGGCGCCGAGGGGTTCAAGCTTTGGAGCACGGAAGAGCCCGCGCTCATCCTGCTCGACGTGATGCTCCCGAAGCTCGACGGCTACCAGGTCGCGGCCAAGATCCGGGAGGAGGAGACGACCTCCCACGTCCCGATCATCATGCTGACCGCGGAGCGCGAGATCGAGCAGCGGGTCCGGGGCCTGCGGGCCGGTGCGGACGACTACCTGATCAAGCCGTTCCACCAGGCCGAGCTGCTCGCCCGGATGAAGAGCCTGCTGGCCAGGTTCGCCCCGCGCGAGGGTCTTGTCGGCCGGCCGCTCCTCGGCCGCGTCGCGGCGTTCTACGGCGCCAAGGGCGGGGTCGGGACGACGACCATCGCCATCAACGCCGCGATCGCGCTCCACCGCGAGCTCGGGCGGAAGGTCGTCCTCGTGGACGGGAACCTCCAGTTCGGCGACCACCGGGTGTTCCTCGACCTGGGTCTCGACCGGAAGAGCATCCTCGACGTGGTCACGGCCACCTCGATCGACGCCGACATCATCAAGTCGGTCGTCGTTCGCCACGACTCGGGCATCGACCTCCTCCTCGCCCCGCCGTCGCCGGAGACGGCCGAGCTGGTGACCGAGGAGCACATCCCGCTCATCCTGGACAACCTTCGGACGCTCTACGACTACGTGATCATCGACATCGACAAGCGACTCGACGAGGTCAACCTCAAGATCCTCGACGCCGCCGACGTGTTCTACGTGGTGATGACCGCCGACCTGTCGTGCCTCAAGAACGTCCGGCTCGTGCTCGAGACGGTCGGCCACCTCGGCGTCGAGCAGCAGAAGGTCCGGCTGGTCCTGAACCGATCGAACGCGTTCACCGGGATCAACGTCAAGAACGCCGAGAGTGCCCTCAAGCGTCCGATCGATCACCAGGTGCTGAACGAGTATCGAGGCGCGATCAGCGCGCTGAACAGCGGCTCCCCGTTCATGTTCACCAAGGCCGATTCGCCTCTCGGCCGATCGCTTCTCGACTTCGCCCGGGCGATCGACAAGACCGCCGCGACGGGTGACGCGCCGCAGCTGGCCGCCCCCGCCCGCTGAGGTGCTGCCCGATCGGGCCCCGAGTCGGATAAGTCGGCAGTGAGCGTCACCCGGTAGGGTCCGTCCCGTGCTTGCCACGGTCCATGCTGCGACGCTCCAGGGGATCGAAGGCCGGGTGATCCGGGTCGAGGTCGACGTCGCACCGGGATTGCCCGGCTTCACGATCGTCGGCCTCGCGGACACGGCGCTCCAAGAGGCGCGCGAGCGGGTCCGCGGGGCGATCCGGAACAGCGGACTGGCCTTCCCGCCGCGGCGGATCACGGTCAACCTCGCCCCGGCCGACCTGCGCAAGGCGGGAGCGTCGCTCGACCTGGCGATCGCGGTCGGGATCCTGCTCGGGTCCGAGCAGATCCGGGCGGCGGGACGCTGGGCGTTCATCGGCGAGCTGTCGCTCGGTGGCGATCTCCGGTCCGTGCCCGGGGTCCTGCCGATGGTCGCCGCTCTGGTCGCCCAGGGCGCCCGTCGGTCGGTCGTTCCCGCCGACGTCGTCGCTGAGGCTCGCCTCGTCCCCGGTGCGGAGTGCCATCCCGCGGCGAACCTGGCCGACGTCCTGTCCGCGCTCCGACTCGCCGGCACCCGCCGCGGCACCGGGCTGACCGCGCCCGCGCGGGTGGAGCTCACGGCCACGGCCGGCCGGGCGGACCAGGAGGACGACCGTCGCGCTGCCCGCGTCGCGGCCGGCACCGTCGAAGCCCCCGACCTGGCCGAGGTCCGCGGCCAGGCGCTCGGGCGTCGCGCTCTCGAGATCGCCCTGGCCGGCGGCCACGGGCTGCTGTTCATCGGCCCGCCCGGGTCCGGCAAGACGCTCCTGGCGCGAACGATCCCGGGTCTCCTCCCGCCGCTCGGCGACGACGAGGCACGGGTCGCGTCGGCGATCGTCTCGGCCGCCGGCGACGGCCCGCTCCACGAGCTGGTCCGGACCCGGCCGTTCCGGGCGCCGCATCACACGATCAGCTACGCCGGCATGCTCGGCGGCGGTCCGCGCCTGGCGCCCGGCGAGGTCACCCGGGCCAACGAGGGGGTCCTGTTCCTCGACGAGCTCCCCGAGTTCGGCCGCGACGTCCTCGAGGCGCTGCGCCAGCCGCTCGAGGATGGCCGCGTCGCGATCGTCCGCGTCGGGGGTGCGGTGGTCCTGCCGGCGCGGTTCCAGCTCGTCGGTGCGATGAACCCGTGTCCCTGCGGCCGGTCGGGCGGCATCGACGCCGGGTGTCGGTGCCGAACGGGCGTGGCCGAACGCTATGCCGCCCGGGTGTCGGGTCCGCTCCGGGACCGGATCGACCTGTGGGTCGAGATGCCTCCGGTCGCGCCCTCCCAGCTGACCGGGGCCGCGACCGCCGAATCGAGCGCCGACGTCGCTCAGCGCATCTCCGCGGCGCGGAGCATCGCCGCCGACCGGACCGGCATGGTCAACGGCCGGCTCGACGGCGCCCGGCTGCGTTCGGCGTGCGGGTCGTCCCGCGCGAACGAGGCGGCGGCCCGGGCGATCGCCGGGTCGGCCGGGTTGTCGGCCCGGGGCTACGGTCGCCTCCTGCGGGTCGCACGGACGATCGCCGACCTCGACGGCGCCGCGACGGTGGAACGGCGCCACCTCGAGGAGGCCGCTCGGTTCCGGGTCCCGAGCGGACCCTTCGCGGGCCGGATGGCGAGCTGACCCGATGCTCTCCGAGCGCGACGCCTGGATCGTCCTGGCGTCGGTGAGCGGGCTGGGTCCGCGGACCTTCGCGCTTCTGCTGGCCGAGCACGGGACCGCTCGACGCGTCGTCGAGCTCGCGGCGACCGAGACGGGCCGACGTCGGATCCGCGACGGTCCGGCCGGCGACCGGGACCGGCTGCCCGCGCCGATGATCGACGCGCTGGGCACCGCGGTGGCGGACGCTCCGGGCCTCCTCGCCCGGCTGGGGGACCTGGGGGTCGGCACGATCACCGTCGACGATGGGGCCTACCCGGGTCGCCTGCGCGAGCTCGCTGAGCCGCCGCTCGTGCTGTTCGTTCGCGGCGACCCGGCGTCGCTGTCCAGGGCACACGCCGTGGCCATCGTCGGGACCCGCCGACCGACCGAGTCCGGCCGTCGGATCGCGGCTCGGATCGCCGACCAGGCGACCCGGCTCGGGTCGGTCGTCGTCTCCGGCCTGGCGGTCGGGATCGACGGCGCCGCCCACGCGGCCGCCGTCGTCGCCGGCGGTGCCACGGTGGCCGTCCTCGGATCGGGGCACGATCGCCTCTTCCCGCGAGCCCACGCCCGGCTGGCGGCGGACATCGTCGCCGGCGGGGGCGCCGTCATCTCGGAGCTGCCGCCCGACGCACGGCCGACCGCCGGGACCTTCCCACGGCGGAACCGCCTGATCAGCGGTCTGGCGGACGCGACCGTCGTCGTCGAGGCGGCGCCACGGAGCGGCGCGCTCATCACGGCGCGCTGGGCCCTCGAACAGGGGAGGGACTGCTTCGTCGTCCCGGGCTCGATCGATGCCCCCGCCTCGGCGGGCTGCCTGGCGTTCCTGCGCGAGTTCGGGGGCGAGGCACGGATCGTCGCCGGCGTCGCGGAGCTGGTCGACGACCTCGGGCTGGTGCGATCGGGCACCGCGGATGCAGGCCGGCCCGGGACGGTCTCGCTCGAGGCGGCGCTGGCGGTCCTCGGCGGGGTGGAGGCCGAGGTCGCGGGGGCGCTGATCGAGGGGCTGGCGACCGTGGACGAGCTCGCGACACGAACGGGACGTCCGGTCGCGACCGTCCTCGGGACGCTGACGATCCTCGAGATGCGAGGCTTCGTCGCGTCGGTCTACGGACGCTTCCGACCCACCGGCGCGCTCGCTGCGGCAGCTCCCGGGTTTGCCCTGGGTCGCGGACCGATGCTACCCTTGGGGGCGATCGTCAAGCCAGCGACGCCTGATGATCAGACAGCCGCACGAAGCCGCTGACCCCAGGCAACGAGCCAGGAGACTGTCTATTGCGAAAGCTCGCCGCCGCGGCGCTTGCCCTGCCCATCCTCGCACTGGTCTACGGACCGGTCTTCGCTCGGCGGATCCTCGCCGGTCGAATGGGCATCGGTATCGGCACCCTGGCGATCAGCGGGATCGTGGTCGTCGGGTTGGCGGCTCCGGTCCAGATCCAGGCGCATCCCCCGGTCACCGCGAGCCCGGTCGGCCCTGCCGCCCTCGCGGGCAGCATCGAGCCCCACCACGGCCTGCGTGAGCCCGTCCGCCTGTCGTTCAGCTCGCCCATGGACCCGGCGAGCGTGGCATCCGCGCTCACGGTCCAGCCGTCGACGCCGGTCGCCCTCGCGTGGGATACGGCGGGTCGGGCGCTGACGGTCGCCCCGAAGACCGGCTGGAAGGCGGGCACCTACTACACCGTCACGATCTCGACGGCCGCCGCCGATGCCACCGGCCAGAAGCTCGCGGCGCCGGCCCGGGCGATCTTCACGACCCGCTCGGCGATCGGCGGTCGCATCGCCGCGCTCGACGGCGCGACCGCCGGGCGCCTTCCGACGGCGACGGGCTTCGTCGTCGCCTACGAGGGCCCGGTCGACGTGACCGGTGTCAAGGCCGCGTTCCACATCGAACCGGCGGTCGAGGGTTCGTTCAGCTCGGAGGCGACGCCGGCCGGCGGCACCGCGGTCACGTTCACTCCCGACGAGGGCCTCGACCCCGACACGGCGTACACCGTCTCGATCGCCGGGCCCGTCCTCGATCAGGACGGCCTGGCGACGACCGTCCCGGCCGCCCTGGCCGTTCGAACGGCGAAGGGCCCGACCGTCGTCCGCTTCCGTCCGATCGCCGGGACCAATGACGCGTCGCGGACCGCCACCCTGTCCGTCCGCTTCACCGCCCGGATGGACCATCCGTCGACCGAGGCCGCGTTCACCGCCCGGGTCGGGACCAAGAAGCTCACCGGCAGCCTGAGCTGGGCGGAGCGCGATACCGTGCTCGTCTTCAAGCCGGCCGCCGTCCTCGCCTACGGGACGAAGGTCGTGATGCAGGTCGCCACGACCGCCACGGACCGCCACGGGACGCCGTTGGCCGCCGTCAAGATCGCCACGTTCACCGTCGAGAAGAAGCCGACCCCCGCCCGCAAGGCGGCTCGTGCGGGCGGCGGAGGCGGAGGCGGCGGCGGGGGTCGGACGACGCACATCGGCCACGGCGGAAGCGTCGGATCCGGATCCTGGCAGGCGGTCGAGGCCTACTACCTGAGGCTCATGAACTGCACCCGCGGCGGTGGCTGGGTCACCTCCGGCGGGGACTGCAGCAGCCCGGGCGGGAGCGGCATCGCGCCGCTCATCCTGAGCTCGGGGATCAGCGCTCACGTCTCGCGGCCGTACGCGAAGTACCTCGCCGACACCGGCATCTGCGATCACTTCGCGGACGGGACCCCGGGCGATCGTCTCCATCGAGCGGGATACCCGGGCGACTACCGGGAGAACATCGGTTGCCGCTCGGCGGCCAACCCGTACGCGTCGGTCCTCGGGACCCACCTGTACTTCCAGAGCGAGAAGCCCTGCGGCGGCTACTGCCACTACGCCAACATCATGTCGACCAAGATGAAGTACGTCGGGATCGGCGTCTGGGTGGCCCACGGCCGCGTCCGGCTCGTCATCGACTTCTGGGAAGGCTGACCCCGCTGATCCGGAACGTCGTCCTCCATATCAACAACGAGCAGCCGCTGCTGGCCGACCTGTACTCGCTTCCGTCCGCAGCGGACGTCGCCGTGCTGTGCACGAACCTGCGCGAGCTCAATGGCAAGCGACCGGTCTTCGCCGACCATATCGAGTCGGTCTTCCTGTTCCCGCTCGTCCACCTCCGGTTCATCGAGATGGCGGCCGGGACGATCGGCGAGAGCGGTGAGGTCCGGCACGACAGCGCGCCGTCCCCGCGCGACGACCGGGACGGGGCGGACGAGCATCCGAGGCTGCCCGCGGGTGCCCAGGTGGCGGCGACCGCCCCGGTCCTCACGCCGGAGCCCGAACCCGACCTCGACATCGACGAGGACTTCCTCCGTCGCGTCCGCGACGTCTGACCCGACCGAAGGTCGGCGGTCGGGGCACGGACGGCGTGGATCGTCCGATGAAGGGCCGGTGCTAGACTCCCGCAGGTCATGAAGTCGGATCTGGTCATCGTCGAGTCGCCGGCCAAGGCGAAGACGATCGAGCGCTACCTCGGCCCGGGCTATACGGTCCTCGCCTCCTACGGTCACGTCCGCGACCTGCCCGAGAACCCCGGCAAGGGTCAGCTCGGCGTCGACGTCGACCACGACTTCGCACCGACCTATGAGATCTCCCCGGACCGCCACCGCCAGCTGGCGGCGATCGAGAAGGCCGCTCGCGGCGCGAAGACCGTCTATCTGGCGACCGACCTCGATCGCGAGGGCGAGGCGATCGCCTGGCATGTCGCCGAGGCCATCAACCTCTCGCCCGAGCGGACCGCGCGGGTGACCTTCAGCGAGATCACCGAGTCCGCCATCCGCGAGGCGTTCGCTCACCCGCGGTCGATCGACCAGGACCTGGTCGATGCGCAGCAGACGCGCCGGATCGTCGACCGGATGGTCGGTTATACCCTCAGCCCGCTCATCTCGCGCAAGGTCCGCTCGGGCCTGTCGGCCGGTCGGGTCCAGTCCGTGGCGGTCCGCCTGGTGGTCGATCGCGAACGCGAGATCCGCGCGTTCACGGCGGTCGAGTACTGGACCGTCGAGGCGATCCTGATCGCACCGGACGGCGCGACGTTCAGCGCCGACCTCGTCCGGATCGACGGCGAGAAGCCGGTCATCGGGGACGGCGACACCGCCGAACGACACGTCGCCGCGCTCCGCGCCAGCCGGCCGGTCGTCGAGACCATCGCGGTCAAACGGTCGAAGCGCAGCCCGGCACCGCCGTTCACGACCTCGACCCTCCAGCAGGAGGCGAGCCGCAAGCTCGGGTTCAGCCCGAAGCGGACGATGTCGGTCGCCCAGCGGCTGTACGAGGGCGTCGAGACGCCGGATGGCCAGATGGGCCTGATCACCTACATGCGGACCGATTCGGTGGCGCTGTCGGGCCAGGCGCTCGGCGAGGCGCGCGAGGTCATCGGCGAGCGCTATGGCGCCGACTACACGATGCCCAAGGGCCGGCCGTTCAAGACCAAGACGCGCAACGCCCAGGAGGCGCACGAGGCGATCCGCCCGACCTCGTTCCGTCGCGACCCAGAAGCGCTCGAACGCGTCCTGGGTCGCGACGAGGCCCGGCTCTACCGACTCATCTGGCAGCGGGCACTCGCCAGCCAGATGAAGGAGAAGGAGCTCGAGACCACCTCGGCCGAGCTCAGCGCGGGCTCGTACGGCCTGCGGGCGAGCGCCACCAAGACCGTCTTCGACGGCTTCAGCCGGGTCTACACCGAGGGCCAAGACGACGCCGCCGAGGAGGCCGAGCGGGCGCTGCCTCCGCTGGCCGAGGGCGACGTCACCGCCGTCTCGGAGATCCACCCGACCCAGCACTTCACCGAGCCCCCGCCACGCTACACCGAGGCGACCCTGATCAAGTCCCTCGAGGAACATGGGATCGGCCGCCCGTCCACCTACGCGGCGACGATCTCGACGATCGTCGACCGCGGCTACGTGAAGGTGGTCGAGCGTCGGTTGCACCCCGAGCCGATCGGCGAGGTCGTCACGGACCTCCTCGTCGAGCATTTCGGCAAGTACGTCGATCTCGCCTTCACCGCCGGGATGGAGGAAGAGCTCGACGAGGTCGCCCGCGGGGAGCGCGCATGGGTCCCGCTGCTGCGCGCGTTCTACGGTCCGCTCAAGGACCTGGTCGACGAGAAGCGCGCCGTCCTGCGCCGCAAGGACTTCACCACCGAGCCCTCGGACGAGGTCTGCTCCGAGGGCCATCCGATGGTCATCCGCCTCGGGCGAAACGGGCGGTTCCTCGCCTGCTCGCTCTACCCGGAGCACAAGGAGTCGCGTCCGCTGCCGGGCGAGGAGGACGAGGGTCCGGCCCTCCCAGGCGTGGGCGAGACCTGCCCGAAGTGCGGTGCCGCCGACGGCGGGACGCTGGTCGCCAAGCGCGGCCGGTTCGGGCCGTTCGTCGGCTGCTCGCGCTACCCCGACTGCGACTACATCAAGAAGGACGGTCCGCCGCCGCCGGACCCACTCCCGTTCGAGGTCGCCTGCCCGACCTGCAAGGAGGGCCGCCTGACCCCGCGCCGCGCCCGCCGGACGGGCTCGGTCTTCTGGGGCTGCTCTCGCTACCCGAAATGCGACTTCACGACGTCACACGAGCCGCTCGGCGCGACTCATGACGTCGATGACGGTCCGATCGGACGGAAGGGCGACGATGCGGCGATGTGCCTGGTCTGCGGATCGACGATGACGCTGGCCGCCGATGCGATCGTCCCCGGCGCCAGGGTCGAGGGCGGTCCGGCCGACCCGGCTGCCCTGGCGCGTCCGAAGCGCGGAGGCGGTGCCGGCCGGAGCGGCGGAGGGCGCGGCGGCTCGCGGACGGCGGCTCGCGGCGGGACCCGGGGCAGCCGCACCCGGACGACGCGGGCGACCGGCACCCGATCCACGGCGGCCCGAACCGACGAGACCGAGAGCGCGCCCGGGGCGTGACCGGCGCGGACGCCCTCGAGCGCTTCCTGGGCGGGCTCACGGCCCGTGATGCGTCCGACCACACGAGGCGCTCGTACGCGGCCTCGGTGAGTGCGTACCTCGCCTGGCTCGAGCAGCGAGGGACCGATTGGCGACGCCCGGGTCGCACCGACCTGCGGGCCTATCTCGAGGTGCTGTCCGACGGTCGCTCGCGGACCTCCGTCGCCCAGCGCCTGGCCGCGATCCGGTCGTTCTATCGGTTCGCCGCCCGGCACGAGCTGTGCGCCGGCGACCCATGGGGGGCGATCGCAACGCCGCGCCAGCCCAAGCGGCTGCCCCAGGTGCTCGAAGCCCGCGAGGTCGAGCGGCTCCTGGCCGTCATCGACGAGGAGGGCGCCGGCGCGGCCGCGGGCCGGGCGCCGGTCCTCACCGCCGCGCTCGTGCTTCGCGACCGGGCCCTGGTCGAGACGGCCTATGCGGCCGGGTTGCGGATCAGCGAGCTGGCCTCGGCGAGCCTCGGATCGGTCGATCTCGGACGCGGGGAGATCCGGGTGGTGGGCAAGGGTCGGAAGGAGCGGATCGGCCTGCTCGGGCGGCCGGCGCGGGCGGCCATCGCGGACTACCTCGAGGACGGCCGCCCGGTCCTGCTCGCCCGCCGGGCAGCGGCGGTCGGGGTCGGCCGGGCCGAGCCGCCGTCCGAGGTCTTCCTCAACCAGCGCGGCGCCCCGCTCGGGGTCCGGGGGCTCCGGTTCCGGCTCGACCGGCTCCGCCAGCGGGCCGGCCTGCCGATCGGGGTCTCGCCGCACACGCTCCGGCACAGCTTCGCGACCCACCTGCTCGACGGCGGGGCCGACCTGCGGGTCGTCCAGGAGCTGCTCGGTCACGAGAGCCTGGCGACGACGCAGATCTACACCCACGTCTCCGGTGCCAGGCTGCGCTCGGCGTATCTCGACGCCCATCCCAGGGCTCGCAGCACCACCCGTCCGACGTGAGCACCGGCCGCTCGCTCGCCCGCGCCGGGCTGATCGTCACCGGCGCGTTCCTGGTCGCCCGTGCCCTCGGCTGGGTCCGCCTCGTGGTCATCGCGGCGACGTTCAACGTGTCGGGCCAGCTCGACACGTTCTTCGCCGCGTTCCGGGTCCCCGACCTCATCTTCCAGCTCGTCGCGGCCGGCGCCCTGTCGTCGGCGCTCATCCCGGTGCTCTCCGGGCTGCTGGCGACCGGCGAGCAGTCGCGCGCCTGGCGGGTGGCCTCGACGGTCGCCAACGTCATGCTGGCGATCCTGCTCGTGCTGGCGGTGATCGTCCTCCTCACCACCCCGCAGATCATCGAGGTCGTCACCCCGGGGTTCACCAGGGCGCAGCAGGCCCAGACCGTCGACCTGACCCGGATCATGCTGGCCAGCCCGATCCTCCTCGCGCTGGGGTCGCTGGCGACGAGCCTGCTCAACTCGAAGGGACGGTTCGCGGCCGCCGCGGCGGCACCGATCGTCTACAACCTGGCGATCATCGGCGGGGCGATCTTCCTCGCGCCGGCGTACGGCGTCGTCGGGCTGGCGATCGGCGTCGTGTTCGGATCGCTCTGCCACCTCGGGATCCAGGCCCTGCCGCTCCACCGGATCGGGTTCCGCTGGACGCCGCGGATCGAGCTCGGCGACCCGTCGGCCCGCCAGGCGCTCCTGCTGATGGTCCCGCGAGCGATCGGCCTCGGCGCCAGCCAGCTGACCTTCCTCGTCGCGACGTCGCTGGCCACCACGATCGCGGTCGGAGCCGTCAGCGCCTTCTCGTTCGGCTTCTCGGTCTTCCAGATCCCGATCGGGGTCATCGGGATCCCGATCGGGGTGGTGATGCTGCCGTCGCTGTCGCGCGAGCTCGCCCTCGGGGAGACGGCACGCTACGTCAGTCTCGTCAGCCGGGCGCTGCGGCTCATCCTGTGGGTGATGCTGCCGCTGGCCGGCCTGACGATCGTCCTGAGGACGGAGATCGTGACCCTCCTGTTCGGCTACGGGCGGTTCGATGCGAACGGCGTGGAGATGACGGCGTCGGTGCTGATGTTCATGTCCCTCGCGCTCGCGTCCGAGTCGCTCATCGCGATCCTGGCCCGGGCGTTCTATGCCAACCTCGATACGCTGACCCCGGTCCTCGCGGCGGTCCTGGCCGTGGCGATCAACGTCAGCCTGGCCGTCCTGTTCGTGCCGAGCCTCGAGCTGGCCGGGATCGGCCTGGCGATCGCCATCGGGTCGTGGGCCGAGGTCGCGGTCCTGGTCCTGGTCCTGCGTCGCCGGATCGGCGGGTTCGACCTGCCGGACGTGGTCCGGCTCGGTGCGCTGGCCCTCGCCTGTGCCGTCGCCGCGACCGCCGTCGCCTGGGTGGGGATGTCGGCGGCCGAGCGGATCGTCGGGCCGGACCCGGGTCGCCCGGTCCTATTCGTGGAACTGGGCCTCGTGACCGCCCTGGCCGGGCTCGTCTACCTCGGGCTGAGCCGTGCGTTGCGGATCCCCGAGCTCGGCACTATCGTGCGGCTCATGTCCGACGCCCTCCGACGTCCCGCGCGGTCGTGACGGACGGAGCCCCGGCCGACCGTCGCCCCGATGCCTGGGATACGTTCGTGGCCGGTCATCCTCTGGCGACCTACCTGCAGACGTCGGCCTGGGCGCGGGTGAAGGCTCCGAACGGCTGGTCGAGCCGGCTCGTCGAGACTCCGCTCGGCGAGGGTGGGCGGATCGGTGCCCGGATCCTCATCCGGCGTCCGCGGCCGGTCCCCTGGTCGTTCGCCTACGCGCCTCGCGGGCCGCTCGGGACCGACTGGAGCGAGGCGTCGCTCGGGACCTGGAGCGAGGCGCTCCGGATCGCCCGGCACGGCGACCTCGGCGGACGGCCCGCCGGTGGCGCATGTCCGGATCGATCCCGAGATCGAGCTCGATGGACCGCTCGACATCGACGGGGTCGCGCGGACGACCCTCGAACGGCTCGGCTGGCGGTCGGCGCCCGAGGTCCAGCCGAGCGTGACCCGCGTCATCGACCTGACGGCGGACGAGGCGGCCCTGTGGGGCGACCTCCGATCGAAGTGGCGGCAGTACGTCAACCGGGCCCGATCCGGGGGCGTGACCGTCGACGACATCGACGCCGACGCCGACGAACGGGCCTTCCCGACGTTCCATCGGATCATGACCGAGACGTCCCGTCGGACGAACACGCCGATCCGGACCGAGGCCGCCTACCGCGACATCTGGGACGCCTTCCGGCCTGGGGGAGGGGTTCGCCTCCTCTTCGCCCGCGACGAGCCGGGCGAGGTCCTCGCGGTCCTGCTGCTCGTCCGATGCGGGAGTCGCGTCGTCGAGCCGTACGGCGGGATGACCGATGACGGGGCCCGCCGAAGGGCGAACTACCTGCTCAAGTGGGAGGCGATCCGGTCGAGCCGGGCGGCCGGCGCGACGTCCTACGACATGTGGGGCCTCGTCAACCCGGGCATCCGCCAGTTCAAGGAGGGGTTCGGCGGTCGGGAGGTCCGGCTGATCGGCGCCTGGGACCTGCCCCTGCGCGGACTGGGCTGGAAGGCGTACCGCCTGGCCGAAGGCCGGCGTCGCGCCCCACGGGCGGTCACCGCGGCCACGGCGGATGAGCGGTGAACCCGTCCCCGGCGGACCCTGAGGCGCGTCGGCTCATGGAGGCGCTCGCGGCGGCCGAACCGGACGCTCGGCGGCCGCTGGGCGAGCTCATCGCCCGCCTCGGATCCGAGGCGCGCCTCCGCTCGGTCGCCGACGGCACCGGATCGCCGGACATCGGGACCATCGCCGCGCTCCCGGTCGCCGGGATCCGTGACGACTCGCGGACGATCCGGCCGGGCGACCTGTTCGTGGCCGTTCGCGGCGAACACGTCGACGGCCACGACCACGTGGCGGAGGCCCGGGCCGCGGGCGCCGTCGCGGCCATCGTCGAGCGGCCGATCGCGACCGCGGCGGGACCCCAGCTGATCGTCGATCGGAGCGCCCCGGCGCTCGCCTCGGCCGCGAGCTGGTGGTACGGCGATCCGAGCCGCGACCTGTCGGTCGTGGGCGTCACCGGGACCGACGGCAAGACGACGACGTGCTTCCTGGTCGCCGCGGCGCTCGAGGCGGCCGGACTCCCGACCGGGCTGGTCGGGACCGTGGAGACGCGCGTCGGCACGATCCGGGCGCGGACGCCCGGCCACGTCACGACCCCCGGCGCGATCGGCCTGCAGCGCCTCCTCCGGGCGATGGTCGCGGCGGGCGATCGGGCCGCCGTCGTCGAGACGACGTCCCACGGGCTCGCCGCCGACCGGGTCGGAGCGATCGTCTACGACGCGGCGATCTTCACCAACCTGTCCCACGAGCACCTCGAGTTCCACGGGACGTTCGAGGCGTATCGGGCGGCCAAGCTCAGCCTGTTCGAGCGGTTGGCCGGGCCCGATCCCGGCAAGCCGGAAGCGCGACCGCGACTCGGCATCGTCAATGCCGACGACCCCGCGTCCACCGCCTTCGCGGCGGCGACCCGCGCCGCGGGTGTCCGGCTGCTGACCTACGGCAGCGGCGCAGATGCGGACGTCCGGGCCGAGAGCGTCGAAGAGCGTCGGGACGGCCTGTCGATGACCGTGACCGCAGACGGGTGGACCGGTCCCGTCGCCCTCCGCCTGAGCGGGCGGTTCAACGTCCACAACGCGCTGGCGGCATTCGCCCTGGGTGTGGGCTGGGGGCTCGACCTCGACGCGGTCCGGGCCGGGCTCGAGTCCGTCCCGGGCGTGCCGGGGCGGATGGAGCGGGTCGACCTCGGCCAGCCGTTCGGGGTGGTGGTCGACTTCGCCCACAGCCCGGCCGCGCTCGAGACCGTGCTCGACCAGCTGGCACCGACGGCCGCCGCGTCCCTCGGCGGTCTGATCGTCGTGTTCGGCTCCGCCGGGGAGCGCGACACGGCCAAGCGACCGATGATGGGTCGCATCGCCGGCGAGCGCTGCCGGCTGGTGGTCGTCACCGACGAGGATCCACGCGGGGAGGATCGCCTGGCGATCCTCGACCAGATCGCGGCGGGGGCTGAGGCCGCGGGTCGCCGACGCGGCTCGGACCTCCTGGTGGTGCCCGATCGCGCGGCAGCGATCGCGGCCGCGATCGAGCAGGCTCGACCCGGTGACATCGTGGTCCTCGCCGGGAAGGGCCACGAGCCGACGATCGAGGGCCCCGACGGCCCGAGCCCGTGGGACGAGCGGAGCGCCGCCGAGGATGCGCTGGCGGCTCTCGGCTACGGGTCGACGACCGGGCGATGAGGGGCTGCCTGATCACGATCGCGGCCCTGATCGTGGTGATGGGGACGGCGGCCTGGTTCCTTCTCCCGCCGCTGGCCGGGACGGTCGCGGAGGGTGCGCTCGTGGCCGCCGGGTTCGACGCCGACACGAGTACCGTGACGGTCGACTCGTCCCCGCCCCTCAAGCTCCTGACCCTCACCGCGGATGCGCTCCGCGTCCGGGCGACGAACGTCTCGTTCCGCGGGGTCGAGGCGGCGTCCGCCGACATCACCCTCGGCGATGTCGCGGTGCTCGACCAGTCGTTCAGGACGCTCAAGGGGTCGCTCAAGGGGGTCCGGTTCAAGCCCGAGCACGGAGCTGAGCTCGCGGTCCCGCTCGTCGAGCTGAGCGGGACGCCCGCCCAGGTCACGGCGACGCTCACCCTGCCGAAGGCCGACGCCGAGGCGCTGGCGGTGGCCGCCGTGGAGAACGCGGTCGGGATCACCCCGTCGAGCGTCGCGCTGACCGCGCCCGACAAGGTCCGCGTGACCGCCGGTGGCCTGACCGTCGACGCCCGGCTGCGGGTCGGCGACGACGGATCGCTCGACCTGGTCGCCCCGTCCGGGAGCGACCTCGGCTCGGTCGAGCTGATCTCGCCGGGCGTCGAGCTCCCGGTCCGGGTCGAGTCGTACAAGATCGTCGACGGGGGACTGGTCCTGGTCGCCACGTTCGACCCGAGCCCGGGCTGAGCACGAACGGCGGCACCGGCTCGCACGACTGAGGTTCGCAGGCACGCTGCTATCCTTGGGCGCGATGTCGATCGAACCGGCCAGCAGCCCGCCCAAGACGCCCCGCCCCGCGGACCGTCGGGCCGCGGCGCAGGCGGCGACCAAGCCGGCCCCGCGGAAGGGCTTCGAGCCCCTCCGGCGTGACCTGCTCACCGCGCTCGAGCGGCACTACCCGCAGGCCGACCTCGCCCCGGTCGGTCAGGCATTCGACCTGGCGATCGAAGCCCACGGCGACCAGCGTCGGGCATCGGGCGAGCCATACGCCACGCACCCGATCGCCTCCGCCCAGATCCTGGCCGATCTGGGGATCGACCCGATCGCGGTCGAAGCCGCGCTGCTCCACGACGTCCCCGAGGACACCGAGTACAACCTGTCGGACATCGAAGAACGCTTCGGGGCGGAGGTGGCGCACCTCGTCGACGGCGTGACCAAGCTGTCGAAGTTCAGCACCCACACCCACGAGCAGCAGCAGGCGGAGAACATCCGGAAGATGTTCCTGGCGATGGCCGAGGACATCCGGGTCGTCCTCATCAAGCTCGCCGATCGCCTCCACAACATGCGCACGCTGTCGGCCCTGCCGCTCGACAAGCAGCAGCGGATCGCGCGCCAGACGATGGAGATCTACGCCCCGCTGGCCGAGCGCCTCGGGATCTGGCAGATGAAGTGGGAGCTCGAGGACCTCGCTTTCAAGGCGCTCGAGCCCGAGCGCTTCCGCGAGCTGGCGAAGCTCCTCGATACCCGGCGGAAGGGCCGTGAGGGCTTCATCGAGTCGGCCATCGCCGAGCTGCACCCGGCCCTCAAGGCCGCGGGCATCGAGGCCGAGATGGAGGGTCGGCCCAAGCACATCTACAGCATCTACAAGAAGATGCAGCGCAAGGGCGCCGGGTTCGAGGAGATCTACGACGTCTACGCCATCCGCTGCCTCGTCGAAGAGGTCAAGGACTGTTACGCGGCGCTCGGCGTGGTCCACTCGATCTGGCGACCGATCCCCGGCCAGTTCGACGATTACATCGCGGTCCCCAAGAACAACCTCTACCAGAGCCTCCACACCGCGGTCATCGCCAGCGAGGGCAAGCCGCTCGAGATCCAGATCCGGACCCACGCGATGCACCAGGTCTCGGAGGTTGGGATCGCCGCCCACTGGCGCTACAAGGAAGGCAGCCGGTCGGACCGCGAATATGACGCCAAGCTCGCCTGGCTGCGCCAGCTCATGGACTGGCAGCGCGAGGTCTCGGACGCGACGGAGTTCGTCGAGGGCATCAAGCTCGACATCTTCCAGGATCAGGTGTTCGTGTTCACCCCGCGCGGCGACGTCAAGGACCTGCCCGCGGGTTCGACGCCGCTCGACTTCGCCTACCGGATCCACACCGACGTCGGCCATCGCTGCATCGGGTCCAAGGTCAACAACCGGCTCGTCCCGCTCGACTATCGGCTGAAGAACGGCGACATCGTCGAGATCGTCACGACCAAGGGCGAGCACGGCCCGTCGAGGGACTGGCTGAACGTGGTCCGCACGAGCCACGCCCGCGAGAAGATCCGTGCCTGGTTCAAGCGTCAGGAACGCGACGACAATATCGTCCACGGCCGCGAATCGCTCGAGCGCGAGCTGCGCCGGCTCGCGCGCAAGTCGATCGGGTCCGTCGGCAACGACAAGATCGCCGAGGTCGGCAAGCAGTACAACTTCGACTCGCTCGACGACTTCTACGCGGCGATCGGGTACGGCGCGGTGGGCGCCACCCAGGTCGTGATGCGCCTCGGGGTGGTCGACGACGCCGAGCTGGCCCTGCCGACGGTCGCGCCGCAGAACGTCCCGGAGCGGACCGGCGGGGTCCGGGTCAAGGGCGTCGGCGACCTGCTGGTCCGGTTCGCCAAGTGCTGCCACCCGATCCCGGGCGACCCGATCCAGGGGTTCATCACCCGCGGCAAGGGCGTGACCGTCCACCTGCGGTCCTGTCCGACCGTGATGAACGAGCGCGAGGTCAGCCGCCTCATCGAGGTCGAGTGGGAGGCGGCTCCCGCCCAGACCTATCCGATCGCCATCCGGGTCGAGGCGTTCGACCGGACGGGCCTCCTGTCGGACATCACCCAGGTCGTGGCCGAGGCCAAGGTCAATATCCTGGCCGCGTCGGTCAACGTGATGCAGGACCACATGGCCGTCGTCATCGCGACGCTCCAGGTCGCGTCGGTCAGCCAGCTCGCCCGGGTCATGGGCCGGATCGAGCAGCTCAAGGACGTCATCTCGGTCCAGCGCGACCTCGGCTGAACACGACCGGATCGCATCCCGACATGCTGCACGTCTTCCGATTGCCCGAACCCGGCAGCCCGGAGATCACCGTCGACCAGAGCCAGCTCGCCGGGCTGCGCGTATCCGTCGGCGGCGAGCGCCTGCCGCGGCTCCGCGAGCGCGGCCGGCCGGCCTGGCGGATCCCGATGGCCGACGGGACCACCCGCCGGGTCGCCTTCGCCGGCCAGATGATCGGCCTCCATGCGATCGTCGAGGGCGGGCCGACGATCCAGCTGGAACGTCGGCTGGCGATCTGGGAGCTGATCCTTGCCGTCCTGCCGTTCGGCCTCCTCGGGCTCACCGGCATCGCCGGCGGCGTCCTCGGACTGGGCGCCGTCCTGGCCAACCTCCGGATCCTGCGGATGCCGTGGCCCCTCGCGGCCCGGGTGGCGGCCGCGCTGGGAACCTTCGTCGTCGCCCTGGTGGTCTCGTACGTCATCGCGCGGGCGCTGTTCGCCTAGACTTCCGGCCATGCCCGCCTACCGCGCCCCGCGAGGCACCCGGGACCTGTTGCCCGACGAGCGCCTCGCCTGGGCTCGTCTCGAACGTCTGGCCGCGGAGATCGCCGGGCGCTACGGCTACCGCTCGATCGAGACGCCGATGTTCGAGCAGAGCGCGGTCTACGAGCGCGGTCTGGGCGAGGCGACGGACGCCGTCGAGAAGGAGCTCTTCCGGCTCGCCCCGCGGACCGAGGACGGCGAGGTGTGGGCGCTCCGCCCCGAGCCGACGGCGGGGATCGTCCGGGCCTACGTCCAGCACGGGATGCAGACCTGGCCGCAGCCCGTCAAGGTGACGATCACGGGCCCGATGTTCCGTTACGACCGGCCGCAGGCCGGTCGCTACCGGCAGTTCTGGCAGTTCGACGTCGAGGCGATCGGCGATCCGGGACCGGCGGTCGACGCTGAGATCGTCGAGCTCGGCCTGCGGTTCTATCGCGAAGCGGGGCTGCCCGATGTCGAGGTCCGGCTGAACTCGATCGGCGACCCGGCCTGCCGTCCGGCCTATCTCGACGACCTCGTGGCCTACTACCGCGCCCATCTCGAGGCCATCCCCGCCTTCGAGCGCGGGCGGCTCGATCGGAACCCGCTCCGCCTGCTCGACTCGAAGGATCCGGCGATGGTCGAGCTCAACGCCGACGCGCCGCGGATCGTCGACCGGCTGTGCGAGCCGTGCGCCGACCACTTCGCCGGCGTCCTGGCGCACCTCGACGCGCTCGGGATCGCCTATCGGCTCGAGCCCGGCCTCGTCCGCGGACTCGACTACTACACCCGGACGGCGATGGAGTTCTATCGGCCGGGTGCGGACGGCCAGCAGTCGGCGCTGGGCGGCGGCGGGCGCTACGACGGCCTCGTCGAGCTGCTCGGTGGCCGTCCCACGCCGGGGATCGGCTTCGGTCTGGGGCTGGATCGGGTGATGCTCGAGCTCCAGGGCCTCGGCGCGTCGGAGGCGGCGCGGATCAGCGGCCCGCTGGCGGTCGTGGTCGGCGTCGACCCAGGCGCGACCGTCGAGCGCCTGGCCCTGGCCACCACCCTCCGGGCCGCCGGACTCCGAGCGCGGGCCGAGCTCGGTCGGCGCAAGCTGGGCCGGCAGCTCGAGGCGGCATCCAAGGAGGGGGCCCACTTCGCCGTGATCCTCGGCGGCGACGGCACCGACGGCTCACCCGAGGGGCGCGAGGGTCACGTGGAGCTGCGCGATCTCCAGGCGGGGACGCAGCGTTCGGTGCCGTCGGGGGACCTCATCCGCGAGCTCACCCGGGCGGACGAGACCCACCAGCACGGCTAAGCGGGTCAGACCGCCGGGATCGGCGAACTCGATGATCGCGATCAGGTTGCCTTCGCTGTCCTTGAACCATGCCGCCCGGTTCGGACCGACCGGTGCGATCCCGCCGACGGTCTTGAAGCCGGGGAAGTCGTACTCCTCGAAGGCGATCCCGCGGGCTCGGGCGTCGGCCACGTCGCCCTCGAGGTCGTGGGTGGTGAAGGCCATCTGGGTGTGGGTCCCGGTCGACAGGGCGGATCCTTTCGAGGCGGCGAACAGGGTACCTTCGCCTGCCCGGTACAGGACCGCCGTGGGTTGGACGGAGTAGGGGGTGAAGCCGAGGGTGTCCTCGTAGAAGGCCCGCGCCCGATCGAGATCCTCGACGGGCAGGGTGACGTGAACGCGTCGCTCAGCGAGCAATCGGAGGCCTCCAGGGTTTGTCGATCCAGCTCATGACATCGACGCCCCACCGGGCGGCGGGGGTCGTCGTCTACGATACGCCCGCCATGAACGACCATCCCGCGTCCCCGTCCCTCGCCACGCCGTATCGATCACACACGTGCGGCCAGCTCCGTCCCGCCGACGTCGGCGTGACCGCCCGTCTGGCTGGCTGGGTCCACCGCCGACGCGACCACGGCCAGCTGATCTTCCTGGACCTGCGCGACCGGCACGGGCTGACCCAGGTCGTCGTCGATGCGACCTCGTCGCCCGAGGCCCATGAGCGCGCCAGCCTGGTCCGCAACGAGTTCGTGGTGACCGTCGAGGGCAGCGTGGCGAAGCGGATGGCCGGCAAGGAGAACCCGGACCTGCCGACCGGCGGGATCGAGCTGCGGGCGACCACCGTCGAGATCCTCAGCGAGGCGAAGACCCCGCCGTTCTACATCAACGAGCCCGATGCGCCGGTCGACGAGGCGCTCCGGCTGAAGTACCGCTACCTCGATATCCGGCGCGAGCCGATGCAGCGTCGCCTGTTCCTCCGGTCGCGCCTCGTCCGGGCGATCCACGAGGTCCACCAGGCTCACGGGTTCATCGAGGTCGAGACGCCCGACCTGATCAAGTCGACCCCGGAGGGCGCGCGGGACTTCATCGTCCCGAGCCGGCTCCAGCCGGGCACGGTCTACGCCCTGCCCCAGAGTCCCCAGCAGCTCAAGCAGCTCCTGATGGTGGCCGGGATCGATCGCTACTACCAGATCGCCCGGTGCTTCCGGGACGAGGACATGCGCGGCGACCGGCAGCCGGAGTTCACCCAGCTCGACCTCGAGATGAGCTTCGTCGACGAGGCGACCGTGATGGCCTTCGTCGAGACGATGGCGATCGAGGTCTCCCGGTCGACGGTCCCCGACCGGCCGATCCTCCGGGTCCCGTTCCCACGCTTCACCTATGAGGAGGCGATCGAACGCTACGGCTCCGACAAGCCGGACCTCCGGTTCGGGATGGAGCTGGTCGACATCCGGTCCGCGTTGGTCGATGTCGCGGACCATCCGGCGTCGACCGGATTCGCCGTCTTCGACACGGCGCTTGCCGAGGACCTGCCGGTGAAGGCCATCGTCGCGCCCGGCCTCGCCGGGGCGTCCCGGCGCGAGATCGACGAGCTGGTCGAGACGGCCCGCCGATTCGGCGCCAAGGGCCTGGTCCACATCGCCGTCGAGGAGGACGGCGTCCGGTCGCCGATCGGCAAGTTCGTCGGCGACCGCCGACTCGAGCGGATCGCGCAAGTCGCCGGCGCGGGACGCGGCGATCTCGTTCTGATCGTGACCGATACCGCCGCGGTCACCGCCGACGTCCTCGGACGGCTGCGGGTCCACCTCGGCGAGCGGCTCGGGCTGGCCGATCCCGACGTGCTGGCCTACTGCTGGGTCCACCGCTTCCCGATGTACCAGTGGGACGACGAGCACCGCCGCTGGGACGCCACCCACAACCCGTTCAGCGGCGTGCTGCCGGAAGACCTCGCGCTGCTGACGACGGCGAGCGGCGACCTTGCGCTGCGGTCTCCCGCCGATCCGGCCGGGCGTGCCCGGGCGATGCAGTACGACCTCGCGCTGAACGGCTGGGAGCTCGGCGGTGGGAGCGTCCGGATCCACCGGCGCGACCTGCTCGAGCGGAGCTTCGCCCTCCAGGGCCAGAGCGTCGATGGGATGCGAGCCAAGTTCGGGGCGGTCCTCGACGCGTTCGAGTACGGCGCGCCGCCGCACGGCGGGATCGCCCTCGGGATCGATCGATGGGCGATGATCCTCAGCCGCCAGACGAACATCCGCGAGGTGACGGCCTTCCCGAAGACCCAGTCGGGGACCGACCTGATGCTCGAGGCACCGTCCGCGCCGGATCCGGGCCAATACGCCGAGCTCGGCCTGCGCTATGTGGGCGTGCCCGAGCGCGAGGGCGGCCCAGGATCGCGATGACCGATCCGCACGGGACCGGCGACCCGCCGACGTCCTACGCCGAGAAGTACCGCGGGACGGAGTGGGGACGTCCGGAACCGCCCTCGGCGGTCCCACCGCCGCGCTCCCGCGGCCCGGTCGTGGCGGCCATCGTCGCGGTCGTGGCCATCGGGGTGGCCGCGGTCGGCATCGGCGCGCTGGCCCTGGCACCGACCGTGCCGGCGGCGAACCTCGGGGCCGGAGCAAGCCTCGGTGCCGGAGGCGCGTCGGTCGATCAGCCGGCCGCGTCTCCGACGCCTTCACCGACGATGGACCCGGGCGCTGCGGTCAAGGCGAAGTTCTGGGCCATCGTCAGCGCGGTGGACCTCTCATATCGGATGACGGGACAGGGCAAGACCGTCTTCGACCGGAAGACCTACCAGACCTTCGCCGAGAAGTTCGTCGTGGTCGGCGACGACTATTCGGGGACGCTGAAGGGGACGCCGACGCCGGGACCCGACCGGATGGGCATGGCACCGAGCCGGATCCGGTCGGCCCTCGTCGCCCGGAAGGGCGGGATGGTATACGTGAAGGAGAAAGGGTCGTCCAGGACGGCGTATCGGTCGAGCGCTCGCGCGGATCGACTGGTCCCGTTCATGTACATCGATCTCGCCGCAGCCATCGACTATGTCAAGCCGGTCACGATGAACGGCCGTCACCTCCATCTCCTGCGGACGAACCGGTTCTACCGTCCGGACATCGCGCGGCTGCTCGACATGGGCCAGTTCGCAGGCGTCCCGGACAGCATGGGGCTCGACCTGTACGTCACCGACGATGGTCTGCCGGTCTCTGGCGTGTTCACGATGGATGTCCGCGCCCACGACCAGTTCGGGGGCCCCCATCGCCTGACCGGTCGGTCCACCTACGCGTTCACCGACTTCGGCGGTCCCCTGAAGGTGGTCGTCCCGAAGCGCTGACCGGTCTCAGGGCTCGGAGGCGGGATCCGGCTCCGGGAGACCGGCCGCGGCGGCGACGTCGGCGCCCCATTCGCGGCCTGACCCGGCGGGCGGTTCGGGTGGACCCTCGTACGGGGGCAGCTCGCTGAACGGTGTATCGACGCCGTGGACCACGCCGGGATCGCCGAGCTCGACGAGTCGGGCCGGGATCGCGGTCGCCAGGTCGGCGACGACATCCGGCGGCATGCGCTCGGAAGCGATGCCACGGAGCGCATCGAGGTGACGGACCGGGAGCAGGACCGGCCAGCCGGCCTCGCCGTGCCATGCCGGCCGGAGGAGCGTGCCGGGATCCGTCCCGTGGGCCTCGATCAACGACGTGATCGTCTCCGCGCCGACCCAGGTCATCCGCCCGGGCCACAGGAGCGCCGCCGACGTCTCACCGACCGCGGACTCGGCGAGCTCGATACCGCGGACCATCTGGCCGGCCGGGCCGGCCGCGTCGGGAGCGGGCGAGCCCCACGACGCCTCGCTCCCCGCGAGCGCCGCGACGACCCCGCCGTCGGGGTCGGGCGACACGACCACGATCGGGATCGCTCCGCCCGACCAGGCGAGATCCACCAGGCGGCGCACCCTCGGCTGGCCGAGCGTGTCGGCCAGGGCACCTTCGGCGGTCGCAGACAGGATCACGGCGGCGACGGTCATGGGCTGAATCTACCAGTCGTCATCACCCACGAAGGCCTTGACCGGACGGCCTCCCGGCCGATACGTTGACGGCTACCGACGGAGGCTCCTGCGCCGGGACGGCTGGGACCGCGCCGACGAAGATCGGCGGAGGAGGGAGGGCAGGCTCAGCGTCATCTCGACCCGCGGTCCGATCGCGGACCGGCCGGGTCGTGATCCCAGGCTTCATCGACGTGTTCCACGTTCATCCCCGGTGACCAAGGAGACGCACCCCACATGCATCTGACCTCGACCCTGCTTCGGTCGACCGCCACGCGCATCGCCGCGCTCGGCGCCGCGGCGGTCCTCGCCACATCTGGCGTCGCTCCCGCGACCGCCCTTGCCGCCGGCGTCATCCCGCACCGGATCCAGGTCCACCCGGACCGGACCCTGGTCCACAAGGCCGCGGCCGCCCATTTCGGATGCCAGGACCGACCGATCGGTGCCGGGCGCTGCTACGACCCCGGCCAGATCCAGCGCGCCTACGGCGTCGATAGCCTGCTCGACCACGGGATCACCGGCAAGAAGCGGACGATCGTGATCATCGACGCCTTCTCGAACCCGTATCTCGAGTCGGACCTCGCGATCTTCGACGCCACGTTCGGCCTGCCCGACCCGGTGCTCAAGGTCATCGCCCCCCAGGGGGTCCCGGACTTCGACTTCGGGAACCCCGACCACACCGGCTGGGCCGGTGAGATCACGCTCGACGTCCAATGGGCCCACGCGATCGCGCCGCAGGCCAAGATCGTCCTCGTCGAGGCCAAGTCGTCCGACGATGCCGACATCCTGGCGGCGACCAAGTACGCCGTCGACCGGAACCTCGGCGACGTCATCTCGCAGAGCTTCGGGGAAGGCGAGACGTGCGTCCTGCCCGACATCCTCGACGCGCAGCATCGCCTGTTCAAGCGGGCGACCGAGAAGGGGATCACCCTGATCGCCGCGACCGGCGATGACGGCGTCGCCCAGGCCGCCTGCGACGGCAGCGACGCGGTCTTCAAGGACGCCTCATCGCCGGCGACCGATCCGCTCGTCCTCGGCGTCGGCGGGACCACCCTCGACGCCGGCGCCAAGGGGCGCTACAAGGGCGAGACCGCCTGGTCGGAAGCCCAGGACATCGGCATCCCGTGCCTGACCGCCGACGGCGACGGCTGCAGCGGTGGCGGGTTCTCGGACGGCTACCGGCGTCCGTCGTACCAGGCCGGCTTCGGGGGCACACGCCGCTCGGCGCGAGGCATCCCGGACGTCGCCTACTCGGCCGGCGTCGACGGGGGCGTCCTCGTCCACGACGGTGTCGACCTCCAGCTGCTCGGACTCGATCCGCTCGATCCGACGCTCTTCTTCCGCTTCGGCGGGACGAGCGCAGGGACACCCCAATGGGCCGCCCTGATCGCCCTCGCCGACCAGCTGGCCGGTCACCGGCTCGGCCTGGTCAACGACGACCTCTACCGCTTCGCGCGGTCGTCGCACACCTACGCCCGCACGTTCCACGACGTCCGCTCCGGAACGAACGACTTCGCCGGGATCGACGGGTTCGATGCCTCCCGGGGCTGGGACCCGGTGACGGGCCTCGGCAGCCCGAGGGCCAACGTGCTCGTCCCGCTTCTCGCCGCGACCGCCCACTGACCCGCCGCCCGATGGTCGGTCGCTGACCGGCCGCACCCGAACCGATCCCGGACGCCGGCCCCGACACGGGCCGGCGTCCGTGCGTCCGGAGCCGTCGATCCCGCGGCTGCGGCCGATCCATGCGAGAATGTCGCGGCCCCATCGACCCAGGAGATCCGCATCACCGTGCCCGCCGCCGCTCCATCCGCGATCCGTTCGGACCTTCGGAACATCGCCATCGTCGCCCACGTCGACCACGGCAAGACGACCCTGGTCGATGCCATGCTCCGACAGACCGGGACGTTCCGGGCGAACCAGGCGGTCGTCGACCGGGTCATGGATTCGGGCGACCTCGAACGCGAGAAGGGCATCACGATCCTGGCCAAGCAGACCACCGTCGACCACGCCGGGATCCGCCTGAACATCGTCGACACCCCCGGCCATGCGGACTTCGGCGGTGAGGTCGAGCGGTCGCTCCTGATGGTCGACGCCGTGCTCCTCCTGGTGGACGCCGCGGAAGGTCCGTTGCCGCAGACGCGCTACGTGCTCAAGAAGGCGATGGCCCGCCACCTGCCGGTCGTCGTCGCCCTCAACAAGATCGATCGTGGCGACGCACGCCCGGCCGAGGTCCTCGACGCCGTGTACGAGCTGTTCATCGACCTCGGGGCGGACGAGGACCAGATCGACTTCCCGGTCGTCTATACGAACGCCAAGGCCGGCACCGCCACGCTCGACCCGGCGGAGCCGGGGACGGATCTGACCCCGCTGCTCGACCTGCTCGTGCGGGTGACCCCGCCGCCGACCTACGAGGAGGGCCACCCGCTCCAGCTCCTGGTCACGAACCTGTCGGCCAACGACTACGTCGGACGGATGGCGGTCGGGCGGATCTGGAACGGACGGATCCGGATGGGCCAGCGGGTGACCGTCGTGCGCGACGAGGCTGGCGACACCGCGGGCCGGGTCGAGCCCGGGCGGACCGTCCTGCTGGCGGGCACGGTGACCAGCCTGCAGACCGCCCACGGCATCGATCGGATCGACATCGCCGAGGCCGGACCGGGCGACATCGTGTCGGTCGCCGGCCTGCCCGAGGTCACCATCGGCGACACCCTGACGGACCCGGCCGATCCCCGCCCGATGGCGCGCCTCGACGTCGACGCCCCGACGCTCCGGATGACCTTCGGAGTGAACACGTCGCCGCTGTCCGGCCGCGACGGGAAGTACGTCACCAGCCGCCAGATCAAGGCGAGGCTCGAGAAGGAGACCCTGGGCAACGTCTCGATCGAGGTCTACCCGACCGAGTCGGGCGACACCTACGAGGTCCGGGGCCGCGGCGAGCTCCAGCTGGCGATCCTGATCGAGCAGATGCGGCGCGAGGGGTTCGAGCTGACGGTCAGCCGGCCCGAGGTCATCCTGCGGACCGTCGCCGGCCGCGTCGAGGAGCCGTACGAGCGGATCACGATCGACATCCCGCCCGACTACATCGGCGAGGTCCAGACCGCGCTCGCCGGCCGCAAGGGTCGCCTCGAGCAGATGAGCTCCGACGCCGACGGACGGGTCCGGATGGAGTTCATCATCCCGGTCCGCGGCCTGATCGGGTATCGCGGCCAGCTCCTGACCGACACCCGGGGCACGGCGCTGCTCCACCAGCTCGGCGAGGGCTACGGCCCGTGGGCCGGCGACGTCACCCACCGGACCAACGGGGTCCTGGTCGCCGATCGGACCGGCGTCTCGAACGCCTACGGGCTGTTCAACCTCGAGGACCGCGGCGAGCTGTTCATCGGGGCCGGCGAGGACGTCTACGAGGGGATGATCGTCGGCGAGAACACACGCTCCGGGGACATGAACGTCAACGCCACCAAGGCCAAGCAGCTGACGAACATCCGGACCCACTCGCACGACGAGTCCCTCAGGCTGACCCCGCCTCGCCAGATCACGCTCGAGTCGGCCATCGAGTTCATCTCCGAGGACGAGCTGGTCGAGGTGACCCCGACGTCCATCCGGCTGCGCAAGCGCTTCCTGTCGGAGCACGAGCGGCGGCGCGCCCTCGGCCGGGCGGAGCAGGCCCGGCTCGCCGGCGAGCAGGCTCCGGCCTAGCCGCTGGGCCGGGTGCCGGTCCGAGCCCCGAACCGGCGACCCGCGGTGTCGCGCGGACGACAGCCGCAGGGTCGCGCTTCACGGTTGCCTCGGCCCGACGGTTCCGTCACCCTGACCGGAGACCCGCCGTAGCGAAGAGGATCCCGATGGCCAAGGACGATCGCACCGAACCCGTCGCCGGCAGCGATGCACCGGATACCTCGCCCGCGGACGACACCGACACCGAAGGCCACTCGATGGGCCTGCTCCTGGGCATGAACGCCATGAGCCGCAACCCGAGCGCCGATGAGCGCTCGCGGTCGAAGCAGCCGGCCGACCAGGAGCTCCCGCCGCTGTCGAAGAAGTGGCCGAGCATGCGCGACGAGAAGAAGGCCTGACGACCCTCGTCTGACCGATCGCCCGAGGAGCCGGGCGGTCGGGATCGGTCCCGGCTCGTCGGCGCGGCCGGCGGGCTACGATACGGCTCCATGACGATCTATCTCGACCATGCCGCGACGACCCCGGTCCGCCCCGAGGTCGTCGAGGCGATGCTCCCGTACCTGACCGAGGTCTTCGGCAACCCGTCGTCGGCCCACGCGTACGGCCGCCGGGCGCGCGCCGCGCTGGACGAGGCGCACGAGCGACTGGCCGCCCGGCTCAACGTCGGACCGCGCGAGGTCGTCTTCACGTCCGGCGGAACCGAGTCGAACAACCTGGCCCTGAAGGGCGCTGCCTGGGCCGGCAAGGCCCGCGGCCACCGGATCGTGACCAGCTCGATCGAGCACCATGCGGTCGGCCACACGCTCCGCTACCTCGAGAAGTTCGGATTCGAGGTCGTCGAGCTGCCGGTCGATCGGTACGGCCGGCTCGACCCCGACGCGGTCGAGGCGGCCCTGACCGACCGGACGATCCTGGTCAGCGTCATGCTCGCCAACAACGAGGTCGGGACGATCCAGCCGATCGTCGAGATCGCCGAGCGGATCCGCGCCCGGCGCGGGGTGGTCCTGCACGTCGACGCCGTCCAGGCGGCTCCGTGGGTGGACCTCGACCTCGAGGCGCTCGGGGCGGACCTGGTCAGCCTGGGGGCCCACAAGTTCGAGGGCCCGAAGGGCGTCGGGGCCCTTTACGTCCGACACGGCACGCACCTCCTCGCCCAGCAGCACGGCGGGTCGCAGGAGCGTCATCGGCGGGCCGGCACCGAGAGTGTCGCCCTCGCGATCGGGATGGCCGCCGCCTACGAGCTGTCGTGCGCCGAGCGTCCCGGGACCGTCGCCCGCGTTCGCGGCCTGCGCGATCGCCTGCGCGACGCCGTCCTGGCGGTCGACGGGGCGGAGCTCACCGGCCATCCCCGCGAGCGTCTCCCGGGACTCCTGTCGATCGTGGTCACCGGCACGGACGGTGCCGCGGTCGCGCTGGGTCTCGACCTCGAGGGGATCGCGACGTCGATCGGCTCCGCCTGCGCGACCGGCTCGACCGACGTCAGCCACGTCCTGTCGGCGATGGGCTACCCGGACGACGAGGCGCGCGGCGCCCTGCGGATCTCGCTCGGTCGGACGACGACGTCGGACGAGATCGACACGGCCGTCGCGGTCATCCCGGCGGTCCTGCGCGCCCAACGCTCGGGCGAGGCGGTCCTGGCCGCGGACCCGCTCGCCGAGCTCCAGGTCTAGCCCCGGCCCCGGTCGCGGCGATAGCTGACCGGCCGGTCCTGGCGCCGGCCCCAGCCCACCCGGACGAGGACGGCCGCCCACATCCGGTACGGGCGCCAGCCGTCGGTGACGGCGGCATACCCGGCCGCGTCGGGTGGCTCGTCGAGCCCGTACAGCTCGGCGACCGCCTCGGGGCCCATCGCATCGGACGTCGGGATCTCGTCGATGACGCCGCAGCCCCGGAGCAGGACGGCCTCGGCGGTGAACTCGCCGATCCCCCGCAGCATCCGCAGCTCGGCCAGGGCGTCGGCGGTGGGCAGACCGCGCAGGCGCTCGGTGTCGAGACGACCGTCGAGCGCCGCCCTGGCGAGGCCGTGGAGACGCGCGATCTTCTCGGCGTTGAGGCCGGGCACGTCGTCGAGCCCGAGGAGACGGTCCGGGCGCGGGAACGTCGTGAACGGTCGGCCGTCGAGGTCGAGACGGTCCCCGGCCAGTTCGGCGAGCCGGGCCTTGATCCGCGCCGACTGGGTCCGGGCGATCCGTTGTCCGATCACGAACGAGGTCGCCGCCTCATAGGCGGAGTAGAAACACACCGGTCGGAGGAAGCGGTGGTCGCGCTGGAGTCCCCCGATGACCCGATCCTGCTCGCCGACGAGGGGCCAGCCCGTCCCGTCGCGATCGAGCGAGACCGTCCGCAAGGCCTGGGCCAGGGCAAGCCCCGGATCGCCCGTCGTCGCGAGCCTGACGCGGACCGGCGCTCCATCGGTCGGCTGGCTGAACTCCGCGACCGCGCCGTGAGCCCAGCCCGGTTGCTCGACCGCGAACGCCATCACCAGGCTCGTCTCGGTCGCCGCTCCGCCGCCGATCCCGGCCGGGAACCCGCCGGCGAAGTCCTGGGCGGCGGCCAGGCTGAACGGCCCGCGCGGTTCGATCTCGACGACGTCCATCCGCGGATGATGGACCAGACCGGTCCCGTTCGGAGTCGTCGGCCGGTCCGCGGGGACCGCCACGGCCGGATCCGGTCGCTCGACCTCCCGGGGTAGGATGCCCACCTGATGACCCCGACCCTCTCGACGTCCCGCTCATGAGCCGGATCCTCGTCGCCATGTCCGGCGGTGTCGATTCCTCGGTCGCCGCGGCGCTGCTCCACCAGCAGGGTCACGAGGTGGTCGGGGTGTGGATGCGGCTGCACGACGTCGCAGACAGCTACTCGGAGTTCAAGAAGAGCTGCTGCTCGCTCGACGCGGCCGACGATGCGCGTCGCGTCGCGGGCCAGCTCGGGATCCCGTTCTACGTCATGAACCTCGAGCGTGAGTTCGACGCCGGCGTGATGCGGCCGTTCCTGGCTGCCTACCTCGGCGGCGAGACCCCGTCGCCGTGCGTCGACTGCAACACGTACGTGAAGTTCGGCGCCCTCCTCGGACGTGCCCGACACCTGTACGAATGCGAGGCGGTCGCGACGGGCCACTACGCGCGACGCGACATGGACCCGGATGGGAAGAACGCCCGTCTGCTCAAGGCGAACGACCCCGACAAGGACCAGACCTACTTCCTGTACGGTCTTCGCCAGGATCAGCTGGCCCACGCCCGATTCCCGCTCGGCGAGCTGACCAAGCCCGAGGTCCGCGAGGTCGCCCGCTCGCTCGGGCTGGCCACGGCCGACAAGCCCGAGAGCCAGGAGATCTGTTTCGTCCCCGGCGGGGACTACCGCGACGCGCTCCGCGAGCGCGCCGGATGGAGGCCGACGCCCGGTGCCGTGATCGACGGCGACGGTGCGACGCTCGGCGAGCACGGCGGCTCGGCCGGGTTCACGGTGGGACAGCGGCGCGGGCTCGGGGTCGCCGTCGGGGAGCCCCGCTACGTCAGTCGGATCGACGCCGCGACGAACACGATCGTCCTCGGGCGGCGGGCGGACCTCGAGACGCGTACGGTGGCGCTCCGTGACGTGTCGTTCGTCGCCGGCGAACCACCGACCGGTTCGGTCCAGCCGTTCCGGGCCGAGGTCCGGATCCGCCATCGCGCCCGGCCGGTCCCGGCGACCGTGCGTCCCGTCGACCCGGACAGCGCGGATCGGGGCGGGGCCTGGACGGTCGAGACCGACACGCCCGTCTGGGCGGTTTCGCCCGGTCAGGCGGCCGTGCTCTATCGCGACGACGTCGTGCTCGGCGGTGGCAGGATCGCCGCCCGAGCCTAGGACGGCAGCGGGTCGAGGGCCGGTGTCTCCCGTGCCTATACTGGCCGCGTGATCGGCCCGGCCTTCGTGCTCGCGGTGCTCGTCGGCATCTTCACGACCGCGCTGTACGCCCTGATCCGGGGCTCGGTCGGCGGGCGTCTGCCGCTCCTCCTGCTGGCCGCCATCCTCGGCGCCTGGGCGGGCGACTCGCTCGGCGAGCGCCTCGGGCTCGACATCATCCGGCTCGGTGACTTCCGGGTCCTGGCCGCCGTGCTCGGGGCGTCGCTCGGGATCGGGCTGGTATCGGTGGTCGCCGCGCTCGGGCCGCAGGACGGTCGGACGTGACCCGCCGTCGCGACGCCGACCCCGGTCGCCGGACCACGCCGTTCCTGCGCGGCCTGACGATCGGCGCCCTGGTCGGCGCCGCCATCGCCGGTTCGCGGATCTGGCTGCGGTTCATGCGCCGGTCGGATCGAGGCTGACCCGGGGCGTCGCGACGAGCCCCCACCTTCGGTCGGGAGGCCGGGTTTGGTACCGTTACGGCCGATGCCGACCCCTGACGTCACCCTCGACCCCCGGATCAAGGCCCTGCCCGCCGCCGAGATCCGGCGGCGCTTCATCGCGTTCTTCGACGAGCGCGGCCATGAGGTCGTCCCGTCCGCCAGCCTCGTCCCGGCAGGCGACCAGACCCTCCTGTTCACGAACTCGGGGATGGTCCAGTTCAAGGAGGTCTTCACCGGCGCCGAGACGCGCAGCTACAAGCGCGCCGTCGACTACCAGCGCTGTCTCCGGGTCGCCGGCAAGCACAACGACTTCGAAGAGGTCGGGCGGACCCCCCGCCACCACACGTTCTTCGAGATGCTCGGCAACTGGAGCTTCGGCGACTACTTCAAGCGCGATGCCATCCACTGGGCCTGGACGTTCCTGACCCGGGACCTGGGGATCCCGCCCGACCGGCTGGCCGCGACGACCTACACCCACGACCAGGTCGCCTGGGACATCTGGCGGGACGAGATCGGGCTGCCCCCGGAGCGGATGGCGCGCTGGGGCGACGTCGACGCCGGCGACGACAAGAACTTCTGGCGGATGGCCGAGACCGGTCCGTGCGGGCCGTGCAGCGAGATCCACTTCGACCGCGGGATCGGGTTCTCCGAGGGTCCCCACTGCGTGCCCGACCACGACGAGCACTGTCCTCGCTGGGTCGAGATCTGGAACCTCGTGTTCATGGAGTTCGACCAGCGACCCGACGGGCGTCACCCGCTCCCGTTCACGAGCGTGGACACGGGTCTCGGGCTGGAGCGGCTCGCGGCGGTCCTCCAGCAGGTGCCGACGAACTACGACACGGACCTGTTCACGCCGATCCACGCCCGGCTCGGCGAGCTCCTCGGCCACGACCCGGGGACGTTCGAGGCCGAGCGCTTCAGCTACCAGGTCATCGCCGACCACGTCCGGGCCGCGACGTTCCTGGCGGCCGACGAGGTACGACCGTCCAACGAGGGTCGCGGCTACGTCATGCGTCGGATCATCCGGCGGGCGGTCCGTCACGGGCGTCTGCTCGGCCGGACGGATCCCTTCCTGGCGGATCTGTCCGAGACGGTCATCGCCACGATGGGAGAGCCGTATCCCGTCCTGCTCGAGCGGCGCGACGAGATCCAGCGGGTCATCGCGCTCGAGGAGCGCCAGTTCGCCCGCACGCTGACCGCGGGTGAGGGCCTCCTGGAGGAGGCGCTCATCCCGTTGACCTCGGCCGAGCGGACCGTCGGACGTCGCCCGGAGGAGCTCCCGGTGGACGCTCCCGTGCTCGGGGGCGACGTCGCGTTCCGGCTCCACGACACGTACGGTTTCCCGATCGACCTGACCGTCGAGCTCGCGGCGGAGTACGGTGTCGCGGTCGACCGGGCCGGCTTCGACGCCGCCCTCGCCGAGCAACGCGAGCGGAGCCGGAGCGGCCGGAAGGCCGAGCTGTCCCAGCACGCCGAGCTGACGACGCTGTACCAGGCGATCCAGGCCAGGATCGGCGACACCGAGTTCAGGGGCTACGACACGACCCAAGTCGACGACGCGACGGTCATGGCGATCATCCGTGACGGGGTCGAATACCAGGAGCTCGAGGCGGTCGGGGACGTCGAGCTCTCCGCGCCCGCCGGAGCTGCCGCCGAGGTCGTCCTCGACCGCACGCCCTTCTACGCCGAGGGCGGCGGCCAGATCGGGGATCGGGGCGTCCTGTCCCTCGGTGGCGAGATCGTGTTCGAGGTCGACGACGCCCAGCGCCCGCTCGGCGGCCTGATCGTCCAGCGCGGCACGCTGCGCGGCGGTCTGCGGGTCGGCCAGCGGGTCGTGGCCGAGGTCGATGCCGAGCGTCGCGCGCGCACGATGCGGAACCACACCGGGACCCACCTGCTCCATCGCGCGCTGCGCAACGTGGTCGGGTCGCGTGCCCGGCAGGCCGGGTCGCTCGTGACGCCCGACTACCTGCGCTTCGACTTCCCGTTCGAACGCGGCCTGACCGACGACGAGCGTGCGGCGATCGAAGCCGAGGTCCGGGGAGTCATCCGGGACGACCGACCGGTCACGCCGTCGACCATGAGCATGCGCGAGGCGGTCGAGGCCGGGGCCGACGCCTTCTTCGACGAGAAGTACGGCGAGACCGTGCGGACCGTCCGGGTCGAGGGGTACAGCCACGAGCTGTGCGGTGGCACCCACTGCCGCGCCTCGGGCCAGATCGGCGGCTTCGTCATCGTCGGCGAGCGGAGCATCGGCAGCGGGATGCGCCGGATCGAGGCGCTGACCGGCGACGGTGCCGACGCATTCCTGGCCGGTCGACTGGCGACCCTCGAGCGGGCGACCGAGACCGCCGGGGCGAACACCGTCGACGCCCTGCCCGATCGGATCGCAGCCCTCCAGGACGAGTTGCGCGAGACGAAACGGAAGCTCAAGTCGGCTGCCGCGGCCGGTGGGCCGCCGCGCCCTGCCGATCTGGCCGGTCGCGTGGTCGAGCCGGCCCCGGGCGTCCGTCTGGTCGCCTACGCCGGGCCGTTCGAATCGATGGACACCCTCAAGAGCACCGCCAAGGATCTTCGCGGCCTCGTCCCGTCGGGCGTGCTGGCGCTCGGCCTCGACGCCGACGAGCCGCAGGTCTTCGTCACGGTCAGCGACGACCTCGTCGGGCGGGGGATCGGCGCCGGCGACCTGGTCCGTGCCGCGGTCGGCAGCATCGACGGCCGGGGCGGCGGTCGGGCCGAGATGGCCCAGGGCAAGGGCACCCGGCGCGACGGCCTGCCTGCGGCGCTCGAGGCGATCTCGATCGCCCTGGCGGCCTCGAACGGAGCGTCCGGCTAGATGGCCTTCTGGCGCCGCCTCTGGCAGCGCGACGACCTACCCGCCCTGGCGGCGTGTACGGCGCTCGACATCGGCACGGAGTTCGCCAAGGCGCTCGTGTTCGAGATCGACGACCAGGGACAGGGGACCGTCCGGGGCGTGGGGCGCAAGCGCCAGGGGCTCTCGCACATGCAGTCGGGCACGGTCGCCGATATCGCGGCAGTCGTCGACAACTGCGCCGTCGCCCTCCAGGAGGCGGAGGAGATGGCCGGCTTCCGGCCGACGCAAGTGGTCATCGGGATCGCCGGGGAGCTCGTCAAGGGGTTCACCACGACGAACAGCCAGGAGCGCCGGAAGCCCGACCAGCCGATCTCCGAGGCGGAGCTCCAGAAGCTCATCGACGCGGTCCAGCAGGAGGCGCTCCGCGAGGCCGAGCGATCGATCACCTGGGAGACCGGATTGCCGCACGTCGACGTGCGGCTGGTCCACGCCGCGGTGACGTCGGCCAGCATCGACGGCTACGCGGTGACCAACCCGGTCGGGTTCCGGGGGCGCTACGTCAAGATCGGGATCTTCGACGCGTTCGCGCCACTCGTCCATCTCGGGGCGCTGGAGAGCGTGGCCAGCCAGCTCGACCTCGAGCTGCTCGAGATCGTCGCCGAGCCGTATGCCGTCGCCCGGGTCCTCGGCGCGGAGCAGGTCCAGCAGGCGGGGGCGATCTTCATCGACATCGGCGGCGGGACGACCGACGTCGCCCTCGTCCGCCAGGGCGGCATCGAGGGCACCCGGATGTTCGCCCTGGGCGGCCGGGCGTTCACGAAGTCGATCGCGGACCGGCTCGACCTGCCGTTCCCGCGGGCCGAGGCGCTCAAGGTCGACTACGCGCGCGGACTCCCGGTCGACCGGCGGGACGAGATCGAGGCGATCGTGACCGACGACGTCACGGTCTGGTCGGCGGGGGTGGAGCTGGTCATCGAGGAGCTGTCGGGCGGCGACCTCCTCCCCGGCCGGATCCACCTGTGCGGCGGCGGGTCGCGGCTGCCCGAGATCCTGGCGGCGCTCGAGGCCGAGCGGTTCTGGAAGCACCTCCCGTTCGCCCGCCGGCCCGAGGTCACGATCATGTCACCCGACCAGGTCGCCTCGATCGTCGATGCGACGAAGCTGCTGGTCGACCAGCAGGACGTGACGCCGCTCGGGCTCGCCCACCAGGCGATCGAGCTCCAGTCGACCGAGAATCCCCTCGACGCGGCGCTCCGGCGCGTCCTCCGCGCGATGAAGGTCTAGCGCGATGGCCTCGATCATCTACCTCGATGTCGACGACGAGATCACGACCGCCGCCGCCCGGATCCGGACCGCGACCGACACCAAGGTCGCCCTGGTCCTGCCGCCGGGCTCGCGACTGGCCACATCGCGGATCAACTTCCGGCTGCTGTCGCGGGAGGGTCTCGAGCGGAACCGCGTCCTGTCGATCGTCGCCGCTGATCCGGCCGCCCGCGCGATCGCGGCATCGGCCGGCCTGCCGGTCCACGCGACCGTCGCCGAGTTCGAGGAGGCCATCGCGCCACCGCCTCCGCCACCCCCGCCGGTCGCGCCGCCCGCGGCTCCTCCTGTCGATGCCGGCCCGTCCGCCGCCGGCGCGGCGAGCGCCGCGAGCGCGGCGAAGCGATCGCGCAGGCGGACGACCGGCGCGGCCGCCGTCGGCGCCGCCGGGGCGGCCGCGGTCCCCGAGACGGTCGGGCTGTTCGACGCGACGCCGGCCCCGGCGGCCCCGGCCTCGCCGCCTCCGGTCGTGCCGGCCGCCGTGGCACCCACTCCGCCCGAGGCGCCCGTCGAGGCCCCGCCGACCTACGTGTCTCCGCGGCCGGAGATGCCGCCCGCGGAGACGCGCGCCCGCTCGAGCGCGGCCGCCGGTGCGTCCGTCCCGCCGGTCCGATCCGGCCGTGGCCTGCCGAGCGGGCTCGTCGCCGTCGTCGGCTCGCTGGTCGTGGTCCTCGTCATCCTCGCCGTCATCGGCTATGTCGTCCTCCCGTCGGCATCGGTCGTGGTGACCCCGGTCGCCGTGCCGATCGGTCCGGTCGACTTCGTCGTTCGCGCCGACCCGGACGCGACCTCGGTCGACGCCGACGGCGGGGTCATCCCGGCGACGCGCCTGAGCCAGGACTTCACCGCCTCGGACGAGTTCAAGACCACGGGTGTGAAGGTGGTCCAGAAGAAGGCGACCGGTCAGGTCACCTTCACCAGCAAGAACACGTTCCTGCTCGTGACCGTCCCCGCGGGGACCAGCGTCCGGACGGGTTCGGGCATCGCCTTTGTCACCACGCAGTCCGTGACGATCCCGAAAGCGTCGTTCACCACGGGGCCGGCGCTGAAGGACGTTCCCATCACCGCTGTACGAGCCGGACCCGCGTCCAATGTGGATCCGGGCACCATCATCGTCCTGCCCGCCGACATCAAGGACCTGCTGATCACCGTCACGAACCGGGATGCCACGAGCGGTGGCTCTCGCCAGGAGTCCCCCCAGGTCTCGCAGAAGGACGTCGACGCCGCGGTGGCCCAGCTGGGCAAGGACCTGGCCGCGCAGTTCGACGCCTGGGCCGCGGCCCCGGACGATCTGCCGGAGGGGACGACCGCATTCCCGACGACCGGGCATCTCGGCACGCCGGTCGCGACGCCCGATCCGACGACCCTTGTCGGCCTGGAGCAGCCGACGTTCCAGCTGGCGGCCACGGCGACCGGCACGGTCGTCGCCGTCGACACCAAGCTCATCGACCAGGTCGCCGCGGGCAGGATCGCCGCCAACGTCCCCTCGGAGCACGCCCTCAAGGACGGCTCGGTGACCTCGAAGCACGACGGCGGCCAGGCGGACGGGGACCTCGTCGACTTCCGGGTGACGGCGAACGCCCAGGCGATCCCGGTCCTCGATGCCGCCGTCCTGCGCGAGCAGATCAAGGGCAAGTCGGTCGTCGACGCCAAGCGCCTGCTCGAGCGCTACGGCTCGGTGACGATCAGCACCTGGCCCGGGTTCGTGTCGTCGATCCCGACCCTCGATGCCCGGCTCGACCTGACCGTGACCGGGCTCGACCAAGCCTCACCGGGACCGCTGCCCTCGGCAAGCGGCCCGTGACCCGGATCCTGGGGATCGATCTCGGCGAGAAGCGGATCGGCGTTGCGGTCGCCGACAGCGACGGCGCCGCGATCCCGCTGACCACGTTCCGCCGGGGCCGCGACGTCGCCGCGGACGCCGAGGCGATCCTCCGCCTGGCGACCCAGCACGATGCCGCCGAGCTCGTGGTCGGGTTGCCGCTCGAGGCGTCGGGGGAGACCGGGACCCAGGCGACCGTCACGCTGGCCTGGGTCGAGTCCGTCTCACCACTCGTGCGCCTGCCCGTCACGCTCCGCGATGAGCGCCTTTCCAGCCATCTCGCCGAACAACGCCTGGGTCCGATGAAGCGCGGCCGCTCGGGCGGTCCGCCGACGGCCTCCCAGCGCGACGACTATCGGGCCAGGGTGGACCGCGAGGCCGCGGCGATCATCCTCCAGGACGAGCTCGACGCCCGCGCCCGCCAGGATGCCGGGCGATGACCGTCCGCGGTGGGGGTCGGCCCCGCGACAGCCAGGGGTACGGCCTGGCCGACGTCGAGATCGACGAGGAGCACTACGCGCGACCGCCGGATCCCGGCGAGGGCTCGCGACGCGGCCGCCGGTCGCCGGATCCACCCCGCGCCGGCGGGCGACCGCCACAGGCGCCGCGGGCGAGTGGGGGGTTCGGACTCGGTGGCCTGTTCCGGCTGATCGCCTTCCTGTTGGTCCTGGCCGGGATCGTCCTGATCGTGTCGCTGACGGTCCTCCGGCCGGTCGTCGCCGGGGCGGTCGTCGGCTGGGCCGCCGACAATCCGAGCGCGCTACGGTTGCCGTTCGTCGAGGGCCTGGTCAAGGAGGATCTCGGCACGGCCCTGACGGATGCACCCGCGACCGACCCGGCCCAGGTCGAGTTCACCGTGGCCGAAGGGGACACGGCTGCGGTGATCGCGGCTCGACTGGCCGACCAGGGCTTCCTGACCGACGCCCGGTCGTTCGTGTTCATCTCGTCGGAGCGCGACCTCGCCGACAAGCTCCAGGCGGGGACCTACATCCTGCGCCGCAACATGACCCCCGATCAGCTGGTGACCGCGCTGCTCGTGTCCCACGACCTGGCCGTCAGCGTGCCGCTCCGCGAGGGGTTGAGGCTCGAGCAGATCACGGCCAAGCTCGAGACGCTGCCGCTCAAGATGGACGTCAGCGACTTCTACGCCGAGGCGACGAAGCCGCCGAAGAGCCTCCTCGACGACTACCCCTGGCTGGACCTGCCGAAGGGCGCCTCGCTCGAGGGGTACCTCGCGCCCGCCACCTACAGCGTCCTGCCCGACGTCACCCCGGACGCCCTGATCCGCCAGATGCTCGACAAGTTCTACGCCGACGTCGGGCCCGACCGGCTCAAGGTCCCCAAGGCGCGCGGGATGACCTTCCACGAGGTCCTCACCCTGGCGTCGCTCGTCGAGCGCGAGGCGTTCCTGGACGAGGAGCGCGCCCAGATCGCGGGCGTCTACCAGAACCGGCTCCAGCCGGGGACCGAGACGGCCGGGTTCCTCGGTTCGGATCCGTCGATCTTCTACCTGAACGATTCGCTCCAGCTCGCCAAGATCCCGATCGACAAGTGGCCGGGCTACACGTTCTGGGCACCGCCCAAGGACGGACTCACCGACGCGACGATCCCGGCCGACCTCGCGGCCTACAACACGTACACCCACAAGGGCCTGCCCCCGGGTCCCATCGCGACGCCGACCGTGGCCTCCATCGACGCGGCGCTCGACCCTGACACGAAGGGCGGCTACCTTTATTTCGTGGCCAAGAACGACGGCTCCAATACGACGGCCTTCGCCAAGACGTACAAGGAGCACCAGGCCAACCTCAAGAAGTACGGGTACCGCTAGACGGTGGGTGATCGGTCGCAGCTCATCGCGGAGCCCAGGAGTCGAGTCGTTCTGCCGGTGTCAACGACCCAGCGACGGTCGGCGCCGCAGCCGCTCGATGATCCGTTCGATCAGGCTGGGCGGCTCGGGCTCCGGCTCGCGATCGTCCGCGGGTTCGGTCGGCTCGTCGTGGTAGTCGTCGCTGAGGGTGCGCATCGGGACCGGGATCAATCCGCCGCCGCCGGTATCCGGCGTGTAGAACGCCCCGGCATTACGTTCCGCCCGTCGTGGCTTGGTTCGGGCCATGCCGCTCTCCTTCGTCAGCACAACGCTGGTCCGGTCGACTCGTCGCGTCAAGTGCCGGTTGTCAGCCGCGAGCACTTCAGCCTGGGTGATCCCCGGGAGTCGATCGCGGGCGGATCGGGCCATGTCAAGCTCCCGGCGAGCATGCCGCCAAGCGACTCGTCGGGCTACCGGTGACGGAGCCCGGGCTCGACCGACCGCCGCGGCCGGACGACATCGCCCCGGCTCCGACGGCCGCCGACCGGGCCGCCTGGGCGAGGGCGGACCGGATCTCGCGGCCGACCCGGGTGGACCGTCTCCGGGAGCGGTTGGTCGAGGCGGGAGTCGACGCCTACTTCGGGGTCCGGAGCGAGAACGCGCGGTACCTGACGGGGTTCGTCCTCGGGGACGGCGAGGATCGCGTCGCGGGATCGTCCGGCTGGTTCCTGGTCGGCTCGGACGAGGTCGTCCTGTTCGCCGACAGCCGGTATGCGATCCAGGCCGCGCGCGAGGCTCCCGGCGCTCGGATCGAGCCGGTCTACGGCGACATCGAGAAGCGCTGGCCGGAGCTGATGGCATCGCTCGGGGCGCGGCGGGTCGCGGTCGAGTCGGATCACGTCAGTCACGGCACGTGGGCGAAGCTCGCGGCGGCCGCGCCGGAGGTCGAGCTCGTCCCGGCCGCCGGCTGGATCGAAGCCCAGCGGGCGGTCAAGGAACCGGCCGAGACGATCCGCATCGCGGCGGCCTGCTCGGTCGCGGATCTCGCGCTCGCTGCGCTCCTGCCGGAGATCCGGGTCGGGGTCAGCGAGCGAGAGCTCGCCTTCCGGCTCGAATGGCTGATGCGGACCGGCGGTGCGGACGGCCTGGCCTTCGACGTGGCCTGCCTGGCCGGCCCCGAGGCGGCGCTGCCCCACGGGTCGCCGGGCGATCGCGCCGTCGCCCGCGGACAGGTCCTCCTGTTCGACTTCGGGGCGCAGATCGACGGCTATCGCAGCGACATGACCCGGACGCTGTTCGTCGGTGAGCCCTCCCCGCGCGACCTGGCGATCTACGAGCTGGTGGCCGAGGCCCAGGCGACGACGATCGAGGGGATCGCGACGGCGATCCGGACCGGCGACGCGTTGCCGAGCGGGCGGGCCGCCGACGGCCTGGCCCGCGACGTCATCACCGCGGCGGGACACGGCGGGCACTTCGGCCACGGGACCGGCCATGGGATCGGGCTCGCGACCCACGAGCTGCCGAGCCTCGGTCGGATGGCGACCGACGACCCACTTCCGAGCCCGACGGTCTTCAGCGTCGAACCCGGGATCTACCTGGACGGTGAGATGGGCGTGCGGATCGAGGATCTCGTCGCGATCGACGTGGCCGCCGGGCGCTGTGTCCGCCTCACGAACTTCCCCCGGGAGGTCGTCGTCGTCGACGGCTGACGGGCCCGAGGTCCGCGCGACAGCGCGGTCGTGGACCCTGGGTGGCAGTCCGGGTCGCGGGGCGATACGCTGGGGCCATGCCGTTGTCGTTCCCGCTCGATGAGGGGTTCTTCGGCTTCGTCGGGATCTCGATCGTCGTGGCGGCGATCGGGTCCCTCGTGTTCATCGTGCTCGTGGTCGCGCTGATCCTGTGGGCCATCCGGAGGGCCGCGCCGCCGGCCGAGGATCCGGCGATCGCCGAGCTCAAGGCTCGCTACGCCCGCGGCGAGATCGAGACCGCCGAGTACCAGGTCCGGCTGCGCGAGTTGAGCGGGGAATAGCCGCTACAATCCGGCGACACACCTCCGGACCCGGCCGTCGACGCGGGACCACCCGCCCGTCGACTCGGGACCACCCGTCCGCCGCTCGGCTCCCGCCGAGCCGCCCCCAGGAGCCCGCCCAGCATGATCTCGACCGGTGAGCTGAAGAAGGGCGTCGCGATCGAGCTCGATGGCGACCTCTGGCAGATCCTCGACTACCACCACATCAAGATGGGCCGCGGCTCGGCCCAGGTCCGGATCACCCTCCGGAACATCAAGAAGGGCCAGACGGTCGAGCGCTCGTTCCAGGCCGGGACGAAGTGGCCGCGGGCGTCGATGGAGCGTCGCCCCGTCCAGTTCCTGTACCGCGACGGGGACGACTTCCATTTCATGGACACCGACACCTACGACCAGTTCCTGATGTCCGCCGAGCAGCTCGACACCGCCGTCCACTACCTCACCGACGGGATGACGCTGGAACGGACGAGCTACCAGGGCGAGACCATCGGGGTCGAGCTCCCGGTCACCGTGGACCTGGTCGTCACCCAGACCGAGCCCGGCTTCGCCGGGGACACGCAGACCGGTGCCCGCAAGCCGGCGACGACCGAGAGCGGCCTCGTGGTGACCGTGCCGATCTTCGTCGAGGAGGGCGACACGATCCGGGTCGACACCCGGACCGGCGAGTACCAGACCCGGGTCTGAGGTGGCCGGGTGACCGACCGCGAACCACCGGACTGGGCGCTGCCGGCCTGGGACGCGACCGACGCGGCGTCACCGCCGCGGCGCGCCGCCGGCGACGCGGTGCCCCGCCCCGAACCCGCCGGCCGGGTCGCGCCGCCGGGCACGTTCGGGCTGACGATCCTCGGGGTCTCCGACGTGACCCGGGCGGTCCGCGAGGCAGTCCGGAGCGACGACCGCCTGCGCGACGTGTGGGTCGAGGGCGAGGTCGGCCGGGTCACGGTCTCGAGCGCCGGCCATGCCTACTTCACGCTCAAGGACGATCGCAGCCAGCTCCAGTGCGTCTGGTTCCGGGACGACCGGATGGCCTCGCCGTACGAGCCGCAGACGGGCCTCCGCGTGGTGGCCAACGGTCGGGTCGACGTGTTCGATGCCAACGGCGTCTACCAGCTCTACGTCAGCTCGGTCCAGCCGGCCGGGTTCGGTGATCTGACCCTCCGGTTCGAGGCGCTCAAGGCCCGGCTCAGCGAGGAGGGCCTGTTCGACGCGGGCCGCAAGCGACCGCTCCCCGATCGGCCGGCGGTCATCGCCGTGGTCACCAGCGAGACCGGCGCGGTCTGGCACGACATCCGGAACGTCCTCGCCCGACGCTGGCCGTTGGCGCGCGTCGTCCTCTCCCAGTGCCAGGTCCAGGGGGCCGGGGCGCCGCCGAGCATCGTCCGGGCCCTGGCCTGGGTCGACCGCTACGCCGAGCGCTGCGTCGGCAGCGGGCGCCCCGGCGATGCGCCATCGGTGACGATCCTCGCTCGGGGCGGCGGATCGCTCGAGGACCTCTGGTCGTTCAACGACGAGACCGTGGTCCGGGCGATCGTCGGTCACTCGCTCCCGGTGGTGTGCGGCGTCGGTCACGAGACCGACGTGACCCTGGCCGACTTCGCCGCGGACCGCCGCGCGCCGACGCCGTCCGCGGCCGCCGAGATCGTCGTGCCCGACCGGGTGGAGCTGGCCGGAGTGCTCGTGGCCGAGACACGCCGGCTGCGTGCGGCCGCGTCCCGGACCGTGGCCGCGGCGGCTCGCGATGCGGCGGCCGAGCGCCGGGCGCTCGATGCGCTGAGCCCGATCGCTCACCTCGCGGCGAGTCGAGAACGGGCCGGGCTGCTGCTCGACCGGGCGACCCGGGCGGTCGGCGTCCGTCTCGAGTCGGGTCGGGTCGCGGCCGGCCGAGCCGCGGAACGCCTGCGACCGGCGGTCGCGACCCGAGTGGCGACGGCGCACGCGACCGTCGACGCGGCCGCCGCGTCCCTGGGCGCGCTCGGTCCCGCTGCCACCCTCGAACGCGGGTACGCGATCGTGCGGAGGACGGCCGATGGCCGCATCGTGCGCGATCCCGCCGAGGCCCCGGCGGGGGAGGGGCTGTCGATCCGGGTCGCCAGGGGCGAAGTCGCGGCGACCGTCGACCGCACCGGCAGTCGTCGATGATCGGGGACCTGGTCGTCCTGGTCGGCATCGTCGTCGTGGCCGGAGCGGCGGGGATCGCCCTTGGTATGCTCCTCGCGCCGCGCATCGGCCGGCTGATGGAGCGCGGCGATGAGACGGTGACGCCCGAGGAGTCCGGTGACGATCGCCAGCCCTGACCCGACCGAAGGCGTCGGCACGACCCCGTCGAGCGCGTCCGATCCGTCCGGACTGACGTTCGACCAGGCGCTGGCCGAGCTCCAGCAGGTCGTCGCGGCCCTCGAGGCGGGGGGGACGCCGCTCGAGGCGTCGATCGCCCTGTACGAGCGCGGAGTGGCACTCCACGAGCGGTGCGCGTCCCTGCTGGCCGATGCCGAGCTCCGGGTGAGCCGGCTGGTCGAGCGCGCCGGGGGCGCGATCGAGGCGCTCGACCTCAAGCCGACCGACGAGGGCGTCGACCAGCGCTGAAGGGCGACGGCCGGTCCCGATGGCCGCTCGGCGTGGCGCGCCCGATCGCGTGGCACGCCCGACCCCGCCCGACCCCGCCCGACCCCGCCCGCTCGACCTCCGGGGTAGACTCCGCCCGATGACCATCCTGTCGGAGCTCCACGGCCCGGCCGACCTGCGCGGTCTCGACGACGCGCAGCTCGAGCAGCTTGCCGAAGACATCCGCGAGGTCATCATCTCGACCGTCGCGACGACCGGCGGCCACCTCGGCTCATCGCTCGGCGTCGTGGAGGTGGCGATCACGCTCCACCGCCTCCTGGAGTCGCCACGCGACCGGATCGTCTGGGACACGGGCCACCAGGCCTACCCGCACAAGCTGCTGACCGGCCGGCTCGCCCGGTTCGGCTCGCTCCGCCAGCTCGACGGGGTCGGTGGGTTCCCGCGTCGGAGCGAGTCGCCGCACGACGTCTTCGACGGCGGCCACGCCGGGACGGGCCTGTCGATCGCCCAGGGGCTGGCCGAGGCTCGCGACCTCCGCCACAGCTTCGAGCGCATCGCGGTGGTGGTCGGGGATGCCGCCCTGATGAGCGGCCTCAGTCTCGAAGCGCTCAACGACATCGGGCACCGCGGCACGCAGATGCTGATCGTCCTGAACGACAACGAGATGTCGATCAGCCCGACCGTCGGCGCCTTCAGCAAGTACCTCAGCCAGATCAAGCTGTCGCCCGCCTGGCAGCAGAGTCGGACCGCCTACGACCGCGCGATCGAGCGCCTGCCCGTGGTCGGCGAGACGGCGCTCGAGCTGTCGCGGCGCTTCCGCAAGTCGGTCGTCAACTTCGCCCAGCCCGGGCAGCTGTTCGAGGATCTCGGGATCACCTACATCGGGGTCGTGCCGGGTCACGATCTCCAGGCGCTCGAGCGGACATTCGCCCAGGCCCTCGAGCTGCGCGAGCCGGTCATCGTCCACGTCCGGACGCAGAAGGGCCGTGGCTATCGGCCGGCCGAGACGGATCAGATCGGGTTCCACGGGGCGGCGCTCCCGCCGATGACCGACGCCTACGAGGTCCGCGGAACCGACTCGAACGGCTCGAACGGCTCGAACGGCTCGGCCGCGCCGGGGTCCCACGGGGCGAACGGCGCGGGGCGCCCGGCCCACGACCCGGGCATGGCCGACGACGCGACGCCGGCCGCGGCCCGACCTGATGCGCCGAAGCGATCCCCCAACTACACCGCCTACTTCAGCGCCGAGCTGGTCGAGCTGGCGAGGACCGATCGGCGGATCGTGGCGATCACGGCGGGGATGCCGACCGGGACCGGGCTGAACCGCTTCCAGGCCGAGTTCCCGGACCGGTTCTTCGATGTCGGCATCGCCGAGCAGCATGCGGTCGCGCTGGCGACCGGCCTGGCGATGGGCGGCGAGCGGCCGGTCGTGGCCATCTACTCGACATTCCTCCAGCGGGCGTTCGACCAGACGGTCCACGACGCCTGCCAGAACGACCAACCGGTCGTCCTGGCGGTCGACCGATCCGGCCTCGTCGGCGAGGATGGGACGAGCCACCAGGGGATGTTCACGCTCCCGGCCCAGCGCCAGATCCCGCACCTGGTCATCGCCAGCCCGAAGGACGAGCAGGAGCTCCGATCGCTGCTCCACACGGCCTTCGCGCAGGACCATCCGTTCGCACTCCACTACCCGCGCGACCCCGGCTTCGACGTCCCGCCGGTCGCCCCGTCGATCCTGCCGGTCGGTCGCGGCGAGACCCTGCGGGCCGGCGCCGACATCCTGTTCGTCGGGTTCGGGCCGATCATCGCGCGAGGGATCGAGGCGGCCGACGCGCTGGCGGCCGACGGCTGGTCGGTCGGGGCGATCAACGCCCGGTTCGCCAAGCCGCTCGACCGCGAGCTCATCCTCGGCGCGGCCCGCGGAAAGAAGCTGGTGGTCACGCTCGAGGAGAGCGTGGTGACCGGAGGCTTCGGCTCGGCGGTGCTCGAGGTCCTCGAGGAGGCCAGGCTGGCCGATCCCGCCTACCGGGACGTCGCGCTGAAGATCGTCGGGATCCCCGGCGACCGGTTCGTCGACCACGGCTCCGTGGCGGATCTGCGCACGCTCATCCGCCTCGACGCGGAGGGGATCGCCGCCCAGGTCCGCGAGACGCTGGCGACCCTCGGGCTGACCCCTCCCGCGCCGGTCGACCGTGGGGCCCCGGTCATCCGCGAGGCCTGACGCCTCGGTCGTCCGGTCGGCCCCGAGCGTCGTCCGGTCGGCGCCGAGATATGTCGCGGTGAAGCGGGCTGTGCCACGATAGCCGGGTGAGCGCGGAGATCGCCCCGATGACCCGACAGCCGCGTCAGCGGCTCGATCTGCTGCTCGTCGAGCGCGGTCTCGCCGAGTCGCGGAGCCGGGCCCAGGCCCTGGTCCTGGCAGGCAAGGTGCGGGTCGGTGACGGTGACGGCGCACGTCGCGACCTGAAGGCAGGGGACCTCGTCGACCCGGCGTCGCGCATCACGGTCGAGGCCCCCGAGCCCTACGTGTCGCGCGGGGGCCACAAGCTCGCCGCGGCGCTCGATGCGTTCGGGATCGACCCCGCGGGCCTGATCGGCCTCGACGCGGGGGCCTCGACCGGTGGCTTCACCGACGTCCTCCTCCAGCGCGGCGCGCAGCGGGTGTATGCCGTCGACGTGGGGCGCGGCCAGCTGGCGAACGCGCTCCGGCTCGACCCGCGGGTGGTCTCGCTGGAACGCATGAACGCCCGGACCCTCGGCCCCGGCGTCCTGCCGGAGGTCGTCGGGATCGCCGTCGTGGACGTCTCGTTCATCTCGCTCGGGCTCGTGCTCGGCCCGATCGCCGGCTGCTTCGGACCCGGCGGCGGTCCGCTCGTGGCGCTGGTCAAGCCGCAGTTCGAGGCCGGCCGGGCCGCCCTGGACAAGGGCGTCGTCCGCGACCCCGCGATCCACCTCGATGTCCTTCGACGCACCGTCGCGACGGCGTGCGGGCTCGGTCTCGCGCCGTGCGGCGTCATCGCCTCGCCGATCCTCGGTCCCGACGGGAATCGCGAGTTCCTGCTCCATCTCGAGGTCGGCCCGGGTCGGACGTCGGACGGCCCGATGCCTCTCGATCGGCTGACCGACGACCGGCTGGTCGAGGTCGTCGAGGCATGACCGTCGTGGCCCGGATCGGGTTCGCCTACAACCCCACCAACGACGCGGCCGACGAGCTCCGTGACCGAGCCGAGGGCTGGTGCAGCGTCCGGGGCCTGGCCCATTGGGCCGCGCCGTCGGGCGAGTTCGAGACGCTGCTGCGCGAGCTCCCGACGACCGATATCCTCGTCGTCCTCGGCGGCGACGGCACGTTCCTTCGCGCCGCGCGGGCCGTGTCCGAGGTGGACGTCCCGCTCCTGGGGGTCAACCTCGGCAAGGTCGGCTTCCTGTCGAAGGTCGAAGCGGACGGGCTCGAGGGCGTCCTCGCCCAGGTGGCGGCCGGCGAATACAGCGTGGACGAGCGGATGAGCCTGCGCGGACTCATCCGCCCCGCGGGCCGTGCCGGCGGCAGTGCGTTCTTCGCCCTGAACGACGTGGTCGTCGCCCGCGGCTCGCTGGCGCGGGTCGTCCGGCTCGACGTCTCGATCGGTCCGAGCCACCTGGCCACGTTCATCGCGGACGGCCTGATCGTGGCCAGCCCGACCGGATCGACGGGATACTCGTTCTCGGCCGGCGGCCCGATCCTGGATCCCATCAGCCGGAACCTGGTCGTGACCCCGATCGCCGGCTACCTGTCGGCCATCCGGTCGGTCGTGGTCAGCCCGACCCAGACCGTCACGGCGCGGGTCGTCGAGGCCGACGAGGCGCTGGTCAGCATCGATGGACGCGAGGACATCGCCCTGTCGGTGGGCGACGTGGTCGAGGTGTCGGCCGGGCCGAACGCGATCCGCTTCGTCGAACCGGTCGGCGCGATCCCGTTCTGGGATCTCCTCCGACGCAAGGTGGAGCTCCTCCCGTCGTGAGCGACGACCCGGCCGGGCGCCTGCTCGAGCTGACGGTGGTCGACCTGGCCCTCATCGATCGCCTGCGCGTCGAGCTCGGTCCCGGCCTCAACGTCATCACCGGCGAGACCGGCGCGGGCAAGAGCCTCCTGATCGACGCCCTCGGTCTGGCCCTCGGCGCCCGGGCCGACACCGGACTCGTGCGCCACGGGGCGGAGACGGCTCGCGTCGAGGCGTTGTTCGACCGGGTCCCGGAGCCGCTCATCGTCGTGCGCGAGGTCCAGGCCGGGGGGCGGTCGACGGCCCGCCTGGACGACGAGGCGGTCACCGCGGCGCGCCTGGCCGAGACGGTCGGGCCGCTCGTCGAGATCCACGGTCAGCACGACCAGCAGCGGCTCCTCGACGAGCGGGTCCAGCGCGACCTGCTGGATGCCTACGGTGGCTGCTGGGTCGCCCGCGAGGCGGTCGCCGCGGCGGTCGAGCGGTGGCGAGCCAACCGGGCGTCCCTGGCGGAGCTGGCGATCGATCCTCGCGAGCTCGTCCGGCGGATCGAGCTGGCCGAGCACGAGGCCGGCGAGATCGCGGCGGCCCGTCTGCGTGTCGGCGAGACGGCGGACATCCAGGCGCGCCTCGGGGCGGCGCGGAACGGCGCGGCGATCGCGCGCGGTGCCGAGGCGATCCAGGCCGCTCTTCTCGGCGACGGTACGGTCGGGGAGGGGAGCCCGGCGCGGGAGGCGATCGGCCTGGCGACCCATCAGGCGCGGGACCTGGCCCGCTTCGATCCGCGGTTCAGCCCGCTCGCCGAGCGGCTGGGTGGTCTCGAAGCCGAGGTGGCCGATATCGCCGCCGAGGTCCGGGCGCTCGTCGACGACCTCGACCACGATCCGGCTGATGTCGCTCGACTCGAGGAGCGCCTGTCGCAGATCTTCGCCCTGGAGCGACGCTACGGCGACGACGAGGCGGCCGTCCTGGCGCACGCCGAGGCGATGACCGCCGAAGCGATCCGGCTGCGTGGACTCGAGGGCGAGCGCGACCGCCGGCTGGCCGAGGACGCGGCACTTCTCGCGGTCGTGGCCGACTCGGCCGAGCGGCTGTCGGGCCTGCGCGCGGAAGCGGCCGGCCGACTCGCCGCGGCGACCGGTGCCGCCCTCGAGGAGCTGGGGTTCGATCGCGTCCGGTTCGACGTGTCGCTCGGGCGGCGGCCCGCGGCCCAGGGCGAGCCGGCGGTCGAGGTCGGCGGCGATGCGTTGGCCTTCGACTCGAGCGGGATCGACGACGTCGTCTTCCGGTTCGCCCCGAACGTCGGCGAGCCCCCGCGACCCCTCGCCCGGATCGCGTCGGGTGGAGAGCTGAGCCGCGTGGCGCTGGCACTCAAGGAGGTGCTGGCCGCCGCCGACGCCACGCCCACGCTCGTGTTCGACGAGGTCGACACGGGGATCGGCGGCCGGAGTGCGGACCCGGTCGGGCGGAGCCTGTGGGCCCTCGCCCGCCGCCACCAGGTGCTGTGCGTGACGCACCTGCCCCAGATCGCGGCCCACGCCGACGTCCATTTCCGGATCGCCAAGCGGGAGCGCGACGGCCGGACGGTCACCGAGGTCCGCCGCCTGGACGAGACCCCCGAGCGCATCGCCGAGCTGGCCCAGATGCTCGGCGGACCCGATGGCGGAGCGGCGGCCACCGCCGGCGCCGAGGAGCTCCTCGCCCGGGCGGAGACGTGGCGACGGACCGCGGGTACGAGCGCCCGGGCGATCCCGGCGTGACGGCCGGCGGCACCACGACGCTCGACCGGGCGATCGCGGCGTACTTCCTCCATCTCCGGGTCGAACGCGGCCTGTCGCCGGCGACGCTGCGCGCGTACGGCGGCGATCTGGCCGGCTTCGCCGCCGCGCCCGGGGTCGCGACCGGTTGGTCCACCTCGGCCGAGCCGGCGACGCGCTACCTTGCCCGCTCGGCGGCCACGATCCGGCCGAGCAGCCTCCGTCGTCGGACGGCGTCGATCCGTGGCTTCTACCGGTTCGCCTACGGCGACGAGCTGATCGCCACCGACCTGGCGGCGAGGATCGATCTCCCGCGCCAGGTCCGCCGGCTGCCCGAGACGCTCGACGTCGACGAGACCGTCCGTCTGCTCGAAGCGGCCAGCGGGGAGGTGCCCGACGAACCGGTCCGGATCCGCGACCGGGCGCTCCTCGAGCTGCTCTACGCCGCGGGCCTGCGGATCAGCGAGGCGCTCGGCCTCGACCGCGAGGACCTGTCGCTGGACGGCGGGTTCGTGCGGGTGATCGGCAAGGGCGACAAGGAGCGGCTGGTGCCGGTCGGCGAGGTGGCGCTCGAGTGGCTGACGCGCTACCTCGACGACGTGCGGCCGGCCTGGCTGGCGCTCCACCACGTGGAGCCGGTCCGCGGCGGTCCGCTCTTCCTGAGCGGCCACGGGCGGCGCCTCGGGCGCCAGCAGGCCTGGACCATCGTCAAGCACGCCTCGACCGACGCCGGCCTCCCCGAGCGGGTCACGCCACATACCCTCCGCCACTCGTTCGCGACCCACCTGCTCGCCGGCGGCGCCGACCTGCGGGTGGTCCAGGAGTTGCTCGGACATGCGAGTATCAGTACGACCCAGCTGTATACCCACCTGACCGGGGAGCGCATCCGGGAGGTCTACGCTCGCGCCCACCCGCGAGCCTGAGGAGGACGACGGTCCATGGCCCGCTACGCGGACGGACTCATCGCCGAAGGCGAGCACATCCTGGTGCGGACGCGCCAGCACTGGTTCTCGATCGTCGCCTACACGATCGCCTTCTGGGTGATGGTCGCGATCGCCGTCGGCTTCTTCATCCTCAAGCAGATCATCGACTGGCAGCCCCTCGCCTGGATCGCGCTGATCTCGCTGGTCGGGGCGATCGTCTGGATCGTCTGGCGCTATGCCAGCTGGTCGTTCCAGGACTACATCCTGACCAACCGGCGGGTGATGCAGGTCGAGGGCATCGTCAACAAGGTCTCGAAGGACAGCTCGCTCGAGAAGATCAACGACGCCGTCCTCAAGCAGGGGTTGTTCGGGCGCATGCTCCACTTCGGGGATCTCGAGATCCTGACGGCCTCGGACACGACCGTCGACGACTTCAAGATGCTCAACGAGGCCGCCGAGTTCAAGAAGGCGATGCTCAACGCGAAGTACGCCCTCGAGCGCGAGGTCACGGCACCGATGCCCGGCCCGCCCCTGCGGGCGCCGAGCTCCGCCCCGGGTGACGGCGCCGGGACGGCGGGAGCCGTGGCCGCGGGGTCCGCTCCGGCGACGTCGCCGGCCGACGCGGGATCCGACCCGGACCACGCGGCCGCGTCCGACGCCATGTCCCCCGAGGAGGTGACCGACACGCTCCATCGGCTCGCCGACCTGCGCGACCGCGGCGCCATCAGCGCCGCCGAGTACGACGCCAAGAAGGCCGAGCTCCTGGAGCGCATCTGAGACCGACGCTCGCGCGGACGGTACGATACGCCGGCATCGTCCGCCGCTGATCGGAGCATCCGTCCTTGTTCGACCTGTCCCTCCCGACCGGCCCCGAGCTGGTCCAGGACCTCATCCTCATCGTCATCTTCCTGGGCATCGCCTTCCCGATCCACGAGTTCTTCCACGGCTGGACCGCCTACCGGCTGGGGGACGGGACGGCCAAGATGTACGGGCGTCTGACCCTCAACCCGGTCGTCCACTTCGACCCGATCGGGGGACTGATGCTGATCGCCAGTACCCTCCTCGGCGCCGGCTTCATCATCGGTTGGGCCAAGCCGACACCGGTCGGTCCGTGGAACCTGCGCGACCGCCGCAACGGGGAGGTCTGGGTCGCCGTGGCCGGCCCGGCCTCGAACCTGGTGATGGCCGTCCTCGGGGCGATCGTCTTCCGGGTGCTCGGGGTCGTGGCCCCGGACGCCCCGAACATCGTGTGGCAGATCGTGGGCTCGTTCGTCCTGTTCAACATCAGCCTGGCGATCTTCAACATGATCCCCGTGCCGCCGCTCGACGGGTCGGCGGTCCTGCTCCGGCTGCTGCCTCCGCAGACCGCCCGCGAGGTGGCCCCGATGCTGGCGCAATACGGCCTGATGATCGTGATCGTCGTCGTGGTCGTCTTCGGGCGGTACATCGGAGGCGCGATCGGTGGCGTCACCGACCTTCTCCTGGGGATCTAAGGTCCGCCAGTTCCGAACGCACCTCACCGCCCGGGTGGCGCCTGCCGAGCACGCGGCCCTGGCCGACTGGCTGTCCCCACCGCAACTGGCTCTGTTCGACGGTATGCACGTCGCCGACCAGCGCCACGGCCTGGATGTCGTCGCGACGCTGCGGGCGGGCGGGTCGACCGACGAGGACCTCCTCATGGCCGGTCTCCTCCACGACTGCGCCAAGGGACCGGGTGTCGGCGTGCTGCCGCGCGTCGCCTGGTCGCTCGGCGAGGCCTGGGGACCGTGGGTGACGTCCGCCGCGCGCTATCTGCCTGGGTTCGGGCCCGCGCTCGACCGGATCCGCGACCACGCCGAGCTGTCGGCCCGGATGGCGCTGGCGGCCGGGTGTTCGCCACGGACGGCCGCGCTGATCCGCGACCAGGCCGATCCGGTCGACCCGATCGCCGGTGAGCTGCTGCGGCTCGCCGACGAGGCGAATTGACGATGGTCGACCCGGGCCCGCCGTCGGTCGCCGTGTCGGGGGATGTCGGCCCGTCGGACCCCCCGGCCGCACCGTCGGTCGTGTTCGGCCAGGGCCGGCGCCCCGAGATCGCGACCCAGGTCCGGATGGACGCCTTCGAGGGACCGCTGGGCCTCCTTCTGTCGCTCATCGAGCAGCGCCACCTCGACGTGATGACCGTGCCGCTCGGCGCCCTCGCCGAGGCCTATCTCGACGCCCTTGCCGGGCTGGAGTCGGATCGGATCGGCAATGTCAGTGGGTTCGTGGCCGTCGCCGGCCAGCTGATCCTCATCAAGAGCCGGGCGATGCTCCCGCGACGGATCGACCCGGCCGTCGTGTCGCCCGAAGAGGCACCCGACCCGGAGGCGGAGTTGCGCGCTCGGCTGATCCTGTACCGAGCCCATCGTGACGCCGGTGCGCGGCTCCAGGCGGCCGCGATGGACCGCGTCGGGCTGTTCCGACGTGAGCCCGCCGTGGCGAGCGCGTCGGGGCGGGCCGGCGCCGTCGTCGTCCCGCGACCGATGGATCCGGGCACGCTGGCGGCCGCCCTGGTCCGGATGCTCCGGGTGATCCCGCCACCGCCGCCCCCGCCCGAGACGGTCGCCCGGACCATCACCATCGCCCAGCGTGCCGAGATCGTCCGGGCGGCGCTCCGTGGTGTCGACTCGATCGTCCTGCAGGAGCTCCTCGCCGGGGTCCGCGACCGGGTGGTCGTCGCGGTCACCTTCCTGGCCATGCTCGAGCTGATGAAGCGCCGTGAGATCGTGGTCGAGCAGCACCTGCCCTGGGGTCCGATCATCGCCCGCTCGACGACCCCCGAGGAGCGCGTCGCGGCGGGCGGCATCCTGACCGACGCCCCGATCGACGAGTCCCTCGAGTCGTTCGCGTGACGGACTCGGACGGCGCGGCCGAGCCGCTCGGGCTGACGGAGGCCACGCTCGAGGCCCTCCTGTTCGTCGCGGAGCGCCCGCTCGACCGGCGCGAGATCGCGACCCTCGCCGGGGTGGATCGGGCGACCGTCGACGCCCGGATCGGCGACCTCGAGGTCAGCCTGGCCGGACGTGGGATCCGCCTCGTCGTGTCCGGCGAGCGGGTCGAGCTGGCGACGGCCCACGAGGCGGGCCGGCTCATCGGCCGGTATGTCGGTGCCGGCGCGACCCGGCTGTCGCCCGCAGCGCTCGAGACGCTCGCGATCGTCGCCTACCGGCAGCCGGTCACCCGGGGCGGTGTCGAGCGCATCCGCGGGGTCGACTCGGACTACACCATCCGCGCGCTGCTCCACCGACGTCTCATCGTCGAGCTGGGCCGGTCGGACGGCCCCGGTCGTCCGTTCCTGTACGGGACGGACTTCGAGTTCCTCGAGCGCTTCGGGATCGCCAGCCTCGATGAGCTGCCGCCGCTCGACGCGGACGTCGCGGCACGACTCGTCGAAGAAGCCGCTGAACGCACCCAGGACGACGTCGCGGCCGACGCGGCCGACGACGCGGATGACCGACGGCCCGACGCCGGTCCAGCCGCCGAGACCGACGGGTCGTCGCCCGGCGTCGCCGTGGGCCCGGGTCCCGGGTGATGGCTCCGGAGCGGATCCAGAAGGTCATCGCGGCGGCCGGCATCGCGTCGAGGCGCGAGGCCGAGCGGCTGATCGCCGCCGGTCGGGTCACCGTCGATGGGCGCGTCGCCACGCTCGGGGAGTCGGTCGAGCCCGCGGTCGCGGTGATCGCGGTCGATGGCCGGCCGGTCGGCGAGGCGTCGGCCCTCGTCCACCTCGTCGTCCACAAGCCGCTCGGGGTCACCTCCACCACGCGCGACCGTCACGCCGAGCGGACCGTCGTGGACCTCATCCCGCGGGCGCTCGCCGGCGCCGGCCGGCTGTACCCGGTCGGCCGGCTCGACCAGGACTCCGAGGGGCTCATCCTGATGACCAACGACGGCGCCTGGGCGGACCGCGTCCTCCATCCGCGGTTCGGGGTGGAGCGCGAGTACGCGATCGGCCTGGCCACGCCGCTCAGCGGGGATCAGGTCGCCGCCCTCCGGTCCGGGATCCGGCTCGACGAGGGGCACGCCACCCTCGGCCACCTTCGACCGATGACCGGCGTCGAGGTCCGCGCGCTGGTCGAGGTGCTCGACCCGCGACCGCCGGCCGACCTCACCTGGTACCGGGCCACCCTCCAGCAAGGCTGGAAGCGCCAGCTCCGACGGATGTTCGCGGCGACCGGGGCGCCGATCGCCCGGCTCGCCCGGGTACGGATCGGGACGGTCCGCCTGGCGTCGCTCCGCGCCGGCGCCGTGCGACCCCTGAGCGCCGCCGAGGTCCGCTCGCTCGGGGCGGGCCGGGTCACGTCGGCCCGATGACCGACGGGCGCCCGACGGTCGCGATCGACGGCCCGGCGTCGTCTGGCAAGAGCAGCGTCGGCGCGGCCGCGGCTCGCGAGCTCGGCTATCGCTTCTGCGACACGGGCCTGCTCTACCGGGCGCTGACCGGGCTCGCCCTGAAGTCGGGGGTGGACTTGAGCGATCCCGCCGGCCTCGTCCCGCTGGTGGCCCAGGTCGAGCTGGCGCCCGATGACGACGGCCGCCTGGCCCGGGTGATGGTCGACGGGGTCGACGTCACGGCCGAGGTCCGCGGGCCGGCCGTCGATCGGAGCGTGAGCGAGGTGGCGAGGGTCCCCGAGGTCCGGGCGGCCCTCCTCGAGCGTCAGCGCGCGCTCGCCGCCGACGGCGGGATCGTCATGGCCGGTCGCGACATCGGGACGGTCGTGCTGCCCGACGCCGACCTCAAGGTCTTCCTCGACGCCTCGGCCGAGGAGCGCGCCCGACGCCGAGCCGAGGAGCGGGGTCTCGGACCGGACTCGTCGGAGGCCGCCGAGATCCTGGCCGATCTCCGGCGGCGCGACGACCTCGATCGAAACCGGGCGGTCGCGCCCCTGCGGGCGGCCCCGGACGCGACGATCATCGCCACGGACGGCAACACCTTCGAGCAGACGGTCGCCGCCGTGATCGCGGCGATCGAGGCGACCGAGTCGCGACGGACCGCACCCACCCCGGCTGGTGAGCGCGGGGCGTCGTCCACCGAGATGGCCGGTCCCGGCGCGGTCGCGACGTCGGCGGCCACGCCCACATCCGCTCCGGCCCCCGTTCCTGGCAAGGCGCGGCCCAAGCCGCTCGGCGATCGACGGACCTGGTTCATCCGGGCGACCGACGTGTTCGGCCGGGTCGTGTGGCGCCTGTTCGCCCGGGTCCGACTCAGCGGCTTCGAGCACCTCCGCGGTCTCGACGGCCCGGTCCTCATCGTGGCCAACCACATCTCGAACGCCGATCCGCCGCTCATCGGGTCCTTCGTGACCCCGGCGCTCGATCGGCGGATCTACTGGCTCGGGAAGCAGGAGGCGCTCGACTGGCCCGTCCTGGGCGCCCTGATCGAACACAACGCGGTCATCGGGATCCAGCGAGGCGCCGCCGACGTGGATGCGTTCCGGGCCGCCAAGCGGGTCCTCGACGAGCGCCACGTGCTGATCGTCTTCCCGGAGGGGACGCGGAGTCCCAGCGGCAGGCTCCAGGAGGCCAAGGAGGGGACGACGATCCTGGCACTCCGGACGGGTGCCCGGCTCGTCCCGATCGGCGTGTCGGGGACCCGCGACGTCTGGCCGAGGGGTCAGAAGCTCCCGCACCCGATCCGCGGCCGGGTCAGCCTCACGGTCGGAGAGCCGTTCACGGTCAGCGCGCCGGGCGCCGGCGCCGAACGACGCGCGGCCCAGGTCGCGGCTACGACCGAGATCATGCGTCGGATCGCCGAGCTGCTGCCGCCCGAGCAGCGCGGGTTCTATGCCGACGCGGTCGGTCGGACCGGCGCCCCGGGCGGGCCGGACGGGGACCCCGTGCGATAATCGAGGCGATGGGTACCGTTCGAGACGTCAGGATCGCCAAGCGCACGGGCTTCTGCTACGGCGTCCGTGAGGCGATCGACAAGGCCAAGGAATCGGCGGCCGCCGGGAAGGCCACGCATACCCTCGGGCAGGTCGTCCACAACGAGGGTGTCATCCGCGACCTCGAGGAGATCGGCGTCGAGACGGTCGAGAGCCTCGACGACGTGGATCACGGGGCGGCGGTCGTCATCCGCGCTCACGGCGTCCGCCCGGAAGTGATGGAGCGGGCCGAGGCGCGCGGGCTCGAGGTCATCGACGGGACGTGCACCTGGGTCATCCAGGAGCAGCGTGAGCTCGTCCGGCTGGTCGAGGAGGGCTACACCATCGTCCTGCTCGGGACGCCGAAGCACCCGGAGGTCGTCGGCCTGCTCGGCTTCGCCCCGGACGCGATCGTCGTCGACGAGGAGGGTGACTGGGGCCTGATCCCGCGCCGGAAGAAGATGGCGCTCATCTCCCAGAGCACCCAGCCGCCGTGGAAGTTCGAGAAGCTCGCCGGCTTCATGGTCTCGCGTAGCCACGAGCTCAAGATCGTCAACACGGTCTGCCCGGTCACGATCCGGCGCCAGGAGGACACCCTCGAGACGGCCCGCGAGGTGGATCTCATGGTGGTGGTCGGCGGTCGCTCGTCGGCCAACACCAAGGAGCTGACCCGGCTGTGCGAGATCGCCGGCACCCATGCGATCCAGATCGAGAGCGTGAGCGACCTCGAGGACCCCTCGGTCTTCGGCTCGGCGGCGATCGTCGGCGTGACCGGCGGGACCTCGACCCCGATCGAGGATCTGCAGGCCGTCGCGGAGCGGATCCTGCGCCTGGCAGGGACCGACGAGGCAGCCGCCGGCGCCCATGACCTGGCCATGGCGGCCCTGCTCGCGGCCGCCACCCCGGCGGGTCGGACGACCTCGCTCCCCGCCCGCGAGCCGGGTCCGACCACGACCGCCGGCGCCGCCTGAGCGCCGCCGTGAACGCCCTGCCGATCGTCGCCGTCGTCGGCCGTCCCAATGTCGGCAAGAGCACGCTGTTCAACCGGATCCTCGGGACCCGCCATGCGATCGTCGAGGACCGGGCACGCACGACCCGGGACCGACTCTACGGCGAGACCGAGTGGAACGGCCGTCGGTTCATCATCGTGGACACCGGCGGCCTCGAGCAGGATCCGGACGATCCGATCGAGGCGCGCGTCCAGGAGCAGGCGCGGCTGGCGATCGCCGAGGCCGACGTGATCGTGTTCGTGGTCGATGCGATGAGCGGGATCACCCCGCCGGACCTCGAGGCCGCCGAGCTCCTTCGGCGGGCGTCGTCGCCGGTCCTGGTCGCGGTCAACAAGGCGGACAACGACCGACGCGAGCTCGAGGCGGCCGAGTTCTACTCGCTCGGCTGGGACGAGACCTACGCGATCAGCGCGGCCCACGGACGGGGGACCGGCGACCTGCTCGACGCGATCGTCTGGGCACTCCCGCCGGAGACGGCCGAGGAGGTCGCCCGGAAGGCGCGCGAGGCGGAAGCCGACGCCTGGGCCCGCGACGTCGCCGAGGGGTTCCTCGAGCCACAGGTGGTCGGCGACGAGCCGCTCGGCGGGGACGCCGAGACCGACGACGCGGACGGCAGCGAGATCGACGGGGGCGACTTCGGAGCCGACCGGGCGCTCGACGCGGAGGCGCGCAAGTGGGACGCCGCGATCGCCGCCGAGTCGGAGGACACGCCGGTCGCGATCGCCATCGTCGGCCGTCCGAACGTCGGCAAGTCGAGCCTGCTCAATGCCCTGCTCGGCGAGGAGCGCTCGATCGTCAGCGACATCCCGGGGACCACCCGGGACGCGATCGACACCACCCTCGCCTACGGTCGGAGCGAGGTCGTCCTGATCGACACGGCCGGGATGCGCCGGCGCGGCAAGGTCGCCGGGGGCCTCGACTCGGAGAAGTACTCGGCCCTGCGCGCGCTGCGAGCCATCGCCCGCTGCGACGTGGCGATCCTCGTCCTCGACGCGGTGGACGGGCTGACGGCGCAGGACGCCCACGTCGCCGGCTACGTGGCCGAGGAAGGCAAGGGCCTCGTCGTCGCGATCAACAAGTGGGACCTGCTGGCCGAGAAGACCGACCGGTCGTTCGACGAGTACGTCCGGACGATCCGGCGGGACGTACCGTTCCTCGACTTCGCCCCGGTCGTCTCGATCAGCGCCAAGACCGGCCAGCGGGTCGGTCGCGTCCTCGAGGCGGCCGTCGACGTGTGGGGCGAGCGTCGGAAGCGGATCTCGACCGGCGAGCTCAACCGCCTGCTCGTCGAGGCCGGCCGACGACAGACCCCGCCGGTCGTCAAGAACAAGCGCCCGAAGATCTTCTACGGGACCCAGGCCGGCGTCGCGCCGCCCACCTTCGTGATCTTCGCCCGGGAGGCGGGCAGCGTCCACTTCAGCTACCGCCGCTACCTCGAGAACCAGCTCCGTGAGGCCTACGGCTTCGACGGCACGCCGATCCGGCTGGTCTTCCGCGAGCGCAGCGCCGTCGAGCTGCCGCGACGCCGGAGGTCCGGCGGCGCCGGGGCGAAGGCCAATACCAAGGGTGGCGTGACCACCGGCAAGAAGTCCGCTCGGCCCGCCGCGAAGGGGAGCCGCCGGGCGTGACCGCGGGACCGCCGGTCGCGGTCGTCGGGAGCGGAGCCTGGGGCACGACGCTCGCCATCCTGCTCGCCAGGCGCGAGCCGACGCTGCTGCTGACGCGCTCCGAGGAGACGGCTGCCCGCCTGTCGGCCGACCGGGCGAACGGCCGGCGCCTCCCCGGTGTCCCGTTCCCGCCCTGGCTGACGGTCTCGGCGGACGTGGCGCAGCTCCGGTCGGCCGAGCTGGTCGTGTTCGCCGTCCCGTCCGGCCACCTTCGCGCGGAGGTCGTGCGCGTCGCGCCGTCCATCCCGCCGGGGGCCGACCTCGTGTCGGTGGTCAAGGGCCTCGAGGCGGGGACCCTCCTGCGGATGAGCCAGGTCGTCGCCGACGCCGGCGGGTTCGACCCGTCGCGGATCGCCGCGCTGTCCGGCCCGAACCTCGCCCTCGAGATCGCGCGCGGGCTGCCGGCCTCGGCGGTCGTCGCGGCGGAGGACGCCGACCTCGCCGCACGGGTCCAGGCGCGACTCCGCCGGCGCCGGTTCCGGCTCTACGTCAACGAGGACATCGTGGGCGTCGAGCTGTGCGGTGCGCTCAAGAACGTGATCGCGATCGCCGCCGGCGCGGCCGAGGAGCTGGGCTTCGGCGACAACGGCAAGGCCGGGTTGATGACCCGCGGCCTGGCCGAGATGACCCGACTCGGCATCGCCGCGGGTGCCAATCCGCTCACGTTCGCCGGTCTGGCGGGGATCGGCGACGTCATCGCGACGTGCGGCTCACCGCTGTCGCGCAACCACCGCCTCGGCGTCGAGCTCGCCCGGGGCCGGAGCTGGACCGAGATCGAGGCGGACCTAGCCGGCGTCGCCGAAGGTGCCTACACGGTCGATGCCGCGATCGCCCTGGCCGATCGCCTGGGGGTCGAGATGCCGATCGCCCGCGAAGTCCACCGGGCGCTCTTCGAGGGCAAGAGCGCGAAGCGCTGCCTGGTCGACCTGCTCGCCCGTGAATCGACCGATGAGCTGGCCGACTACCGCACCTGGATGGCCACTCTCGAACGGACCTGAGCCGCTCGTCTGCTAGACTCGCCCTCTCGCCGGGGCGTGGCGCAGTCTGGTAGCGCACCAGTCTGGGGGACTGGTGGTCGTCGGTTCAAATCCGGCCGCCCCGACCAAATCCCCCGCACAGAATGCACCTTCCGTGGGGAAGGTGTGCCCTCCGCCATCACGGCCAGCCACTACGCCGCGATCGTCCCGGCCCTCCGCCGCGAGGCCGCCGATGCGATGGACCGGGCGCTCCGATGACGAAGCCGAAGGAATACCAGGTTCGATTGCCGAACGGCGATATCGTTCGACTCACGCTAGCGCAGCAACAACAGCTCCTGGCGGCTGCCAAGAGGAATATCCGGGCCGAGAACGGCGACGCGACGGCCGAGCGGGAGACGTTCGTGATCGTCAACGGCTCGGGTGGGTAGTCCCGAGATCAACGATTAGGCGTCATCGACGACGTACCCGCCGAGCCGGAGGGTGCGGGGCGTAACGTTGATGCCGCGTCGGCGTCGTTCACGCGACAGCTGGCGCTCGAGGATAGGGAGGCCATGAAGACACCTGCCGTCGGATCCCGTACGCGACGGTGGCGGTCGCGGTCATTCGCGCAGCCGCTCGTGATCACGCTCATCGGATTGGTCGCGAGCATCGTCGTCTATGTCGCTGCCGTACGGTTGGCGATCGGCCCGTCGACCCTCTGTGACCTCGGACCGAACACGTGCTTCTACTACTGGGCAGGCGCCTTCTACTGGGTCCTTCTCCTTCTGCCGGTCCTCGCCGTGGGCCTGCTCATGACGGGTGTCGTCGTCGGCAGATCGACCCGCGACGACGGACTCGCCTTCGGAGCCGCCACGATGGGGGTGGTCCTGCCGCCGTTACTGATCGCCGTTCTCGCCCTTCCCGGCGCGATTGCGGATGGCCGTGACGTGCTGTTTCGGGTTGCTTCCTACTTCGTCGGAGCTGTGGCGGTTGGTCTCGTTCTCCTGGTACCCATCGCGATCGGCTTTGCCGTTGGCCTGATCGTCCGACCCAGACCCACAGACCCGACGCTCGGGCCGCTTGAGTCGGCCCCAGGCCATGACCAACCGGAGAGTGGGCAATGACAGCCGCACACGGACCAGGGCAGCGGTGGCGGTCACGGGCGTTCGTCCAGCCGTTGCTCGTCACACTTCTTGGTGTGGTAGCGAGCACGGCTCTCTTCCTCGCGGCGGCGGATCGGGCCGGCGGTCCACCTGGGCAGGCGATGGCGGGACTCGGGATCGTGGTCCTACTCTTCCCAGTCTATCTCGGCGGTCTCGTCGCCACAGGGTTCACCGCCCAGCGGTCGAGCCGTGACTCCGGGCTCGCCGGGCGCGCGATCGTGGTCGCGATGGTGCTTCTGGCGGTCGTCCTGCTGGTCGCGGTGGTGTTTGTGCTTGTAACGCAAAGCACCACCTGGCCGGTCGAGGACCCATTCAGCGCGTCGTACAACCTCGTTCTCGGCCTGGCCTTCGGGGCGGGCTTGCTCCTGCTCCCGATCTGGTTGGGGTTCGCCCTGGGACAGCGGGGCCAACGAACGGAAGAGAAGCCTAGGATCTAGCCGAAGTAGCCACCCGAGGCGGAGTAAGCCGCGTCCGGACGTGCGATCCCTCGCCAGAGGCCAGCCGAGCCGGAGCGACCGGGGGGCTACTATGCGGCATGCCCAGCCCGTTTCCTCCCGACCTCACGGACGAGCAACTGATGGAGACGGCGCGGTCGACCAACGAGGGTTACGTTGACGAGGCCGGGCTCGACGGGCAGCGGACCCTACCGGCGTTCGCTCGGCTGCCTTCGCCAACACGGTCACGACGAACGGCCATGGCGATCACGGACCCTATCGACGACGAGCGTCTCGATGGGGTGAGGGTTTCGCTCGCAGGCCCGACCGGGGAGAGACGGTGGTACCGGATGAGGTCGTCCGAAGGTCTCGTCCCCACCCAGCGGGCAGGCCGACGCTCCGACGCGATCCACCCGGTCCGTAACGGGAAGGACGGGCGGACGTTGTCAGGGTCCCGATGCCCAGCCGTGTCGGGGCGCAGACCCCGGCACCCATCGCCGGGGTCTGCTGCTGTCTGGTCCCTAGGACGCGGATCCTTCGAGCTGGCCCCGGGCCGGCCCGGTCACGCGGAGCGCGCTGATCCCCAGGGCCATCCAGCCGGCCGGGAACGCCAGGATCGCGACGATGACCATGGCGTACCCCAGCAGGGGCGGAACGAACCCACCGGTCGTGCCCGTGATGGCCGGGACGACGAGTAGCGCGCCGATGCCGAGCAACGCGGCAGCTCCCCGCGAGAGGCTTCGCGCGCGCCAGGTGCCGAGCGCGAAGAGTCCGGACCCCACCAGCAGCGCGAGCAGACCCAGGCTGGCGATGGCCCACGCGCTCAGGCCGACGACCACCTCGGCATCGCTGTCGCCGAGGATGATCACGGAGGCGGCCCCGATCAATCCGATGATCGCCCCGATGGCCGGGACGGCGAATGCCGCCCAGATCAGGATGGGATGACTGCGCGCCTGGAACGCGCTGAGGCCGACCAGCGCGATCAGCGTCAGGATGGTGGCAACGACGACCGCGAACCCGATGACCGTCGAGCCGGTTTCGGAGCCGCCATTGATCGCGTTCCCGGCAAGCACGAACAACCAGAGCAGACCACCGACGATGGCGGCGTACCCCCCGATACGGAGTGACATCCCGAACCCCTTTCGATCTTCAGAGGCGGCCCCGAGACCGCGGAGATGCAGATGGGCATCGAGCGCGCCGAGCAGGATGTCGGCCACATCGAACGGGCCGATCGGTCGCTCCGCCAGGACGGCGGCGAATTCGTCGCCGTAGCGGGCGCGCCAGCGCGCTGGATAGCAGTGGATCAGCAGGGCAAGCATCGGACGGTCCGTCAGCGGGCCGAATGGCCGAGCCGGCGAAGTCCGAGATCCGCGAACTCGGAGAGCTCGCGAAGCTGTTCGGCGAGGACACGCGCCCCGATCGCCGTGAGCCGGTACGGCCGCCGGCGCTCCACGGGCGGCAGCGCCTCGATGAGGCCGCGCTCCTCCAGGCGGGCGAGCGCGGCATACAGGGTCCCGGCGCCGAGTGGCCTGCCCGACCCGGCCTCCAAGTCGACCATGATCGCGTAACCGTGTTTCGGTCCGTCGCTCAGGCTGACCAGGATGAGGAGGGCAGGCTCGGCGAAGCGGCCGAGCTCGGGGATCCTGGACTCCATGGGACTCCAATACTACGTCTGACGATATATCGTGACCCGTAATATAGACGCCAGGACCGGGATGTCAAGACCCGATCGGTCCCGATCCGCGTCAGTGGCGCGGCTGTGCCGAGGCGGCCTCCCATCGGACGTGGTCGGGCGTCTCGAGCTGGAAGGTCGAGTGGCTGATGTCGAAGTCATCGGTCAGGCAGCGACCGAGCTCGTCGAGGACGTCACCCGGCTGGCCGTCCGGCGTCAGCACGACGTGGGCGGACACGACGTTCATGCCGCTCGTGATCGTCCAGGCGTGGAGGTCGTGGACGTCTGCCACGCCGGCAGCCTCGAGGATGTGCCTCCGGACGTGGTCGAGGTCGACGCCCTTCGGGGTGGCCTCGAGGAGGATGTCGATGCTGTCGCGCAGGAGCGCCAGCGCGCGCGGAACGATCAGGACCCCGATGACGATCGATGCGACGGCATCCGCCTGCGCCCAGCCGGTGACGAAGATGACGACGCCGGCGACGAGGACCGCAGCCGCGCCGAGGAGGTCGCCGGCGACCTCGAGGTAGGCGGCGCGCACGTTCAGGCTCGTGTGCCGCCCTTCGGCCAAGAGCCGCAGCGAGACGAGGTTGCCCACCAGGGCGATCGCCGCGACGACGATGACGATGCCCGACTCGATGTCGGGCGGGGTGACGAACCGACGCACGCCTTCGAGGACCACGACGATCGCGATCCCCAGGAGCAGGATCGCGTTGGCCGTCGCGGCCACGATCTCCAGGCGGTACAGCCCGAACGTTCGTGACGAGGTCCGCGGCCGCGCGGCGACCCAGATCGCGGCCAGCGACAGGGCCATCCCGGAGACGTCCGCGAAGATGTGGCCGGCATCGGCCAGGAGAGCCAGAGAGTTGCTGACGATCCCGGCGACGACCTCGACGAGGAAGATCCCCCCGCCGATGGCCATCGCGGCGGCGATCCGCCGCCACCGCTGCCCTGCTGCGCTCGCCGAGTGGTGCTCCATCGGGCGGAGCCTAGCGCGTTCTCAGCCGCGCGGACCGGCGATCCCGGACGCATGACCGACTCTGATCGTGCTCAGCGACGGTCCGTTCGCACCGAGCTTCAGTGGTGGCCGTGGAGGACCGCATGACCCTGGCCGCGACGGATGAGCCATCGATTCACGGGGTAGGCCACGACGCCGGCGATCACGAGGGACCGGTCACCGGCAGCGGCGACCGGGCATGCCGGAACGACACGCGCCGGCCCCGACGGCCGCGTCAGGGCGTAGGCGACACCAGCTCGCCGAACGCATCGTGGACGGATGGCTGACCGAGTCCCGGCTGTCCGTGGGTGAACGCCCCTTCTTCGACCGGCTCCAGGGTGCCCGGGTGCGCGCCGAACCTGCGTAGGTCGAGGTACTGGAAGCTGAGTGCCGTCTCGACGCCGCGGACGGCTGACGGCAGCGCCTCGACGTCCTGCGCCCGGATCATCCTTGGCTCATCGAGGTCGTACACCACGTCGTGCAGAAGCAGGCGACAGTGTCCGGCCGCCAGGACGTTGCGCGCCCACTCGGAGTGGGGGCCGAGCGGCACGAGGATGCGGAATCCATCGGGCGTCGGCTCCGGATGGACGGGAGTCAGCCGACGGATGCCGGATCTCCGTCCGATGTGCTCAAGGGTGCCGATCTCCGACGCCCCGGAGCCGGACAGCCCGCGACCGAGCAACCACGGGTTCACGACCGAGTTCACGAACGCGGTCCCGACCCTCGGGTTGCGACGCCAGGCGATGGCCGCCCCACCCGCGACCGCGCCGAGCACCATCGACGAGCCAACGAACGCGATGGATCTGCGCATGACGTTTCCTCCTTCGACACCCATCGTGTCGACCGAGACCCGACGGAAGAAGTGCCGAATCGCCTGAACGTGCTCCAGACGCGAGGTGGGGTCGATGGATGGGATGCGACAGGCCGCCACAACGAGGCTGCTGGCGCGTCACAGCGGCGACGGATCTCGTCGATCTCGAGCCGGGTGAGGCCCAATGTCCTGCGTCCGTATCGCTGCGCTGCTGTGCTGCATCCTCCTCGCTGCGGGGTGCGATCCAAGCAGCCCGACACCAGGGCCGACCGCGGCGGTCATCGCGACAGCGGCTGACCCTACCGTCGCGTCGATCACGGCCGCGGCGGCGAGCCCGAGACCTACGTCCTCGCCGAGCCCGACGACCCAGCAATCCGACGCCTCGACGAGTCCGAGGTCGTTCTCCCCGACGGCCGCTCGCTGGACGCGGGTGAGGCGTCAGCCGGGGCTTGCGAACGCGGGGATGTCGTCCGTGGCGGCGAGCACGGAGCGGTATGTCGCCGTCGGTTGGTCGGGCAGGGACTCGAGCGCCCATGGAGCCGCTTGGACGTCATCCGATGGAGTCGCATGGAATCGCGTCTCCGTGCCCGCTGCCGCGAGCGCCGCCCTGACCGGGGTGATCCACGACCGGGCGGGGTTCATCGCCTGGGGATCCGAATTCGATCGGAACGCGGAGCGGGCCGTGATCTGGACCTCGCCGGACGGGCTGGCGTGGCGCCGGGTCCCCGACGTGCCGAGTTTCGTCTGGGCCGACATCACCGGAGTCGCCCGTCTTGGCGACCGTCTGGCCGCGGTGGGCGTGGACAGTCGGGCCGAAGGCCAAGCGTTCCTTGCCTGGACGTCAGTCGACGGGACGACCTGGCGGCCGACCGGCGGGACCGCCGCGATCCGGGTCCGGCCGGGGCGGCTGGCTGCCGCGGGTTCGGCGCTCGTCGCGACGGCGGAATACGACACGATGGTGCGCTCCACCGACGCCCTGCACTGGAAGGTCGTGACCACTCAGGCGCTCCGAGGCGAGATGAGCGACATCGTCGCATCCGGCGACGGCTTCATCGCGGTCGGCGGGGGCCCCTCGGTATCGACGTCTCCCGAGGGGCTCGGCGGCGAGGCCGGGCCTACACGGGCTTCGAGGTCGACCGACGGGCTGATCTGGCGGCCGGCGAGCTTGCGGCCGGCGGCCAAGGGCTCGTTCGGGTTGGTCGCCGGCGATGGAGCCGGTTCCGTCGCCCTCGGCGCCGCCGACGGCCCGACGTTCGCTTACCGGTCGACCGACGGCGTCACCTGGACGAAGATGTCCACAGCTCCCGATGCCGCCCGGGACGGCCGCGAAGGCGTGGACTGCGCCGACGGTCCGTGCTCGTATCGGACCACGATCACCGGGCTGACCGATGGACCTCACGGTCCGATCGCGGTGGGTCGGACCGTGCTCCGGACGGGCGCCTACCGGGCGGTCGTCTGGCTCATGCGGTAGTCGTCGCCAGAACTCGGCTCGATCCAGGAGCGGTATCGGATCGTCGATCATGACCGTCGCACACCGGGTCACGTCTGGTCGGGTGGAGCCTCTGGCCAGAGGTACGCTGCGATGGCCGACACGACACCGAGCGCGAGGATCGTCACGATCCAGCCGACCGACACGAGCAGCCCCAGGGCGTCGACGCGCTGCTCCACGATCCGAAGCGACCGGCCGGCAAGCACGGTGCCTCCGGTCCAGGGCACCGTGACGGTGGCGATCCGCACGCCCGGTCGTGGCTGCCAGGTGACGGCGTCCCGGCCGGTGGCTCGCGCGCTGTCGAGGACACCGCGCGGGACCCTGGGTGCGCTGCCGTCCAGCGTGCCGTCGGTCGCGAGGACCGCGCCGGCCACGTCGTGGACGACCAGGAACGTCGCCAGGCTCCGGGAGATGTCCAAGCTGGTGGCACCGACGACGCTCACGGGATCGGCGCCGGCATCCAGCTTCGCGGCCGTATCTTCCGCGATCTGCTGCTGTGGAGCGTTCGCGCCGGTCCTGAGGTCCTGCTGGGCAACGACGTACACGAGCCCGCACAGCGCGGTCGCCAGGACCGCGCAAGGCAGGAAGATCGCGATCGCACGTCGGAGCCGCATCGGTCAGGTGACGAGTCCCGGGCCGCGGCTGTTACGAAGGTCAGGCGCTGGGGGAGGGCGTCGGCGTCGGCTCGACGGCCGGGCTGTCGGTCGGCGCGGGTGTCGGCGTCGGCGTCGTCGTCGGAGCAGGGGTATCGGTCGGACTCGGCGTCGGTGCTGGGGTCGGCGTGGGTCCTGAGGTCGGGACGGGTGTCGGCGTCGGCGTCGATGTGGTCGTGACGCCGCCCTTCGGTTCCCACGCGCCCGAAGGAACGGCTGCGCCATCGAGGAGCGGGACGATGGCGACGAACAGGCCCTCGATCCGATCGTCCCGTCGCGCGTCATGGTACGTGCTGAAGTTCCGGGCGAGCGAGCTCATGTAGAGGCGCGTGCCCGGTCGGTAGATGCGGTATCGGTTCACGCGGTAGTAGGGCCACAGTGGGTCGGCGATCCGAACGGTCACGACCCGGTAGTCGTCGGTCTGGGTCGGGTCGGCGGTCGCCTCGAAGCCGGTCAGGACCCAGGCGTGGGTCCCGTGCCAGACGACGATGCCGGCCGGACGTCCCGTGGTCGCGATGCCCTTGGCGGCCGCCTTGACCGCACCGGCCATCGTCGGCGCCGCGATGAGGACGTAGCGGCCCTGGCCGGCGAGCGACGTGGCGGTCGCCCAGCCGTATGGGTCGGCTCCGCCGTCCGCGGTGTAGCGGCTGTTGGCCCGGGCGATCCGCCACAGTCGTCGTTGCAGGTTGGGACCGCGGTTGTTGTAGCTCCAGATCATGTTCCGCATGGTCTGGAGGGAGGCTCCGACGCACTGGTACCGGGTGTACTGCCGGCTGAAGTCGCCGGCGTGGAGGAGGGACGTCCGATAGGCGATGACGACCGGCGACGGAGTGGGCGTCGGGGTCGGCGTCGGGGTTGCGGTCGGGTCGCCCCCGTCGGTCGGGGTGGGGGTCGGGTCCGCGCCGGCGACGCCTCCCGCCAGCGGCCCGCCCAGAAGCGCGGCGGCGAGCACGGCGGCCCAGCCGATCGCCAGCAGACGAGCGCGTCGTTCGCGCGTGGAGGGCGCCGCGATCATGCCTCCCACCATAGCCGACACCGCAGGCCGGACCGTATCGCCCGTTCGTCCCACGACCGGCCCGCCGACCCACCTATGTAGACTCGGCCGGATGAGCACGGATCTCGACCCTGAGCAGGCCTCCGGCACGCTGGATATGGACCCGGAGGCGTTCCGCGCGGCCGCCCACGCCGTCGTCGACCTGATGGCCGACTACCTGGCGGGCGTCGAGGCCTTCCCGGTCCTTCCGCCGGTCGAGCCCGGGTCGATCCGACCGCTGTTCCCGGTCGCCCCACCGGACGCACCGGAGGCGATCGACGCGATCCTCGCCGACTACCGAACCCTGGTCGAGCCGAACGCGACGCACTGGCAGCACCCGGGGTTCATGGCCTACTTCGCGACGACGGCCTCCGGGCCGGGCATCCTGGGCGAGATGCTGACCGCCGCGCTCGGTCAGAACGCGATGCTGTGGCGGACATCGCCGGTCGGCACGGAGCTGGAGGGCGTCGTCGTCGACTGGCTGCGCCAGGCGCTCGGCCTCCCGGACGGGTTCGACGGCCTGCTGACGGACACCGCGTCGACCTCGACGCTCATCGCCCTCGCGGCTGCCCGCGAGGCGAGCGGCGCCGATGTCGCGGCGCAGGGACTCAGCGGACGGGACGAGCTCGGCCCGGGTCTCCGGGTGTACGCCTCGGCCGAGGCCCACTCGTCCGTCGAGCGGGCCTGCATGACCCTCGGTCTCGGTCGGATCGGGCTGCGGCGGATCCCGACCGACGAGCAGTATCAGGATGCGGGTCGACGCACTGGAGGCGGCGATCGCGGATGACCGGGCGGCCGGGCTGCGGCCGATCGCGGTGGTCGCGACCCTCGGGACGACCAGCTCGACGTCGGTCGACCCCGTGGCCGCCATCGCGGAGGTCGCCGCGCGAGAGGGCCTGTGGCTCCACGTCGACGCGGCCTACGCGGGTGCGGTCGCGCTGCTGCCCGACCGCCGGGAGCCGTTCGCCGGCTGGGAGCGCGCCGACTCGCTCGTCGTCAATCCGCACAAGTGGCTGTACACGCCGCTCGACGCGTCGCTCCTGCTGAGTCGTCGGATGGAGACGATCCGGTCGGCGTTCAGCCTCGTGCCGGAGTACCTGCGGACGCTCGATCGCGTCGGTCCGGTCCGGGACTACAACGAGTACCAGCCGCAGCTCGGTCGCCGGTTCCGCGCGCTCAAGCTGTGGTTCCTGATCCGGTGGTTCGGACTCGACGGCCTGCGCCGGCGGATCGCCCGACACCTCGAGCTCGCGGCCGGGTTCGCCGCGATGGTCGACGCCGACCCGGACTGGGAGCGGCTCGCTCCGGTCCCGTTCTCGACGGTCTGCTTCCGCTGGCGTCCGGCGCGGCTCGCCGTCGCGAACCGACCAGCCGGACGTCGGCGCCTTCCTCGATGAGCGGAACGCGGCGATCCTGGATGCGGTGAACCGTACGGGCGAGGTCTTCCTGTCGCATACCCGGCTGGCCGATCGGTTCACGATCCGGCTGTCGGTCGGCAACCTGCGCACCGAGGCCCGGCACGTCGACCGGGCGTGGGAGCTGCTCCGGCGGGAGGCGCGCCGCCTCGACGGTCGTCCCGGCGACTAGCATGGGCTGATGCGCGAGGCCCTTTCCGGACGACTCAACGAGGCAGCGACCCGACTCCGCACGCTGCAGCTCGGGGACGTCTTCGACCCTGAGGCTCCGGCGGCGCTGATCGCGTCCGGACTCCACCTCGCCCCGGTCCCGGTCGAGGCCGGCGGGCTCGGGATCGGGATGCTCGAGGCGGTCGACCTGCTCTCGGCGCTGGCGGCGATCGACGGCTCGGTCGGACTCGGCTTCGCGATGCACGTCCACGTCGTCGGGTCGATGCCGCAGTCGAGCGGGTGGGCGATCGGACGCCGGGAGGCGATCTACGGCGCCATCCGGGACCACGGTGCGTTGATCAACGCCGCGTCGACCGAGGACCAGGGCGGCAGTCCGGCTCGGGGCGCGATCCCTGCGACGACCGCGGTGATGGAGCCCGACGGTGGGTTCACCATCACGGGCGAGAAGTCGTGGACGACGTGGCTGCCCGCCCTTCGCCTGGCGATCGTCAGCGCGAGGATCTCGGATCCGTCGGCGGAGCCTGCCGACGTCCCCGAGGTCGGGTCGTTCGTGGTCGACCTCGATTCGGTCGGGGTGAACCGGCTGCCGGCATTCGAGGCCCTTGGGATGCGCGGCTCGGCGTCCGGCCGGTTGGCGCTCGACGGCGTCCGGGTGCCGTCGGAGGCGCTCGTCGTCCGTCGACGTGCCGACCAGCCCGATCCGCGGGGGCCGGCGCCGGGTGCCTGGTTCCAGATGGTCGTCGCTGCCGTCTATCTCGGGGTGGGGGAGCAGGCCAGGCGCGAGGTGGTCCGCTGGGCGGTCGCTCGGCGGCCGGGAGACGGCTCGACCGCGGTCGCCGACATCCCGTCGGTCCGCGTCCGACTCGGTCGCATCGATGCGGCCGTCCGGACCGCGCGGATCGTCGTCGGGGACGTGGCCCGGCGCTGGGACGCGGCGACTCCGGATGAGTTCGGCGCGCTCCTCGGTGATGTCGTCCTCGCCAAGTCCACCGCCACGAGGGCGGCCGTGGAGGCGACCGACGAGGCGCTCAGGGTCGCCGGCGGTCCGGGGTTCCTGGCGGGTCCGCTCGAGCGCGCGTTCCGTGATGCGCGCGCCGGGCTGATCAACCCGCCGCTCGAGGACGTCCTGCTGGCCGGCTTCGCGGCGACGCTGGTCGGGCGCGAGCGCGAGCGGGATCGCGCCGGCGACTGAGCGTGGGCTAGACTCGAGCGGATCGTCAAAGCACCCAGCGCGCCGCCCGTCGAGCGGCCGCGCCACGAGGAGATCCGAGATGGCCGTCAAGGTCGCCACCGACTACCCGATGTTCATCGACGGCGCCGCCGCCACCTCGCTGAGCGGAGCGTGGCTCGAGGTCCACAGCCCGGCGACCGGCGAGCTGGTCGGACGGGTCCCGGCCGGGACCGAGGCGGACGTCGACCGTGCCGTGGCGGCCGCCCGCGCGGCCTTCCGGGACGGCCGCTGGTCGCGGATGGGCCTGCCCGACCGCGTCGCGGCGATGAACCGACTGGCCGACCTGTGCGACGAGCACGCCGACGAACTGGCCCTCATCGAGACCCAGCAGACGGGGACCGCCTACAAGCTCCGGCGTGAGTCGGACTTCGCCTTCGCCTCGGACAACCTGCGCTTCTTCGCCGGCCAGATCCGCCATCTGGAGGGCAAGGCCGCGTACGAGTACAGCGGCAGCCACACGTCGATGATCCGGCGCGAGCCGATCGGGGTGGTGGCCCAGGTGGCGCCGTGGAACTACCCGTTCTGGATGGCGATCTGGAAGATCGGCCCGGCGCTCGCGGCCGGCAACTCGATCGTCCTCAAGCCGGCCAGCGCGACGCCGATCACGACGATCCGGCTGGCCGAGCTGGCCGCGGAGGCCGGGGTTCCCGGCCGGTGTCCTCAACGTCGTGACCGGTCGCGGGGACGTCGTCGGCGCGGCGATGGCCGCGCACATGGACGTCGACCTCATCTCGCTGACCGGAGACTCCGAGACCGGCAAGCGGATCCAGGCGCTGGCGGCGAACAACGTCAAGCGGGTCCATCTCGAGCTCGGCGGCAAGGCACCGTTCATCGTCCACGCGGACGCCGACCTCGAGGCGGCCGCGCGCGGGGCGACTGCCGGCGCGCTGATCAACGGCGGCCAGGACTGCACCGCGGCCACCAGGGCCTACGTCCATCGGTCCGTGTACGACGCGTTCATCGCCCGGACGGCCGTCCTGTTCGACGGCGTCCGGGTCGGCGATCCGATGGATCCGTCGACCGACCTCGGGCACGCTCATCAGCCAGGCCCAGGTCGAGCGGGTCGACGGGTTCGTGCGGCGGGCGGAGCAGGCCGGCGCGACGATCGCCGCGGGCGGCTATCGACCCGACGTGCCCGGCTTCCCGAACGGCGCGTTCTACCGCCCGACGATCGTGGCCGATTGCGCCCAGGACAGCGAGATCGTCCAGAACGAGGTCTTCGGGCCCGTGTTGGCCGTCCTGCCGTTCGACACCGACGAGGAGGCGCTGGCCATGGCCAACGACACGAAGTACGGCCTGGCCGCCTCGATCTGGACCCGCGACGTCTTCCGGGCGATGGAGGCCGCGCGGAGCCTGAACTTCGGCCACGTCCAGGTCAACGACCACCTGATGGTCACTTCGGAGATGCCGCACGGCGGGTTCAAGCAGTCGGGCTTCGGCAAGGACATGTCGAGCTACTCGTTCGACGAGTACACCCAGGTCAAGCACGTGATGATCGAGCTCACCGGCGAGCCCGAGAAGCCCTGGCACTACACGATCTTCGGCGACAAGCCGTCGGAGTAGGCGCCGAATCTGAGCGTGAAAGAGGTTCGACGGACGTAACCGCCGGGCCTCCTGACCGCAGTTAGCCCGCCTGGCGGTCACCGAGCGTGCAACGACCTTGGCTGCGCGCATCGCAGCCTCGACTATGCGGAGGTCGCGGCCAGCGTCCCGCGTGATCCGGTTCGCCTCGGTCGCCGTGATCCGGCCGGCCTGGAGATCCTGAACTACCTGCCCGAGACGAGCGCGCAGGACCTCCACGCCCGGCAACGGGCCCGCCACGCGAGCAGCGGAATCGATCGTGTCCCGCTCTTCCTGAGTCATTGGCGTGGGTCCACTAAGGGGCCCCGACGACCACCCCAGGCGTCGGGGTTCCTTGCTGCCCGGCTCAGCCGGCGTCCTTAACGGACAGCTCGACGACCGATTCTGATCCGGGCCGCGATTGCGGTACGACCGCGGCGAGAATCAGGGCGATCGGTGACAGCAGAAGCGCGACGAGCGGCAGATCGTTGGCGAACACATACATGAGGAGGATCGACCAGCAGGCGAGCGTGACCACCGCGTCCGCTGCGACAAGCAGACGGCGGGAACCTCGCGACCAGACCACCAGGCCCCACATGATCAGGGCAGCGAGGACAACCGGGACAACGACCAGGGCGACGACGATCCAGTAGTCATCCGGGACATTGCCCGAACCCACTTGCGCAGCGACGGTCCAAATCTGAGGAGTTGCCATGACCAGCAACAGCCCGCTCAGCGCGAGGTTCGAGACCACGACCGCCCAGCGCACCACCCTCACGGCCACGGGACGGGTGGCCCATGCGCGAGGTGACGTGCGATCCCGCTACATGCGGCCAGCGGACCCGGAGCGACCGGGGCTACCCGTTCAGATAGGGACGACGCGGACCCCGCTCGGCTAGCCTCACAAGCAGACCCCGGCCCTCATCCCCCCGATGGTCGGGGTCTAGCCCTCCGTAACGGTGCCCGCGGTGCTCCGTTGTCTCAGGGTGGGCCCGGCGTGCGTGGATCACCGCTCGGTCCTCTACAGGCCCCGACGCCCGGGAGATGGCGTCGGGGCCTCTGCTCGCCCAGCTCCTCCCGTAACGGGCCTTGATCGAAGGTCGTTCTGATTGTCCCGATGCCCAGCCGTCGACAACGATCCCTCGTCGGGAGGCCAGAGTATCGCTCCGCCGCCGGGCCCTGACGACCTTTCTGACGACGGATAGCGCCGTCCGATCTAGGCAGTACGGGCCCATTGGTCCTGTGGTCTTCCGGACCATCAGCGGCTGGCACGGCAGTAACGCTGGCAAGCCGTGTGTCGTTCTTCGGGTCAATGGGCAGGGAGCCGCCGGTCATGCGGCACTGCTGCTGTCGTCCAAGCTCGAGCAGGGAGTGGTCATGCGACAACGCCTATTCATCACGCTGGCGTCGGTGAGCCTCTTGGTCGGCCTTGTGGCAGGTCCGGCGCTGGCCGCCGGGGGCGGCCCTGCCCGTTTCCAATTGGCCACCACGTCGTACACGGTCGCCGTCCTCGATACCTTCATCCATACCTTCGTCGTGGTGACCAACCCGTGCGACGGGTCGATCGCGATCGCGGGTTCGACGCCGATCGATAGTGGCTACTTCACGACCGAGACGGTGAGCGGCACGCAGGCGGCAGGCGTGATCACGTTCAGCGCCACGTACGACGGCCCGTACAACCCTGGCTTCATGTGGTCGGGATCGTTCCCAGTCGGCGGTGGGGCTCTCACAGGCGACTACACCGGTACGGTGACCGCGGCCCCAGCCACCATGACCTCCTACAAGAACCATGGCGACTACGTCTCGTCGATGGGTGGCGGTCCGGACGCGGCCCATTCCTGCATCGGCAAACCGGACTCGCGAAGGGCCAGGGACATCGCCGCGGCCCACGTGAACGGACACGCGCCCAAGCACCTTCTGGTCCAGGTGGCCGAGGGTCCGGACCTCACCGGTCCTTCGACGAAGACCGGCACCCATCCCAAGGACCACTCGAACAACGGCCGCTCGAACAACGGCCACTCGAACAACGGCCACTCGAACAACGGCCACTCGAACAACGGCCACTCGAACAACGGCCATCACGGCCAGGGATAGCGTCGCCAGCCGGACCACGCACGTCGCTAGGTGCTAGCCGTCGGGCGGGCTCCCGACGGCTAGCGAGGTGTCCCAGAGCCGAACGGCTCTTGGCGCCAGACGTGTCCGACGAGACTCTCGATCGCCTCGAGGACCCCGGCTCCGCGCGTACGCTCCGTCGTGACAGCGAGACGGACGGCGACCGGGCATGACCGCAGTTCTGACCGCAGCTTGGCTGGACTCGCCCGGACAGATTTGACCCTGATGAGCATGATGGACGCCCCTCGGCCCCTCGTGAGCGTGTTGCGGTCCTTACACGATCTTCGGCGACAATCCGGAGTAGACGGCCGGGTATCCCCGCACCTGTTAGACGGCTGGCCATCGCATCGCGACGCGCGATGTAGATCCGGGCTTGGTCGGACTTGCGCGCCATCGCCTCGATGGTAGGCGGGCGAGTGCCATCTAGGCTGGTGCAGAGCCGCACGTCAGGTCGCCCTCGACACTCGCGCAACGCCGGCGTACGGTCCGCGTCACACGGCGATGCGACGGCAGCAGACCCACGCTCTCGCGGTACTCGCGATCACATTGATCGTGATCGGCTGTTCTCCGAGCTCGACACCCAGCCCGAGATCTCCATTGGCACCGTCCGTCCGCGCAGCCGTGCCATCGACCGTTCAGTGCTTCGATGCGGCTGCGGGCGGTGAACCGGGGCCATCCGAGGACAAGGTCCTTGAGGCGCGCCTGCCCAATTCGCTCAATGGCGTGCAGATTTGCAAATCGAGCTACAGAGGCAAGACCATCCTCGGCAGCACACCGAGTGCCGATGACCTGACGCTCCTCGCGGACTTCGGCAAGGCACTCGATGACTACTCGTGGGCGATCGCAATCGAAGCGAACCAGGGACCCTCCCCCCATGTGACCCTCGGAGCGATCAGGCTCGCGGGCGTGGACGGCGCGCACTTCCTGGCCGCCTACCTGGGCAACAACCAGCGGGCCAATCCCGGCATGGTGGTCGCTCAGGGCAACATCGGGGGCAGGGACGTAATGGAGATGATCGACTCGTCCCATACGAGCGACATCACCTATATCTACGCGGCCGGCGACACCTTGTTCTACGTCTCATCGGCAAGTCCGGGCTTGGCGGCGGCCGGCCTCGCCGCGTTGCAGTAGCGGTCCGTCGGTGGCTCAACCGGACCGATGAGCGCTGTCACACCGTCGCGGTCGTTCCGCTGACCTCCGTGACAACGCCCTGGCTCGAGGGCCGTCCTTCCTCCGTCGACCGCCCTACCTCGCGCCTACCTCGGGGCTGCGTGGATGACGGTGGCGCGGCATCGTGGGCACTCGTAGCTGCCGTCCGACCTCAACGTGGCGATCACCCAGTCGTCACCGTGAGCGCACGCCCACTGGGCGTCCGGTGCCTCGTTCTTGCGGTGCTCCAGATAGGCACCGGCCGGGCGTGTCGTAGGCGGCGGCGGGTAGTGTGTATCTGGCATTCGCGACACCTCCACCCACGAGGCTACCACCTGGCCGAACCCGGACGCCTGTGACACTCTGGCGTCGGCCGAGGTCCGCGCGTCGCCGGCCCGGACAGGAGGACGCCCGAAGGTGCCGACTGGCTCTGGCTAGACCCGTCGTGCTGGCGGAGACTGGACGCATCTCCCGCGCACTTGGCTCGAGAGGCGAGGAGGAGGCATGGCCAGCGAGAAGAAGGGTCTGCTCCGACGACTGGTCGACGGCGTCGTGGGCCTCCTTCCTGACGGCGGCATCGGCAGCCAGGGGTCCGCGCCGGACATCGACGGCCGACGGGACACCGACACGGCCTACCGACAGTCGGTCCTCAGGGCGAAGTCGCAGATGTCCCCGGACGGGAAGGGCACGACGAGCTACGAACCCGTCGATCGGAGTGCCAAGCCGGACTGACCGGTGGCCCGGCGCTGGACGAGGTGCCCGAAGGGCGCGGCCGCGCTCGGCGCAGGGGTCGGTGGCGCCCAGGGACTAGGATGCAACGCATGACCGGGCATCAGCGGATCCTGCTCGACTTCCGAGGCGGCCCTCGAGACGGCGTCCAGAAGGATCTCGGGGGATCCACCGCTGGGCTGTGGCCGGCCGAGTACGTGGTCCATCGATGGCCCTCGACCGAGGGCCCGCTGACGAGCCGCGAAGCGATCGTCGGCCGCTACCTCCGGACGGACCAGTGGACCGCGAACGTCGAGGCCCGGATCTACGTCTGGCAACCCGAGCCGGAGCCGACGGGCAGCTAGGCAGTCCCGATCCAACGCCGACGATCCCGATTCGATGCCGACGATCCCGTTCGTCACGAGACGGCGCGGATACGGGGCTGGATTACCGTGTCGACGGACGACGCCCGGGCGCAGGACTCCCCGAGGACCCGCCACGGACGCCGCGGAGAGGTAGGGAGATGGAGACGGCCGTCAAGGCGATGAGCGGGACCACGATGGACGTGGAGACCGCCACCTTCACGAAGTGGATGGTCGGTGAGGGGCCCGAGATGGCCGGCGTGGTCGGCGGAGCTGTCGGCGAGGGCGCGTACGCGGGCAAGGTCCTCGACTTCGACCCGGGCCCCACGACGGCGATCGAGGCCAGGTACCAGTTCAAGGGCGCGACTCACGCGTTCACGGCCCTCGTCCACGTCGAGCAGACGGGTCTCGAGGCCGTCATCACCGGCGTCGTCACCGACGGGTGGGGCAAGGGCAGCCCGGTGAAGGGCAGGTATGCCGAGATCAAGTGCGACCACGACGGCATCACCACGGACTGCTGGCAAGGCGCGCTCGATATCATCGGTGACGCCGAGGGCTGACCCTCGAGCGTGGCGGCACCGGCGGGCCGGCACGCGTCCACGGATCCCGCGGGTCGCCGCAGCGCCACGCCCCACGTCGGACGCGCGGCAAGTGGCGGGGGCCGGATCGGCCGGACCGGACTCCTGTACGCTCCGGGCATGACCCGACCTTCGTCGCGCCAGCCCTTCGATCCCGGCCGGATCCGCGTCGAACCGCGAGCGTGACCCCGACCGGCGTCGGGTACGGGGTGGGGGCTGCGCTGAGCTGGGGGGTCAGCGATTTCAACGCGGGAGTGACGAGCCGCCGAGCGACCCCGCTGGCCACGGTGGTGGTGTCGCAGACGGTCGGGGTGACCGTCGCCATCGTCGTTCTCGTGGTGCTCGGCGAGCGGTACCCGGGCGGCGAGCCGATCGGCTGGGCGGTCGTCGCCGGACTCGCGGCGTTCGTCTCGCTCGTCAGCTTCTACCGCAGCCTCACCTTCGGGGCGATGGGACTCGCCGCCGCGCTGACCGGGGTGATCGGCGCAGGTTTCCCGGTCGTCGTCGGGGCGATCACGGGCGACCGGCTCCGGCCGACGGACGCGCTGGGCATCGCCGTCGCCCTGATCGCGGTGGTGCTGGTGGCGAGGCCGGCCAACGACATCGGGATCGGACGCGGGAGCCTGCCGTTCGCGCTCCTGGCGGGACTCGGAGCCGGGGTGTTCTTCATCGCGATGGGTCGGAGCACGACGGCGGGCGGGGAGACGTGGTGGCCGGTGGCGATCAGCCGGGCGATCGTGCTCGGCCTCGCGGTGCTGACGACGATCGGCTTACGGCGCGTCGGGACGACCGTCCGCAGCGCGACCCCGCTGATGGCGGTCATCGGCGTCGGGGACATGCTCGGGACGGCGTTGTTCGTGGCATCGACCGGGTTGGGCGCCCTCGGCGTCAGTGCGGTGGTGGCGTCGCAGTACCCGGCCGTGACCGCCGTCCTCGCCCGGGTGCTCGCCGACGAGCGGCTCGCACCGACCCACGTCGCCGGGATCGTCCTCGCCCTCGTCGCGATCGGCCTGATCGCGCTGCCCTGACCGTCAGCCGGGCGTCGACCGCGCGGCGTACGCGGCTTCGACGGCGGCGACGAGGGAGCCGGGTGCCTGGGTGCCCGAGACGGTCGCACCCACGCCGCCCTGGACCCAGTCGACGTCCATGCCGGGCGAGGTCAGGACGATCGCCTTGCCGGGATACTGCTCGAGCAGGTCCTTGGTCATCTCCTCACCCGAGAAGCCGGCCGCCCATACGTCGTAGACGAGGACGTCCGCCCACTCGACCTGCCAGCACGGCATGCCATTGAGGACCGGGCAGGCTCCGCGCGCATGCGTCGGCCCGCCGCACTGATCGACCTCGAACCCTGCACGCCGGAGCGTGTCGACCTTGAGATCGGCAAGGTCCACATCGTGATCGACGACGAGTACTCGGACCATGGCTGTGCACTCCACCGTGGGCCGCGATCCGACCGGTGGCCGGCCGTGACCGCGCCCCGATGTCGGCTAATGGTGGCGGCGGCGGATCACGCCGCCAGTGCCGAACGGCCCGGAATCGCGTGACCCGAGCGGAGGACGGCGCCGAGGCCCGATAATGGGCCGCGACCCATGACGAAGCCCCGAACAGGAGCTCACCGCCCGTGCCGCCGATCACCGAGCTGACCAGGATCGAGCCCGTCTATCTCGGGCGTCTCGAGAAGCAGGGCATCTTCACGACCGGGATCCTGCTCGAGGTGTCGGAGACGCCGACCCGGCGCCAGTACCTCGCCGATCACGTCGGCGCGACGATCAATGAGGTCGGTACCTGGCGCGACGAGGGCTTGATGCTGAACCTCGCCAGCTTCGGGCCGGACGAGCACCAGCTGATGGTCCAGGCCGGCATCGAGGGCCTGCGGGACATCCTCGACCTCGATCTCGATGCCTTCCGAGCCCGGGTCGCCAAGGCGTCCGCCGAGCTCGGGACCGAACCGCCGGACGACCTGCGGCTCGAGGGCTGGTGGGACCAGGCCCGGACCCTCGAGGACGAATAACGTGGGCGACCCGGAGCCGGTGGCGCCGGGAGGTCGCCCCGATGAGGTGGCCCGACCGTCCCCGGTCCGCGAGGCGATCGTGTCGATCGTCGTGGCGGTCGCGACCATCCTCGTCATCGCCGGCGTATCGGTCGCGCTGTTCCTGACGCCGCAATGGGTCGGCTTCGAGCAGGGGAGGAGTGGGGCGGCGACCCTGACCGGGTACCCGACCGCCGAGGTCGACCGGGTGACCGGAGACGTCCTCCACGACCTCGTCGTCGGGCCGCCGGCCTTCGCCGAGACCGTCGCCGGACAGGCAGTCTTCAGCGAGCGCGAGCGGTCGCATCTCGTCGACGTCCGGACCGTCTTCGGTGGGTTCGGGCTCCTCGTCCTGATCGGCGCGATCGTCCTGCTCGCGGTCGGGCTGGCGACGCGGGGAGGCCGGGCGTTCCGGCGCGGTGCCGGGGTCGGTGCGGTCATCCTCGCCGCGGGCATCGTCATCGGCGGGTTGATCTCGGCCGTGGCGTTCGACCAGGCCTTCGAGGCCTTCCATGAGCTGTTCTTCGCCGGCGGGACGTACACGTTCGACCCGCTGTCGGACCGGCTCGTCCAGCTCTTCCCGATCCAGTTCTGGGAGGAGACCTCGCTCGCGGTCGGTGCCGTCATCCTCCTGCTCTGCGCGGTCGTCTCGCTCTGGGCGCTCCGCCCGAGGCCGGAGCGATGAGCGGCGGCGACCTCCTGTCGGTCGAGGCTGCGCAGGAGCGCATCCTGGCCGCGATCCGGGGCCCGTTGCCGGCCGAGACGCTCGTCCCCGAGGCGGCCCTCGGTCTCGTCCTCGCCGGGCCGGTCGTCGCCGCGACCGACCTGCCGCCGTGGGACAACAGCGCGATGGACGGGTACGCGATCCGCTCGGTGGACGTCATCGCCGCCTCGGATGACGCGCCGGTCGGCCTGCGGGTCGTCGGCGAGGTGCCCGCCGGCGGGGTCGCCGCGGTCGAGGTCGGGGCCAAGACGGCCGTCCGGATCGCGACCGGCGCCCCGCTCCCGGCCGGCGCGGACGCCGTCGTGCCGGTCGAGGAGACGACGCCGCTCGACCCGTCGGGAGCCCCGGCCGGCCCGCGCGGGCGCGACGCGGCCGGACCGCTGCCCGCGGGCTGTGCGGTCCACGTCGCGGTCAAGCCGGGGGATTCGATCCGTCGGCGCGGCGAGGACGTTCGCGCCGGGACCACGGTGCTCGACGCCGGGACGACGATGACGCCGGCGGCGATCGCCCTGGCTGCGGGCTGCGGGGCAGAGAGCGTGTCGGTCCACCGGCGCCCGCGGATCGCCGTCCTCGCGACCGGTGACGAGATCCGCGCTGCGGGCGAGGCCCTCGGCGACGCGGGCATCCCCGACGCGAACGGCCCGGGCCTGCGGGCGATGGTCGCCGCGGCCGGCGCGACGGTGGTCGACCTCGGCATCGCCCGTGATCGGCTCGAGGACGTCCTGGCTCGCCTGCGCCGCGGTCTGGCGGAAGCGGATGCCGTCATCGTCGCCGGCGGTGTCTCGGTCGGCCCGTACGACGTGGTCAAGCGCGCCTTCGAGAGCGTGGGGCGAGTGGACCTGTGGCGCGTCGCCGTCCAGCCCGGCAAGCCGTTCGCGTTCGGGGTCACGCCCGACGGATCCGTCCTGTTCGGCCTGCCCGGCAACCCGGTCAGTGGGTTCGTCACCTTCGAGCTGTTCGTCCGGCCCGCGATCCGCCGGCTCGGCGGTCATCGGCGGCTGCTCCGCCCGACCGACCGCGGCGTCCTGCTCGAACCCGTCACGAAGGCCCCCGGTCGGCGCGCCTTCATCCGTGCCGTCGCTCGGCGGGGCGCGGCCGACGCCCCCGTGCGTGACGCGGAGGGACGTGTCCCGGTCGTGCTCGCCGGACGTCAGGGGAGCCACGTCCTGAGCGCCCTGGCGGCCGCTGACGTCCTGGCCGTCATCCCCGAGACCGTCGACGCCCTGCCCGCGGGCTCGCCGGTCGAGCTCATCTGGGTCGATCGCGGATGACCGGCTCGAAGCCGCCCGAAGACCAGCCCTGGAGGCCGCCGATGGATCGCAAGCCTGCCCCGCGCTCCGAGCGCCGACGCCTGACCCATGTCGATCGGACGGGCCGCCCGCGGATGGTCGACGTCAGCGCCAAGCCGCCGACCGCCCGGCGTGCCGTCGCCGAGGCGTTCGTGGCCTGTTCGCCGGAGACGCTCAGCCTGATCATCGACGGCGCGAACCCCAAGGGCGACGTGATGTCGGTCGCCGAGCTGGCCGGGGTGATGGGCGGCAAGCGCACGAGCGAGCTCATCCCGTTGTGCCACCCGATCGCGCTGACCGATCTGCTCGTCCAGGTCGTGCCCGACCGGGCCGCCGGCGGGCTGCGGATCCGGACCGAGGCCGCGACCGTCGGCGTCACGGGCGTCGAGATGGAGGCGTTGACGGCCGCCTCCGTGGCTGCGCTCACCGTCTACGATATGGTCAAGGGCGTGGAACGCGGGGTCGAGATCCGGTCGCTCCGGCTCGTGTCGAAGAGCGGTGGCAAGAGCGGCGACTGGGCTCGGCCGAGCGACAAGCCGAAGACCGCGTCCGGGACGGTGCCGGGGGTGCGACCGGGCGACCGGGCCGCCGGACGGATCGGGGGCGGACGCAAGAAGGGCGGCGGGTGAGCGGATCCGATCGAAGGCCAGGTGACGGTCGGCGGGCCCTCGTCGTCACGGTCAGCGACGGCGTCGCCGCCGGGGTCCGCGACGACGACTCGGGCGAGCGGCTGACGGAGCGGCTCATCGGGCTCGGGTTCGAGGTCGAGCGGGCGGCGGTCCCCGACGAGCGGTGGCAGATCGAGGAGGCGCTCGTCGCGGGGACTCCCGGCCGAGCCCTCGTCGTGACCACCGGCGGGACGGGCCTGACGCCGCGCGACGTGACCCCGCAGGCGACGGCGGCGACGCTCGACTACGAAGTACCAGGCCTCGCCGAGCTGATCCGCGCCGAGGGCAGGCGCTCGACGCCGATGGCGGCGCTGTCGCGGGGCGTCGTCGGCGTGCGCTCCGGGACGCTCATCGTCAACGTCCCGGGCAGCCCACGCGGGGCGCTTGAATCGCTCGAAGCGATCGTCCCCGTCCTGGGCCACGCCCTCGAGACGCTCGACGGCCCGTTCGACCATGGCCTGGCCACGGCCGGGGCCGCTCGGCCGGACCTCCCGACTCCCGACCCGAGCACGACGTAGATGTTCCCGGCATTCGCCGACGTCCCCGCCTATCCGCTGGTCTTCCCGCTGTTCTGGGGCGCGGTCGTGATCTTCGGTCTGGTCATGGCCCGCCATCTGCGGATCTTCGCGGCGGCCCGCGCCGAGGGCCCGAGCCCGTTCAGCCAGGTTCCCCGCCGAACGGCGGGCCTCGTCCGCTATGCCCTCGTCCAGACCAGGATGTTCAAGGACCGGCGCGCCGGGCTGATGCACTTCGGGATCTTCTGGGGTTTCGTCCTGCTGACGATCGGGACGGCCAACATCGTCACCGGCGGACTCGTTCAGGCGATCATCTCGGTGCCGTTCGACGGTCTGCTGTGGACGGCCGTCTCCGCGATGCAGAACGTCGTGGCGGTCGTCGTCCTGGTCGCCATCGCCTACGCCTTCTTCCGGCGGCTCGTCACCAAGCCCGCGCGACTGACGCTGAGCGGCTCCGGGCTGCTCATCCTGGCGATGATCGGCGGGGTGGTCGGGACCGAGCTGCTCGCCCAGGCGTTCCAGGCGGCCAGCTACGGGGACATCCCTGGAGCGTTCATCGCCAACGCGCTGGCGGTCCCGCTCAGCTCGCTCGGACACGCAGGCCACCGAGACGGCCTTCGCGGTGTCGTGGTGGGCCCACATCGCGATCGTCGCGGCGTTCCTGGTCTACCTCCCGTACAGCAAGCATCTCCATATCGCCACGGCCCCGTTCAACATCTACTTCCGGAAGCTGGCGCCGCGCGGAGAGCTTCCGGCGATGGACCTCGAGGACGAGACGGCGACGTTCGGCCTTCGGACCCTCCAGGACCTGGGCTGGAAGGATCTCCTCGACGGGTTCACCTGCACCGAGTGCGGTCGCTGCCAGGCCGCCTGCCCGGCCAACGCCACCGGCAAGCCGCTCAACCCCAAGGCGTTCATCATGGGCATCCGGGAGATGGCGGTCGACGCCGAGCACGGGATCGACCTCATCCCCAACTCGCCGATCGTCCGCGATGCCTACGGGCTGGAGGACACCCAGCCCGCCCCGACCGCGCTGGCGGCGCCGCTGGTCGATGGCGCGATCCCGTACGACGCGGTCTGGGATTGCGTCACCTGCGGGGCGTGCGTCGAAGCCTGCCCCGTTCTCATCGAGCATGTCGACAAGATCGTCGGCGTCCGTCGCAACCTCGTCCTGGAGGACTCGCGCTTCCCGTCCGAGCTGACCGCGGCGTTCACGAACATGGAGCGCGCCGGGAACCCCTGGGGCCAGCCCAAGAGCGCCCGCACCGACTGGACGAAGGGCCTCCCGTTCGTCGTCCCGACCGTCGCCGAGCTGGCCGCCCAGGGCCGCCTCGATGAGATCGAGGTCCTCTACTGGGTCGGCTGCGCGGCTGCGTTCGACGAGCGCAACCGGCGCGTGGCGCGGTCGTTCGCGACCTGCCTCGACGCCGCCGGCATCCGCTTCGCGATCCTGGGTCAGGAGGAGTCGTGCACCGGCGATCCCGCCCGTCGGATGGGCAACGATTACGTCTGGCAGATGCTCGCGGCCGAAAACGTCGCCACGCTCGACCGTTACAGGCTCACGAGCATCGTCACCGCCTGCCCGCACTGCTTCAACACGATCGGCAACGAGTACGGCCAGCTCGACGGGCACTATGAGGTCGTCCATCACTCGGTCTACCTCCAGCGGCTGCTGGCCGAGGGCCGGCTGCGGACGATCGACGCCGACGCCGCGGGAGACACCGCACCGCGGACCGTGACCTTCCACGATTCGTGCTACATGGCCCGCTACAACGACGTCGTCGCCCAGCCCCGCGAGGTCCTCGCCTCGGTGCCCGGCCTCGAGCTCGTCGAGATGGCGCGGAACGGCCGGAACTCGTTCTGCTGCGGGGCCGGTGGCGGCCGGATGTGGATGGAGGAGACCCGGGGCACCCGGATCAACGCCGAACGGACACGCCAGGCTCTCGAGACCGGGGCCGGCACGGTCGCCACGAACTGCCCGTTCTGCATGACGATGATGCGTGACGGACTGGACTCCGCGATGGCCGACGGCGCCGGGACGGTCAGCGCCGTCGATATCGCCGAACTGCTGGCGGACAGCCTGGCGCCGATCCCGAGCGGCCGCCAGCTGCCGGTGATCCAGTGACCTCGTTCCGGCTCTCCGACGAGCAGCGCGAGCTGCGCGACGCCGTCCGCGAACTGGCCCGGGAACGGATCGCGCCGCGGGCCGCCGAGATCGATCGGAGCGCCGAATTCCCGTGGGACCTGAAGGAGCTCCTGGCGACCCAGGACATCCTCGGCCTGCCGTATCCGGCCGACTACGGCGGACTCGGCGGCGACCTCCTGACCTGCTGCCTGGCGATCGAAGCGCTCAGCGCGGCGTGTGCCACGACGGGGTTGATCCTGGCGGTCCACGAGCTGGCATCGCTGCCGATCGTGATGGCCGGTACCGACGAGCAGAAGGCGCGTTGGCTGCCGGACCTGGCGGCGGGTCGGACCCTGATCGCCTTCGCCCTGACCGAAGCGGGCGCGGGCTCCGATGCGGGCTCCATCGCGACCCGGGCCGTGCGTGACGGCGACGGCTACGTCCTGAACGGGACGAAGCGGTTCATCAGCCACGGCAGCGTGGCCGACCTGGTCACCGTCTTCGCCGTCACGGATCCCGCCGGCACGCGCAACCGCAACCTGTCGTGCTTCGTGGTCGAACGCGGGACCGCCGGGTTCAGCGTGGGCCGCCTCGAGCACAAGATGGGCATCCGCGGCTCGCCGACGGCCGAGCTGATGTTCGACGACGTGCGCATCCCCGCGACGAACCTGATCGGCACGGAGGGGGAGGGGTTCGCCCTGGCGATGCGGACGTTCGAGCGCTCCCGACCGGGGATCGCCGCCCAGGCCGTCGGGATCGCCCAGGGCGCGCTCGACGTCGCGGCCGAGTACGCGACCGAGCGGATCCAGTTCGGCCGGCCGATCGGCGAGTTCCAGATGGTCCAGGGCCTGCTCGCCGACATGGACGCCGCCACGGAGGCGGCTCGCAGCCTGCTGTACACCGCCTGTGCCGCGATCGAGGCCGGCGACGGGGATGCCGGACGCTGGGCCGCGGTCTGTAAACTGGTCGCCGGCGACGCCGCGATGCGGGTCACCACCGACGCGGTCCAGGTCCTCGGCGGGTACGGCTACCTCGACGAGTTCCCGGTCGAGCGGATGATGCGCGACGCGAAGATCACCCAGTTGTACGAAGGGACGCAGCAGATCCAGCGCCTGGTCGTCGCCCGATCGCTGCTCGCCGCCCACCGCTGACACCCGAAACCGGAGGTTGCCCGCAGGTGCGGATCGTCGTCCTCGTCAAACCCGTGCCGGACACCACCGGCCAGGAACGCCTGGGTGCGGACCTGCGCGTCGATCGCGCCGCGTCCCCGACGGTCGTCAACGCCAACGACGAATACGCGCTCGAGGCGGCGCTCAAGCTCCGGGAGGCCGCCGGCGAAGGCTCGGTCACGCTCCTGTCGATGGCACCCGACACGGCCCCGGACACCCTGCGCAAGGCGCTGGCGATGGGCGCCGATGCGGGCTTCCTTGTCTCCGATCCCGCGCTGGCCGGCTCGGACACGCTGTCGACCGCCCGCGTCCTGGCGGCCGCGCTCGGCCGGATCGAGCACGACCTGGTCCTGGCCGGCGCCGACACCTCCGACGGCGGGAGCGGGACGGTGGCGGCCGGGATCGCCGCGCTGACCGGCCTGCCCTACCTGTCCTACGCGGCGAGGATCGAGCCCGACGGCGGGTCCGTCCGAGTGCGACGGATCAGTCCGACGGGGTACGACCTGCTCGAAGCCACCCTGCCGGCCCTGGTCGTGGCGACCCAGGCGCTGGGTGAACCTCGCTACCCGTCGCTCAAGGGGATCATGGCCGCCCGATCCAAGTCGATCGTGACCTGGTCCCTGGCCGATCTCGGGATCGACCCGTCGACGGTCGGCGGGGCCGTGGCGACGACCCGCGTCCTGCGGGCGGAAGCGCCGCCGGCACGAGCCGCGACGCGCGTCATCCGCGAGCCGGCCCCGCTGGCTGCGGCGCAGCTGGTCGAGTTCCTCGCCGAGCGGAGGCTCATCTGATGGGGGTCCTGCTCGTCGTCGCCGAGGTCCTGGCGGACGGCAGCCTCGCCCGGATCAGCACCGAGGTCGCCACCCTCGCCCGGGGCCTCGCCGAGGCCGGCGGGCACGATGCGCGCGGTCTCGTGGTCGCGGCCGATCCCTCGCTCCCGGCCGCCGAGCTCGCTCGATACCTTCCCGCCGTGGAAGCTGTGGCCGCGCCCGATCTCCGCGACCACGTGGCTCCGCAACGGGTCGCGGCCGAGGCCGTCCGATCGGGCGCCGAGGCCGAGGTCATCCTGACCGGCGCGTCGCCCGACGGACGGGACGTCGCGGGGTACCTCTCGGCGCTGCTCGGTCGAGGGATCCTCGCCAACGCGACCGGCGTCAGCTGGGAGGACGGTCCGGTCGTCGAGATGAGCGTGTTCGGTGGACGCCTCGACACGTGGTCCGGGTTCGCCGCCGGGCGCGGGATCGTGACGGTCCGGCCGAACGTCGTCACCGCCGTTCCTGCCCAGGCGGCCGGGACGGTGACCGTCGGCGCGGCCGCCCCGGCCGACGGTGTCCCGGCGATCCGCGTCCTCGAGCGAGTCGCCGAGGCCGGCGGCGCGGCCCCGATCGAGGAGGCGCGCATCATCGTGGCCGGCGGCCGCGGGATCGGCGGTCCCGACGGGTTCCGGATCGTCGAGGAGCTGGCGACCGCGCTCGGCGGCGCCATCGGCGCGTCTCGCGCGGCGGTCGATTCCGGCTGGATCCCGTACAGCCAGCAGATCGGGCAGACCGGCAAGATCGTCAAGCCGGCGCTGTACCTGGCGCTCGGGATCTCGGGTGCCATCCAGCACAAGGTCGGGATGCAGACGGCCGAGACGATCGTCGCGATCAACCGGGACCCGGACGCGCCGATCGCCGACTTCGCCGACGTGATCGTCGTCGGCGACCTGTTCGAGGTCGTCCCGGCCCTCCTCGACGCCCTCCGCGTCCGCTCGGCCTGAGGAGAGCGCCCGCCCCGTGGGAACCATCCTGGCGCTGGTGATCCCGCTCGTCGCCTTCGTCGTCCTCGCGGCAGCGTTCATCGTCCTGTTCCGGCGCGCCTCGCGGGCGCTGACCCGGACGCGCGAGGAGGAGCGCTTCCGGAGCGCGGTCGAGGACCTGGCGAAGCGGATCGACGAGTCGCTGGCCGGCGTCATCGAGCGGATCGACGCGGTCCGCCGGCATCAGCTCGACGCGGACGCGATCGCGCCGAACCTCGAGGCGGCCCACGACGCGGTGGGGCGCTACGCCGAGGAGGCGGGCGGCCTGCGCGGTCCGGTCCCCGCCGACGACGTGCGGGCCAGCCTGCTCGAGGAGCTCGATCGGGCGGCGCGGGCGCTCGAGATGGTCGCTCACGGTTGCACGCTGATGGCGGCGTCGGGGGGTCGGAATCGCGAGCTCGAGGCGCAGACGGCGATCAAGCGTGGCTACCTCAACACCCTGCACGCCCGCGAGGCGATCGCCCGGCATGCCGACGATCTCGCCTCGAGTCGGCCGGCCGAGCAGCGTCAGTGGCGGTCACGACGCTAGGGATGACCCGTCGCGGGCCGGCTCGTCCCCGCCACCGGGGCCTGGCGGACACCGTATGTAGTGGTACCATCGGGTCACACCACTAGCGGTAGTGGTAGGTGGCCCGCCATCCGGGTCCGAGACCGGGAGACCGATGCGCTGTCCGCAGTGCGGTGAACGCGAGACCAGGGTCGTCGATTCGCGCGACCTCGACGACTCGGCGACGATCCGCCGCCGTCGCGAATGCGCCGCCTGCGCGACGCGGTTCACGACGTACGAGCGCGTCGAGGCCGCTCGCCTGGTCGTCGTCAAGCGCGACGGCGTCCGCCAGGAGTTCGACCGCGACAAGCTCGCGAGCGGACTGCGCAAGGCGCTGACCCGACGGCCGGTCCCGGACGGCTCGGCCGAGGCGGCCGCCGACGCGATCGAAGCCGAGCTCCGAGCGGCCGGCGCGAGCGAGGTCCCGTCGTCGCGGATCGGCGCGATGGCGATGGACAAGCTGCGCGGGATCGACCAGATCGCCTACATCCGGTTCGCCAGCGTGTACCAGAGCTTCGAGGATCTCGAGGATCTCAAGCGCGAGGTCGACACGCTCTTCGACAGCCGCGGGGACGATCGGTGAGCGTCCTGGCCGACCGTGACATCCGGGCCGCGATCGAGGCCGGCGACGTGCGGATCGACCCGTACGACCCGAGCGATCTGCAGCCGTCGTCGGTCGACCTCCACCTCGACCGCAGCTTCCGGGTGTTCCGCAACAACCGCTACGCCTACATCGACGTCCGCGCCCCGCAGCCGGACCTGACCGAGCTGCTACGGATCGACGACGACGAGCCGTTCATCCTCCACCCGGGTGAGTTCGTCCTGGGTCAGACCCTCGAATGGGTCGAGCTGCCCGACGACCTGGTGGCCCGGCTCGAGGGCAAGAGCTCGCTCGGCCGGCTCGGCCTGCTGATCCATTCGACCGCGGGCTACGTCGATCCGGGCTGGAAGGGCAACCTGACCCTCGAGCTGAGCAACGTCGCCAACCTGCCGATCGCGTTGTACTTCGGGATGCGGATCGGGCAGATCAGCTTCTTCCGGATGTCGAGCCCGGTCGAACGGCCGTACGGCTCGCCGACGCTCGGCTCGAAGTACCAGGGCCAGTCGGAGCCGACCGCATCGGCCTTCCACCGCGACTTCACCGGCCGGTCAGAGGAGCGGACCCGGTCCTGACCGGACCGCGGGATCGGGTGATGAGCGACCGGCCGTGGGCATGAACGAGGCCGTCCACTGGTCCGCCTCGCTCGGGAGCGGGACGACCGTCGCGCTCGTCCAGGCCGGGACCTTCCGGTCCGACGCGGGGACCCTGTTCGGTCCGGTCCCGCGACTCCTCTGGGACCGCCTCGTCGTCGACGAGATCGATCGCGACAACCGGCTGCTCCAGGCGCTCAACTGCCTGCTCGTCGAGACACCGGCCGGGCGGGTCCTGGTCGAGACGGGCATCGGGGGGCGGATCGACGACAAGGGCCGGGCGATGCGCGGCTACGAGGGGCCCTGGATCGTCCCTGCGCTCGAGCGTGCCGGCTTCAGGCCGGACTCGGTCGACGTCGTCGCCATGAGCCACCTCCACTTCGACCACGCCGGCGGCCTGCTGGACCCTGAAGGCGAGCGTGCGTTCCCGCGGGCGAGGATCGTCGCCCAGCGGGCCGAGTGGGAGATCGCCCTGGGCGACAACCCGCGGCTCGTGGCGAGCTACGTCCAGCCGGAGCTCCGGCTCGTCCGCGACTGGGGCGAAGCGGGCTGGGCCGAGGGCGAGCGCGAGATCCTGCCGGGGGTGACCGTCGTCCCGACCGGCGGGCACTCGGCGGGGCACCAGGCGATCGTCGTCCGGGGCGCCGGCCCGGGCGGGCGGACGCTGGCGTTCTTCGGCGACCTGTGCATGCGGCCGTGGAGCGCCAATCCGCGCTGGGTCACCGCGTTCGACGACTTCCCGCTCGATTCGGTCGTGGTCAAGGCGTCGCTCTTCGCTCAGGCCGCCGACGAAGGCTGGATCGTCGTCCTGTCCCACGAGGCGTTCCATCCCATCGGTCGTCTGGTCCGCGACCGCGACCGGTTCCGGTACGAGGCGGACTGACGCTACGGCGAGGGCGAGACGGCGGGCGAGGTCGTGACCGGCGGCGACGAGACGGTCGGCGCCGAAGAGACGGTCGGCGCCGGCGAGGGCGAGGTCGGCAGGATCGCCTCGACGTTCGCGGCGGCGTCGGCCGCGCTGAGCGGCCCGGCGATGACCTTCCGGATCCGACCGTCCGGCCCGATGAACACCTGGGTCGGCAAGCCGTAGACCTGGTACAGGTGGAAGGCGTCGGCCGACAGGTCGGCGGCGATCGTGTAGTCGAGCCCGTACTTCGTGGCGTACGCGCCGACATCGGCCGGGTTCGTCTCCTGGACGCTGATCCCGATGAGCTCGAGCCCGCGATCCTTGTAGGCTGCGTAGGTGTCGCGCAGGGTCGGCGTCTCCGACTGGCAGGGAGGACACCAGCTCGCCCAGAAGTTCAGCCACACGCCCTTACCGCGCAGGTCGGCGAGCCGGACCGGCGTGCCGTTCACGTCGGTGAGCTGCCAGGTCGTCCCGTCCGGACGTGTGCCGGCAAGCTCCGGGGCCAGGCTCCCGACGGCGAGGCCGGTCGTCGGCGACCCGACCAGGTAGGCGGTGGGATGAGGATCGCCCGGTCCGGTCCCCCCGGTCGCACCGAGCGGACGGGTGGCCGCGACGAGGACCACCGCGACGACGACGACGATCGCCAGGACGGCTCCGAGCTGGCGGCCGCTGAACGGCCCGATCAGGCCGTGACGTTCGGGGCGATGCTCGAATCCGGGAGACGGGTCGGTCATCAGATCCCGGTCAGGAACGTGAAGTAGCGTGGCATCAGCGAGAGCAGGTCGAACAGCATCGCCACGCCGATCGCCGAGACGAGCAACCCGCCGATGACCGACACCGTGTGAGCGTGGCGTTGGAGTGGCCGAAGGACCGCCGGAGCCCGGTCGTACAGGGCGCCGATGGCCAGGAACGGGATGCCCAGCCCGAGCGTGTAGCCGACGAGCAGGATCGCGCCCTGGGCGGTCGAGCCCGAGGTCGCGGCGAGCGTCAGGATCCCGCCCAGGATGATCCCGATGCACGGCGTCCAGCCGATCGCGAAGATCGTCCCGAGCCCGAACGAGGCGACCAGGCCGCGTCCGTCGCCGACCAGCCGGCCCCCGATCCGGTCGCCCAGCCCGGGCGTCGATCGGCTCGGATCCTGCAGGACCATCCCGCCGGTGGCGCCGGCGACCGTCGCGCTGGCTCCGAGGTCGAGCGGGCGCCACGTTCGCTGCAACCGGGCGATGTCGAGGAAGCCGGCGAGGCTCAGGCCCATCACGATCAGCGCGATCCCGCCGATCTGGCGCAGCAGCGGGAGCCACTGTCCGAGCGCGCCGCCCGCATACGTCGCGCTGAGGCCGAGGATCGTGAACACCGATCCGAACCCAAGGACGTAGGCGAGCGAATGACGCATCGCCAGCCAGCGCGACGGTTCGGTCCCCGCAGGCGAGCCGGCCACGGCGACCGCGGTCAACTGTCCGAGATAGGCCGGGACGAGGGGCAGGACGCACGGCGACAGGAAGCTGAGCAGGCCGGCCGCGACGGCGACCAGGAAGGTGAGGTCCGTGCCGCCGGTCACGCGTCGAGGACCTCGCGCAGGAGGCGCTCGATCCGCGCCGGGCTGGTCGCCAGCGGCAGGCGGCGATCGCCGAGCTCGATCACCGGGATCTCCGCGAAGTACGCCCGTTCCCAGGCCGGGTCCGACTCGATGTCGCGTTCGACGAGGGCGACCGGCGGTCGGCCGTCGGCGGCTCGGCGATCCAGGGCTGCCGTCAGGAAGGCGCGGGCCTCGATGCACAGACCGCAGCCGGCTCGGGTGTAGAGGACGACCGAGGTCGGGGCGCCGCCGTCGGCCCCGATCGGGGTGGCGTCATCCATACGCCGGGATTGTAGTCGACCCTCCCGGCGGGGCCGATCGAGACGTCGTCGCAGATCGGGTGCCGGACCGACGGGTCGAGCCCCCGCCGGTGGTTACGGACGCAGGGCGGCCGACAGCCGGTAGACGTGTCCGTCCTGGGCCGTGACGTAGACGGTCCCGCTCTCGCCTTCGCCGAACGACGTGATCCCGAGCCCGGTCGACGCCATCACGGTCGGGGTCTGGGGCTTCGGGCCGGCCGCGACGATCGACCAGATCGTCCCCGAGCACACGTCAGAGAACAGGTAGGCGCCGGCCAGGATCGCCTGCGGCCCGCGGTAGACGTAGCCGCCGATGATCGCGCAGCCCTGGCCGTGGTCGTAGACGGCGATCGGCGTCGTGAGCCCGGTGGTCACGCAACCGGACGACGGCTGGTAGCAGGCGTCGCCTTCCATGATGTGCCACCCGAAGTTCAGTCCGCGCCCGCCGCCGCTGGCGAGTGTCGCCCGATCGACCTCTTCCCAGGCGCCCTGGCCGACGTCGCCGATCCACAGGTCGCCGTTGGCACGATCGAACGAGAAGCGCCACGGGTTGCGCAGCCCGCGTGACCAGATCTCACGCCGCGCCACGAGGCTCTTGGCGTACGGGTTGTTCGAGGGGATCCGGTAGGCCTTGCCCGGCGCCCGCCCGTTGACGTCGATCCGGAGCAGCTTGCCGAGGAGGCTGCCGCGCGACTGGGCGTGGTTGTCGACGTCCCCGGCGCCACCGCCGTCGCCGACCGAGATGTACAGGTACCCGTTGTACTTGCCGAACGCGAGCATCCCGCCGTTGTGGTTGGTGTTGGCGCGATGGCGGATCGACAGGAGTCGCCGGTAGGTCGTCGCCGAGGCGTGGTCCTTGTTGGTCGAGCTCGACCGGAACTCGGCGACCGTGACGTCACCGGTGCCCTTCGCCGTGTAGAGGACGTAGAACTTGTGGTTGTGCTTGTAATCGGGGTGGAACGCGAGGGCGAGGAGTCCCTCTTCGCCGCTGAACTTGACCTTCGAGCGGATGTCGAGGAAGGCTGGGCCGAGGACCTTGCCGCTCTTCCAGATCTTGATCACCCCGCGCTGCTCGACGATGAACAGGCGATGCGACCCGTCGTGGGCGTTGGTGACAAGGACCGGCCCATTGAGCCCACTGGCGATCGAGTTCAGGTTGATGCTGACGTTGCTGAAGTCGGGCGGCGGTGCGACCGCGGCGGCCGAGCCGGCCGTGCCGATGAGTGCGGTCAGAGCGAGCAGTGCGGCCGTGATGCCGGCGACGTGGCGACGCGTGCCTCGGAGCGACGGTGCCATGGGATCTCCTCGTTCGGGCGGGCCTCATGGAACCATGGCGCCGGGCCCGCGGTCGATAGCCAGTTCGGGTCGCGGTACCATGCCCTTCGGCGCACCGCCCCTGTAGCTCAGCGGATAGAGCGAGGCCGTCCTAAGGCCTGCGTCGGGGGTTCGATTCCCTCCAGGGGCACCATAACGACGCGGCGCACGCGGCCCCGAGTCGTCTAGGGTACCGAAGGACGGCAAGGCCGGCGGTGACCGGGCGACCCGGGTGACCATCGGATGACCGATTCGGGCCCGTCGACCTGGGTCGTTTCCGAGACGCAGGCGAGACGCGACTTCGGTAGATTCATGGCCGACATGCGGATCCTCGCCTTCCTCTCGGCGCTCGTCCTCGGCTCCGTGGTCGTCGCCTGCGGTGGGTCGACGGCCTCGTCATCCGCGGCTCCGACCGGGGTCGCCGCGAGCGCGGGATCGACCGGCGGGCTGAGCTACACGACCGCGAAGTTCGGCATCCCGCTCAGCGTCGTCGTCGCCCCAGGTCTCGGGTCTGCCCCGACCGACGACACCCCGGGACTCCTGAGCTGGACCGCGAGCGTCGTCGACAATAACCGGATCCGATTCCTGATCCCGGCCGAGGTGTATCCCCCCGGCGCCACGACTCCGATGCCGCCGCCCGCGGACTTCCTGGGCTACGTCCAGGGTCTTGCCGGCAAGGGCGCCGTCTACAGCGACAAGACCACCACGACGGTGGACGGCTTGCCGGCAACGCTGCTCACGGCGAAGACCAGCGGGTCGCTCGACGGGTCGCTGGGCTGTCCCACGACCGGAGCCGAACAGAGCGAAGGGTGCTTCGGCCTCCAGCCCGAGTACGCACTTCGGATGGCGGTCATGGAGGTCGGCGGGAAGCCGCTCCTCGCCTGGGCTCGCTCGGATGCGAACATCCCCGATACGGCGTTCCTCGAATCGTTCGAGGCCATGCTCAAGACGGTCGACTTCAAGTAGCCGGGCCCGGTCGCGGTCGTCTCCGGCTGATACAGTGCGAGTCGTGCGATCCGCCCTGCTCGCGACCGTGGTCTCGCTCGTCGCCCTGATCGTCGTCGGCTGCGGCTCGGGCGACGCGAGCCCGACGGCCAGTCCGACGGCGCCCGGCCCGTCGGCGGGCGCGAGCGTCGCCGGGGCCGGCGGCGTCGACACCTTCACGATGTCCGGCACCGCCGGAAAGACGAGCCCGGACACTGAGCTGTCGGGCGACTACGTCCTCACGACGAAGGTCAAGGGCAAGTCCGGCTGTGTCTGGTCGGTCCGCCTCGAAGGCGAGCCGCCCCTGGTGGAGTCGAACGTGAGCAGCGGGGGGACCTCGCAGGCGTCCGTCGCGCTGACGGGGCTGTTCCCGGCGTCCTACCGGCTCGTCGTGAAGTCCACGAAGTGCGGGACCTGGAGCGTGGGACTCGATCGACCGTAGCCTGCGGGGATCGACCGGCACGCGTCTGCTGATGCACCGGCGGCTGCTACGATCGGCCGCACGTGCAGCGCCTGACGATCCCGAGCTTCCTGACCGATCTCGCCGCTGAGCCGCGGGCGATCCGGGCGCTGGTCGCGGCGTCGGCGGCGATCGGGGCGGCCGGCCTGAACCCGACCGTCTTCTCACCGGGCTATCCGTCCGTCCAGGCGGCTCTCCGGTCGGAGTCGGACGTCGAGATCCTTCTCCTGCTCGCGACGTTGATCGGCGCCGGGCTGTTGTTCGTCGGCGGGATCTTCAGCGACGGCGACGGACGTCGGGGGATCCTCCTCGGTGCGCTCGCCGTTCTGGTCGCGACCGGTCTGCTCGGCATCGTCGCGACGGACGGACCGCTGTTCCTGACCGGGCGGTTGGCCGGGACCGCAGCGGCCAACGCGGTCATCCCGTTCGCGCTCGCTCTCGTCGCGACGATGTACCACGGGATCACCCGCGCGACGGCGATCGGCATCGTCTACGCGGTCTACGGCGGAGCCACCGCGCTGGCTCCGGTGCTGGTCACGTTGCTGGGCCCCGGATCGACCTGGCCGGCGTTCGCGGCGGGCGCCCTGGCGGCGGCGATCGCGCTGTGGATCGCGTGGGGGCGCACGCCCGACCTGCCGGCCACGCTCCGTGATGAGCGGTCGTACGTCGTGGCGACCGCGGTCTGGGCCTTCGCGATCGTCATCGTGACATCGGGGATCGTGGGAACCGGCAACGGCCTGAACGATCCGATCCGGCTCGCGCTCATCGGCATCGGATCGGTGATGGCGGCGGGGTACCTGGTCTGGGCCCGGAGACGAGGCGGGGAGCCCGACGCGGGCCACCTGCACGTCGAACGTCGCGCCGTGACCATCGCCGTCGCGGTCGGGCTGGTGATCGGGTTCGCGCAGGCCGGCCCGCTGTTCCAGCTGACCCTGTTCTTCCAGATCGTCCTGCGCTACGGAACGCTCGGCGCGACGCTCGCGACGGCGCCGTTCATCGTGGCGCTGATCCTGGCGGGTCCCGTCGCGGGGATGCTCCTCGTCCGGTTCAGCCCGCGAGCACTGATCTCGGGCGGCCTGGCGGCCGTCGGGATCGGCAACGTGGTGGCGGCGCTCGTCCTCGGGCCGCAGGCGCCGTACATCGCGATGGCCCTGTCGTTCGCACTGATCGGGACCGGCTTCGTGATCACGACGACCGTGCGGACGGCGATCATCTTCGCCAGCGTGCCACGCGGCTTGCCCGGGACCGCCGCCGCACTCAACCAGGCGTCGGTCACGGTCGGCAGCCGGATCGGTCTGGTCGTCCTCACCGTCGTGACCACGCGCCTCGCGCTCGACGCCTTCGGCTCGTCGCTCGGAGCGGTCGATCCAGGCCAGCGGGACGCGGCCGTGGCGGCATTCGCGGACGTGCTCAAGGCGATCGGGACACCCGCGATGGGGCCGATCTCGCTCACGATCGCCCAGGGCGATCTGATCGCCTACAGCTCCGCCTTCACCGACGCGCTTCGGCAGGCCCTGCTGGGTACCGGGATCCTCACGATCGCGGCAGCGCCGATCGCCTGGGCCATGCTGGGTCGGAGGGATCCGTTGACCACGGTCTGGGACCACAGCGACGAACGGACCGGGTCGGCCGCGATGTTCGCCGGGTAGCCGGCGGACGACCCCGTGGAGGCCGTGAGGCCGACGACCACCCGCGGCGCGGATTACGCTAGCGGCGACGTGAGCGCTCGCTACGCGTCATCGGCCCGGCGCCGGACGTCGCCCGTCCGTCCCGCCGTCATCGTCCAGGAGTCCATGGTCATGCCCGTCGCCCAGAACCTCATCGCCGATGAGGCGATCGTCTTCACCTCCGAGAAGCATTGGATGGCTCCGCTCCGCGACTCCCTGGGCGCGATCCTGATGCTCATCGCCGCGTATGTGGTCGGCTGGATCTCACCGAACGGCGACGGGATCGTCGGTGCCGTGGGGGACCTGCTCGACCTGGTCCGCATCGGGCTCGTCGTCGCCGCCGTCGGTTGGATCATCTACAACGTCATCGTCTGGCGGACCGCCGAGTTCGCGGTCACCAACCTGCGTGTCGTCCGCGAGGAGGGGTTCGTCTCGCGCCGCTCGTCGGCGACGCTGCTCGCCTCGATCAGCGACGTCCAGTCGAGCGTCGGACTCCTCGGCAAGTCGCTCCACTACGGCGATCTGGCGATCTACACGCAATCGGGCGCGGCCGGCTCGGACCACTTCAAGACGATCACGAAGCCCGAGGACTTCCGCAACGCCATCCTGACCCACAAGATGGACCTGGCGAAGGCCGCTGATGCGCGGCCGACCGCCCCGGCGTCGGTCGCGATCGCCCCGACTGCGCCGGCCCTGGCCGGAGCCCCGGCAACGGCGACCGACGCGGCGGACGCCCTGGTCCGTCTGGCCGATCTGCGCGACCGGGGCGCGATCACCCCCGAGGACTACGAGGCGAAGAAGGCCGAGCTCCTCGCCCGGATGTAGCCCGGACGCGAAGCGAGGACCCCTCACGGGATCCTCGCCTGGTTCGCGGGCCGGTGACGATCAGCGGAAGCCGAGGTCGTCCTTCCGGGTGTAGGCGCTCGAGCCGTACGTCCCGATGTCGATGAACAGGCCGATGATCACCACGACGATGCCGAACCCGGTGATGCCGGTCGGGGACGACACGAGGACGTAGGCGAGCGTGGTCCAGGGCAGCAAGAGGAAGCCCAGGATCGCGAACAGGCCGTTGTTGAACGCCGTGCTCCAACGGGCCGGATCGAGCAGCCACCAGATGATGGCCACGGCGCGCGGGCCGATGATGGCCGCGCTCAGGATGACGCACACGACGGAAGACCCTCCCAACCTCGCCCGGCGATGCTCGGGTGGTTCCCGGCCACTCGCTGGCGCCAGGTGGCGACGAGCGGGCACAACGTCATCCGGTCCTGGTGCTGCCACGATAGCGCGGGCGTCCATCCGGTGGGATCTCTTTCTCGCGGAACGGCCAGAGATCGCGGTGCATCGACGCGCCAGCCGACGCGACGTCGACCGAGTCTGGCGACTGCTAGCCTTGGCCGGTGACTGACGCGGTGCCGCCCGAGATCGAGGAGCATGGCCGAGGCGCGATCCGTCGCCCGGGCAGCCGCCGACTGGGCCGAGGCGGACCGCTTACGGGCGGAGATCGAGGATGCCGGCTGGAAGGTCGCCGATGCCGGGACCAGCTACCGGCTGTCGCGCGCCACTCCGCTCGACGTCGTCGAGCCGGGACGGGTCCGTTATGGGGCGAGCACGTCGGTGCCGTCGCGGCTCGGTGAGTCCGCGGCGGGCGGCGCGACGGTGATCATCCGGGCGACCGATCACCCGGACGATGTCGACCGGACCCTGTCGGGCCTGCGGGCGCAGGCGCCGCTGGGCACCCAGACGGTCCTCGTCGCCGACGCCCCGTCTCGGTCGCAGTCCCAGCGACTCGACGATCCGTCGAGTCCCGACCTCGGCCCCATCGGCGGCATCGACCTCGAGTGCGTCTGGCTGGCGTCACGGCTCGGCGAAGCTGGCGCCTTCAACGCCGGGATCCGCCGGGCCCGGACCGCGGTGGTGATCCTGCTGGACGCACGGGTCGAACCGGTCGGGGACGCGATCTCGCCGCTGGTCCGCGCGCTCGACGACCCGACCGTCGCGGTGGCAGGTGCCTGGGGCAGCTTCACGACCGATCTCCGACGCTTCACCCCGGCGCCGCCCGGGGATGTCGCCGTCGTCGATGGGGGCGTGGTCGCCTTCCGGCGGGACGACGTGCCGGCCCGGGGGCCGCTCGATGAGGCGTTCCGGACCGGACGGCACCTCGAGGCGTGGTGGAGTCTCGTCCTCCGCGATGCGGGAGAGGGGACCGCGCCTCGCCGCGCGGTCCGACTCGCCGACCTGCCGCTCGTCCGTCACGACCGCCCCGAGGACGACGGCTTCGGGCCGGGCGAGCGGAGCCGTCTCGACAAGCGTGCCTTCTACCGCCTCGTCGACCGATTCGGCCGACGGCAGGACCTGCGTCGTCGCCGCGGAGGAGGCCTCGCGGCCCACGAGGGCCTGACGGGCTACACTCCGGCCATGCGCCGCCAGGGGGGCCGCCTCCTTCGCCGCTCCACGGTCGGGCGCCTCGGGCCGCTGGCCGCCGCCGTCCTGCTCGGCCTCATCGTCGGCGGTGGTGCGGTGCCGGCCGGTGGACCGCCGGCGGTCGCCGCCGCCGGCCGGGACGACGTCAAGATCCTGGTCGGCACTCCGACCGATCTCGACCCCGCGCTCCAGGGCGACATCGCCAGCGCTGTCGTCGGCTCCCAGCTGTATGACGAGCCTGACCGCGTTCGATCCCGGACTCGTGCTTCGTCCCGCGCTCGCCGAGTCGTGGGAGGTCCTGGACGGCGGGCGGCGGATCGTCTTCCACCTTCGCGATGGCCTGACCTTCTCCGATGGCTCGCCGCTGACCGGCGACGACGTGGTCCGGAGCTGGCTTCGGATCATCGACCCGAAGCGACCGTCCCCGCTCGCGTCGCTGATGTCGGACGTCGCCGGTGCCGACGCGTACCTGCACGGCACCGCGACGGATCCGTCGACCGTCGGGCTGACCGCGACCGGCAACGACGTCGAGGTCCGGCTCAGCCGACCGGCGACCGACTTCCCAGCGATCGCTTCGGGCCCGACCTTCGCCGTCGTCCCTTCGAGCCTCGGGTCAGGGGCCGATCCGGTCAAGCCGGGCGACAGCTTCGTGGGGAGCGGCGCCTACCGGTTGACCGATCAGACCGCCACCGAGCTGACGTTGTCGGCCAACGACCGCTACTGGGCCGGCAAGCCGGCGATCGGGACGGTCCACCTGATCACGAGCCTCAATGGTCGGAGCCCGGTCCAGGTCTTCGAGGACGGCGACATCGACTACGCCCCGATCGGGGACTACGACGCGAGCTGGATCCGCTACGACAAGACGCTCGGACCGGCCCTGCGCACGGTCCCGTCGGCCGGTCTGACGTACTTCGGGTTCGACACCAGCAAGCCGCCGTTCGACGACGTGCGGGTCCGCCAGGCGTTCGCCTGGGCCGTCGACTGGAAGCGGATCGTGGGCCTGGCCGACGGCGCGAGCTCGACCCCGGCCACCAGCATGGTCCCGCCCGGGATCCCCGGACGGAGCGACAAGGACTTCAGCCCGAAGCACGATCCCGAAGCGGCACGATCGGCTCTCTCCGCAGCGGGGTTCCCGGGCGGGGTCGGGTTCCCCGAGGTCACCCTCGTCAACGGTTCGGGCTACGACCAGGCGGTCATCGCCGATCTCGAGCGTGAGCTCGGCATCCACCTCAAGTCCGAGACCTGGGACGACTACTTCCAGCGCCTGGGGACCGATCCACCGGCGTTCTGGTCCCTCGGCTGGGTCGCCGACTATCCGGGCCCGAACGACTTCCTCGGCCTGCTGCTGAGCAAGGGCAGCACCAACGACTACGGTCGGTGGGACTCGCCCGAGTTCGATCAGGCGATCGCCGACGCCGCCGCGGCGACCGACCCGGCCGCGATCCGCGCCGCCTACGACCGGGCGGAGTCGATCGTCCAGCGCGACGTGCCCGTCGTCCCGCTCGCCTACGGCGACGGCTATGCGCTGGCGCGCGACGGGCTGCTCGGCGCGACCGAGAGCGGGTCTCGGGATCATGCGCCTGGCCGGCCTCGACTGGGCGAACAAGTGATGCCGGGACGACGGCTCGGTCGTGCGGGCTGGGTCCTGCTGGTCGCGTTGGCGTCGTCGTCGCTCTGGTTGGCGCCCGGCGTGCCCGGTGCGGCTCGGGCCGCGGATCCCGCGTTCGGGACGCCGACGGCATCGGCCGAGTACGGCAAAGGGGTGACCTTCGAGCAGCCGTTCACCCCGACCAGCGAGGTCAAGCGGGTCGAGGTGCTGGTGACCGCGCCCGGGTCCGTCGGGCCGTTCGTGAGCTCGGTGAAGACGCCGTCGTGCTGCCAGCCGACGACGCTCACCTTCGACCTCCTCGACGCCGAGGAACACCTCGTCCCGAATACGCGATTCACGGCCCAGTGGCGGGTGACCGACGCCGACGGCACCGTCCGCCTCGGCGAGCCGACGTCCGTTCTCTACAAGGACACCCGGTTCGATTGGAAGACCGTGTCCGGTCCGGTGGTCCGGGTCCATTGGTACGACGGCCCGACGGACTTCGGCAAGCGTGCCCTCGACATCGGGGAGAAGGGCATCGACGACGCCGCCAAGCTGCTCGGGGTGACCGAGACCGAGCCGGTCGACTTCTACATCTATGCCGACGAGAACGCGTTCTACGATGCCCTCGGCCCGGGGACGCGCGAGAACGTCGGAGGCGAGGCGCACGCGGACATCCGGACGATGTTCGCCCTCATCAAGCCGGACGAGATCGATGCGACGTGGGTCTCGACGGTCGTCCCGCACGAGCTGACCCACCTCGTCTTCGACACGGCGGTCAAGAACCCCTACCACTTCCCGCCGCGCTGGTTGAACGAGGGACTCGCCGTCTACCTGTCCGAGGGGTACACCGACTCGTGGCGGTCCGCGGTCGAGGATGCGATCCGGGGCGACGGGATCATCCCGCTCGACGGCCTGACCGCGCAGTTCCCGACCACCCGCGACCAGTTCTTCCTCGCCTACGGCGAGAGCGTCTCGGCCGTCGACTACCTCGTCCGGACGTACGGACGCGATGCGTTGGTCAAGCTCGTCCGGTCGTATGCCGACGGGGTGACCGACGACGAGGCGTTCATGGCCGGGATCGGCCGGGACGTGGACGCGTTCCAGAAGGGCTGGCTCGACGACATCGGGGCCAAGACGCCCGCCGCCGTCGGGCCCCGTCCCGGCCCGGTCGGACCCCTGCCGTCGGGCTGGAGCGGCGCGCCCGACCAACCGACGGCACCGCTGCCGGGCCCGACCGCTCCCGCCACGCCTTCGTCCGCCCCGGCGGCGCCGTCGAGCGGGGACCAGGCCGGCGTCGCCCTGCTCGTCGTCCTGGCGGTCGTCCTCGTCGTCCTCGGCGTCGTGCTGGTCCGGCGACGTCGGTCGACGTCGGCGCCGGGGAACGGGGACCAGCCATGAGCGTCGCGACCCGTGTCCGATCGATCGCGGGCTGGCAGATCACCCTCGGCGTCGCGCTGCTGTCGCTGGGGTTCCTGATCGCGGCCCAGCTCAGGAGCGAGACGCCGCGCGTCAGCTACGCCACGAATGAGCGGGTGCCCCTGGTCGAGACGGCCCAGGGCCTCCAGACCCAGCAGGATGCGCTCAAGCAGCGCCTGCTCGACCTGCGCGCCTCGATCCAGGGCGTGGAGTCGCAGGGGCAGGGCAGTGCCGCAGCCGTCCAGCAGCTCGACGACCAGCTGCGACAGGCACGGATCGAAGCGGGCCTCACCGCCCTCCAGGGTCCCGGCCTCGTCCTCCAGCTCCGCGACTCGACCAACGTCGTCCCGCCGGGCGGCAACCCGACCGACTACCTCGTCTCCGCGCGAGACATCCGGACCGTCGTCGAGGAGCTCTGGCTGGCGGGCGCGGAGGCGGTCTCCGTCAACGGAGAACGGGTGACGTCGGCGACGGCGATCATCGACATCGGCGGCTCGGTGCTGCTCAACGCCGCGTATCTCTCGCCGCCGTACCAGATCTCGGCGATCGGGCCGTCCGACCTGTTCGACCAGGTCAACGGTTCGGTCGGCTTCCGCGACTTCATCCGGATGCGGGTCGAGGCGTTCGGCCTCCAGGTCGGCTTCGCCGAACCCAAGGACGTGCTCATCCCCGCCTACGCCGGGACCATCAACCTGCGCTACTCGCGACCGGTCGCCCCGGCGTCGAGTCCGGGGCCCTGACGCGATGCGCAAGCGCAACAGCCAGCTGACGATCGCCGCGGTCACGATGCTGCTCGGGCTGCTGGTCGTGGTCCAGCTCCGCTCGCAGTCGATCGGGACCGGGCTCGAGGCGCTGTCCGCCCAGAACCTGACGGTCCTCGTGGCCAACCTCAACACCCGGAACGATCAGCTCCGGACGGAGATCGCGACCACCGAGCGCGAGCTGGCCGACCTCCAGGGCGCCCGATCGCGCGGCGAGTCGTCGGTCGACCAGCTCCGTCTCGATCTGGCCCGCGTCCGCGCCTGGACCGGGCTCGACGCCGTCACCGGCACGGGGATCCGGGTCACCGTCGACGGGACGATCGCCGGGGCCGGCGTCCAGGACCTGCTCAACGAGCTGCACAACGCCGGGGCCGAGGCCCTGGCCGTCGCCGACGTGCGGGTCGTGCCCGGGACGGTCGTGGCGGGGCCACCGGGAGGGTTGTCCGTCGAGAACACCGCCCTGGCCGACGGGTTCGAGATCACCGCACTGGGCAATCCGGCGACGCTGACCGGCTCGCTGACGCGTGCGGGCGGGATCGTCGCTCAGCTCGCGGCGACGTATCCGCAGGCCCAGATCACCGTGCTGCCGGTCGACGTCGTCGAGATCCCGGGCACGACCCGGGACCTCCTGCCGGCGCACGGCACGCCCCGGCTCTGATACCCTCCCGGCCGATGCGAACCGCAGATGACTGAGCACCGCCCGATCCCGTTCCTGCTGGGTGACGTGGTCCGGCTGCGCCGGTCGCACCCGTGCGGCGGGTCGACCTGGCTGATCGACCGCCTCGGCGCGGACCTCGGCCTGCGGTGCACGACGTGCGGACGCCACGTCCTCCTCGCGCGGTCCGCCGTCGAGCGTCGACTGGTCGGGTTCGAGTCACGGGGCGACATCGCCCGGAGCGAGGCCGTGACCCCGCGCGCCCGGGACGCCGCGACGTGACCGAGCGCGACGCCGAGCTCCTGCACCCGCCCGAGCGATCCACCATCCCGCCGCCGCCCCTGTCGTCGATCGAGACGCCGCCGGCCTCGGACGGGCACGGTCTGATGGCTCCCGACGACGACGCGGCCGCGGCGCGGACCGACCCTCGCTACGACGCAGCCGAGGACGAGCCGGCCGACGGCGGCAGCTCGAACGCGCTGGCCGTCCTGAAGAATCGCAACTTCCTGCTCCTGTGGCTGTCGCAGGCGTCGACCCAGATCGGCGGCAACATGGTCGTCTACGGGCTGACGGTGCTCATCTACTCCGCGACCAAGTCGAATTCCGCGGTCAGCCTGCTGCTGCTCACCTTCCTGGCGCCGGCGGTCTTCTTCTCGGCGATCGCGGGCGTGTACGTCGACCGGCTCGACCGGCGGATCATCCTGATCGTCACCAACCTGCTCCGGGCGGTCTTCTTCGCCCTCGTCTACGTCGCGTCCGGGAACGTCCTGGCGATCTTCCTGCTGAACATCGCCATCTCGACGGTCACGACGTTCTTCGCGCCCGGCCGAGGCCGCGATGATCCCGGTCCTCGTCGAGCGGCGACAGCTGCTGGCCGCGAACGGCCTGTTCACCTTCACCCAGAACGCGGCCTTCGCACTCGGCTTCGCGCTCCTCGGCCCGCTCGTCGTCAACCTGGCCGGGCCGGAGGCGCTGATCCTGACCGTGGCCGGCCTGTACCTCGTGGCGTCGGTGTTCACGATCATCCTGCCGTCGGTGCCCGGGACGAAGTCGGGGCTGGCCGCCAGGGACGCCGTCCACGGCGGGCAGCAGGCGGTGGCCACCGTCCTGAGCGAGCTGCGCGAGGGCTTCGGCTACATCCGGGCGCACCGGAACATCAGCTGGTCGCTCGTCTACCTCGGGGTCACGGCGTCGCTCATCGGCGTCCTCGGGGTCCTCGGTCCGGCCTTCGCCACGGACGCCCTGGGGCTCGCCCCGAAGGACTTCGTCGTCGTCGTGCTGCCGCTCGGGATGGGGATCGTGACCGGCATCCTGCTGCTCAACAGCTACGGCAAGTACTTCCCGCGACGCCGGGTCATGGAGGGCGGCCTGGTCGGACTCGGCGTCCTCCTGACCGCGCTGTCCGCCGCCGGCCCGATCACCCGCTTCCTCCAGCGTGCCGAGTCGCATCAGCCCGGTCGACATCGTCCGGGCATGGTGTCGTTGCTGGCGGTCGTCGTCGGGATCGGGTTCCTGGCCGGGATCGCCTACGCCCTCGTCGCGATCCCGGCCCAGGTCGGCCTGCAGGAGGAGCTCCCGGAGGAGGTCCGGGGCCGGGTGTTCGGTGTCCTGAACATGCTCGTATCGGTCGCCAGCTTCGTCCCGATCATCATCGTCGGCCCGCTGTCCGACAGTTTCGGGACGACGGTCGTGCTCGTCGTGGTCGGTCTGGCGGTGACGCTGACCGGGGTCATCTCGGTCGTCGCCCACCGTCCCCATCGCGGTCGCATCCGTCGAAGCCGATGCCTGACCGGACGCCGACCGCCTGGCGGTTGGTGTCCCTCGGGGTCCTCGGGGGCGGGATCGCCTGCGGCGCCGCGGCCGGGTCCGTCGGCGGCGCTCGTCGGCTGGTCGCCCTCGCCGCGACGGTCGCGGGCGGCTACGTCCTGCCGCTGGCCGTCGCGGGTCGCCGGCCGCCGATCGCGCCCGGGGCGCCGCCGCTCGATCCGGACGCGACCAGCAGCACGTTCACCGTCCTCGTCGCGGCGCGCGACGGAGGCCGGCGTGGTCGGTGCGCTCGTCCGCGACATCGCGGCGCAGGATCATCGAGCGGCCGACGGATCGCCGCTGTTCGACCTCGTCGTCATCGACGACCGCTCCGACGACGGGACCGGGAGCCGTCGTGCGCGAGGCGGCGAGCGACGCCGGGATCGGGCCGATCACCACGGTCGTGCGGCGCGACGGGCCGGACCTGCCCGACGGCAAGGGCGCCGCGCTGACCGCCGTCCAGCCCGAGGCCTGTCGCGGCGACGTGATCGTCGTGCTCGACGCCGACGCGCGCGTCGGCCCGACGTTCCTGCGTCGCCTGGCCTCGTACGTCGACGCGGGGGCCGGTGCGGTCACCGCCCGGCGGCGGGTGATCGACGCCGCGGCCGGCTGGCTGGCCGGTGCCCAGGCGGACGAGCAGACCCTCGACGGGGAGATCCAGCGCGGCCGCTGGGCGCTCGGCGGCTGCTCCGAGTTCCGTGGCAACGGGATCGTCGTCCGGCGCGACCTGCTCGCCTCGGTCGGGGGGTGGCGGGCGGAGGCGCTGACCGAGGACCTCGACCTGTCGAGCCGGCTCGCCGCCCAGGCCGGCGTCCGGGTGGCCTGGGCGATCGACGCCGAGGTCTGGGAGGAGCCGGTCCGCAGCGTCGAGGCGCTGTGGCAGCAGCGGCTGCGCTGGGCCGAAGGCGGTCTGCGCCGGGTCCTCGAGCATGGCCCGTCGGTCCTCCGCAGCCGGCGCCTCGGCTCGGTACGCGCGCGCCGACTTCGCGACGTACGCCGGTCAGCTTGCGATCGCTCCGCTCATCCTCGGCGCGGTCGGTGGCGGGCTCGCTGCGACCGGCGCCCGGCACCTGGCGATCGTCCTCGTCGGCACGTACCTGGCCGTCGGCAGCGTCCTCGGCCTGGGACGGCCTGCGCTGGGAGACCGATGCCGGCGGCGGACCGATCCCGTCGGCGGCGAACGCGCCCGGCGGGCGCTCCGTGTCGGGCTTGTTCGACGCGATCTGGCTCGGTGCGATCCCGGGCGCGATGTGGCGGCTCGGCGACCCGGCGGGGTAGCGTCGGCTACGAGAAGATGCCGCATGTCGGAGGTGGCCGGGAGGCAGTGGGCGCGCTGAGGCGGGTCGCTGTCGTGTTCACCGGTGGGACGATCAGCATGGTCGTCGATCCGGTCGCGGGCGGCGCCGTGCCGGCACTCGACGGCGCGGCGATCCTGGCCCGGACGCCCGGGCTCGACGCGATCGCCGGACGTCGTCGCGGTCGATCGCGGCCTGCAAGCCGGCGAGCCACTGGACGCTTCACGGACGTGGCCGCGATCGCTCGACAGGTCGCGGACGCTCCTCGACGACGACGCGAATCGACGGGCTGGTCGCTCGTCCAGGGCACCGACACGATCGAGGAGACGTCGTTCGCCCTCGACCTCCTGGTCGACTCGGCCAAGCCCGTCGTCGTGACCGGCGCGATGCGGAACGCGTCCGCCCCCGACTACGACGGCCCGGCCAACCTCCGCGACGCGGTGACGCGCCGCCGCATCGACCGACGCTCGCCGGGATGGGCGTGGTGGTCGTCCTCGCCGGCACGATCGAACCGGCCGACGACGTGACGAAGACGCATGCCACGGCGCTCGACACCTTCCGCAGCCTCAACACTGGGCCGGCTCGGTCGGATCGTCGACGGAGCGGTCGTCATCGAGCGGCCGCGCGGTCCACGTCGCGGGCCGGTCGCACGCGACGTCCCTCGCCGAGCCGATCCCGATCGTGACCGCGACGGTCGGGATGGACGCGGCGATCCTCGATGCCGCGATCGGCCTCCAGCCGGCCGGGATCGTGGTCGCCGCGACCGGCTCGGGGAACACGTCGCCGGAGCTCCTGGCGGCCGGAGAGCGGGCGATCGCGGCCGGGATCCCGGTCGTGCTCGCGAGTCGGACCGCGGCCGGGCCGGCGGGGACCGGCTACGCCTTCCCGGGCGGCGGGGCGACCTGGGTCCGGGCGGGCGCGATGCTGGCCGGGACGCTGACCGCACCCAAGGCGCGGATCGCCCTCGCCGTCGGCCTCGGAGCGGGGCTGCGGGGAGCGGGACTCGCCCGGTTCGTCGCCGGACCGGGCGCATCCACCGACTCGCGGATGAGCGTCCGCGCCGACCTGATCGTCGAGGGTCGGATCGCGACGCTGGCCGGCGACGTCGGGTTCGGCTGGGTCGAGGCGATCGCCATCTCGGGACGGCCGGGTCGTCGCGGCCGGCTCGCGCGCCGACGTCGACGCGGCAGGCGACCGTCGGACGAGGCGGCTCGTCCTCGGGCCCGATGAGGTCGCGATCCCCGGCCTGACCGACGCCCATCTCCATCTCGCCGAGGCGTCGCTGTCCGCATCCGGCAGGTGGACCTGTCCGACGACCCGACCCTCGCCGTCGGCCTGGCGCGCATCGGGGCGGCGCAGGCCGGCCTTCCCGACCGCGACGCGTGGCTCCTCGGCCACGGCTGGGACCCGGATCGGTGGGGCGGCTGGCCGACGGCCGTCGACCTCGACGAGGCGGCGCCCGGGCGCCCCGTCGCGCTGTGGGCGCACGACCACCACTCGCTGTGGGCCAGTCCGGCCGCGCTCGAGCTGGCCGGGATCGGTCGCGGGGACGCCCGATCCGGACGGCGGCGAGATCCGGCGCCGATCCGACGGCATCGCCCACCGGCGTGCTCCACGAGGCCGCCGCCGGGCTGGTCGCCCGGCCGATCCCGCCACCCTCCGCGGACGACCTCGTCGCCGCGATCCCGGGACTCGCCCGCGAGCTCCTGGCACTCGGCGTCGTGGCGGTCCACGATCCGGGCGACCTCGTCGCCGACGCCGCGCTCAGCCGCGCCTTCGTCGCCTACGCGCGGCTGGACGACGCCGGAACGCTTCCGCTCCGCGTCCACGCGAGCCTGCGCCAGGACGCGCTGGAGACGCGCCGCGGATCGAGGCCTTCGGAGCGGGATGCCGCTCGGCTCCGGCCCGGACGGTCGAGCCCGCGTCGGCTGGCAGAAGCTGTTCGCCGACGGCTCGCTCGGGTCGCGCACCGCCGCCCTGCTCGAACCGTTCAGCGTCGAGCCCGACCGGCCGCTCGGGCGCGGTCGCGAGCGCGGCATCTTCCTCACCCAGCCGTCGGTCCTGGCGGATCTGACCGCGCGGGCCGCCGAGGCCGGGATCGCGACGCAGATCCACGCGATCGGTGACGCGGCCCTGCGGGCCGCGCTCGATGCCCTCGGGCCGCACGCCGGCCGCGTCCCGCTCGTCCCGCGCGTCGAGCACGTCCAGCTCATCGATCCGGCTCGACCTGCCGCGGTTCGTCGCGCCTCGGCATCGCGGCCTCGATCCAGCCGGTCCACCTCCGGAGCGACGCCGCGCAGGCCCGTCGCCTGTGGGGCTCGCGGGCGGAGCCGTCGAGCTACCGCTGGCGTTCGCTGGCCGACTCGGGCGCCCTGATCCCGTTCGGGACCGACGCACCGGTCGAGCCGCTCGATCCATGGCCCGGGATCGCGATCGCCGTGACCCGGACCGACGCCTCGTGGCCGTCCGGCACGCCCGCCTTCGGCCCTCACGAGTCGCTGACCCTGGCCCGGGCGCTCCGGGCGGCCTGTCTCGACGCCGCCCTCGTCGCGGGCGAGACGGATCGGGGCCGGCTCGCGCCGGGGCACCGGGCGGACCTGGTCGTCCTGCCGGCCGCCGCGCTGGACGAGCCGGTCGTCGTCGGCGGTCCGCTCGCCACGGCGCGTCCACGCCTGGTCCTGATGGACGGTCGGTCGGTGTTCGAAGCCTGACCGGCGCTCAGCCCGTGACCGTCGATCGCTGGCGGCGAGCCTCGTACAGCAGGACCGCCGCCGCGGTCGAGACGTTCAGGCTGTCGGCGACACCCGTTCATCGGCAGCCGGATCGCCTGGACGTCCGGACCGGACCAGGCCGAGGTCAGCCCGTCGGCCTCGCTGCCGAGGACGAGCGCGATCGGCCCGGTCAGGTCGGTCTCCGTATAGAGCTCCGGTCCGTCGACCCGGGCGACGACGATCCGGATCGCCCGCGACCGCAGCCAGGCCAGGGTCGCGGCGGTCGTCGCCGCCGCGACCGGGACGCTGAAGATCGTGCCGAGGCTGGCACGGATCGCGTTCGGGTTGAACAGATCGGTCACAGGATCGGCCGCGATCAGCCCGTCCGCGCCGGCGGCATCGGCGGTCCGGAGGATCGCCCCGAGGTTCCCGGGCTTCTCCACGGCCTCGACGACCACCAGCAGGGGCGCGACCGGCGGGTCGAACGCCGCGAGGTCGAGCCCAGGCCGGAGCGCGACCCCGACCACGCCTTCGGCCCGATCGCCGAAGGCGAGCTTCGCGAACGCGGACTCGGTCACCGGCACGCGACGTGGATCCGTCGGCACCACCCGCCCGAGCAGCTCCACGCAGTCGGCCGATCGACACAGTGATGCGCAGACGAACAGCGTCTCGAGGGCGACCCCGGCGTCGAGGGCGCGCAGCAGCTCCCGCGCCCCGTCGATCAGGATCCGTCCGGTCCGGTCCCGCTCCCGGCGGTCGCGCAGCGCGGCCGCGGCCCGGACCCGGGGATTCGTCGGGCTGGCGATCGGGTCGCGCGGTGCCGTCATCGGGCTCCACCGGGCGACCGCGCCGAGCCCGAGGACGCGTCCGCTGTCGGACGGGATGCTGAGCTCGTCGACCTCGATCGACCCTCCGCGGCTCGGACCGAGCGCGTCCGCCAGGGTCTGACCGAGACGTTCCGCGCCGAAGCCCGGGGTATGGGCCGACAGGACGACGAACGCCGGGCCGTCCGCGAGGAGGCCGACGCAGCCGGTCAGGAGGTCCGGCAGGTCGTCGGCCAGGCGCCAGGCGTTGCCGCCCGGCCCGTGGCCGAAGCTCGGCGGATCGAGGACGATCCCGTCGTAGCGCCGGTCGCGCCGGGCTTCCCGTCGGACGAACGCCGCGGCGTCGTCGGCGAGCCAGCGGATCGGCGCCGCGGCGAGGCCGTTGAGCTCGGCGTTCCGGCGCGCCCACGCCAGCGACGGCCGCCCGGCGTCGACGTGGACGACCCGCGCTCCGACCGCGGCCGCCGCGAGCGTCGAGCCGCCGGTGTGGGCGAACAGGTTGAGGACCTCGACCGGCCGACCGGGGGCCGATCCAGCGTCCGTCGTCGCCGCTTCGGCGGCGGTCTCGGCGGTCAGGCGCCCGGCGGATCCCGCACGGACCTGGCGCACCCGGTCGGTCAGCCACGCCCAGGTCGGCGCCTGCTCGGGAAAGCAGCCGACCCCGCCGGACGGCGTCAGCCGGAGCTCGAAGGTCAGCCCGCCGACCGAGGCGGTCCAGGGCGTCTCCACCGCCGGGTCGACCGCGATCCATCGACCGCTGCCCGTGTCGCCGTCACGCTCGAAGCGCACATCGGCCGTGGTCCACGCGTCCGGGGTCCCGGACGGGGAAGCCGCCCTCGGCCACGGCCGGCCGGTCGACGATCCGCTCGCCGAATCGCTCCAACCGACGCAGCTCGCCGATGTCGAGCAGGCGGTAGCCGCCCGGGTCATCCATCCGGACATGGTGACCGAAGCCGGCGAACGGCGGTGCCCGTCCGGGAACCGCTCGACCGCTCACGACGTACCGCTGTCATCCGCCGGCGCTCCAGGACCGGCGACGCAGCGGAGAACACACGCATGATCACGATCGACCGCCCAGGCAGGCTCGTCCGGGGGTTGGCCCTGGCGTCGGCCGCTCTCGTCTTCGTCGCCGCCTGCTCGAGCAGCGGGGCGACCCCGACCCCGGTGGCCACGACGGCCCCGACCCAGGCGCCGACCCAGGCTCCCGCTTCGGCCGCCCCCGCGTCGGCCGCAGCGGCCTCTGAAGCCCCGGCGTCGGTCGCCGTCGGCGGTGCGAACGAGGTCGACATGGCCACGGTCGCCGCCGGGAGCGACCCTCGTCGGTGACGGGGGCAAGACCCTCTACATCTTCAAGAAGGACACCACGCCGGGCACCAGCGCCTGCACCGGCAACTGCGCGACGAACTGGCCGCCGCTCCTGACGACCTCCGCGGCGACCCTCAAGGCCGGCGCCGGCGTGACCGGGAAGCTCGGCACGATCAAGCGCGACGACGGCACCGACCAGGTCACCTACAACGGAGCACCGCTCTACTACTTCGCCGCCGACACGAAGGCCGGCGACAGCAATGGCCAGGGCGTCGGGGGGATCTGGTTCATCGCGGCCCCGTAGCCGCCGGACAGACAGGTCGGGAGCGCCGTCGGCGGGGGGTCGGCGCTCCCGACCGACCCTGCGACGCCGCGGCTGCCGGCATCCGTGGCTGGTCTACGCCGACCCGGCGCCGAACCAGGCGCGTCGGGCCGCTTCGTCGGCCACGAGACCATCCGGTCCACGCGCCTCGATCAGGCCGAACCCGCCGAGGGTCGGGTCGGCCTCCGCGGCCTGCTCGTGGACCTCGCGCGCTCGGTCCCCGTCCTCCCCGGTCCAGTGGTTGAGCTCGCTGTTCCATCGATCGTAGGCACGGGTCACGTCGTAGTAACGATCGCGGCGGGCCGCGAATTCCGCGACCGCGCGATCCCAATCGTGGTCGCCGAGGAGCAGCTCGCTGAGCTCACGGACATCGCGGAAGAGAAGGCACGTCCCGAGACCCTGGGTCGGATCCGCGGCGCCGGCTGCATCACCGATCAACACGATGCCTTCGGCGGCGACTCGACTCGGCCAGATGCAACTGTTCGCGAAGAACCCGATCGGACCTTCAGCTCGGGCCTCGTCCAGGGCCCCTTCGGGCATGGCCGGGGCGGCGACGGCGACGATCGATTCGAACGAACGGTCGGCGCCCAGCTCCCGGAGCCGCGTCGCCGGCGCGTTCAGGTACAGCCGCGTCTTGTCGAGGCTGGTGGCGAACCAGTTGACGCCGACGTCGCCCGAGTCTCCGACGTTATCGGCGTGACGGTCATCCGAGCGGACGCCGGAGACCAGGACTCCACCGAACCGGTTGGTCTCCTGATCGGAAACGGTATCCGCACCGAACCAACCCCGAACGGCGGACTGCTTGCCGTCCGCGCCGACGATCAGGCGCCCGGAGTACTCCTCATCGCGGCCGTCGTGGAGCACGGCGACCGACCGACGTCCGTCGTTGCTCGAGCGGGAGGCCTTCGCGGGTCGGATGACGGTGGCGCCTTGCGCTCCTGCCCAGGCGACGGCCTCCTCCTGCAGTCGCGGATGCGAGAAACCGATCTCGGACAGCTGATCGATCGAGTCGGTCGCCCACTCGTAGGTCTTGGCCGGCCGCCGGTCCTTGTACGGCTGGAAGGCCGACAGCTCGACGCTTCCGGCTTGCTGGAGCAGGTCCCCGAGGCCCGCGCGGAGCGCCTCCGCCACGCCCCACGGGTACGTCGATTCGCCACGGACCCGGTCTCGGAACTGCGCCTCCTTCTCGACGACGAGGACGCCGAGACCGGACCGCGCCAGAACCCCGCCGAGACTCGAACCGGCGATCCCGCCGCCCACGACGATGACGTCGTACGTTCGTCCTGCTGCCATCTCCGTCCCCTGACCTGCGCCAGGTCAAGCGTCCTCCCGTGACGCTTCGGCCAAGGCTGCCTCGACATCCTATGCGGAGGGTCGTGATCCGCCGTCTCACGAGCCCCGCGGCCACGGGTCCGCGCCCGTTCGGGGCGACGGAGGAGTGAGTCGGCCGCCTGGGTCCGGGAGCGTCGTCGACGGGGGGTCGGCGCTCCCGAACGACCCTGCGGTATCATTCCCGGGCGGCGCGACGGAACCGCGCCGCATGGGCGGCTAGCTCAGTTGGTTAGAGCACTTGCTTGACATGCAAGAGGTCACTGGTTCGAGCCCAGTGTCGCCCACCAGATCGAACGCGTCGAGCGGGACACGCACCCGGGAGCCACGGGGCCCCAGAGAGTCGCGGCAGCGCTGAGAGCCGCGACGTCCGAACCCGGGAGGCACCACCCGCGAGCGGCCGGTGAACCGGTCCGGGATCCGCCCGTTAGCGCGGCACGAGCGTGCGACCGCCAAGACCATCGGGGTCCGGCATCGCGAAGGCGGGTGGGACCGCGGGAGCTGAGCCTCTCGTCCTGTCGAAGGCGAGAGGCTTCATGATTCTCGGAGGGACGGCGATGACGGACGAGGAGCACGACGAGGAGGAGATCCTCGAGGCACCGGACCGCGGCTCGGCCGACGAGCTGCTCGACGCCGGCGCGCTCGACGAGCTCGGGCCGATGCGCCACTCCGCCGCCCACGTCATGGCCGAGGCGGTGATGGACCTGTTCCCGGGGACGAAGCTCGGGATCGGCCCGGCGATCGCCGACGGCTTCTACTACGACTTCGAGCTGCCTCGCCCGCTGACGCCCGACGACCTCGCCTCGATCGAGGAGCGGATGGCGTCGAGCATCGCCGCCGATCACCCGATCGTCCGGCGCGAGTTCCCGCCGGCGGAGGGACGCGCGTTCTTCGCCGAGCGGGACCAGCCGTTCAAGGTCGAGATCCTCGACGACCTCGCGGCCAAGGCGGAGGCGAGCGGCGAGCCGATGCCGCCGACGTCGACCTTCGGGCACGGCCCGTTCATCGACCTGTGCAAGGGGCCGCATGTCGCGAGCACCGGCCGGATCGGACCGTACAAGCTGCTCAGCGTGGCCGGCGCCTACTGGCGAGGCGACGAGAAGCGGCCGATGCTCCAGCGCATCTACGGCACCGTGTGGGCGACCCAGGAGGACCTCGACCGCTACCTGTGGCGCAGGGCCGAGGCGAAGAAGCGCGACCATCGCCGGCTCGGCGTCCAGCTCGACCTGTACAGCTTCCACGACGTCTCGCCCGGGTCGGCGTTCTGGCATCCGAAGGGTCAGCGGATCTGGCGCACGCTCGAGAGCGCGATGCGCGAGCTCCAGGATCGTCACGGCTACCAGGAGGTGTCCACCCCGATCCTGGTCAACCACCGGCTGTGGGAGCAGTCCGGCCACTGGGACCACTACCGCGACAACATGTTCGTCCTCGACGTCGAGGGTCAGGCCTACTCGCTCAAGCCGATGAACTGCCCGGAGAGCACGTTCATCTACCGCGCCCGGACCCGGTCGTACCGGGACCTGCCGCTGCGGCTGTCGGAGTACGGCCGGCTGCACCGCAACGAGCGGAGCGGCGTCCTCCACGGCCTCACTCGCGTCCGTCACTTCATCCAGGATGACGCCCACATCTACGTGCGGCCGGACCAGCTGGCCGACGAGATCGGGGCGCTCCTGTCGATGGTCAAGGAGTCGTACGGCTGGTTCGGTCTCGAACCTCGCTACGCCTTCGCCACGAAGCCGGACGGGGCGATCGGCGACGACGCGCTGTGGGAGCGCGCCGAGACCCTCATCCGATCGGCCCTGGACGACTCCGGCGTGAGCTACACGGTCAAGCCCAAGGACGGCACCTTCTACGCGCCGAAGATCGATATCTACATCGACGACGCGCTCGGCCGGGAATGGCAGATGGCCACCATCCAGGCCGACCTGACGATGCTCCCGGAGCGGTTCGACCTGACCTATGTCGACGAGCACGGCCAGCCCCAGCGGCCGATCGCCATCCATCGAGCGATCTACGGCTCGCTCGAGCGGTTCATCGGCATCCTGGTCGAGCACTTCGCCGGCGCGTTGCCGCTCTGGATCGCTCCGGTCCAGGCCGTCGTGATCCCGATCGCCGACCGGCACATCCCGGCAGCGACCGAGCTGGCGGGGATCCTGGGGGTTCGCGGGCTCCGCGTCGAGGTCGACGAGTCCGACAACCGGATGCAGAACAAGATCCGCCTGGCGCAGGAGCAGAAGGTCCCGTACATGCTCGTCCTCGGCGACCGGGAGGTCGACGCCAGGACGGCAGCACCCCGGGCGCGCGGGGCGGTGCGCGGCGAGCAGCAGGAGGCGGTCGCCTGGGAGGTCCTCGCCGATCGTCTCGCCGCGGAGGCCTCCAGCCGCCAGCTCTGACCCGCGGTTGGCCGCCGCAGAACCCCTGTGCTATCCTCGCCGCTTGCGACCTCGGCCCGGCCGAGCCGCGCCCGCGCGAGCATCCGCGCACCGACCGAGCACGCACGAAGGGGTTCGACCATCAGCCGAGACCTGCGAGTCAATCAGATGATCCGGATCCCACAGGTCCGGGTCGTGGATGAAGAGGGAGCCCAGCTGGGCGTCATGCCGACGCCACAGGCCCTTGAGATGGCGCAGGAGCGGGGGTTGGACCTCGTCGAGGTCGCGCCGATGGCATCGCCGCCGGTGGTCAAGTTCCTCGACTTCGGGCAGTACAAGTACGAGCTCACCAAGCGGGACAAGGAGGCCAAGCGGAAGCAACGCTCGGTGACCTTCAAGGAGGTCCGGCTCAAGCCGAAGATCGGCGTGGGCGACTTCGACACGAAGGTCCGGCGCGCGATCCAGTTCCTCGAGGAGGGGGATCGGATCAAGGTCGCCGTTCAGTTCCGCGGTCGTGAGCTGACCCACCCTGAGATCGGGCGGACCCTCCTGGCGCGGTTCTCCGACCAGATCAAGGACCACGGCACCGTCGAACGCTCGCCGCTCCTCGAGGGCAAGTCGATGCACATCACGGTGGCCTCGACCCACAAGCCGAAGGTCGTCGAGCACGTCTCGAAGCACCCGACAGAGATCGACGCTGATGCGCCGGCTCCGGCCGCGACCGCCAGCCCGGCTCCGGCCGCGGTCGTAGCCGCAGCCACGGCCGAGGCTCCTGCGGTCGCCGCGGCTCCGACGCCGGTCGCCGAGCCCGCGGCTCCCGGACCCGCGGCCGCCGCCGCCGAGACCGAGGTCGAGGCTCCGGCACCGATCGAGACCCCGGAGCCGAAGCCGACGACCGTCCCCGCACCGACCGCCGCGGCCAGCGTCGGCACTGAACCGAAGACACCACGAGCCAAGGCGGAACCGAAGACCCGGGCGACGGACGGCCCGGCCACGGTGTCCGCGGGAGGCACCACGCCGGCATCGAGGCCGGCTCGAACCAGGAAGACGACCGAACCCGGGGCAGCCGCCCCGGCCACAGCTGGAGAGTGACGCCACCGTGCCGAAGATGAAGACACACAAGGCCGCTGCCAAGCGGATCGGCGTGACCGGGAGCGGCAAGGCGTTCCGGGTCAACAGCTGGCGTGGCCACCACCTCGAGATCAAGTCGTCGCGGCGGACCCGGCGCTACGCCGGCAAGACGGTCATCGGGACCGAGCACGCGAAGCAGGTCCGACGCCTGCTCCCGTATCTCGGCAAGTAGGAGCCACCAACCTCATGGCACGAGTCAAGCGGGGCGTCACGGCCCACAAGCGCCACAAGCGCCTCCTGAACGCGTCGGAGGGCCGCAAGGGCACCAAGTCGCGCCTGATCAAGCCGGCGCGCGAGGCGACCCTTCACGCGCTCGCCTACGCGACCCGCGACCGGAAGCAGCGCAAGCGTCAGATGCGCGAGCTGTGGATCGTCCGGATCAACGCGGCCGCTCGCCTCAACGGTCTGACCTACGGAGCGTTCATCTCCGGGCTGAAGCGGGCGGACATCGAGATCGACCGCAAGATCCTCGCCGACCTTGCCGTCCGCGATGCCGCGACCTTCGGGAAGATCGCCGAGGCCGCACGCACCGCCTAGATCCCGCCCGGTGGACCTGGCCGACCTGACCCGAGACCTGGAGACGCTGCGCGACGACGCGCTCGCGGCGATCGCGACCGCCCCGGACCGGGCGTCGCTGCAGGCGCTCGAGGTCGACATCCTCGGCAAGAAGGGCCGCCTGACGCTCGTGTCACGAGGCATCGGCGCGCTTCCCGCCGAGGACCGACCGAAGGTCGGCGCGATCGCCAACCCCGTCCGGCAGGCGATCGAGACGGCCTTCGGGGAGCGGGACGCCGTGCTCCACGCGGGGGCGCTGGAAGACCGTCTCCGCGCCGAGGCGGTCGATGTCACGACGCCCGGCCGACCGGTCGCCCGCGGGACCCTCCACCCCAGTCTCGAGGCGATGCGCGAGATCGCGGACATCTTCGCGAGGTTCGGGTTCACGGTCTACGAGTCGCCCGAGATCGAGGACGACGTCACCAACTTCCAGCTCCTCAACATCCCTCCGGATCACCCGGCCCGCGACCTGTGGGACACGCTCTACGTCGACCTCCCCGGTCACCTCCTGCGGACCCACACGTCGCCGGGTCAGATCCGGGTCATGCGCGCGACCCGACCGCCGATCAGGGCGCTGCTCCCGGGTCGCTGTTTCCGGTACGAGGCGGTCGACGCCTCGCACGGCTTCGAGTTCTTCCAGGTCGAGGGCCTGATGGTCGACGAGGGCACGACGATGGGCGACCTGCGCGGCCTGCTCGACGAGTTCGCCCGGGCGATGTTCGGCGCCGGTCGGAAGACGCGCTTCCGGCCGGGCTACTACCCGTTCACCGAGCCGTCGGTCGCGTTCGACGTCGAATGCCTGGTGTGCGGGGGCGTCGGCTGTCCGGCCTGCGGCCGGACGGGCTGGATGACGATCCTCGGGGCGGGGATGGTCCATCCCGTCGTCCTCCGGTCCGGCGGGCTCGATCCGGAGCGCTACCAGGGCTTCGCCTTCGGGATGGGACCCGAGCGGATGAAGATGCTCAAGCACGCGATCACCGACCTGCGCCTGTTCATGGACGACGACCTGCGCTTCCTCGGCCAGTTCCGGTGAGAGTTCCGCTGTCCTGGCTGCGCGACTACATCGAGGTCGATCTCGAACCCGAGCGCCTCGCCGAACGACTGACGATGCTCGGGATGGAGGTCAAGGGCATCGAGCGGCGCGGGACCGAGTGGACGGACGTCGTGGTCGGCGAGCTGCTGGCCGTCGACAAGCACCCGCGCGCCGACCGACTGTCGCTGACCCGGGTCACGGTCGGTCCCGGAGAGCCGCTCGAGATCGTCTGCGGGGCCACCAACATCGCGCCCGGGCAGCGCGTGCCGGTCGCCCTGCCCGGTGCCGTCCTCCCCGGCGGCCGCCGGATCGAGCGGACCGAGAAGATGGGCATCGTCAGCAACGGCATGCTCTGCTCGGGTGACGAGCTGGGGTTGACGGCCGATGCCGACGGGATCCTCATCCTTCCGGCCGACACGCCGTTGGGGACGCCGCTGGCCGATCTGTTCGGCGACGTCGTGCTCGATGTCGACGTCAAGCCCAACCGCGGCGACGCCCTGTCGATCCTCGGTCTGGCGCGTGAGATCTCGATCGTCACCGGGGCGCCCGTCCGCCCGCCGGTCATCGAGCTGGTCGAGGACACCGCCGATCCGACCGCGGCCCGCCTGGCGGTCGCGGTGCTCGAACCCCAGCTCTGCTCGCGGTTCGTCGGTCGCTGGTCGAGCGACGTCCGGATCGGCCCGTCACCGCGCACCGTCCAGTCGCGACTGCTGGCCGCCGGGATGCGCCCGGTCAGCAACGTCGTGGACGCGAGCAACTACGTGATGCTCGAGCTGGGCAAGCCCATCCATACCTTCGATGCCGCGGCGGTGGCGCGTGACGATGGCGGACAGGCCCGGATCGTCGTCCGACGAGCGACGGCGGGGGAGCGGCTCGAGACGCTCGATCACGTGGCCCGGACCCTCGACCCGGACACGCTCATCATCGCCGACGCGAACGGCCCGATCGGCATCGCCGGGGTGATGGGCAGCGTCTCGAGCGAGATCTCGGACGGCACGACCGCCGTGATCGTCGAGTCGGCGATCTTCGACCCGATCAGCATCCGTCGGACCGGCCAGCGCTACGGGCTCCGCTCGGAAGCCAGCCTGCGCTTCGAGAAGGGCCAGGAGTACCGTCTCGCCCGGATCGGCGCGGACCGGTGCGCCCAGCTGATCCTCGAGTGGGCCGGCGGGACGCTCGGCCACGGACGGGTCGACAGCGCCCCGGCTGAGCCGGTCGAGCAGACGGTCGCCTTCCGCCCCGGACGGGTCTCGCGTCTGCTCGGTCTGGACCTCGACCCCGACGCCCAGCGGACGGTCCTCGCCCGGGCGGCGATCGAGACCGCCGGGGCGACGGGCCCGACCGTCGTCGCCGTTGCCGGCGGAACGGACCCGCTGACCGTCGAGATCGCGGCCGACGAGGTCCTGATCGCGCGGATCCCGACGTGGCGCCGGGACCTCGCCATCGAGGGCGACATCGCCGAGGAGGTCGCCCGGGTCCACGGCTACGAGTCCATCCCGCCGACCCTCCCGGACACCGCTCCGCCGCCCTGGACCCCGAGTCCGCTGTCGCTTCGCGACGCGGTCCGCGAGACCTTGGTCGGCGCCGGTGTCACCGAGATCGTCACCCATGCCCTGGTCTCGCCGCGGCTCCTCGACGCGTTCGCCTGGAGATCGGCGGCCGGCCCCGCCGACGGCGAGGTCCCCGCCGGTGGGGCGCCGATCGCCATCCTCAACCCGCTCGCGCCGGACCACTCGGTCATGCGCCAGGGTCTGCTCGGCAGCCTGGCCGAGGTCGTCGCCACGAATGTCCGGAACGGCCGTTCCGACCTCGCCCTGTTCGAGATCGGCAAGGGCTACGGCCGCGATCATGAGGCGGCCTCCGAATGGTGGCGCCTGGCGATCGGCCTGGCCGGTGATCGCGACCCGGCCGCCTGGAACCGACCCAGCCGGCCGGCGGACCTCGACGACGTCAAGGGCCTGGTCGAGCTGCTGGCGGCCAGGATCGGGCTCGACCGCCCGTCGTGGACATCCCTCGGCGACGAGCCGATCCTCCATCCGGGCCGGGCCGCCTCGGTCGAGGCTCGCACCGCCGACGGCCGGCTGGGCCTGAGCGGTCGGGTCGGCGAGCTCCACCCGTCGCTGGTCGAACGGTGGGAGCTGCGGGTGGATCGGCTCATCGTGGCCGAGCTGTCGATCGCCGGGCTGACCAGCGGTCAGCTGCCCGTGACCAGGGTCGCCCCGATCGTCCGCCAGCCCGCCGTGGAGCGGGACCTTGCGGTGGTGGTCGCCGAGGCGGTCGCAGCGGGCGCCGTGGAGGCCGCCATCCGACGGGCGGCCGGCCCGCTCCTGGTCGATGTCCGGCTGTTCGACGTCTACCGCGGAGCCCCGCTCGGGGACGGGGAGAAGAGCCTGGCCGAGCGCCTCGTGTTCCAGGCCGCGGACCGGACGCTGACCGACGCCGAGATCGACGCCGAGCTCGGCTCGATCACCGCGGCGCTCGCCGAGCAGGTGGGGTCGCGCCTGCGCACCTGACCATCGTCCTGCTTGTTGCGCCGATAGTCACGCGTTACCCTTGCGCCGCCTCGCGGCCTGCCCGGCCGGCCGCGAGTCTCGATCCGTTCTAGGGAGACCTCGTGGACATCGTCCAGACGATCACGAACACCGCGGCGTTCGATTGGCTCGTCATCGGCTTCTGCGTCGTGATGTTCGTCGTCGGCTTCGCCCAGGGCGTCATCCGACGGCTCCTGGGGATCGCCTCGATCGCCTTCTCGTTCCTGCTCGCGGCCCAGCTGCGCGATACGCTCGGCTCGTTCCTGGCCGACAGCTGGTCGCAGTTCCCACGCCAGTACTCGTACATGATCGCCTTCGGGGTCATGTTCATCGTCTTCTCGGTCGTCTTCGCCATCGCCATCCAGGCGTTCTACAAGCGGACCCCGATCCTCGCCAAGTGGCCCATCGTCGACGAGCTGCTGGGGGGGATCCTGGGCGTCGTCGAAGCGCTGTTGATCATCGGCTGCGGGATCGCCATCCTCGACTCGTTCTTCCGCCTTCCGGTCGGGATCGGCGACCAGCAGATCTCCCAGCTCAAGGACCTGTACGGGGCGATCAACGCGTCGGGCACCGCCTCGGTCTTCCGCGACACCCTCATCCCGATCTTCGTGGTCGTGACCGGCCCGCTCGTCCCCTCGGACATCCGCGCGCTGTTCCCCCGATCCTGAGCCCGATCCCGACGATCGCCCGCGACCTCCTGGCCGGCTCGACGCTGATCGCGGCGCGGGCCCTCGTCGGGTCGCGCCTGGTCGCGGACCACCCGGCGGTCGGTCGGGTCGGCGGACGGATCGTCGAGGTCGAGGCGTACATCGGCGAGGACGACCGCGCGTCGCATGCCAGGTTCGGGCCGACGGACCGGAACGCCGTGATGTACGGGGACCCCGGCCACGCCTACCTGTACCTTGTCTACGGCATGCACACCTGTCTCAACGTGGTGACCGAACCGGCCGGGCGCCCCGCCGCGATCCTCATCCGCGCGGTCGAGCTCGACACGGGGATCGACGCCGCCCGGACCCTGCGGATCCGCCGCGCCGCGACACGCCGGCGGAACGTGCCCGACGCCCCGGCGCTGGCCCGCGAGCTCCGGCGGATCGAGACGCTCCCGGCGCTCCGGCTCGCCGCCGGACCCGGTCTCGTCGGCGCCGCCTTCGGGCTCGATCGGTCCTCGACCGGCCTCGACCTGTGCGACCCGTCGTCCCGTCTGCGCCTCGAGCCCGCGGCCGGGCAGGTTCCGCCGGCGGAGGTCGCGACGACCGCCCGAGTCGGGATCGGGTACGCCGGCGAGCCGTGGACGAGCGTGCCCTGGCGCTTCCTGGCGGTCGGGAGTCGGGCGCTGTCCGGCCCTCGAGGCTGAGTCGCGACGCCGTCGATGGATGACAAGTCCGTCCAGCTCCTCGAATTCCCGTCCATCCGGGAGCGCCTGGCCGGGCTGACGACCTTCCCTCCGGGGCGACGCCTGGCCGAGTCGATCGCGCCCTGGGACGATCCGGTCCTCGTCGCCCGGGGACTCGACGAGACCGACCAGACACGCGCGCTCCTGGAGGAGCGACCGACGGTCGGGATCGGTGCGGCCCACGACATCGGACCGTGGATCGAACGGGCCGCGCGCGGCGGCCGTCTCGATCCCGGCCAGTTCCTCGAGATCGCCGAGACCCTCGACGCCGTCGGTCGGCTCGGCACAGCGCTCGCCGACGAGCGGCGACCGCTGCTGCGCGAGCTCGGGCGCGAGCTCCATCCGCTGCCCGCGCTGCGCGGCACGCTGGCGCGGAGCTTCGATCCCGTCGGGGAGCTGCTCGACAGCGCGTCGCCCCGTCTCGGCGGTCTGCGCGCCGCGGTCCGGGTCGCCTACGACCGCCTGCGCCGCCGGCTCGACGCGCTCGTCCAGTCCGAGACGGCCTCCGGGGCGCTCCAGGAGCCGATCATCACCCTGCGCAACGGCCGCTATGTCGTGCCGGTCCGGGCCGACGCCCGGAGCCGGGTCAAGGGCATCGTCCACGACGCCTCCGGCAGCGGCCAGACCCTGTTCGTGGAGCCCCTCGTCGCCGTCGAGCTCGGCAACGCCTGGCGCGAGGCGCAGGCCGCCGAGCGCGAGGAGATCGAACGGATCCTCGATGAGCTGTCGGCGCTCGTCGCCGCCAACGCGGTCATCCTCCGCTCGTCGCTCGGCGCTCTTGCCCACTTCGACCTGTGGGCGGCCAAGGCGCGTCTCGCCGCCGAGATGGACGGCGTCCGGGCGACGACCGCCGATCGATCGGAGGTGGTCCTGCTGGGTGCCCGTCATCCCGGGTTGTCGGGGCGGGTCGTCCCGATCGACATCCGGCTCGGCGACGGCTACACGGCCCTCGTGGTCACCGGTCCGAACACCGGTGGCAAGACCGTGACGCTGCGCACCCTCGGGCTGCTCGCCCTGATGCACCAGGCCGGGCTCCACGTCCCGGCGGAGGCCGGTTCGCGACTCCCGGTCTTCGGCGACGTGTTCGCCGATATCGGCGACGAACAATCGGTGGCCCAGAGCCTGTCGACCTTCTCCGGACACCTGCGGTCGATCATCCGGATCGTCGACTCGGCCGGGCCGGGGACGCTGGTCCTGCTCGACGAGCTCGGCGCGGGGACGGATCCGACCGAGGGATCGGCGCTCGCCCAGGCCCTTCTCGACCATTTCATCCGGGCCGGTGCACTCGTGGCCGCGACGACCCACTACGCCGAGCTCAAGGCCTATGCCCACACCACGCCTGCCGCCCGGAACGCGTCGGTGGAGTTCGACCTCGAGTCGCTGACGCCGACCTATCGGTTGACGATCGGGCTCCCGGGCGGAAGCCAGGCGTTCGCGATCGCGGAGCGCCTCGGCCTCCCAGCGGCCATCGTCGACGATGCGCGGTCCCGGCTGACCGAGAACCAGCGGACGTTCGAGGCGACCCTCGCCTCCCTCCGGGCGGCCGAGGACGAGACGAGCGATGCGCTGGAGCGAGCCCGCGCCGCCGAGGCCCGGGCGCTCGACGCGCTGCGTCAGGCCCAGGACGAGCGCCGAGCGGCCCGCCGGGAACGCGACGAGGTCGTGACGGCCGCCCGCGCGGAGGCGGAACGGAGCGTGGCGGACCTGCGCGAGGAGATCCGGACGACACGCCGGGCTTTGGAGCGCGAGACGGTGACCGCCAAGGCGCTCGACAGCGCGATCGCCGATGCGGAGGCGCTCCTGGCGGCCGTGCCGGAGGTGGTCGCGCCACCCATCGAGCCGGTCGTGGCCGACGTCCCGCGCGTATGGCAGCTCGGCGACCGCGCCCGCAGCCGGAGCCAGGGATGGGAGGGCCGGATCGCCGCCCTCGAACGAAGCGGCAAGCGGGTCACGCTCGAAGCCGGGGGCCTCCGCATCACCGTCGACGCCGCGGACCTCGAGCCGTCGGTCGGTCCGGAGCCGACGGTCCCGGTCGAGGAGACGCTCGCCGCCATCTGGCCGAGCGAACGCTCGGCGATGCGTGCGACGCGACGTCGCGAGCCGCGCGACCCGCGGGGGCGGTCGTCCGCCGGCTCCCCGGCCGGGTCGACCCCCGATCGAGGTTCGGGCGCCGGGGTCGGGGCACCGCGGAGCCGCACGGTCGCCTCGTCGCTCGACCTGCGCGGGGCGCGGGTCGACGAGGCGCTCGAGATCCTGGGCCGCTACCTCGACGACGCGTCGCTGGCCGGGCTCGACCGGGTGACCGTCATCCACGGCCTGGGGACGGGGGCGCTGCGCGACGCCGTCCGAGCCGACGCCGCCGCGAACCCGCTCGTCCGCGACCTCCGGCCCGGCGAGCGGGGCGAAGGCGGGGACGGGGCGACGATCGTCAGCCTTTGACGGTCGGCCGACGCCGGCGCGGCTGGGCCGGCGGCAGGCTCTCGGTCGGGAACGGGCTGCCGCTGGGGAACGGGGGAGGCGTGGGGTGCGGCCCGCCGATCGGACACATCTTCGTCGGTGCGAACGGCGCACCCCACGTGGCGCCGAACGGGAAGTAGCTCCCGAAGCCGAAGTACTCGGTCGGGGTGTGCTTCGGTCCACCGCGGACGCCGACGCCCTTGGCCGCCCGAGCCGCCCAGGCCCGGTCGAACTTCTGCCAGTTCGGCCAACCGGCCTCGACGCCGGACAGGTCCATGAAGCCCTTGGTGACCTTCGGACCGAGGCAGCCGTCCTGCCACAGCTTACCGGTGGCCTTGTCGATCGCGATCCCGGTCTTGGTGTCGTCGGCCTGTTTCGGCGCGGTGCCCTGGATGAAGAACTCCTTGAACGTCTTGTGGGTGAACGGTCCGGGCAACATCCCGCTGTTGGCATCGACCGCGACCTGGATGACGCCCTTGGGCTTGCTCTCGAACTGGGCGATCGGCTCGCCCCTGAGGGCGTCCTGGAAGAACGCTTGCCAGAGGCTGGCGGCCGTCTCGAGAGCGACCGTGCCGCGCGGCGGGGCGCCGTTGTCCGAGTTTCCCATCCAGGCCCCGACGACGAGCGCCGGCTGCTTGGGATCCTTCGGAGCGGCCACGAAGCCCATCGCCGCGAGGTCGATCTCGTCGTTCGTCGTCCCGGTCTTGAGCGCCGCCGGTCGCCGCCGACCGCCGCTGTACAGCGCGCGCCGCGACCAGAACGGGTTGCTCCGCGGGTCCGTGTTCGACTGCAGGATGTCCTGCATGATCCAGGCCCCGCCGGCGCTGATCGCCTGCGTCCCGGTGGGCTTCTTGGTCGTGGTCGGCCAGACGGTCGTCGAAGCACCCTTGTTGTCGGTCCCCTGGACCGACAGGATCGCCGTCCGCGGCATCAGGACCCCGCCGTTGGCGATCGCGCCGTAGGCGCTGATCAGGTCGATGTAGTGGAGCTCGACGGTCCCGATGCCGATCGACCCGCCGGCCGGGTTCTTCGTGGACTGCCACTGGATCCCGAGCTTCTTGGCGAACTCGTAGACGTGGTCCGGCCCACTGATCAGGGCGGCCTTGATGGCCGGGATGTTGAGCGACAGCTGGATCGCCTGGCGGAGGCGAAGCGGGCCGCGTTCGGCCAGGTCGGCGTCACCCGGGGCGTAACCACCGCCGAAGTTCGTTACGACATCCATGAACAGCGACGACGCCGTGAGGGTCTTGTCCTCGATGCCGGTCAGGTAGTTGATCGGCTTGAACGCGGATCCCGCCTGGCGCCAACCGTCGCCGAGGACGTCGAACTTGGGCTGGAACTTCTTGCCGTGGGGCTTCTCGTAGTACGAGCCGCTGCCAACGTAGGCCAGGATCTGGCCCGTCTTGTAGTCGACGGCGCCGAGCGCGGCGTTGTAGATCCCGCGACCCTTCAGATCCCGGATCCAGGCCGCGTACGACACGCCGATGCTGCGAAGGTAGGCGGAGGTGTTCCCGCGGTTCGGCGCGATGGCGGCCGCCTTGACCCACTTCTCGGCCTTCTTCTGGAGCTTCCAGTCGAGCGAGGTGATGACCTTGTACCCGCCGGTGTCGACGGCCTCGCAGGTGTCCGCCTGGTCCTCGCCGCACAGGATCGTCCCGAGCTGATGGCGGACCTGCCAGACGAAGTGGGGGGCGAGCCAGTTCGCGCTCGCCGGCGGGGTCAGGATGACCGGCTCCTTCTTGGCCGCCTCGAAGTCGGCGTCCGTGAACTGGCCGACCGTCAGCACGCTGCGCGTCTTCATCAGGTCGAGGATCTTGTCCCGGCGCTGGACGATCGGCGAGTCGTCGGGGACCTGGAGGACGGTCTTGCCGTCGGGGCAGTCCTTACCGGCCGCGACCTGGACCGTGCAGACCTCCTCGGCGTTCTTCATCAGGTCGTAGGAGGTCGGCGACTGGGGGATGCCGGCGAGGATCGCCGCCTGGGCGAGGGTCAGCTTCGACAGGTCGTCGATCCCGAAATAGCCCTTGGCGGCAGCCTTGATCCCGTAGCTCCGGTTGCCGTAGAAGTTCTGGTTGAGATAGGCCGCCATGATCTTCTTCTTGCCGTCGATCCCCTGGTATTCCTGGGTCAGCCGGATCGACTGGATGATCTCGCGCACCTTGCGCTCGTAGCGGGTGCCGGCGAACGCACTCTGCGGCAGCAGCCTGGCGCGGACGAGCTGCTGGGTGATGGTCGATGCGCCACGCTCGTTGCCCTGCGCGGTGTCGATCGCGGCCGAGACGATCCCGACCGGGTCGAACCCGGCGTTGTCCCAGAACGTCTTGTCCTCGGTCGAGGTCGTGGCATCGATCAGCCAGGCGGGGATGGTGTCGTAGTCGACGACGTCGCGCTTGACCTGGCCGAAGCGCGCGAGCTCGACCGTCCCGGTCCGGTCGTAGACGACCGTCTCCTCGGCGAAATCGAGCGACTCGAGCAGCTTCTTGGGGTCCTCGAGACCCTGGCTGTAGTAGCCGTACGCACCGACCGCCGCGCTGGCCCCGACGAGGCCGAGGACGACGAAGGTCCCGAACAGGAACAAGGGGAGCGCGATGGCCACCTTCGAGGCGACGCCGCTACTCCGGGGTCGACCACCGTTCCGACGGTGCCGCCGACGCCGCGCGAGGCTGGTCTGCATGAGCTGGGTCACGATAGCATAGGGGAGGACATGGACAGGTTCGGCCCCCCACCTCGCGTTCTGACGCCCCGCTCCAGCGCCCTGTGACGGGTCCCGTCGCGGGCGCCCCCGATCCGGACGGCCTGCTCGCCGAGCTCGGCTGGCGCGGGCTGGTCCAGGATCGGACCCCCCGACTCGACGCCCGATTGGCCGGCGGCCGGCCGATCAACGCGTACAACGGGTTCGATCCGACCGGCTCATCGCTCCACGCCGGCCACCTCGTCCCGATCTTCGGGCTGATGCACATCCAGCGCCACGGCGGGATGCCGGTGGTCGTCGTCGGGGGCGGCACCGGGATGATCGGCGACCCGTCCGGACGGTCCTCCGAGCGCAACCTCCTCGACCGCGCCCAGGTCATCGCCAACACGGCGGCGATCCAGGCCCAGCTCGAGCACTTCCTGGACTTCAGCCCGGGGCCCGCCCAGGCGAAGGTCGTCGACAACTTCGACTGGCTCGGCTCGATGGGCATGCTCGAGTTCCTGCGCGACGTCGGGAAGCATTTCACGGTCCCCTACATGCTCGCCAAGGACTCCGTCCAGAACCGGCTGGACGGCGGCCTGTCGTACACCGAGTTCAGCTACATGCTCCTGCAGGCGGCCGACTTCCTGCACCTGTATCGCGAGCTGCACGTCGAGCTGCAGACCGGCGGGGCGGACCAGTGGGGCAACATCACCGCCGGTCTCGAGCTCATCCGACGGGTCGAGGGCTCGGGCGAAGCGGAGGACCTTGCCCACGCCCTGTCCTTCCCGCTGCTCCTCGCCGGCGACGGCCAGAAGTTCGGCAAGACGGCCGACGGGACAGCGGTCTGGCTCGACCCGACGCGGACGTCGCCGTACGCCTTCTACCAGTTCTGGCTCGACGCCGACGACGTCGAGGTCCGACGGCTGATCCGACTGTTCACGCTCTTCGATCGGCCGGCGATCGAGGCGCTCGAGGCCGAGGCGGATGGATCGCCCGAACGACGGATCCTCCAGCGCGCGCTCGCGGGCGACCTGACGGCCAGGGTCCACGGCGCCGACGTCGCGAGCCGTGTCGAGGAGGTCAGCGAGGCCGTCTTCAGTCGGCGTCTGCCGGAGCTCGGCGAGGCGACCCTCGCGTTCGCGTTCGAGCAGCTCCCGAACGCGGTGGTGCGACCCGACGACGTCGCCGGCGGGGCGATCGCCCTGACCGTCGCCGCCGGGCTGTTCAGCTCGAACGGCGAGGCGCGCCGGGCGCTGGGCCAGGGTGGGGTGTCGGTCAACGAGGAGCGCCTGTCGGGCGCGGACGCGACGATCCCGGCTCCGATCGCCGGCCGGTACCTGATCCTGAGGAGCGGCAAGAAGACGTACCGGATCGCCCGCGTCGACGACGCCTGAACGGCGGGACGTCGGGGGCGTCTCAGCCCGTGTGGCGAGCGCGCAGCGCGTCGATCACGGAGCGCGGCGCGAGTCCTCGCTCGGCCAGCAGGACGAGGCTGTGGTAGACGAGGTCCGCCGCCTCCCCGGCCAGGGCGGCCCGGGTCCCGTGGCGATCGCCACCGGTCTCGGCGACGGCGGCGTCGTCCTTGGCGGCGATGAGCACCTCGGTCGCCTCCTCGGTCACCTTCCGGGCCACGGCATCGACCCCGCCGTCGAGGAGCCGGGCGGTGTAGGAGTCGGGCGGGCGGCTCTCGACGCGCTCGACGATCGTCGCCCAGAGGGTCTCGAGCCAGGCGAAGCCCTGATCGGCGACGAGCCCGCCGGCGGATCCGGCGTCGCCGGCGCGATCGTCATGGTCCGTCCGGTCGGGATCGTCGGCCCGGTCGGGGTCGAAGCAGCTCCGGGTCCCCCGATGGCAGGTCGGGCCGGCGGCGTCGACCGTCAGGAGCAGCGCGTCGCCGTCGCAGTCGAGCGCGATGGCCCGCAGCTCCAGCACGTTCCCGCTCGTCTCGCCCTTGCGCCAGAGGGTCCCGCGCGAGCGCGAGTGGAAGTGGACCTGACCGGTGGCCAGGGTCGCGGCGAGCGCTTCGGCGTCGAGATAGGCGACCATCAGGACCCGTCCGTCGGTGCGATCCTGGACCACCCCTGGGACCAGCCCATCGGACCGGCCGTAGGCGACCCGGGCGGGGTCGAACGCCTCCGCGGGCGCCGGCTCGGGGGTGAACGCGCTCACGCGACGGCCTCACGGGCGATCCGGACCGGCAGGCCAGCGGCGGCCATCGCTGCCTTGACGTCGCCGACCGTGTGGATCCGGCGATGGAACACGGACGCGGCGAGGACGGCGTCCGCGCCGCCGAGGCGGACCGCGTCGACGAAGTCGGACGGGCCGGCGGCTCCACCCGACGCGATGACCGGGACCCGGACCCGGTCGACGATCGCCCGCAGCAGGCCCGTGTCGAAGCCGCTCTGGGTGCCGTCCCGGTCGATCGACGTCACCAGCAGCTCGCCGGCCCCGAGCTCGGCCGCTCGGACGGCCCAGTCGACGGCATCGAGACCGGTCGCGTCGCGACCGCCGCGGACGACGACCTCCCAGCCCGATGCGTCGACGCGGGTCCGGGCGTCGATCGCCACGACGACCGCCTGGCGGCCGAAGCGGGCCGCGCAGCGCGCGATCAGGGCCGGGTCGGAGACCGCCGCCGTGTTGAGCCCGACCTTGTCGGCGCCCGCGCGCAGGACCGCTCGCATGTCGTCGACCGATCGGACCCCGCCGCCGACGGTCAACGGGATGAACACCTCGCGGGCCGTGCGCTCGACCACGTCGAGGAGCGTCCCGCGTCGCTCCGGAGCCGCTGTGATGTCCAGGAAGACGAGCTCGTCGGCGCCCTCGGCCGCATAGCGCGAGGCAAGCTCCGCCGGATCGCCCTCGTCGACGAGGTCGACGAACCGGGTGCCCTTGACCACGCGCCCGTCGGCCACGTCGAGGCACGGGATCACCCGTCGCCGGAGCATCAGCGCACCCCCGGCGTCGCGGCCGTGCGGCCCGGCCGGTGTTCGGCCGCGGGTGCGGCCAGGCCGACGAAGTTGGCGAGCAGCCTGAGACCGTCGCGGCCGCTCCGCTCGGGATGGAACTGGACCCCGAGCAGGCGATCCCGGGCGACCACGCTGGCGAACCGACCGCCGTGGGCGGTCTCGGCGACGACCAGCGACTCATCGAGCGGCGCCACGGCGTACGAATGGACGAAGTACAGGTCCGCGCCGTCGGGGATGCCCTCGAGGATCGCGTGCGGGCGGCGTCGCTCGACCTGGTTCCAGCCGATGTGTGGGAGCGTCGGCGGGTCGACCAGCGGGACCGTCCGGCCGCGGAGGACGCCGAGGGTCTCCGCGCCGTCCTCGTCGCTCCCGTCGAAGAGCAGCTGGAGGCCGAGGCAGATCCCGAGGAACGGGCGGTCGTCGAGGATCCAGGCGCGGATCGGCTCGACGAGCCGCTGGCGGGCGAGGCGGGCCATCGCCGGTGCCGCCGCGCCCACCCCGGGGACGACGAGCGCGTCCGCCCGGGCGATCCCGGCAGGGTCGCCGACGACGGTCACGTCGGCGCCGACGGACTCGAGCGCCCGGCCGATGCTGACGAGGTTGCCCGCCCCGTAGTCGACGACCGCGACGCGGATCCCGCGCGTCACCCGAGACTCCCTTTCGTCGAGGCGACGCCCGTCCGCCGCGGATCCGGGGCGCAGGCGGCTCGCAGGGCGCGCCCGAGTGCCTTGAAGGCGGCCTCGGCGAGGTGGTGGTCGTTCCGGCCGGTGCCCGTGACGTGGACGGTGGCGCCGGCCGTCCGCGCGAACGCCTCGAGGGCGTGCTCGACGAGCTGGAGCGGGAGCTGTCCGACGCGTTCGCCGCGGAACGGCAGGTCGATGACGGCGTAGGGTCGACCGCCGATATCGATGACGACGCCGGCCAGGGCTTCGTCCATCGGGACACGGGCGTCGCCGAACCGGGCGATCCCGGCGCGATCCCCGAGCGCCTCGGCGAACGCGGACCCCAGGACGAGCGCCACGTCCTCCACGGTGTGGTGTTCGTCCACCTCGAGGTCGCCCGTGGCCCGGATCTCGAGGTCGAACAGGCCGTGATGGGCGAGCGAGGACAGGAGGTGATCGTAGGCTCCGATGCCGGTCGCGATCCCGGACCGACCGGTCCCGTCGAGATCGAGCGTCAGCGAGATCGTCGTCTCACGGGTCGTGCGAGCGAGGCTCACCCGCCGTCCCGAACGGGCCGTGACGGTCGTGGCTCCCGGGCCGGATGGCGTGGTCATGGAGCGGGCTCCTTGCCTTCGGCTTCGATCTCGGCGGCCGCGCCGATCAGACGGTCGTCCTCGTCGATCGACCGGACCGTCAGCCGCAGGTGGTCCGCCAGCGGGTGGGTGGCGGGGAAGGTGCGCGGGACGAGGCCGCGCCGAAGGAGCCCATCGGCGACCTCGGCGGCTCGCTCCGCGCTGTCGAACGCGACGAGCAGGAAGTTCGTCCGGCTCGGGCCGGGATGCCAGCCGATCCGTCCGAGCGCCGACGTCAGACGGTCGCGCTCGGACGCCACCCGTTCGACCGCCTCCCGAACGATCGCGTCGTCCTCGAGGGCATGCGTCGCGACGGTGACGGAGACCGTCGAGACCGAGCCCGGCGGGCGATACGGCTCCATCGCGGCGACCGCGGGTCGCGCCGCGAGCGCGAAGCCGACGCGAAGACCGGCGAGGGCATATGCCTTGCTCAGCGTCCGGACCACGATGAGCCGGGGGTAGCCTGCGCGGAGCGGGTGGAGGCTCGATCCGGTGAACTCCGCGTAGGCCTCGTCGAGGACCACCACGGGAGCGGTGCGCCCGTCGGCCGAGGCGTCGTCGAGGATCGCAGCCAGCAGAGCTGCGATGGTCCCGTCGGGCTCCGGCAGCCCGGTCGGGTTGTTCGGGCTGCACAGCCAGATGAGATCCGCCTCCGGTGCTGCCGCCCGGATCCGTGCGACGTCGATGGCGTATCCGGCATCGGGCCCCTGACGGGGGATCGCGATCAGCCGCGCCGCGCGCTGCTCGGTCAGGACGCGGTACATGGCATACGACGGGGTCGGGAGGATCGCCGCTCCGCCGGCCGGAAGGAACGTCTTGGCGACGATGTCGAGGACCTCGTCGGCGCCGGCTCCGACCAGGATCTCCTCGATCGGGACCCCATAGCGCCGTGCGGCGGCCTCGGTCAGACGGCGATAGTCCGACGGTGGATACTCGGACAGGCTCGTCTCGAACTCGCCGGAGGCGAGGATCCGGGCGGCGAGGTCGGGCGGGGTCGGGCTCGTGTTGAGGTCGAACCGGACGACGCGGTCCACCGCGATGCCGTACCTGGCGGCGACCTGCTCGCTGGTCGCCTCCCAGCTGTAGCCGGCCGGCGCGACGGGATCGCTCATCGTGAAGGGCGTCGGGGTCATGCGACGATCTTCTCGATCGGCAGGACGAGGATGCCGGAGGCTCCGGCGGCCTTGAGGCGGGGGAGGAGGCTCCAGACCGCGTCCGCATCGACCACCGCGTGGATCGCGATCATGCCCGGATGCGTGAGCGGGATCACCGAGGGCGACTCGAGGCCGGGGAGCAGGCCGCTCAGCTCATCGAGCTTCGTCGCCGGGGCGTTCATCATCAGGTACTTCCGACCGCGTGCGGCGAGGACGGCCGACAGCATGGTCTCGATCGCGCCGAGGTCCGTCGCCCGCTCGACCTGGGCGGCGGGGTTGGCGATGAGGACGGCCTGTGACGCGAGGACGTCGCCGATCGGTCGGAGACCGTTCATCTGGAGGGTCGACCCGGTCGACACGAGGTCGACGATCGCCTCGGCCAAGCCGAGTCGCGGAGCGACCTCCACGGCGCCCGAGATCGGGATGACGTCGACCGCGATGCCTCGTTCGGCGAAGAACCGCCGGGTCGTGTTCGGATGAGCCGTGGCCACCCGATGGCCGCGGAGCGCCTCGACCGTCGCGATCGGGGAGTCGGTCGGGACGGCAGCCGCGAGACGGCAGCGACCGTAACGGAGCTCGCGGACGACCGGCAGTCCCGACCCGGTCTCCGAGAGAAGGTCGATGCCCGTGACGCCCATGTCCGCCACGCCGTCGCCGACGAACTCGATGACGTCGTTCGTCCGCACGAACAGGATGTCCAGGTCGAAGTTCTGGACGCGAGCCACGAGGCTGCGATCGTGCTCCTCGAAGACCAGCCCGGCATCGTGGAGAAGCGCCAGCGTCGGTTCGACGAGCCGGCCCTTGTTCGGGACGGCCAGCCGCAGCCGCTCCCTCATCGTTCGCTGCCGGGCGGGTACGGCTTCGTCCCGGCCTTGCTCCGCTCGGCCATCCGGTCGAGCATCCGGCGGTAGCCACCCTCGCCGTGGTAGAGCCACGACGCGATCCGCGTGATCGTCGCCGTGCTGGCGCCGGTCTCCCGCGAGATCTCCCCGTAGTGAAGACCGGCGTCGAGCAACCGGACGACCGCCCAGCGCTGGCTCATGTCGCGCAGCTCGCCGAGGGTGCACAGGTCGCGCAGGAAGTCCGCGGCCTCATCGACATCGTCGAGGACGACGATCGCCTCGAGCAGCCATCTCGTGTCATCGGTCAGCCAGCTGTCTTCTTTCGCCATCGTGGATCGTGATCTCCCGTCTCGTCCTGCCTACTAGCATATTAGCGTGCTAAAACGCTACAATGGCAGCATGGCACCCGTCAAGCCGTTCGTCCTCATGCCGGCGATCGACCTCCGTGGGGGACGGGTCGTCCGCCTCCGACAGGGCGACTTCGATCGCGAGACGATCTACGGCGATGATCCCGTCGACGTGGCGGTCGGGTTCGCCGGAGTCGGCGCGACCTGGCTTCACGTCGTCGACCTGGACGGCGCTCGCTCAGGCTCGCCGCAGCAGGCTGCCGTCATCGCGGCCATCGTTGAGGCGGTGGGGGACCGGCTGGACGTCCAGGTCGGGGGCGGGCTGCGCGACGAGGCGAGCGTCGCGGCCGTGCTGGCGATGGGGGCGGCTCGAGTGGTCGTCGGCACGGCCGCGATCGACGATCCACGGTTCGCCGGGCGACTCGTCGGCGCGTCACGGAGTGGCAAGGATCGCCGTCGCGCTCGATGTCCGCGACGGGCTTGCGATCGGCTCGGGCTGGCGGACCGACGCGCGTGGCGTCCCGGTCATCGATGCGGCGACTCGCATCGCGGACGAGGGAGTGGCCACCCTCGTCGTCACGGCGATCGACCGGGACGGACTCCTCGGAGGTCCCGACCTCGACCTCCTCGGACGCCTGGTCGCGCTCGGTCGCGCCGAGGTCGTCGCGTCGGGCGGGATCGGCTCGACCGCGGACGTCCTCGCGGCCAGGCAGGTCGGCTGCGCGGGCGCGATCGTCGGACGCGCGCTCTACGAAGGACCGGCTCGACCTGGGCGGGACCCTGGCGATACTCCGTCAGGAGGCCGACGCTCTAGGGTCAGTGTCCCCCGGCCACGTGGACGCCTGCGGCCTCGAGCTCCTTGCGGTGTGCGGCGATGACCTTCTCGGCGACGTGCGCCGGGACCTCGTCGTAGTGATCGACCTCGGCGTGGAAGGTCCCGCGCCCGTGGGTCAGGGACCGAAGCTCGATCGCGTAGGTGAACAGCTCGGCCTGCGGGACGTGGGCCGACACGATCTGCATCCCGTCACCGGCCGTGTCCATGCCGAGGACCCGTCCACGCCGGGTGTTGAGGTCGCGGTTGACATCGCCCATGTACTGCTCCGGGACCGACACCTGGACGGTCATGATCGGCTCGAGGAGCGCCGGCTTGCAGTCCATGACGCCCTTCTTGAGCGCCATCGACGCGGCGATCTTGAACGACAGCTCGTTCGAGTCGACGGTGTGGAACGAGCCGTCGTAGAGGGTCGCCCGGAAGTCGTTGAGCGGATACCCCGCCAGGACGCCCTCGGCGGCGGCTTCGCGGATGCCCTTCTCGACGCCCGGGAAGAAGCCCTTCGGGACCGCCCCACCGACCACCCGCTCGGCGAAGATCAAGCCGCCGCCCGGGTTGGGCTCGAGCTCGATCCAGACGTGACCGAACATCCCGTGCCCGCCGGTCTGCTTCTTGTACTTGCCCTCGACCTGGGTCTTGCCGCGGATCGTCTCTCGGTACGGCACGCGCGGCGTCCTCGTCACGATCGCCGCACCGAACTTGCGCTTCAGCCGCTCGGCGATCACCGCGATGTGCGCCTCGCCGAGGGCGACGAGGAGCTGCTCGCCGGTGGCCGACCGCTCGACCCGGGCCGACGGTTCCTCCTCCAGCATCCGCTGCAGCGCGGCGCCCATCTTGTCGAGATCCGCCTTGGTCTGCGGCTCGATGGCGACCGGCAGGGTCGGCTCGGGGAACGAAATCGCCGGCAGCACGAGCGGGCGTTCCTTCGAGGTCAGCGTGTCGCCGGTCTCGGTCACGGTCAGCTTGGCGACCGCGCCGATCTGGCCGGCCTTCAGGTCACCCGTCGGCTCCTGGTCCTTGCCGTGGAGCAGCAGGAGCTGCCCGATCCGCTCGTCCTCGTCCCGATTGGCGTTCCAGGCGTGACCCTGCCCGTGGAGCGTCCCCGAGTAGACCCGCAGGTAGGTCAAGCGCCCGACGTATGGATCCGCCGCCGTCTTGAACACGCGGACGAGGAGCGGGCCGTCGGGATCGGGCTCGACCCGGATCTCGTCGCCCGACTTCGGCTCGGTCGCCACCGTGGGCGGCTCGTCGGCCGGGGACGGCAGGTAGCGGATGAACGCGTCGAGCAGCCCGCGCAGGCCGATCCCCTTCGTGGCGCTCCCCGACGAGGACCGGGGCGAGGACGGATTCCTTGACGCCCTTGCGGAGGCAGGCCTCGAGCTCCGGGTCGCTGATCTCCTCGCCCTCGAGATACTTGGCGAGCACCTCGTCGTCGGCTTCGGCGGCCGCTTCCAGGAGCTCGTCGCGGCGTCGGGCGACCTCGGCGTCCATGTCCGACGGGATCGGGATCTCGACCTCCTGCCGACCGTCCCACTGCCAGGCGCGCCGATGGACCAGGTCGACGTACCCGCTGAACGACTCGGCCGCCCCGATGGCCAGCTGGAGCGGTGCGACCTTCGGCCCGAAGGAGGATCGCAACGCATCGAGCGCCGCCGTCGGGTCGGCGTTCTCGCGGTCGCACTTGTTGATGAAGAAGCAGGCCGCGCGGCCCCACGCTCGCGCCTGTGCGACCGCCGCCTCCAGGCCCGCCTCGACCCCGCCCGACGCGTCGACGACGAGCAGCGCCCCGTCGCAGGCGGCCATCGCCGAGACGACCTCGGCGACGAAGTCCGGGTAGCCGGGCGTGTCCACCATCGTGACGATCGTCCCGTCGTCGTCGAAGGTCGCCACGGCCGCGCTGAGCGACTCCTTGCGCCGATGCTCCTCCGGCTCGTAGTCGAGGGCCGCCGTCCCGTCGTCGACCTTGCCCGAGGCGGGCGATCGCGCCGGTCTTGAACAGCAGGTTCTCGGCCAGGGTCGTCTTGCCGGAGCCGGAATGGCCGGCCAGGACGACGCTTCGGAGGTGGGCCAGATCAACGCTCTTCGTCGTCATGCAGCGGGTCCTCTCATGATGCGATCGACGGACGCTGGACCGAGGGCGGCGGGGCCGCGACGCGCCCGATCGAGAGGGGCCAGCGGCAGTCCGGCCATCATAGTCCGCTATACTCCGCCGCGATGTCAGGTCACTCCAAATGGTCCACGATCAAGCGCCAGAAGGGCGCCAATGACGCCAAGCGCGGCGCCCTCTTCACCAAGGTCGCACGGGAGATCTCGGTGGCTGCCCGACAGGGCGGTGGCGACCCCGACGCGAACTATCGGTTGCGGCTGGCGATCGAGAAGGCTCGCTCGGTCAACATGCCGGCCGACAACATCAAGCGCACGATCGACAAGGCGACCGGTGGCGGTGACGGCGAGCAGTTCGAGGAGATCGTCTACGAGGGGTATGGCCCCGGCGGGGTCGCCATCCTGGTCGAGGCGGCGACCGACAACCGCAATCGGACGGCCGCCGAGGTGCGCTCGATCTTCTCCAAGGCGGGCGGCCAGCTGGCCGGATCCGGCGCGGTCGCCTGGCAGTTCGAGCCGAAGGGCCTGATCACCGCGATCGGCGCCGACGCCGACGCGATCGCGCTGTCGGCGATCGACGCCGGGGCGAGCGACGTGGACACGACGGTCGATCCGATCGAGATCTACACCGAACCCGCCGACCTCGAGGCCGTCCGCCGGGCGCTCGAGGCGGCCGGGGTCGAGGTCGACCAGGCCGAGTCGGCGATGATCGCCAAGCAGACCGTCGAGCTCGACGTCGCCAGGGCGCGCCAGGCGCTCCGGCTGGTCGAGCTGCTCGAGGACCTCGAGGACGTCCAGCGGGTCACCGCCAACTTCGACATCCCCGAGGAAGTCTTCGCCGAAGTCGCAGGATGATCGTCCTCGGGATCGATCCCGGGACCGCCGCGCTCGGATACGGCGTCGTCGAACGCGACGGCGCGACGCTCCGGTCCCTCGATGTCGGCTGCATCGTGACCTCGCCCGACCTCCCGCTCGGCCAGCGGCTGCGGATCATCCACGACGCGGTGAGCGAGCTCATCGCGACCCACCGTCCGGACCTGGTCGGGGTCGAGCGGCTGTTCTTCAGCAAGAACGTCCAGACGGCATTCGCGGTCGGCCAGGCCCGCGGCGTCGTGATCCTGGCTGCCGCCCAGCACGACGTCGACGTCCGGGAGGCGACCCCGAACGAGGTCAAGAGCGCGGTCGCCGGATACGGTGCAGCGGACAAGGCCCAGGTCGGGCGGATGGTCGCGACGATCCTGGGGCTGCCGGCGGTACCGACGCCGGACGACGCGGCGGACGCCCTCGCCGTGGCGATCTGCATCGCGAACAGCGAGCGGGTCGGCGGACCGGAGGGCGCCGCCATCCTAGATCGTTCGGCGATCGCGCCGATCGCTCGCGGGGAGAGCGCCTACGACCGGGCCGTGCGCGAGGCGGTCGCCCGGGAGCGCGCCGAGCGGACCGGTGCCGGCGGGAAGCCCGGTCGATGATCGCCTCGGTCGAGGGCACGGTCGGTGCGGTGGCGGCCGACTCGCTCGTCCTCGAGGTCGGCGGGATCGGCTACCGCGTCTTCGCCGCGCCCGCGGTCCTGTCGGTGGCCCGGCCGGGTTCGACGCTCAAGCTCCACACCCACCACCTGGTGCGCGAGGATCTCCAGGCGCTGTACGGCTTCCGCACGGCGGATGAGCTCGGGTTCTTCGAGCTCCTGCTGACCGTGACCGGCGTCGGGCCGAAGGTCGCCCTCGCGATCGTCGGGAGTCGCCCGGTCGCCGACCTCCAGCTGGCCATCATCGAGCAGGACCAGGCGATGCTCGTCAGCATCCCGGGGATCGGCAAGAAGCTGGCCGAGCGGATCATCTTCGAGCTCAAGGAGAAGGTGGCCGCCGCCGGGGTCGCGGCGAGGTCGGCCGGTGGGATCGACGGGGCCGGGGAGGGCGAGGTCGTCGCCGCCCTCCAGGCGCTCGGCTATTCGCTGGCCGAGGCGCGCGACGCTTCGCGGGCCGCTCTCGCCGAGCCCGGCGCCGGCGAGGCCAGTCTCGAGGAACGGGTCAAGGCCGCGCTCCGGACCCTGCTCCGCGATTGACCGCCGCAACAGCGCCCGGCGGTAGAACAGGCGTGCGAAATGGTCCCCGGCCGTGGTAGCATCCGCTCGATGACCGACGACGCCGAACGCATCCTCGCGGCCGACCTTCTCGACGACGCCGATCGGGCGGTCGAAGGCACCCTCCGACCCCGCAGCCTGGACGAATACGTCGGTCAGCGCGAGGTCAAGGCCAACCTGTCCGTCCTGCTCGAGGCCGCCCGGGGCAGGGGAGAGGCGGCCGACCACGTCCTCCTCTACGGGCCGCCCGGGCTCGGCAAGACGACGCTGGCGACGATCATCGCCCGCGAGCTCGGGGTCAACGTCCGGTATACCAGCGGACCGGCCATCGAGCGCGCCGGGGACCTGGCGGCGATCCTGACCGCGCTCGACGAGCACGACATCCTGTTCATCGACGAGATCCACCGCCTGAACCGCGCGGTCGAGGAGATCCTCTACCCGGCGATGGAGGACTACGCCCTCGACGTGATGAT
>CAWAHN010000008.1:0-13377 GCA_963781845.1 uncultured Chloroflexia bacterium | reverse complement strand
TCCGCCGTCGACACATTGGCCACAGCCTGGTTGGCCGCGTCGGCCTGGGCCATCATCTGGACGTCTCCGGGCGTGACCTTGGGTCGCGCGATGATGTAGATCAGGCAGCCGACGAACGGCAGGATGAAGATCAACAGGATCCAGCCGGCCTTCGCGCCGCCGTGGATGTCCGTCCGGCGGAAGATGTCCGAGAAGATCGCGATGAAGATCCAGATCGCGAGGATCAGGAAGAACACCTCGATCGACCAGATCAGGAAGTCGCCCAGGCTGTTCATGCTGTCGTAGCTCCTTTGTGGGTGACTGACGTCACGTCGGTTCTTGGCCGGGGTTGACCCCCGCTCTCATGGAATGGAGGCGACCCGGGTCGTTCGGCACGATCCCGGGCCGCCACCGTGTTCGGCCTGTTCGTTGCGGACGGTCGCCCGCCCGATGACGTCAGCCGGCGGCCTTGTCGCCCCCGGCCTTGGCGGCCTTCTTGACCGCGGCGGCGTCCTCGTCGCTGATCGGAGCCGACTTGACGACCTTGGCGTCCGGGATGGTGGCCTCGACGGCGTCGACCGCCGTGACGGACACCAGCGCGACGATGCCCGACGTGCCGGGGGTGATGACTCCGGCGAGCTCGTCGGCCACGTCGCTCTTCATGAGCACGTTGCCCGCCTTCCCGACCGCGGCACCGGCGACGCCGACGGCCACGGCTCCGGCGAGGATGGTGGGTGGGAAGATCAGGCCGATGACCGCGCCGCCGACGGCGCCCCACAAGAAGCCGTTGCGGGTCTTGTGGTCGGTCATCTTCTGGATGTGGATCTTGCCCTGGTCGTCCGCGTTGGCCACCAGGACACCGTCGATGTCGAGCGCTCGGTTGACCTCTGCATCGAGCAGCGCCTCGTAGGCCGCCTTGGCCGAATCCATGTCGGCGAATTGGGCCACGATGAGGGCCTGATTGCCCTGGACCGCGATCCCTGCCACAGCGTCCACACCGAGGTCGTCACCGGCCACGACCACGGCGGCATCGACCGGCTGATCCGGCGTTGCCGTCGCGTTCTTCGTCTCGTCAGTCATCTGAGGATCTCCCTTCGTTGAAACTGCTTGGTCCTGGATGCATGTCTGACTTCTCAGCTCACGCCGGCGCCCACCTCCTCGGCGGCGAGGACGGACGCGAGCGCCTCGTCGGCCGCTTCCTGCTCGATCATGTCGGCCGCGACGAGGGCATCGACCGCCTCCTGGGCGGCCTTCCGCTCGATGAGGTCGGCGGCGATGAGCGCGCGGACCGCGCGGAGCGCCGCGGCGGCCTCGATCTCGTCGGCCGCGGCCACGGCCTCTTCGGCCTCCTCCGTCGCCGTCTCCTCGACATCGAGGGACATCTTGACGACGTTCTCGGCCTCCTCCTTGGCGGACTCCTCGATGAGCGAGGCTGCGAACAGGGTGTCGACGACGTCCTCGGCTGCGGCATCCTCGACGGCGAGCGCCGTGGCGACGACGTCGGCCGCCTCGGCGATGGCCGCGTCCTCGATCAGCTCGGCCTCGACGAGGGTCTGGGCGATCTCCATGGCGGCGGCCAGCTTGACCTCCTCCGCGGCCTCGATCGCGTCCTCGGCCTCCATCTTCACGCGCAGCTCGTCACCGACGATCGCGAGAGCGTCGGGCGCGAGCATCGCCTGCATGAGCGTCCGGCCACCGGCGTCGACGATCGCGTCGCGCAGGTTCGCCGCCCAGTGGTGCTCGATCACGAGGATCGCGGCGGCACTGCCCGCGGGGATCGCCTCGGCGAGCTCCTGCATCCGGTCCACCGAGAGTCCGGCGTCGCGCTCGGCGACGGCGAGTGCACCCAGCGCCTCGCCCTTGACCATGCCGGTCACACCGCCAGCGTGCAGCCCGATCAGCCCACCGGCGATCGACCCGAGGCGCATCCGCTCGTCCTCGGAGAGGTCGGTCATATGCATCGAGTTCTCGATGTCGCCGTGCCGATTCTTCTGGACGAAGATGACGTCCACGAGGCGGATGACGCCGCGCTTCCGCGCCCGGCGCAGCTCGGCCATGATCCGGCCGGTCGCCTCGAACTTGTCAAAGCCGACCACGAACACCTGGATCGGGCCGGTCACGTGCTTCTCTGCCATGTCCTGTGTCTCCTTCGACCCTGCTCCCCGATGTCCGGCGTCGGTCGCTCGCCGAACGGGCCCTGCCCGCCGCGAACTCAGACTGGGATCGCGGATCCGTCGTGCGCCGCCGCGGTCGCGGCCGCCTTGATGTCCCCGGCCGTCGCCTCGTCGACCGGGACCGTCTTGACCTGCTCGGCCGCCGGCATCTTCTGCGCGACGGCGTCGGCATCCATCGCCGAGACGAGCGCGAGGATGCCCGAGGTGCCCGGGGTGATGACCCCGGCGAGCTCCTTCTCGACCTCGACCCGGTGGTGGAGGTTGCGGGCCTTGCCGGCCGCCGCGCCGGCGACGCCGAGCGCGACCGCGCCGGCGACGATCGTGGCGGGCAGGAAGATCGCCGCGACCACGCCGCCGACGATGCCCCACTTGAGACCCGTCCGCGTGCTGTGGTCGGTCATCTTCTGGACGTGGAGCTTGCCGCTCTCGTCCGCCTTGACGACGAGGACGCCGTCGATCTCGAGCAGGCCCGCGACCTCGGCATCGATGAGGTCGTCATACGCAGCCATCGCCAGCGTGGGGTCCGCGAAACGAGCCACGATCAGCGAATGATCGACCCTGGGCAGCGACCGCGCCCTCGGCGAGCACACCTTGGTCGTCCGCCACCTGGCCCGCGACGACGGTGGTGTCGGAGGTATTGGCCGACGTCGCCTCGGGGGTCGTCTGTTGTTCTGTCACATCGCTACCTCGGTTCCCCGCGGTCGACGAGAGCGGCCGCTTCTTGTGGTGGATCGCGCCTTGTGCGCAGCAATGTCCCGTCACGCTCGAGAGGACAGTCCAGATACGTCGACCGCATTCGAGACCACCTGGACGATCGCACCGTAGGCCACCTCGTAGGCCGCCCGCATCCTCCCCGTCGGAGGACGTCCTTCGCACGCGAGCCCTACGAGCAGCTGTCTCGAGGAGGAGAGTCACGCGCCAGGCGCGAACGTCCATCCTGCGGCGAAGCCATTAGTGGATCGCGGCAATCACGCAATCGGACACGGCGACTACTACCTGGTCATGATCCGTGGACGTCTCAACGCGAGAGGCGCGACCCGACGGAACACCCACTTCCAACCCTTAGCCCGGATCTCGCCGACTCGATCAGACATCCGCCGCCGCATCGTTCGCCGCTCACGCCGACAGATGCCGTACATCGGCTGCTCGAGCACGATCACCGCGTCATCCTCCGAATAGGAGGAGGTCGGGCGGGGGCCGCGGGTCCACTATCGTCAAGCGGTCTGAGCCCGCGTGATGACAGCGAGGGAGATGAGCGATGACACCAGGCGGGACGATCGGCTCAGCGGACGCCACCAGTCAGGCAGACCCGAACAGTCAGGCAGACCCGAAGCCTCCGCGCGTCCGACGCCGACACATCGAGGGCAACACGGCCGCGGAACACCGCGCATCGGGCCGGGCGGGCCGCACGGAGGTGCCGCTCGGCGTCCACGGAGACTGGTCTGTGCCGGCGGATCGACCCGACCCGGTCGCGCTGCTGATCGAGCAGGGCGAGACGCGCGTCGCGGATCTCGTGCCCATCCGCTACGGCCGGATGCTGGTCTCGCCATTCACTTTCCTGCGTGGCGCCGCCCTGGTCATGGCGGCCGATCTGGCGCGCCTGCCCTCAAGCGGCATCTACGTCCAATCCTGCGGCGATGCCCACCTGTCGAACTTCGGTGTCTTCGCGACGCCGGAGCGTCGCTTGAGTTTTGACGTCAACGACTTCGATGAGACCCATCCCGCGCCCTTCGAGTGGGATGTCAAGCGCCTCGCGGCCAGCCTGGTGGTGGCAGGGCTCGGCGCCGGCTATCAGCGAGCCGCGGTCCGCACGATCACCCGCTCGGCGGCTGGCGCCTACCGGACTGAGATGCGGAGTCTGGCCGCGATGTCGTTCCTGGATGCGTGGTACACGCGGATCGACGTCACAGCGATGCTCGCGGAGGTCGAGCAGCGAGGGTCAGCCCGGACCAAGAAGATCGCCCACCGGGCCGTCGAGAAGGCCTCCACGAGAACGAACCTCGGCACGCTGAGCAGTCTCGCCGAGCACACCGACGCCGGCTGGCGGATCCGGGCGAATCCCCCGCTGATCGTTCGCTACGAGGCCACGCCCGAGCGCGACGCCGCCCTTCGAGAAGGATTCACGGCATACCGCAGGTCGCTGGGCCGGGACATGCAGCCGATCCTCGACGAGTACAGGTTCGCCGACTACGCGCGCAAGGTCGTCGGCGTCGGCTCGGTCGGGACCGAGGCATTCGTGGTCCTCAACATCGGACAGCGCAACGACGACGCACTGTTCCTCCAGGTGAAGGAAGCCCAAACCTCGGTCCTGGAGCGCTATACCGAGGCAAGCGCCATCAAGGAGCAGGGCGAGCGGGTCGTGGCCGGTCAGAGGCTGATGCAGGCAGCGAGCGACCAATTCCTCGGCTGGCTGCGGATCGGCCAACTCGGGCGGCCATACGACTTCTATGTCCGCCAGCTCCGCGACTGGAAGGCCTCCTACGAAGTCGAGAGCAAGCAAGAACAGCGGCTGGCGACCTATGCGCGCTACTGCGCGATCGCCCTCGCCCGCGCCCATGCCCGCTCCGGCTCGGCATCGGCCATCGCTGGCTACCTCGGCAAGACCGATGACTTCGACCGTGCGGTCGCGCGGTTCGCAGTCGCCTATGCCGAACAGAACGGACGCGACTACCAGGCGCTTCTCCAGGCCGAGACCGACGGCCGGATCAAGGTCCGTCGTGGCGTCTGATCCGAGTCGAACGAGTCGGAGGCCCGCGAGCCTCGTGCCGCTGCGACGCTCCATCGACCGTTTCATGTCGGATCCGGCGTCCCTCCGGAACGCCGCCCGACTGATGATCGGCGCGACCGTCGTCATCGTCCTGGTCGGAGGTCTCATCGTCTGGCTATTCGACAGTCAGGAGTTCCCGGACTACGGCAGCGCCCTGTGGTACACGCTGCAGACCGTGACCACGGTCGGCTACGGCGACAAGGTGCCGACGAGCCTGGTCGGACGCCTCACCGGCTCGTTCGTGATGGTCGTGTCGGTCGCGCTGCTCGCCATCGTCACCGCCTTGATCACGTCGACCTTCGTGGAGGCCGCACAGCGGCGGCGCCACGCACAGGAGCAGGATCCGGCCCGGGCGCTCGATGCGCGGCTCGATGAGATCTCATCTCGCCTGATGACCATGGAGCGGTCACTGGACATGCTCGTCGCCGATCGAGCCAGCGCGCCAGCCGGACCAACCCCGGCCCGTGGCCAGCAAGCTACGGAGACTTGACGGGTGGATTTCCGCGCCGACTCAAACACGCCGACACCCTGCGGGAGCAAGACCAGATGCGTCGCCTGATCGACTTCTACCGGCTCCAGATCCACGTCATGCGCACGTGGCGTCCGAGCACGGGTTCACGCCTGCGCCGGATCCTGGCGACGATGATCGTCAGCGTCCTGTCTTTCGGCATCGCGGTCTACCTGACGCCCGGAGTGGACCTGACGCCGGGCGCGGGGATCTTCAGCACTGCTCTCCTGGCAGCCATCGTCCTGGGCATCCTCAATGTCGCAATTCGCCCCGTCCTCATCGCGGCCTTCGCCGCGGTGTCGGTCATCGCGGTCACGATCGCGACCCTCGTCTTCCAGGTCGTGTCGTTCCTGATCCTGCCGCGCTTCGTCGACACCCTCGTGGTCTCCGGATGGTTCGCGGCCCTGGTCGCGTCCTTGATCTACGCCATGGCGACGACCGTCTTCGTCGCGATCTTCTCGATCAGCAGCGACGACTCCTATTTCGCCATCCTTGTCCAGCAGCTGTCGGGTCGCGGACAGGACGTCCATCGCACCGATGCCCCCGGGCTCGTCGTCGTGCAGATCGACGGTCTGGCGCGCCAGATCCTGACCCGCCAGATCCAGGCCGGTCGCGCGCCGCACCTCTCGGGCTGGGTCCGCTCCGGACGCTACAACCTCGACGGCTGGGAGGCGCTCCTGCCGCCGACGACGCCGGCGAGCCAGGCTGGACTCCTCCACGGCAACAACGATGGCATCCCCGCCTTCCGCTGGTATGAGAAGGATGCCGGGCGAATCATGGTGACCAACCATCCTGCTGACGCAGTGGTCGTCGAGAGCCGGATCTCGAATGGCGAGGGACTGCTGTCGAACGATGGGGCGAGCGTCGGCAACCTCTTTTCGGGTGATGCCGCGCGGTCGTACATCACGATGGCCACGATCAAGGACAAGTCGCAGGGGTTGGGCAAGAGCACCTCGTTCTACTCGTTCTTCGCCAGCCCGTACAACTATCTCGGCACGCTCACCCGGTTCGGCGCCGAGGTCGTGAAGGAGTACTACCAGGCGTCACGGCAGGTACGAGGCGACATCATCCCGCGGATGCATCGCGGGATCCCGTATCCGTTCGCGCGGGCCACGACGAACGTCGCGCTACGGGACCTGTCGACCGCCCTCGTGGTCGAGGAGATGTATCGCGGGGCGCCGATCATCTACGTCGACTACACCGACTACGACGAGATCGCGCACCACAGCGGCCCAGAGCGAGGGGAATCGCTGGACGCGCTGGATGGGGTCGACGGCGCCATCGCGACCCTCGAGAAGGCCGCCGGCGGCGCGCCACGTCCGTACCGCTTCATCGTCCTGTCCGACCATGGCCAGACGCTCGGGGCCACGTTCCTCCAGCGCTACGGGAAGACCCTCGGCGACGTCGTCAAAGGTCTGATGGGCACCGGCGCGACCGTCGAAGAGGACACATCGAGCGGGGAGGAGTTCGGCCAGACGAACGCCTTCCTGTCGGAGTTGACCCAGGTCAAGGGCGTCTCGGGCGGCCTGGCCCGGACCGCGCTGCGGTCGCAGACGACCGATGGTGTCGTCGACGTCGGCTCGACCGCCCCCGCCGGCGCCGACGTAGACCAGTCGTCGTCGCCGGCACCCGAGGATCGTCCCGACCTGGTCGCGGTCGCGTCGGGGAATCTCGGGCTGATCTTCTTCCCGCGCCTGCCCGGTCGCGTGACGCTCGAGCAGCTCGCGGCGACCTATCCTCACCTCGTCGATGGACTGGCCGCGCACCCGGGCGTCGGGGCCCTGCTGATCCGGTCGGACGCGCACGGCGCGCTGGTCATCGGGCGGTCGGGCATCAACTTCCTGGACGAGGGACGGGTCGAGGGCGTCGACCCAGTCGCCCAGTACGGCGGTCGGTCGCGCGAGGCGCTCATCCGTCTCGACACCCTCGAGCACTGCCCGGACATCTCCGTGATCAGCCTGTATGACCCGGCATTCGAGGAGGTCGCGGCTTTTGAGGAGCTGATCGGCTCGCACGGTGGCCTCGGCGGGATCCAGACCCTGCCGCTCCTCCTGCATCCCTCGGAGTGGACCCTGGACGAGGAGCTCGTCGGAGCACCTGCCGTCCACCGGCAGATCCGCCGCTGGGCGGAGCGCTACCTGGGCCTCCGCTTCGGCAAGGGCGGCACGGCACAGCCGCTGCCCATGCCTGCCCCACCGAGCCGCGTTGCGGACTCTCTAGGGCGCGTTCAGGGAACCGACCTCAAGGTTGGATGATCATCTCGACCGGCTCCACTCGGTCGGGATCAAGCGGGACACGAACAGGGCCGCCAGGTGGCGGTACGTGAAGCTTCGTGTGGCCGCTCCATCGAGAGACCTCCTCCGACGGGGAGGATGCGGCTAAGCCGCGACACCTCGTAGCGTGCTGATCGTCGGGTGAACCCGCGCAAGGTCGATTCTGGTCGACCACCGTCGCAAGCGCGACCCGCGGGGCTAACACCGAGTACCACGCGTCGCATTCGGAGACACTGTGTGTATGGAGTAGCGGTCCTTTCCACCCACGGCGGTCGACGTCGTGGACACGACGATGCCCGGCGCGAAGGGTCGTCACCTCCGCTCGGTCATCGTCGAGACCGGAGGCGGTCAACTAGTCTGGCGGCAGTCACGTGGCCGCCATTCGGTAGGCTGACATCAGTCGACTCCGGCAGGCCTGGGACCAGGCGACATACGGTACCTCGTGACGACGGCGCGCTAGTCGAAAACTACGCCGACCAAAGGAGATACCGATGACCAGAGACCTCCGCCTCCTCGCCCCCGTGCTCTTCCTGACACTCGCCGTCGCCGCATGTGCGGCTTCGTCGTCGCCGACACCGGGCACGCCGACAGCTCAGGCCACGACGGAGACATCGGCAGCTCCGACAGCCCAGGCCACGCCGGAGACGTCGGCAGCTCCGTCTGCTTCGGATGCGGCCGCGATCTGCGCGGACGCGGCGCAGTTCCGCGCCTCGATGACCGCGCTCACCGGTCTCACGCTCGCCACCGTGGGCGTGAGCAGCGTGACTGCGGCGCTGACCGAGGTGCAGTCGTCCGCTCAGGCCCTCGCCGTGTCGGGGCACGACCTTGTCGGCCAGCCGGTCAGTGATCTGCTGACCTCCGTCCAGGCACTCCAGACCACGCTGACCGGACTCGGTGATCAGCCGGGCCTCGGCGCAAAGCTCATCGCAGTGAAGGCGGCGATCGAGCAGATCAAGACGGCAGCTTCGGCCGTTGAGTCCGCGCTCGCGACGACTTGCCCAGCGAACTAAGGGGCTGGCGCGCCCTGGGGGTTTGGAATGATCTGCGCTCGAAGGACGGGCGGCCGCTGCTCGGCCGGACGTCCGTCAACGCCCCGGGTGAGGACGAAACACCCGGGACACAACGCTGCGATCGTAGGCGACGCGCGCCGTGCACGACTGCCCGCCTCCATCGCCGGGCTCTTCATCGATCCCGTAGCACGAGGCGCGTTGCTCTGCGGTTCCGTCGCCCTGGTCGCCGCGGCGATGGACCCGCAGGTCTGGACGCCCACGCTGCCGTCCATCCAGGAGGCCATTCGAGAGAACTCACGATTCGAGACCCTCGTCCTCCTGGCATCGATCGCTGCGTCGGGGCTGATCCTGCTCGGCGGCGCCGTGGGCAATTCGAGGCGTGCCAAGCCGGTGATCCTGGGTGGTCTCGTCGTCGAGTTGCTCGCGAGCGTCATCACCATTCTCGTGCCCGCCGGGCCGATCTTCTGGACGTCGCGACTGATCGGGCATGCCGGTGCCGCCTTCGTCATTCCGGTGGCCATCGCCCTCGTAGCGACGAGCTATCGCGGTACGGTCCGGGCAACCGCCATCGGGGTCGCGTACAGCGCATACGGGGCGGCTGGCGCCGCCACCTCGATCCTGCTCCGCGCGGTACCGGGAGAGCAATGGCCCGCGATGTTGGCTGCGATCGCTATGTGCGCCGTCGCGATCCGGCTCGCCTGGACCCGCACCCTTGAGTTGCGTCGGCCATCGCAGGCGGAGCGCCCCCTCGTGGTCGGGGTTGCTGTCTGGGCGTTCGGGATCATCACCGTCACGATCGGAGTGACCTGGATCGGCAGCAACCTCGACAACCCGCTGCGCTGGGCGCTGATCATCGGCGGTTCGGCACTCGTGATCGGTTACCACCGTCTCAGCCGCACGAGGACCGCAAGTCTGGCCCAGATCATCCGGCGTCGGGTTGCGATCGCCCTGTTCGTTGGTGTAACGATCGCGATCTCCGAGACGGCCGCGGTGCTCAACCTTCCGCTCTACTTCCATCTCGTGCTCGGCTATGGGCCGTTGCTGGCGGTGGTCGCCGTTGTCCCGCTCTCGGGCGCGTTGTTATTGGCCGGTCCCGTCGCCGGGGTCCTGCTCAGGCGGGTCGCGCCGCGCTGGCTCGTGGGCGGTGGTGTCATCTTCGTGGGGATCGGGAACCTGATGCTCGCGGCCGTAGCAACAGAGTCCGCGTCGTATATCGCATTCATCCTCCCGTGCCTACTGATTGGCGCAGGGTTCGTCATCGCGACAACAGTCCGAACGGCCATCATCTTCGCCAGCATTCCAGACGGGTTGCCGGCGTCGGCTGCGGCACTGAACGAGTCGTCGATTTCGGTCGGACGGCGGATCGGCGTCGTGCTCGTCAGCGCGATCGTCGCGCAGGTGTCTATGGCAACCTACTCGGCCTCGGTCGCAGCGTTGCCGCCCGCCGATGCGGCTGCGGCGATCGCTGCTTTCCGTTCCGTCCTCGTGGCCGTCGGGACCCCGTCATTCGCGCAGGTGGCGACAACTGTCGCGTCCGCCGACATCCGGCCGTATCTCGACGCATACGCGGCCGGCCTGAACGCCGCCTTCCTCCTCTGTGGGCTCGTCGGAGTCGTCGGAGGGGCCATCGCTCTCCTCGTGTTCGGCCGCGCGGATCCGCTCAGGACCCGTTGGGAGTATCGGGGCGAGCGAGCGTCGGCCAGGGGTGAGCCAGAGCGCCACGTGACCGCCACCTAATCGGGAATGGCGAATAGTTCATGGAAGGTGGCGTGCTCCGGAGCTCGAGCAGCCAGGCCCGGAGTTCGGCCGCGGTGATGGCGTCGACGGGCCGTGGATCGCCGAACCGGCGGACCGCCCGAATGAGGATCATCCGGTACCACTCGACCGTCCGTGGCGAGGCGCCTTCGGCCGCCTTAGCGGCGCAGATGAAGTCGGTGGCGGCCCCGATTCCGATCGCTAGGAAGCCCCCAGAATCAAGCGCAATCCCCGACGCACCAAAAGAGTCAGGCGCACAAATGGGGGTAGAGTCAGGCGCACTTCGCATCTCCGGCCTCCTGGAGAGCCGATCCGTCACGGTCGACCCATCTCGGTGGTCTGAACCGGGTCAGACCCCACAGGTTGTGGTGTTGGCTGGCGAGGAAGTGTCTGAGTCCACGACATAGGCGTCAGGTGATGCGAGTCTGATGAGTCGCGACATGCGTGACAGTCGGTCGCATGTCGAAACATCGGGTGGCCGTCCTCAAGGTCGTCTCCAAGCAGCTGTCCGTCACTGCGGCGGCAGCCGCGTACGGGATCAGCCGACAACAGCTCACGCGTTTGGTCCGCCGCTACCGCGACGGTGGGCTCGAGGCCCTCGAGCCACGTTCCCGCCGACCCCTGTCCAACCCGGGCCACACGCCCGACGCGACCCGCGACCGGATCGTCGCCCTCCGCCGGGAGCTGATCGCCCACGGGCTCGACGCGGGGCCGGTCACGATCGCCTGGCACCTCGAACGAGAGGGCCGGGCCGTCCCGTCGACCTCGACCATCCGGCGCATCCTCCACGCCGCCGGACTGGTCGTGCCAGAGCCGCGCAAGCGGCCACGCAGTTCGTGGATCCGGTTCGAGGCGGCGGCACCCAACGAGTGCTGGCAGTCCGACTTCAGCCACTGGCGGCTTGCCGATGGCAGCGAGGTCGAGATCATCAGCTGGCTCGACGACCACTCCCGCTATCTGCTCGGCTGCACGGCGTTCCGGCGGGTCGCGGGCGACGACGTGGTGGCCACGTTCAGCGCGGCCGGCGACGCCCACGGCTGGCCCGCCGCCACGCTCACCGACAACGGCGCTGTGTACACGTCGCGCTTCACCGGCGGCCGCAACGGCTTCGAGTACGTGCTCGCCTACCTGGGCATCCGGCAGAAGAACGGGGCACCGGGACATCCCCAGACCCAGGGCAAGATCGAGCGCTTCCACCAGACCTTGAAGCGCTGGCTCGGGCAGCAGCCGCGGCACACACGATCGCCGAGCTCCAGCGTCAGCTCGATGCCTTCCGGCTCGCCTACGACGAGCAGCGGCCGCACCGGGCGACCGGGCGGGTCACCCCGGGCGAGGCCTACCGGGCGACGCCCAAGGCGTATCCCGCCGGTCGCGGCGCACCCGGTCACTTCCGGCTGCGCTACGACATCGCCGACAAGAAGGCTGCGATCACCCTGCGCCGGGCCGGTCGCCTGTACCACCTCAAGGTCGGTGCCGCCCACGCCCGTCGGCGGGTCCTGGCCATCGTCGATGAGGCCGAGGTCACGGTCGTCGCGCTCGACACCGGCGAGATCCTCTCGACCCACCGGATCGAGCCAGCCAAGGGCTACTGGCGCAACACGCGACGAGACCCCGGCCGTTGGCCGGGGTCCCAAGCGACAGGAGGATCACAGTGACTCGGATGTCCCGACTCATGTGACTCATATGTCGCGACTCATGACACTGGCTGGCGAGGAAGGATTCGAACCTTCGATCTCCTGATCCAGAGTCAGGCGCCAGAATTCAGGTCTCGCGAGCCATGACGTGAGCGTGGAGGACAGCGATCTCTGTCCGATTCCGGGATGAGTCAAGCGCACATCCCGGCACTAGTTAGACGCATATCGTAATCCCGCTGAGAGTCAAGCGCCATTGCGGGCATCGGTGGTTTCACTGACGACCTGCGAGGCAGAGGATCTTGCTACGAGGGGCCGAGGCGAGTGCACGAACCTGGCTCGAGGTGGCTTGGGTCGCCTACCTGTTCGCGCGGTACGGACCGATCCGACCTGACGATGCGGCGCTACGGCGTCCGGTGAAAAGCCGGCCCGGTCACTCGCCTGAGCTACGAGCGCTCGTCGATGGCTCCGTGACCCCGACCTCTTCGATGCCTTCGAGCGGTGTGAGCTGGATCTGCTTCGCGAGCGCATAGGCGACGAGCCGGTCGTCGTCATCGGCGGCGAACACCCGACCGATAACGAGGGCGGAACGATGCGGCACGTCGATCCGGGTCATCCCCCCTGGCACGCTCCCAGTCCATTTCGGCTCGCAGAGGAGGAAGTCACCGGCGTCGGTCCCGGTGGTCCGCTTGCCGACATAGGCAACGTTGGCCCCACTGGTCGGGTCGGTGAACTGCACGCTGTAGTACCGTCCCGCCAGTTCGGGCACATGCAACACGCGCGGCCCCGCCTCCAGGTCGACCCAGCCGCCGACGTAGACGAGATCGTCGGTACCGACCGCCATGAGGCTGCCGCGCGAAGCGGACTCGGAGGAGCGGTCAGCCACGGCGTACAGGGTGTTGATGGGGATCGGGCCGCCGCCGAACCCGCGTTTGACGATCGCCCGCCTGAACCCGCTCACCGTGATCTGCGGCCAGAAGTAGATGAAGACGAATACCCCGAGCAGCCACACGACCACGGCCGCTACCGCGAGCGGGATGATCGCCTCCACGCCGCGAGTGAGCCGCTGGACCACCACCCAGGCGAAGATCAGGAGGATGGCCGCGGTAATGGGATAGGGGTATTTCAGGATCAGGCGATTCACGTCACGAGACCCTGACGACGGGCGGCACGTCGTAGCTGCCGTCCAGGATGGCCGTGCCGGGCAGGTAGGCGCGGAGCATCAGCTTGTACCCGCCAGTCGGTGTCGGCAGCCAGTTCTGTGCCAGCCCGCCCGGCGC
>CAWAHN010000007.1:0-154962 GCA_963781845.1 uncultured Chloroflexia bacterium | reverse complement strand
GGGACCCGACGACCGCGGTGTCGCCTTGACTAACCGGTGTTAGACGATAGACTAACGGGCCACTCGCCCTGGAGACCCTCGTGACCGCCTCCCGACGGAACCTGCTGGCCCGGTCCCGCGACTACCTCAAGCTCTGGACCGCGGCCACGATCTCGCTGTTCGGGACCCAGATCAGCCTGGTGGCGATCCCGTTCATCGCGGTCCTGCTGATGGACGTCCCGGCCTACCAGGTCGCGCTCCTCGGCACGGTCGAGTTCATGCCGTTCCTCCTGTTCACGCTGCCGGCGGGGGCCTGGGTCGATCGGCTGCCTCGGCGGCTGATCCTCGTGACCGGTGACTTCGGCCGGGCGATCACCCTGGTCTCGATCCCGATCGCCTACCAGCTGGGCGTCCTGACGATCTGGCAGCTCTACCTGGTCGGGTTCATCAACGGGACGCTGACGGTCTTCTTCGACGTCGCCGATCAGTCGTTCCTGCCGGCGATCCTCGAGCCGGACGACCTGGTCGAAGGCAACTCGAAGCTCCAGGTCAGCGGGTCCGCCGCGCAGATCGTCGGCCAGCCGCTCGGCGGCGCGATGGTCGGGCTGCTCTCGGCGCCGGTCGCGGTCCTGCTCGACGCGATCAGCTTCGTCGCCTCGGGCGGGCTCATCTTCTGGATCCGCAAGCGCGAGCCGAAGCACGAGCCGGCGGCGGCGGCGGATCCGGGAACCCGGCCCGGGATCCGGGGCGAGGTCGCCGAGGGCCTCCGCTACGTCCTCGGTCACCCGTACCTGCGCTACATCGCCGCCAGCACCGGGCTGTCGAACCTGTTCACGAACATCGCCTTCGCCACGTTCGCGATCTTCACCTACCGGATCCTGGGCCTGACCGCGTTCACGGTCGGGGTCATCGGTGGCGTCGGCAGCGTGGGCATCCTCGTCGGAGCGCTGGTCGCCGGCCGGATCGCGGCCCGGATCGGGGTCGGCCGGACCATCCTCTGGTCGATCGCCCTGTCGGGCCCGGCGACGCTGCTGGCGGCGTTCGCCGAGCCGGGGAACGCGATCGTGATCCTCGTCGCGTCCGGGTTCCTGGCCAGCATCACCGGCGTGGTCTACAACATCAACCAGGTCAGCCTGCGCCAGGCCATCACGCCGGAACGCATCCAGGGCCGGATGAACGCGACGATGCGGTTCCTCGTCTGGGGGACGATCCCGATCGGCCAGATCGTCGGCGGCATCCTCGCCTCGACGGCGCTCGGTGCCCGGGGGGCGCTGGTCGTCGGCGGCGTGCTCAGCTGCTTCGCCTTCGTGCCGATCCTGATCTCGACGGTGCCGGCGCTCCAGAGGATCCCGACCCCGACGAAGGAGGCGTCGACCGAGGGGCCGCTCGACGCCGACGCCCAGATGGCCAGCCCCGGCTCGTCGCTCGACTGAGGTCGGCCGGGCCGGGCCGGGCCGCGATCAGACCTCGTCGAGCATCGGGACGTGGACGCCGCGCTCCCGGGCGACCTCGATCGCCCGTTCGTAGCCGGCGTCGACGTGGCGGATGACCCCCATCCCGGGATCCGTGGTCAGGACCCGCTCGAGCTTCTCGGCGGCGAGCGCCGTGCCGTCGGCGACGACGACCATCCCCGCGTGCTGGCTGTACCCGATGCCGGTGCCGCCCCCGTGATGGACGCTGACCCACGACGCGCCCGCCGCGGTGTTGACGAGCGCGTTGAGGATCGGCCAGTCGGCGATCGCGTCGCTCCCGTCGCGCATCGCCTCGGTCTCGCGGTTCGGCGAGGCGACCGAGCCGCTGTCGAGATGATCGCGACCGATCACGATCGGGGCGCTGACCTCGCCCGCCGCGACGAGCCGGTTGAACTCGAGCCCGGCCTTCGCGCGCTCCCCGTAGCCGAGCCAGCAGATCCGGGCGGGCAGGCCCTGGAACGGGACCTTGTCGCGGGCCATCGCCAGCCAGCGATGCAGCCCGACCTTCTCGGGGAACAGCTCCAGGAGCGCCCGGTCGGTCCGGTAGATGTCCTCGGGGTCACCGCTCAACGCCACCCACCGGAACGGTCCGTTGCCCTCGCAGAAGAGCGGCCGGATGAAGGCCGGGACGAAGCCCGGGTAGGCGAACGCGTCCTCGACGCCCGCCTGCTGCGCCATCGCCCGGAGGTTGTTGCCGTAGTCGAACACGACCGCGCCGGCGGCCTGGAAGGCGAGCATCGCCCGGACGTGGGCGGCCATCGACGCCATCGCCCGCTCGATGTAGAGGTCCGGCTGCGCCACGCGCAGGACGAGGGCGTCGGCCAGCCCGATCTCCGCGGGGACGTACCCGCCGAGTGCGTCGTGGGCGCTCGTCTGGTCGGTCACCACGTCGAACGGTTCGCCCGCCCGGGCCCAGGCCGGTTCGATCTCGGCGGCGTTCCCGACCAGCGCGATCGACAGCGGCAGGCCGTCGGCCGCCGCCGTCCGGGCCCAGGCCAGCGCCTCGTCGGGCGAGGCGGTCAGCCGGTCGACGTAGCCGATGTCATGCCGGCGCCGCGCCCGGGCGTCATCGACCTCGATGCAGATCGCGACGCCGTCGTTCATCGTCACGGCCAGCGGCTGCGCGCCGCCCATCCCGCCCAGGCCCGCGGTCAGCGTCACGGTCCCCCGGAGCGAGCCGCCGAAGTGCTGGCGGGCGAGCTCGGCGAACGTCTCGTACGTCCCCTGGAGGATCCCCTGGGTGCCGATGTAGATCCACGACCCGGCGGTCATCTGCCCATACATCGTCAGGCCGGCCGCCTCGAGCTCACGGAACGTCTCCCAGTTCGCCCATCGTCCGACGAGGTTGGAATTGGCGATCAGGACCCGCGGCGCCCAGGGGTGCGTCCGGAACACCCCGACCGGCTTGCCGCTCTGGACCAGGAGCGTCTCGTCGTCCGCCAGGACCCGCAGCTCACGGACGATCGCGTCGAACGCCGCCCACGACCGGGCGGCACGTCCCGTCCCGCCGTAGACGACGAGCGCATCCGGGTTCTCGGCGACCTCCGGATCGAGGTTGTTCATCAGCATCCGGAGGACCGCCTCCTGCTGCCAGCCGCGACAGCTGATCTCCGTCCCGCGCGGCGCTCGGACGGGTCGGGCACCGGGCAGCGCGTCGCCGAGCGAGGTGGTCATGGGCCCGAGTCTACGCCGCGGCGGTCCGGTCTCGGGTACGCTCGGCGGACGATGCCGATCCTCGCCGTCCGCCGCTGGGCGGACCTCCCCGAAGCTGAGCGTGCGCGGCTGCTCGCCCGGTCGACCGCCGCGATCTTCGAACCCGCCCTGATGTCCTCGATCGAGGCGATCTTCATCGACGTGCGCGAGCGCGGCGACGCGGCCGTCCTCGACGCCACGGAGCGCTTCGACCGCGTCCGCCTCGATCGTGGGCGGTTGGCCGTCTCGCAAGCCGAGATCGACGCTGCGCATGGCGCCACCCCGGCCCCGCTCATCGCTGGCATCCGCGAGGCGATCGCCAACAGCCGCCTGTTCAACGAAGCCCAGCTGGCCGAGAGCGCCGTCGGCTGGCAGCGCGAGGTCCGTCCGGGGTTCCTGCTCGGCGAGCGGTTCGCGCCGATCCCCAGCGTCGGCCTGTTCGTCCCGACAGGCAAGGCGTCCTATCCGTCCGTGCTCTGCCAGATCGGCACCCCGGCAGTCGTCGCCGGCGTGCCCGAGATCGCCGTCGTCGTCCCGCCGGTCCCGGAGTCGCCGGACGGCGCGGTGGACCCGGCGACCCTCGCGGTCGCTCGCGAGCTCGGGATCGAGCGCGTCTTCCGGGCGAACGGTCCGGCCGCGATCGCCGCGCTGACATTCGGGACCGAGACCATCCCTCGCGTGCTGAAGGTCGTCGGCCCCGGCTCTCCTGCCGTCACGGCTGCCCAGGTCCTGGCCCAACGATTCGGGGTCGCGACGCAGATGCTGTGCGGCCCCTCGGAGAGCCTGCTGATCGCGGACGACTCGGCCGACCCGTGGCGACTGGCGATCGACCTGCTCAACGAGGCCGAGCACGGCGCCGACTCGGCGGCGACGCTGGTCACGGACTCGGTCGAGCTCGCCGCGGCGGTCGAGGCCACGGTCGCCGAGCAGCTCCGAGGGTTGCCCGACGTCCGCGCCGCAGCCGCCCGGGCGGTGTTCTCGGACCTGGGCGGGGTCGTCCTCGTCGACTCGATGGAGGCGGCCGTAGCCTTCGCCGATGCCTACGCCGCGGAGCACGTTCAGATCGCGACGCGCGATCCCGAGGCGACCCTGGCGCTCCTCCATTACGCCGGCGAGGCGCTCCTCGGCCAGGACACCCCGATCGGGGCGTCGAGCTACTCGATCGGGATCCCGGCGACGCTCCCGACCGGCGGATACGCCCGGCTCAATGGCGGGGTCACCGCCCGGACGTTCCTGACCTCGACGTCCACCGCCCGCCTGACGCCCGAAGCCCTGGCCGGTCTGGCCGAGCCGACCCTCGCCCTCGCCGACCATGAGGGCTTCCCGGCTCACGCCAACGCGTTCCGCCTGCGCGGACTCGGTCCCGGGCGGCTGCCGGAGACCTAGGGTCGGAGCGCGGCCAGGAGCTGCTCACCGAGGCGTTGCTCGCCGAAGGCCGAGATCGACACGATCTCGTTCGGTGCGTCGAGGCGGACGTGATACGTGCTGACGCCGCCCTCGCACGTCCCGATGTAGACGGTCCGGCCGGCGATCGTCGTCTCGGCGTGGCCGGTGACCCCGCCCGACTGCGAGCAGGCGCCCTCGTCGAAGCTGTCGCGCCACGATCGGAAATAGGACGGGTCGAACACCCCCGGCCGAAGGGCCATGACCGAGGTGTAGGCGAAGTCGTTCGTCGCCGGATCGATCACGAAGGCCTGGGCCATCCGCTCGACGGTCTCCGCGAGGAGCGGGTCGTCCGTCCCGGCGGGCTTGGCGATGGCCGCGACCGGCAACCCGGAGATCGTCGTCGGCAGGACCCCGAGGAGCGTCTGGTCGATCGCCACCGACCCGCTTGCCGATCCCGACGCCGCGACGGCGGATGGCGACGGTCCGGCGGACGCCGGCGCCTCGGGGGAGGCCGCAGTTGCGCCCGAAGCGCCGACGGTCGGCGTCGGCACCACGTCCGTCGGCGCCGTGGCGACGGACGGGATCGAGGCCGGCTCGGATGCGTCGGCGGAGGGGAGTGCCGCAGGTCCGGCACACGCGCTGGACGCGAGGACCAGACCGACCAGGGCCATCCCACGAGCCGAGCGGCTGGCGCGTCCGACCCTAGCCGAGCTCACGGCGGACCACCGGGTAGCGTTCGTCGTCGATCGCGAGACCGAACCCGACCGTCAGCCAGAACGCCGTGGTCGCGCCGCTGGTGGCGTCGGGCCGGGCCCCGACCTCCGGGTACGCCTCGACGGCGGAGAAGCCGCGGGCGGCGAGATCGTCGCAGACCGCCTCGACGAGCCGCCGGGCGTGGCCGGCGTGGCGCGACTCCGGGGTCGTGGCGATGCAGGTGATGACCGCGGGGAGCGGGGCAGCGGGCAGCTTCGGATAGAGGTCGCGCAGCGTCAGCGCCCGTGGGTAGGCGGACAGCGGCCCGAACTGCACATAGGCTGCCGCGACGTCGTCGACCAGTAGCACCTTGGCGTAGCTCCCGAAGACGCCGAGGCCGCGACCCAGCAGCCCGAGCTTGCGCGGGGCGTCGGCCCCGACCGTCGGTCGCTTCGGCCGGGCCGGTGCGAACGGGTTGTCCGCGAGCGGGTCGCCGCCGACAAGAAAGGGGTTCGGTGCCGGCGCGGCGGTCCGCTGCGGTGCGAACGGGTTGGCGGGCGGTTCGTCCTCGTCCGGCTCTCCGAACGGGTTCGGCCGTCGCGGCGGACCGGCGCTGGCCGGACCCGATCCCGGCTCGAGCCAGCTGAGACGGGCCGCCTTCGAGCCGCGGGCGGCGTCCTCCCAGTAGTCGCACGAGCGATGATCGAAGCCGGGGTCGGCGCACGGCGGGATGCGCTGGAACCCGGTCGCGTCGACGACGTCGACGATGCGGATGTCGACCACGGCGCGGAGCCTACGACCGGCCTTCGTCGACGAGCCCGGCCAGCTCGCCGGATCGGACCAGGGCGAGGGCGGCGGCCAGGTCCGGGCCGGGCTCGCGGTCGCCGTCGAGATGCGGCACGACCGCCCGGACCCGGCGGTGCGCCTCGGCCACGCCCATCCCCGGGGCGGTCGCCGGTAGCAGCGCGGCCCGGGCATCGAGCGCCTGGGCCGCGACGACCAGCTCGATGGCCAGGATGCGCTCGACGTTGGCCACGACCTCGCGCGTGTGGCGGGCCGAGATCGAGCCCATCGAGACGTGGTCCTCCTGGTTCGCGCTGGTCGGGATCGAGTCGACCGACGCCGGATGCGCCAGGACCTTGTCCTCGGATACCAGGGCCGCGGCCGTGTACTGGTAGATCATCATCCCGGAATCGACCCCGGACGAAGCCGCCAGGAAGGCCGGCAGTCCGCCGTTGAGGCGGGCATCGACGAGCAGCGCGATCCGGCGCTCGGAGATCGAGCCGAGCTCGGCGACGGCGATCTTGGCGAAGTCGAGGGCGAGCGCGATCGGCTCGCCGTGGAAGTTGCCACCGCTGATGACCAGCCCGCCCCCGGTCGCGACCGCATCCTCGGGGGCCACCCCGCCGCCGGGGAAGATCAGCGGGTTGTCGGTCGCACTGTTCAGCTCGATGTCGAGGATCCGCCGGAGGTGGTCGAGCGTGTCCCGGACCGCGCCGTGGACCTGCGGGACGCAGCGCAAGGAGTACGGATCCTGGACCTTGTGGGCATGGCCGTGGTGGCTGAGCTGGAGGGTCGATCCCCGCAGCAGGTGGCGCAGCTCGGCCGCGACTTCGACCTGGCCCGGGTGGGGCCGGGCGAGCTGATACGCCGCAGAGAACGCAACCTCGGTCCCGAGCAGCGCCTCGACGCTCATCGCGGCGGCCACGCTCGCGGTCCGGGTCAGCCGATCGGCGTCGGCCAGGGCCAGCGCCCCGAGCGCCCCCATCATCTGGGTCCCGTTGAGGAGCGCGAGTCCCTCCTTCGCCTCGAGCCGGAGCGGCTCCAGGCCGGCCTCAAGGAGCGCCTCCGCCCCGGGCATCCGACGACCGCCGAGGTCGACCTCACCCCGGCCGATGAGCGGCAGCGCGAGGTGCGCCAGCGGGGCCAGGTCCCCGGACGCGCCGAGCGACCCCTGCTCGGGGACGACCGGGTGGATGCCGGCGGCCAGGAAGGCGAGGAGGCGGTCGATGACGAGCGGTCGGCAGCCGCTGTGACCCAGGGCGAGGGTGTTCGCCCGGAGCAGGAGCATCGCCCGGACGACCTCTTCCGGGAATGCCTGCCCGACCCCGGCGGCGTGGCTCATCAGGAGGTTCTGCTGGAGCCGCCCGGTGTCTTCCGGGCGGATCGTCACGCTCGCCAGGTCGCCGAAACCGGTGGTCACGCCGTACGCCACCGCCCCGCGGGCGACCAGCCCGTCGACGACGTCGCGGGCCTCCTGGACCCGCTCGCGGGCAGCTTCGTCGAGCTCGGCGCGGGCGCCGTGCCGGGCGACCGCCTCGATATCGTCGATCGTCAGGGCGGCTCCGGTCAGGACCACGGTACCGGTCACGATGTCGAGGATAGTCGGCTATGCTGCCCGCCGTCCCCCGTCCACGCCGGAGCGAGTCGTGCTCGAATTCATCGACAAGATCGTCATCCCGTTCCTCGACCAGCTGTACGGCGCGGTCGGGTATCTCGGCGTGTTCATCGCCATGACGATCGAGTCCGCGATGATCCCGCTCCCGTCCGAGCTGATCCTGCCGTTCGCCGGATTCCTCGTGTCGGACCCCACCAAGATCGAGCCGATCAGCGGCGGGCATTGGAACTACTGGATCGTCGTGATCGTGGCGACACTCGGGAACACGTGCGGCTCGCTGATCGCCTACGCCATCGGCGCCTGGGGCGGGCGGCCGTTCCTCGAGCGGTACGGCAAGTACATCCTGATCCGCCCCCACGACATCGAGCTGGCGGAGCGGTTCTTCGCGCGGTGGGGTGCCCAGACCGCCTTCTTCAGCCGCCTGCTGCCGATCGTCCGGACCTTCATCAGCTTCCCGGCCGGGGTCGCCCGGATGAATCTTCCGAAGTTCATCGTCTACTCGACCGCCGGCGCGTTCGTCTGGTCGATGGTGCTGGTCTATGCCGGAACGATCCTCGGCGCGAACTGGACCGAGATCCGCCATGCCCTCCAGCCGTTCGACCTGCTCATCGCGGCCGTGATCGGTGGCGGGATCGTGCTGTTCCTGTGGATCCACCTCGGCCGGCCGGGGCTGCGCCGAGACGCCGATCCGCCCGCCGCCGACTGACGCCCGGGTCGCGCCGGCCCGAGCCGCAGCGGTTCAGCGGTCGCGTTCCTCGGGCGGCTTGACGGCGCGGAACGACCGCCAGACCAGCAGGTCGTAGACGATCTTCAGGCCGCCGGCGACGTAGAACGGCACCGCCGCATAGGAAGCGCTGGCGACGAGCGGCGCAGACAGCGCTGGCGACAGGGCGGCCCCCGTCGTCCGGGCGATCCCGGTCACGCCGGCGGCGGCCGAACGCTCGTCCGGATCGACGACCGCCATGACGTAGGACTGGCGTGTCGGGACATCCATCTGGCTCAGGCTGTAGCGCAGGAGCAGGACGAAGATCGCCAGCGGCAGGTTGGGCATCACCGGCACGAGGATGAGCAGGACGTTCGACGGCAGGTGGGTGAACACCATCGTGTTGATCAGCCCGATCCGACGGGCGATCCGGGCTGCCGACAGGCTCGACACCGCCGCCAGCAGGTTGGCTCCGAAGAAGATCAGCCCGAGGAGGCCCGGCTCCACCCCGTACTGCAGGTTGAACCAGTAGGCCATCAGGCTCTGCGGGACGAAGCCGCCGGCGAAGGCATCGATCGAGAACAGCGCCGACAGCCGAAGGACGACGCCCTTGGAGCGGCCGAGCCCGAGCCGGCGCCGGATCTCGCCCGGGCGCCAGTCACGTGGCGGCGCCTCGATCCGCGGACCCAGCCGGGCGAACACGATGGCCATGGCGAGCCCGACCAGGGCGTACCCGACCACGATCACGCGGTAGGCATCCGCCGGTGCCATCCCGGACCGGATCAGCGTGCCGCTGACCAGGCCCGCTCCGAGGGCGCCCGATGCGGTGGCGACATAGCCGGCGACGTTGTACCAGGCGAACGTCGACGTCCGACGCGCGTCACCGACCGCCTGGCTCAGCGCGGACTGCTCGACGGCGAGGAACGGCCCGACCTCGTTGCCCGTCGGACTGAGCACGCCGATCGTCCCGGCGACGATGAGCAGCGGCACCCAGCTGGTCAGCGCGAAGACCACGCCCGCCACGACCATCAGGATGGAGCCGGCGACGAGCACCCGGCGGCGGCCGAGGCGGTCCGCGTTCGTGGTCAGCCACAGGGAGATCACCGTGTCGCCGACCAGGGTCAGGGTCAGGACGGCCCCGATGGTGATCGGATCGAGCCCGATCGCCGCGAGGTAGAGGACGAGGACCACGGCGAGGAACCCGTAGCCGAACATCCGCATGACCCGCGTCGCGAAGAGCAGGCGCCCATCGCGGTCCAGCCCGCGCAGGCTGGCGATCAGGCCGGGATCGATGGGTTCGCTCATCCCCAGGGCGTCGTCCCGGGCGTCCGCAGGTGCGCCGTATCGTTGAGCAGCAGGATCCGGGCGTCGGATGGGCCGACGCCGTGCTCGAACCTGAGCACCGTCAGGTTCGCCTGATCCTGGCTGAACCGGCGTCGATATTCCGCGACCGGGATCCCGGTCGCGACACAGACCAGGACCCGGTTGAACGAGCTGTGGGCCACCGCGAGGACCGGCCGTTCGTGCGGCGTTCCCGTCCGCCGGTCGTGCCAGTCGATCAGGTCGACGAGGAACGCCCGAGCCCGGATCGCGACATCGTCACCGGACTCTCCGCCCGGGCAGGCGATGGTCGCGGGGTCGACCTCCCAGGCGGTCCTAGCCGCCGCGTCCGCCTGGTCGATCTGCTCGTAGGTGAGGCCCTCCCACGCACCGTAGTCCATCTCGGCCAGCCGCTCGTCGATCTCCGCGGGGGGATGGTCGGGGAGTGAAGCGCCGACGATGGCCGCGGTCTCGCGCGCTCTCAGCAGCGGGCTGACGACCAGTCGCTCGACGGCGACTCCCGCGAGGCGCTGCCCGAGTGCCTCCGCCTGAGCGCGACCTTCTGCGGACAGGCCGATGTCGATCCGCTGGCCGAGATGCTGCTCGGGCAGGGACCGCTCGGTCAGACCGTGACGGGTCAGGACGAGGGTGAGCATCGTGGCGAGTCTATCTGCCAGAATGGCCCTGGAGGTAGCATCGGACGATGAGCGACCCTCATGCGAGTGACCTGCCGATGGCCGGCGGGCCACACGGGCTCGAAGACCACGGTGAGGACCACGGCCACGACGACCATGCGCACGCCGAGGATGCGCTGGGCCCGATCGACTGGCCGGCCTACGGGGCGGGGGTGCTCGGCCTCGTGATCGGCCTCGTGATCACGTGGGCGTTCGTCCTGTCGAAGGTGGTCGCCTCGAGCTAGAACAGCCCGACGATGTTGCCGTCGGCGTCGACGTCGATGTTCTCTCCGCCCGGCCGCGACGGCAACCCCGGCATCGTCCGCATCTCGCCGCATAGCGGGGTGATGAAGCCGGCGCCGGCGGACAGCCTGACCTCGCGGATCGGCAGGGTGAACCCGGTCGGGCGCCCCTTCAGGTTCGCGTCGTGGCTGAGCGAGTACTGGGTCTTGGCCATGCAGATCGGCAGGTGGCCGTAGCCCATGTCCTCGTACTGCTTGAGGGCCTTCGCGGCGGCCGGCTGGTACTCCACGGCGGCCGCTCCGTAGATCCGGGTGGCGATCGCCTCGATCTTGTCCCGCAACGGGGCCTCGTCGGGGTACAGGAAGCGGAACTCGGGGGCGCCTTCCTCGGCCGCCGACCAGACCGCTCGGGCCAGCGCCTCGGCACCGCGGCCGCCGTCGGCCCAGTGGGTGGTCACGACCGCGTCGCGGGCGCCCGCCGCCAACGATACCTCCTGGATCGCGGCCACCTCGGCCGGGGTGTCGGTCGGGAAGGCGTTGATCGCGACGACGACCGGGACGTTGTATTCCGACACGTTCTCGATCTGCTTGGCCAGGTTCTGCGCCCCGGTCCGGACCGCGTCGACGTTCTCCACGGCAAGGAGTGGGTCGAGGGGCTTGCCGGCGACGATCTTGCCGACCCCGCCGTGCATCTTCAGCGCGCGGATCGTGGCGACGACGACCGCCGCGTCCGGGCGAAGTCCCGAGGCCCGGCACTTGATGTCGAAGAACTTCTCAGCGCCCATGTCCGCGCCGAACCCGGCCTCGGTGCACACCGCGTCGTTCGTGGCCAGCGCGAGGCGGTCGGCCAGGATCGAGTTGTTGCCGTGGGCGATGTTGGCGAACGGCCCGCAATGGACGAACGCCGGTCCGCCCTCGAGGGTCTGGAGCAGGTTCGGCTTGATGGCGTCGACCAGCAGGACCGTCATCGCCCCGGCGACCTTGAGATCCTCTGCGGTCACGGGGCTCCCGTCCGTCCGCTGAGCCAGGACGATCCGCCCGAGGCGAGCGCGCAGGTCGGCGAGATCGCGGGCGAGGGCGAGGACCGCCATGACCTCGCTGGCCACGGTGATCACGGTCTCGGTCTCGCGTGGCACGCCGTTCTCGCGTCCGCCCAGGCCGATGACCATCTTCCGGAGCGCCCGGTCGCTTATGTCGACGACGCGCGGCCAGGTGATCGTGAACGGGTCGATCCCGAGCGGGTTCTTGTGGTGGAGGCTGTTGTCGATGAAGGCCGCGGCGAGGTTGTGGGCCGCGCCGATGGCGTGGACGTCGCCGGTCAGATGGAGGTTGAAGTCCTCCATCGGGATGACCTGGCTGTAGCCTCCGCCGGCCGCGCCGCCCTTGATCCCGAAGACGGGTCCCAACGAAGGCTGCCGGATCGCGACCGCCGCCCGCTTGCCGATCCGGTTGAGCCCCTGGGCCAGGCCGACGGTCGTGGTCGACTTTCCCTCGCCGAGCGGCGTCGGCGTGATCGCCGTGACCAGGATGTACTTCCCGCGGGGGTTGGCCGCCTCGAGCCGTTCGATCGCCGCGAGGCTGACCTTGGCCTTGGTCGGCCCGTACAGCTCGATCTCGTCTTCGGCCAGCCCGAGGTCGGCGGCCACCGCCGAGATCCGGCGCGGCCGGACGGACCGGGCGATCTCGAGATCGGACGGGAAGGTCATCGTGTCGGTCTCCTAGGCTGGCGCGCCGTCCGCCTGGGCGACGGCAGCTCGGACGAGATGGGTCAGCAGGATGGCGTTGGTCACCGGGCCGACTCCGCCGGGGACGGGCGTGATCGCGCCTGCCACGCTGCGGGCGCTCTCCATGTCGACGTCGCCGACGATCGCGCCACCGACGACATTGATCCCGACATCGACGACGACGACGCCCGGACGGAGCATCGACCCGGTGATCAGGCCTGGTCGTCCCGCCGCGACGATGAGGATCTCGGCCCGGCGGACGTGGGCGGCCAGGTCGACCGTCTTGGAGTGGCAGACGGTGACAGTGGCGTCCTCGCGAACGAGCATGAATGCCGCCGGCATCCCGACGACGTTGGACCGGCCGACGACGACAGCCTCGCGGCCCGCGATCGGGACGTCGTAGCGATGGAGCATCTCGATCGCGGCGTGGGCCGTGGCGGGGAGGAAGCCCTCGTACCCGAGGCGCAGCAGTCCCGCGTTCAGCGGATGGATCCCGTCGATGTCCTTGGCGGGGTCGATCGTGTCGATGATGGTCCGCAACCGGACGCTCGGCGGGAGCGGCATCTGGACGATGATCCCGGCGACGAGCGGATCGCGGTTGAGGGCTCGGATCGCTTCCGCCACCCGCGCCTCGAGATGGGCATCGGTCCCGCCGGTGCCGTCGCTCTCGATCTCGACCAGCCGCCCACCGATCCCGGCCGCCTCGCACGCCTTGAGGATCTGGCGGAGGTACACCGCGGAGGGGGCGTCGCGACCGACGAGCACGATCGCGAGGGTCGGAGCGAATCCACGCCTCGCCACGAACGCGGCGATGTCGTCCCGGACGGAAGCCCGGATGTCGGCCGCCACCGGGGCGCCGAGGAGGAGCCGCGCCTGGGCGTCGGTCACCGCCGTCAGGGGTTCGACGTCGACAGCGGGGCCCGAGCCTCGCCGGATGCGACGACCTCACGGATCCGGCGAGCGGTCGAGGCGACCTCCGTCAGCAGCCGGTCCACCCCGGCGGACATGTCGGCCGCGAAGGCGTCGTCGCCGACCGACGGCAGGTTGACCAGGACGTTGGCCGCCGCGCCCTGAGCGGCGGCGTCCGCGAGCAGGCTGGCGACACCGAGATCGCTGGCGGCGTTGACGTTGCTCCGACCCGCGAGCATGTCCGCAGCTTCGACCAGCTCGAGGCAAGCCTCGACACACGCCATCGGGACCTCGGATGCGACCCGGGCCGCCGCCGCCAGCGCGGCCGACCGGGCCAGGCGCTCCTCGTCGGTCTCCTTCGGCAGCTTGAGCGCCGCGGCGAACCCGGCGTAGGCGTCCGAGTCGCGGTCCGCCAGCGTCAGGAAGCGATCGACCAGCTCTCGTCCGCGAGCGCCGGCGCTGGCGTGCGTGGCTGCGTGAGCGGCATATCTCGGCCGATCGGTCGACAGGGCCGCGACCATCGCGACGAGACCCGCGCCAAGCGATGCCGCGACCGCGGACGCGCTCCCACCGCCGGGCACAGGTGCCGCCGACGCGAGCTCCTCGGCGAAGTCGCCGAGGGTGAGGTCGCGGAATTGTTGCGAGCCGGTCTCCACCCGTCGATTGTAGACGTCGGGACGCTCCCGCCGGACGAATGCGGTACCGGCGCACTCGTCCGGCGAGGGTCCCTTCGCGAGCGGCGCCCGGGAGGAGGCGGCCCGCCGCGACCGGTGGAGGCGTCAGGCGGCGGGTCGGTCCTCGTCCAGACCCTCGATCGTCCAGCGTCGCTCTCGGTGCTGGTAGCTCAGGGCGACGCGCGCACGTGGCGTCACCACCTCGAAGACCGTCCTCGGCCCGACCGCCATCGGATAGGCCGAGTCTTCATGCCGGACCGCGGCCAGTGCCGTGACCGCCAGGCGCTCCTCGCCCCAGGTGATCTCCCGCGGGCGACCGTCGAACCAATCGGTCCTGACGCGCACGACGGTGGGTTCCATCCGGATCATCGCCATCTCGTCGACTCCTTCTTCGGCAGCGACCATGTCGTCGGCCGGGGCACGTCGGCGACAGAACGTCTGTTCACTTCTGGCCTGACAGTAGACCGAACACCTGTTCGATGTCAAGACCCTGGGTGGATGGTCGGCGGACGTTGTGACACCTCGGTTGTCACGACCCCGGCTCATGGTCACGCCGCACCTGAGAGACGCCCGAGACGAGATGGCGGTTAGGGCGATCGGTCGAGCCTTTCGCCGGGCGAGAGCCCGACACGGCCTCTCGCAGCACTCCCTGGCCGCGATGAGCGGCGTCCCTCAGTGGGTCTTCCCGTCATCGGGTCCGTCCTAATAGGCCGGCCAGGCCGTCCGCGGGTTGTGGTATATCGCGCGGATGGATCCTCGCGGGCCCGCCAGGGCGTTCTCGGTCGCCGTGAGCGAGGACGCTTGGCGAGCCGAGGCGGATAAGTGGATCGCCGCGGTGCTAAGTGACGCGGGCCTGATGGTCACCGGTCCGTCCGAGCCACGACGCACCAGGCCGTGGTCGACCCAGTACGCCATCCCCTCCAGCGGCGGCAGGGTGTGGTTCAAAGCGAACTGCCCTGACCTGTCCTTCGAGCCCGCCCTCCATCGGGCACTAGGGCGGTTGGCTCCTGGAATCGTCGAGGAGCCGATCGCGGTCGATGCTGCTCGAGGTTGGATGCTGACTCGGGACCGTGGGCTTCCGCTCGCCGAACGTCACGAGCCGTCGCTCGACGAGTGGTGCGCCATGGCCCGGGCGGCCGCCCATCTACAACGGGTTTCCGCGGGCGCCGTCGAGGAGCTGTTGAACAGCGGTATTCCTGACTGCTCACCCGCCACAGTGGGGCGGCGGTTCGACAGCCTTGTGGGACGGTATGCCGCACTGGACCCGACCCATCCGAGCCATCTCGCGTCAGAACTGCTGCCCAAGTACGTAGCAGCGCGGCCGTTCGTCATCGATGCGGCTGCTGTTCTCGCACAAAGTCCGTTGCCCGTAACGGTGAACCATGGCGACCTGCATCCGGGGAACGTCCTCGTGGTGGATGGAGGTATGCGCCTGTTCGACTTCGGCGACGCGCAGTGGGCCTCCGCGCCGGAAGTGTTGTGGCCACTGTGGGCGTGGCTGACGCGACGCACGGACAAACCCTGGCGGACGGTCTTCGCGGCGTACGCCGAGGTCTGGAGCGACCTAGTCTCCCGGGACGACTTCGATGGGCTGATGGCTGCGGCCATGATTACCCTACCCGTGAATCGGTCACAAGCGTGGTGGTCTGCGATCCGCCAGGCAACGGACGCAGAACTCTCTGAGTGGGGCGATGCCCCGTTGTCGCAGCTGAGCCATGTGCTTCGGCCCTGGCCGTGACGCGATGCCTCGGAGCAGTCGTCGATGCGACGCTTCGGGCGCCCAGCGATGCGCCGAGGCGCATCACCGACGGGGCCCCTTCCCGCCCGGCGGCGACTCGGCACCCGGCGGCGACTCGGCACCCGGCGCATCCGCGTCCCCATCCGCCTCGCGCATCCCGGTGCGCCGCTCGAGCGGCTTCATCGGATCGCGCTCGAATGGCGCGGGCAGGTCGGACCCGAGGAGCCGGGCCCGGGTCATCGCGCGATCCCCGAACCGCCGCCGCACGGCGTCGGCGGCCTGGGTCGCCCGTCGGCGCCGGTCCGTCGGCACGGCGTCCAGCTCCGGCTCGTCCTCGAACATCCCGAGCTGCCGCCGCTCGCCGAGATGGGTCGCCGTTACCCCGAGCAGACGCACCCGCATCCCTCGGAGCTCGGGGCGGGCGAGATCCCGGGCGACGTGCCAGATCGGCTCGGTCAGGTCGGTCGGATCGGCCAGGGTGCGCTGGCGGGTGATCGTGCGGAAGGTCGTGTCGCGGATCTTGACCTGGACCGTCCCGGCCTTCAGCCCGGCGGACCGCAACCTCGAGGAGACCCCGTCCGCCATCGCCAGGAGCGTCCGGTCGATGATCTCGGGGTCCGAGGTGTCCACGTCGAAGGTGTGCTCGTGGCCGATCGACTTGGCCGGGTCGGCCGCGCCGACCGGGTCCGGGTCGATCCCGCGGGCACGCGCCCCGAGCGACGCACCCTGCTTGCCGAAGCGCCGGATCAGCAGATCGTCGGGGAGCCTGGCCAGGTCTCCGATCGTCCGGACCCCGTACTCCGCCAGCGCGGTCGCCGTCTTCTCACCGACACCCCACAACCGTGAGATCGGCAGCGGGTCCAGGAACGTCGCCTCGTCGCCGGGCCGGATGACCACCAGGCCGTCCGGCTTCCGCAGGTCCGACCCGATCTTCGCGACCAGCTTGGTCGACGCGACACCGACCGATGCGGTCAGCCCGACCTCGCTCCGGATCCTCTCCTTGATCGCCGCCGCGATCGTCGGCCCGTCACCGAACAGCGCGTAGGACGCGGCGACATCCAGGAAGGCCTCGTCGATCGAGACCGGTTCGACCAGCGGCGTGAACGACCTCAGGATCGTCATGACGTCGCGGCTGACGGCCTGGTACTTGCGACCGTCGACCGGCAGGAACACACCGTGCGGGCAGAGGGCGAATGCGGTCCGCAGGGGCATCGCGGAGTGGACCCCGTACGTGCGCGCCTCATAGGATGCGGCGCTGACCACGCCCCGTGCCGTCGGGTCGCCCCCCCCGACGATGACCGGCTTGCCGCGGAGCTCGGGTCGATCCCGCTGCTCGACCGCCGCGAAGAAGGCGTCGAGATCGACGTGGAGGATCGACGGCCCGCGATCCGGATCGCTCCCCGTCATGCGACGTACTCGCCGTGCAGGAACATCGACAGGAGGATGGCCAGCAGCATCGCCGAGCCGAGACCCCAGGCGAAGCGCGGCCAACGTCCCGGGACGAGAGCGAGGATGACGAAGACGGGGAAGACCACCAGCAGGTAGCGCGCCGTCGACGTCAGCGGCGTCGGCTGGATCCGCGTCCCGACCAGGACGATCTGCGGGATCGCATACAGCGTGTAGGCGACCGGGACGCGACGGATCCCGACCAGCGTCACCAGCGCGAACAGGATCAGGGTGAACAGGTTGAAGGCCTGGAGCGCATCGTGGTGGGTCACGGCCCAGTTCCAGGACGCCTCGACCACCTCCCACGGCGGGTGGAAGTTCGTGCCGCCCCAGGCCTCCTGGGTATCGAGCGGCGTCTTGCCCGCCACGACCGACGAGAAGACGAGGAACGCGACGAATCCCAGGCCCGGCGCCGCCGTGGCGACCACCGGCCCCAGGATCGACCCGGCGGGCGGGATCGGGCGGTCGCGGAACCGCCAACCCGCGTCGCGCCAGGCCATGAGCGCCTCCCATCCGAGCGGCAGGACGAGGAAGACACCCTGGATCCGGGTCAGCCCTGCCAGGAGGCCGGCGACCGCCGCCAGGGCCCACCACCGACGGCGTGCGCCGAGGATCGCCCACACGGCCGTCGCGAGGAAGAGCGACTCCGTGAACGGAGCGAAGAAGAAGAACGCCGTCGGGAAGATCGAGATCGCGACGATCGTCGTCAGCGCGGTCCGATCGTTGAAGTCGAACGCGACCAGGCGTCGCAGGCCGGTCATCGCGACGACGTAGGCGGCGCTCGCCACGACGAGACCGCCCAGCGCCATCGCGCCCAGGAGCAGGCGGCCGACAAGCCCGGTCAGGAGCGGGAACAGCGGCCAGAAGTTGACGCTGTTCTCGTTGGCCTCGTAGCCGAACGTCGCGATCTTGGTATACCAGCAGGCGTCCCAGCGCTGCCACACCCCGACCAGCGGGAACGCCGCTCCGTGGTCGGCGAGCGGCGGGATCGTCGACCAGCCGTCGCGCGCGACCTCGAAATGACACGGGGCGGGCAGCGTGTTGGTGAACCACAGGTAGAGCGCGAACAAGGCGAACACGACCCGGAGCGAGACGAACAGACCGATCGCGTCGCGGAACGCGTCGCGCAAGCCGTCCGGGGCGTCCTCGTCCATGGCTCGAGAGTGTATCTTCGGGCCGATGGCCAACCCCGAGGAACGCCCGGCGCCCCCGGCCCGACCGGCCTCGGGGTCCGCCCGTCTCACCACCTGGTTCGCCGAGACCCGGCTTGTCGAGCTGATCGACTACATCCGCGATCGCCCGGACACCCTGGGCACGCTCATCGTGGTCGTGCTGACGACCGCGCTCTACCTGTACACCTCGTCGCGCGACCGCCAGGAGCTCGACTACTTCGTCCGCCTCGCCGACGCGATGCTCCACGGCCGGATCTACCTGACCGAGGCGCCGAGCTGGCTGAACGAGCTCATCCCGAAGGATGGCGTCTGGTACGTCGCCTACCCGCCGTGGCCGGCGATCCTGCTCATCCCGTTCGTGGCGATCTTCGGGGTCGGATTCGACCAGCACATCGCCAGCTGCATCTTCGGTGGGCTGGCGGTCGGGCTCGCCTGGCTCGTCTTCGGCCGGTTCGCTCTGAGCGGGCGGAGTCCGGCTGTGTCTGACCGTCGTGTTCGGCTTCGGCACCGTCCTGTGGTACGTCGCCGAGGTCGGCTCCGTCTGGTACATCAGCCACGTCGTCGCGGTCCTGTTCAGCATGGCCGCGATCCTCGTCCTGCTCGAGCGCCGCTGGCCGTTCCTCGTCGGGCTCCTGCTCGGCCTCGCCGCGATCTCACGCCTGCCGGTCGGCCTGACGGCCCCGTTCTTCTTCGCGATCATCGTCGGGCTCGGCTGGCCCCCGCGACTCCCGGCGCGCGGGGATCGGACCCGGGCGTTCCGCGACGGACTGGCGTTCCTCATCGGGATCGCGATCCCGACCGCGGGCTACCTCCTCTACAACGAGGCTCGCTGGGGGACGTTCCTCGATCAGAGCTATGTCCTCATCCCCGGGGTCCTCGAAGACCCGATCTACGCCAAGCACGGGATCCTCAGCATCGACTACATCCCGCGCCACCTGTTCGCGATCTTCCTGCGCAGCTTCAACTACGTGGACGATCCGCCGTTCTTCCAGCCGTCCTGGTACGGGCTGTCGCCGTTCCTCACCACGCCGCTCCTGCTGTGGCTGTTCCGGGCGCGCTGGCGGGACCCCCGGGTCGCCTGGGCCGCCATCGGCACAGGCCTGGCGCTCATCCCGATCGTCACCCACGGCAACGTCGGGCTGACCCAGTTCGGGTACCGCTTCATCCTCGACGTCCAGCCCCTGCTGTTCGTCGTCCTGGCCACGGTCTTCGAGCGCGGGATGTCACGCTGGGCGTGGGCGGCCTCGATCGTCTCGGTCGTCGTCTGCGCCTACGGCCTGTGGGCGATCGGGATCGGCTTCGTCGACTTCTAGCCCTTCGGCTCGACGATGATCGTGACCTCGGGCGACATCCCGCTGAAGACCTTGACCGCCACCTTGTAGGTGCCGAGGCTCTTGAGCGGCTCCTCGAGGTCGACCTTGTGGCGGTCGATGGTGATCCCGCGGCGCCCGAGGGCGTCGGCGATGTCCTTCGACGTGATCGAGCCGTAGAGCTTGCCGCCGTCGCCGACCTTGACGCCCATGGTGAGGGTGGTCGAGGCGATGCGAGTGGCGTAGATCTCGGCCTCTTCGCGCTCACGTCGGCGCTTGTCCTCGCGGCTGGCGATGTCGTGCTGCCAGGCGCGGTAGGCACCACCGGCGGCTGGGACGGCCAGCTTCTGCGGGATCAGGAAGTTGCGGGCATAGCCCTCGGCGACGACCTTCATCTCCCCGCTCTTGCCGAGCTTGGGGACATCTGAGGTCAGGATGACCTTCACGCGAACGAACCCTCCTTGTTGATCCAGCCGCGTACCCGCGGCCCGATGCCCGATTTCCTGACGGCGTCGGCGACGACGTCGACGGCCGGGGGGATCCGGCGGACCAGCCGCCGGACCGGACGTGGCGTCAGCCGCCTGATCTGGCCGAGGTCCCGCTCGAAGGCGGCCCGATCGACCCCCAGATCGGTCAGCTTCTCATCGAGGATCCCGTCCGGGATCCCGTCGAAGAACAGATCCACCCCGAGGACGACCACGACGAGGTCGTCGAGCATCCCGAGGATCGGCACATCGTCCGGCACGATGTCGAACGGCAGCGCGAAGTAGACCATGGCCCCGCCGAGCAGGGCCTTGCGGGACGTCGGGACGCGGTCGTCGCTGATCAGCGACCAGATCAGCCGCACGTAGACCACCGACCGGCTGGCCGTCGGCAGGAACGCCGCCATCGCCAGCATCCGGTTGAGGCCGGCGCCCGGCAGCCGTCGCCGTCTTCGTCGCACCGTCATCTCGGCCCGCATCCCTCCTGCGAATGGGCTCCACCGCACGCGTCATCTCGACTCGCTCGGTCGGGACAGCGCAGTCTATCAGCCGAGCACGGGAACGCCAGTCGGACGATCGCGCGGCGCTTGACATTCGAACGGACGTTCGGTACGGTGGAGGTCCGAACGGAGGCCCCATGACCAAGCACGATGCTGACCGGAAGGTCAAGATCCTCGACTTCATCGCGGCGACGCTGCGCACCCGGGGCGTCCCCCCGTCCGTGCGCGAGATCGCCCGAGCGGTCGGGCTGGCTTCGACCTCGGCCGTGCATCACCACCTCCAGATCCTCGAGCGAGAGGGGTACCTGGATCGTCGCGAGTCCGAGGCGCGCGCCATCCGACTCACGCCCAAGGCCGCGCTCGAGCTCGGGCTGTCGAGCGAGCTGACGCCGCAATCCGCCGCCTCGGAAGCGCATCTCCTGCCGATCATCGGCGAGATCGCCGCAGGCGGCCCGATCGAGGCCTATCAGCGAGCCGACGAGACCCTGGCGGTCCCGGACGTGTTCGCTCCGAGCGGAGACGCCTACGTCCTTCGGGTCCGTGGGGACTCGATGATCGAGGCCCATATCGCCGACGGGGACTTCGTCGTCATCCGCCCGCAGACGACGGCGCGTAACGGAGACATCGTCGTCGCCCAGGTCGAAGAAAACGGCGTGACCCTCAAGAAGTTCTACAAGGAGCAGGGCCGGATCCGCCTGCAACCGGCGAACGCCGAGTACCAGCCGATGTACTACGACGACGTCAGGATCCAGGGCAAGCTCATCGGGGTCATCCGCCGGCTCGACTGACTGTCCACATCGGTCGTCCACAGCCGGCCAACATCGGCCGCCGTTTCGTGGACGGATCGGGCGGCGCGCCCGGCATTCGTTGAGGACGGTCGAGCCCGTTCGGTGACACTCGACCTGTCACGCATCCCTGCCAGTTTCGGTGTGCCTTGATCGACCGACTCCCGCCCCAGAGCACCGAGGCTGAGCAATCGGTCCTCGGTTCGATCCTGATCGATCGCGACGCGATCGTCGAGATCGCCGAGTTCCTGCAGCCCGAGGACTTCTATCGGCCCGCCAACGGGTCCGTCTACGCGGCGATGCTCGAGCTGTTCGACAAGCGCGAGCCGGTGGACATCGTCACGGTCGCCGAAGCCCTCGAACGGACCGACCAGCTCGATGCCATCGGCGGGCGGTCCTACCTGTCGAGCCTGTCCAACCAGACGCCCACCGCCGTCCACGCGGTCCAATACGCCAGGATCGTCGAGCGCAAGGCGGTCCTCCGCAACCTGATCTCGGCAGCCGGCAAGATCGCCGGTATCGGCTACGAGGACCCGGCCGAGATCCAGGAGGCGATCGATCGAGCCGAGAGCGAGCTGTTCAGCGTCAGCCAGCGGCGCGTGGCGACCGGCTTCAGCCCGCTCAAGACCCTGCTCCATGACGCCTACGACCGCCTCGACTACCTCCATGCCCATCGCGGCGAGATCAGCGGTGTCAGGACCGGGTTCGCGGACCTGGACGCGCTGACGACCGGCCTCCAAAAGAGCGACCTGATCGTCCTGGCCGCCCGACCCAGCGTCGGGAAGACGAGCTTCGCGTTGAACATCGCCGAGTACGCCGCGGTCACCGAGGGCAAGAGCGTCGGTGTGTTCAGCCTCGAGATGAGCAAGGAGCAGCTCGTGCTCCGCCTCTTGTCGAGCGTGGCCAACATCGACTCGCAGCGGCTGCGAACCGGCTTCCTGGAGGAGATGGACTTCGCCCGCCTGGCCCCGGCGATGAACGCCCTGTCCGAAGCCCCCGTCTACATCGACGACACGCCGAACATCAGCGCGATGGAGCTGCGGACGAAGGCTCGCCGCCTCCAGGCCGAGGCCGGTCTGGACCTGATCGTCGTCGACTATCTCCAGCTGATGCAGGCGACCACCACGAACCGCGACGCCAACCGGGTCCAGGAAGTCTCCGAGATCTCGCGCGGACTCAAGGCGCTCGCCCGGGAGCTATCGGTCCCGGTCATCGCGCTGTCGCAGCTGTCACGGCAACCGGAGATGCGCGAGAGCAAGGAGCCGCGGCTGTCGGACCTGCGAGAGTCGGGTGCCATCGAGCAGGATGCGGACCTGGTGATGTTCCTGTGGCGGGACAAGGAACGCGGGGCCGACGACCAGGACCAGGACGGCGAGGTCATCAATCTCAAGCTTGCCAAGCATCGCAACGGGCCGACGGGCGAGGTCCAGCTCTGGTTCAAGAAGCGTCAGACCCGGTTCGTGTCCTACGCCGGCGAGCGCTACGCGGACGTCGCCGGCTAGCGCGTCGGTACGGTGCCGGTCACGACTTCTCGTCCGGGAGGAGAGGCCGGACCGACAACAGGAAGCCCTTGCCGTCGTCGGTTCGAAGGGCGATCGACTGGGCTCCACCGGTGACCCCGGAGACCTTGAGCGCGGCGACCTCGTCGGCGTTCAACGTCCGGGTCCGGTAGCCGTACCCGCTCGAGTCGAGTGGGGCCGTGAATGCGTCCGGCCCGAAGGTCCAGGGCCAGTCGCGGGCCGGAGACCCGACGGCTCCGCCGGCACCATCGGCGAGGATCCCGCGATAGGCCGACGGTGCATACGCGCTGGGCTCGATCCCGTTCTGGTCGAGTTGTCGAAGGTGAGCCGCGAGTTGTCGGAAGGCGGCACGGGCAGCCGCATCGGGGCCGGGCTGCGGCTGGTCGAAGTCGAGGGCCCCGACCGTGACGGCCTTCTGGAGCCCATCGGCCTGGATGGTGAATGTCGTCGAGGGGGCATCGGCGATGCCGCTCGGTGGGTATGAGTCGCGAGCCGTCCCGAGCCCACCGGGCCCGATCGCGAACGCCAGCAGGTCCTGCACCTGGCCTTCGCTCAGGCGGGCGGTCTTGAACGGAGCGCCGCGGAAGATCCCGTCATCAGGCACCGGAGCCGGCGGTGCGGCGGTCGGGTCTCGGTATACGACCGTGCCATCGCCGTACAGGCTGAACTCGGGGACCTCGGTGGCGAGGGCGCCGGGGGCCAGGAACCCGCCGCCGGTGGACATCCGCAGGACGATCTGGGTGGCACCCGTGGGATGGTCGATCCCGAGACTCGGGGCGACGGTCGGTGTCGGGGCGAGGGTCGGTGTCGGGCTGGCGGTAGGCGGTGCGGCCGCGCTCGTACAGGCAGCCAGGATCGACGCGGTCGACAGGGCGAGCGGGATCAGTCGTGCGGTCAGCATGCCGCTACGGACGCTACCGCAGGCCGGCTGGTTCCCGCAGGACGGTCGACGACCCGGTGCGTCGACGCACCAGAGCCGCTTGCGACCGGGAAACAGCAGGGTTCCCGGTGCTTGACTCGGCGCGTATCCTCCCGGTCAGAGTTGCGACCGGTCGAGCACGGTCGGAGCCGAGCGCGCGATAACGATGCCCTGCGATGCGCCCGAATCCGCCTGCGTCGGCCGCGATGACCGGTGACGCCGAGCCGAGGAGAGGGACAGGGTGTATCAGGATCGAACGCTCTCGTGCCGTGACTGCTCCGAGGAGTTCCTCTTCTCGTCGGGTGAGCAGACCTTCTTCGCCAGCAAGGGTCTGACCAACGACCCCCAGCGCTGTCCGAGCTGCAGGGCGGCGGCCAAGCGTGCACGATCGGTCGACGGGCCACGCGAGTTCCACGCCGCGGTCTGCGGGGAATGCGGTGGCCAGGCCATCGTCCCGTTCGCCCCGCGCAACGATCGCCCGGTCTACTGCAGCTCCTGCTTCGACAAGGTCCGAGCAGCCTCTGCCGCAGCTGCCCCCTGAGCGTCTTCGATCGCGGGCCACGGGACGGCGATCGAGATGTGGGGCCGACGGATGCCGGCCGCTCGGTCTTGAACCACCGCTAGACTGGGGGTCCGCCTCCGCCGACAGCCGTCGACGGACCGGGCGGTCGCGGCGAGTGAGGGTCGGATGGGCGTGATCATCATCCGTGAGATGGTCGGGACGAGCCCGAACTCGTGGTCCGATGCTGCGCGAGTCGCGGTGGCGACCGCATCGAAGACCGTTCGGAACATCCGGACGGTGGAGGTCGTGAAGTCGAGCGCGATCGTCGAGGACGGCGAGATCGTCGAATACCGCGTCGAGCTCAAGATCGGCTTCGAATACGAGGGCTGAGTCCGCATCCCTGGACCGACCGGTCCGGCGCAGCTAACCGACAGGTGAGCCTCGGCGGGCAGGATGGCCGCCATGGCCACGCCCGACCAGCCTCGCGTCGTCGACCGCCCCGTTGACACCCCCGACAACCGCTCCGTATCGTTCGGCCCGTCCACGGGGACCCGCAGTAGGCTCGGGGCGCGGGAACCGGTGCCGGTCGGACCGGGTCGACCGACGCCACGCCCCGGCCTGTCGCTCCCGATCGGCGGCGATGTCGTGCACGAGTTCCCCCTCCAGCCGACGAAGGTTCAGCGGCCGCCGCTTCGGCGCGAGACGCTCCGCCGCGAGCGCCTCCTCGACTGGCTGAAGGTCAAGATCCACCATCGGATCGTGCTCGTCACCGCCGAAGCCGGCTACGGGAAGACGACCCTGCTCGCGGACTTCGCCCGCCACCATCGTCGGCCGACCATGTGGTACCGACTCGACGACGAGGACAGGAACTGGGTCAGTTTCGTCCACTACCTCGTCGCCGCCGGGCGCGAGATCGAGCCCGACTTCGGGGTGGCGACGAAGGGTCTGCTGGCCGAGCTCGGAGTGACCACCGGACCGTCGCGAGACACGATCGTCGCCACCTACATCCGCGACCTGCAGACGCTCGGGGCGCGGGCGGCGACCCTGATCATCGACGACTATCACCTGGTCGACGATGTCCCCGACGTCCGGGTCGTGGTCCGCGAGCTGGTCAACCGGGCGCCCGAGCGTCTCACGCTCGTGTTCGCGAGCCGTCAGCAGCCGAGCGTCCCGCTGGCGCGGCTGCGAACGCTCGGCGAGGTGGCCGAACTGACCGCGGCGGACCTCCGGTTCGACGTCGGCGAGACCGAGCGGTTGTTCCGGGACACCTACAAGCGTCCGCTCGAGCCCGACGTCCTCGCCGACCTCGCCGACCGGACCGAGGGCTGGGCGGCGTCGCTCGAGATGGTCAACGCGGCGCTCCGCGACCGGTCACCCGGTGAGGTCCGGGCATTCGTTCGCGGGATGACCGGGGCACACGGGGAGCTGTACGACTACCTGGCGGAGGAGGTCGTCGGCGATCTCGACGACGAGACGCAGCGCTTCCTGATGACGACATCGCTGCTCCAGGCCGTCGACCCGACACTTGCCGAGGTGGTCGGTGGGTTCTCCGGCCAGCAGGCGCGCGAGCTGATCGCCCGGACCGAGCGGCTCGGCCTTCTCTCGACCCGAGGGACAGCTCGACGCGGGGCTCGACGCTACCACCCTCTCGTGCGCGAGTTCCTCGAAGCTCGACTCCGAAGGACGTTCGGCGACGACGCGGCACGGGATCTGCACCGCGCGGTCGCCCGCCACGCCGGCGACACCGACTGGCGACTGGCTGCGTACCACTTCGCGGCCGCCGAAGACCTCGCCGACCTCGGCACTGCCGTGCAGGCCGCCGTCCCGACGATCATGGGCAGTGGGGACTTCGCCCTCGCCGAGTCCTACGTCCAACGCGCCGGCACCGACAACGCCGCCTTCGATCTTCTCGTCTCTCGGATGGACCTCCACCGAGGCCGCACCGACAGCGCCCTGACCCACGCCGAGCTGGCCGTCGAAACGGCTATGTCGATGAATGACGACTCAGTTGACTGACTACGCACTGTCAAACCTCGTGACCGCCCTCTTCATGACCGGTCAGCTCGAGAGCCGCGCGCCGGAAGTTGCCCAGACACTCCGTGCACGAACTACGTCATCGGTCTTGCGAGACATCTCAGACGGAATCGTGGCCCTGATGGAGGGGTCCCTGGACGGGAACCTCGACGAGATCCATTCGATGCTCGTCCCAATGGCGCTCGAGCAGGAGCGCCGAGGTCTACGGCACTACGCGGGTGTGACTTGGCTGAACATCGCCGACCTCGAACGGGCTCGGGGCCGGAGCGACGCAGCCCTGGATGCTGCAGTGAGGGCGATCGACGCGCTTCTCGCTACATCCGCGGGCCTGGAGGTCGAGAGCGCCCGTACAACCAAGAGCTGGGCTCTCGCTCATGAAGGCCGTTGGGAGGAGTCCCTCGACGAGATGACCTTGGCGGAATCGACGCCATTCGATGCAGTCCGTGCTGAAGCCTTAGTTGACATTGCTTCAGAGTTCACGCTTCTTACGGAAGTCGGTCTACTGCCGAGGCGTACCTTGACCGGGCGCGGGGGGCTCGTCTCGTCTCCGATGTTGTCCTCGACGTTGTGCGCGTTACGGAAGCCGAGCTCGCGCTGCGCGGCGTTGACTTCGATCGTGCGAATGCGTGCCTTCGATGCGATCGCTACGGATCGGCCACATCCCTGCTTCGCCTTCTCCGTCCGCGTATGACTGACGCGCGTCATGTTGTCGCTGGCAACGAACTCGCCCGACGCAGAGCGAATATTCGGCGGCCGTGATCCATCTCGCAGCAAGGCGGGTTCCCGCCTCTACCTCGCCCCTGCCCGGCTTCTTCGAGGGGCGCTCCTTGGCGGAGAGTCCATTGAAGCGGCTATTGGGACCGCAATCGCAGAGGACTCCTCGGCTCTGTCCATGGTGGCCGAACCTCTGGTAGCCCGGCTCGGCTCTCTATCCGAGGGCTCCAGAGGCTCGATCGAGGCAGAGGCGATTCGCCGTCCAACTCGGTGGCGAGAGCCGCTTCGGCGCGGCGTCAAGTCGAATGACCCGACTGCCAATTCGCGGCCGCATGGATTCTCGACAAGGTTGGTGCTGTCGAAGACATCAAACTTCCGCGCGCCGCTTCCCGCTCCCTCCGTCCTTCGCGGGCGGACCTTCACTCGGACGCGGACTGGCTCGTCGACTTGCCGCGCCGGTATTCATCGACGATCAGGGTCGCCTGTTAATTCGGGTGGGCGACGAATCAATTCACGGGTCGGACATCCGGCGGAAGGTCATGGCCCTCCTGTGCTTTCTTCTGTCGCGGACCAACATGTCCGCGACTCGTGATCAAGTCCTGGAGGCGTTGTGGCCCGAGCTTGAACCAGACGTCGCCGGGAACTCCCTCAACCAAACCATCTACTTCCTCCGGCGTGTGTTTGAACCCTCCTTCACCGAGGACCTTACGCCGGGCTACGTGCACCACAACTCAGACCTGGTGTGGCTCGACTCCGAACTCGTCTCGACTCGATCGGGCATGTCCAAGATAGCCGTTAAGGCTGCCGAGTCCGACCCCACCCCCGAGAACATCGATGCACTTATCAACACCTACATGGGCAGGTTCGCACTCGACTTCGCATATGAGGAGTGGGCAGTCGCATACCGAGAGTCAATGCACGCCGCCTATCTCGAAGTCATCGAGAAGGCCGTAAGCAATGACACCAGCAACGGAGCCTTCGACCGGGCGATCGGACTGGCTCGTCGCGCAATGGATGTCGACCCTGAGGCGGAGGAGATCGAGCTTTCTCTGCTGAAGCTGTACCGGCGTACCGGGGCGCATGCTGCCGCGGCCGAGCAGTACCTTCACTATGCGGGTGTCCTAAAGAATGACCTTGGGATCGAGCCGCCGCCTTTGGAAAGCCTGTGAGGATAGGTAAGGTGCCGTATTGACCGTGGTAGATGGGCATCCCTATAGTCCGGCCACTACTCGGTACGCAAGTACTGGGAGGTTTTGTAAAGACGCTCGGACGCGGCGAAGCTCCACCTGAATTGGGCACTTAGGGTGGCGCGGAGCGGGTAGTGCAACCGACCGACTCTTGTCAGGTCGGTTTCGTGTCTGTAGGCACGAAATCGCGAGGAGGTCAATGTGGCACCGAAATCAAGCAGCAAGCCCTGGTAAAGGGAAGAGACGAGAGGATCGACCGATGAGGGCTCGAATCCTTCGGCTCATCGCCGTCGTAGGTGCAGTAGCTGCCGTCGCGATTGCCGGCGGAGCTTCGCTCAACGGCTTCTAGGACCATAGTCCTATACCGACCCTGACTAGAAGGGATTAAAGTCTCCCCACCAGTCAGGTCGCAGGGGCGGGTGGATGCCGAGAGCGCTAAAGCTGTACATCATTGGGCTCGTGGGAACGAGTGCGTTGGCACTCGGGATCACGAGCCTAGTGTTTGTTGGGCGTCCTGGCTACATCCTTGGGATGACCCCACAGATTTCGGTCACGACACCTGCCGACGAACGAGGAGTCCTCGCGGGGCTCGCATTCTGGATCGTAATCGCCCTGTTCGCATCGGCGCTGCCCGTCCGCATGCCGCGGGGCACCCTCGTCTCCGTCTCGATCGCTCCAATCGTGGCGGCCATGGTTCTGGGTGGTCCAGTCGCCGCTGGATGGGTCGCCGTGATTGGGACCCTGGAAATGAGGGAAATCCGGGGCCGAGTTCCCTGGTACGGGAGTCTCGTCAACCACGCGGCGATTCTGCTCCCAGCGTTGTTGGGAGCGCTCCTTTACGACCGAGTAAGCGGTGGCTCCATTGACCCAGCAATCACGTTCATCGCCACGATGCTCGGCGCGGGGCTCTACTTCGGCCTGAATGTCGTCCTAACCGCGGCGGCGGTGAGCCTCCGCGACGACTTGGACTTTCGCCTCGTATTCCTTGGGGACACTCGAGCGTACCTGGCCAATCTCTTCGCGCTCGCACCCCTTGCATGGCTGATGTCCGAGATCTACAGACTCCCGGGTTGGGCTGGTCTCTGGGGCACGATGTTGTTCGCTCTTCCCCTCTACACGACCCGACTTGCGCATCATCGATTTGTCGAGATGCGGGACATGTTCACCCAGACGATCGGGGCGTTGGCCGAGGCGGTGGACAAGCGCGATCCCTATACCAGCAAGCACAGCCGACGCGTCATGGAGATCGCCAGCGACATCGGTCAGGTGCTGCACTGCAACGACGCGGAGATGGAAGCCCTGGAGTGGGGCGGTCTCCTTCACGACGTCGGCAAGATCGGCGTACCGGACCACGTCCTGCTCAAGCCCGACCGGCTCACCAAGGACGAGCGCACGCTGATGAACAGCCACCCGGTCCTCGGAGCCGAGATCATCGCGCAGGTGACGAAGCTGGCGCCGGAGCTTCCGATCATCCGCCACCACCACGAGTGGTACAACGGCTCTGGGTATCCGGATCGGCTCATCGGAGAGGAGATCCCGAAGCTGGCCCGGGTCCTCCACGTGGCCGACGCCTTCGAGGCGATGACGGCCATGCGTCCGTATCGGATGACGCCGCTGACGGACGAGCAAGCCCTCGCCGAGCTGCGCAAGTTCGCCGGCATCCAGTTCGACCCCGAGGTCGTCGACGCGTTCGTCCGCACGAAGTGGGTCATCGATGTCCGCGATCCCGGTCGCGGCAGCGAGTCGGACGCCGCGCCGATCCGCCTGCGTCCGCTGCCGCCGCTCATCGGTGAACACGGGGCGGCCTCCTCGGCGCCGGGGACACGCGCCTCCGACTCGCGCTAGCGGGTGCTGCTCGGCGGCATCGCCCTCGGCCTGATCGCCGGCCTACTCGCCGGAGGCCGACTCACCAACCTCACCCAGGTCCGGCTCCGCTGGATGCCGGCGATCTTCCTGGCGGTGTTTGTCCGCTACGGGACCGAGGCCGCCCTGTCGCGGGATCTCCCGATCGCGGAGACGCTCCGGGTCCCGCTCCTGGCCAGCGCGTACGCGATCCTGCTCCTGGGCCTGTGGGCCAATCGACGCGAGCCGGGTCTTGCCATCGCGTTCGTCGGGACCCTGTCGAACGCCGTGATCATCGCGGTCAACGGCGGACACATGCCGATCTGGGAGCCGAGCCTCATCGCCGCGGGGCTGACCCCGGCGGACCTTACGGGCCCGCTCCACGTGCTCCTCCCCCCGCCGATCGACGCCGCGTTCCTGGCCCACCTCGGGCCGATCGCCGACGTGATCCCCATCCCGATCCCGGTCATCCGCAACGTCGCCTCGCTCGGGGACGTGGTGATCTCGCTGGGCCTTGGGTTCTTCCTGTTCTCGACCGTCCTGAGGACGCCGGCCGAGGCCAAGCTCGAGGAGGCCGAGCGTCCGGCTCCGGTCGCGGAACCCCTGCCCGGCCTGGTCAGCACCGCTCGGCTGCATGGGGTGTCGCCGGCCGGCGTCGGTGCCGCGGGAGGCATCCGTCCCGAGACGGGCCTCCTCGCCGGTCTGTCGGAAGCCTCGTTGCTCGAACGGCCGATCATCCTCGGTGGATCGTCACCGGGCCTCGCCGAGACGGGACTGGGAACCCAGGGCAGCGAGGCGGCAGCCGTCGATCGGGCTCGTCCGGGGCTGGCTCAACGCGTCCGACGTCATCCGTACGTCCGACTCGCGCTCGACCCGTCGTTCTCGGCACTCTGGACCGCCGGGGTCGTCAGTCTGTTCGGCGACCGGGTGAACCAGATCGCGCTCGCCGTCATCGTCTTCAGCGTCACGGGCTCTCCGATCGCCGTCGGCTTCGTCTTCCTCGCCGCCGCGCTTCCCAACCTCATTCTCGGGCCGATCAGCGGGACGCTCGTCGATCGCTGGGACCAGAAGCAGGTGATGGTCGTCAGCGATCTCATCCGGGCCGCGATCGTCCTGCTGATCCCGGTCGCCGTCGTGTCGAACGTCGTCCTCGTCTTCCCGCTGATCTTCCTCGTCACGGCGACCTCGATCTTCTTCCGCCCGGCGCGCGAGGCGGTCATGCCCCGGATCGTGTCGCCCCGTGACCTGCTGACGGCGAACTCGGCGAATTGGCTGGCCGAGACCTTCGCCGACATCGTCGGGTACTCGCTGGCGGGGCTGTTCGTGGCGTTCCTCGGCGTGTGGATCCCGCTGGCGTTCTGGTTGGACGCGGCCACCTACGTGATCTCCGCGCTGCTCATCCTCACGATCACCGTTCCGCCCGTCGTCCGGACGCTGTCCGAGGCCGGGGAGGGGGTCCTCGCCGAGCTCCGAGCCGGCGCGCGCTTCCTGCGTACCGAGCGGGTGCTGCTGACCAATACCGCCCAGGCCGTCGTGGCTCAGTTCGGCGCCGGGATCCTCATCTCGGTCACGCTCATCTATGTCCAGGAGGCCCTCGTGCTCGGCACTCTTGCCAGCCCGACGGTGTATGCGCTGATGGAGGCCGGCCTCGGCCTGGGCAACCTGGTCGGGGGCCTGCTGATCGGGCTGGTCGGGCCACGGCTCGGCAAGGGCCGGTTGGTCATCGCGGGCTACGTCGCCTATGGGCTGTGCATCGTCGGACTCGGACTGACCGGCAACGTCGCGGCCGCGCTCGGGCTGGCGATCGGGGTCGGGATCTCGAACATGGTCTTCGTCATCCCGAGCCAGACGCTCTTCCAGCAGCGGACGCCGGGCGACATGATCGGGCGGGTCGTCGGCCTGCGTTTCTCGCTCGTGTTCGCCTCGCTGTCCATCGCGATGGGATTGAGCGGCTTCCTGGTGACGGCCATCGGCGTCTCGACGGTCCTCATCACCTTCGGGGTGACGACCTGCGCGGCCGGGCTCGCCGGCCTCCTCGTCCCGGCCCTGCGCGACGCCTGATGGTGGGCTTCGGTACACTCCGCCTCGGCCGACCCGATGGGCTCGGTCTCGTCCCCGAGGAGTGAACGAGCGGATGACCGAGCCCGAACAGCCAGCAGCCGACGAGTCCGCGCCCGCAGCCGAGGCCGGCCCGAACGCTGCCGAGCCCGGGCTCGAAGGCGACTCCGGCGGGATCGAGACGCCTCCCGAGACCGAGTCGACCGAGTCGGGGCCTCAAGCCGAGGCTGCAGCGGAGCCGGTGGCCACCCCGGTCGTCGAGCAGGCGGCGCCGGAGTCCGCCGGCACACCGGGTGACACTCACGCCGCGCCGATCGGCGACGCTCGACCGGCGAAGACCGAGACCGCCGCCGCGGGAGCGACCGACGCCACCGAGGAAGCCGATCTCGACGACGAGGACGAAGCAACGACGAGGTCGAAGCCGACGACGAGGTCGAAGTTGACGACGAGGTCGAAGCCGACGAGGTCGAAGCCGACGAGGTCGGCGCCACCAAGGCCGACGGCGCGGCGGCCCTGGCTGCCGGTGCCGGCGCCGGAACCGCCCCGACGTGGTCCGAGCCGACCAGCGCAGCCAAGGCCGATCAGCGCAGCCGGACGGAGGCGGCCCCGACCGTCTCCGAGATCGCCACCCGGATCCAGGACCGGCCATCGGCGATCTTCGTCGTCGTCGTCGCGGTCGTGTTCGCCGTGATCCTGCTCAACGGACTGATCCTCGGGAAGGGCGGCGTCCTGACGCCACTGCCGTCGCCAACGCCGGCGCCGTCCGAGTCCGCTGTCCCGAGCGTGTCTGCCTCCGAGTCGCCGTCGGCGAGCGGGAGCGCAACGCCGTCGACCTCGCCCTCCGCCGCACCGTCGACCTCGCCCTCATCCGGACCGTCGTCGACACCGTCCGCGGCACCGTCGACCGCTCCGTCCCTCGTCCCATCGGTCGAGCCGTCCCCGTCGAGCTGAGATCCGGCCGGCCGCGAGGCGTATCCTCGGGCCATGGGCGCTGGAGTGATGCCCGATCGGACCGACGGCCGGATGGCGCGCGAGCGCGCGAAGATGGTCGAACAGCAGCTTCGGCGACGGGGCATCCACGACGAGCGCGTCCTGGCCGCGATGGGGTCCGTCCCGCGTGAACGCTTCGTAAGCGATCAGGTCCGCAACCGCGCCTACGAGGACGTGGCCCTCCCGATCGCCGAGGGGCAATCGATCAGCCAGCCGTACATGGTCGCCCGGATGACCGAGCTGCTGGCCGTGCGACCGGGGGATCGGATCCTCGAGATCGGCACCGGATCGGGCTACCAGGCCGCGGTCCTGGCCACCCTGGAGGCGCAGGTGACCACGATCGAGCGGCACGCGGACCTCGCCATCGCTGCCCGTGCCCGGCTCGAGGCGCTCGGGTTCGCCGACGCGGTCGACGTCAGGATCGGCGATGGGAGCCTCGGCGTCCCGGGCGACCGATTCGACGGCATCGTCGTCACCGCGGGGGCGCCCGAGACCCCGCGCTCCCTGCCGGACCAGCTCGATGAAGACGGGCGGCTGGTCGTCCCGGTCGGGCCCCGCGAGATCCAGCGATTGGTCGTGGTCACGCGCCATGGCGACACCTGGGATGAGCGGGTCACCGACGAGTGCGTGTTCGTCCCGCTGGTCGGGGCGGAGGGCTGGCCGCACTGACCGACGAGCGGGCGACCGGGCAGAGCGCCCGGCTATACTCGCCCGGCCATGACTCATGTCTTCGTCGCGCCTCACCCGGACGACGTCGCGCTCTCCTGCGGCGGTCTCATCGGCAGCCTGAGAGAGCTCGGCCAGAACGTCGCGATCCTGACGGTCTTCTCCGGCGCCGGTGGCGCGGCGGACCTGACCTCGTACCAGCGCGAGGCCCTCGGTTTCGGCTCGAAGGCCCTGTGGCCGGACACGCAGGCGTTCAATCGCGCCAACCTGAGTGCCGACTACCCGATCGACGAGGGCGGCGAGCACGCTCCGCCCTGGGCGGCGACCTCGGACCGGCTCGACGCGACCCAGGCCGATGCCGACGCGGCGGCCAAGCGTTTCTGGCAGCGCTCGAGCTGGTATCGCCGGGCATCGATCCACAACGAGCCGCTGGCCGGGCAGACCCTGGCCGACGACACGCCTACCCAGGGCGCCGTGCTGACCACCGAGCTGACCGAGGCGGAGCGAGCCCGCGACGCGATGGCCATCCGTCGGCTCGAGGATGAGCGCTTCGCCTACTTCGCGGAGTCCTCGGTGGTCTTCCTCGACCTGCCCGACGCGGTCTTCCGAGGATACGAGGGCGACGCCCAGCTCCTGGGCGCGGCGCGAGAGGACGATCGGGCTCCCGATCGACATCCTGCGCCAGGAGATCGCCCGCCTCGAGCCGCAGAAGATCTACTTCCCGCTCGCGATCGGCGGGCACGTGGACCACCGGCTGGCCCGCGACGTCGGCCTCGAGATGCTGCGCGAGCCGCGCGCGTGGGTGATGCCCGGACCGGACTGGGCCGGGATCGTGACCTTTTACGAGGACTTCCCCTACGCGTGGTGGGAGTCGTTCCGTCGCCTGGCCGACCTCGGTGAGGAGGCTGTCGGACCGCTCCCCGCGGACGTCTCGATCGCGCCGGAGTTCGCCGACGTGACCGACCAGGTGGAGTGGAAGATCAGCGGGATCACGCTGTACGCCAGCCAGCTCGATCGCCTGTTCGGCGGACGGAAGCCGATGGCGGACACGGTCCGCTCGTACGGCCGTGCGGTCGCGGGCCTCGGTGGGCTGCCCGGCTACGCCGAGCGCTACTGGGCCTCCATCCGCCTGTAGAGGGCGGTCACACGGCCACGGCCGACCCGACGACCGCTCCGGCCGGTGGCCGCGCCGGCGCCGTCCGCCGAGCCGACCTGGTCGTCCTCGCGGTCGGACTCGCCGCGGCGGTCCTCGTCCGGCTGATCCTCCTGCCGGCGACCGGCCTCCAGTCGGACCTCGACATCTTCGCGACCTGGGTCCACTGGATCGCCACCGCCCCGTTCGGCCAGGCCTACCGGATCGACTTGGCGTTCCCACCCGTGATGGTCTACGTGTTCTGGCTGCTGGGCGTCGTCGAGCCGGCGTTCAGGACGGCGACCGACGCGACCGACACCACGGTCCGGATCGTGCTCAAGGTCCCGGCGCTGCTGGCCGATGCCGGTCTGGCGGCGGGCGTCGCGTACCTCCTGCGCGACCGCCCGCGCTGGGCGATCGCCGCCGCACTCGGGATCCTGCTCTCGCCGGTGTTCGTCTACACGGGCGCCTGGTGGGGGCAGTTCGAGTCGATCTACATCCTGGCTGGGCTCCTCGCCACGATCCTGGTCCTGGGCGGACGGCCGTATCTCGGCGCCGTCGTGCTCGGGATCGCACTGATGGCCAAGCCCCAGGCGATCGCGTTCATCCCGCCGTTCGCCGCCTGGGCGGTGGCGCGGCTCGGCTGGCGGCGGGCGCTCGGCGCCGGGGCGATCTTCGCCGGGACCGTGGTCGTGCTGTGGCTGCCGTTCCTCGCCGACGACGGTCCGGCGGCGTACCTGCGGACCCTGACGCGGCACCAGACGGAGATCTTCGCGATCCTGTCGCTGCGCGCCTGGAACCCGTGGTGGGCGCTCCAGACCGCCGTCGCCGGAGACAGCTTCCTGTCGGACGGCGGAGCGATCCTCGGCCCGTTGTCGCCCCGTCTGCTCGGCTACCTGGCGGCGGCCGCCCTTGAGCTGTTCATCATGGCGGCGGTCTACCGCGCACCCACGCGGCGCGGCCTGCTTCTCGGGCTGAGCGCGTCCGTCCTCGTGCTGTTCTGCTGCCTGACATCCGTCCACGAGCGATATGCGGAGGCGGCGCTGATCTTCCTGGCGCCGCTGCTGCCCGACCGTCGCGTGCTGGCGACATGGCTCGCGTTGACCGGGGTGATGACCGTGAACCTCCTGGCCGCGGTGCCGCCCAGCGCGGAGATCGGAGCGTGGATCCCGATCGGCGGCATGTTCGGGACGCTGGGATCCGCGGCGATGACCGGCCTGACCGCCGTGGTGCTGTGGTTGCTCGTGAAGGCGAGGACCGACCCGGAAGTCGATGGCGGGCAGTACGTCCGACCGATAGCGACGTCGGTCTCTCGGGAGGCATCCTCCCCCGGGTCGTGAGCCTGCGACCGTCCCGGGAGGCCCGACGAGATCGAACGCACCAGAACCGCCCGCCAGGTGGCGGGTGAGACGTGGATCTTCGCGATCGCGGCTGCGCTCGCCGCTGTCGTGCTGCTCGCGCTGGGCCAGGGCCTGACCTTCTTCGCCGACGAGTGGGCGGTGATCGAAGGGCGCTCCCTCGACCTCGACGGCTTCCTGCGACCGTTCAACGAGCATTGGCTCGGGGCGACGATCGTCGTCTACCGGCTGATGCTCGCAGGCTTCGGCCTCGGTTCCTACGTCCCGTACCTGGTCCTTCTCGTGGCGCTCCACCTGGTGGTCGCCAGCGAGGTGTTCGTCCTCGTCCGCCGATCCGCCGGGCCCGTCGCAGGGCTCGCGGCCGGGATCCTCATCCTGTTCTTCGGGAGCGGCTTCGAGAACCTGTTCTGGGCGATGCAGATCGGGTTCATCGGGGCGGCCGCGCTCGGCTTCGGCGCGATGCTCCTGCTCGACGGGACTCCCGACCGGGCGCGCGCGATCGCGGCGACGGGCCTCCTCGCGGTCGCGGTCGCGACGTCGGGCATGGGGCTGGTGTTCGTCGCTGCGGTCGGGCTCGAGCTCCTGGTGGACCGATCGCGTCGCCGCTTCGTCTATGCCGCGGCGGTGCCCGCGGCGATCTACCTGGCGTGGTACTTCGCGCTTGGCCGGACCGGTGTCGCGACCGCCCGGAACCCGTTCACGCTCGAAGCGCTCGGGCAGGTTCCCGCGTTCGTCCTCCAGGGTCTCGGCGCGGCGGGAGGGGCGATCACCGGCCTCGGCCCGATCGTCGGCCTGGTCGTCCCGGTCGTGGTCGCGGGCCTGGTCATCGGCCGGCTCGTAACGGGGCGCGGGCTGCCGGCTCGGACGATCGGCTGCCTCGGCGGGATCGTCGTCCTCTACGTCCTGACCGGCCTGGTCCGGGCTCAGCTCGTGGCCGACGCCGCGCTCTACACGCGCTACACCTACTTCGCCGGCCCGCTCCTGCTCGTCGCGCTCGGCGCCCTCGTCGGGCCGGACCTGCGCATGCTCCCGACGACCCCTCGCCTCCGGATGCTGCTCATCGCGACCGGGGGCACCGTCCTGACCCTGGCGCTGGTCTGGAACGTCCGCCTGCTGATCGAGGGCCGGGCCCTCTTCCTCGAACGCGCGGAGCGGACGCGTGCGCTGGTGACCGTCGGACTGTCGGGCCTGCCTCAGGAGATCGAACGCGACCGGACGCTGATCCTGGTGCCGTCGCCGGCGTCGCTGGTTCGCCTCGTGGCCGAGCACGGCTCACCGCTCCAGGACTCGCTCGTGGTCGGCGGCGTTCCGCCCATCTCGGATGCCGCGATGGCCGATGCGCTGCGACGCGCCGAGGAGCGCAAGGGGCCGATCGGGCTCCTGCCCCAGTAGAGTGGAGCGACGGATGGAACCACTCGAGGTGCGTCGCTCGGAGTCGTCTCGGCCGGACGTACGCTCCGTCCCGATGCCGCCACTCCGGGCGGTGATCGTCGCCGCGGCGTGCGTCGTTGCCGCGATCCTCGCCGCCGGGATGTTCGTGGCGGTGTGGGAGTCGACCCAGCCGATCCAACGAGGTCAGGACCTCGAGTTCTATCGGAACGTCGCCGTGCGCTGGCTCGACACCGGCGTCTACTACCTGCCGCGCCAGCTGGACGGGTCAGGATCGCTCACGTTGAACCTGGACGTGCTCTACCCGCCGTCGGCGTTGTTCCTGTTCGTGCCGTTCGTCTGGCTGCCTGCCGCGCTGTGGTGGGTGGGGCCGATGGCGATCGTCGCGGCCTCGTTCGCGCGGTTACGTCCTGCCCCCTGGACCTGGCCGATCCTGATCCTGTCGTTGGCCTGGCCGCGGACCGCCGGGGCGATCGTGTTCGGCAATTCGGATCTGTGGTTCGCAGCTTTCGTCTGGGCAGGCGCGGCCTTCGCTTGGCCGGGGGTCCTCGTGTCGATGAAACCGACGCTCGTGCCGTTCGGGATGATCGGGATCAGGCACCGGAGCTGGTGGATCGCCGCCGGCGTCTTCGTGGCCGTCAACCTGCCCCTCGCGGCCCTCTGGGTCGAGTATCCGACCGTGGTCCGCAACGCGGGACTCCCGCTCCTGTACTCGATCGGGAACCTGCCGATGTTCCTCGCACCGGTGCTCGCCTGGCTCGCGCGTCGTCCGGCCGGGACTTCGTGGCCGATCGTGCCGCCGGGACGAACCGACTAGGAAGCCCGATCGGGACGCTCCGCCCGACCCCCGGCCGGGCGCCGCCTGGTCGGAGGCCGCTCCCATCCGGGGCGTTACTTTCGGGCCGCTATCGGCTGTCGCAGCCAGGCCCTACGGTTCGGGCGTCATGGATCGCCTAGGCGCTGCGTTCGATCCTCGATCCAACGGCATCACGGCCGTACGCCTCGGCCTTGCCCTGACCGTCGTCGTGAGCCATGCCTACAAGCTCGGCGGGTTCGGACAGGACCCGGGCCAGCTCCTCACGCGTGACCGGACCGAGCTCGGGACGATCGCGGTCACCGCCTTCTTCGTTCTGAGCGGCTTCCTGCTGGCGGCGAGTCGGGAACGCACCGATACGCTCGGCTTCCTGTGGAATCGGTTCCTCCGGATCTTTCCTGGGTACTGGGTATGCCTCGCGGTGACCGTACTCGTCATCGCCCCGCTCGGAGCGATGCTCGGCAGGACCGCGCTCGATCCCTCGGACGCAGGGGCGTACCTCGTCGGCAACGCGGCGCTCCTTGAGCTCCGCCCGTTCATCAGGGACGTCTTCGCGAACGTGCCCGACCCATCCATCATCAACGGTTCGCTGTGGACGCTCGCGGCCGAGTTCATCTGCTACCTCGGATTGGCCGCCATCCCCCGCCGGTTCTTTCGCCCCGCGGCGACCGGCCTGTTCATCGCCTTGGTCGTGACGCATCTGGCACGGCTCGTCGGGGTCGTGCCCGGCGCCATCGCCCTCGACCTCCCGTTGGCGTTCGCGACCGGGACGGTCGCCTACCTCTACCGCGATCGGATCCTGATCGGCCTGCCAGGCGTCCTGCTCGCCGTGGGCTGGCTGGTGGTCGCGTCCACGACAGGCGGGTTCCGTGGCCTGGCGATCCCCGCGGTGGCCTACCTGGTCCTCTGGGCAGGCGTTCGAACTCCGTTCAGGGGGACCACGGACATCTCATACGGCGTGTACGTCTACGCATTCCCGCTGGCGCAGCTCCTGGCCGTGGTCGGGGCGGAACGGCTGGGGTTGGTCGGGTTCACCGGCTTGTCGATCGCGGTGGCCGTCGGCGCCGGCTGGCTGAGCTGGCGCCTCGTCGAGCGTCGCGCCCTCGGTTGGCGCCGAGTCGCCGGGCCTGCCACCGCACGAGGTGTGACCGGGGTCACCGGCTCGCTCCCCGCCATCATCGGCACGCCCGTGACCGAGCCACTCCCGGTCGGTGACGGCACCTAGGATCCGGACCGGGGTCCGAGGCGACGACCCGTCGGGCGACCGCACCCTCGGCTAGCCCTGGGCCCTCGAGCGAGAGCGCGACAGCGTCCCTCGTAACGCCACGACATACCAGTGGACGTAATGCGGGAGCCACTTCCTGAGCTTGAAGTTGCTCTGCCCGGCCGTCCGATCGCGCCACGTCGTCGGGACTTCGGCCACGCGCCGTCCGGCGAGGGTCGCCTTGACCGTCAGCTCGAGCGCGAGCTCGAACCCGGCGGTGCTCTCGATCACGGTCGCCTCGAGGAACCGGCGTCGATACAGCTTGAAGTTGTTGGTCGGGTCGTGGGTCGGGACGCCGGCGAGCCAGTGGAGCGTCAACCCGGCGGTCCGGCTCATCAGACGCTTGAGCGGCGGCCCCCCGACCTGTCGCCCGCCACGCATGTAGCGACTGGCCGCGACGACATCGGCGCCGCCTCGGGCGAGATCGACCATCGAGTCGACGATCCCCGGCTCGTCGGAGCCGTCCGCCATCGAGATCAGGACGTACGGGGCGGTCGTGCCGGCGATCCCGGCCTTCATCGCGTTGAGCACGCCCCGGCCGAGATCGTTGCGCAGGCCTCGCAACCCGGGGATCTCGAGCGCCAGTCGGGCGATGACCGGGACCGTCGTGTCACCGTCGAAGTCGTAGACGACGACCAGCTCGTGCGAGGTCCGAACGCCGGCGGCCAGCGCCCGGAGGACCGGCTCCACGGCTTCGCCCTCGTTGTAGACCGGCAGGACGATCGCCAGCTCCGGGGCGGCGGGTCGGCGTCCGTGGCGGCTGGCGGCTGAGAGAGGCGTCGTCGGGGAGGCTCGCCGCGGTCATCGAGGATGCACCTCGGCCGTCACCGGCCGCGGGACGGCCGTCGCAGGGGCGGTCGGGTCGGTACCCGCCCGGGCCGCGTCCGTCAGTGACCGGAATCCACTGCCGATCCAGACGAGCGACGCCGCGCCGCCGAGCGCCAGCGGCACGACCGTCACCGCGTGGACCAGGATCGCCAACCCGAGGGCCGCCTCGGGCGCGACGCCCATCGCCTGCGCGGCCGTCGACGCCGCCAGCTCGAAGGTCCCGACGTAGCCTGGTGCCGACGGGATCGCGGTCCCCAGCACGGTGATCCCCGAGATGAACATCCCGCCGACCGGCGACAGGTCGATCCCGAGCGCCCGGGCCGCGGCCCAGTACATCGTCCCGTCGAGGATCCAGGTGACGACGCTCAGTCCGCCGGCCGCCGCGAGCGCGCGACCGTGCCCACGGCGGTCCATCGCCTGGACGAACCGATCCGCCCGCCGGACCCACGGCGACCAGCGGGGAGCTGCCCGTGAGGCGATCCACCCGACGGCCCGCGACGGCCACGGCGTCTGCGTGGCGAGGACGACGCCGCCCGAGGCGACCGCGATGAGCAGCGCCGCCCGGACGAACCAGTCCGGGGCTCCCGCGACGGCCGCCGCGGGAGCGGCCACGAGGGCGAGCGTCAGCGTGTCGACGGCGCGCTCGAGGACGACCGAGCCGAACGCTGCGGAGATCGGGATCCCCTCGCGCTGCCCGACGAGGACCGCCCGGATCGGGTCGCCCAGCCGGGCCGGCAGGACGGCGTTCCCGAGATAGCCGACGAGCACGACCGGCACCAGCCGGCGCGGACGGACCCGTCCGGCCGGTCCGTCCGGCAGGAGGAGGGACCAGCGCAGCGCCCGGACGCAGAGTTGGAGGAAGAGGACGATCCCCACCAGGACCAGCGGCCCGGGTCGGACACCGCCGATCAGCGCGGCGGTCTGCGCGAGGTCGATCCCGCGCAGCGCCATCCAGATCGCGACGACGCTGATCGCGAGGCCGAGGATCGGGATGACCAGCCGCCGAGCGAGCTCGCGCGGGCCGCCCGAGGTGGCGGCGGTCACCGGGCCGCCTCCGCGACGTACAGCGTCTGGCGGCCGATGAGCCGCCACATCAACGGGAAGCGCAGGTAGGCCCGGACGAGGAGCGGATGGCTCGGCAGGCGGCTCTTGGTCGAGTACGGCAGGAACCTCGTGATCAGCTCGACGGTGCGCAGACCGGCCAGGCCGCCGGCCTCGGCCAGGCTCCGTTCGGTCAGGGCCACGCGGTGGTCGATGAAGTCCCAATAGCTGCCGCCGACGAGACGGACGTTCGGCTGGAGCACGATCACCCGGCCGCCCGGCCGGAGCAGCCGGCGGGCGACCGCGAGCTGCTCGATGACCGCGTCCGGGCCGTGGAGGTGCTCCAGGTAGTTGCTCATGAAGATCGTCCCGAACGTGCCGGCCGGCAGGCACGCATCGAGGTCGAGCCCGTTGGCCTGGACGAACCTGATGTCGGGCGGCAGGTCGGTCCGGACGTCGCGAAGATCGACCGCCCAGCGCTCCTTCGCCGTGACGTTCCGGATGAAGTAGCCCGAGTCGCAGGCGATGTCGAGGACGGGAGCGGTCGGATCCACCCAGCGCTGCAGGTAGTGGGCGATCTCCGGCCAGATGAGGTCCTTCTGGCGGCGGGAGACCTCCGGAAACCTCCGTCGGTAGACCTCGTCCAGTGCGCCCATCAGATCCGCCCGGCCTCCGCCTCGGACGTGATCCACGGGATGACCTCGTCGAGCATCTCGTCGAGGGACGTGGTCGCCTCGAAGCCGAGGACGTCGCGGGCCTTCCGCACGTCGGGCACGCGGAGCTGGACGTCGTGCTCGAACGGCGGATCGGAGACATGCCGGAACGGCCGATCGGGGCCGTTCACCTTGTGCCAGATCGCCTCGGCCAGCTCGAGGACGGTCGTGCTCGCCGCCGTCGACAGGTTGAAGTCCTGGTCGACCGCCGCGGACGACTCCATCGCCATCCGGATGCCCCTGGCGAGGTCGCCGCCGTACGTGTAGTGGCGGACCTGGTCGCCGGATCCCAGGATGTGCAGCGGGTCCTGGCCCTTGAGCACCTTGAGCACGAGGTCCGGGACGACGTGACTGAGCGCGAGCTTGACGTTGCCGCTCATGACGTCCGTGTCGCGGACCGCCCGCCGCTCGCCGATCCCGACGCAGTTGAACGGACGCAGGATCGTGTACGGCAACGCGTACTGCTCGTGGGCGCCTCGGGCGAAGTACTCGCTCGCGAGCTTCTGGAAGCCGTAGGTCGAGACCGGGGGCGGGCTCGTGAGCTGGGCGCCCTCCGGCGTCGGGAAGACCGTCGCCGACTCGTAGACCATCGAGGAGCTGAGGACGACGATCCGCTCGAGCCGGCCGCTCCGATGGGCCTCGATGGCCGCGTCGAACGTCGCCGCCAGGATCCGCTCGTTCTCGGCGATCAGGTCGTAGGCGAACTCGTGGAAGTAGCTGATCCCGCCGATCATCGCGGCCGCGGCGACGACCTGGTCGCAGTCCGCCGCGAGCTCGGTCAGGAGGGCGGCATCCTTCGCGTCGCCCTGGACGAAGCGGTAGTTCGGGTGACCGTCGTAGGACTTCGTCAGCGGCCCGTACTTGCTGAAGTCGTCGACACCGACGACCTCGTGGCCGCGCTCGAGGAGGTCGGGGACGAGGTAGCCGCAGATGAACCCCGCGGCGCCCGTGATGAGCACCCTCACAGCCGGATCCCGTCGCCGAGCGCACCCCAGATGTCGATGACGTCGCGCTCGACCCCGAACGACAGGCCGCGGTACGCCTTGTGCGGCACGCCGAGGACGATGACCTCGCTGTCGGCCACGACCTCCGCCACCGGCACCAGCCGATCATCGACGACGTACGGGTCGGTGCACAGCACGCGGGCTCCGGCCCATGCCAGGAGCTTGCGCAGCTTGAAGCTGAGCGACGCGCGGGTGTCGTCGGACTCGGCCTTGAACGCCATCCCGAGGATGCCGACGGTCCGGCCGTTGAGCGAGCCGTAGCGCCGCTCGAGCGCCGACACGATGTAGGCCGGCAGTCCTTCGTTGACCTGCATCGCGGCCTGGCCGAGCGGGAAGTGGTCCGAGGTGAAGGCCGCCAGCTGCATCGTGTCCTTGAACAGGCACGGTCCGGCGGCGAAGCCCGGTCCGGGCAGGTCCTGGGCGCGCGGGTAGTCCTCGCGGATCGCCCGGAGCACGTTCGTGTAATCCACCCCGGCCTGGTGGCTGATCATGAAGAACTGGTTCGCCACGGCGAACTTCATGTAGCGCCAGGTGTTGGTGAGCAGCTTGGCCAGCTCGGCTTCCTTGGTCGTCGTCCGGACGCGCTTCTCGACGATCCGGCCGAACAGCGCGGATGCGCGGTCGGCCGCCTGGTCGGTGTCCGCCCCGATGATCTGCGGCAGGCTGCCCAGCTCCTCGAGGGCGTGGCCCTCGGCGATCCGTTCCGGGCAGAAGACCACATCGACCCGGTTGCCGCGTTCGGCCAGGTGCTGGGTGACGTATTCGGTCGTGCCCGGATAGACGGTGCTCCGGAGGACCACCAGGGCGCCGTCACGCAGGTGAGGCGAGATCTGGTCGACAGCCCGCTCGAACACCGTCATCGACGGCCCGAGGAACTCGTCGACCGGGGTCCCGATGACGACGATGACCGCGTCCGACCGGCCGAGGATCGCGGGGTCGTCGGACAGCTCGAGCCGGCCCGTCGGGAGCAGCTCGGCCAGGAGCGCATCGGCTCCGGTCTCCATGAACGGCATCCGACCCGCCCGGATCGCGGCGACGGTCCCCGCGTTCGTGTCGAAGATCCCGACCCGCAGGCCGGCCTTGGCGAGGACCAGGCTGAGCGGCAGGCCGACGTGGCCACCTCCACCCAGGACGACGACATCGAGATCGCTCAAGGCTGCTGAGCACTCCTCTCACAGGTGACGTAGCCACGATCCGGCGGCGGACTCGGATCCCCCCACCTTGCCCGGAACCTTAGCAAAGCGCTCATCGCGCCGGCCCATGATGACAACGCCACCGAGGTCGGCCACCACCCGGTAGTCCTGCCCACCCAGACCGACTCAGGGGATCGCGGAACGCGCCCGGGGATGGTCCGATTCCCGTCGGGCGGGATCGAGTCGGCCGTCGCATCGCGACGCATCCGGACGACCGCCGATGCAGGGCGGAGGAACCGACCGCAACGTGTCTCGGACGGGTGACGACGTGGTGCGTGCCGCGGCACCGGGGAGCGGCCTCGACCTGGGCTTCGTCCGGTCGACGGTCGCCCGCTGGCTGCTCCCGCTCTTCTTCACGATCTCGTCGGCGCTGACCCTGGCGCAGTTCGTCGCGCACGGATTCATCGGGATCGACGCTCGGCTCTATCGACAGGCCGCCGTGGCTGCCGTGTCGGGGGGCAACCCGTGGGCCGTCCACGCCGACGGTACGGCGTTCGCCGGACCCCCGCCGACGCTGATGTTCTACCTGCCGACCGCCCTGGTCCCCGAGCAGCTCGCCACACTCCTGGTGATCGTCGTCGGCGTGCTGGCCGCCGTCTGGGCGGTCCGCAGACTCGAGCTCCCGCTGTGGTGGCTCCTGTTCCCACCCCTGTTCGAGGCGCTGATCGTGGGCAACCCGGACGCGCTCGTGCTGGCGTTGCTGCTCGTGCGCAATCCGTTGGCCGGGCTGGCGGCCGGGCTGAAGGTCTATGCGCTCATCCCGCTCGTCTATCAGCGCCGTTGGCGGGCGGTGGCCGTTGCCGCGATCGTCGCCGCGTGCAGCCTGCCGCTGGTCGCCCTGTTCCTCTCGAACCTGGCGTCCGTATCGACGGTCCTCGACGAGCAGACCGCGGACCTCAGCGCCTGGGGAAGCTGGGTCCTGATCCCGACGATCGGAGCGTTGTTCGTCCTCCGCAGGCGCGGTGCCGAGTGGCTCGTCGTTCCCGCGGTCTGGCCGAACACCCAGCGTCACTACGCCGCATTGAGCCTGCCCGCAGTCAAGGACTCGCCGATCGGGGCGGCGGTCATGAGCCTCGGGATCCCGCTCGCGCCAGCCGTAGCGGTGATGATCATGGCGATCGAGGCCTGGTGGCATGCGCGGCGCCCCGCTGCAGTTTCCTCGACGCCGCCGATCGGTCACGAGGTCCGGTCGGCGTAAGGGACGGGGCCGACCTACGGTCGATCCGTCCGGACGAAGACGGTCCCGTCCTGGTCGGCGAACGTGGCCCGCCAGTCCGGGGACGCCCGCATCAGGTCGATCAGCGCGTGCTGCTCCGTCGCGGACGCGACGACGATCGTGACGCCGCGTCGGTCTAGGATCGTCGCCCAATCGGGCGCGCCGCTCGAGAGCGCCAGGTGATCGGCCCACGCGTCGGGCGGGATGAGCTCGATCCGCGAATCCACGGCGACCGGCACGGACGGGACCGCGAACTCGAGCCACGACCCCCAGCGCTGCGCGTTCCAGATCCGGTCGGCCGGCCCGGCGACGGCTTCGACCGCCGCGGTGACCCCCGGCGGGGCGTCGGTCAGCAGGCCCGCGGGCCCGTACAGCGGGTCGCCACCTCGCCAGGTGGGCAGCAGGACGATGACGACGACGACCATCGCTCCGACGATGACCGTCGGGACCAGGCTCCGGCGCGGTTCAGGCCGAGGCTCGGTCGACCGCACATCCTCGGTCCGCCCGATGGCCGCCAGGTCGAGCAGACCCGCGACGGCGATCGGGGCGCCGATCGACCACCATGCCACACCGCGTTCGGCGAAGGCTCCGATCGCCGCGAGCGCCCCGAGCCAGACGAGGGTCGGCCAGGCCAGCCGCAGGAATCGAGCGCCACCGCCCGGCGCCCCGGTGCCCCTCCGTACGGCGACGACGAGCAGCAGGACGACGCCGACGATCGAGCCGTAGAGCATCGCACCCGCGAATGACAGCGGGGACGTCGGCTGCCACTCGGTGATCAGCCGGCGGATCGTCGGATCGGCGGCGATCCCCGCGGCATACGTCCAGACCCCGGCGCCGAACGGGTTGACGAGCGTCGCGCCCAGGCTGACCAGCGCGACCAGGAACGTCCGGCCCACGCCCGGTCGGCGCCGGACGAGGTCCTCCAGCCCGGCGATGGCGACGGCCGCCGGCCCGAGGAAGAACGAGCCATGGACGTTCGACCAGACGAGCACGAGGACGGGGATCGCCCAGACGAGCCCGGGATGTGCTCGACGTCCGGCGAGGATGGCCAGCGTCGCCGCGAACAGGACCATCCCGAGCAGCTGGGGCCGCATCCCGAGAGCGACCAGCCCGACCCCGAACCCGGCGAGCGTGAGCCAGGCGGCGACCCGGATCCCGGCGCCGGCGGATCGGCACCCACGGTAGACGAGCCAGGCGACCAGCCCGACGAGGCCGGCCCGAACGACCGCCAGCACGGCCCAGCCACCGGCCCGATCGATCGCCGCGAAGATCACCTGCGCTCCCCACTGCTGATCCAGCCAGGCCAGCCCGGCCGCGGTAAAGGTGAACGGGTCGGGCGACGGGAGCGCGCGGCTGTCGAGCAGGATGGCTCCCGCCCGCAGGTGGTAGGCGAGATCGACCGTCGAGATCGAGGCGAGCAGCGAACCCAGGACGGGCAGGAGCACGGCCAGACACGCCCACAGCTCGGGCATCGTCAGGCGGGGCACGGACCGGCCCCGTGTGCTCGCGGTGGTGCGTTCTGGCATCACCTTGCGATGCTACCGAGTGCTCGGCCCGGCGGGACCACCCGAACGTCCTACCCGGCGGCCACCTCGCTCGGTCGCAGCGCGCGTGCGCCCTCGTCGTAGATCTGCTCGACCGCGCCGACCATCAGCTCGATGCAGAACCGCTGGTGGACCAGGTCGTGCCCGGCTCGGCCGAGGGTGTCGGCGAGCGGATGGTCGCGCAGCAGCCGGATGATCGCGGCAGCGAGCGCCTCGGCGTCGTGCGGCGGCACGAGGAGCCCGGTGATCCCGTCCTCGACCATCTCAGGGATCCCACCCACGTTCGACGCGACGACCGGACGGGACAGCGCCATCGCCTCGAGGATCGTCAGGCCGAGGGCCTCGCGGTACGACGGCAGGACCGCGACGTCGAGCGCGGCGGTCACCGCCGGGACGTCGTCGCGGCGACCGGTGAACACCACCCGGTCGCCGATGCCGAGCTCGGCGGCCATCGCCTCGAGGGCCGCGCGACGGCTGCCCTCGCCGACCACGAGGAGCGTCGCGTCGGGGACGGCTGCGGCGACCTCGGTCCATGCCTCGAGGAGCGTCGGGTGGCCCTTCTCCGGCTCGAGCCGGGCCACGACGCCGACGATCGGCCCCTCCGGAGGGAGCCCGTATTCCTCTCGCAGCGTGCAGCACGGTCCCTGGTGGTCGTAGCGCTCCAGATCGACGCCGTTGTGGATGAGCGAGATCGGCGCCGCATCTCGGCCCTCGTGCTCGAGCTTCTCCACGATGGAGCGCGAAACCGCGATCAGCCGGTCCATCCGTCGAGTCAACAAGCGCAGCTGGGTCCGGTCCTCATCGGATCGGACGCGGCTCGAATGGACGGTCGAGACGATGTACGGCCGTGGACGCCCGATCTCGCCGAGCGCGATCGCCGCGCGGGTCCCGACCAGCTCCGCTCGGTACATGTGGTTGTGGATGACCTCGGGTCGGAGATCGGCCAGGAGCGCCGCCACCGCGCCGGTCGCGATCGCGTCGTCGGGCTCGTCGATGACGGTGACCGGGATCCCGTGCCGCTCGAGCTTGCGGACGGCGCTACCCGGCGAGAGCGAGATCACGTGGACGTCGTAACGGGTCGGATCGATCCTGGTCAGCAGTCCGAAGACGTGCTCCTGGGCACCCCCGTTCGTCCCGGTGGCGAGGATCTCGACGACGCGCACGCGACCGCCCGGAACGACCGGTCGGGTCGACGGCTCGAGGCACGGATCGCCGAGGGCTGGAGCGCTCATCGATCCACTCTTCGTCGGACGAGCAGCCGTTGGATCGGTTCGTCGACGGCGCCCCACTCGTACTTGTAGGGTTCGTCGCCGCGCAGGAAGTCCAGGCGGCGGCGCCCGGTGGCGATCGCCCGCTCGACGTACTTGGCGACCATCACGACGCCCGGCGACAGCTCGCGTGCATCGGGGTCCACGCCGGCGTTGTAGTAGGCGAGCGTGTCGCCGTGCTCGAAGGTGATCCCGGCGGCGATCCGGCGGCCGCCGACGGTCAGGAAGCACAGCCGCACCGGGCCATCCGGACCGAAGCCCTCGAACAAGCGCCTGACGAACAGCCGACTGGCATCGCCTCCCTGCGTCGGTGGGAACAGCCCGGCATCTCCCCAGCGACGCTGATGCAGATCGATGAACGCATCGAGGTCGCCCAACGGGTCGGCCGACGGCGTCAGCTCGACGGCACCCGCCGCTTCGGCTCGTCGGACCTTGCGTCGGATCTCGTGCCGCTCTTTCTTGCCGAGCCGAGCCAGGAATCCATCGAGATCGGCGGCGTCGGCGGGGATGGTCGCCACCGGGCAGACGTCCTCCCGCTCGAGGTTCAGCGTCCAGCCCTCGGCGGACTCGAGTCGACCGAAGGCGCGTCGCCAGCGCGTCGGCGCTCGGGTCGCCACAGCGCAAGCGGCGGAGATCGACCACGTCCCATGGCGCGGGGTGCTGGTCGTCGACGCTCGGCGGTGCAGCGAGCTCATCGGCGACGGCGTCCGCGACACGACCGAGGTCGCCGGGGGCGGCCAGGATCGTCGCGTAGTCGGCGTGGTACGACGCGCCGAAGAAGACCGCCTTGGCGGTCGCCAGGACCGGGGTCAGCTCGATCCCCGAGCCGTGGCGGAGGGTCGTGTGGACGGCCGCGTCTGACGGCTCGACCTCGTGCCGGTGCATCAGCGGGACGATCCCGATCGGGTCGGCGCTCGGGCCGGCGGTCGGGTCGACGACGACCATCGTCTGGTCGTGCGCGCTCGACCCGTACGCCTCCCACCACGCCCGGTGGAAGGCCCAGCTCGAGAACGGGGTGGCCCACGGGTTGCGGCCGGCGAGCGTCTCCCAGATGGAGGCGGGGATCGACTCGAACGGGCGCCGCTGGGCGACGACCGGGACCGCCCCCGGTCCGGAGGCGTCCTGCGCGGGCGAACCGACGGCCCCCGGACAGGCAGGCTCCGTGGCGCTGGCGGTGGTCACGCGTCGGAGGATATCACCGGGTCGGGTCGAGGTCGTTGCGCACGCAAGCGGTCGCCAGATCGAAGGTCGACCGCGATCGGCGCGACGAGCCCCACCCAGAACGCGACCGGGTAGACGACCGGCGGGAGGCCGACGGCGAAGATCGCGGTCACGAGCGGGATCGCGAGGGCCCACCACTGGCGACGCTCGAGCAGCCAGGCGGTCGGCAGGAGCAGGAGCAGCGCGTAGTGATCCCACAGGACCGGGGAGAGCAGCTGGCTGGCAGTCACGGCCGTGAGGTAGCCGACGACCGGGCTCATCCGGAGGCTCGCCCAGATCAGGAGCCCCACCACCAGGAGGGTGTTGACGCCCTGGATCAGGGTGGCGGGCCCCTCGTCCACGCCGAGCTGGTAGGCGATCGCGCCCGGGGTGAAATTGTGGGGGGTGACGATCGGGGCGCTGATCGACCGGAGGATCGTCAGCCAGGCTCGCCAGGCGTCCGACCCGCCGACCGCCGTGGCGACGGCCGCCGCGGCGACCAGCGCGACCAGCCCGACGCCGATGGCTCGCCAGCGCCCGGTCAGACCCGCCCACACGAACAGGATCCCCGGCTGGAGCTTGACCGCGGTGCCCACGGCGATCGCCAGGCCGAGGCGGACCGGACGATCCATCCATCGCCAGCCGACGGCGAAGCACAGGAACAGGATCGGGCCGACCTGGCCGAGCTTGATCGCGTAGACGAACGGCCACGACAGCCCGGCCAGCAGCACGACCAGCCAGCGCACGTCGCGCGAGACCGGCAGGAGCGCCACGCCGACCCCGAACGCGGCGAGGATCGCGCCGATCCAGGCCAGCACGTCGAACGGCTCGGGCAGCAGTCCGAACGGGACGGCCAGCAGCGTGAACGGCGGCGAGTAGTAGTAGAGGCCGGCCGCCCCGGCCTGGTCGATCGAGGCGTCATAGACGACCGCGCCCGAGATCAGGCGCCGCCCGGCATCGAGATAGGCGTGCGCGTCGTACCCGAGCGTCGAACCGGCACTCGCCAGGACGGCGCCGACGATCCCCGCGACGACGACGATCGCCAGCACCGGCAGGACCCGCGCCAGGCTCGGTGGCAGGCCGGACCCGGAACCGGTCGCCGGCGGGCCGGTCACGCCCGGCGACGGACCCGGCGGTGGATCAGCGGGATCCGGAACAGGTCCCAGGCCACCCGGGCGGCGAGGCCGGCGCTCGCATGCATCCGCGACCCGCGCCGGTCGAACCACTGGATCGGCACGACGGCCAGCCGGTAGCCGCGGCGCCGGGCGAGGTAGATCAGCTCGACGTCGAAGACGATGCTGGTGATCCGCTGCTCGGCGAACAGGTCGTGGGCGGCCTCGGTCCGGAACCCCTTGAACCCGCATTGGGTGTCGCGGACCGGACCGGTCACCCAGACCGCGGCGATCGCGTGGAAGACCTTGCCCAGCAGGCGTCGGAACCCGGGCTGCGTCCGGCGCATGTCCGAGCCGTCGGGCTGGATCCGGCTCCCGAGCGCGATGTCGGCCCGGCCGAGCGCCTCGAGGAGCCCGGGGACCTGGTCGGGCGGCGTCGCCATGTCGGCGTCGGCGAAGACGATCGCATCGCTGTCCGCGGCGAGCATCCCGGCCCGCACCGCCGCGCCCTTGCCGCCGTGCGGGACGGTCAGCAGATCGAGCCAGGCGCCCCGCCACGGGCCGGCCGTGCCGGCCGCACGGACCTCGGCGGCGGCCTCCGGACGGGCGCGGACGAGATCCGCCGTCCCATCCGAGCTCCCATCGTCGACGACGAGCACCCGGATGGCGTCGGGCAGGTTGCCGGACGCCGGGGCGCCTTCTCGGGGCGGGCCGCCACGACGGCGGAGGTAGCCGAACAGCTCGTCGAGCGCCGGGCCGAGTCGGGCTTCCTCGTTGAACGCGGGCAGGACCAGCGTCAGTGACGCGAACGGCGGCGGGTCGGCGGGGCGCTCGGCCATCGTGGTCGCAGTCTACGGTCTGGCGGAGAGCTCGCGGAGGAGCCCGGCTGAGGCGATGGGCGACGACCGACCGAACGCGTTCCGCAAGAGGAAGTACTCCGGGAGCGGGTGGTCGTCGGTGATGATCGGACCGCTTCCGAGGACCCGGTCGACGTCGTCGCCCGAGATCCATACGAGCGCCGGGATCTCCCGGGCCCACCCGGCCGCGTCGTGCGCGGGTGAGTCGAACGCCGAGGACAGGTCCTCGGTCACGCCCGGTCGAGCCAGGACCGCCTCGAGGTTGGCCTGGTCGAACGTGATCGGCTCGTCGGACCCGAGCATATAGAGCCCGTAGCCACCCGGGCCGAAGGCGATGGTGACCTCCGGGAAGACCGACTTGAACGATCGCATGTGGGCGAGGAGCTCGTCCATCGTCTGGCTGCTCCAGGGCAGCCATTGCATCATCACGCCGCCGGGGTTGAGCCGGGCCTTCGCCGCCCGGTAGTAGTCGGCCGACGAGATGACCGACACGCCCGCACTCTCGATCGGCGGCGGCGGATCGGTCACGATGATGTCGTAGGTCCGGTCGGTCAGCTCGATGTGATTGCGCCCGTCCGCCACGATCACCCGGGCGTTCGGGGCGGCCAGGACCTGGTCGGCGTCGTCGTAGTAGGTCCCGAACATCTTCGGCACGGACGGCACGAGCTCGACGACGTCCGTGTCCAGCCCCGCCCCGACGGCGGCCCGGAACGCCGTGCCCATCCCGAACGCGACGACCGCGATGTCCTTGGAGTCCGGCCGGGCGATGAGCGGCAGGATCGGCATCAGCTTGGCGTCGACCGTCAGCAGCGTCATCGCCGTCCCGGTGACCCACAGGTGCTTGTTGCCGTACTTGTCGGTCCCGGCCTGGACCGTCGCGATCTCGTCCTCGGCCGACTTCACGATCGTGCCGCCCTCGCGCTCGATCCGCGCCTTCGAGGGGTCGACGAAGTACCCGCCGACGGCGACCGACGTGACGAGGAGCACGACCAGCGCCGCTCCGCCGACGGCCACGACGGTGCGCACGACCCGGCCCCCGAGCCCGCCCCACAGGGCCAGGATCACGGCGAGTCCCGCGTTGAGCATGGCGATGAGCGCCAGCGCGGACGGTGATCCGATGAGCGGGATCACGACGAACGGGACGATGAACGTGCCGATGATCGCCCCGACCGTGTTGGTGGCGAGGAGCAGGCCCGATCGCCCGCCGACATCGTCGTCCTCGCCCGCGACCAGGGCGGACGCCGCCGGGAAGCTCAGGCCCATCACGAACGTCGCCGGGAGGACGACGAGGGCCGCCGTCCGGAAGAACGCCCCGAACAGCACGCCCGGCGTGCCGTTCACGGCCAGGATGCCGGTCGACGCCCCGGGCAGGATCCAGACCCCGCCGATGACGATGAGGACCGCCACGACGAGCTGTGCCACCGCGAGCAGGCTGACGGTGTTCCCGATCCGCGGCCGGATGACGTTGAAGGCGATCGCGCCCAGGGCGATCCCGGTCAGGAACAGGGCCAGGATGAGGGTGAAGACGTAGGTCGAGTTGCCCGTCCCCGAGGCCAGGAGGCGGGTCCACAGGGTCTGGTACGCGAGCGAGGTCAGACCCGAGATCAGGGCGACGAACAGCCCCAGCCGGAGGGTCGACCGGGCGAGCGTCCGCGTGCCCCCCGCCGTCGAAGACCGGGTCGGTCCCCCGGCGACCGCGGGTGCCGGCTCGACGAGGGCGGGGGCTGGTCCGACGAGTGCGGGCGCCTGGGCCGGGGCCGCCGGCGTTGACCCGAGGGCTTCGGCTCGGGCGACGCGCCGGTCGAGGGCCAGGGCGATGATCCCGGCGAGCGCGGAGCAGGCAGCCCCGACCAGCAGCGTCCCGGTCAGTCCGAGCAGCTCGATCAGGATGAACCCGGCGGCGATCGTCCCGAGGATCGCGCCGATCGTGTTCGCCGCATAGAGCCGACCGAACGACTCGGACAGGTGCGCGGCGTTCGTGCTCAGGTACCGGGTCAGGGTCGGCAGAGTCGCACCCATCAGGATCGTCGCCGGTCCGAGTGCGAGCAGGGCGAGCGCGAACCGGACGAGGGCCAGCGCGCCGGGGCTCGCCTCGAGCGAGTTGAATGCCCCGCGGTAGACCTCATGGAGCAGCCGGAACGTGATCGGCGTCAGGATCACCACGACCACGAGCACCAGCTCGAGGATCCCGTACATCCGGACCGGACGCCGGACACGGTCGGCATACCGACCGCCGACCGCGCTGCCGATGGCCATCCCGCCGAAGAAGCCGGTCAGGATCGCCGAAACGGCCTGGGTGGTGTTGCCGAAGACCAGGACGAGCTGGCGGGCCCAGACCACCTCGTAGATGAGCCCGGCCGCGCCCGACAGGATGAAGATGTCGAGGATGACGCGGCGGCTGATGGTGGGACCCTGGGTCACGGAGCGTCCCTTTCGGTTGGCGCCGCCCCGGTCGAAGGCGGTCGACTCATCTGGCCACGGTCGGCATCCGCTCCAGCCAGACCGCACGCGGGACGCTCAGCGCGGCCAGGATCCAGGCCAGCGCCCAGGCCGGCAGGAACACGATGACCAGGAGCGATCCGGAGGCGGCCAGAAGGAACGTGCGTACCGGCGCCACCCACAGGAGTGGCCGGAACGCGATCAACAGCATGACCGGACCATACGCCATGGTGTAGGGCGAGAGCACGAGGCCGGCGGCCAGGACCGCGATGAACCCCGGCGTCTCGCCCATCCGCAGCGCGACCAGGGTCCCGGCGAGCGCCCCGAGTCCGAGCACCACGGCCGCGAGCGGCGGCAGCGCGGTCACCGACAGGTTCCCGAACTGGGGGCTGTCGAGGTACTCGGGGTGCCTGAGGATGTCGAGGTAGGCCAGATACGGTCCGGAACCGAGGAGCGCGGCGGTGATCCCGGTCGCGGCGATCGCCGTGACCGCCGCTGCCGACCAGCGCCCGGCGTCGGTAGACCAGCATCCAGACGAGGACGGGCACGATCGCCGGCTTGGGGACCATGGCCAGGAGCAGCCCGAGGGCGATCCCGGCGGCGAACCGATCCCGGGACCAGGCGACGACGGCGACGCCGGCCGTGAGCAGGATCGTGACGTTCCCGAGCATCAGGTCGTACAGCGTCGGCACGAACATGACCGCGGCGATCGCGGCCGTCGCGCGGTCGATCGGTCGCCAATCGCGGGTCTCGCGTCGGATCCCCTCGCCGACGATCGCCAGCCGGGCGATCAGCCAACCGCCGACCGCGAAGCCGAGCGGCAGCCACGTCGCCGGGATCGTGACGAGCGCAGCGAGCGGGCTGTACAGGTACCCACGGTTGACGCCGAACGCCCCACCGGCCAGGTCGCCCGCGGCGGCCAGGTTGCGGTCGGCATCGACCGCCCAGGCGTGCGGCGCGATCGCGAGCGCCACGCCGAGCCCCAGGACGGCATTGAACCCGGCGATCGTGAGGAGCCCGAGCGTGAACGCGCGAGCCGTGATCCCCGGAGGATGGATGGCGACCCGTGGCGCGACCGCTCTGTCGGCGCCCTCGCCCGGTGCGATCGCGGCGGTGGCGACCCCGCCGCTCATGGGACGAACCGGCCGGCGAACATCGCCGTGCTCAGCAGGAACAGGAGCAGGAGCGACGCGATCGGCCACCCGACCCGGAACCAGCTCGCTCGACGGCCGGCGAGCAGCCACGCGTTCGGGAAGGCGCTCATCACGTGGCGACCGATCGATTCGAGCGAGCCGCTGGCGAAGACGAGCCCGAGCGACAGGACGGTCAACGCGGCGTACGGCAACGGGATCCGGTCGGGGCGGAGGAACACGAGGAGGAACACCGCCCCGAGGAGCGTGACGAGCTGGACGACGTTGATCACCGACAGGGTGCTGGCCAGGGCGGCGTCAGGTGCGGCCCCGCCGACACCCGCGCGACCCCAGGCGGCCTGAGCGGCTCCGTAGGCGCCCGCCCCACCGGCGAAGGCCGACACGCCGAGGAGGACGCCGACAGCGGCGATCGGCCCGAGAGCGAGCCAGGCTTGCGAGGGCCGGAGGCGCTTCCCGTCGCGGAGGAACAGGACGATCCAGACGGGCACCGCGAGCACCGCGCCCTGCAATCGTGCGAGGGCGGCGAGACCGACCAGCACGCCCGACAAGGCCCGACGGTCACGCTCGGCCGCCAGGAACGCTCCGGCGGACAGGCACATGAACAGGCTTTCGGCGTAGGCCATCGAGAACACGGCACTGAACGGGAAGATCGCCAGCAGGATCGCCCCGAGGAAGGCCCGTTCGGCCCCGACGACGGTCTCGCCCAGCCGGACGAGGATCACCAGAGCCGCGACGAACAGGACGTTGGCCAGGATGACCGCGATCGGACCGGCGAGCGCGGGCCACGGCCAGGACAGGAGACGGATCAGCGCCGGCCACAGCGGCAGGAACGCGTAGTCGTGGTAGCCGTCGACCAGCGGCGCGACGTGGTAGCCGTCCCGGGCGATCCCCAGGTACCACCAGCCGTCCCAGGCCGTGAGGCTCCGCAGGATCGGGGCACCGTCACCGCTCGTCAGGAGGGGGTTCCGCCCGACGACCTGCTCGGCCGCGAACGCGCCAGCGAGGACGACCGCTCGCGAAGCCCCGATCGCGACGGCGAGCGCCGTCCATCCGTAGGCGATGCGCTTCACGTCGTGCTTGGCGGGGGACATGGACAGGGTGTCACCCGTCCGGGTGGAGGCCATCGACGTGAGGATACGGAACCGGCCGCGTCCCGATGTCACCCGGCAGTCCTGGTACGTCCGTCGGGTCGCGCGCTGGCGTGGGTCGAGGCGGGACGAACCCTCAGATGTTGTACGCCCAGTAGACCCCGAGCAGGTTGACCACGACGCCGACCACGATCAGCAGCCTGCCCCACGCCGGAAGCCCTGAACGGACGACCGCCAGACCCACCAGGGCCATCACGAACGGGATGGCGTCAAGGGCGTAGCGGTACCCGTACTGGAGCCAGCCGCCGCCGTAGTAGAGGAGGCTCGGCAGCATCACCGCGACGGTGGTCAGACCCAGCGCGATCGCCATCCGCGAGCGCCAGTCCGCCCGGAGCGCGAGGAGCAGACCCGGCGAGGTGATGAAGATCGACATGCCGAGGCCGTCCGGCTTCAGGAACGGCGGCGTGGACGAGAACGTCGGGAGATGGGTGAACAGGAGGTCGAAGTTCATCGCCAGATGCGCCGTCGAGAACAGGCCCATCTGCCGCTGCGCCTCGAGGAACGCCGGCAGCGACGCAAGGGCATAGCCGGATTCGAGCGGCGAGCCGAACCGGACCGCGTTGTACCACAGGGCGAACAGCACGGCCGGCGATACGCCCACGGCATAGACGACCACGTCGGCCCAGGGCCACGACCGCCACCCACCTCCGTCCTCCGAGTCCACGACCACCCAGGCGAAGAACGGCGCGGCGAAGGCCAGGGGCGCCCGACTGAGGAACGCCGCCCCGAGCAGCAAGCCCAGGAGCAGCGGCCGTCGGCGGCCGAACGACTCGATCAGCGCCGCGAGCGTCACCATCAACGCGACCTGGTGACCCGTGTGCCAGACACCGCCGCGGGTGGTCACCCACCACAGCGCCGTGCTGAACCCGAACAGCGCCACCAGCCACAGGCGGTCGCGGATCGCACGAACGCCGATCCGGCCGACCAGCCACCAGCACAGGCCGACGTCGATCGCCGCCATCGCCGACCCGATGATCTGCTCCCAGCGATCGGCCGTCAGCGGGCCGACGAGAGCGACCAGCGGCATGACCGCGATCGCGGGGAACGGAGCGAACGGGACGTACACCCGGGAACCGACGATGACCGCGTCGAACGGACCGAACGGGCGGTCCAGCCACGTCCGACCGTGGAGGAACGCATCGGCGAGGTAGAAGAAGTCGGGGTGGCCCGCGTCGAACTGGTAGCTCGACCAGGCGTAGATCCCGAACGCGAGCAGGATCGCCCCGATGCCGACCCCCAGCACGCGTCGGTCGAGTCCCGACACCGGTCGAGGCGACGTCGGAGGCGGGGCGTCCATGGCGGAAGGCTAACAAGCGCCGCGGTGTATCGTGCCCTGCGATGCCAGCCCCGCCGATCGATCCGTGGATGCCCTGACCCCTGGCAGCCGTCCGGACCGCCTCCTGCGGGCCGGGCTGTGGATCCTGACGGGTCTGGTCGTGGCGCTGGCCGTTCGCGATCTCCTGGCCGGCTATCCGATCGCCGTCGACATCCAGATCCCGCTCCGCGCCGCCGACCGCTGGCTGGCGGGCGGCCAACCCTATCTCGCGTCGAGCTTCGCGGCACCCGTCGGGCCGGACCTCCCGTTCCTCTACCCGCCGTTCCTCCTGCCGGTGATCGCCGTCCTGACCTACCTGCCCGAGACGGCGGTCGTGGCGGCCTGGCTCATCCTCCTGCTCGGGACGGCGGTCTGGACCTGCCGACGACTGGCCGTCCCGTGGATCTGGGTCCCGGCGGTCCTGCTCTGGCCGCCGTTCCTCGAGGCCCTCCTGGGAGGCAACATCCAGATCCTCCTCTTCGGCGCCTTCGTCGGCCTCCTGTTCGGCCGCCCCGACACGACCGCGGCGGGCCCGTTCCAACCGGTCGAGCGGCGCCTCGACACGGACGAACGGCCCGCCTGGCTGGACGGTCTGCTCGCGGTCGCGAACCCGGCGATCAAACCGTCGCAGGCCCAGCCCTGGGTGCTGCTCCTTCGGCGACGACCGAGGGCCGCCCTGACCGGCGCGCTCCTCGTCGGGGTGGCCGTCATCGCGACGCTGCCGCTGACCGGCATCTCGGCATGGTCGGACTGGCTCGCCCAGCTCGGCCGGGCGTCGGATCCGAACTGGATCTATGGCGGGGCGGGCCTGGCCCATGGCCTGCCGGCGGTCGTGGGCCTCGGACTCGCCGCCGCGACGACGGTCGCCGCGTACTTCCTCCCGGACCGGTTCGCGGCGGCGTGGCTCGGGATCCTGATGATCGTCGGGAACCCCAGCCTGCGGATGTTCGGCCTGTTGACGCTCCTGCCGGGGATGCTCGTCGTGCGCCGCGAGGTCGCTCTGCTGGCCGCGCTGTGCATCGCCAGCTACACGTTGCCCGGCCTGTGGCTCGGGGTCGCCCTGGTCGCGTTCGCCCTCGCCGAGGGCCTGCGTCGCCCGGTCTGGCTCGAGCCGACGACCCCGGCTCTGCCCTAGTCGGGCGATGTATCGTCCGGCCGTGGCTCCCAACGCCGGCCGGATCGTCGCCCTGACCTTGACGGGCGTGCTCCTTGTGGTCTTCGTCCTCGAGTTCGCCTACCTCTTCCCGTACATCGCGTCGCAGGACGCCGTCGGGACGGACCACACGTTCTACCGGGAGGTCGGTCAGCGCTGGCTCGACACGGGGGTCTACTACCTGCCTCGTCAGCTGGCGGGTCCGTACGTCGTGCAGCCCGACGTCGACGTGCTCTACCCGCCGATCGCCCTGATCCTGTTCGTCCCGCTCGTCTGGATGCCCTATCCGCTGTGGTGGATCGTGCCGGGGGTCGTCGTCGGGGCGACGTTGTGGCGACTCCGCCCGGCGCTGTGGACCTGGCCGATCATGGCTGCCCTGTTCGCCTGGCCGCGCGGCGTGAGCAACTTGATCTACGGAAACTCGGACATGTGGATCGCCACGTTCATCTGCGGCGGGCTGCTGCTCGCCTGGCCGGCGGTCCTCGTCCTGATCAAGCCGTCGGTCCTGCCGTTCGCCCTGATCGGGATCCGACGGCGCTCGTGGTGGATCGCCGCGGGGCTGCTGGCGCTGCTCAGCCTCGCGATGCTCCAGCTGTGGCAGGACTTCGTGATCGCCATCCGGAACTCGGACGCCGAGTGGTACTACAGCCTCGACGACATGCCGCCGCTGTTCATCCCGGTCGTTGCCTGGCTCGGGCGGCGGGACGGCGGATACGCCGGCCTGCGGCAGCTCGGCGAAGGGATCCGGGCGCTCAGGCTCCCGGTGCTGCGGCGACCGTCGACGCCGGCGTGACCTCGGCCGGGGCGCGCGGCTCCAGCTCCGGGCGGCGCTGCGCGATCGGCCAGAGCGCGGCGAGCACGGCGAACCCGCTCGGCCACAGGATCGGCAGGGCCATCGTCGCCCCGACCGGGACCGTCCAGCGACGATCCGTGCGAGCCCCCCAGGCGATGACGACGACCGCGAGCGGCACCCGGAGGAGGAGCGGGATCGCGATCGAGAACTGGCCCAGCGGCGCCCCGCCGGCCGTCTTGAGGATGCTCTCCTGGAGCCACATCGACCACAGTCCGGGATCGATGAGCAGCGAGCCGACGATCAGCCCCGCGGTGACCGCCAGGGCGATCCCCAGCGGCCGCCATTCGCGCCGGACGGCGAACCAGACCAGACCCACGCCGGGCGTCACCTTCGTCAGGACGATGAACGACCAGGCGGCCGGATAGCGGAATCCGAGCGCGATCGCGGCCGCCATCAGCAGGTGGATGTTGCCGTGGTAGAGATCCAGGGCGACCGGCGGGAAGGCCAGCACGAACAGCGCACTGCGCCAGCCGAGCCAGATGATCGTGGCCACCAGGACCGAGGTCCACAGCCACAGGAAGGTCGTCCACGGTAGCTGGCCGAACGGGGCGAAGAGGATGGCGATGACCGGCGTGTAGGTGAACGCCCCGAACGTCCCAGCCGGGACCGTGTACGGATCGGCTGGGTCGAGCGCCCAGTACGCGAAGGCGTCGAAGCCGAAGGTCCCGGCCTTCGGAGCCACGACCAGGAAGAGGTAGGCGGCGAACGCCAGGCCGGCCACGCCGAGCCCATCGCGAAGCGCCCGACGGGCCACGGGGGACGGTCGGACCGAGGCGAGCGACGCGGTCGAGACGGTCATCCGGACCAGATGCTACCCCCTTGGATCGGGGCTTCGTACCAGCCCGGATGGCGCCCGTCATGGGTGATTCGTACCGGGCTGAGTCCGGGGTGCCCGGTGCTAGGCTGCACCGGCGATGCGCACCGCCATAGCCCTTTTCACGTTCGCCGCGGTCGTCCGGCTGATCCTGATCGCGCTGTATCCGGACCCCGCCTACGTCAATTCCTACTACTACGTCAACGTCGCGCGGGCGCTCGAGGCGGGTCGCGGATTCAACATCGACTTCGTCTGGACGTTCGTCGACCTGGGCGGCTCGATCCCGGCGAACCCGGGTCTGCCGATCGCCAGCAACGCGCACTGGATGCCGCTGGCGTCGCTCGTCCAGGTCCCGTTCCTGGCCGTGCTCGGACCGACGGCCTGGGCCTCGGCGTTGCCGTTCGCGCTGATCGGCGCCCTCGCCGCTCCGATGACCTGGGCGTTCGCCCGCGAAGCCGGTGCTCGCCCGGACGTCAGCCTGGGCGCCGGGATCCTCGTCGCCGTCCCGGCCGCGGTCGTGTTCATGGCGCAGCCGGACAACTTCTCGCTGTACCAGCCGATCGTCCTCGGAGCGCTGTGGCTCGGGGCACGCGGGCTGAAGGGCGATCCTCGCTCGTTCGTCGCCGCCGGTGCGCTGGTCGGCCTGGCGATGCTGGCGCGGAACGACGGGATCCTCGTCGGCCTGGCTCTCGGGCTGCTCTTCCTGTGGGGCCGCCTCCGGGCGTGGCGCACGAGTCAGCCGCCGGCCCTGCCATGGTGGTCCGCGTTCGCCTCGCTCGGGCTGTTCCTGCTGGTGATGGCGCCGTGGTGGGCCCGCCAGCTGACGGTCTTCGGTTCGATCTCCCCGTCGTCGGCGTCCGGCCGGATCCTGTGGATCCGCTCACTCGCGGAGATGAACTCGATCGTCGGCCATCCGACCCTGTCGACCTTCCTCGACCAGGGTCTCGGGTCGCTGGTGTCGAGCCGGATCACCGGGTCTCAGCCAGGCGGTCGTCAGCTTCGTCGTCCTCGTCGCCGGCGTCGTCCTCGCCCCGACGATGGTCATCGGGGCGTGGCTGCGCCGTCGATCGCCGGACTACGCCCCGTTCTTCGTCTACGCCGTGATCCTGTTCGCGTTCTCGGCGCTGGTGTCGGCCGTCCACGTCCCCAACGGGACGTTCATCCACTCCGCGGTCGCGCTCGCGCCGCAGGCCTCGATCCTCGCCCTCGAAGGGGTGGTGGCCGTCGTGGTGTGGGTCGCCGCCCGGCGAGCCAGCTGGGACGTCGAACGGTCGAGCCGCTTCTTCGTCGGCGGCGCCGTCGTCCTGACCCTCCTCGTCGGGGTCGCGTTCTCGTTCGGCACGCGCGCGACCTGGGCGGCGGAGCGGGACATCAAGGTCGCTGCCGGCGCCGCGCTGGCAGCGGCCGACGCACGACCGGACGACGTCGTGATGAGCCTCGACACCGGGGGCGTGAAGTATTGGACCGGCCACCCCGGCGTGGTCGCGCCGGCGGACCCGATCGACACCATCGAGCAGGTCGCGCGTGCATATGACGCACGCTGGCTGCTGGTCGAGAAGAAGGACACCGTGGCCGCGCTGGCCCCGCTCCTCGACGCCGGCACCTCCGAGCCGAGCTGGATCGGTCCGAGCGTCTGGCGGGATCCGGCCGCGCCGGCGGTGGATCCGTCGGCTGACGCGCCGAGGGCCTCGGAAGCGGCGCTCTTCCCGATCTGCCTCAGCGCCAACGACCCGCGGTGCGTCCGATGACCCGACGTGAGGCCTGGCTCAGTGCCGGCCTGGTCTTCCTCGTCGCGCTGGCGGCTCGCAGCCTGTTCGCGTCGACCCTCCACTTTCCGACGCCGGAGGATACGGCCTACTACGTCGGCGTCGCTCGCAACGTGCTCGAGGGGCGTGGGCTGGTCAGCGACGCGATCTGGAGCTTCCAGACCCCGCCGCTCGAGTTCCCGCGCCCGGCCTTCGAGGTCTGGCTCCCGCTGCCGAGCCTGATCGCCCTGCCGGCGATGGCCGTCCTGGGAGCCACCTTCGACGCCGCCAAGGTGCCCGCGGTCCTGATCGGATCGCTCGTCCCGGTCCTGGCCTGGCGGCTGGCGGCCGACGTCGCCGCCGAGCGCGCGTTCCCGGTCGGCCGGGCCCGGACCCTCGCCCTCGGGACCGGCCTGACGGCCGCGGTCTACCTCCCGCTCGTCCTGTTCGGCGCCCTGCCCGATTCGACGATGCCCTTCGCCCTGCTGACCCTGACCGCGACGCTGCTGATGACCCGGATCCTCGCCCGACCGCCCGCGGGCAGCGCGGTGCGTGACGGTCGCCTGCTCGGCCTCGGGGTGGTCCTGGGGCTGGCGGCGCTGACCCGCAACGAGGTCGTCTGGCTCGCTCTCACCTGGGTCGGCCTCGCCTGGTGGAGCGGCCCACGCGGACGCCGCCTGGCCCTGATCGGCGTGCCGGCCGTGGTCGCCTTCGTGCTGTTCGTCCCCTGGCTCATCCGCGACTGGGCGGTCTTCGGCAATCCGCTGCCCGGCCAGGCGCTCGCCAATGCGTTGTCGATCACCGGCTTCGATATCTTCGCCTGGAACGATCCGCCCACGTTGTCACGCTACCTGGCGATCGGTCCGGCGCGGCTGATCCAGCTGCGAGCCGACGGCCTGTGGCACGACCTGGCCAACGTCCTGGTCGCCCCCGGCTTCCCCGTCGCGCTCATCGGGCTGATCGCCCTGCCGTGGAGCGGCCGTGCCCGGAGCCTCCGACCGCTGGTCATCGTGTCGATCGCGACCTTCCTCGTCACCGGCCTGCTCTTCCCGGTGTCGACCACCTGGGGGACGTTCCTGCACGCGGCCGGCGCGATCCAGGTCCTGCTCGTGATCAGCGCCCTGGTCGGACTCGACGCGCTGATCGCGTGGGTCGGCGTGCGCCGGGGCTGGACGCGCCCGGTCGCCTGGCTGGGTCCGGTCCTGACCATCGGGTCCGCCCTGCTGTTCAGCGGCCTGATCCTGACCGAGTACGGCAAGCAGTCGCTCGACGTCGCCCGCCGCTACGAGCTCCTCGGGGAGCGGATGGCGGCGATCGGCCATCCGCTCGACGCGACCGCCGGCCCGGTCGTGACCGACTTCCCGATCTGGCTGGCCGAGGCACGACGCATCCCCACCCTCGGCCTGCCGGCCGAGTCGCCGGCCGATGTCGTCGACCTCGCCCGCGCCTTCCCGGGGACGCGCTACCTGGTGATCGACGACCAGGACGACCACGGCGGCTGGCCGGCGGTCCTCGCGACGGACGCGCCCGGTGCGGACTGCTTCCATCAGCTCGACCTCGGCGCGCCGCCGAGCGACGAGAACGACGCGCGCATCCTCGGTCGGACGAGGGTGTTCGAGATCGGCTGTCCGTGATGTCCGGACCCCTATACTCGGACGACATGGACGGCACGCGGGTGGGCGAGGGTCGGGACGGCCGCTTCGACGAACTCCACGCAGAGGCGAAGGCCGCGTTGGCGTACTCGGCCAACAGTCTCGACGCCGTCGCCGCGAGCTACCGGGCCGCCTATCTCGACGAGCTGGGGCGGTACCAGGCGCTGCGCGATGAGCTCGACGCCCTGGAGCGCCGCCCGCGCCGGGAGCGAAGCGCCGCCGCCGCCGCCGAGGAGGCGCCGGTGTCACCGAGCGCGGTCGAGGCCGCCGAGGCCGGTGCCGACGATGCCCGGGCCCGCACGCTCCGCTCCGATGTCGAGCGGCTCGAGACCGAGGTCGGCGCCCACCAGTCCGAGCTCGCCCGGTTCGAGCTCGCCCATCGGAGCCTCGAGAGCACCTGGCTCTTCCTCGAGCGCGGCGACGCGAGCCTCGTGCCGGACGGCGACGGGCCCGCGCGCCCCCACGACGTCGAGATGCGGATCGTCGAGGCCCAGGAGGCCGAGCGGGCCCGGCTGGCCCAGGAGATCCACGACGGGCCGGCGCAGGCACTGTCCAACGCCATCTTCCAGGTCGAGTACATCGAGCGGGTGATGGACGGCGACCCGCGCATGGCCCGGACCGAGCTGCGCTTCATGCGCGAGCTGCTCCGGCGCGAGCTCGGGGACATCCGGACGTTCATCAGCCAGCTCCGACCGCCGCTCCTCGACGAGCTCGGTCTCGATGGCTCGATCATGGATGCCGCCGAGACGATGGCGGCGCTCGCCGGGACCACCGTCGAGACCGACCTGCGCGCTGCGGACGATCTGCTCGGAGATGCCCAGCAGACCGTCGTGCTGCGGGTGGTCCAGGAAGCCCTTCAGAATGTGCGCAAGCACGCCAGATCGACGCGAACCACGATCGCGACCCGGCTCGACGACGACCGCTGGGTCGTCGAGGTCCAGGACGACGGACTCGGGTTCGACGTCGGCACGGTCGCCACCCGCGGCCGGCGCAACTTCGGACTGCAATTCATGCGTGAGCGCGCCGAACTCATCGGTGCCGCGCTGGAAGTGTCATCCCGGCCGGACGCCGGAACGGTCGTCCGGTTGGCGATCCCGCTCGAGAAGGAGAGTTCATGAGTGCGATGGATTATTCGGGTCCTGAGCGTCGTCGGGGTGGTCCCGATCGGCGCAACGTCGAGCAGACCAAGCTGCTGCTGGTCGACGACCACGCCTTGTTCCGGATGGGCATGCGCGGCCTGCTCGAGCGTGAACCCGACTTCGTGATCGTCGGCGAAGCCGACGATAGCCGCAGCGCCATCGAGCTCGCCCTCGACACCTCGCCCGACATCATCCTCATGGACCTGACCCTGCCCGCCCCCGGCGGGATCGAGACGACCCAGCGGATCAAGCGCGAGCTCCCATCGGTCGGGATCATCGTCCTTGCCCAGAACGAGGAAGAGGACGCGCTGTTCGACGCGATCAAGGCCGGTGCCGCGGCGTTCATCCTCAAGGACGTCGGCCCCGACGACCTGGTCACGATCATCCGCCGCGTGTCCGACGGCGAGTACCTCATCAACGACAAGGTCTTCGCCAAGCCTGCGGTGGCCTCGCGCGTCCTCAAGGAGTTCCGCGAGCTCGCCGTCTACGGGCAGGACGCCGCGCCGATCTTCGCGCCGCTGTCCCCGCGCGAGGTCGAGATCCTCGACAACATCGCTCAGGGCATGACCAACAAGCAGGTCGCCTACGCGCTGTCGATCAGCGAGCAGACGGTCAAGAACCACATGAGCTCGATCCTGCGCAAGCTGTCCGTCAACGACCGGACCCAGGCCGTGGTCTACGCCATGCGCCAGGGTTGGATCCGGATGCCGGAGGACTGATCGTCGATACCGTGACGACCCCCGAGGGCCAGCTGGCCAGCGATCAGGACGGGATGCCCGCCGGCGATCCGGAGCCGGTGAGTCTCGTCGTGCGCGTGGAGCGAGAGATCGCGACGCTCGACAACGAGCTCGCCGAGATCGACATGCTCATCCAGCAGGCCGGCGCCGAGAGCGAACGCCACGAGGCGAAGCGGGCGGCGCTCGCCGCGCGCATCGACGCCGACAAGGCCGCAGGGCGGATCGACCCGGCGGAGCTGGCCGAGCAGAACGCACAGCTGGTCGGTCTGACCCGGCGCGCGATCGTCATGAGCTCCCAGGTCGACGTCCTCAACGGCAAGGTCAAGATCCTCCACCGCTACCGGGACGGGCTGGCGACCCTGGACGAACAGCTTCGATCGCTGCCGGAAGGCGGCCTCGTGCCGCTGCCGCCCGGCCTCGTCGCCGTCGGCGACGAGGCGCTCGAGCCCGGTGCGCAACCGGGGAGCGCCGGCTCGGACGCGATCGTCCGCGTCTCGCCAGCGGTATCCCGCCTCATCCTCGCCGCGCAGGAGGACCTCCGGCGCGACATCGCCCGGGCGATGCACGACGGTCCAGCCCAGAGCCTCACCAACATCGTGCTCCAGGCGCAGATCGTCGATCGGCTGATGACGAGCGACCCAGCCGCCGCGAAGCCCGAGATCCGTGAGCTGATCGCGATGGTCCAGACGACGCTCGATGCCACGAAGTCGTTCATCTTCGACGTCCGCCCGATGGTCCTCGACGACCTCGGCCTGGTGCCGACGGTCCGTCGGTCGGCCCGCGATCGCGGGCGCCGCGCGAACATCCCGGTCGACTTCGACTCGATGGGGGCGGACCGCCGACTGCCGATGGATCTCGAGTCCGGGGTCTTCCGGATGATCGAGGAGGCGCTCGCGGCGTACCTCGCCGGGCGTCCCGAGCGGATCGTCGTCCGGCTCGACTGGACGCCGACGACGCTCGAGGCCATGGTCCGCTCCGTCCGCGAGCCCGTCGGCGAGCCCGCCGAGCCACCCGGAGCCAGCCGACCCGCCGAGGCCGAGCAGGGCCGTGGGAAGGGGAAGGGCAAGGGCCGGCCCGAGCCGGAGATCCCGGCCGCGCTCGCCGCGATGATCTCCGACCGACGGGACGAACATGCCGCCGCCGTGGCGGCCACGACCGCCCCGGTCGCCCTGCCGGCCAAGACGTGGCGCGACGTCCAGGCTCGTGCCGCCAGCCTCGGCGCCCGAGCCGAGCTGTCAAGCGACGGCTCGGAGGTCCGGATGACCGCGGATCTGCCGGCAGCCGACTGAGGTCGGCCCGCGGTGTCGGCCGGAACGGCGGAAGAACGGTCCACGCGACCGTCCGCGCGACGATCCGCTCGGCCGCCCGTCGACCGTACGCACCGCCTCCACTACGGAGGTCAGGGGCTCGTCGAGTACGGGATCATCCTCGGATTGTCGCTCCTGCTGATGGCGATCCTGCTGATCTTCTTCGACGACCAGGTGGCTGCCGTCCTTCAATGGCTCACGAACCAGTTGCCGTGAGTGACCAAAGAGCCAGCCCCCATCGGTACCATCTGGCCATTAGCACGGAACCGGGAGCCACCATATATTCAGCACGCCCTCGACTGGGGGTGTGCACTCATCCAGGAGGCCTAACGGCTATGGCGCTCATCAATTCGTTCCTCGCGTGGATGAACCGCGACGAGGAGGGCCAGGGGCTCGCCGAGTACGCGCTGATCCTCGCCCTCATCGCGATCGTCGCGATCATCGCCCTGCTGTTCCTGGGCGGCCAGGTCAGCAAGATCCTCAGCACCGTCGGCAACTCGGTCTAGCACCGACGCCCACGGGAGCCCGTCGGATCACCGACGCGGCTCACACGTAACGACCCGACGCCGGGCCCCTCGAGGGTCCGGCGTCGATCGATTCTCGGGGGGTCGCGCCGGCTCCCCCGCGACGTCGTCTCGCCGCCCTCCGCTCGCGGCTGGGACGCGATACAGCTATCGCCGTATTGACGGCATTCGAACCACCCCATAGTGTGTCGCTCCCGTCGTCACCCCACCCAACGGCACCTGTCCGATCGCAGGGGTCCCGAGGGAGCGCGGCGCGGGCACCCTCGCTGAGGCGAGGGACTCTCGCGAAAGGAGGACCACAGATCGGTGTTCGATCATATCCGCGCGTGGATCGTCCCGGCCCGTCTCGACGATGAAGGTCAGGGACTGGCGGAGTACGCCTTGATCCTTGCCCTTATCGCCATCGTCGCCATCCTTGCCCTGCTTTTCCTGGGCAGCCAGATCAGCTCGATCCTCAGTCGGGTCGGGACCTCGGTCTAGAACGTGACCGCCGGGCACCGGCCCGGCATCGCATCCGCCGACGAGCGGCCCTTCGATCGGAGGGCCGCTCGTCGATTCCCGGCCGACGGCGCCAGGGTCCGAAGGGGCAGAAACGGGCCCCCGACCAGGCGGCTCGGACCGCCTTCCAGCCGCCCTCCGGTCGGGCCGGACCGAGCCTTGATCACGGCCCTCATCCGGGCCCGGATCGAGCCCCCATCGGGACCTCGGACTGACCCCGAAAACAGGCCCGGAACGCGGCCTCCAGGACCCCTCCGGAACCCCTCGGACCGGCCGTCGGGATGGCACCGCGGACGACCGTCCCGGAACCCGATCTGAGCACGAATCGGGCCCCTTTTCTGGCTATTTCCTCCTAATGGTCCTAGCCCTTTGGTATAGTCGCCAGCCCTTTTCCCGATGCTACAGTGGTGCCACCTGTCACACGGCTGGGGAGAGTGGTTTTGAAGAGTAGATCGAACCGGTTGATCCTGCTAGTCGGGGTCGTCCTCGCAGCGGTCGCATTCATCGCGATCGTGTTCCTTATCGGCAATCCGTCCAAGCAGCAGGAGACGGTCAAGACGACGCTGCCGACGGTCATCGCGAACGTCGATATCCCGCTCGGCACGCAGGTCCGCAGCGACATGCTGAAGACCCAGGACATCGAGTCTGCGAACCGCGCCGCGGATGCCATCGGCGACCCGTCGCAGGTCGTCGGCCAGATCGCCCGGTCGGACATCACGGCCGAGGCGCAGCTGACCAAGTCGATGTTCGCCACCAACAACACCGGCAACGCGCCCGGTCCGCTCCTGCCCAAGGGCCTGCGCGCACAGGCGGTCCAGGTCGACCAGGTCTCCGGTGTCGGGACCCTGATCAACGTCGGTGACCGCGTCGATGCGGTCGTCGGGATCGGCGCCCAGGGACTCGGTGACGGCGGGCTGACCCAGTGCGGTAGCAAGTTCCCGTTCATCACCCTCGACACGACGAACGACACCGTCAATCCGATCCCGGACATCGGGAGCACCCTGTCGGTCAAGATGCTGCTGCAGAACATGCAGGTCGTCTCGACCCTGCTCCCGCCGATCGACACGACGACCAATCCGCAGGCCTCGCCCGGCACCGCGCCCGGCACGAACCTGAACGGTCAGAAGGAGATCGTCATCCTGGCGGTCACCCCGCAGCAGTCCGAAGTCATCAAGTACGCCCAGGTCGAAGGTTGTATCAGCCTCGTCCTGCGCTCACCGAAGGACTACGTGGACGACGCGGGCAACGCCACCGAGCCGGCGCTCGATCCGACCACCGGCATCATCCTGAAGACCCTCGTCGACGAGTACGGGGTCCTCCCGCCACAGATCGTCGAGGCCATCCTCCCGAAGAAGTAGCTCGCGACCGGAGGCGCCCGCCAAGGCCACTCTCCGCGAGCGCCATCCGGACAACCGAGTCGACCGGACGACAGGCGCGCCAGATCCACCCGGATCCCGCGCCTGTCGGCCCGCTCCACCGACCAGCCGGACCAGACCACCGACCAACCTCCAGACCGACCGACCCGACCATCGCAACCCGACCAGCACCGAAGGCTGAACGCCCCACATGGCAGACATGATCAAGGTCCTGATCGTCGACGACATCGCCGAGACGCGCGACCACCTGACGAAGCTCCTCGGGTTCGAGGGCGACATCGAGGTGGTCGGGGCGGCCGACTCCGGCCGCCAGGCGCTCGAGATGGCGGGGCGTCTTCGCCCGGACGTCGTCCTGATGGACATCAACATGCCGGACATGGACGGGATCGCCGCGACCGAGCAGCTCGCGACCGAGGTCCCGACGGCGTCGGTCGTCATGATGTCGGTCCAGGGCGAGGCGGACTATCTCCGCCGCTCGATGCTCGCCGGGGCGCGCGAGTTCCTGGTCAAGCCGTTCAGCAGCGACGAGCTCACCGCCTCGATCCGCCAGGTCTACACGCGGGAGCGCGAGAAGCAGGGCCGGATCACCGTCACCAACGTCGCCGCTGCCGCTGCGACCGCCGCCGCGGCGCGCGATCGCGAGCCCGGCCAGGTCGTCGCTGTGTTCAGCCCCAAGGGCGGGGTGGGACGGACGACCATCGCGGTCAACTTCGCCGTCTCCGCCGCGGCCGACCTGGGTCAGAAGACCGTCCTGGTGGACGGTTCGTTCCAGTTCGGCGACGTCGGCGTCCTGCTCAACCTGAACCCGAAGAACAAGTCGATCGCGGACCTCGTCCCCGAGATGGAGGCGGGCGGCGAGCCCGAGTCGATCGACACGTTCGTCATCAACCACTCGTCGGGCGTCCGCGTGCTGCTTGCGCCGCCGTCGCCCGAGATGGCCGAGATGATCACACCGGCCGGCGTCCGCAAGATCCTCGAGGTCCTGCGGGCCACCAACGACCTGGTGGTGGTCGATTGCACGGCGAACTTCAGCGACACGACCCTGGCCATCCTCGATGCCGCGGACGTGATCCTGACCGCATTGACCCTCGAGATCACGAGTATCAAGAACATGCGACTCTTCCTGGAGGTCGCCGATCAGCTCGGCTACGAGGGCTCGAAGATCAAGCTCATCCTCAATCGCGCCGACTCGACGCTGGGCATCCGCGTATCGGATGTCGAGCACTCGATCGGTCGCAAGGTCGATCACACGATCGTGAGCGACGGGCGTAGCGTCGTCTACGCGCTGAACCGCGGCGTGCCGTTCGTCCTGTCCAACCGAGAAGCCCAGGTCTCCCAGGACGTCCTCCGCCTGGCGACCGCCATCAGTGGTGGCGAGCGCAAGACGGCGACGGCCGAGGATCCCAAGCAGGGCTCTCGAAAGCTGTTCGCATGGCGGTAGCAGTCGGCCCCTCGGGGCCTGAAGGGGTGTAAGGCGATGTCCCTCCTCAAGCGGATCGAGAGCGCTCGACCTGGTTCGTCCCCCGGGACGCCGTCGGAGAACCTGCCGGCACCGACCGGCGGTGCTCCAGGTGCTCCGGCCAGCCCGCCACCGCCGGTCCAGTCCACCCGGCTGATGTCCCAGGGCCCCGTCCGGGAGTCCTTCCGGGACGTCAAGTTCCGGATCCAGAGCCGGGTCATCCAGGACCTGGACCCGAAGCTCGACCTGTCCAACCAGGTCGAGGTCCGGCGCCAGATCGAGGAGATCTTCGGCAAGGTCATCGACGAGGAAGGCCTCGCCCTGACCCGGGCCGAGCGCGTCCGGATGCTGGAGCAGATCACCGATGAGATCATCGGCCTCGGTCCGCTCGAGCCGCTCCTGCGCGACGAGAGCATCACCGAGGTGATGGTCAACGGCCCGCGCCAGGTCTACATCGAGCGATCGGGCAAGCTCGAGCTCACGAACGTCGTGTTCCAGAACGACGATCACGTCATGCGCATCATCGATCGGATCATCGCCCCGATCGGTCGTCGCGTCGACGAGTCGTCGCCGATGGTCGACGCACGACTGACCGACGGCTCCCGCGTCAACGCGATCATCCCGCCGCTGTCGCTGGTCGGGCCGGTCATCACCATCCGGAAGTTCTCCGCCTCCCCCTTCACGGTGGACGATCTCATCCGGTTCGGGACGGCGACCGCCGACATGTTCGACTTCCTCAAGGCCTGCGTCGAAGCCCGTCTGAACATCTTCGTGTCGGGCGGCACCGGTTCGGGCAAGACGACCACCCTGAACGTCCTGTCGTCGTTCATCCCGAACGACGAGCGGATCATCACCATCGAGGACGCCGCCGAGCTCCAGCTCCGGCAGGAGCACGTGGTCACCCTCGAGTCCCGGCCCCCGAACATCGAGGGCAAGGGCGCGGTGCCCATCCGCGAGCTCGTCCGGAACTCACTCCGGATGCGGCCCGACCGGATCATCGTCGGAGAGTGCCGCTCGGGCGAGGCCCTCGACATGCTCCAGGCCATGAACACCGGCCACGACGGCTCGATGTCGACGGGTCACGCGAACTCGCCGCGCGACATGCTGTCCCGCCTCGAGACGATGGTCCTGATGGCCGGCGTGGATCTGCCCCTCCGGGCGATCCGCGAGCAGGTCGCCTCCGCGGTCGACCTGATCGTCCAGCAGAGCCGCCTCAAGGACGGGACACGTAAGATCGTCAACATCACCGAAGTCCAGGGCATGGAAGGCGACGTGATCGTCATGCAGGACGTCTTCGTCTTCGAACAGTCGGGCGTCGTCGAAGGCAAGATCCAGGGCCGGCTGAAGCCGACCGGGATCCGACCCAAGTTCGTCGAGAAGTTCGAGACCCAGGGCATCCATCTGCCCGCCGGTCTGTTCGGCTTCACGTACTGACGGCCGGGAACTAGGAGGCAACCCCCGTGGAGTCGATGACCCTCGTCGTAGCCGGCATCACCGCCCTCGCGATCATCCTGATCGCGGTCGGGCTGGCGTCGTCCGGCGGCAGCTCGGGGATGAGCGCGCGCCTCGAACGCTATGCCTCCGGGAAGCCCGACAAGGCCAAGGCGGCCCCGACCGGACAGGGACCCATCTCGGACCTGATCGCGTCGAGCCAGGCATTGGCCAACCTGAACAAGGTCGTCGAGCAGCGCGACTTCGGAGCGAACCTCCAGCGCGACCTGGCCCGGGCCGACCTCAAGCTCAAGCCGAGCGAGTTCCTCCTCATCTGGGGAGCCTCGATCGTCGGTGTGCCGCTGGCCATGCTCGTGCTGTCGGTCGTGTTCACGGCCCTCGGCAACCCGCTGTTCCTGCTCATCGGCGGCCTCGTCGGCTTCTGGCTCCCCCGCTTCTGGCTGGGGCGACGCAAGAGCGGCAGGCTGAACGCCTTCAACAAGCAGCTGCCGGACACCATCACCCTCATCGCCAACGCCCTGCGCGCCGGCTCGTCGTTCCTCCAGGCGATCGAGATGGTCGTCCGCGAGTCGCGACCGCCGATGTCGACCGAGTTCGGGCGGGTCATCCGTGAGGTCAACCTCGGCCTTCCGTTCGACCAGGCGCTCGAGAACATGGTCCGGCGGGTCCGCTCGGACGACCTCGAGCTGATGGCCACGGCCATCTCCATCCAGCACACCGTCGGCGGCAACCTTGCCGAGATCCTCGACTCGATCGCGTACACCATCCGCGAGCGGGTCCGGATCAAGGGCGAGATCCGAACGCTGACCGCCCAGCAGCGCCTGTCCGGCTACGTCGTCGGCTTCCTGCCGATCGGCCTGGCGCTGTTCCTGTTCGTAGCGGCCCCGGGCTTCATGCAGCCGATGTTCGACAAGGATGTGGCCATCGGCGGGATCCCCGTCGGCGTGATCATCCTGTTCTTCGGCGGGTTCATGATGTTCCTCGGCTTCATGGCGATCCGCAAGATCGTCGACATCGAGGTCTGATATGGAACTCATGCCCATCCTCGTTGCCGGCATCGCGGCCGCCGCGATCCTGCTGATCTTCTTCGGGCTTGTCGGAGGTCGCTCGGTCGACCCCGTCCAGGCCCGGCTGACCCAGCTCGGGACGATGCAGGCCAAGAACCTCGAGGAGCTCGAGCTCCAGCAGCCGTTCATCGAGCGGACCCTGCGCCCGCTGGCCGCCCGCATGTCGGGCACGGTCGGCCGGGTGACCAGTCAGTCGTTCGGCGACCGGACCCAGAAGCGACTCGCCCTGGCCGGCAACCCCGGCGACCTCGGGGTCACCGAGTGGCTCGGGATCAAGGGCATCTTCACGATCATCTTCTCGATCCTGTTCTTCCTGCTGTTCCTGGCCATCCTGAACATGGGGCTCATCGGCGCCGTGCTCGGTGCGGTCGTCGGCGGGCTGATCGGCTACGTCGCGCCGGAGTTCTGGCTGGGACGTCGGATCAAGGCCCGCCAGAAGGCGATCCTGATCATGATCCCGGACACCCTCGACCTCCTGACGATCTCCGTCCGAGCCGGCCTCGGCTTCGATGCCGCCCTGGCCAAGGTCGTCGAGAAGCTCAAGGGTCCCCTGTCGGATGAGTTCCGGCGGGCGCTCGCCGAGGTCCGCGTCGGCAAGTCGCGACGCGAAGCCTTGCGCGACATGATCCCGCGGACCGAGGTCGCGCCCCTGACCAACTTCATCGGCGCGATCATCCAGGCCGAGCAGCTCGGTGTGTCGATCTCGAAGGTCCTCCAGGTCCAGTCGGAGCAGCTCCGGATCGAACGCCGGCAGCGCGCCGAGGAGATGGCCGCGAAGGCGCCGATCAAGATGCTGTTCCCGCTCGTCGGATGCATCTTCCCGTCGCTGTTCATCGTCATCCTCGGGCCGGCCATCATCCTGATCGTCAAGAACCTCAAGACCTAGGTCGCCGCGGGTCTCGGCTCGCGGCACCTGGATCGCTCGTCGGATGGTCATGCTCCGGGCGACCAACCTGACCCGCGACGGCGTCCTGGCCGGCTCGCTCGAGTCGGCCGATTCGCTCTGGGCGAAGTTCCGCGGCCTGATGGGCCGGGCGACCCTGCCCCAGGACGCCGGCCTGTGGCTGCCGGGCAGCAACGGCATCCACATGATGTTCATGAACTTCGCGATCGACTGCGTCTTCGTCGGGAACCCGTCGGGTGACGACGGCGCGCGCGACGTGATCTCCGTCCATCGGGCCGTGCCGGCCTGGCGCGGCGTGGTCTGGTACGTCCGTGGCGCGCACGGCACGCTCGAGCTCCCCGTCGGCACGATCGACCGCACCGGCACGGCCGTCGGCGACCGCATCCTGATCGGACCGGCCGACCGGTCGGCCTGACCGTCGGCGCGCCGCGGGGGTGGCGTGCCGAGGGCGTGCCGAGGGCGGCGTGCCGCCAGGGCGGCGTGCCCACGCCTTGCCGCCCTGGGCGGTGTTAGGCGTGCCGAGGGCGTGCCGAGGCGGCGTACCCCCGCCGTACCGCCCTGGGCGGTGCTAGGTCACCCGACTGGCCGGGCGGCCGCATCACACCGCTCCCGGCGGTCGTACCACCCTCGGGGGACCTTGAAGCGGTCCCCAAACGGGGCCCAAGGACCGGATCCGCGCTCAGCGGCCGCGAACGGGCGGTCGTCGCACGCGACGACTGCCGGAGGAATCGCGCCTTGCGCCGCCGACGGCGGTATCCGATAGGAACCAGAGTCCCCGTAGCGGACCGCGAGGTTCCTGGATCCATCCGCGACAGCGGCGGCCGCGGTCAGGCAGAGCGACTTCGAATATCGACCCGTGGGCGCCCGCGACCGACCGTGCGAACCCAGACTCCCGGACGACCACGAGCCTGCCGACAGCCTCAGGCCGCCACCCACGCTCGGTCCCGAGCAGCCCGGGAGCGAGCCGGACCTTGCGGTCCAGAGTCGACAGGAGATCCTGGAGGTCGACCAATCGCGACTTGACCTCGACCACGAGGAGCGAACGGTACCTGGGATGCCAGCCCACGATGTCGATGGACCCTCGCTCACCGAAATGGTTGAACGACCACTCGACGAGCACCTCCCAACCGGACCGACGCAGGATCGCAACGAGCTGCTCGACGATCGCTGCATGGTCCCGATCGCGAAGCCTCGCCAGGTCCGCACCGCGCCACCGCACGTCGATGACGAGCTCGGCTCCCAGGGCTCGGACGACCGACCGGATGGTGGAGACGTCCATCGACCCGAACCTGCCGAGCTCGATGTCGGAGACCGTCGACTGCGAGACACCCGCGGTGGCGGCGAGGTCGACCTGGCGACTCCGGAGCTCGCGCCGGATCAGCCGGACCGTGTCGCCCACTCGTCGATCATCCACGACGGCAGGGTAGCCGTGAGGACTTCGCTGCCGCTGACGCCGGTCCGCGCGCGACGAAGGGACCGATCGGGCATCGACCGATGAGGACTTCGCTGCCGCTGACGCCGGTCCGCGCGCGACGAAGGGACCGATCGGGCATCGACCGATGAGGACTTCGCTGCCGCTGACGCCGGTCCGCGCGCGACGAAGGGATCGATCGGGCATCGACCGATAACGGACGGTCGAGGGCCCACAAGGAAGATGTCCCGGTGAAGGTGCTGGCTGACCGACTGCTCGACCTGGCGTTGCCGCCCCGGTGCGCGGGCTGTGGACGCGAAGGCGCACCGATCTGTCCGGGATGCCGGCCGGCCCTCGAGGTCCGCTGGGATCGGCCCGGCGGGGCTCCGATCGGGCTGCCGGTCGAGCTTCCGGCCCCGCTGGTCCAGCTCGAGTGGGCGGCACCGTTCACCGGCACCGTCCGGACGGCGCTCCATGCCCTGAAGTACGCGGGCGAACGACGGATGGCCGAGCCGCTCGGCCGTGCGGCCGCGGAGCGCTGGCGCCGGGCGGGCGCGGGTGGGGACCTGATCGTGCCGGTCCCCGTCCACGTCGAGCGGGCGCGGCTCCGGGGCTACGACCAGGCCGTCCTGCTGGCCGACGTCATCGGACGACAGCTCGGTCTGCCGGTGGCCCGGCTGATCGTGCGACATCGGCGGACCGTCGCCCAGTTCGAGCTCGACCGGGCGGACCGCGGCGCGAACGTGGCCGGGGCCTTCCGACTCGACCCGCGTCTGGGCCCGCGGCCCGGCTTGCTCGATGGCCGATGGGCGATCCTCGTCGACGACGTGACGACGACCGGCGCGACACTGGCCGCGTGCGGCACGGTCCTGATCGAGGCCGGCGCGCTCGCCGTGGCGGGCCTGACGATCGCCCGGGAACGGTAGATCCAGGACCTCGGGCCTATACTCGGTGGACGTCGAGCTCACCCATCGGGGCGCGCCTTCGGCATCACCACCACGGCGACGCCAGCGCGCCAGGCGCTTCGGGGAGGCCTTCCGTGCGGACGATCGTCAAGGGCAAGAACTTCGAGGTCCCCGAGTCGGTCCGGCGTTATGCCGAGCGCAGGCTGGCCAGACTCCAGCGGATCCTCGACGACCGAAGCGACGCGCTGGTCGAGCTGTCGGTCGAGCAACATCGCTCGCAGGAGGTCTCGCGCATCGTCGAGGTGACCCTGCTCCTCGACGGCCGGACCCTGCGTAGCCGGGCGGCCGCGAGCACGCACGAGGCGGCCATCGACCTCGTCGTCGACAAGGTCGAGCGCCAGGCCGTCGACCACCGCGAGAAGCCGCGGGTCCGGTCGCGGCCGATCGAGGAGAAGCAGCTCCTCAGCAAGCTGGCCGACGGGACCGCGGAACCCGGGCATCCCCGGCGGATCGTCAAGACGAAGCGGTTCGGGATCGAGCCGATGTTCGAGGAGGACGCGATCGCCGAGATGGAGGAGCTCGGCCACAGCTTCTTCGTGTTCGTCAACGCGGAGAACGAGCAGATCGCCGTCCTGTACCGACGCGATGACGGGGACTTCGGGCTGATCGAACCGGTGGTCCCGGACGGCTATGGTCCGGGGGCGATGACGCGGCGGTCGACCGGCTCGCCCGCACGCCGCGCCGGCTGATCCGCCGCGCTCAGTCGCCCGCCGCGGGCGCCCCGGCCGACGCGTCACCGGATCCCAACGGGTCGGGGCCGAGCGTCACCGTGCCGCCGCCCGGCCCCGACACCGGCGGCTCCGCTCGGCGATACTCGCCCGCCGCCCGGGTCAGCAGTCCGTCCTCGACCATGTACCGCCGGAGCGCGGCGACATCCGGGTGGAAGAGGGCGAGTCGCTGGTTGATCTCGGCCTCCGGGTAGGCCCGATCCTCCGGGAAGCACCGATCGACGAGGTAGCGGATGACCACCAGGCGCTTCTTGTGCCGGGCCGGGATCGATACCAGTCGGTCATCCTTCACGAACGCGAAGATGACCTGCTCCTCGAACGAGTAGCGCGTCATCCCGGGACGCTACCACGCCCGCTCGGGCCGTACGATGACGAGATGCTGCCCGACGGCCGACGCATCGGCGCCCACCTGCCGCTCGGCCAGGGGATGGTCCGCGCCGTCGAGCGCGCCCACGCCATCGGGCTCGACACGCTCCAGATCTTCAGCGACAACCCGACGGCCTGGCGGCGTCGGTCCGAGCCGCCCCGGGAGCTGCCGGCGTTCCGCGCACGACTCGATGAGCTCGGGATGGGGCCGATCGCGATCCATGGCTCCTACCTCGTCAACCTGGCGGGCTCCGACCCGACCCTCGTCGAGCGATCCGGGGCGCTGCTCGCGTCCGAGCTGCGGGTCGCCCCCGCGTTCGGGGCGCGCTTCGTCAACGTCCACATCGGGTCGCATCGTGGGGCGGACCGGGCGACCGGCACCGCTCGCCTGGCGGGCGAGGTCGCGAGGGTGCTGTCCGACGTCGATGACGGCCCGGACGCCGCGCGGCTCGTCCTGGAGAACTCCGCCGGCGGCGGGGACGGGCTCGGTTCCAGCCTCGAGGAGATCGCCGGGGTCGTCGACGCGCTCGCGGGACGGGACGTTCCAGCAGCCCGGGTGGGCATCTGCCTCGACACCGCGCACCTGTGGGGAGCCGGGTACGCCATCTCCGATCCGGCGGAGGTGGACCGGGTCGTGGTCGAGTTCGACCGGCTGATCGGCCTCGATCGGCTGGCGATGATCCACTTCAACGACTCGCGTGCCGCCCTGGGTTCGAACGCGGATCGCCACGAGCACGTCGGCGCCGGGTCGATCGGCGTCGCCGGGATGCGCTCCGTCCTCACCCATCCGAGGCTGTCGCACGCGACCTACTACCTCGAGACGCCCGGCATGGACGAGGGCTACGACGCGGTCAACGCCGCGCGCGTGCTCGACCTCGCCGCGGGTCGCCCCCTGGCCGATCTCCCCGCCGAGGCCAGGGCGGTCAAGGGCAGCCGATCCCGGACCCACCCCGCGCCCGACCCGGACACGACCGACGAGCCGGCGACCGACTCGCGCGGACGGCCACGGAAGCCACGATGACCGAGTCGACCAAGCCCACGACCACCGACGATGCGGGCCTGCGGCCGCCGATCGATCGACGCGAGCTGGTGGGCCTGGGAGCCATCCTGGCCCTCGCGGCGATCCTCCGCTTCTGGGCGCTGGACGGCCGCGGGACCTGGGACGCGGACCAGGGCCACGACATGCTCGTTCTCCTGCGCCTGGTCCGCGACGGCACGCTGCCCCTCCTCGGACCGCCGACGTCGATCGGGGCATTCCATCACGGCGCGCTGTACTACTACCTGCTTGCGCCGGCCGCCTTCCTGTCCGGCGCGGACCCGACGATCGTCGTCGCGGAGATCGCCCTGCTGGGGGTCGCGGCGGTGGCGGTCACCTGGTTCCTGGCTCGATCGGTCGCCGGTCCCGTCGCGGGCCTGATCGCCGCGCTCGTGATGGCGGTGTCGGCGACCGCGATCGACGAATCGACGTTCATCTGGAACCCGAACCTCATCGCCCTGTCGAGCTCGATCGCCCTCGCCGCGGCGTGGCGGGCTCGGACGACCGGGCGGCCGGGCTGGTGGCTCCTCGCCGCGTTCGGCGTCCTCGTCACCATGCAGTGCCACGTGCTGGGGATCGCCTTGCTCCCGCCGGTCCTCTACCTGTGGTTCACCACCAGGCGCGCGACCCCCGCTGGAGCCGAGCGGAGGCGGTTCGACCGCTATGCGCTCGGCGGCCTGGCGATCATCCTCCTCGGCTACGTCCCCCTGCTCGCCTACGAGCTCGGGCACGACTTCGCGGAGAGCCGGGCCGCGCTCGCCTTCATCGCCTCGGGTGGGACCGGCGTGTCGATCTCGCTGCCGCTTCGCCTCGTCTTCGTCGGGTTGCGGATCGTCGCGTGGCCGTTGACGGGGTTGCTCGTGGACGGACTCGTCATCGGGGTCGTGGCCAGCGTCGCCGTCGTCTCCGGCCTGGCCTGGAGGACGCGCTCGACCGACGCGCAGGAGCGGGCGGCCGCCCGGTGGTTCGCCCTGATCCTGCTGTTCGGCTGGGTGGTCCTGACCTTCGGCGCGAGCGGCCTGTCGACCGTGACGCCGCTCCCGGTGGACCACTACCACGCGTTCCTCGACCCCGTCGTCTTCGTCGCCCTCGGCCTCGGGAGTGCGGCCGTCTGGCGGGGCGGATCAGCGAGGACCGCGGTGGCCGACGCGGTAGCCGACCCGGCGCCGACGGTAGCCGACCCGGCGCCCGACGCCGTAGCCGACCCGGCGCCCGACGCGGAGCCGACCGCGCCCGACCCGGAGCCCGCCACTCCCGGCTCGGCCGGGTCGACGACGATGACCGTCGCCGCCACGGTGTCGCGGATCGTCCTGGTCGTCGCCCTCGGGATCCTGATCGCCTGGAACGTCAGCATCTGGCCGCCGACCGTCGCCACGGACGGAGGCTGGCCCGCGGGGAGGTCGACCGGCGAGCGCATCCAGGCCGCCACGGGCGACCGACCGATCCAGCTGGTCGGGCTGCCGGACTTCAAGTCGACCGAGGCCGTCGGGTTCCCCCTCGAGCGCGCCGGGCTGACGGTGGTCGAGGACATCCCGCCGACCACGACCGGCGAACCGGCGCCGCCGGAGCCCGATCCGAACGCGGCCGTGGTCGTCGTGTGCGACAGCCTCTTCGTCGACGGATGCGGCGGCCCAGCGGAGGACATCGCCGTGGCTTCGCCCGGCGCCTGGCCGGTCGCGCTTCGGCTGGTCGATCGCTGGCTCGCCGCGCCCGGCCGGACGGTGTCGGTCTACCTGCCGGGGACATAAGCGAACGCCGGCCCCCCAGAGGCCGGCGTTCGCATCCCCGAGACCCGGACGTGGAGGGAGGGATCCGGGCCGATGGAGGCGGTGGTCAGTAGCGGCTCGTCGGACGCCCCGATGGGGGCCGGTTCACGGGACGGACCGTCCCGAGACGGGTCGGATTGTTGACGGTCGTCGTGGCCGTCGCGGTACCGCCGCCGACGGGGGTCGGTGCAGCCCCCCCACCGCGGAGATACGCGGACGGCATCGGGCGGGCGGGCTCGACGCCGGGCCCGTAGGTCCGTCCGAGCCGGCGCATCCGCACGGCGAGGTAGTACTCCATGATCTGGCGGACCTGCGGCTCGCTGAGGACCTCGTCGGCGCGCAGCGCGTACTCGACCCGGGCGGTCGGGTTGGCCGAGCCGGACGACACGAGGCCGAGGTACTGCGGGGTGTCGGCGTCGTCGCGCAGCTCGCGGAGGCCGCGGGCGAGCTTGGTCGCGGTCCCGAGCGACGGCATCCGGTCGCCGCGGATCAGGCGCGAGATCGTCGAGTGATCGACGCCCGACTGCTGGGCGAGCTGGCGCTGCGACATCTTCTTGGCCTTGAGCTGGGCTCGAAGCCACTCGTTGAACGCTCGGCCGTTCTGGCTCGTCATCGGCTGCTTGGGTGCTCCGTTGGCGAGGGCCGGGCGCGTCCTCGGCGCGTCACGTGCGCAACTATCGGCCGAGCGCGGTGGCGCCTGTATCACCCGTTGGTACCGGTCGGGCGGCGACCACCGGAGCGCGGCAGGGACGGGTCGGGTGCGGTCGGTAGCGGTCCGGTGGACCGGCCGAGGCGCGGATCGGCGGCACCGTGGTGCGTCGACGCACCCGGCCGGTGCGTCGGATGGCGCGCACGATCGGGCGGTCAGACGGTCGGTTCGGGCCCCGGCATCGGGATCTCGGTCAGCCCGCGCGCCGCGTGCGCAGCGGCGAGATCGACGTAGACGATCGACCGCCGAGGACGATGATCGACAGCACGCTGATCGCCCGGTCGACGAGGGTGATCGCGAGCGCCTCGGTCGGCGGCACGCCGTAGACGATCGTCAGGACGCCCGACGACGCCGGCCTCGACGACGCCGAGTCCCGGCCGGGCGTGAGCGGCACGGCCGTCAGCAGCGACCCGGTGAGCGCGACGAAGAACGCGCCGCTGATCCCGAGGTGGACGTCGGGGAACCCGAGCGCCTCGACGACGAGGTAGAGCCGCAGGCGCCTCGGTCGCCCAGATGAGGCCGGTCAGGACGACGCAGGACCGGGAGCGACCGCGCAGGCCGACCGCCGAGAAGACGCCCTCCTCGAACCGGTCGTAGAGCTCGACGACCGCGCGCGGCAGCGGCAGCCGGACGATGATCCGCCGCCCGAAGTTGCGCATCGTGAAGCAGGCCGACCGCGAGGACCACGACGACGACGACCCCGATGCGCGAAGACGACCTGGACCTGCGGCGGGCAGGCCCGTTCCGGAAGCTGACGAAGCCCGCGGCCAGGCCGAGCACGACGATCGCGAACAGGTCGAGGATCCGCTCGATGAACACGGTCCCGAACGTCCGGCTGACGCGAGACCGGGCTGTTGATCTTGAGCAGGTAGGCCCGGTAGACGTCGCCGAGCTTGGCCGGGACGAGGCAGTTGACCAGCCACGACGAGGAAGATGATCTCGGTCGAGTCGCGGACCTTGAGCCGGAAGCCGGTCCCGCGGAGGAGGCAGCGCCCAGCGGCAGCCCGCGGAGCGGGAAGCCGAGGTAGAAGACGACGAACGCGGCCAGCAGCAGGAGCCCGTTGGCCCGCCGGATGTCGGCCGGCAGCTGGTCGAGCTGGAAGCCCGGGCAGGCTGCGGACGAAGAGGACGATCAGGACGAGCGGCAGGACGATCGAGATGATCGTCCGCGGCTGACGGAGGCGGCGCCCGAGCGACACCTGGTCGCCGGTCGGCCTTGTCGGTGTCGGGGTCGGCCGTCCGATCGGCGAGCGTCTCGAGGCGTTCGAGCTCGCCCATCGTCTCGTAGTCGCCGCATGTCGTCGAGGGTCGGTTCGGCGGCAGATCCGGAGGCGTACCCGGGTCGTCGGTCATCGGTCGGTCCCGCTCCCTGCGACATCGCCGGCGTCGGGCCTCACCCGGCCGTTGCCCGCGAGCGCGCTGGACGACCTTGGCGACCGGGGTGATCACCCGCGCGACGTAGGACGCCCGGCCCGGTGACGAGCTCGTGGCGGACCGGAGCGCGGCGAGGAGCCCGGCCGGCGTCGACGGATCGCCGTCCAGCGGCGTGTAGGCGACCCCGACCTCGAGGATCGAGTGCGCGTCCGAGACGGCCACGCCGGGCAGGCCGTGCTCGTGGGCGAACTCGGCGGCCCGCTGCGTTGCCGCCGCCGACGAGCCGGGCGTTCTAGGCCTCGACCCAGTCGACGCTGCCGACGCCAGCGCCTCGAGCCGTGGCGTCGCTGAGCAGCGAGCCGCGGAACCGGTCGAACGGGTGCGGGATGCCGACGAGGCCGCCCTGCTCGCGGACCGCGGCGATCGTCTCGGCCGCCGACAGGCCGGGCGGGATCGGCGCGCTCGAGGAACAGGCAGATCAGGTCGCCGTCGGCGCGTCTTGACCTCCTCGCCGACGATGACCGTCAGGTCCGCCGGCGCGCCGTCGCGGGCGCGGAGCGCACCGTCGATCCGGTCGTGGTCGGTGATCGCGAGGTGGGTCAGCCCGCGCGCTGCCGCGGCGCGACGACGGCCTGCGGCGTCGCCAGCGAATCGAAGCTGCCGCGGGTGTGGCAGTGGAGGTCGACGAAGGCGCGTCGCCCCGATCGGGCCGGGCCCACGCGTCAGACCTGCTGGACGAGCGACTTCTTGAAGAAGTCGAAGTGCTCGAGGGCGATCCCGGTCCCGAGCGCGACGCAGTTGAGCGGGTTCTCGGCGACATGGCACGGGCACGCCGGTCACCTGGGTCAGCAGCTTGTCGATGTTGCGCAGCAGCGAGCCGCCGCCGGACATGACCATGCCCTTGTCGATGATGTCCGAGCGAGAGCTCGGGCGGCGTCTGCTCGAGGACCGATGCGGACCGCCGTCGACGAGCTGCTGGAGCGGCGCCTCGATCGCCTCCATCACCTCCGAGCTGGTGATCGGGATCGTCCGCGGCAGGCCGGCGATGAGGTCGCGGCCGCGGACCTCCATCTGGAGCTCGCGCTCGAGCGGCAGGGCCGTCCCGATCTGCGATCTTGACCTCCTCGGCCGTCCGGTCGCCGATCATCAGGTTGTACTTCTTGCGGATGTAGGTGGCGATCGCCTCGTCGAACTTGTTGCCGCCGACCCGCAGGACTGGTCGAGACGACGATCCCGCCGAGCGCGATGACGGCGATCTCGCTCGTCCCGCCGCCGATGTCGATGACCATGTTGCCGGACGGGCCGCTGATCGGGACGTTGGCGCCGATGGCCGCGGCCAGCGGCTCCTCGATGAGGTACGCCTCCCTGGCGCCGGCCTTGAGCGCGGCGTCGCGGACGGCGCGCTTCTCGACCGAGGTGACGCCGGCCGGGACGCTGATCATCACGTCCGGCTGGGTGAAGCTGACCCGTCCCTTCGTCGCCTTGCCGATGAAGTGGCTGAGCATCGCCTCGGTGATGACGTAGTCGGCGATCACGCCGTCCTTCATCGGCCGGATGGCCTGGATGTTGCCGGGCGTCCGGCCGATCATCTCGCGGGCCTCCTCGCCCACCGCCACGATCCGGTTCTGGTCGTCGACCGCGACCACCGACGGCTCCTGGATGACGATGCCCTTGCCCTGGACGTAGACGAGGACGTTGGCGGTGCCGAGGTCGATTCCGATCTTCATGGAGGCGTGAGCGATCCCTTCGAGAGGTGGGCCACTGCCCGAGTCAGGCGGGCGCGGCGGGCGCGACCGGCTCCGCGGCGCGCTCGATCCGGGCGCCGAGGTCCTGGAACTTCCGTTCGATGTTCTCATACCCCCGGTGAACGTGGTGCGCACCGTGGATCGTCGACGTCCCCTCGGCGGCGAGGGCGGCCAGGATCAGCGACGCGCCGGCCCGCAGGTCGCCGATCTCGACCTCGGCCCCGTGGAGCGGGCTCGGGCCGTGGATCGTGGCGTGGTGCGGGTCGGCGATGTCGACCCGAGCCCCCATCCGGCGCAGCTCGCCGAGGAACTCGAGGCGATCCTCGAAGATCGCCTCGTGGACGTGGCTCGCGCCGTGGGCCTGGGTGAGCAGGACGCAGGTCGGCGGCTGGAGGTCCGTCGCGAGGCCCGGGTACGGGGCGGTCTCGATGTCCACCGCCCGGTAGGCATCCCGATCGGCGCCCGAGACCTCGATCGTGTCGACGCCGCAGCGAGCACGCTGACCCCGACCCGGCCCATCGTCTCGACGAACGCGGCGAGGTGCTCGCACGGCGCTCCCTCGAGCGTCACCTGGCCGCCGGTCACGGCGGCGGCGACCACGAACGTCCCCGCCTCGATCCGGTCCGGGACGACCCGGTGGTCGGCCCCGCGGAGGCGCTTGCGGCCCTCGATCTCGATCGTGTCGGGCGCCGTCCGCTCGACCTCGGCGCCCATCTTGCGGAGGAACGCGATGAGGTCGTCGACCTCCGGCTCCTGGGCCGCCGGCCGGATGACGGTGTGGCCGTCGGCCAGGACCGCGGCGAGCATCGCGTTCTCGGTGCCCATGACCGTGACGAACGGGAACGTGACGGTCGTCCCGCGCAGTCGGCCGGGCGCCTTGGCGAAGTAGTAGCCGTTGCGGTACTCGATCTCGGCGCCGAGCGCGCGCATGGCATCGACGTGGAGGTTGACCGGCCGGCGCCCGATCCGGTCGCCGCCCGGGTTGCTGATGATCACCCGGCCGAAGCGCGACAGGAGCGGTCCGAGGAGGATGAAGCTGGCCCGCATCTTGGCCGCCGCCTCGAGCGGGACGAACAGCCACTCGACGTCGCCGGAGGCGACCTCGTAGACGTTCGGCGCCGGATGGTCGACGACCACGCCGAGGTCGCGCAGCGTCTCGGCCATGACCCGGACGTCCTCGATCTCGGGCACGTTCGTGAAGCGGCAGCGCTCGCCGGTCAGCGTCGCCGCGGCGAGCAGCTTGAGCGCCGCGTTCTTGGCGCCGCTGATCGGGACGGTGCCCTCGAGCGGCGCGGCCGCCTTCGATCCGGAACGCCTCGCGGGCGACCGGTTCGGGCTGGAACTCCCAGTGGAACGGGCGGGCGTCGGCCACGGTGGCAGTCTACCCGCGGTGCCGCGGACCCTCGCGATGTCGGCGCTCGGCGACGCGGATCCGGAGCAGCGCGCGCTGGAGGGCGGCGCGGGCGGCGGCCAGGTCGGCGCCCTCGTGGTCGCCGACCTCGAGCGCCCGCTCGGCGTCGCGACGGGCCTCCTGGGCCGCGCTCGAGGTCGATCTCCGAGGCGAGGTCGGCCGTCTCGGCCATCACCACGACCTTGTCGGGCCGGACCTGGAGGAAGCCGCCGACGATGGCGAAGTGACTCCTCGACGCCGCCCTTCCGGATCCGGAGCTCGCCCACGCCGAGCGTCGTCACGAGCGGCGCGTGGTGGGGCAGGACGCCGAGCTCGCCCTCGATCCCGGGCACCACGACCGCGTCGACGTCGTCGCTGGTAGACGAGCCGCTCCGGCGTGACGATCTCCAGCTGGAGGGGCATGCCTCAGCCGGCCAGCTTCGCGGCGTTGGCCGCGGACGTCGTCGATGGTGCCGGCCAGGAAGAACGCCTGCTCGGGCAGCGTATCGGCCTTGCCCTCGAGGATCTCCTTGAACGAGGCGACCGTGTCCTTGATCGGGACGTACTTGCCGGGCCGGCCGGTGAAGACCTCGCCGACGAAGAACGGCTGGCTCATGAACCGCTGGAGCCGGCGCGCCCGGGCGACGGTGGCCTTGTCCTCCTCGGACAGCTCGTCGATGCCGAGGATCGCGATGATGTCCTGGAGGTCGCGGTAGCGCTGGAGGACCCGCTGCGTCTCGCGGGCGACGTCGTAGTGCTCCTGCCCGACGACGAGCGGGTCGAGGACCCGCGACGTCGAGGTCAGCGGATCGACCGCCGGGTAGATCCCGAGCTCGGTGATATAGCGCTCGAGGCGGATCGTCGAGTCGAGGTGGCCGAAGGTCGTGGCCGGGGCCGGGTCGGTGTAGTCGTCGGCCGGCACGAAGACCGCCTGGAGGCTGGTGATCGAACCCTTCTTGGTCGACGTGATCCGCTCCTGGAGGGCGGCCATCTCGGTCGCCAGGTTCGGCTGGTAGCCGACCGCGGACGGCATCCGGCCGAGCAGCGCCGAGACCTCCGAGCCGGCCTGGGTGAACCGGAAGATGTTGTCGATGAACAGGAGGACGTCGCGGCCCTCCTCGTCGCGGAAGTACTCGGCCATCGTCAGGGCGGTCAGGCCGACCCGCTGGCGGGCACCCGGCGGCTCGTTCATCTGGCCGAACACGAAGGCGGTCTTGGCGATGACGCCCGACTCGGTCATCTCCTGGATGAGGTCGTTGCCCTCGCGGCTGCGCTCGCCGACGCCGGCGAAGACCGAGTAGCCGGCGTGCTCCTGGGCGACGTTCCGGATCAGCTCCTGGATGATGACCGTCTTGCCGACGCCGGCGCCGCCGAAGATGCCGATCTTGCCGCCCTTCTTGAACGGGCAGATCAGGTCGATGACCTTGATCCCCGTCTCGAACACCTCGACATCGGTCGTCTGCTGGTCGAACGGCGGCGGGTCGCGGTGGATCGGCAGGTGATGGGTGGCGACCGACCGGTCCCTTGTTGTCGATCGGCAGGCCGAGCACGTCGAACACCCGACCGAGGGTCACCTCGCCGACCGGCACCGTGATCGGCGCGCCGGTGTCGATCGCGTCGACGCCGCGGGCCAGGCCGTCGGTCGTGGTCATGGCCACGGTCCGGACCCAGTTGTTGCCGAGGTGCTGCTGGACCTCGACGGTCAGCGGGACCTGCCCCTCGCGCTGGATCTCGACGGCGTTGTAGATCGCCGGCAGCTGTCCGGCCGGGAACTCGATGTCGACGACGGCGCCGGTGATCTGGATGACCCGGCCGGTCGCGGTGGTGGCGGTCGCCATGCTTGTCATTGCCTCCTGGGTGGGCGGGTCAGCGGGCCTGCGCGCCCGAAGCGATCTCGATCATCTCGCGGGTGATGTTGGCCTGGCGGACCTTGTTGTAGCTGAGGGTCAGGTCCTCGATGAGCTCCTCGGCGTTCTCGGTCGCGTTCTTCATCGCGACCATCCGGCTCGACTCCTCGCTCGCCTTCGCCTCGAGGACCGCCTGGTACAGGCGGGTCGCGACGTAGCGCGGAAGGAGCTGCTCGAGCACGGCGCCGGCGCTCGGCTCGAAGATGAACTGGTTGCCGGGGATCCCCTCGGTGTCGGCCGACGGCTCGACCGGGAGCAGCGGGTCGAGCGTCGGCCGCTGGACGAGCGTCGACACGAAGTGGGGATAGATCGACGTCGATCCGGGCGTAGTCGCCGGACAGGTAGTCGTCGGTGACGAGCCGGGCGAGGGGCAGGACGTCGGCGAACGACGGCCGGTCGCCGAACCCCGCGAAGTGGGCCTCGATCGGCACCCGGGCGCGACGCATCGCGTCGCGGCCCTTCCGGCCGACGGTCACGACCGCCAGGTCGCCCGCTGATACTCGGTGATCTCGCGTGCGGCGAAGCGGACGGTGTTCGTGTTGAACGGGCCGGCCAGCGGCCGGTCGGTCGTGATCAGGATCGATCAGCCGCTTGCCGCTCTCGCGTCGGACGAGCAGCGGATGGTCGTCCCCGTCGAGGACCGTCGGCGAGGTCGGCCAGGACCTCGTCGAGCTTCTCGCTGTACGGGCGCGAGGCGAGCGTGGCGTCCTGGGCGCGCGCAGCTTGCTCGCGGCGACGAACTGCATCGCCCGGGTGATCTGCTTGATGTTCTTCACCGAGCCGATCCGCCGCCGGATATCGCGCTGACTTGCCACGCTGTGCGTCTTGCCTCGAGTTCGTCGTTATGCGAGGAAGTTCTGCTGGTAGACGGAGATCGCGTCGTCGAAGGCGGCGGCGAGCTCGTCGCTCAGGCGCCCTTGTCGGCGAGCTCGGTCAGGACCGTCGGGCGCTCCGTCTCGAGGAAGCGGTAGAAGCCGGACTCCCACTCGCGGACACGGTTGTTCGGGATCTCATCGAGCGCGCCGTTGGTCGCGGCGTACAGGATCGCGACCTGCTTCTCGACGCCGAGCGGCTGGTACTGCGGCTGCTTGACGACCTCGGACAGCTTCTCGCCGCGGGTCAGCTGGTCGCGGGTGGCCTTGTCCAGGTCCGACGCGAACTGGGCGAACGCGGCCAGCGCGCGGTACTGGGCCAGGTCGAGCTTGAGCGGCCCGGCCACCTTCTTCATCGCCTTGGTCTGGGCGGCCGAGCCGACCCGCGACACGGAGATGCCGATGTTCAGCGCCGGACGCTGGCCCGAGTTGAACAGGTCGGTGTCGAGGAAGATCTGCCCGTCGGTGATCGAGATGACGTTGGTCGGGATGTAGGCGGAGACGTCGCCGGCCTGGGTCTCGATGATCGGCAGCGCGGTCAGCGAGCCGCCGCCGTTGTCGCCGTTCAGCCGGGCGGCCCGCTCGAGCAGGCGGCTGTGCAGGTAGAAGACGTCGCCCGGGTACGCCTCGCGGCCCGGCGGGCGGCGGAGCAGGAGCGACATCTCGCGGTAGGCCCAGGCGTGCTTGCTCAGGTCGTCGTAGACGCACAGCGCGTCCTTGACCAGGCCCTGGCCGGCGATCTCGACGCCGACCTCCATGATCTCCTCGCCCATCGCCACGCCGGAGTACGGCGCCAGGTACTGGAGCGGCGCGGGGTCCTCGGCGCCGGCCACGACCACGATCGTGTGCTCCATCGCCCCGTGCGTCTCGAGGATCGCCACCGTGTTGGCCACGGTCGAGAGCTTCTGGCCGATCGCGACGTAGATGCAGACCAGGCCCTTGCCCTTCTGGTTGATGATCGTGTCGAGGGCGATGGCGGTCTTGCCGGTCTGTCGGTCGCCGATGATCAGCTCGCGCTGGCCGCGTCCGATCGGGATGAGCGCGTCGATCGCCTTGATCCCCGTCTGGACCGGCGTGTCGACCGACTGGCGGACGATGACGCCGGGGGCGATCCGCTCGACCGGGCGGGTCTTCGTGGCATTGATCGGACCCTTGTCGTCGAGCGGGCGTCCGAGCGGATCGACGACCCGACCGAGCAGCTCGGGTCCGACCGGCACCTCGACGACGCGACCGGTGGTCTTGACCGTGTCGCCTTCCTTGATCGCCGTGGCGTTGCCGAGGATGACCGCGCCGACCGTCTCCTCCTCGAGGTTGAGGGCCATGCCCATGACGCCGCCGGGGAACTCGAGCATCTCGGACGCGAGGGCGCCTTCGAGGCCGTAGATCTGGGCGATCCCGTCGCCGACCTCGACGACCGTCCCCACGCTGCGCGTCTCGGCGGCCTGGTCGAACGAGTCGATCGCCGACTTGATGATGCTGATGATCTCGTCGGAACGAATGGCCATGTGCTGGGTCTCCTAGAGGGCGCCCGAGACGAGCTGGTTCCGGAGTCGCTCGAGGCGACCGCGGACGCTGCCGTCGATCAGGCGGTCGCCGACCCGGACGACGAGGCCGCCGAGCAGGCTCGGATCGACCGTCACGTCAAGCTCGACTCGGCCACCGGTCATCTGTTCCAGCCGCGCGGTCAGGGCGCTGACCTCGGACGGCTCGAGCGGCGCGGCGCTCGTGGCGATGGGCGGCGGTGACGCCGTTGTTCGCATCGTCGAGACGGCGGAACTCCGCCGCCACGCGCGGGAGGTCTTCGATCCGGCCGCGCCGGAGCATCATCGAGATCAGGTTGAGGACGGGCCGGCTGATCGAGCCGCCGATGGCGTCGGCCAGCGCCGTCGCGCGACGTTCGGTCGGCACGGCTGGGTTGCTGCAGGCCGGTGGCGACCGCCGGATCGGTCAGGACCGCGGCCGCCAGATCGAGCTCGCGGCGCCACGTCTCGACCGTGCCGTCGCGGCGGCCGATCTCGAATGCGGCCTCCGCGTAGCGCCGGGCGGCCGTGGACGGTCGGGCCATCAGCCGGCAGCCTTCGGCCCGTCGGGCGCACGCAGGAATTCCTCGACCAGGCGACGCTGGCGCTCGATCGCTCATCGTCTCGCCGACGACGCGACCGGCTGCGGCCAGGGCGAGATCGGCGACCTCCGAACGGAGATCCGCCAGCGCCCGGTCCTTCTCGGCCTCGATGTCGGCCGCCGCCCGAACGCGCATCCGCTCGAGCTCGTCGCGCGTCGCGGCGATGTCCGCGTCACGGGTCTCCTGGGCCACCTTCTGGGCCCGGTCGATGATCTCCTTGGCCTCTCGGCGCGCCTCGGTGATCGTCGCCGGTCCGCTCGGCGGCCGACGACTCCCGCTCGGCCCGCGCCGCCTCGGCGTCGGACAGGCCCTGCTCGATCCTCGCCCGCCGGTCGGCGAGCATCCCCGCGATCGGCGTGGCGAAGAACATCTTGAACAGCGCGAAGAACAGGATGAAGTTCGCCGCGCCGATGATGATCCAGAACACGTTGATCGTCAGCCCGCCGGCCTCTTCGGCCGTCAGCCGGACGACCTCGCGCGTCGCGGGCCCCGCGATCGCCAGGAAGTCCACAGATCGTCTCCCTCGGACGCCGTCCTAGCTGAAGATCGCCAGCAGGCCGACGACGACGGCGAGGACGCCGAGCCCTTCGGCGAATGCCGCGAGGATGATCGCCAGACCGCGGATCTGGCCGGCGGCATCCGGGTTCCGGCCGATGGCCGTGGCGGCCAGGCCGCCGAGGATGCCGATGCCGATGCCGGGTCCGAAGACCCCGAGGGCCGCAAGGCCGGCGCCGATGTGCTCCATTCGCTGGTTCCTCCTATTCCCGACCCGTTGGGTCGGGTCGATCTGGACCGATGGGTCGACCCCGCTCCGGGGCCGGGTCAGTGTGCGGGGGCGGCGACAGGCTGATCGTGGATCGCCTCTTCGAAGACGACGGCGCCCTCCTCGGCGATCTCCCCCTCCTCGTCGTGGTGCTCGATGGCGAGGGTCGTGAAGATCAGGAACAGGACCGAGAAGATCAGCGCCTGGATGAAGTTGAGGATGACCTCGAGGCCGATCAGGGCGACCGGCAGGAAGATCAGGGTGAGCGCGGTGATGGCCGCCAGCGCGACCTCGCCGCCGTAGATGTTGCCGAAGAGCCGCATCGACAGGGTGAGGGGCTTGACGAACTCGAGCATCAACTCGATGAGGCCGACGAACATCGCGATGATCCCGGCGCCGATGCCGTGCTTGAACTCGTGGAACGGGAAGAACTTGCGCAGGTAGCCCAGGCCGAGGTGCTTGAAGCCCTGGTATTCGAAGAACACGAACGCGACGAGGGCCAGGCCGATGGTGATGTTGACGTCGGAGGTCGGCGCCCGGAGGAAGTCGACCCTGCCGATCGGCGGGACGAGCCCGATCCAGTTGCAGAACAGGATGAGGATGAAGAAGGCGGCGAACATCGGGAGGTATGGCTTGACGGCCGGACCGCCGATCCCGGTCCCGAAGTTCTCGAGCGACTCGTAGCCGAATTCGGCCAGGTTCTGCAAGCCGCTCGGGATTCGGTTCATCTTCCGGGTCGCGAAGAACGCCACGACGATCAGGACCGCCATGACGATCCACATCGTCAGGATCGTCGAGGTGATGCTCGGGTGGAGCGCGACGACGAGCGAGCCGGTCGCCATCGGGTTGCCCGGATCCAGGTCGAGCACGACGTGCGGCGGCGGGAACTCGATCGAGCCGTTGATGTAACAGACGGGGAAGGTGCACGAATCGCCCAGCGCGCCGCCGCGCGGGAACGGCGGGACGAAGAACAGCGCGAGCCCGTCGACCACGAGGAGGATGACCGCCAGGATGCCCAGCGTCCGGATCTTGCGACGGCGCGCGATCGCGGCGTCTTCGGCAGACTCCGGCATCGTCTCGGGTGTCTGGGCGACCCCTCCGGTCGCGACCTGATCGCTCGACACGCTCGCTCCACACACATGAGCGCGGCACGTTCGCCGCGCTCTCGCTGCTTTCGATCGGGCCTGGGGCCCGTCAGTCGTACTTCGCCAGGAACCGCGTGATCAGCCGATAGATCCCGACGGTGCCGATGGCGGCCCCGCCGAGGAACCCGACGACCACGAAGATGGGCGCGGTCCCGATCTGCCCGTCGAGCCATCTCCCTGCCAGAGCACCCACAAGCGTGGTGATCAGGAGCAGGAACCCGATCTCCGAGAACAGGGCGAAATAGGCTCCGGCCTGACTCGACAAAGCCCCCGGATGATAGCAGTCCGCCACGACCGCGAGCAAACTCCGGGTTGCGCCCGGGTTGCGGACGGACGGGTCGGTTGACGAGTCCGTCGCGAGCTGACGCCTAGCGTGCGATGACGAACGTGTCCAGGTCCACCCGCGGGTGACCGGCCGTGCCCGAGACCACGATCCGGATGGTGTGGAGCCCGGCAGTCGGCCAGCTCGTGCTGAACACGAGCTGCTGGTACGTCGAGGCCGAGGTGAACAGGTTGACGGTCGTCACCGGGGCGCCGTCGATCAGAACCTGGGCGCTGCCGCGCGCCGGGCTCTTCGCGCTGACCCAGGCGATGCCCTCGCCGGTGAAGCTGTACGTCACGCTCGCGCCCGCCGCCGTGGCGTACCTGGCTTCCCCAACGAATACTTCGTCGAGCTCGCGGCGACCCACGCACCGCTATAGACGATGCCCGCCGTGCTCTCCTGGACGCGCGATACGACGAAGGTCGGGCTGATCGCCCACGGGCTGACGTTGCCGGCCGTGTCGGTCACCTTGACCCGGTAGCGGTACGACTTGCCGTAGGTGAACTTGCGCGCCGCGCTGCCCGCTGTGGGGCGGATCAGGCTGATCGCCTTGAACGCGCCGCCGTTGTAGCTCTCCTGGACCTGGTACGACTTGAGCCCCGTCCCGGCGTCGACCGTCCCCCACCCGACCCGGACGCTTGCACTCGTCGAACCGAGCGTCCCGGAACCCACGATCGAGAGCGTCGGCCGGGCGGCAACTGGCGTGGCCTTGCTGATGACGATGAAGACCGTCGCCGAGTTGGTCCTGGATTGGTTGTCCTGGATGGTGTAGCGGAACGAGTCGGTCCCGGTCGAGAAGCCGGTCGGATCGTAGGTGAGGCCGGTCCCACCGCCCGTGATCGCGACCTTGCCCTTCGAGCCCTGGGTGACCGCGGTGATCGTCAGACGGCGCCGCCCTGCTTGTCGACGTCGTTGGCCAGGACCGGGATCGCGGTCGGGCCACTGCCCTGGAGGATCGCCGGGAAGTCTGTCGGCGCGACATCGTTCTTCGCGATCGGATCGGGCGACGACGAGGATGCTCATCGTCACGACGGCGGAACTGAGAGGGACAGAAGCCGAATCGGTCGCCTGGAAGGTGAACGAGTCGTTGCCCTGGAACGAGGTCGCTGGCGTGTACGTGAATTGGTTCGTCGTCCCGTTGATCGACGCGGTGCCGTGGGTCGGTCCGAGCCACGATCGCGTAGTGGAGCGTGTCGCCGTCGATGTCGGTGCAGGTCGTGATCGAGCTGGTGAGTTTCGTGCCTTCGAGGTGAAGGCCGACGATCCCGTTCGTGCAGACCGGTGCGTCGTTCACGGTGTCGCGATGATGTGGAACGTCTGGTCGGCCCTCGTGTCGTCGACCGCCATTCGCGGTCGTCGCCGTTGTCGCGAAGCTCGACGCCGATCGTGGCATTCCCGTTCGCGTTCGGCGCAAGCGTGAACGTCAGGTCTCCCGTCGCGGAGACCGCCGGTGCGACGGTGAACATCGTCGGCATTGTTGTCTCGACGTGATGACGAAGGTCGAGGATCTGTCCGACCTCGTCAGGCGGTCCCTTCGACGGCGCCGTCGCCCATCCTGTGATGGTGGCAGCCCGGTATCCTCGCGGAGCGGTCTGATTCGGCGCCCTTCGCGAAGCGACGGTGCGTCGTTGACCGGGGTGACGTTGATCGTGAAGGTCTGCGCCGCACTCGTGTCGTCGCCGCCGTTGAGGGTGCCGCCGTTGTCCGTCGCGATGATCGTCACGATCGCCGTGCCGTTCGCGTTCGCCTTGGGGGTGTAGGTCAGGGTCCCGCCCGGGCCTGACCGCGGGCTGGGAGCTGAACAGGCCCGCGTTGTTGTCGTTCGACCACGAAGGTGAGCGTCTGACCGGTGTCGTCGGGTGCCCTGGGCTGATCGCGGTCGCCCAGCCCGGGACCGTCTGCGCGCCGGCGTCCTCGAGGTCGGTCTGATCGGCGCCCTTGGTGAAGCTCGGGGCGTGGTTGATCGAGACTGATCGCTGATCGTGAACGTCTGGGTGGGGCTGGTGTCGTCGCCGCCGCCGGCGGTGCCGCCGTCATCGTGTAGATGGAGTGTGACGACGGAGTCGCCGCTCGCGCCGGGGGTCGGGGTGAACGTCAACGTCCCGGTCGGGCTGACCGCCGGGCCGACGCTGAACAGGTCGGGTGACGTCGTTGTCGATCACGAAGTTCAGCACATCGCCGGACTCGTCGGCCGGACCCTTGCTGATGCCAGTCGCCCAGTTCGGGAAGCTCTGCGGGCTCGGAGGACTCGAGGACCGTCTTGTCGGGTCCCTTGGTGAAGCTCGGTGCGTCGTTGACCGCGGTGACGTTGATCGTGAAGGTCTGCCCCGCACTCGTGTCGTGGCCGCCGTTCGAGGGTGCCGCCGTCGTCCTCGAGATGGAGGGTGATCGACGCACTGCCGTTCGCGTTCGCCTTGGGGGTGTAGGTCAGAGTCCCGCTCGGGCTGACCGCGGGCTGGGAGCTGAACAGGCCCGAGTTGGTGTTCGTGTCGACCACGAAGGTGAGCGTCTGGCCGGTGTCGCCGGCTCCCTGGCTGATCGCCGGTCGCCCAGTTCGGGACCGACTGCGCGACCGGCGTCCTCGAGGTCGGTCTGATCGGCGCCCTTGGTGAAGCTCGGGACGATGGTTGATCGAATTGATGCTGATCGTGAACGTCTGGTTGGGGCTTGTGTCGTCGCCGCCGCCGGCGGTGCCGCCGTCATCGTGTAGATGGAGTGTGACCGACGGAGTCGCCGCTCGCGCCGGGGGTCGGGGTGAACGTCAGACGTCCCGGTCGGGCTGACCGCCGGGCCGACGCTGAACAGGTCGGGTGACGCGTTGTCGATCACGAAGTTCAGCACATCGCCGGACTCGTCGGCCGGTCCCTTGCTGATGCCGGTCGCCCAGTTCGGGAAGCTCTGCGCACTCGAGGACTCGGAGACCGTCTTGTCGGGTCCCTTGGTGAAGCTCGGTGCATCGTTGACCGCGGTGACGTGCACGATGATCGTCGCCGGCGTAGACGGTCCATCTGAGTCGGTACCCGGTGAATGTGAACGAATCGTCGCCGTTGGCGTTGGCATCTGGGCTTGAAGGTGAACGACCCATCGGACTGCACCGTGGCATGTGCCGTTCGCTTCCGTCGGTCTCCAGCGCGTAATCGACCGAGACGTCGTCGGACGGTGCAGGCGAGGGTGCCCGTGGTGATGTGGTCCTCGAGCGACCGTGACCGAGTCGTTGCTGCAGATCGGGCGGGAACCCATCCGATGCCGATACCGCAGCGGGAGCGACGAGACTCGCGATGAGAGCATCGCGGCGATGAGCGCCTGAGCGGGCCTTACTGAACATTGACATTCACGTGGTCAGTGGCGATCTGACCACCGGCTCCATGCACGGTGAGCAGGACGTTGCACCCGGCGCGCCGGGCAGGCCGTGTCGTACGAAGTGCGAGACCGTCGTCGTCGACCCCGTGATGTTCCCGCTGGCCGATTGCGAGTCATCGAAGTCGATGTCGTAGGTCGTCCCATGCGTCGCGTTGATCGTGAACGTCACCGTGTCGCCGACAGCGGCTGAGGTCGGGTTGGCCGAGAATGCCCGTCAGCGAAAGGGGCGGCAGGCGTCGGCTTCGGCGTCGGCTTGGGCGTCGGCTTCGGTGTCGGCTTGGGTGTCGGTGGGGCGGTCGGTGCCGCCGTCGCAGGTGGCGCCGGAGTCGGGGGCTTCCTCGTCGTCTGCCTGTCGGTCGGGGTCGGCGTCGGGCTCGGAGTCGACGAGACGAGGATCGTCTGGGTCGGCGACGGCTCCGGAACGGTCGACGCGATCGCGACCGCGGACTCGGCAGGGCGCCTCGGTCGGAGTGGGCGTCATCGATCGCGGGGAGTCGCTGGTCGCCGCGAGGACCCCGCCCGACGGCAGCGGGTTCGGCGACTGCGGCGGGATCACCACGTTGATCGCGACGACGACGAAGCCGATGAGCACGAGCGTGGCGCCGACGGTGTCGCGGAGGAGCCGGAGTCGCGACGACCGCTCGGCGGCGAGCGGCGGGACGACGAGCGGGACCGGAGGCGGTGCGGCCTCGACTCGGCGGGGGCCCGACACGACGATCCGCTGCGGGGCGATATGGACGGGCCCTCCGTCGTCGGCCATCCCGAGACGACGGGCGACATCCTCGGACGCCATCGGGGCCGGATCCGACTTCGACGTGTGGCGGCCCGACGAGCGTCGCAGGGTGAAGATCGCGAGCACGCCGCCGACGACCCGGCGGAAGAACCGGACGATCCGGAACCGGGATTGCGGACGGTTCTCCGAGCCGCGCCAGCGCCACGTCTCCTCGGCCTCGAACAGCAGCGACGAGAACCAGAAGAAGGGCGACGACGGCAAGGATGAGCTGATCGGTCATGGGTCCCCACAGACCGGGCCGCCGGGGCACACGGAACGGTCACGTCGATGCTAGCACCGCACCGTCGAAGGGGGTACTACTGGGGTAGGACCGCCGTTGCAGGGTCGCACCGACCGCGACCGACCCGCACCGGCCCGGACCCGGCCGGACCGGCTCGACCGGTCAGACGCGGAGGGTCGGATGGAGGCGTCGCGGACCCCGCGGCAGGGGTCGGCGAAGGGCGTCGCCGGGGCGGTGGATGCGGGTCCTGGCGCGTCCTCGCGGGCTCTCGTACGTCTCCGCCTCGAGGTCCTCCTGGACGGCCTCGCGGCTGGTGAGGACGAACAGGATGAGCCCCGACGCGACGACCACGCCGAGGAAGGCATAGAGCTGTCCCGCGCCGGACAGGAAGAACGACATCACCGCCAGGACGCCGGTGATCGCGTAGATGAGCAGGACGGTCTGGGTGTGGCTGAGGCCCAGGTCCAGGAGGCGATGGTGGACGTGGCCGCGGTCGGGCGTGAACGGTGAGCGGCGGTTGGCGAGCCGGCGAACGATGATCCAGAAGGTATCGATGATCGGCACGCCCAGGACGAGCAGCGCCACGGCGACCTTGGCCGTCCCGAGGATCGACAGGACGGCCAGCGTGTAGCCGATGAACATCACGCCGCTGGTCCCGACGAAGATCGACGCCGGATGGAAGTTCCAGCGCAGGAACCCCAGCAGCGACCCGGCCAGGACGAAGCACAGGATGGCGATGAACGGCTGATCGAGGACGGTCGTCAGGCTGATCAGGCCGAGGGTGACGGCCGCGATGAGCGCGATCCCCGACGACAGCCCGTCGAGCCCGTCGATGAAGTTGATGCTGTTGATCATGCCGACGATCCACAGCACGCTGAAGATGATCGAGAAGCCCTCGCCGAGCAGGATGAGACCGGGCCCGAACGGGTTGGCGACGGCGCCGATCTCGGCCCCGAGCCCCACCGCCACGAGCGCGATCGCGACCTGGCCCAGGAGCTGCCAGCGGGCCCGGATCTGGAGGGCGTCGTCGAGGAAGCCGATCGCTGCGGCGATGAGTCCGCCGATCAGCAGCGCGCCGAGCTCGTCGGGGTGGACGGTGCTCGGCATGACCACCGCCGTCACGTCCCCGCGGTCGACCAGGATGACGACGACGATCGCCACCGGCAGGAAGGCGCCGACGACGGCCAGGCCGCCGGCGCGCGGCACTGGACTGGTGTTCACCCGGCGCGGATCCGGTCGATCGACCAGCCCGAACGCCTGGGCGAACCGCCGGACGCCCGGCGTCAGGATCAGGGCGAGCAGCGCGGCGGCGACGAACGCGGCGAGGAGCGCCGGCGCGATCGCACCGACACCCGGGATGAACGTCATCAGACCTCGGTGAGACCCGGGACGGGGAACCGGGCGACGATCGCGGCGACCTCGTCGGCGAGCCGCGCCTGGACGGCGGCGTCGTCGCGCTGGCGGATGGCCGCCACGATGATCCGCCCGACGTCGCGCATCTCCGGCTCGGCGAACCCGCGACTGGTGGTGGCCGGCGTCCCGATCCGGATCCCCGACGAGATGTTCGGCGGGTTGGCGTCGAACGGGATCCCGTTCTTGTTGACCGTGATCCCGATCTCGTCGAGGACGTGCTCGGCTTCCTTGCCGGTCACCCCGAACGGGGTCACGTCGGCGAGGATGAGGTGGGTGTCCGTCCCGCCGCTGATCAGGCGCATGCCCTCGCCGGCCAAGGTCTCGGCCAGCGTCCGGGCGTTGGCCAGGACCCGCACCTGGTACTCCCGGAACTCGTCGGTCAGGGCCAGCTTGAAGCCGATCGCCTTGGCCGCGATGACGTGCTCGAGCGGCCCGCCCTGGACGCCCGGGAAGACGCTCCGGTCGATCGTCGCGGCGAGGTTCGGCTTGACCATCGGGTAGTCCGCGGGGTCCGCCGTCGGCGGGAGCTCTGTCCGGCTGAAGATCAGGCCGCCACGGCCGCCACGGAGCGTCTTGTGGGTGGTCGTCGTGACGAGGTCGGCGTGCGGGAACGGGCTCGGGTGGAGGCCCGCCGCGACCAGCCCGGCGATGTGCGCCATGTCGACCCACAGCAGCGCCCCGGCGGAGTGGGCGATATCCGCCATCCGCTCGAAATCGATGATCCGCGGATAGGCGCTGGCACCGGCGATGATGACCTTCGGCCGGATCTCGCCGGCCTGCAGCTCGAGGGCGTCGTAGTCGATCCGCTCGTCGTCGCGCCGGACGCCGTAGCCGTGGATCTCGAAGAACCGGCCGCTGAAGTTGAGCGCCATCCCATGGGTCAGGTGGCCGCCCTGGTCGAGCTTCATCCCGATGACCCGGTCGCCGGGGTTCACCGTGCTGAGATAGGCCGCCATGTTGGCCTGTGCGCCGGAGTGCGGCTGGACGTTGACGTGCTCTGCACCGGGGAACAGCTCCAGGGCGCGCTGCTGGGCGAGCCGCTCGACGATGTCGACGAACTCGCAGCCGCCGTAGTAGCGCTTGCCGGGCAGGCCCTCGGCGTACTTGTTGGTCAGCCAGCTGCCCTGGGCCTCGAGCACCGCGCCGAACACGTAGTTCTCGCTGGCGATCAGCTCGATCTTGTCATGCTGCCGGCGGCGTTCGCCGAGCATCGCGTCCCAGATCTCGGGGTCGACGTCGGCGATCGGGGCCCAGGCGAGTCCCGTGGGGGCGGTCGTGCTCATCGGATCCCTCGATCTTCGGCGTTCGCGGATCGGCCCGGGGTCGACGTGCCGACCTCGGGTCGCGGGCGACCTGGGCCATGGTCCCACAACGGTCGCCCTTGCCGTTCGGCGACCCGCGGCCCGTGGCCGGCGGCTCGTGGCCCGCCTCGTGCGCGGCTCGTGGCCGGCGGCTCGTGGCCGGCGGCTCGTGGCCGGCGGCTCGTGGCCGGCGGCTCGTGGCCGGCGGCTCGTGGCCCGCCTCCTGCGCGGCACCGCCGGGGGCGGCGCTATCAGAGCACAGAGGGCGTGCCCCCGCGGTTTACGGGCCGCGGCGGTGGTACGGGCGAGAGCCGGCCGGCGACGTCGATCGTACACAGCAGCCCACGCTGGCGTTCGGGCCCGAAGTCCCAGAACCGGCTCGATCTCGTCGTGGGAACGAGGTCACGACCGTCGGGGGCGGTATCGCGCGAGAACCACGGCAGGCCCGGCCGCGAGCCGCGAACCACGGCAGGGCCGGTCACGAGCCGCGAACCACGGCAGGCCCGGCCGCGAATTGCGAACCACGGCACGGCCGGTCACGAGCCGCGAACCACGGCAGGCCCGGCCGCGAATTGCGAACCACGGCACGGCCGGTCACGAGCCGCGAACCACGGCAGGCCCGGCCGCGAATTGCGAACCACGGCAGGGCCGGCCGTGAGCCGCGAACCACGGCACGGCCGGCCGTGAGCCGAGGACTGCGGAGCTGCGGATCCGCGGAACTGCGCCCCGAGGTCAGCCGCATGTGTCGTGGCGCCAGTCCCGCGGCGTCGTCTCAGGGCGCCTCGAGTCGTGGGAGGCCCGCGTCCTCGAGGACCGCGGACAGGACGTCGGCCGGCAACGCACCGGCGCGAAGGAGGCGTGGCGGGTCGACCGAGCAGTCGACGACCGAGGACGGGGCACCGACCCGCGCCCGCCCGCCGTCGAGGATGACAGCAAGGTCGGCGACGTCGCTGAGCTGCGCCAGGACGCCGGCCGCGTCGATCGCTTCGGGTTCGCCCGAGCGGTTGGCCGATGTCACCGGCAACGGGCCGAGCTCCGCGGCGAGGGCGCGAGGCGCATCGTGGTCCGCCAGCCGCAGCCCGATGGTGGGTGCCCCACCGGTCAGCTCAGCGGGCAACGGGACGTCGTCGCGCTGACGGGCGACCAGCGTGAGCGCCCCGGGCCAGAAGGCTGCGGCCAGGACGTGGAACGGGGCGGTGAGCTCGGCGACGTCCGCCGCCTGGTGGTGATCCGCGAGCAGGAGCACGACGCCCTTCTCGGGCGGGCGGTGCTTGGCGGCGAACAGGCGCTCGATCCCACCCTGCGTGGTGAGGGCCACTCCGATCCCGTAGACCGTGTCGGTCGGCAGCGCGACCAGCTCCCCACGACGGAGCGCCTCGACCGCGAGCGCGCGCCCCGCCGCATCGTCCGGTACCAGGCGTGGGTCCACTAGCGGAGCGCGGCGCCGCCGGGCCGGATCGACCCGACGTTCCGTGCCGAGTCCCGACCGCTCAGGACGAGGGCCCGGATGACGTCCGCGGCGCCCTCGTCCTCGAGCGGCGGTGCGACATAGCGGGCGGCGGCCTGGACCGCCGGCGGGGCCGACGGCATGGCCACCCCGTGGCCGGCCATCTCGATCATCTCGAAGTCGTTGAACTGGTCGCCCATCGCCATCGTCTGCTCGAGCGGGATCCCGAACCGTCGCGCCAGGTTGCGCATCGCGCGACCCTTCGACACGCCGGGGGCGAGGAACTCGAGGAACTGCGGATGGCTGACCGTGACCTCGGCCAGCCCGGCGAAGTGCGCACGGGCTGCCTCGAGCACGTCGAGCGGCCGCCCGTCCTCGCCCACCGCGAGGACCTTCGAGACGGGGTGGCGGACCCATCGCTCCAGATCGGGCACGACCTCGGCGCGGGCGCCCAGGAACGCCGAGTAGTCGTCGGTCCTGGGGTCGCCGGCGGGCATGACGAACCGTTCGAGATGGTTGATGTGCGGAGCGAACCCACGCGCGCGCGTCCAGCGGATCGCCTCGCGCGCCGCCTCCGCCGGGAGCGGCCGGTGGTACAGCATCCGGCCGATCCCGCCCCGCGCGTCGGGCATCGCCCGGACCAGCGCGCCCTGGTAGCCGATGATCGGATCGGTCAGCCGAAGCGCCCGCGCGAACGGCTGGGCGCTCGTCGGCATCCGCCCGGTCGCGATGACCACCCGCACGCCGCGGGCGACCGCATCGAGGATCGCCGCCCGGATCTTCGGGCGCAGGACGAGGTCCGGCTCGACGAGCGTCCCGTCGAGGTCGAGCGCGAGCAGCCGGATCGGGAATCGGGGGTCGGCCACGATCAGGCCGGGGTCTCTGGACGCGCTCGCTCGTGTCGTTCCAGGCGCACGATCCGCGGCAGCCCCGCCAGGTCGGGCAGGAGCTCGCGGGTCCAGTCCGGCATCCGCGACTCGACCTCGGCGAGGACGAGGTCGCCCTGGTCGGCGCCGATCTCCAGGACCGCGACGCCGTCGGCGCGGAGCACCCGCGGCAGGCGCTCGAGCAGGGCACGAACGACGTCGAGCCCGTCCGGTCCGCCGTCGAGCGCGACGCGCGGCTCGAACGACAGCGCGACCGACAGGCCGTCGAACGCCTCGGACGCGATGTACGGCAGGTTGGCCGCGACGATGTCGATCAGGTGGCCGTCGATCGGGAGCAGGTCGGCGATGGCGAACTCGATCCGGTCGGCCACCCCGTGCCCGACCGCGTTCTCGCGCGCGAGCTGGATCGCCTCCGGGGCGATGTCCGTGGCCAGGATCCGGATCTCGTCGAGCATCCGTCGCTTCCGGAGCGCGACGGCGAGGGCGACCGCGATCGTCCCTCCGCCGGTCCCGACATCGGCGATCAGGATCGGTCGCGTCCCCGGCGGCCGCGGCGCGGCGACCAGCCGGCTGACGATCTCCGACTCGACGATGTCGACGACCTGCTCGGTCTCCGGGCGTGGGATGAGCGCGCGCGGATCGGTGGCGAAGGCGAGCCCGTGGAACTCACGGAAGCCCCGGATGTAGGCGATCGGCTCGCCGAGCTCGCGTCGCGCGAGATCGCCCTCGTAGACGGCGGCCGCCGCATCACCGACGACGGTCTCGGGATGGGCGGCGAACGAGGTCCGGTCGGTCCGCAGGATCCGGGCGAGGAGCAGCTCCGCGTCGAGTCGCGGGCTCTCCGAGCCGGAGGCGGTGAGGCGGTCGGTCCCGAGCCGGATCAGCGCTTCGACGGTCGGCATCGTCGTTACCGTCGGCGGCCCGCGCCGACGGCGGACGGATCTTCGTCGTCGTCGCCGAGCGACGACAGCTGCTCGGCCTGGTCCGTGGTGATGAGCGCGTCGATGAGCTTGTCGAGATCGCCGTCGAGCACGCGCGGCAGGTTCGACAGGTCCATCCCGATCCGATGGTCGGTGACCCGGTCCTGCGGGAAGTTGTAGGTCCGGATCTTGTCCGAGCGGTCGCCCGCGCCGATCATCGACCGTCGAGCGGCTGAGTTCTCGGCCCGCTGCTTCTGGAGCTCGAGGTCCTGGAGCCGCGCCCGCAGGACGGCCAGCGCCTTGGCCTTGTTCTTGTGCTGGCTCTTCTCGTCCTGGATCTCGACGACCAGGCCGGACGGGAAGTGGGTGATCCGCACCGCGGAGTCGGTCGTGTTGACCGACTGGCCGCCGGGTCCCGACGAGCGCTTGACCTCGATCCGGAGATCCTTCTCCTCGTCGATGACGATCTCGTTCTCCTCGACCTCGGGCAGGACGACGACCGTCGCCGTGGACGTGTGGATCCGGCCGCTCGACTCGGTCGCCGGGACCCGCTGGACGCGGTGGACACCGCCCTCGAACTTGAGCCGCGAGTAGGCGCCGTCCCCGCTGATCTCGACGATCGCCTCCTTGAGGCCGCCGATCCCCGTCTCGTTCGTCGAGATCGCCTCGGCCGAGAAGCGGTGGCGCTCGGCGTAGCGCAGGTACATCCGCAGGAGCTCGGCGGCGAACAGCGCCGCTTCCTCGCCCCCGGCGCCGGCCCGGATCTCCATGATCACGTCGCCGTCGTCGGCCGGATCGCGCGGCAAGAGCAGGACCTTGAGCTCCTCGATCAGGCGGGTCTCGTCGGCCTCGAGACGCGCGATCTCGTCACGGGCCATCGCCCGGAGCTCCTCGTCGGTCTCGCCGTCGCGCATCTCGCGCGCCCCGTCGAGCTCGGCCCGCGTCTCCTCGAGCCGGCGGATCGCCGAGACGACCGGCTCGAGCCGCGAGAGCTCGCGCCCCAGGCGCCGGATGGCCTCAGGATCGGTCGACGTCTCCGGGAGTGCGAGCTCCGCCTGGACCGCCTCGTAGCGCGCGACGACCTCGTGTAGCTTGCGGTCGATCATGCGCCCGAGACGGGCCGATCGGTCTCGACCGCGATCGGCTCGGGGGCCGGGTCGGCGGCTGCGACCCCGCTCGGGACCGCGCCGGCCACCGTGGAGGCCCCCGCCGTCTCGACAGCCGCAGCCGTCGGGGCCGTCGCGGCCGCCTCGGCAGCGCGGTCCGCGGCCAGCTGGGCCTTGATCCGCGCCTCCACGTCGGCGAGCGGCTCACGCTCGAACGTCGCGCTGCCGTCGGGCACCGTCTCGCCGTCCGCGACGAGCGCCTGCTCCATCGACACGATCGCGACCTCGATCATGTCGTCGGTGGGCTGGCGGGTCGTGATCTTCTGGACCCAGATCCCGGGCATCATCACGACGTGGACGATCGGGTTCGCCCGATGCCGCGCGCCGAAGCGGAGGAGCTCGTAGCCGACGGCCGCGATGACCGGGATGAGCACGATCCGGCTGACGACCATGATCACCGGCGTCTGCCGGCCGACGAGGCTGAACATGATGATCGACAGCGCGATCACCACGACCAGGAACTCGGTCCCGCAGCGCTGGTGCGCGGTCGGGTACTTGCGGACCTCGGCGGTGGTGAGCGGGTCACCGGCCTCGAGCGCGTGGATCGTCATGTGCTCGGCGCCGTGGTACTGGAACACCCGCTTGACGTCGCTGGCCTGGGCGATCAGCAGGAGGTAGCCGATGAAGATGACGACCCGGATCAGGCCCTCGACGAGGTGCTGGACCAGGCCGTTGTCGATCTGGCTGGTGGTGACCGTCGCGATCACGAGCGGGAACAGGAAGAAGACCCCGATCCCGGCGGCGAGGGTGATCAGGAGCATGACCGCGACGGCGCTCCGCCCGAGCTCGACGCCCTCCTCGGACGCCGCCAGCGAGGCGGAGCGGACGAGCCAGCGCGTCCCGACGACGAGCGTCTCGTACAGGACGACGAGCCCGCGCACGAACGGGAGCCGCGACCAGCGGCTGCCGTGGAAGCCGGCGTCGAGCCGCTCGGTCTGCCAGACGATCCCGCCCTCGGGGCTGCGGAAGGCGACCGCGATCGCGTCGCGACCCCGCATCAGGACGCCCTCGATGAGCGCCTGTCCGCCGTAGGTGTAGCGCGCCATCCCCGAAGTCTACCGGCTCACGGCGCGCCGGCCGGCCGCTGGCGCTGGGGCGGGACTACGCCCGCGCAGAGCGCTCGAGCCGCTTCTGGAAGCGCTCGACCTGGCCGGCAGTGTCGATGATCGTCTGCTTGCCGGTGAAGAACGGGTGGCAATTGCTGCAGACGTCGACGCGCAGCTCCGGCCGGGTGGAACCGAGCGTGAATTCGATGCCGCACGATCCGCAATGGACCTGCGCCTGGTAGTACTTGGGATGGATCTCGGGCTTCACGTTCGGTTTCTCTCCTCCGGCGCCGTCCGTACGGGTCGTCTGCCCGCCGGTGGTCGTCGGCTGTGTGCTGGTCGCGCTATGCCTCGGCCGCGACGGCCGGGACCGCCTCGACGCGGATGCGCTTCTTCGTTCGGGTCTGGTGCTCGAAGCGGACCTTGCCGGTCACGGTCGCGAAGACGGTGTAGTCCTTGCCCAGGCCGGTGCCCTCACCGGACAGGAAGGTCATCCCCCGCTGTCGGACGATGATCGAGCCCGCCGGGACGAGCTGGCCGTCGCCGACCTTCACGCCGAGGCGCTGGCCGACGCTGTCGCGACCGTTCTTCGAGCTCGAGCCGGCCTTCTTGTGTGCCATCGGGTCTACTCGTCCTTCTTCGTGCTGCGCGGCTTCTTCGGCTCGGCGTCGGCCGCCGGCTTCGGGGCAGCCGGCTTCTTCGCGGCCGCCGGCTTGGCGGCGGTCGTCGGCTCGGCTTTCGCCGCGGTCTTCGGGGCGGCCTTGGGGGCCGGTGCGGCCTTGGCCGTCTTCGGCTCGGCCTTGGCCGTCTTCTGCTCCGGCTTCGATTCGGTCTTCGCCTTGGCCGCCGCGAGCTTGGCGGCGAGGGCGGCGTCCTCGGCGGCCTGGCGTCGAGCGGCCTCCTCCAGGCGCTGACGCTCCGTCTTGGCCTCCGACTCGGCCTTCTTGACCGATTCGGCGGCGCTCTTCCCGTTGAGGACGATGTCGGCGATGCGCAGGACGTGGAGCTCCTGGCGGTGGCCCTTCTTGACGCGCCGGCGGGCCTTCGGGCGGTACTTGAACGAGATCACCTTCTCGCCCCGCTCCTGGCGGAGCACCTCGGCGCTGACGCTGGCCTCGGTGACTACCGGACGGCCGATCGTGGCGGCGTCGCCGTCGGCGACGAGCAGGACGCGGTCGATCGTGACCGTGTCGCCGGCCTTGGCATCGATCAGCTCGACCTCGAGCTGGGTGCCGACCTCGACGCGGTATTGCTTCCCGCCGGTCTCGATGACTGCGTACATGGATCCTCGTGGGGTGTCGGGGGACAGGCTGACACGCCGACCCTGTCGGACGCGAACGCTGATGGTACGGCGAGCACGCTTGAGCGTCAACCGGACCGAGCGCCGGCTCCCTCGAGCATGTCGGCCGTCAGGAGCCGTTCGCGGACGATCGATCCGCCGTCGAGCGGGCGGCCCAGCGCCTCGCTGAGCGCCAGGATGACCTCGTCGGGTCGCCCCGCCGGGCCGTCCTGGGCGTGCCTGAGCCGCATCCGAACTGTGGCCGCGTCGCCCCCGCCCTCCGATGCCGAGGCCGACGGACCCGCGGTCAGAGTCAGGATCAGGGGACGAAGATCGTAGGCGACCGCCCGACCCTCACCCTTCTGTCGCGTGCGCTCGATCCCGGTCGCCGCCACGAGCTCGGAGCAGGCGGCGCCGAGCTCCGCCTCCGACGCCCCGCGAACGGTCGCCCGATAGTCGGCGGCGACGATCTGCGCGATGAGGGTCGGGGCGCCGAGCCAGACATCGTGGAGGTCGACCAGGCGGTGGCCCTCGGGTAGGTGACCGACGAGCCTCGCCCGGACCTCGGCAACGGGCAGGCGCTCGGTCAGCACGAGGTCCGCGAGCTCCGCCTCACCCACCATCCCGACCGGCAGCGGTGCACCGACGGTGATTCGGGGTCGGGGCGACTTGCCAAGGCTGCGGGCGATCGGAAGGCCGGTCGGCGCGAGTGCCGCGTCCCAGGCGGCGCCGGTCCCCGTCGCCGGGTCACGGACGGCTGCGTCGCGAGCGAAGACGATCCGCCAGCGCTGGCGGGGCTCGTCAGGCGACCCGTCGGGGCGGTCGATCACGTCTGATAGTCTGACCGACGATGGACGACGACGCTCGAGCGGTCCCGGCTGCTCCGAGCGCCGACCAGGCAGCGACCGTCGCGCAGGGCCCCGGCCGGATGGTCCGCCTGACGGCGCCGACGCCCCGGGTGGCCGTCGTGATCGGCGGGGCGATCCTGATCGGCATCGTTTTGTTCGCGGCGGGCTCGGCGATCCGACCGTTCGTCGTCGGCCTGCTTCTCGCCTACCTGCTCGACCCGTTGGTGGAGCGGTTCGCGCGCCTGGGCATGCGCCGTGCGCTCGCCGTGCTCCTCGTGTACGTGATCGTCGTCGGCGTCGTCGCCCTGGCCCTGGCCATCGCCATCCCACCGCTCGCTCGACAGATCGCCACGTTCGCCGACGAGCTGCCGGTCATCATCGCCCAGATCCAGTACCAGCTCGACCATCTCAACGAGCTGTACGACCAGCTGGGTCTCCCGACCGAGCTGCGGACGATGGCCGACGCCGCGGTCGCCGCGGCTCTCGATGCGGTCCACCACCTCAACATCAGCTTCCTCCAGCCGCTCGTCGACAGTGCCGCCTCCTTCGTGACCTCGATCTTCGGCTACCTCATCCTGCCGGCCTGGCTGTTCTTCGTCCTGAAGGACCGTCCGAAGCTGAAGGCCGCCCTGGATGCGTCGTTGCCGGCGGCCTGGCGGATGGACACCTGGGCCATCGTCGGGATCGTCCACGAGGTCTTCGGCAAATGGATCCGCGGCCAGCTCATCCTCGGCGGCGTGGTCGGGCTCGGGTCGTTCATCGGACTGACGATCCTCGGCTTCACGGTCGACCCCATCTTCGGCCGCTTCGCCGTCCTGCTCGCGATCATCGCCGGGCTCGGCGAGCTGATCCCGATCATCGGACCGATCATCTCGGCGGTCCCGGCCGTCCTCCTCGGGCTCACGGCCGGGCCGTGGCCGGCGATCGCCGCCCTCCTGCTCTACCTCGGGATCCAGCTCGTGGAGAACAACTTCCTGGTGCCCAAGATCCAGAGCGACGCGATCGACCTCCACCCGAGCATGGTCATCACCGCGCTGGTGATCGGCGGGGCGATCTTCGGGCTCCTCGGGGCGATCCTGGCGCTCCCGGTCACGGCCGGCTGCCGCGACGTGTTCAAGTACGTGTTCCGGCGAGCGAGCGAGATCGGCGGCGCGATGGACATCCCGTCGTCCTCGAGCGCGGACCAGATCGGGGCGATGGAGGCGGCCGGGGCGCGGTTCGCGACCGAGGTCGGGGCGGAGTCCGTCCGATGAACGACGGATCGGACGCGGCGGACCCGTACAAGGTCCTCCAGATCGATCCGGCGGCGGACGACGAGATCGTCCAGGTCGTCTATCGACGGCTCGCACGCAAGTACCACCCCGATGTCACGCCGGGTCCCGAGGCGGCGGCGCGGATGATCGAGATCAACGCGGCGATGGAGCTGCTCGGAGATCCGCTCCGGCGCGCGGCCTACGACCGCGAGCGGGCGCTCCGGGAACGACTCGGGGCCGACATCGGCGGGTCGACGTCGGACGGTGGCGGTCCCTCTTCGCCCGGCGGCGACGCGTCGACGACCGGCGCCGGTCGTCCGGAGGCGTCGGGCCGCGGCGCGTCGTCGGCCTCCCGCGGAAGCCCATCGTCGGCCTCCTCGGGCGCACCGCGGACGGATGCCTCGGGACAGCCGCTCCGGCCCCAGACCGTCTCGCGCGACTGGACCAGCGGCCGCTCGACGGAGGGCGGCGGCTACGATCCGAGCCGGATGCGGACGGCGGACGGCCACGGCGCCGCCGGTCCCCCGCCGGGCGACCCGTCGGGGACCGTCCTCAACTTCGGACGCTACTCCGGCTGGTCGCTCGGCGAGATCGCCCGACGCGACCTCGAGTATCTCGAGTGGCTCGACCGGATGGCGATCGGCCGCGCGTACCGCGAGGAGCTCGATGGGCTGCTGCGCCGGGCCGGCCGTCGCCGGAGCGCCCAGGTCGACGACGAACGGCGGGGCCTGTTCCGCCGACGATAGGGGGCGACGCCGGGCGGGCCCACCTCGTCCGGGCTACGGAGTTCCGCGTTGAGTGTCGGGGGAGCCACGCAGTCGGGCGTATCGGCAAGCGAACGTGGCTCGGCTGGGGAGCGGTCACCACTCCGCGCGGGTCTGGCGCACGTTGACGCTCTGGAGCACCCCGAGGCCGATCGCGATGCTGATGAGCGACGCGCCGCCGTGGGTGATGAACGGCAGCGGGATCCCGGTGATCGGCATGATCCCGATCACCATGCCGACGTTGATGACCAGCTGGAACAGGAGCATCGACGCGACGCCGGAGGCGATCCCGAGCCCGAACGGGTCCTGGGACCGCCACGCCGTCAGCAGGATCCGCCAGACCAGGGCCAGGAACAGGCCGAACACGAGGATCGCGCCGACGAAGCCGAGCTCCTCGGCCAGCAACGCGAACACGAAGTCGGTCGTCTGGACCGGCAGGAAGTCGAGCTGGTTCTGGGTCCCGTTGGTCAATCCCTTGCCGAGCAGGCCGCCCGACCCGACCGCGATCTGGCTCTGGAGGAGCTGGTAGCCGGAGCCCTGGGGATCCGCCGACGGGTCGAGGAAGCTGAGCAGTCGCTGCTTCTGGTAGTCGCGCAGGATGTAGGTCCAGGCGAACGGCACGGCCGCGATGACGATCCCGCCGAGGACGGCGAGCCAGCGCAGGCTCGAGCCGGACATGAACAGCATCCCGGCCAGGATCCCGCCGAGGACCAGGGACGTCCCGAGGTCGGGTTGGAGCAGGACCAGGACGAGGGCGGGCAGGGTCAGCAGGCAGGCGCCGAGGATCGTCCAGATCGACCCGAGCTTCTCGTGCCGGCTGGCCAGGTAGTTGGCGAGAACGATGATCATCAGGATCTTCGCCAGCTCGCTGAACTGGAACTGGAACGGACCGAGGGCGATCCAGCGGGCCGCGCCGCTGACCCCATCGCCGATCCCAAGGGTCACGACGAGGATGGCCAGGTTCACGAAGTAGAGCGGCCAGGCGAAGGTGCGGAGCCACTTGTAGTCGAAGACGGTCGCGACGCCGAAGGCGATCGTCGCGAAGGCACACCAGATGAGGCCCCGGCCGAACGTCGACCCCGGGTCGAACACCGGGTCGCCCGCCGCGATGGTGTTGCTGTACGCCATCGCCATCCCGATGCCGGTCAGCAGCACGGCGAAGATCAGCATCTGCCAGTCGAAGGCCCGCCACGCGGCACCGACCGAGCGGGCCGCCCAGTCCTGGGCGCGAGCCGGTTCGGCCTTCAGGACGCCCATCAGTTGCCGCCGTAGAAGTTGCCGCGGCGGAGGAGGTCCGTCCGGCGCAGGTCGACGTGCAGGTTGTAGTGCATCTGGAGGTAGTACTTGACCATCTCGGTCGCGGTGTTCCCGACCGTGTTCGAGTCGTACGCGAAGCCGATCACGGCCAGCTCGGAATCGGGCCGGGCGACGTTCCCGTGCTTCGGCACGAACGCGACGAACCAGTTATGGAACGGCAGCAGGCCCTTCGAGTCGCGGACGCCGAACTCCGCGGTCCCGGTCTTGCCGGCCACGACGAGCGGCAGGTCCCGGAGGTTGAACGTGTGACCACTCGTCACGACCTCGCGCGCCCCGAGCCGCATGATCCTGAGGTTCTCGGCGGAGGCCTTGAGCCGGTGGAGCAGCTTCGGGTGGAACGGGCGGACCACCGTCCCGTCGGCATCGACGATGTCGCGGACGACCTGCGGCTGGAGCAGCCTGCCGCCGTTGGCCACGGCCGCGTACGCGTTCAGGATCTGGAGCGGGGTGGCAGTGTCGTAACCCTGTCCGATCCCGGCCTGGAGGACCTCGCCGGGGAAGATGGACTGCCCGAAGGTGTCCTGCTTCCATTGGTTGTCGGGAACGATGCCGGGTGCCTCACCCGGGAGGTCGATGCCGGTCACGGCCCCGAACCCGAGCTGGCGGGCCCAATAGGCGAGTCGATCGATCCCGAGTCGCTGGGCCATCTGGTAGAAGAACGTGTCGCTGGACATGGCGAACCCGCGTCGGATCGCGATCCGGCCGAACCCGGCGTGGTTCCAGTCCCAGAACCGATCCGGACCGATCTGGATGTATGGCTTGGTCTGGACCAGCTCGGTCGGGCCGAGCTTCTTGTCCTGGAGGACGCCCAGGCCGGTCACGAGCTTGTAGGTGGAGCCGGGTGGGAACTGCTCGTTGATCGCGTGGTTCAGCAGTGGCTTCTCCGGGTTCTTGAGGAGCTTGGCGAAGTCCTTGTTGCTGATGCCTTCGGCGAACTTGTTGTTGTCGTAGGTGGGCAGGCTGACCATCGCCAGGATCTCGCCCGTCTGCGGGTTCATCACGATCATCACGCCGCGCTTGAGGCCGGCGCGCCGCATCGCCCAGGTCACGGCCTTCTCGGCGAGCTTCTGCTCCTTGGTGTCGATCGTGAGTTCGAGCGAATCACCCGCCTGGGCGGCTCGATCCGTCGTCAGGACGCGCAGCTTGCGGCCCGTGGCGTCGCGTTCGACGGTCTCCTGGCCGTACGTCCCGCGAAGCGTCTCCTCGTAGGTCGCCTCGACGCCGGCCCGACCGATGAGATCGTCGGACTGGTAGCCCGGAGTCCTTGAGCTCCTTGAGGGTCGCGGCGTCGATCGCGCCCGTGTACCCGATGATCTGCGACATCAGGGGACCGTCGACGTAGTGCCGCTTCGATTCGACGGCGACCTCGACCCCGGGCAGCGCCAAGCGCTCCTCGGCGATGATGTTCGCGGTGGCCATCGGGACGTCCTGGGCGATCCGGACGGGGTCGAATTGGGTCCCCGGGTTGGAGTCGATCGTGACGTTGATGTCGGCCTGGTCGATCCCGAGCAGGGCGGACAGGCGGGCGACGACCTGGGCACGCTGCGAGAAGGGGAGATCGGACGGCCGGATCTTGATCGCGTACGCGGGCTCGTTGGAGACGAGCAGTCGACCCTTCCGGTCGTAGATGAGTCCTCGAGTCGACGGGACCGCCTGCGTCACCGTCCGGTTCTCTTCGGCCTTCGCCTGGTAGACCTGCCCGCGCACGAACTGGAGGTAGATCATCCGAGCCGTCAGCCCGCTGATCCCGAGGATGACGACGAGGCCGAACACCACGAAACGCACGAGCTGTCGCTCGCGTCCGGGGCGTTCGTCGACGAGGGTCGCGCTCGGGGCTACCACGCGACGCGCTCCCGTTCCGCCGCCCGACGTCGGAGTCCGACCGCGATCGGACCGACGACGGCTGCGACGATCGTGCTGTAGATCGCGTCCGGCAGCATCGCCCGAACCGGGTCGTCGACCGGGATGCGCTCGCGCAGCGCTCCGTACAGCACGAGGAAGAGGACGCTGCTCAGGAAGCTGCCGAGGAACACGGCGATGGCCGGGACGAGATAGCGGACCCGGTCGAGGGTGCGGCCGAGCAAGGCCGCGAGCCCGACGGAGAGCAGCAGCATGAACGCGGTCATCCCGAGTGGCCGTGGGGCCAGTAGATCGATGATCAAGCCCCCGATGAATGCCGAGAGGAGTCCGGCCTCGACGGTGCCGGCGATGGTCGCCGTGACGGCGAACACGAGTACGAGATCGGGTGTGGCGTCGCCGACCTGGAGGTACGGCACGATGGTCGACTGAAGGAGCGCCGCCACTACGGCGCCGATGGCGGCGAGTGTCAGACGCATCTGTTGTGTGTCGAACCTCGGCCAGGTGCCCGGCCGCTCGACGGATGCGCGATCGAACGCGACGACCGAGCTGCGGCTACGTCAGCCGCGAGTATACCGAGGGCCCTCCAGAACCGGCAATCGTGCCCAGGTCCACCTTGGGACGGGAGCGCGCACGCGTCTGTTTCACGTGAAACGGCAACGTCGGGCCGGGGCCAGGTCCGGGGAGGGGCGCCGGCGCCTGTTTCACGTGAAACGGCAACGTCGATGGGGCGCGCCTGGGCACGCGAGCCGGTCCGACGGCTCAGGCAGAAGCGTCGCCAGCCACCCTTGGATGCCCTGGCCGTGTGCGAATCGGCCCGTTCCACGTGGAACATCGGCGGTCATCCAGCGGGTAGCGGTGATCCGCAGGTGAGTCGGCGGCACCATCATCCGACGAGGGGCCGAGGTACGGCCGGACGAGAGTGAGAACAGGCTCCGGATGGTAGAATTCACGCTTGTGAGCACCCTTCGACCGGGGGCCTGATGGGCCAAACGATCGCCTGTGCCAACCAGAAGGGTGGTGTCGGCAAGACCACCACGGTGGTCAATCTGGCGACCTACCTGGCTCTCTCAGGCGAACGGGTCCTCGTCGTCGACCTTGACCCACAGGGGAACGCCACCAGCGGGTTCGGGATCGACAAACGGTCGGTGGACGCCTCGATCTACGACGCGGTCATCGGCTCGACGGCGATGGTCGACCTGACCCTTCGTACGAAGGTCGTCGGTCTCGACCTCATCCCGTCCTCGACGGCGCTCGCCGGCGCCGAGGTCGAACTGGCTGGTTACCTGGCGCGTGAGCGCCGGGTGGCGGCGGGGCTCGAAGGGGTCGTCGCGGCCTACGACTATGTATTCCTCGATTGTCCGCCGTCCCTCGGCCTGCTGACCGTCAACGCACTCACCGCCGCCTCATCGGTGCTCATCCCGATCCAGTGCGAGTACTACGCACTCGAGGGCCTGAGCCAGCTCACGTCGACCATCAACCTCGTCCGGGACCACCTGAACCCCGAACTCGCGATCAAGGGAGTCGTTCTCACGATGTTCGACGCTCGCACGAACCTGTCGACGGAAGTCGCCGCCGAAGTCCGCCGCCACCTCGGCTCGACCGTGTACACGACCGTCATCCCGCGGAGCGTGCGGCTGTCCGAAGCTCCGAGTCACGGGCTCCCCATCGCCCTCTACCGTCCCGAGAGCAAGGGGGCGGACGCGTATCGGGACCTCGCCACCGAGTTCCTCCGACGCGACCGACGGGAGATGGAGTCCGCCCGCGCAGCCATGGCGCAGCAGGCGGGCCTCGACACCGCAGCCGCAGCGGGCGACTCGTCGACCCGGCCTGCCCCAGTGGACGCCCGTGCCACGACGCCGACCGTGGCCCTCGGATCTCCGAACATCCCCGTGGTAGTCGGTGCCCAGGCGGTGGACCGATGACCGCACGACCCGGCGAGCGACCGGCTGCGCTCGGGCGCGGACTCGCCTCGCTGATCCCAGGCCGGGTCGGGGGGCCGGAGGCTCCGACCGAGATCGCCCTCGACCGGATCGTCGTGAACCCATACCAGCCACGACAGTCGATCGACGGGGTCGGCCTCGAAGCGCTTGCGGCCAGCATCGCCGAACACGGCGTCCTCCAGCCGATCCTCGTGACGGAGACGCTCGAGGGGTACCAGCTCGTCGCTGGAGAGCGGCGAGTGCGCGCGTCGCGGATGGCCGGACTCAGCCGGATCCCCGCGGTCGTCCGGCAGCTCGAGGACCAGCATCAGCTCGAACTCGCCCTGGTCGAGAACATCCAGCGGACGGACCTCAACCCGGTCGACGAGGCACTCGGGTACCGACAGCTGATCGACGACTTCGGCTACTCGCAGGAGCAGGTGGCGCAGAAGGTCGGCCGAGCGCGATCGACGATCGCCAACACCGTCCGGCTGCTCGAGCTCGATCCGTCCGTCCTCGCGGCGGTCGCCGACGGGCGGCTGTCGGAAGGTCACGCGCGAGCACTGGTCGGTCTCGAGCCTGGACAGCAGATCACCCTGCTCGAGATCGCCGTCGCCCGCGAGCTGTCCGTCAGGCAGGTCGAGGAGCTGGCGCGGCGTGTCCGCGAGCCTGCTCCGAGCACGACCGACTCGCCGCCCGCGGTCGATCCGGACGTCGAGCGGGTCGAAGAGGATCTGCGCCGCGCCCTGGGGACCAAGGTCTCGCTCGCCCGCACGCGGCGCGGCGGTCGGATCGTGATCGAGTTCTACAGCGACGAGGAGCTCGGCCGCCTGTACGAGCGCCTGACCGGAGGACCTGCGTGACCGAGCGACCCACCGACCAGACCGCCGCGGCCGCGACGGCCGCGGTCCCGCCGAGCGCCGCCGCGGAGGTCGTCCGGAAACGCGCCTCGCGCAAGACCGCCTCGGCGGGCTACACCGCCGAGAGCATCCAGGTCCTCGAGGGTCTCGAGGCGGTCCGCCGCCGGCCCGGGATGTACATCGGGTCGACGGACAGCCGCGGGCTGCACCACCTCGTGTGGGAGGTGGTCGACAACTCGATCGACGAAGCCATGGCCGGCTTCGCGACGCGGATCAGCGTGACCATCGCGGCAGACGGCGCGGTCACGGTCGAGGATGACGGGCGAGGCGTGCCGGTCGGCAAGCACTCGACCGGCAAGGATGCGATGGAGGTCGTCCATACGATCCTCCACGCGGGGGGCAAGTTCGGGGGCGGAGGCTACAAGGTCTCGGGCGGCCTTCACGGCGTCGGGGTGAGCGTCGTCAACGCGCTGTCCGAGTGGCTCCGCGTCGAAAGCGCACGCGACGGCAGCATCTGGGCCCAGGAGTACGCCCGAGGCAAGCCGATCACGCCGGTCAAGAAGATCGGGCCCGCCGGCGACCGCCACGGCACGACCACGAGGTTCCGGGCCGACCCGGAGATGTTCGAGACGATCGACTACGAGTTCGAGACGATCAGCCAGCGGCTCCGCGAGTCCGCCTACCTGAACAAGGGCGTCTGGATCCGGTTCGTCGATGAGCGGGCGGACCGTGAGCGGTCGTTCTACTTCGAAGGCGGACTGATGTCGTTCGTCCGCCACATGAACCGGAACAAGGAGGCGCTGACCCAGCGCCCGATCTACGTCGAGCGCAAGGAGGGCAACACCTCGGTCGAGGCCGCCCTCCAGTACAACGACACCTACACCGAGAACGTCCTCGCCTTCGCCAACAACATCAACACGCCGGACGGCGGGACGCACGTCACGGGGTTCCGCGCCGCGCTGACGAGCTCGCTCAACGACTGGGCGCGCAAGGCCGGCGTGCTCAAGGACAACGACCCGAACCTCAGCGGTGACGACGTTCGCGAGGGGCTGACCGCGGTCATCAGCGTCAAGCTGGTCGAGCCGCAGTTCGAGGGTCAGACGAAGGCCAAGCTCGGCAACGCCGAGGTCAAGGGCCAGGTCCAGACGGTCGTCTCGGATGGGTTGAACCAGTACCTCGAGGAGAACCCCGGCGACGGTCGCCGGATCATCGAGAAGTGCCTGACCGCGTCACGGGCCCGTGAGGCGGCTCGGAAGGCGCGCGATCTCGTCATCCGCAAGGGCGCGCTCGACGGGCTGAGCCTCCCCGGCAAGCTCGCCGACTGCCAGGAGCGCGACCCGGAGCGGAGCGAGCTGTTCATCGTCGAGGGCGATTCGGCCGGCGGTTCCGCGAAGCAGGGCCGCGATCGACGATTCCAGGCGATCCTGCCGCTCCGCGGCAAGGTGCTGAACGTCGAGAAGGCGCGTCTCGACAAGATCGTCGCGAGCGACAACGTTCGGCCGCTGATCATCGCGCTCGGCGCCGGCATCGAGGGCATCGGCGACAGCTTCGACATCGCGAAGCTGCGCTACCACCGGATCATCATCATGACCGACGCGGACGTCGACGGCGCCCACATCCGTACGCTGCTGCTGACCTTCTTCTATCGCCACATGCCCCAGGTCATCGAGCAGGGCTACCTGTACATCGCCCAGCCCCCGCTCTACCGGGTCAGCACCGGGAAGGTCACCAAGTACGCGTCCTCCGAGAAGGAGCGCGACTCGATCGTCAAGCAGATGAACGTCAAGAGCGTCTCGGTCCAGCGGTTCAAGGGACTCGGCGAGATGAACGCCGACCAGCTCTGGGAGACCACGATGAACCCGGAGACGCGAACCCTGCTCCGGGTCGACAGCGACAACGCGTCCGTGGCCGACGAGATCTTCACGATGCTGATGGGCGAGAAGGTCGCCCCTCGCAAGGAGTTCATCAAGACCGAGGCGCGCAAGGTGCAGAACCTTGACGTCTGATCCGGTGGCGGTCGAAGCCCCGGTCGGTGCGGCCCGCGCGGAACCTCCGACGTCCGCGGGGGCGGGGACGCCCGAGCGTGGGTCGGCGGGCGTCGATGCAGGGACGCCGCCCCGCTCCCTCGCGATCCCGGGTGATGCGACCGCGCCGTTCGAGTTCGAGCCACACAACTGCTTCGCCTGCGGATCGCTCAACGAGCACGGGATGCATCTGGAGCTGCATCTCGGCGAGCGCCGGGCCTGGACCGAGCTGGTCCTCCCCGAGCGGTTCGAGGGTTGGCACGGCATCGCCCACGGCGGGATCCTGGCCACGATCCTCGATGAGGTCATGGCCTGGTCGCTCGTCGCCGAGGAGAACTGGGGTGTCACCGCCCGGATGACCATCGACTTCCGCCGACCGGTCCATGTCGGCGCGATCGTCCGGGCCGAAGGCTGGATCGTCCGCTCCCGCCGGCGGCTCGTCGACACGGCGGGCGAGATCCGCGATGCCGACGGACAGGTCCTCGCCGCGGCCGAGGCCGTCTACCTCGCCGCCGACGAGGCCCGCAAGAAGGAGCTCCAGGCCCGCTACGGCTATCGACCGCGCACCATGATCCGGGCCGAGGTCGCTACGCGCGAACCGGCGGACGGCCGATGACCGCGGCGACGGCGAGGACCGCCGAGCGGCCACCCTCCGAGACCACCGCCCGAGCCGTCGAGTTCGTCGCAGCCCACAAGCCGCAGGCCGAGGAGCTCGGGCGGCGGCTGGCCGACCTCGTCGGCGACCCGGATACGTTCGTCATGACGCTGACCGGGGGATTCGCCGCGCTGGCCGACCCGGAGTACCTCGAGGGGACGCGGCGGATCGCCCCGGGCATCGGCCCGGTCTACGGCGTCCGCTGGCCGCTGACCGCCGCCGTGGAGCGCGGGTTCCGCGAGGCGACGCGGAAGGGCGGCACCGCCGGCTTCCTCGAGATCGCCGCACGATGCTTCGCCGAAGCCCGGCTCGAACCGCGCTGGTTCGCCTTCGGGCTGCTCGGTCGGATCCTGCCCGACGACGCCGAGCGCGCCTGGCAGCTGCTTCGGCGCGCCGCGCGCGAGGCGGGTGACTGGATCACGGTCGACTCGCTCGCGCATCCCGTCGGACGCGGGATCATCCTCGAACCGTACCGCTGGTCCGAGCTCGACGGCCTCGTGTTCTCGCCGTCGCGCTGGGAACGCCGGCTGGTCGGATCGACGGTCGCGACCCTCCCGTACGTCGACCGTCGTGGCGGTCGGACCCCGGAGGTCGTGCGCCATGGGCTCGACCTCGTCGACGAGCTGATCGGCGACGCGGAGCCCGACGTCCAGAAGGCGCTCGCCTGGGCCCTCCGGTCGCTCGTGGTCGTCGATCGCCAAGCGGTCCTCGCCTTCGTCGACCGACAAGCCAAGCTCGCGGCGGGCACCCGCGACGGGAACCGCGCCTGGGTCATCCGGGACGCGCTGACCAAGCTGCCCTCGGACGATGCCGAACGGATCCGCGCCGAGCTCGAGGGCGTCCGCCGACGTTCCATCGACCCGTCGACATCGCGCGCCGCGGCCACCGTCGCCCGGTTCGCGGGCCAAGCCGGTTTGCCGGGACCCGCCGCCCATCGAGAACGCTTCTCGGATGTCGCCACTGGAGGAGACGCTAGACCGTGACCGACGACATCGGCAACATCCGGGACATCCGCATCGAGGACGAGATGCGGGTGAGCTACCTCGACTACGCGATGAGCGTCATCGTGGCCCGCGCCCTGCCCGACGTTCGCGACGGCCTGAAGCCGGTCCATCGCCGGATCCTGTACGCGATGGGCGAGATGGGTCTGAGCGGGACGAGCGCCTATCGCAAGTGCGCCGCGATCGTCGGCGAGGTCATGGGCAAGTACCACCCCCACGGCGACGTCGCCCTGTACGACGCCCTCGTCCGGATGGCCCAGGACTTTTCGATGCGCTACCCGCTGGTCGACGGCCAGGGCAACTTCGGATCGGTCGATGGCGACGGCGCTGCGGCGATGCGCTACACCGAGGCGAGGCTGACGCCGATCTCGGCCGAGATCCTCGCCGACATCGACAAGGAGACGGTCGACTTCGTCCCGAACTACGACGGGACCCAGCAGGAACCGTCGGTCCTGCCGGCCAAGCTGCCCAACCTGCTGATCAACGGCTCGTCCGGGATCGCCGTCGGGATGGCCACCAACATCCCGCCGCACCATCTCGGCGAGATCTGCGACGCGATCGTCGCCCTGATCGACGCGCCCGAGCTGACCTCGGACGACCTGTGCACCTACGTGCTCGGCCCGGACTTCCCGACCGGCGGCAGCCTGTACCGCTACGAGACCCGTCGGAATGCGTTCACCGGCGAGCAGGAGACGGTCGACGCGATCCGCGAGATGTACGCCCACGGACGCGGCCGGGTCGTGGTCCGGGCCCAGGTGGCCTTCGAGGAGACACGCAACAACAAGACCGCGATCATCGTGACCGAGCTGCCGTACCAGGTGAACAAGGCAGCCCTGATGGAGAAGATCGCCGAGCTGGTCAACGGCAAGCGGATCGAGGGCATCGCGGACCTGCGCGACGAATCCGACCGCGACGGGATGCGCGTCTACATCGAGCTCAAGAAGGACGTCAATCCGCACAAGGTGCTGAACAACCTGTTCAAGCACACGGCGATGTCGTCGGCGTTCAACCTCAACATGCTGGCCCTCGTCGACGGCCAGCCCCAGACGCTGTCGCTCAAGGCGGTCCTCCAGCACTACGTCGACCACCGCCGCGAGATCGTGCGACGGCGGACCGAGTTCGAGCTCGGCAAGGCCCGCGCCCGGGCGCACATCCTCGAGGGCCTCAAGATCGCCCTCGACAACCTCGACGCGGTCATCAAGACGATCCGGGAGTCGGCCGACGTCGAGGCGGCCAAGGGCAACCTCATGACGAGGTTCAAGCTGTCCGAGCTCCAGGCCCAGGCCATCCTCGACATGCGGCTGGCCCGCCTGGCCGCGCTCGAGCGCAAGAAGATCGAGGAGGAGTACCTCGCGGTCATCCAGCTCATCGCCGAGCTGGAAGACATCCTGGCCAACCCCGGCCGGGTCCTCGGGATCATCAAGGACGAGCTCGCCGAGCTGAAGCGGAAGTACGCCGGCGAGCGGCGGACGCGGGTCGTGGACGACTCCAGCCGGGAGATGACCGACGAGGACCTGATCGCCGACGAGGACGTCGTGGTCACGATCAGCGGGCGCGGCTATGTCAAGCGCCAGCCCGTGGCGACGTACCGCCGGCAGCACCGCGGCGGCAAGGGGATCATCGGCCACGTCACGCGCGAGGAAGACGCTGTCGAGCACCTGCTCGTCGCGAACACCCACGACTGGGCCCTGTTCTTCACGAACCGCGGCCGGGTGTTCTCGTCCAAGGTCCACCAGATCCCGGATGCGAGCCGGCAGGCCAAGGGCATCCCGATCATCAACCTGCCCGGCGTCCAGGTCGACTCCGGCGAGGTCCCGATGGCGACGATCATGCTCCACGACTTCAAGGCCGGGACCTACCTGGTCCTGGCGACCCGGCACGGGATCATCAAGAAGACCCCGCTCGAGCAGTTCGAGAAGGTCCGCTCGAGCGGGATCATCGCGATCACCCTGGACGAGGACGACGAGCTGGCCTGGGTCGACACCGCCACGGGCAACGACGACATCATCATCGCGACCGCGCTCGGCAAGATCGCCCGGTTCCATGAGACCGAGGTCCGGCCGATGGGTCGCCCGGCGGCCGGGGTGATCGGCATCCGGCTCGCGCGCAAGGGTGACTCGGTGATCTCGATGAGCGTCGTCCAGCCCGACGCGGACCTGCTCGTGCTCACCGAGACGGGCTACGGCAAGCGGGTCCCGTTGACCGAGTTCCGGGTCAAGCATCGCGGCGGCCAGGGCGTCCAGCTGATCGCCCTGGAGGGTCGCAAGACCGGCGACGTCGCCGCCGTCCAGCAGGTCACCGAGGAGGACGAGGAGCTGTTCCTCATCAGCTCAGGCGGCCAGGTCATCCGGACCGAGACCAACACGATCAACCGCTACAGCTCGGGAGCCCGCGGGGTGATCGTCATGCGCCTCGCCGAGGGCGACCGGGTCGTGGCGATCGCCGCCTTCCGGGCGGGACTGGCGGAGCAGGGGTCCATCGATGACAATGACGACCCGGGCGACGGCCCGGGCGACGGCCCGACCGCGTGAGGTGAACCGGTGACGCAGTTCGGCGGAGAGGAGGCGCCCGTGTACACGGACCGCTTCGATATCTACACCGGCAACGCCAACCCGGACCTGGCCCGCAAGATCTGCCGCTATCTCGGCGTCGACCTCGGCCAGGCCGAGGTCTTCCAGTTCGCCAACGAGAACATCTTCGTCAAGATCCTGGACAACGTCCGCGAGAAGGACATCTTCATCGTCCAGCCGACGAGTCACCCTGTGAACCAGTCGATCATGGAACTGCTGATCATGGTCGACGCCTTCAAGCGGGCGAGCGCCGGCCGGATCACCGCCGTGATCCCGTTCTACAGCTACGGCCGATCCGACAAGAAGGACCAGCCCCGGGTCCCGATCACCGCCCGGCTGATCGCCGACATGATCACCGTGGCCGGCGCCGATCGCGTCCTGACCCTCGACCTCCACCAGGGCCAGATCCAGGGCTTCTTCAACATCCCCGTCGACGAGCTGACGGCCGTCCACATCCTGTCGAACTACTTCCGCACGAAGCGCCTCGACGACCTGGTCGTGGTCACCGACCTGGGCTTCGCCAAGCGCGCCCGGGCGTTCGCCGAGCTGGTCGACGCCCCGCTGGCGATCATCGAGAAGCGGCGGGTCGGCAACCTGGACCGGGCGGAGCTGATGAACGTCATCGGCGAGGTCCGCGGCAAGCGCGCGATCATCGTCGACGACGAGATCGACACGGCCGGGACGCTGATCGAGATCGTCCGCGCCCTCGAACGCGAGGGTGTGAGCGAGATCTACGCCTGCGCCACCCACGGCGTGCTGTCGGCCGACGCGGTCGACCGCATCCGCGACTCGAGCCTGCGCGAGCTCATCCTGACCGACTCGATCCCGCTCCCGCCCTCGAAGCGGATCGGCAAGATCAAGACCTTCTCGATCGCCCCGCTGATCGGCGAGGCGATCAAGCGGATCCACCGGGGCGAGTCGGTCGGGGCCCTGTTCAGCAGCGACGTCGCGCTGACCCAGCAGATGCTGATGTGGGAGGACGGGATCGCCCGGACCCTCGACCTTCGCGATGACGACACCCACGAGGCGTCGGCCGCCGATCTGCCCATCCGGGCCACGCCGATGGCCGCCAGGTTCGCGGCCACCAAGCCGGGAGACCGATGACCCTCCAGCTCCACAAGCCCGACGGCAAGGGCGGCCTCGAGAAACGGCCCGAGGGCGGCGACTGGCGCGACGATCTGCGCTCGCCGCGCTGGGGTTCCGCTCTGCGCTCGAAGCGCTCCCCGAAGCTCGGCAACCCGGAGATGAACCCGACCTCATCGGCGGTATCGGTGCTGTTCTGGATCGGGTTGGGCGTGCTCACCCTCGTCCTCCTGCTCGCCGGCTACGGGACCGGCTTCTGGAAGCTGGGCTGAGCCGGACCGGGCTCGCCCCGGGAGGGTCGCCTCCGGACCTCGCCTATACTGTCAGCCCATGCTTGGCTTCCTGAACCGGTTCGTCGACTCGAACGACCGCGAGATCAAACGCATCCAGCCGGTGGTCGACGAGGCGAACGCCCTCGCGGCCGAGCTGGAGACCCTGTCCGATGCCGAGATCCGGGCCCGGTTCGAGGAGATCCGGGACGAGATCCGGGAGATCGCCCAGCCCGACGAACCGTCCGAAGACGAGCTCCACCATCCCGAGGCCGAGCGTCGTCGCGAGGCGGCCAAGGCCCGTCGGAAGAAGGAGTCGGACCGGATCCAGGACGCCCTCGACGAGGCGATGCCCGAGGTCTTCGCGCTGATCCGCGAGGCGATGCGACGGACGGTCGGGATGCGGCCGTTCGATGTCCAGCTGATCGGCGGCGCCGTCCTCCACGAGGGGCGGATCGCCGAGATGAAGACCGGCGAAGGCAAGACGCTGGTCGCCCCGCTGGCCGCCATCCTCAACTCGCTGAGCGGGCGCGGGGTGCATGTCGTGACCGTCAACGACTACCTCGCCCGGCGCGACCCGCAGTGGATGGGACCCGTCTTCCACTACCTCGGGGTCAGCCTGGGGATGATCACCCATGACACGAGCTACGTCTTCGAGCCGGGCTACCCGACCAGCGACGAGCGGTTGGTCAACCTCCGCCCGGTCGAGCGCCGCGAGGCCTACCTGGCCGACGTGACCTACGGGACCAACAACGAATTCGGCTTCGACTACCTGCGGGACAACATGGTCGTCGAGCTCGAACAGCGGGTCCAGCGCGGCCAGAGCTACGCGATCGTCGACGAGGTCGACAACATCCTCATCGACGAGGCGCGGACACCGCTGATCATCAGCGGCCAGGCCGAGGAGTCCGCCGACAAGTACTTCACGTTCGCCCGGCTCGTCCCGCGGCTCGTTGCGCGGCCGGAGGGCGGCGAGGAGGGCGGCGAGGAGGGCGGCGACTACTTCATCGACCTCAAGGACAAGGCCGTCAGTCCGACCCAGTCCGGGATCGACAAGATGGAGAAGTGGCTCGGCGTCCCCCACCTGTACGACGCGGACCCGACCCTCGCCCGCCACTTCGAGCAGGCGCTCCGCGCACACGCGCTGTACAAGCGCGACCGCGATTACATCGTCAAGGACGGCGAGATCATCATCGTCGACGAGTTCACCGGCCGTCAGATGCCGGGTCGGCGCTGGTCGGAGGGTCTCCACCAGGCGGTCGAGGCCAAGGAAGGGCTGCGGGTCCAGCGGGAGTCGGTGACGCTCGCCACGATCACGTTCCAGAACTACTTCCGGCTCTACGACAAGCTGGCCGGGATGACCGGCACGGCGATGACCGAGGCCGAGGAGTTCCACAAGATCTACAAGCTCGAGGTCGTGGCCGTCCCGACCCATCGCCCGATGATCCGCGATGACGAGCCGGACCTGGTCTATCGCTCGGAGAACGGCAAGTTCGAGGCGCTCATCGAGGAGATCGGCGAGATGCAGGAGGCTGGCCGGCCCGTCCTCGTCGGCACCGTCTCGGTCGAGAAGTCCGAGGTCCTTGGCGAGATGCTCAAGCGGCGCGGGATCAAGCACGAGGTCCTCAACGCCAAGTTCCACGAGAAGGAGGCACCGATCGTCGCCCAGGCCGGGCGGACGGGCGCCGTCACCATCGCCACGAACATGGCCGGCCGCGGCACGGACATCCAGCTCGGCGGGAACCCGGCCGGCCTCGCCAGCGAGATCCTCCACAAGCGCGGACTCAACCCCGCCGAGGTCGACAAGGCCACCTACGACGCGGCGCTGGCCGAGGCCAGGGCCGTCTGCGACGAGGATCACGAGCGGGTGGTGGCCGCCGGCGGTCTCCACATCATCGGCACCGAGCGGCACGAGAGCCGACGGATCGACAACCAGCTTCGCGGTCGTGCCGGCCGACAGGGCGACCCGGGGACGTCGCGCTTCTACCTGTCGCTCGACGACGACCTGATGAAGCGGTTCGCCTCCGAGCGGGTCGCCGGGCTGATGGAGCGGATGGGCCTCGACGACGACGTCGCGATCGAGTCGCGCCTCGTGAGCAAGACCATCGAGAGCGCCCAGAGTCGGGTCGAGGGCTTCAACTTCGACATCCGCAAGCGCGTCGTCGAGTTCGACGACGTCATCAACAAGCAGCGCGAGACGATCTACGCCGAGCGGGACAAGGTGCTCAACAACGAGGACCTCGGCGAGACGATCGTCAGCTTCCTCGACGAGGAGCTGGACGCCCTCCTCGCCCAGTTCTGCTCCGAGGAGCAACCCGAGGAGTGGAACCTCGAAGGGCTGTCGGCCGCGCTCCGGTCGATGGGCCTCGAAGGGGACCAGACCGGCGAGGACGCCCTCTGGGAGGTCGGCGGCCGCGACGAGCTTCGGCGCTATCTCGGCGAGCTCGTGGACGCCCGGCTCGAGGCCAAGGAGGAGGAGGTCGGGGAGGCCGACTGGGCCACCATCGAGCGGCTCGTCCTCCTCCGGACGATCGATTCGCTGTGGGTCGAGCACCTGACCGAGCTCGACGACATGCGCCGCGGGATCGGGCTGCGGGGCTACGCCCAGCAGGACCCGCTCAACGAGTTCCGCCGTGAGGCGTTCGCGCTGTACACCGAGCTCCGCGACCTCATCCGCCATCAGCTCGCCAACACGATCTTCCGGGTCACGGTCACGCGCGAGCCGAGCGAGCCGCCGCCGACGCCGATGGCCATCCCGGACGCCGCCACGCTCGCGGCCCTGAAAGGTACCGCCGGCGACGGCACGAACGGCGGCTCTCGCACCGGGGACGGCCAGCTCGGTTCGCCGGTCGCCGGGGTGGCCGCCGGCGCGGCCGGGTCGGTCGGCTCGAACGTCCGGAACCTGCCGGGCGCCCCGAACGTCCGCGCCGTCCGCGAGTCGCTCGGCGACGAGGTCATCGGGGGCAGTGCGACGTCCGGAGCGCTCCGTCCGGGCTACACCCCGGCCGGCCAGCGCATCGGCCGCAACGATCCGTGCTTCTGCGGTTCGGGGATGAAGTACAAGAAGTGCCACGGGCGTTGACCGCTCGTCCGGCGGCATCTCCGCCACGGTGATCCGGGATCTCGGTCGGCTCGTCCTCGCCGGACTGGCGGTCGCCGTCGCCGTGGTCGGCTACGGAGCGTTCCGGATCTGGGACCAGGGCCGGATCGACGAGCGCCGGCCGGCGGGCGCGCTGGTCGTCCTCGGTGCGGCCCAGTACGACGGACGACCCTCGCCGGTCTTCGCGGCTCGGCTCGACCACGCCGTCGCCGAATTCCTGACCGGCGACTACCGCTACCTGGTCGTGACCGGGGGCAAGGCCGAGGGGGATCGCACGACCGAGGCGGCCGTCGCCCGCGCGTACGCCGTCGAACGCGGCGTCCCGAGCGACCGGATCCTCGTCGAGGACCAGGGCCGGACGACGCTCGGATCGATGGAGGCGGTGGCCCGGATCCTGCGCGACCAGCGGATCGGCGACGCGGTGTTCGTCTCGGATCCGACCCACATGCTGCGAGTCCTGCGGATGGCCGACGACCTCGGTCTGGAGGCCTGGGGATCGCCGACGTCGACCAGCCCGGTCGCCGCGGACCCGAGTCGTCTGGCGGCGGCCTATGTCCACGAGCTGGGTGCGCTGGCGCTGTACCTGACGGTCGGCGGGGCGCCGGCCGGGGAGCTCGCCGAACCGCGCTGATCCGTGCGGTTCCGGACCATTCTCCCTCTTGGCTTGGCGGCTTTGTCCCGGTATACTGGGCCAAGTTTCGACCCGACTGGCTCGGAGGGGGCCTTTCGGTCGCCGAGCGAACCTCCCCCGCCAATTCCCCCGCCCACTAGAAGAGGGAATCGTGAAGCAGGCCGAGGACGCATCCTTCATCGATCTCATCGCCTGCGAGCGGGATTGTCGAGGTTGCAGCTACGCCGCCGCCCTGGATTGCGACGGCAACTGTGGTGTCTGTCCCCACAATGGCTACTGTCCCTGCGTGAACCCCGTCGTCGCCCGGAGCAAGACCGCCCTGCGGCTCATCGAGCTCCGTCCGATCCTGCTCCAGGAAGCACAGGCGAGCCGGTCCTAGGTGGACGCCTCAGCCGTCCGCGACCTGTCCGAGCGGATCCGGTCGACCTCGGGGCATCTTTGACCTCGACGGCAAGGACGCTCGCGTCGCGCGACTCGAGGGACTGACCCAGGAACCCGGGTTCTGGGACGACCAGCCGACCGCCCAGAAGGTCCTCCGCGAGGCCGACGGCCTGAGGACCGAGATCGGCCTGTGGCGCGGCCTCCTCGACCGGGCCGACGAGCTGACAACGCTGGTCGAGCTCATCGACGAGTCGGGTGACGCCGAGCTGGCCGCCGAGCTGGACCGCGACGCGGCGAGCCTGGAGGCGGACTTCCTGACCGCCCGGACGCACCTGCTGTTCTCCGGCCCGTACGACGCCGGATCGGCCATCCTGTCGATCAGCGCCGGCGCCGGCGGGACCGAGGCGACCGACTGGGCGGAGATGCTCCTGCGGATGTACCTCCGCTGGGCCGAGCGACACCGCTTCTCGACCGAGGTCGTCGACTCGCAGGCGGGGGAGCAGGCCGGCATCAAGAGCGCGACCGTCGAGATCGAGGGCCGCTACGCGTACGGCTTCCTGCGCGCCGAGCGCGGCGTCCATCGCCTGGTCAGGATCAGCCCGTTCGACGCGCAGAAGCGCCGCCAGACGACCTTCGCCCTGATCGAGGTCCTGCCCGAGGCCGAGGACGACGTCGAGATCGAGCTCGACTGGGACGAGATCCGGGTCGATACCTACCGCAGCCAGGGCGCCGGCGGACAGCACGTCAACAAGACCGACTCGGCCGTCCGCCTGACCCACCTGCCGACCGGGACCGTCGCCCAGAGCCAGAACGAGCGGTCGCAGACGCAGAACAAGGAGACCGCGATCAAGGTCCTCAAGGCGCGCCTGCTCGAGAAGGCGCTCGAGGAGAAGGAGGCCGAGCTCCGGGCGCTCAAGGGCGAGCACGTCGAGGCCGGCTGGGGCAACCAGATCCGGAGCTACGTCCTCCACCCCTACCAGATGGTCAAGGACCTGCGGACGGAGTACGAGACGAGCAACACGACGGCCGTCCTCGATGGCGACCTCGACGCCTTCATGCAGGCCGAGCTGGAACGGGTCGCGACCGACGACCCGACGCCGGGGACCGGCGTCCCCGCGTGACGATCCGCCCGAGGGGTCTGCCGGTCGCGCTGGTCGGGATCACCTTCCGCCCCGCTCGACCCGAGGACCTGCCCGGCTGCGCCGCGATCTGGCGCGACTCGATCAACGACTACCTGGGACGGCTGAACCGGCCCGAGATCCCGGACGAGCTCGGGCCGATCGGGCGGTTGCATGCCCACACCCAGGCGACGGACCCGGACCGGTTCGTGGTCGCCGTGGTCCGGGGCGAGGTCGGCGACCGGATCCTCGCGTTCGGATCGGCCGTGGAACGGGGCCGGATCTGGTTCCTGTCCATGCTCTTCGTGCGCCCCGAGGCGCAGGGCCAGGGACTCGGTCGGGCGATCCTCGAGCGCCTCCTGCCCGCACCGACGTTCGACGGCGTGCTGGCCACCGCGATCGACAGCCTGCAGCCGATCTCGACCGCGCTCTACGCACGCTACGGGATCGCGCCGCGGATGCCGATCGTCGACCTGCGCGGCGAGATCGACCGGCCCGACGCGTTCCCCGACCTGCCCGACGGGGTCGTCGCGGTCCCGTTCGAGTCGATCGCCGACGGGCCGCCGGCCGGCCCCGGCCACCGGGCGCTCGCCGAGCAGGTGGACGCGCTCGACCGGGAGCTGCTCGGGGCCGAGCATCCGCAGGATCACCGCTTCCTCAGGACCGAGCACCGGCACGGCTTCCTCTACCGCGGGGCGGGCGGCGCGGTCCTCGGGTACGGCTATGCCGGTGAGGTCGGTCGGATCGGCCCGATCGCCGTTCGCGACGCGGGGCTCCTGGAGCCGGTGGCCGGACACCTGATCGCCGCCGTCCCGTCGCGCGGCGCGCGCGCGATGTGGGTCCCCGGAGCGGCACCCAGCCTGATGCCCACGCTCCTCGCGGCCGGGCTGCGGATCGACGAGTTCCCGCTGCTGCTGTGCTGGGATCGCCCGTTCGCGGACTTCAGCCGCTACGTGCCGATCTCCCCCGGGCTGCTCTGACCGTCGCCGCGCCCGAAGGCCCCCGTGGCCCGAGCGTGGTAGCCTCGCGCCAGTGGCTCCCTCGCTCGTGCCCGCGGTCGGAGCCGAGACGCACGAGACCGGCGCGTCCCGCCGGTCCGGAACGCCGCCTCGGAGTAGACCGTGACCCTGGCTCCCCTTCGGGCCGCCGCCCGCTCGCACCGTCAACGTCCCGTGGGGCTCGCCCCAACGGAGTCGCCGGTCGATGGCGCCGTGCTCGTGCTCCACGACGTCACCAAGGCCTACCCCAACGGCAACGTGGCCCTGCGCGACGTGGACCTGGTGGTGCCCGAGGGCGACTTCGTGTTCCTCGTCGGGCCGTCGGGCGCGGGCAAGTCGACCCTGATCAAGCTGATCATCCGCGACGAGATCGCCACGACCGGGGCGGTCATCCTCGATGGACAGGACCTCGCCCGCCTGGCCCGCCGCCAGGTCCCGAAGGTCCGCCGGAAGATCGGGATCATCTTCCAGGACTTCAAGCTGCTGCCGACCAAGACGGTCCGCGAGAACGTCGCGTTCGCGCTCGAGGTGACCGGGACGCCGTCACGCGAGATCGGGCCGGCGGTCGATCGGGTCCTGGCGCTGGTCGGCCTCACCGCCCAGGCACGCCAGCTGCCGGGCACGTTGTCGGGCGGCGAGCAGCAGCGCACGGCGATCGCCCGGGCGCTCGTCCACGACCCCCGGATGATCATCGCCGACGAGCCGACCGGCAACCTCGATCCGCTCATCAGCTGGGAGATCCTCCAGCTCCTGCTCCGGATCAACGAGCTCGGGGTGACCGTCCTGATGGCCACCCACAATGCCGAGATCGTCACGGCGCTGCGCAAGCGGGTGGTCGCGCTCGAGGACGGTCGGATCATCCGTGACGAAGAGGCCGCGGCGTATCACCGTGAGGACTAGCCGGCGGTGATCTCGTTCGTCGTGTTCAGCCTTCGGCGAGCCTGGCAGGGGTTCTGGCGGAACGCCGTCATGAGCCTCGCCGCGACGGCGACCATGGTCTTCATGCTGCTGTTGTTGTCGGGCTTCTTCGTGGTCCTGACCGGCCTGAACGCGGGTCTGGAGTTCGTCGAGCAGAAGGTCGAGATCGTGGCCGACGTCAAGGACGATGCCCCGACGCTCGCCATCGAGGCACTCCAGGCTCGGGTCGCAGCGATGCCCGAGGTCGCCAGCGTCGAATACGTCAACGCCACCGAGGCGCTCCGACGGTTCCAGGAACGGCTCAAGCAGCAGGGTCGCGAGGACCTGACCACGGCGCTCGACAAGAACCCCCTGCCCGGCTCGCTCCAGGTCAAGCTGAAGGACCCGAAGATCTTCGGGAACGTCGTCGAGTCGCTCCGGGCGGACCCGAGCATCGAACGGGTCCAGGAGGTCAAGAACCTCATCGACCGCGTCCTGACCGTGACGAACCTGCTCCGGACCGGGGGCCTCCTCGTGCTCGCCCTCGTCGGCATCGTGGTGCTGTTCATCATCGTCAACACCATCCGCCTGGCCGTCGTCGCCCGCGCGGAGGAGATCGAGATCATGCGCCTGGTCGGAGCCTCCGACGCGTTCATCCGCTGGCCGTTCATCTTCGAGGGCGCGCTGGTCGGGCTCATCGGGGCCGCCGTCACGCTCGGCCTTCTCGCCCTCGGCGCCGAGCCGCTCGGGCGGGTCATGACCGGGTTCTTCGAGGTCCTTCCGCTCCAGCTCGGCGCACTGGGACGGGACCTGACGATCATCGTCGTCGCCACGGGGGTCGGCCTCGGCGTCCTCGGCTCGTGGGTGTCGGTGCGGAGCTACCTCCTGAAGTAGGGCCGCGCGATCCCGACCGGAGCCGGTCGCGGCCCTTCCCGGCGACCCGTCGTACGCTGTGCCCTTCCGGTCGACCGGGCCGACCCTCGCTCGTCGATCGCCCGGCCCCGCCGCCCCATCGAACCGTTGTCTCGCACAGGATCCGTGACATGACCACCGACGAACCCGCCGCTCCCCCCGTGCCCAACGTGCCGGACGGATCGGGCGAGGGCACGGTCGCGGTCGAGGACGAGGACGAGGTCGGAGCGCAGGAGGACCTCGCCTGGCCCGGCCACCGCCCGCGGCGCCGGGTCGGATTCGTCCCGATCGCGATCGCACTGGTGGCCGTGCTGGCCGGGTCCGCCCTGTTCGTCTCGGGGTTCGCGCTGGGGTCGCTCAAGGCGTCCACGCCGGGCACCCCGGCCGATGAGCAGGCGGCGTTCCAACCGTTCTGGGATACGTATCGCTCGATCACCGACGACTACGCCGGCGAACCGGTCGCGCGCAAGGTCCTCATCGAGGGCGCGATCCGCGGCATGATCGCGGCACTCGGCGATCCGTTCTCCGCCTACCTCAGCCCGGATGAGTACCGCCAGTCGCTGCAGGGCCTGTCCGGGCGGTTCGAAGGGATCGGCGCGACGGTCGCCGCGCGTCGCCTCAGCGGCGACGGCGCCTGCCCGACGCTGGGCGACGGCTGCGGCCTGGTGGTCGTCGAGCCGCTCGAGGGTGCGCCGGCGGCCAGGGCCGGCCTGCTCGCCGACGACCGGATCACGGCCATCGACGGGTCCACGGTCGACGGACTGACCACGGACCAGGCCCTGGCGCGCCTCCGGGGCCCGAAGGGCACGACCGTCACCCTCGAGATCGTCCGCGGGACGGCGACCCCGTTCGACCTGCCGATCGTGCGCGACGTCATCATCCAGAAGGAGGTCCAGACCAAGACGCTGGCCGGCGGCACGGTGGGGTATGTCCGCCTGGCCGGATTCAGCGACCAGGCGGCCGACGACTTCGGCCGAGCCGTCAAGGACCACGTGGGCGCCGGACGGACGAAGCTGATCGTCGATCTGCGCGGCGACCCGGGTGGGTTCGTGACGGACGCGCAGCGGGTCCTGAGCCAGTTCGTCCCGGCCGGGACGACGATCTTCTACCAGCAGGACGCGTCCGGCGCGCGCAGCCCGACGCTGGCATCGCCCGGGGGCGCCGCGACCGACCCGTCGATCCAGCTCGTCGTCCTGATCGACGGGGGCAGTGCCTCGGCCAGCGAGATCGTGGCGGGCGCCCTCCAGGACCTCGGGCGGGCGAAGCTGGTCGGTTCGAAGTCGTACGGCAAGGGCACGATCCAGGTCTGGCTCCAGCTGGCCGACGATTCCGGGGGCTACCGTCTCACCGTGGACCGCTGGCTCACCCCGAACGGACGATGGATCCACGGGGTCGGTCTCCAGCCGGACGTCGCCGTCGCCGCGACCGGCGCCGCGACGGGGGCCGATCCCGTCCTCGATCGGGCCCTCCAGGAGCTCGGCGCGCCGCCGACGGCCGGTCCGGTCGTCGATCCGACGGCCTGATGGTCCCGCTTGCACTGGCCGACAGGTTCGTTTAGGGTAGCCCGGAACGAAAGGAGGTGATGTGCAGTGATCGACAGTACAAGCTGCACCACCTCGCAGGAGATGGCCGTCTAAGCGGACACCCTGCGGGTGGATGAAGCTTTCGAACGCCGGTCCGAAAGGGCCGGCGTTCGTGCGCCCGGGATCGCCGCGGACCCACGCGGATCCGCGCCACCGCCGCACATCACCCACCTCGGCCGGGTGGCGCACACTCTGCGTCCCCGGGCCGCCCGTTCGCTGAAGGAGTCCGACCGATGGGCGAGGAGACGATCGCCCTCAATCGAAAAGCGCGCCACCAGTACACGATCGACGACTCGTTCGAGGCCGGCATCGTCCTGACCGGCACCGAGATCAAGTCGATCCGCGCGCACAAGGTGAACCTGGCCGACGCGTACGTCCGGATCGATCGCGGCGAGGCCTGGATGTTCGGCATGCACATCGCACCGTGGGAGACCGGCAATCGCTACAACCACGAGGCGAAACGGACCCGGAAGCTGCTCCTCCACCGGGCGGAGATCACCCAGCTGCTGTCGCGGACGAAGCAGAAGGGCCAGACGATGATCCCACTCAAGCTGTACCTGACCGGGCGCGGGCGGGCCAAGGTCGAGGTCGGCCTGGCGCGCGGCAAGCAGCTCCACGATCGGCGGCGGGACATCGCCGACCGGGATTCGCGTCGCGACGTCGCCCGCGAGCTGGCCGACGTCCAACGCGGCCGCGGCTGAACCGGCGAACCGCGTGCCCTGGCGCCAGGGACCCCGGATTGGCGGCGGGCCGGACATCGGCTAGACTCAGGGAACGGGGATGCGTGGATTCGACAGGGTCCAGCTGCCCGGGAGCGCGAGCCGAGGATGCCACTCAGGCCTCGTTAATCAGGTGGCAAAACGAAGTACCTGGCAACCGCCAGTCGACTCTCGCCCTCGCTGCTTAGGCAGTAAGGTGAGCGTGGAAGCAGCCTCCTCCTCGCGGGCTGTGGAAGCGTCATCCAGCGGGGATGCGTCCAGCGCCAGCGTCGCGTAACACTGGACCAAGCCCGATCTAGGGACACGTGACTGGACCGCTCGGTAGCCTGCCGATGGACGCCCGGGCGGTCGACGACAAATCATCGGACACGCTCGTAGTTGGTCCCTGGCGACGGGTTCTGGACGGGGAGTTCGACTCTCCCCCATCTCCACCACACCTTGATGACGGCGCGCCCGCCACGTTGGCGGGTGCTTCAGCGTCCAGGTGCGGCCACGGGGTGGACGGACTCGACGCGCCGTGCCGGAACGGCGGAGGCTACTTGCCCCGCTTGCCGATCAGGATGATCCCGATCATCTGGGCGTAGTGGCTGTAGAAGGTCTCCTTGTGGATGACCTTGCCGGTGCGGTCCCTGACGGTCCGGGTGACCCAGACGTCCTGCCCGTCGGCGGGGTACTCGACCGACTCTCGGACGCCCGGCCGCAGCGACGTGACGTACTTGGTGATCGTGTAACCGCGCTTGTAGTTCTTGACCGTCGGAGCGCTGAAGCTCACGTGGCGGCCCGACGGGACGCTGTAGATCGTGAACTTGACGATGCCCGGCCGGGCGTAGGTCCGGATCAGGATCGGGTACTGCGTGTCGTTCCGGAAGGTCATGTCCTGGACGCCGCCGCCATCGCCCTTGAAGACCGTCGCGTCGAGGCCCTTCGGATAGCGGCTGATGTAGTAGTAGTGGTTCTTCCGCTGGCCCATCTGGAGCCCCGCGCGGAGCGCGGCATTGAACAGCGTCGTCGACGATGAGCAGATCCCGCCGCCGATGGACTTCCCCTCCACCGAGTGGCCGTCGATGATCGCGCCGCCGAGCTTGTAGCCCTTGGCCAGGCTCACCTCGCCGACGGTCTTCCAGTAGCTGAACCATTCGCCCGGGGCGACGACGGTCCCGTTGATCGCCATCGACGGGATCGTGATGTTCGCCCCGAAGCCGTTGTGGGCGCCGACGTCGTAGAACGTCGTCCAGGTCGAGATCGCCCGCATCTTCGGGGCGGCCTTGGTCGCCTCATCGGTCGTCAGGTCGGGTTGGACGATCGCCAGGGCCGGGATGATCGCGGCGCCGGGCTCCTTGCCGGCACCTGCGCGGGCGACCAGCAGGCCCTGCACGGCCTCGACGGTCCCGGGGACATTCAGCTTGCGGCCGACCTTGGCCGGCTTGACCCCGACGATCCCGCCGCCCTTGGACGTGTAGAACGTCGCCGACACCGCGGCGCTGTCGACCTTCTTCGACAGGGCCTTGACCGCCGTCTGGACCTTGGCGGGGTCGACGAGCGGCCCGTACGAGCCGTCCGGCCAGGCGCCGAAGGAGACCCACGAGCGCACGGCGGTGTCGGGGATCGTCCATTTGTCCTTGCCGTGGGTCAGGATGACCGGGGCGATCATCCGGTCCGCGCGCGAGCGGGCGACCGTCGCGTCGACGTCGGTGATCGCCGGGGCGACCGGGGTCACCGCGAGGGGCATCGTCAGGGTCGCCGGCGCGTCCGGCGCGGCCAGGGCGTCCGAGATCGACGCCACCATCGCCGCCTGGTCGACATCGCGGCCCCAGGCCGCGGGGGTCTCGGCATACCCGTCGGGTGTGGTGGTCAAAGCGGCGGATGTCGGTTCGCGGTCGATCTTGGCCGCGAGAGACGCGACGGTCGCCGCGAGGACCGCCTGGTCGATGACCATCCGCGGAGCGATGTTGACGCGGCCGAATGCGGTCCGCGCCTCCTCGACGACCCGCTGGAGCGGGTCCCCGGTCCGGCCGACGGCGAACGCTTCGTCGAGCATCGAGTCGACGTCGAGCCGACGCCCGAGATCCGCATAGGTCAGGGTGGTCGGTCCGTTCACCGTATCGACCGTCAATGTCCCGGTGCCGACCGAGGCGTAGGCGGAGCTCAGCGCTGCCGCGGCCTCGTCCCGGGTCATCCCGGCGACCTGGACTCCGCCGACGCTCACGCCGGCCGCGACCTTGCCCGTGTAGCTCTGCTCGTAGGCGAGCACCGAGCCGACCGCGACGAGCGCGACGAGCAGCAGGCCGATGACGAAGGCGAGCAGGATCCTGCCCGGATGCCATCGACGCGCTTCGATCGCTGGGGCCGCGAGCTGGGTTTCGGTCGTGGTGGTCATGGTGCGACGGTCATCCTACCAGCATGATTCGCTGAAGTAAGGGGTACGGTTCTCCCATCGCCGGGCTCGTGAGGGACGAATGAGGCCCCGCGGATGTGTCATGCCCTGGGCAGGACGACGATCCGCCGGTTCGGCTCCTCACCGATCGACTGGGTGACGACGTCCGGATTGTCGCGTAGCGCGATGTGGATCCAGCGCCGTTCGAGGGCCGACATCGGCTCGAGCTGGAGCATCTTGCCGGTCTCGACGACGCGGTCGGCGGCACGCCTGGCGATCTCCACGAGCTGTCGCTCGCGCCGCCCGCGGTAGTCCTCGACGTCGACCAGGACCCGGGTCCAATCGCCCATCTTGCGCGACAGCATCAGGTTGACGAGGTGCTGCAGGGCGGACAGCCGCTCGCCCTTGCGGCCGATGAGCGCCCCGAGCGCCTCCTTCTCGGCGTCGTCCCCGACGACGTTGAGGCGGCTCGTGTCGCCGGTCTCGACCTCGACCCGGACGTCGAAGTCGAGCAGCTCCATCAGCTTCTCGAGGATCTCCTTGCCGGCCTGGAGAGCCTCGGGCGAGGCTTCGGCCGCGTCGAGCTCGGCGCGCTCCGACGCCACCGAGCCGCGGGCGGCGGCCAGTTCGGCCCGGTCGCGCTCGGTCAGGTCGGTCGAGGCACTCCGGCGCGGGCGGTCGTCGCGGCGGGGGCGGTCGTCGCGGCGGGGCGGGCGATCGCCGCTCGATCGGTCGTCGCGGCGGGGCGGGCGGTCGTCGCGAGGGCGGTCCGCCGACACCGGCTGGGCCGGCTGGGCCGGGCCAGGGGCCGCCGCCGTGGCCTCTCCGGTCGGGGCGCCGGCGGCGCTGCGTGGACGGTCGTCGTGGCGGGGCGGCCGGTCACCGCTCGATCGGTCGTCGCGGCGGGGCGGGCGGTCGTCGTGGGCGGCGGGCGGCAGCGGTGTCGACTGCGCGGCCTCGCGCTTCGGAGCGCTGCCGCCGAGCGCGTTGCGCGGCGCGGCCACGATCCGCGCGGACTCGGCGCCCATGCCCAGGACGCCTCGGCTGCCCGGGGTCAGGATCTCGAAGTCGAGATCGTCGAGACCGACCGAGAATGCCTCGCGGGCATTGCGCAGGGCCTCCTCGACGGTCTTGCCGGTGAACTCTTCGTAGGCACTCATGTCAGCGTCGTCTCCCTCGCATGTCAGCGTCGTCTCCCGCGGCGACCCTTGCGGGCGGTGCGTTCTCGGGGGCGGACGGTCGAGGCCGCCTTGGCAGCCCGATCGTCGGTCGCGGAAAGCACCGAGGTCGGTGTCCGCTTCGTGGGATCGGCCGCCGGGATGGCGACCGGGAAGCGCGGGGTATGGCCCATCGCCCAGGCGGGATACCAGCCGAAGACCGGGAACATGCCGCCCCAGCCCAGGATGAGGTACTGCTGGACGATCGAGAAGATCGTCGAGACGATCCAGTAGATGAACAGGCCGGCCGGCAGGAAGCCGCCGTAGAAGATCGAGATGAACGGGACGAACAGCATCGTCTGGCGCTGGATCCGCGTGTTCTGGTCGTCGACGCCCTGCGCGGCCGGCGGCAGCGCCATCCGCGACTGGACCAGCTGGAGCAGGGCCGAGATGATCGCCAGGACCGAGATCCCGATCCCGAGGATCGGCAGGTGGAAGAGCACGTTCGGCTGGCTCAGGTCGATCCCGAGCACGTTCGAGTTGATGCACGGGATGACCGGCCCGGGATGCGGGGGCACGTTCGCGCCGGGACAGTCCAGCGAGATCAGCTGGATCCCGAACACGTTGAGCATCCGGTTCGGGTCGATGTTGGTCAGGCCCTGGCTGAAGACCGAGTACATCGGGATCAGGAGGATGAACTGGAGGATGAGCGGGAGGCAGCCCGACGCGGGATTGACCCCGCGCTCCTTGTAGAACTCGCTGGTGGCCGCCTGGACCTTGACCCGGTCGCCCTTGAACCGGCGCTGGATCTCCTTGAGCTCGGGTGCCAGGAGCTGGGTCCGCTTCTGGGAGACGATCTGGCGGCGGTAGAGCGGGATCAGCAGGACCCGGACGATCAGGGTCACGATGACGATCGCGATCGCCATGTTGAGCCCGCGGACCTCGGCGAAGAAGACGAGCAGGATGAACAGGCTCTGGAAGACAGGCGTGAACAGCCAGGCCAGCAGCCCGATGACCGGCGGTGAGCCCGGCTGGGCGGGCTGCAGGGGGATCGACTGCGGGTTGGGGGTCAGGATCGGGGTCGGGGTGGCCGCCAGCGAGGGCACCGGCGAGCCCGGGGCGGCCGACGGACTGATCCCGGCAAGCGGGGCGCAGGCGGCCAGGAGGACGGCGACGCCGATGCCGACGGCGATCGGGACGATCCACGGGCGGAGCTGGACGCGGAGGGTGGCCGCCGCCGCCCGGAGCGAGCTAGCGGACGGGGTCATAGCCACCCGGGTTCCAAGGATGGCAGCGCGCGATCCGCTTGGCCCCCATCCAGCTCCCCTTGACCAGGCCGTATTTCTCGATGGCCTGCTCGGTGTAGCGCGAGCAGGTCGGCTCGAATTGACAGCTCGACGGCAGCCAGAAGAAGATCATCCGGTAGAGCTTGATCAGGCCGATGCCGATCGATCTCACGCCGTCGTCGATCCTCCCAGGACCCCTCCCTTACGGAGGAGCCGTCCAACCGCCTCGGCGATCTCATCGTGACTGGCGTTCACGATGGCCGGGCGGGCGATGATCAGAACGTCCCAGCCCGGCTGGAACGAGGCGGCCAGTGCCCGGAGGATCTCGCGGAGCCGCCTCCGGACCCGGTTGCGGACCACCGCTCCCCCGAGCTTCCGGCCGGTCGACAGACCGAACCTGGTCGTCTCGAGATCGGTCCGGCGGAACCGGACGGCGAGGAGCGGATGGGACCGGACGAAGCCGTCGCCCTGGAGCGCCCGGAAGTCCCTCGGTCGGGAGAGCACCACGAGACGCGGCGCCGTCGCCCCGCGTTCGCCGGTCAGGCGGTCAGCCGCTTGCGACCGCGCGCGCGGCGTGCGGCCAGGATCCGTCGGCCACCGGCGGTCCGCATCCGAGCGCGAAAGCCGTGCTCCTTGGCGCGATGGCGCTTCTTTGGCTGGTAGGTCTGCTTCATCGGGGCTGTGCGCGATCCTCTCCATCCGGCCTCGGGTCCGACGGTGGTATCGACCCCTAAAGGCACGTGAACGCGCCGGGCGCACTCGGGCGCTTGGCGCGTTAGACGTCAGGGCGGATTATGGAACCCGCCAGAGGGGGTGTCAAACGACGGAACGGCCCGTCCGACGGCCTGCCGGGGGGTCGCCGGACGGAGTCCGTCCGGGCCCCCGCCGATCGGTCCGACGGGCCACGCACGGATACTCCCTGGGAGTATCGGCCGATTCCTGTCGGATCGCCTTGCGAGGCCCCGACGGGCGGTGCTATCCTTCGCGGGCCGTCGGCGCCGGGAAGCGCGGTGGCAGCCTCTGGAGGACCTCCGGAGGAGCCCCTGGAGCGGACCGCCGCCGGCCTGCAGAGCGCGCCGAAACGAGCCACGCCACGGTTCCCCCGAGCCCGCGACCCTGGCCAACGATACCCATCGACCAACCCATCCGGTAGCCGCAGGTCACCCCTCGATCCATGGATGCGAAGCAAGTCTGGCGGGCAGCCCTCGGCGAACTGCAGGTGGCGCTGTCCCCGGCGAACTTCGAGACCTGGCTGCGGGACACCCAGCTGGTGGATGTCGATGACAACCGGTTCCGGATCGCCGTCCCGAACGGGTTCGCCAAGGACTGGCTGGACACGCGCTACCGCTCGCTGATCTCGCAGACGCTGGCCCGGATCGTCGGCTACAGCGTCCTGGTCGAGTTCGTCGTCCGGTCGGCTCCGCCGGAGACGCGCGTGGCTCCCGTCGCGTCCGCCGGGGCAGGTCCGGCCGATGCCCAGCATGTCCGGCTCGAGCCGACACGGGTCGGAGGCGAGGGCGGGGCGTCGAGCCTCAATCCGCGCTACACCTTCGCCAACTTCATCGTCGGTTCGGCCAATCGGCTGGCCCACGCGGCCAGCCTGTCCGTCGCCGAGCGTCCCGGGCACGCCTATAACCCGCTCTTCCTGTACGGCGGGGTCGGACTCGGCAAGACCCACCTGATGCATGCGATCGGGAACCAGGTGATCGCCAAGTTCCCGCGCAAGAAGGTCGTCTACGCGACGTCCGAGAAGTTCACCAACGAGTTCATCACCTCGATCCAGCAGGGCAAGATCGATGAGTTCCGGGCCCGCTATCGCCGGATCGACCTCCTGCTGATCGACGACATCCAGTTCATCGCCGACAAGGAGCGGACGCAGGAGGAGTTCTTCCATACGTTCAACGCGATCCACGAGGACGGCAAGCAGATCGTCCTGTCGAGCGATCGGCCGCCGAAGCAGATCGTCACCCTCGAAGAGCGTCTGCGCAGCCGGTTCGAATGGGGCCTCATCGCGGACCTGACCGCGCCGGACCTCGAGACCAGGATCGCGATCCTGCGGGCCAAGGCCGAGGAGGGCGCGGTCCCGATCACGTCGGACGTCATCGAGTTCATCGCGCGCAAGGTCGTCAGCAACATCCGCGAGCTCGAGGGCGCGCTCAACCGGATCGTGGCGTATGCCAGCATGAGCGCGGTCCCGATCAGCATCGAGCTCGCCCAGGCGGTCCTGGCCAACGTCATCTACAACCCGAAGAAGCGCCAGGTCACGCCCGAGCGGATCGCCCGGGTCGTCGCCGACTACTACGGCGTGCCGATGGACGTCCTCCAGGGGCAGAAGCGGGACAAGGCCATCGTCATGCCCCGCCAGATCGCCATGTTCCTGATGCGTGAGGAGACCGATGTGTCGCTCCTGCGGATCGGCGCCGAGCTCGGCGGTCGGGACCACTCCACGGTCCTCCACGCATGCGACAAGATCAATCGCGAATTTGCGGTCAACGACGAGCTCCGCCGCGAGATCGCGGCGGTCCGCGAGCTGATCTACGCCGACTGATCCGGCCGGCTCCGGTCCATCGCTGCCGGCCATGCCGACCTTCCCGGCCTCCGCTCGAGACGAGCGTCCACGGTCCGTTCGTGTGGGTAACGGCACCGATTCGGTGGAAAACCCCCCTCCCGTGTGGACAACGCGGTCGCTCCGCGGCGTCGCGGCGGGGGACAGGCGGCGGGTCGACGGTGGACGGTGGATCGTTCGCGCAACGGGGCGTCCCGTCCCGGTCGGCGATCGTCCACCGGGTGTCCCGGCCCCGTCCCCGACCCGGCCTCCCGAGTCCACGGCCCGACGACGGTCGTCCACAGCCGATCCGTGCGGACTCGCTCGGTCGCATCCACACCGTCCACCGCATGATGGTGATGACGACGTTCTAAGATATGGATGGGTAACCCACAGAACGTGCCTCCGGTCGGGGTCCGGATCCGAGGGGGCCCGCCGGACCGACCCAGCGCGACCCGAACGACCGCTCGCACACCCGGCCAGCCCGCCCTGGAGTGAACCCTCGTGAACGTCTCTGTGATGCAGGAGAACCTCGCACGCGGCTTGTCGGTCGTGAGCCGGGCCGTGTCGTCGCGGAGCACCCTGCCGGTCCTGAGCAACGTCCTCATCCGGACCGAGGACGCCGGGCTGAAGCTGACCGCCACGAACCTCGAGATCGGGATCACCTACTGGGTCCCCGGCAAGATCGACAGCGACGGCGCGATCACGGTCCCGGCCAAGCTCCTGACCGACATCGTCGCGGGCCTGCCGGCCGGCGACCGGGTCGACCTCGAGCTCCAGGCCGGCGATACGCTGCGGATCCGTTGCGGGCGGTTCGAGACCCACGTCAAGGGCATCGACGCAGAGGAGTTCCCGGCGATCCCCGCCGCGGCCGAACGCCCGACGACCCGGATCTCACAGAAGCTGCTCCGCCAGGCCCTGACCGAGACGACCTTCGCCGCGGCGAGCGACGAGGCGCGACCGATCCTGACCGGCGTCCTGTGCCGGTTCGAGGGAGACCTGCTCACCCTGGCGGCGGCGGACAACTACCGGATCGCGGTCAAGTCGATCCCGATCCTCGACCCGGTCGAGGAGACCAGCATCGTCGTGCCGGCCCGGTCGCTCAACGAGCTGAGCCGGGTCCTTGCCGACGTCGACGACGCGGTCGACGTGGTCCTGGCCCAGAGCAAGAACCAGATCATGTTCCACCTCGAGGGGATCGACCTCGTCAGCCGCCTGATCGACGGCCAGTTCCCGAACTACCAGCAGGTGGTCCCGAAGAGCCACACGACCCGCTCGGTCATCGACCGCGAGGACCTCCTCAAGGCCGTCCGCCTGGCGGCCCTGATCGCCAGCTCGGCGGCGAACATCGTCAAGCTCGGGGTCGGGGTGGACGGCGACCCGTCGGTGGTCGTGACCGCGGCCGCCGAGGTCGGCGACAACGAGGGCAAGGTCGAGGCGACGGTCGAGGGCGACGGCACGACCATCGCGTTCAACGCCCGCTACCTCGTCGACGTGCTCCAGAACGTCTCGGCCGACCAGTTCGCGCTCGAGCTCAACGGACCGCTCTCGCCCGGGGTCTTCCGGCCGATCGGCGACGACGCCTACACCCACGTCGTCATGCCGGTCCGCACGACGTCCTAGGAGGCCGGGTCCCCACCCCGGCGACCGGTCTGCTCGCGTCACTCGACGTTCGCGACCTGCGCGGCTACGCGTCGCTCGAGGTCGCCTTCGGCCCCGGTCCCCACCTCGTCTGGGGCCCGAATGCGGCCGGCAAGACCAGCCTGCTCGAGGCGATCGTCCTGGTCGCCTGGGGCCGATCGCACCGGACCTCGACCGACTCGGAGCTGATCCGGTGGGGGACCGACCTGGCCAGGGTCGAGGGACGCGTCAGCGCGTCGGATCCGGTCTCGACCGCCGAGCCGACGGTCGTCGAGATCGCGCTGGTCCGCGAGGGCAACGGCGCCCAGCGGAAACGGATCCGGGTGAATGGCGTCCCGCGTCGCTCGAGCGCGCTCGCCGGGATCCTGCGAACGGTGATGTTCGCGCCCGAGGACATGCTCCTCGTCGCCGGTGCCCCGGGCCCGCGGCGGGCGGCGATCGACACGCTGGCATCGAGCCGGTCGCCGGCCTTCGCCGCCGAGCTCGCGACGTACGGTCGAGCCCTGCAGCAGCGGAACGGGCTGCTCCGGGCGATCCGCGAGGGCGTCGCCGAGCGGGACCAGCTCAGCTACTGGGACGCCGCGCTGCTGGACTCCGGGACCGTGGTCGTCGAGGGCCGGCTGGCGACGCTCCAGGAGCTCGCGGACCCGCTCCGGCGCTCCCACGCCGAGATCGCCCCCGACGAGGGACGGCTCTCGCTGCGCTATGCGACGAACGCGCCGCCGCGACCGGGTGAGTCGATCCGCGCGGCACTGACCCGCCGGCTGGCGGAGACCGCCGAGAAGGAGGCGTGGAACGGGACCACCCTGATCGGCCCCCACCGCGACGACCTCGTCTTCGAGCTCGAGGGCCGCGACCTCGCCGGGTTCGCCTCGCGCGGCCAGCAGCGGACCGCGATCCTGGCGCTCAAGCTGGCCGAGCTCGACGTCCTGACCGCGCTCGACGGGCACCCGCCGCTGCTCCTCCTCGACGACGTCTTCAGCGAGCTCGACCCGGACCGCCGGGCGCACCTCGTCCGCCGGATCGCCGAGCTGCCGCAGGCATTCGTGAGCACGACCACGCTCGACGATCTCGATCCGGCGCTGCGCGCCGCGGCCACCGCCTGGCAGGTCGTCGCGGGCCCGGACGGCGCCGAGCTCGGTCCGCCGGCGGCTCCGGTCGCACCCGTGGCGTCAAAGGCGAGCGGGTGACTTCGTCGCGTCGCCGACCGATGGAGCGGATCGGCGACCTGCTGCCCGCCGCAGCCCGCGAGCTCGGGCTCGAAGCCGAGCTCCGCCTCGCCCGGGCCACGACGACCTGGGCCGCGCTCGTCGCCGAGCGGGTCCCGGCCGCTACCGGATCGTGCCGTCTCGTCGGCATCGAGGACGATGCGCTGATGGTCGAGGCGGACCACCAGATCGTCGCCCAGGAGCTCCGCCTGCGGACCGCCGAGTTGCTCGGCGCGTTCCGGACGGCCCCCGGGGGGTTCTCGGCGAGTGGACTTCGGGTCGGGGTCCGGCGCGTATAATCCGGCCCAACCTGCCAGCCAATCTCGTGGGTCGCGCGGCGCACCCCGAGCCTCGAACCGCCAGATCCCGAGACGAGACCCGCATTTGGCCGCACGGCTTCAGATGAAGCTCGGCTTCGTCGCCGAGCAGGACCGCCTCCCCGACTCGCCGGATACGGTCGTGCCCGAGGAGCCGACGATCGGCTCGATCGTCCGATCGAAGGGCAACCTGTACCTGCTGGTCACCGCCCGGACCCCGGGTTCCCGCCTGCGCGAGGTGACCCGGCTCGTCTCGGACTCGATCCGGCGCGAGTACTACTACGACGAATCCGCCGGCATCGTCGTCTGCCTGGCGAAGGCCATCAAGGCGGCCAACAAGAAGCTCGTCCACCAGAAGGACCGTCTCGGTGGCGACGAGACGAACGGCCCGATCGGGGTCGCCGCGGCCGTCGTCCGCGGCAACGAGCTGTATGTGGTCACGGTCGGCCCGGCCGAGGCCTACCTGATCCGCCAGGCGCGCCTGTCGACGCTGCCCGACCCGCACCGCGAACGGGGCCTGCCGACGACCGAGATCGAGCCGGACGTCTGGCGGGGCGAGATCTCGGTCGGGGATTCGGTCGTGCTGGCCTCCCCGAACCTGGTCGCCCGGCTCGGCCCCGACGAGCTCAAGGACGCGATGGTCACGCTCCATCCGCAGTCGGCGATGGAGCACCTCCACCATCGGTTCATCGCCGCCGACGGCACCGGCAGCGACGGGGCGATCGCGTTCGAGGCGACCGAGGTGTCCGCTACCACGAAGCAGCGCAAGCTCGTCCCGGTCAAGCCGGCCGAGCCGCTGGCGGGCTCGCCCGAGCGGTCCCCGATCCCGCTCGCCGACAGCGTCACCGCCGGTGCCGCGGCGGTCCAACAGTCGGCGAGCAAGGCCAAGATCGCCGCCGGCGGCGCCGCCGGCCGGATGTTCGGCGGGATCCAGGACCGGCTGCCGCGCCGGACCGGCAGCGCCGATCGACGGGTCACCGGAGCCTCCGCCCGTCGGGAGACCCAGCGCCGGGCGGCGGTCGCCGCGCTCGCACTGGTGATCGTGGTGGCCACCCTCGGACTGGCCGTCTGGGCGGTCGGCGGTCGGAGCGGATCGCCCAGCGAGCTGGGGTCCCAGACGGCCGGGCAGAAGGCGCTGATGCAGGCGAAGAGCGCGATCGATGAGGTCTACGCCCCGGGGGTCAACCTCGTGACCAACGATCCGCCGCGGGCGACCGACCTGCTCACGACCGCCTGGAAGCAACTCGACGCCGCGGCCGCCGCCGGGATCACGGCGAGCGCGATCGACCCGCTCCGGGCGAAGGCACGCGCCGGCCTCGACCAGCTCTACGGCATGGACTCCGTCGCGGCGAGCACCCTCTTCTCGTTCGTCGACAGCAACCCACCGGTCGACCTCCAGGACGTCGTGCTCGGCCCGGACGGCGCGCCGTACGTGCTCGACGCATCGACCAAGGCGGTCTACCGGATCGACGTCAAGGGCAGCAAGGCGACGCCGGTCATCAAGTCGGGCCAGACCGTGGGCGGGACCAAGGTCGCCGACCCCCGGTTCATCGCGCCGGCCGGCCCCGACGTCCTGATCCTCGACACCAAGAACGCGCTGTGGCGCTGGCGTCCCGCCGACAAGACCGGCAAGGGCACCCTGGCGCGGGTCCGGGTCAAGGACTCCGCCAGCTGGGGTGACGACGTGCGGGCGATCGGCGCATTCGTGACGAACCCGGACCAGGGGCTCTATCGGCTGTACGTGGTCGACCCGTCGGAGAAGCAGATCCTGTCGTATGCCCCCGCCTTCGACGGCGGCGGGTTCCTCGGCGATCCGACGCCATGGCTGGCGGCGCCCCAGGACGTCGCGACCGTCGAATCGATGCTGATCGACGGCGACATCTACCTGTCGCGCCCGGGCGGCGACTCGATCACCCGCTACATCAAGGGTGGCAAGAGCGGCTGGAAGCCGGAGGACCCGGGCGACGGCCTGCTCCGTCCGTCGCCGAACTACAGCCTGATCGCCTCCGGAGCGATCAAGGACAGTGGCGACGTCTACGCCTACGACAAGCCGAACGCGCGGGTCCTCGCCTTCACCAAGGCGGACGGATCGCTCGAGCGCCAATACCGGCTCAACGGGGCCGATCCGGCCTGGGCCGATATCCGCGGGATGTACGTCATCGCCGGGAGCGGGACCGAGCCCGCGACGCTCGTGTGGGTCGACAAGAGCCGGTTGATGACCGCGATCCTGGAAGCCGTCAAGGTGCCGACGGCCTCGCCCGGCGCGAGCGCCGCCCCCGGGGCCTCGCCGACCCCGACGCCCAAGCCGACCAAGAAGCCCACCAAGCCGAGGAAGACCCCCCGGCCGTGACGCCCCGAGCCACCGTGGGATAATCGGACGATGGCGGAGGAACTCGTCGAGATGGTGGTCGAGAGCGTCCGCGTCCACATGCCGTCGAGCCAGCACGTGGTCATCCTCAAGGAGCTCGAGCGCGAGCGCTACCTCCCGATCTGGATCGGGCCGTGGGAGGCCAACGCGATCGCGATGAAGCTCCAGGGCGTGTCATCCGAGCGGCCGCTCACCCACGATCTGTTCGCTTCGACGCTCGAGCTGCTCGGCGTCGCGATCCGCAAGGTCGTCATCTCCTCGCTGGCGGAGGAGACCTTCCATGCCCGGCTCTACCTCGACTCCGGCGGTCGCGAGCTCGAGGTCGACTCGCGCCCGTCCGACGCCCTGGCCCTGGCCGTCCGGGCCGGTGTCCGGATCTTCGCCGCCGACGGGGTCCTCGACCGGGCCGGCGTGCGTCCGGACGAGGGTGACACGACCATCGAGGACCTCGAGGCCGCCGACGACGCGGCCTCGCCGGCGGACCCTCGCCTCGACGTGTTCCGCGACTTCATCAACTCGCTCGACCTGGGCGGTGACGCCGGCACGCGCGAGGGCCCGCGCCCCGAATAGCGACCGGCGGGACACGCGACACGACCGATCGTCCCTACTCGGCCAGGACGGCCTCGCCCCGCGACAGCGCCCGCTTGGGAGAGGCCCACAGGCGCAACCGCAGCGACCAGAAGTCGCGGACGGCGCGAACGATGACCTGCGGCTTGGCGCCGGTCGGCGAACCGGCCGTCCGGGGATAGTGCGGGACGCCGACCTCGACCACGGACCGGCCCCGGGCGCGCAGCTTGATCAGCAGCTCCGCCGACAGGAAGGCCCCGCCCGACTCGACCCGGATCCCGGCCAGCGCCTCGCGCCGGAACAGCTTGCAGGCGCAGTCGACGTCCGTCGCCCGCAGCCCGAAGAACAGCCGGTTGGCCAGGCGGTAGCTCTTGGCGTAGATCGTCCGGATGACAGGGTCGGCCCGCTTGATCCGGAAGCCGATGACGACGTCGGGCGCGTCCGTCCGCGACATCCGCTCGGTCAGTCGCCCGAGGTCGGCCACCTTGAACTGGCGATCGCCGTCGGTGAAGGCGACGAACGCGAACCGAGCGGCCCGCAAGCCCGGTCCGGAGGGCGGCGCCGTAGCCGAGGTTCACCGGGTGGTGGACGACCCGGACGGCCTCCGGATGGGCCGCGACCAGGCGGTCGGCGATCGCCCCGGTCGCGTCGCGCGAGCCGTCGTCGACGATGACGATCTCGAACCGGTCGGCCAGCGACGGCAGGCTCGACGAGGGCCTCCTCGACGAGCGGCTCGAGATTGGATTCCTCGTTGTGGGCCGGGAAGAAGTACGACAGCTCGGGGAGACGGGCCGCGCGCGCGAGCTCGGGCCGGGCATCGGTCTCGGCGACCGCGGTCATCGGCCGCCCTCGGCGAGTGCCCCGTCGACCCGGTAGACGGCCTGTGGCCCCGGGACCGCCAGCTGGGTGAGCCGGTAGCGACCCGCCAGGGAGGCGATGACGGCGGGGTCGATCTGGATGAGGATGACCGGGCGGCGGCCGAGGTTGGCGTCGATCACGTCGGGGATGTCTCCGAGATGCTCATCGAGACGGGTCCGGTCGTCGACGATCCGGATGTCCGGTCGGCGGCCCTCGATGTGCTGTGCGTACCATAGCGGGGTCGAGTAACTCCACCACGACATGACCACCGCGTCCTGGCCGATGACGCTCGGGTCGAGGACCGCGTCGAGCCACGCCGCACCGCTCCGGTCACGGCTCTCGTCGACGGCTGCCCAGCGTGACGGCAGCAGGACGAGCGTCGGGATGAGCAGGAGCCCGGCCACGATCAGGCGTCGCGACCGGCGTGCCGGCCCTGGCCCCGTGTCGGTCCAGCCGTCCCGGGGCGAGCGTCCGCTCCAGCCGGTCGATCGGCGACCTCGGCCAGGACGGCGACCCAGGTCAGCGCGATGACCGCCGGGACGAGGTAGTAGCGGTCGATCTGGGCGTTGTCGTAGGACGCAGCGAACCAGCACATCAGGGCCAGGGCCGGCCCGGTCAGCAGCGCGTAGCGGGGCCGCCGGACGACCGTGGCGACGAAGCCGAACGGGACCAGCCAGACGAGCGGCCCGAGCTGGTCCGACGCGAACCTCGCCAGGGCGACGGCCTTGGCGCCCAGGTCGCTGAACGGCGCGACCAGGCTGCCCTGGAACTGCTGGGCCAGGACGACCTCCCAGAACCCGTCCCAGGTCTCGGGGTGGCCGTAGACCATCGTCGCCCGGAACGGCCCGGCCCGCAGCGGCAGCTCGAGGTAGACCAGGGCCACGGTCCCGGCGAGGGCGAGCAGGCAGGTCCCGACCAGCCGTCGCCGGCGGAGGATGCCGGGGGCGACCGCGAACGACGAACAGGGCGATCGACGGCGCGAGCAGCAGGACGAGGCTGTGGCTGCCGAGCGTGAGGCCGAAGACCACGGCGGCCCCGATCAGGCGCCGATCGGCACCCGGGCTGCCCGCTCGGTCGAGTCGCTCCCAGTCCACGAGCAGCACGAGCAGGAGGACCGTCAACGCCAGGAACAGGGCGTGGACGTCGGCGTGGGTCCCGATCGACCAGGCGATCGGCGTGGTCGCCAGGAGCACGCCCGCGGCGAACGCGATCCACGGCCGCCCGGTCAGCCGCCCGACCAGGACGGCGGTCAGGCCGGCGGCGACGGCGATGCAGGCCGCATCGAGCAGGTTCATCCGGAAGGCGGGGTCGCCGAACGGCTGGAAGACGACCGACGCGAGCCAGCCCAGGATGACCCAGGTCGGGAACCCGGTCGGGTGGCCGGTCCCGAGAAGGGGGCCGATCGCCTGGAGCTCGGCGGTGTCCCAGAACGCCACCCCCGGCAGGAGCGTCGCCACCGACAGGCCGAATCCGATCAGACCGGCGCCGAGCGCGGGGAGGACCGTTCCAAGGGTCGCCGGCGCCGGCCGCTCGGGCGTCACCATCCGTACAGGTGCCCCCAGGTCACCCCCCAGGCGACGATCGCGATCGACAGGGCGATCAGGACGTAGCCGAGCCGGCGCAGACGCCCGCCGGATTCGAGGGCGAGGGCCAGGAGGATCAGCCCGAACGGCGCGTAGTCGTTGCTGAACCGGTAGCCGAACTGGACCCAGCCCTGGCTGAAATGCATCAGGTCGACGAGCGCGATCGCGAGGACCGCGATCGCGGCCCCCGTGACCAGGCGATCGCGTCCGAACCAGCGCAGCGAGGCGAAGGCCAGGAGCCAGGCCGGGCTCGTGAGGAACAGGCCCATCCCGACGTCGCGCGGCGCGACGATCGGGCAGATGGTCGAGAAGAGCTCGCGCGGGGCGCCGGCCGCGCAATCGGGAAGGTCGGGCATGATCGACGGCAGCCCGCCCAGGAACAGTCCGAGGTTCTGGACCAGGTAGCGCGGGTCCTCGATGCCCCAGCCGGGGTGGTAGGCGAGCTGCGGGTACGACGCCGTCTCGGCCTGGTACAGGACGTCGTATCCGGGTTGAGCAGGTGGCCCGTCGTCGCCCAGGTGTAGGCGAGCAGGACGCCGATCGGGATCGACATCCCCACGATCGCCGAACCGGCCCGGCGCAGGCGATCGCCGCCCCCGCCGACGAGCACGAAGAACGGCAACCCGAAGACGATCGTCAGGCGAGCGCGTGCACGCGAGCCCGAACAGGAATCCGGCCAGCACCTGGCCCGGGTCCAGTCCGAGCCGCCGCCGGGCTGCGGCCGGCCGCCAGAGAGGCCTCGTCGTCGGGCTCGCCGGCGGCAGCCGCCGGGTCGCGGGACAGGGCGACCCCGATCGCCAGCAGCGTCAGGCCGACCGCCACGACGTGGGCGAGGTACCAGGTCGTCCCGAGCTCGGCGGCGTACCACAGGACGGTGCCCAGGCCGAGGAACAGCGTCGTGGCGACCCTGACCGACGACCGATCGGCAGCCGCCCGAGGCACCAGAACGCGATCGCGACGTCGAGCGCGCCGATGAACGCCGCGATGAGCTGGGCGTCCGTCGACAGGCCCCAGATCGCCACGAACGGCATCAGCACGACGGCCGGCAACGGCGGGAACGGCAGGATCCCGTAGCCGGTGGTCTCGCCGTGCGGCCCGGTCGCCGGGACCACGTCCTGGAACAGGTCGTTGCCGTGGCCGTCGGGCCCGTCGGCGACCGGGAAGCGGATCGCCGCCCGGCCGTCGAGGAACGCCTCGGCCTGCCACACGAAATGGTTGTAGTAGCTCGGCCGCTGGGGGTTGCTGACGACGTAGACCACGAACAGCAGGGCCGCGATCGCGAGGCCGGCGAGGACCGTCGAACGACGGACTCGAGCGGGTGGCGGGTCGGCGGCTCGTTCGGACGTCCGTCAAGGGACCCTGCGCTATACTCCGCTCCACCTCAGCGCCCGTGCAGGAGGGGAACCTCCCTGGCAGTCGATCATCCCGGTGTGCCCGACCGAGGCACCGCAACGCCGAAGCGGTCATCCCAGGCCGTCGGGGCGCTCATCGCGATCCTGATCCTCGGGTTGGCCTTCCGCCTCATCATCGCATACGTCCTTCTGCCCGGGTCCGGATTCGGCGCGGATCGAGGAACCTTCCAGGCCTGGGCCGGCGACCTCGCCGCGAACGGCCCGGCCGGGTTCTACAGCCGGGTCTCGTTCATCGACTACACCCCCGGCTACCTCTACGTCCTGTGGCTGATCGGGGTCGTGGGGAACGCGATCGGCGGGATCGGTGACCTGATCAAGCTGCCGGCGATCCTTTCGGACGTCGTCATCGCCTGGCTCATCCATTCGATCGTCCGAGAGCTCGGCGGATCGCGTCGGGCCGCGCTCATCGGCGCCACCCTCTTCCTGGTCAACCCGGTCACCTGGTTCGACAGCGCCATCTGGGGTCAGGTCGACGCCGTCGGCGTCATCTTCGTGCTGCTCAGCGTCCGCGACCTGTGGCGCCGTCGACCCGAGCGGGCCTCGTTCTGGGCGGTCGTGGCGGCGATCATCAAGCCGCAGCTCGGGATCCTCGTCCCGATCATCGCCGTCGTCCTGCTCCGACGCCACCTCTACGACTGGCTCCGTCCGCCGGGCCCGACGGATGCCGACGAGGATCCGGCCGTCGAACGGCCCGCCGGCCCGACCGGCGATCGCTGGTTCGACCGGCTCGGCCAGGGTCCCGTGCGGCTCGTGACGAGCGCCGCCGTCGGCTTCCTGACCGCCATCGTCCTGTGCATCCCGTTCGGCCTGTCGTTCATCGACCTGATCCGACAGGTCGGCAAGGCGGCCGGCGGCTACCCCTACATCACGGTCAACGCCTACAACCCCTGGGCGCTCCTCACCACGGCCGGGAACGGCCTCGCGGAGAACGGGACGTGGCTACGGGACGTGGCCGGTGCGAAGGCCGGCGAGGACGCGACGATGGTCGGCGGGATCCCGGCGCTCTACGTCGGGACCGCGCTCCTGCTGGTCGCCATCGCCGCCATCTGCCTGGTGGTGGCGCGCTACTCGCGACGCTCGACGGTCGTGGTCGACGACGGCCTCCCGGGCGGCCCGTTCCGCGTCCTGGTCGACGATCGGCGGCTGCTCGTCGTCGCGCTGACGGCGATGGCCCTCATCTTCTTCGTGCTCCCGACCCGGGTCCACGAGCGGTATCTCTTCCCGGCGTTCGCGCTCAGCGCGATCCTCGCTGCGTCCTCGGTCCGCTGGCGGATCGCCTACGCGGTCCTGGCCGTGGCGAGCTTCGCCAACCTGTACGCCGTCCTGCTGATCCCATACTTCCAGAACCCCGGGATCAAGGACTGGCTCGGGTCGGCCGATGCCATCCGCTCGCCGCTCGGAGTCACGCTGGTGGTCGTCGGCCACGTCGCCGTCTTCGCGTGGGTCCTGACCGAGCTTCGACCGGCAGCGCTCCGTCGACTCGATACCGAGGCCTTGACCGACGAGCACTGGGAGGCCCTCGAGGCGTCCGGGGCCCTCGAACCGGACGACCTGGAACCGGAGGCGCCGAGCGGTGCGACCGCGCCGGTCGCGGCGCTGGCTGGGGCTGGGCCGGCGATGTCGACCGCGGCTCCGGGGGCTCCGGCCCCATCGAGCGCAGGCGTCTCGGCCCTGGCGGTGGGCGGCATCGCTCCGGTGGCGACGTCCGGCCCGACGACGTCCGACCCGCCGATCGACGACCGTGGCGGCCTGCCGTTGCCGTTCGGCCTCGGCGCGATCCGGGCGCTCCAGCCCGACCGGTCACGGCGGCTCCACGGCGAGGGCGGCGGCGGATTCGCGCGGATCGACCTGTGGCTGCTGATCGTCATCGTGGTGGCCGCCCTGGTCCTCCGCACGTTCCGGCTGTCCGAGCCGTACCGGATGCACTTCGACGAGGTGTATCACGCGCAGGACGGCGACCGAGTTCCTCCAGGACTGGCGCTACGGGATGCCGCACGAGATCTACGAGTACACCCATCCCCACCTGGCCAAGTACGCGATGGCGGTCGGATTGATCGTGGCCGGTGACGACCGCGTCACCGACGAGGTGTCGCTCGGGATGCCCGTGCGCGATGCCGTGGTCGCCGGGCGATACGAGGACACGACGCTGCCCGCGGGCCACGGCGGCGATCGGTTCTATGTCGCCGGCGGCGACCAGGTGCGAGGCTACGACCTGACGACGCGCAAGCTCGTGGTCACCTGGACGGTCCCCGGGGCGGCGGCGATCGGTCTCGACTCGGTCGGACGCCGCGGGTTCATCGGGACCGACGACGGCTCCCTGCTCGTCGTCGACGCCGCGACCGCGTCGTCGGCGGAATCCCCCTCCGACCCGACGGTCCCGTCGGACATCGGGCCGACCGAGCTGGCCAACGTCGGTGCGCCGATCACCCGGATCGCGGTGACCGACGACGGGACCGCCCTGGCGGTCGCCACGGCCGACGGGTCGGTCGTATCGGTCGACCCGGACACGGGCGAGATCCTGGGGACCACCCCACTCCCGGGGGTGGTCGACCTCGCCGACGGCGGAACGGGGAGCGGCCTGACCGCGGACCCGGCGACCGTCCCGGATCACGCTGCGGCCGCAAAGACGCTGGCAGCGATCACTCGCGGCGACGCCGCCGAGTATGAGCGTCGACTCGCGGCGCCGGCGGCCTCGGGTGCGCCGGTGGTCGTCCTGGGCGGCTTCGACGAGGATGTGCGGACGTCCATCGAAGGCGCCATCGCCGACGGCCGCCTCGAGGGGTTCACGATCGGCTCGCTGCCCCGGATCGCGGCGTCGGGTCCGACCGGCGTGTCGTTCATCGACCCGGCGACCGGCGCCGTCGTCGACACCGTCGAGCTGGACTCCGCCGCCCGCGGGATGGCCAAGGTCACCGGGATCGATAAGCCGAGCCTGTACGTCGCACTCGCCGACAAGCAGATCGCCGTGCTGCTGCTCGGCGACTCCGACGGCAAGACGCGGCCGAGCCGGGACAAGACGTTCAAGGTCCCGGGCGACGTCCGGCGGGTCCTGTTCGACGAGCCGACGGGGATGGTCCACGTCCTCGGCACGGCGCCGGATGGATCGAGCGACACGATCTACGTCATCGAACCGCACGCCAACGCGACGTTCGCCGACGCGCGGCTGCCGTTCCGGGCGCAGGCCTGGGCGCTCGACGGGAACGCGGACTACCCGAGCTCCGATCGACAGGACATCCTGGTGGCATCCGCCGACGGCACGCTGGCGTCGGTCGACACGGGCGATCACGCATTCGCCTGGCGTCTGCCCGGGGTCATCGCCGGCGCGCTGATGGCCGGCCTGATCTTCCTTCTCGTGCGGATGCTGTTCCGGCGCCGCGAGGTGGCGGTCATCGCGGCGATCCTCGTCCTGGTCGACGGGATGCTCTTCGTCCAGAGCCGGATCGCCATGAACGACGTCTACGTCGGGTTGTTCATCGTCGCCGCCTACACGCTGTTCACGCCGTTGTGGACGGGTCGCTGGCGAAGGCCGTGGGCGTTCTGGCTCGTCCTGCCGATGGTCGGGATCCTGCTCGGGCTGGCGCTCGCGTCGAAGTGGGTCGGCCTGTACGCGATCGCCGGGATCGCCGTGCTCATCCTGGGTCGGTCGGCGCTCGGTCGGATCCTGCTGATCCTCGGGTTCATCCTGGGGACGACCGTCCTCGGCCTGATGGCGATGGACGTGCCCGCCGCGGCCACCAGCAACGGCAACCTGTTCTTCGTCGGCCTGATGATCGCGCTGACGCTCGGGACCGTCCTCGTCACGGTCCTCCACCCGATCGCCTGGTCGACCGAGGAGACCCGGCTCGCACTGGTCGGGCCGGCGGCGATCGGGATCCTCGTGTTCCTGGCCGCGGTGCCGTTCGGCGCCGCGACGACCCGGATCACGTTCAGCTCCCTGAGCGTGACCCCCCTGGAGGTCTCGCTCGCGCTCATCCTTCTCTCCGGCGGCGTCTGGCTGCTGATGCGCCTGGCCGCGATGTGGGGCTTCGGGCCGC
>CAWAHN010000006.1:0-124190 GCA_963781845.1 uncultured Chloroflexia bacterium | reverse complement strand
GCTCGCCGAAGTGCCCGAGGGCCATTACACGGTGCCGCTCGAATCGGCGGCGATCATCCGCGAGGGGCAAGCGCTCACCGTCCTCACGTACGGCACGATGGTGTGGGTGTCGGAAGCGGCGGCGCGCGAGACCGGCATCGACGCGGAGATCATCGATCTGCGCAGCCTCTGGCCGATGGACCTGGACGCCGTCGCCAATTCGGTGAAAAAAACTGGCCGCTGCGTGATCGTCCACGAAGCGACGCGCACGAGCGGCTTCGGCGCGGAGTTGGCCGCACTTGTCCAGGAGCACTGCTTCTTCCATCTGGAGGCGCCGATCGAACGCGTCACCGGATGGGACACGCCGTATCCGCACGCGCAGGAGTGGGCCTATTTCCCTGGCCCGGACCGTGTCGGCGCCGCGTTCCGGCGCGTGCTGGAGATCAAATGAACCCCGTGCGGGCACTGACATGAGCGTCCACATCGTCAAGGTGCCGGACATCGGCGAAGGCATCGCCGAAGTCGAGGTCGCCGAGTGGTACGTCCAGCCGGGCGATCGCGATCAAGGCGGATCAGACCGTCGCCGACCTGATGACGGACAAGGCGACTGTCGAAGTGCCGTCGCCGGTTTCGGGCCGCGTGGTTTCGCTCGGCGGGAAGGCCGGCGACAAGCTGGCCGTGGGAGCCGAACTGATACGGCTGGAGACGGACGGTGCGGGGGCTGTCGCTGAAGGCAAACCCGCGGCGGCAGCTGCGGCGAGCGCTCCGGCGAAGCCTGTTGTTGCCCGGCCGAAGCCTGCTGCGGGTTCGCCCACAGCCGAAACGTTCGCGCCAACTTCCGTCGACAAGCCGCTGGCGTCGCCCTCCGTTCGCCGCCACGCACGCGAGCTGCAGATCGAGCTGTCGCGCGTGCGCGGGAGCGGTCCCGGCGGACGAATCGAGCACGACGACCTCGTGCGCCATGCGCAAGGCGCTGCCGCAAAGCCCGAACGCGCGCTGCGCTACGCCGAGCGCTCCGGCCAGCATGACGTGGCCGTGATCGGCTTGCGCCGGCAGATCGCGCTGCGCATGCGCGAATCGCTGAAGATTCCGCATTTCACGTACGTCGAGGAAATCGACGTCACCGAACTCGAAGCGCTGCGCGCGCAACTCAACGACGAGCACGGCAAGGCGCGGGGACGGCTCACCGTGTTGCCGTTCCTCATGCGCGCCATCGTGCTCGCGATGCCGTCGTTTCCGATGATGAACGCGCGCTTCGACGACGAGAAGGGCATCGTCACGCGCTATGGCGCGGTGCATCTCGGCGTGGCGGCGCAGACGGAAGCCGGGCTCATGGTGCCGGTCGTGCGCCATGCCGAGACGCTCGATCTGTGGTCCAGCGCCGCGAAGTGATGCGCCTTGCCGAAGCGGCGCGCTCCGGCAAGGCGACCCGCGATGAACTCTCCGGCTCGACGATCACGATCACGAGCCTTGGTCCCTTGGGCGGCATCGTCACGACGCCGGTGATCAACCTGCCGGAAGTCGCGATCGTCGGCGTGAACCGCATCGTCGAGCGACCGATGATTCGATCCGGGGCGATCGTTGCGCGGAAAATGATGAACCTGTCGTCGTCGTTCGATCACCGCGTCGTCGACGGTCAGCAGGCGGCCGAGTTCGTGCAGGCGCTGCGCCGCTATCTCGAATGTCCGGCGTTGTTGTTCGTGGATTAGTCAGTGCCGCGTACCGCTTTTTCCGGGAAGTTTTCCTTTGGTGGGCGTGGCTTCGACCGATAGCGTGAAGCTGCGCTGCTCATTGGCGGTGATCGCGCCGACGCCGATCAGCTTGCGCGCGATCTCTTCGCCCAGATCGTTGCGGATGGACACGACGACCGTGTATTCCCACGGCTCCGCGTCGGGCGGGTGCCGGATGTTGCCTTCGATCAATAGCGGCGTGAGCGCCGGCGCCGAAGGCGCCTCGACGCTCGCGCCGTAGCGCAAGTAATGCCGGCACGCCGGACACACCATCGCGCTTTCGAGGATGGTCTCCCGACAATGCGGACACGCGCGGGTCGCTCCGGGATCGCCCGGGCGCACAGGATTCATCAGCTCGTGCTGTGACCCGTACCGATACCGTTGCTGCTCTTGCCTGTTTTCGAAACTTTGTCGTCGCCCCAGCCGAACTCGGCGTGACCCCGCATGCGGGCGCCGGCCACGACGGTCAGCGAACCGCCCTTCACGTCGCCGACCACCACCGCGCTCTGCGTCAATTCGACGCGGGTGGCTTCCTCGACGTTGCCTTCGAGTTCGCCGGCGATCGTGACATTGTCGGCGCGCACGCTGCCGGTCAGTTTGGCGCCCGACTCGATCGTGAGGTCACCCTGCACGTTGACGTCGCCCTTGAAATTGCCGGCGATGCGGACGCTGCCGCCGCCTTCGATCTTGCCTTCGATAGTGATATCGGCAGCGATCAACGATTCCTTCCGCGCCACGGTGTCGGCGCGCGCTGCCGGTGTTGGGACTGGACTGTGGTGAACAGCCGCGACCTTGGGTGGAGCGTCGTACCGGGCGGGTTCCTTCGCTTCGGGGATGGGCATCGGGGTCGGCTGCGCGGGGGCCGTATTTTCTTTCCAGAGTGCCATGGTGGTGTCCTTTCGTGAGCAAGGACTCCAAAGGCTATCCCTAAATGCCAATGGAGGCAATGCCATTGTCATGGCGGCCGGGCAACCATGAAACGCGTCAGATGATCGCTCCGCCGAGCTTCACCGTCCGCAACGGCATCCGCGTATACGTCTCCTGCACCAGCCCCCCCGCGCGCAACTCCTCCGTCAGCCGCACCAGCGCCTCCTGATCGCGGCATGCAACGCGCAGCAGGTAGTCGAACGCGCCGGTCATCAGCGTGGCTTCGAGGATTCCCGAAATCTTCTGCAGCTCGGCCTCGAACTTGACCGCGGTGGTGTTGGGGCTCAGCTTGACGTCGATGATCGCGGCCAGGGGCATACCCATCGCCCGCAGGTCGACCTTGACCTCGTACTTCTGGATCACGCCGGACTCCTCCAGGCGCCGGATGCGCTCGGACACGGCGTTGGGGCTCAGGGAGACGTGTTCGCCCAGGTCCTTGTAGCTGGTCCGGGCGTTCTTCCAGAGCGCGGCGATGATTTCGCGGTCGAACTTGTCCATGGCTTCGGTTTCCGCTGTGACGATGCAATCAGACGCAATAATAACGCGTAAAACGCACCGCATGCGCTGATATTCTCTCAGAATCGCCTGTATCCCGGAGGGAATCGCACCATGGAACCCAAATACTTGCTGACTTCTTCCCTGCTGCTGGGACTTGCATTCGGGAGCGTCGCCCAGGCTCCGGCCACCGATTCACCCATCTCTGCGGCGGCGAAAGCCGACGTCATCCAGGCGCTGGGCCGGAAGCTCAAATCCAATTACGTGTTTCCGGACATTGCCGAGCGCGCGTCGGCCACGCTCGAAGCGAAGGCGGCCCAAGGTGCGTACGCGGAGGCGAGTACCACGAAGGCGTTCGCCAAGCTCCTGTCCGACGATCTGCGCGCGGCAGGGAACGACCGGCATTTGTCGGTACGCTTCATGCCGGACGCGACGATCGAGACCGCCGGGCGCGACGCCCAGTCCTCACCAGTTGGCGAAGATGCGCGAGGAGATCACGCGCGATGGCTTCGGCATTGCGCGCGTCGAGCGGCTCCCCGGCAACGTCGGCTATCTCGACCTGCGCGGATTCGGTCCCACCGAAATGGTCGGTGATGCGTACACCTCCGCGGTGGCGCTGCTCGCAGGCACCGATGCGCTGATCCTGGACCTGCGCCGCAACGGCGGCGGCGAACCGAGCAGCGTGGCGTGGCTGATGAGCCACTTTTTCGCCGAAGGCGACGAGCGCCACATCAACGATATTTACGAACGCCCCAAGGACCACACGCGACAATACTGGACCAGCGGGTCCGTGAAGATGCGGTACCTGAAGCCGGTGTACGTGCTGGTCTCGGGCTACACGTTCTCGGGCGGCGAGGAATGCGCGTACGACTTCCAGACGCAGAAGCGCGGCACGCTGGTGGGCGAGACGACGGGCGGTGGCGCCAACCCGGGCGATCTCGTGGCGCTGGGTCATGGCTTCGTCGCGTTCATTCCGGACGGGCGCGCGATCAATCCCATCACGAAGACGAATTGGGAGCACGTCGGCGTGAAACCGGATGTCTCGGTGCCGGCGGCTAAGGCGCAGCAAATTGCTTATGAGGAAATACTGCGCAACCTGATTCTCAATGCCAAGGACCCGGAAGCGCGGCAGGAACTGAATACGATTCTGGCGCGGGTGGAGAAGGGCGAGAGCGAGAAGGTGCAGTATCCGGCGGGGCGGTGATCGGCTGAGCAAGCGTCCTTCGGCCATATGACCGGTAGCGGCATTGGCCACGAGTAGCGAAGACGCTCTACCGCTCGCTCAGTCGTTCGGGCAATCCGCGCCTTTCCACTCTACCGGCAGTCATGCAGGCCGCGGGGCTGCGACTCAAGGTGGAAACCCTCGGCTGATTGCGAAGGCGGCAAGGACAGCCTGAACAGCGGACTCACTGCTTCTCGACGACCACGCGTCCCTGCGCATTGACGTAGACGTGGTAGCGGTTGCCGTCCTTGCACACCACCAGGTGATCGTTGTCGCTCTTCGTCGTATAGCTGACCACTTCACCGCAGGGCAAACCCTGCAACGTAATCACGGTGAACAAGTCCTTCTTGACTGCAGCGTCGTCTGCCGCGAGGGATGGCGTGGCAAAGGACAGCGCTGACAGAACCGTGAATACCCATCCCGCAATACGCGCGTTCATGCCGTCTCCTGTATCGAACTAGATTGTCGCGAACTTCTTGGGATCGGAAAGAATGCCCCAGATTGCGTCGCGTGAGGCCACGATGGCCGTCGCCAGTGACGGATCGCTGTCCTGCAACAGCGAGAGCACCTTCTGCACCAGCAGATCATACGACCGCCGCAGCTCCGCCAGGCTGGTCTTGAGCTTCCCCTGGTAATACGCTCGGAATCGATCGAGCAGGTCGTCGACCTGGTTCTTGAGCGAGAGCTTGGTGAGCACGCCGATGGCGTCGGTGCTCTTGAGCCGCTGCTCCAGCGAGGTGAGGTCCAATGGCGGCGCCGCGGGCTTTGCGGGAGACGCGGACGGCGGAGCGGCCTTGGCGACACTCGGGCCGGGCGTGGGAGCTGCACGGCGTGGCGGACTTGCCGGCGCGTGGTCCGCCGGGCTGCGGGCGCCGGGGCTGCGCTGGGTGGCGGCGCGGCGGCCACTGGGGCTTGCGTCGCAGCAGGCGGTGGCGTTGTCACGGGTGCCGGCGACGGCGCAATCGCGCAGCCTGCCAGCAGAGGCAACGTCACGATCAATGCGACAGGCAAGCCACGCATCATCGAATCCTTTGCATGAACCATTGCCTGCCCATGTTACGCCGGGTGGCGCATTCCCCATCCCCATCACACCACGCGCCGCAACCCCGCCGGCTCGTGCACCCGTTTCGATACTGGCCCTTCCATCCACGCCTGCACCAAGTCTGCGGCCAGCGGGCGACTCAGGAAGAAACCCTGCACGATGTCGCAGCCGAGTGTGCGTAACCGTTCCAGGGTTGCCTCGTCCTCGACGCCTTCGGCGACGACGACCAGCCCCATGTTGTGGGCGAGCTCGATGGTCGAGCGCACGATCACGCTGTCACTGGCGTCGCGCACCATGCCCATGACGAACGACTTGTCGATCTTGAGTTCGTTGAGCGGCAATCGGCGCAGGTAAGCCAGCGACGAATATCCGGTGCCGTAATCGTCGATCGACAGCTTGCAGCCCAGCGCGCTCAGCCGCTGCAGATTCTCAACCGCATGGCCAGGATCGTCGAGGATGGCGCTCTCGGTGATTTCCAGCGTGATCCATTGCGCGGCGCAGCCATGCACCTGGAGCAATGCGGCAACGCGATCGGGCAACGTCGTGTCCATCACGTCGCGCGCCGACAGGTTGATCGATACGTTGATGTGCAGCCCCTCGGACCGCCACACTGCGCACTGCGAAATGCCCTCTGCCAGCACCCACTGCGTGATCGCGCGGATGTAGCCGGTCTGTTCGGCGAACGGAATGAAGTCGATCGGAGGCACGACACCTCGCGCCGGATGATGCCACCGCACCAGCGCCTCGACGCCGTGGTCAGGACCGCCGGCAAGAGACACTTTCGGCTGGTACACGAGCACCAATTCGTTCCCATCCACGGCCTTGCGCAAATCGCTCATCAGCGACAGCCGTTCGTGACCGTGCTGGTTATATTTCTCGTCCCAGACCACGATGCCCTGGTTGCTGCGCTTGGCCGCGTACATGGCGATGTCTGCCTGGCGCATCAACGCCGAGCTCTCATGGCCATGCTCGGGACTGGCGGTGATGCCTACGCTCGCGCGCACATCGACGGTATGCCCCTCGAGGCTGAGCGGCGCTTCGAGCACGCGCAGCAATGCGGCGGCTATGCGTTGCGCGCCAGCGGCCCATTCTCCCGGCAGCAGGACCGCGAACTCGTCGCCGCCCAACCGGGCCACCGTGCATCCGGGACGCTTGACGGCCCCGCGAAGGCGCGCACCGACTTCGCGCAACAGCAGGTCGCCTATTTCATGGCCGAGCGTATCGTTGACGTATTTGAAGTGATCGAGGTCCATCAGCACGACGGCGACGGACCCGCCACCGGGCACCGCGCCGAGTGCGGCCTCCAACTCCTCGGCAAACATCGCGCGATTGGGCAGTCTGGTAAGAGGGTCGCGATAGGCCAGATCCATGATGCGCGATTCGCGCGACGCGATGTCTTCGCCCATCATGCGGACCGCGGACGCGAGATCGCCGATTTCGTCGTTGCGCGACGGCGGCGGCAGCGCGGCGTAGTCACCGGCGGCGATGCGCCGCGCGGTGGCGACCAGGTCATGCATAGGTCGCACGATGCCGCGCGCAATCAGCATGCTGGCGATCATCGACACGATGACCGCGACGAGCGAGATGAGTCCCAACTGCCGCTGCAGCCGGTAGAAGGGCTCCATCGCCGCGGCCAGCGGCTCCTGCAGCAACACGACGACGGAATCGCCGGCGCCGGCAGGCAGCCGCAGCACGCGAGTCAACGCGACCGCGTCGTACACGGCGTTGCCCGAAGGATCGGCGGTGGCGAAGCGATCGGCCGCAAGATCGCGCAGCGCGCGCTCGCGCTCGACGGCGTCCAGCGTGCTCGCCTGCAGCCGCCAGCCGGCACCGTCATGCCGGCTGAACAGCGATACGTGAAAGCGCATCGGTCCGCGCAGCATGCCGGCCACCGCATCGTCCACCTGAAATCCGATGGCCACCCACGCCACCGGCAGCGGCGCCAGCACCGGCACCAGAACGACCTGGAAGAGATGATCGTTCAGCAACACCAGCGCGCTGGCCTGTTGCTCCGATTCCGCCGCCGCGAGCAGCTTGGGGTTCCTGAACCCGGCTGCTGCGTCGCCGCCCAGCGTGTCGGCGATCACCTTGCCATCGAGTCCGATCAGCATCGTGAGGTCGGCATCGATGCGCCTGCCATGATTGCCGAGCACCGAAACGATCGTGTCGCGGTCCCCGGTCGCGATGGCTTCACGGAACGCATAGTCGGCCGCCAGCAGCCGCGCGCCCTGGATCAGGCGCTGCTTTTCCAGGCGCAGCGAGCGCTGGAAAACCTGCTCGCCTGCGATCAATTCGTCGCCGATGGTCGTCCGCGCCGCAGTCGTACCGACGGTGTTGACCAGCACGAAACCACCGACCTGCACCATGACCATGAGCGCAAGAAACAGCGACAGGATGCGCGTCTGCAGGCCAAGCCGCGGCGACCGCCATGGCAAGGACGCGGTATTCATCCGCCGCTCAATGCCGCAATCGGCCGCTGCGTGTACCGCCGCGTGCCTGCCCGGTCGAGCCGACGACGATAAACAAGTGGTGGATGACAACTGGCAAACACTCTAAAACTCCATAGGACTCAGCAGTTTGCGCGCCAGGCCCGTCCCAATCTAAACAGTGGCGGCCAGTTTCCCGGCACGACTCGTGCTGTGCCTCCCTATCTCTTTAGCAAGTTTTCTGCCCGCGCATGCATTTCCTCACCGCAACCTCCACGCCTTGCTTGCGTGGCTCACGAGCGCTCAACTGGGCAGCCATCGCGCTGGGACTCGTTGCGGTGTTGCTTTGCGCACCGGCGCGCGCGGATTGGGAAGTCAGCGCCTCCGCAGGCGGCTTCTACGACGATAACCTGACGCGCGCACAGGATGCCGTGGACAAGCGCGCGGCGGGTGCCGGCGTGGTGAACGTGAATGCGACCAACTTCATTCCGTTGACCGGCAGCGATGCCGTGACCTTTACGGTGAACGGTCGCGTCGAAGCATTCGATCGCTTCAGCGGCCTGTCCAACGTCGTCGTCGGCGGCGCGGTTGCGTATCGGCACAAATTCGGGATGGGCTATCTGGCCCCGTGGTTGGCCGTTGCGGCGGGCGCGTCGTACGACAACTATCGCGAGGACTTGCGCACGAGCAGCCGCGTGGACGTGCGACTAGAGGCGGGCAAGCGCTTCACGGAGCAATTCGAAGGGTCTGCAGGTCTCTACTACGAGCGGCGTTTCGATGACCACGGCGAATCCATCGTGCCCGGCATTCCTGGAAACGTATTCGACCTCGCCGGCCAAGGCGCATTTGTGCGAGCCGGTTACGCGCCGACAGACACGTTGAGCCTCGACGCGAGGGCGGGCGTGCGCCGCGGTGACGTCGAATCGACGGCGCAACAGAGCCTGCCGATCTTTCTCGCCTCGTCGGCCATCGCGGAGGACCCGGTGTGGGGCGACCCGGAGCTGTATGCCTATCGCCTGCGCGGCACGACCTGGAGCGGCGCCCTGAGCGCAAACTATGCGCTATCCGACCAGTCGTCGCTGGAAGTCGCTTACCACTACGACTTCACACGTGCTGCGCAGGGCCTCGAGTACACGACCAATTTGATCGTCCTGACCTTCGCCTATCGCTTTTAGGGGGACTCCGAACATGCTCGCACGCTGGCTACTGGCACTCGGCCTCGCCGTGGCACCGCTCGCGCACGCGCAGAACGCCGAGATCGCGGCCACGGTCACCGATGCGCGCGGCAAGCCTGTCGCCGATGCGGTCGTCGTCGCTGTCCCCAGCGACGGCAATCTCCGGTTCCCGGCCCGGCCACCGCAGGACGTGGTGGACCAGGTGGATAAAGAATTCGTGCCGAAGGTCCAGGCCATACTCGTCGGCACCGCGGTGACGTTTCCCAATCGCGACAGCGTGCGCCACCAGGTGTACTCGTTCTCCCCTGCCAAGCGCTTCGAGCTGCCGCTCTATACCGGCGTCCCGCAGGCAGTAACTTTCGACAAGCCCGGCGTGGTGGTCCTCGGCTGCAACATCCACGACTGGATGGTCGGGTACATCTATGTGTCGGAATCACCGTATTTTGCGAAGACCGACGCACAGGGCAGGGCGGTACTCTCCGATCTGCCGCCGCGCGGCTACATCGTGCGGGTATGGCACCCGCAGCAGGGTGGGACGGAGGAAGACACGCGCAAGAATGTCGATGTGTCGCGCGCGGCGCGGGCGGAGGTCGCGTGGTCCCTCGCGCTCAAGCCGGAAGTGCGCATCCGGCGCGCGCCGGTCAGCGGATCACACGGTGCGTACTGAGTGAGCCTGACCCGCGCGCGGACGTCGAGGGCGTTCAATCCATCCGCTCGATCACCACTTCCAGATACTCGCTCGGCAACACCAGCGTGCGGTCGCCCGAAATGTTTCGATCGGCCATCAGCGCCAGCAGATCCTGGGTGAACGCGGCCTGGCGCTGCGCGTCGAGCGCCGCGAAAGTCCGGTTCATCGGGCCGTAGTAGGTGCGGAATACCTCGATCCAGTGCGCCGGCGAGCGGTAGCGGAACACGAATTGATGCCGCGTCGTGCGAACGCTCGTCGCGACTTTGCCGAAGAGTTCCATCAGCCGGTCGCGCGTTCCCCACTGTGACGGCGACTTGATGCCTGCGGCGGGTGGGATGTACTTGCCGATCGTCTTGAAGAGTTGGCCGATGAAACTCTCCGGCGTCCAATTGGCGAGGCCGATCCTGCCTCCGGGTTTGCAGACGCGCACGAGTTCGCTCGCGGCGCGCTCCTGGTTGGGCGTGAACATGACGCCGAACGTCGACATCACCACGTCGAACGATGCACTGCCGAACGGCAGGTTCTCGGCGTCGGCCTCCTGGAACCGGATCGCGTAGCCCTCGGCCATCGCGCGCGCCTTGCCCGATTCGAGCAGCGCGGGAACATAGTCGGTCGACGTGACGTCGCACCAGCGTCGCGCTGCCGCCAGCGACGCATTGCCGTTGCCGGCGGCAACGTCCAGCACGCGCTCGCCGGCACGCAGGTCGAGCGCCTCGGCCAGGCTCTCACCGACGATCTGCAACGTGGTTCCGACGACCGCATAGTTGCCGGTGGACCACGCGGCTTGCTGGCGGGCCTTGAGTGCGGAAAAGTCGGTCACGGGGGCAACGGCTTCAATGCCGGTAGACATCATGGTTCTCCCTTGCTTGGTTGAAGAGCCGCGCGCCGGAATCCTGAGGGCGCGCGGCAGGTGGTTGGCTTCAGGCGTGGTCCGGCTTGGGCGGCGGCAGCACACGGCAGGCCACCGCGGCGGCGGCGGCTTCCGGCACGGCGACGCTGGCCAGGACCGTCGCTTCGAGGAAGGCCGTCATCAAGACCACGGCCACGACGATGACCGTTGCGAACGCGAGGCCGACGCGACCAGGGGCGCGCGGGCGCGGAGCATCGTAGAGGTCGACGTGAAGGGCCCTGGTCCAGTGCGTTTCGACTTGTGGTCCCAGGCTCGTCGGCACGTTTGCAGTGTTGGGCTGTAGCATTTGGCATCTCCATTCGGTTGCGATCACGATGCCATCCTAGGCGCCGCATGCAACGAGACGATTTCAGGAAGCGGCACGAATTGTTTCCTGTGTTGCGAGGGACAAATCGAGATGCGCTTCGGCGTCGCGTCCACACAGGCGGATCGCCATGCCGAAGCGCTCCGCGATGCGCAGGATCGGCACATTCGCGGCCAGGAACTGCATGTAGAGCCGCGCGGCGCCGCGGCAGGCCGCTTGTGCGACCGCGCCTGCGACGAGCGCTCTGCCGAGCCCATGGGCACGCCACGCTGGAACGACCGACAGTGCGACTTCGGCCGGATCGCTGTCGAAGGCCACGTGCGCCGTGGCGACGATAAGGTCCTGGTCGTCGTGGATGCCTAGGATGGCGTCGCGTCCGAAGTCGATGCGATCGACATAGGACGCCAGCGCCGTTGGCGCGAGCGACCGGCCGAAGCGCAGCCAGCGATCGGATACCGACAACGCAAGAAAGTGGGCGAGCAGCGATGCGCGGGCACGCTCGTCGAGGCGCTGGAGGGCGAATTGGGTCATGCGCCTAGTCTAGAAAGCGTTTGCGGCAGCGAAACTGCGCTGGCGAAGCTCTTTTGTTTCATTTGTTTCGTGCGCGCCCCAAGGCCTTCGGTTCGGACCCGGTTCGTCATATTCTTTCCGCGTCGACAGGAGTGTTCCGGATGAAGCCAGGGAATTTCGGAGGTGCCCCTACGCAGCGGGGCACGATGGCGGTAGGATTCGCGGGTTCGCTTGCCCGCGAGGCTGTCCCGCGCATGCCCAAGAGCGTCCAAGGAAGTGGAGCGCCGGTCGTGAGCCCCAAAGCCACGATCCTGATCGTCGACGACGAGCCCGATGTGCGCGAAGTGCTGGTTGAATACTTCGTCGCACACAATTACGCGGCGGTCGCCGCCGAGAACGCGGCCGTCGCGAAAACGCTCATAGAAAAGCAGCCGATCGACCTCGCGCTGGTCGACATCAATATGCCGGGCGAGGATGGCCTGAGCTTTGCGCGTTACGTGCGCGAGCGCCACGCGACGATCGCGGTCGTCATGCTGACGTCGGCGGGGACGGTCGTCGATCGCATCGTGGGGCTCGAAATGGGCGCCGACGACTACGTGCCCAAGCCCTTCGACCCGCGCGAATTGGTGGCGCGCGTGAAGAGCGTGCTGCGGCGCACGTCGGCGGCCGCGCGAGGTGAAATCGGCGCCGAACGCGTGCGCATCGGCCGCTGCGTGCTGGATCTGGCCGCGCACCGGCTGACTGACGACCAGGGCGACGAGGTCGCGATGACCCCGCTGGAGTTCGACCTGTTGCGGGCATTCGCCGAACACCCGAATCGGCCGCTGTCGCGCGAACGGATCCTGAACCTCAACCAGCGCGATTGGGACCCGTTCGACCGCAGCGTCGACTTGCGCATCATGCGGCTGCGCAAGAAGGTCGAGCCCGACCCCGAACATCCGCGCTTCATCCGCACCATTCGTAACGAAGGCTACATCTTCGTGCCGGACGGAGCGTGAGATGAACGCGCACCGCCGACTGCTGGGACTTGGCTGCGTGCTGATTTACGCCGCGCTGGCGCTATCCGGTTGTGCGCGTGCGCCGGACCCCGCGCTGCGCATCGGCACCAACGTCTGGATCGGCAGTGAGCCGCTCTATCTTGCACGGGAGTTGGGACGCCTCGACGCGAAGGCCGTCCAGCTGGTGGAATATCCGTCGGCGAGCGAGGTGCTGCGCGCGTTTCGCAACCAGGCCATCGACGGCATGGTCATCAGCCTGGATGAGTTATTCGGACTCGCGGCGGACGGATTCCGCCCGCGCGTGGTCCTGATCGTCGACGTGTCGAATGGCGCCGACGTTGTCGTCGGGCGCCGCGGCATGCGCTCGATGAAGGACCTGTGGGGCAAGTCGGTGGCCGTGGAAAGCAGCGCACTCGGCGCGTTCGTACTGAGCCGCGCGCTGGCGTTGAATGGCATGCAGGCGAGCGACGTCAACGTGATCCACCTCGAATCGAACGAGCAGCCGGCCGCATTCGAAAAGGGACTGGTCGATGGCGCGGTCACGTTCGATCCGTATCGCGCTCAGTTCCTGCAGGCCGGCGCCAGGACGCTCTTCGACAGCACGCAGATACCGGGCGAAATCGTCGACCTGCTGGCGATACGCGATACAGCCATCACCAAGAATCCAGACGCTGTGCGCGCACTGCTCACCGGCTGGTTCGGTGCGATCGACTACCTGAAGAGCGAGCCCCAGGACGCCGCCCGCCGCATGGGCATCCGGCAGCAGACGACCGGCGAGCAGTTCCTGCAGACATTGAAGGGCCTGCGCATTCCTTCGCGCGAAGAGAACCTGCGCATGTTGGGCGGGCCGAAGCCGGAACTGGTGGTCACCGGGAATCGCCTGTCGGTGCTTATGCTCGACGCGAAGCTGATCAGCCAGGAACCGGCCATCGAAGAACTCCTGGCACCAGGGCCGCTCGCCAGCATGGCGAAATAGGAATGCGCATGCCGGGGTCGCTCAAAGTCACGGTCCCGCTCATCCTGCTGGCCTTCACCGCGGTGCTGAGCACGGTGAATCTCCTGTATCACGTGCCGCAGGCCGAGCGCGAAGCCGAGGAGGACAGCCGCAAGCGCCTGGCCCAGGAAGTCTCGCGACTGCAGAGCACGCTCGAGTATCTGCTGCTCAAGGGTGACTTCGAAGCGGCGCAGCACGAAATCTCGGTGCTCGCGCACAACCACGATGTCACCCTTGCGGCGCTGGCCAACGATCGCAACGAAGTCATCGCGACCACGCACCGTGCCTGGCTGGGCAAGCAGATGACCGATGTGCTGCCGCAATTCGATGTCGACCAGGCCGCCGGCGCCATTCGCGAACGCCGGGCCGGCATGACGCGAAATGCGGGCGGCGACGCATTGCTGGGCTACGCCGGCATCCTGATGGGGGCGGGCGAAGGCCTCAAGCCGTCGCGAACCGGCAGCCTCTTCCTGACCTACGACCTCAAGCGCTACAAGGCGGAGGCACGCACGCAGGTAATTCAACAGTCGCTGTACTGGGCGGGCTGGGTGACGGCGCTGGCGCTCACGATGTGGCTCGTCTTCCACTTCCTGCTGACGCGCCGCACCGCGCGGCTGGTCAGCGCGGCGGAACAGCTCGCCACAGGAAACCTCGCGGCGCGCAGCGGCCTCACCGGGCCCGATGAACTCGGCCGTCTGAGCCGCGCATTCGACGCCATGGCGGGCGCGATCGCCGACGACATCAGCGTGCGCAAGCGCGCGGACATAGCGCTGCGCGAATCGGAGGCGAGCTACCGCGCGATCTTCGATGCCGCCGAGGACGCGATCTTCGTGCATGACACGGAAACCGGTGCCATTCTCGATGCCAATGCCAAGGCCAGTGTTGCCTTCGGCTATACCCGCGACGAGTTCCGGCAACTGGAAATCGGCACGCTCAGTTCCGGCGAGCATCCGTTCACGCAGGAAGACGCGATGGTGCTGATGGCGCGCGCGGTCGGCGGTGAGCAGGTGCACACGGAATGGCGCAGCCGCCACAAGGACGGCAGCCTGCACTGGCACGAGGTGTTCGGCAAGCGCGTGAAGATCGGCGGCCACGATCGCGTGCTGGCGCTCGCCCGCGACATCACGCGGCGCAAGGCGGCCGAGGCGGCGCTGCGGGCGAGCGAAGAGCAGTATCGCGCGATGTTCAATGCGTCGATCGACGGCCTGGCGCTGTGGACCGCCGACGGTGAGCTCGTCGACACCAATCCGGCATTGCGGCGGATCTACGGGCAAGGCGACAACGAGGGCTTTGTACCGCTGTCTCCGCGGTGGGGCGGGCCGTCGTACGCAGCCGAGTTCCTGCGCTCCGTCGCGGCCGGAGAATCGCGGCACATCGAAGTGACGGAACTGCGCAACGACGGCGTCGCGCTGGACGTCGAGGTCCATGGCATCCCGATGCGCTACCAGGGCAAGCCGCACGTGCTGACCATCGCCCGCGATGTCACGGAAAAGAAACGCTCGGCGACGGAATTGGCACGGCAGCGCGAAACCCTGTACCAGCGCGAAAAGCTTGCTGCGCTTGGGTCACTGCTGGCGGGTGTGGCCCACGAGCTCAACAATCCACTGTCCGTCGTCGTCGCGCGGGCGGTGCTGCTCGAGGAGCGCGGCGACCCCGCGACTCAGGCCGCGGCATTGAAAATCCGCGTCGCGGCGGAGCGTTGTGCGCGCATCGTGCGCACGTTCCTGGCGATGGCCCGGCAGCAGCAGCCCGAACGCGGCCCGGTAGTCATCAACGAGGTCGTGACGGCGGCGCTCGACATGACGGGCTATGCCATCCGCACCAGCAGCATCGACGTGAAGCTGGACCTTGCGCCGGATATTCCGCCGACGTTGGCCGATGCCGATCAACTGCATCAGGTGCTGCTCAACCTGATCATCAACGCCCAGCAATCGCTGCAGGAGCAACCGTTGCCACGGCACATACGGGTCGAAACCCGCTACGTCGCTGTGGCCGACATGATCCGGATCGTCGTCGCGGACAATGGCCCCGGGATTCCGGCGCATCTGCGCGCGCGGATTTTCGAGCCCTACTTCACGACCAAGCCGACGGGGATGGGCTTGGGCGTGGGACTGGCGGTGAGCCTGGGGATAGTCGAGGCGCACGGCGGCACGCTCACGGTGGATTGCCCGAGCGAAGGGGGCGCTGTCTTTACCATCACGCTGCCGGTGGGGGCGGTGGATGCGGCCGCGCCGCCGGACGCCGAGGTTTCGGCAATGGCTGAAGGTGAACGCCGGATCCTCATCGTCGACGACGAGGCGGAGATTCGCGACACGCTGGCCGAGATCCTCACGGCCGCGCACCATCACGTCGACACCGTGGGTTCGGGACGGGACGCGCTGCAACGCATGGCCGCGCAACGCTACGACGTCATCCTGACCGACCTGCGCATGCCCGATCTGGACGGGCGCGCGCTGTACCAGGAGATCGAACGGCGGTGGCCCGGCCAGGGTGCACGCGTCGTCTTCGTGACCGGCGACACGCTGACCTCGGCGTCGCGCGATTTCGTCGCGGAGAGCGGGCGTCCGGTGATCGAGAAGCCCTTCCTGCCCAGCGAAGTCCGTCGCGTGGTCGCCGAATCGGTGCGTTGAAACAAATGAAACGATAGGGCGCTGCCCGCGACACCCGGGTGACGCGGCTCCTCTCTAGACTTCCCTTCATCCGCACCGATTCAGGGGAAGCCAAATTGAACCGAAATCGCTACAACGTCAGCAACCGGACAGTTTTAATTCACCCCAACGAAAGGACATGGCCATGAGCCCGATCCATGCAGGCAAATGTTTCTGTGGTGCCGTCGAGATCGAGGTGACCGGTGAGCCGGTTGCCGCGGGTTACTGCCATTGCGGGTCGTGCCGCAGCTGGTCGGCCGCCCCCGTCAATGCATTCAGCCTCTGGAAGCCCGACGCGGTCAAGGTCACGCGCGGCGCCGACAAGATCGGCACGTACCACAAGACCGAGAAGAGCTATCGCAAGTTCTGCAAGGAGTGCGGCGGGCACATCATGACGGATCACCCGCTGTGGGGGCTGATCGACGTGTATGCCGCGACGATCCCGACTTATCGCCACGTGCCGCAGCTCCACGTGAACTATGCGGAGACGGTCCTGCACATGAAGGACGGCTTGCCCAAGATGAAGGACGTGCCCAAAGAGATGGGCGGGTCCGGTGAGACGGTGCCGGAGTAGCCGCGCCGCGCCAACGAGGTTCCATGGCCATGAATGACGCCCACCTACCGAGTCTGCCAGTGCCGTCCGCCAAGGCCGTCTCGCGCCTGCGTTGTGAGCACGTGCTCGCACTGATGCTCACCCAGCGCGGAGACCCGGCGGCCGAACTCGATCGGCTGCTGGCCGATGATCCCGGATGTTTGTCCGGCCATTGCCTGCGCGCCGCGCTCATCGTGCGCGCCGACGAGGCCGCGTCGCGTTCCGCGCTGGTGGCAAGCCTGGCCGTGATCGAAGCGTCGAGCATGGATGGCGGCGACCCCGCGCGGCGCCATGCCGCCGCGGCCCGCGCGTGGCTGGACGGCGACTCCGGGCTGGCGCTCGCGCGGTACGGGGCAATCGTCAGCGCCTTTCCGCGTGACGCCGCGGCGCTCATCGTCGCGCACGCGCTGGACTTTCGCCTCGGCCAACGGCGGATGTTGCGCGATCGCGTCGCCCGGGTGCTGCCACACTGGAATGCCGGGGTGCCGGGGTTTGCGAGCGTGCTTGCCATGCAGGCGTTCGGATTGGAGGAGAACGGCCAGTACCGGCGCGCGGAGAAATTCGCGCGGCGCGCGTTCGCGCTCGACCCCGGGCATGTCGGCGCCATGCACGCGCTGGTCCACGTGCTGGAGATGCAGGGACGCGCGCGCGAAGGCCTGGCATTCCTGGCCGCCAATGAACCCTCGTGGCGCGACGGCAATGGCTTCGCCATCCACCTGGCGTGGCACCGCGCGCTGTTTCACCTGGAGATGGACGATGTGGAGGCCGCGCTCGCGGTCCACGACCGCCAGATCGCGGTCGCGGCGGAGGGCGACATCGCGGCACTCACCGACGCGTCCGCGTTGCTGTGGCGGCTCGAACTGCGCACTATCGATGTCGGCACGCGGTGGCAAGCGCTGGCCGATCGCTGGGAAGCGCAGCCGCTCGCGTTGGCGCGACAGTTTCATGTCGTGCACGCGATCATCGCGTTCGCCGCGGCGGGGCGGAGCAGCGCCTCGGAACGCGTGCTTGCCATGCTGCACGAGACCGACTTCGAAGCGGAAGCGGTGGTGCCGCCCGAACAGGCTCTCGTGCGCCCGCTCTGCAACGCGATCGTGTCCTTTGCCCGCCGCGGCTATTCGGAATGCGTCGAGTGGCTGACGCGGGTCCGGCGCATCGCGTACCGCTGCGGGGGGAGCATCGCCCAGTGCGATCTCATCCACCTTACGTTCACCGAGGCGGCGCTGCGCGCGCGCAAGCCAGGCCTGGCCAGTTCGCTGGTGGCCGAACGTGCGACGCGCAAGCCCTCGAGCCCGCTCAACCGGCTGCTGATGCGGCGCGCCGGGATGGCGTTGTCCGCGATGGCGTAGCGCGCGCCGAAACCTCCTGCCTCGTCTCCTCTACCCATCGACTGCAAATAGCTGCATTATCTGGGCGCACGAGCCCGTGTCGATCGAGAGGAGTTGTCCATGCCGCGCGGCCCTTCGCGAATAGTCGCAGCCATCCTGAGCGCGACACTGGCTGTGCCCTGGCCGGCGCAGGCACACAACGAAGACGTGCACCAGCGCATGACCGACTACGCGTATCACGTGCTGCTGGCCGGTGCGGGCTTTGCCGCCGGCGATCCGATGTCGGAACGACTGCGGTTCGTCCTCCAGGGGCTCGTAACGTCCAATCCGGGTCTGACGGCGTTCTTTGCGGACGCTGCGGCAGCGAAGCCGAAATTGCGCGCGCTCATGTCCGGTCTGCCACTTGACCAGACGCCGTGTGCGACGCCGTTCCTCGTGACGGCATTCGGTGGCCCGCTGCCTGATTGGCAACTACCTGCGGGCACCGGCCTCGACGCATTGCCCATGGGCAGCGTGCGGTTGCCGGTTGGATTCCACTATGGGTACGGCGTCGCGATCTGCGACATCAATGCGAGCTACGCACCGAGCGGCGTGCTGGCAACGGTCAATCCCCTCGTGCCCGTCAATCCAGGCGCCTTCCCCAAACGGGATTACACGGGCGTAACGCTCGGATACTGGGCGGCCGCTCCGGACAAGGAGACCAAGGACTGGGTCCTGCGCTCGACCACGCTCGAAGCGCTGCAGAATCCCGCGGTGGTAGCTGGTATCGGCGTCAGCGTCTCTGTCGCGGTGAGCGCCGTGTGCATCCTCGCGTGCGGGCTGTTTCCGCCGGCGTGCATAGCCTGCCCGGTCGTCGCCGTGGGCGCCGGCGGCGCAGCCATCGACGAAATCACGAGCATCGATGCCGACTCGCTGGAAAGCGAGGACTACGTTGGGTTTGGTCATTTCATCGACATGAAGCCCACGCCCGCCAGCCCGACGTTTTTCGATTCGAAACCGGCGAAATTCATGCCGCGGGCGGGGCCTAATGGCGTACCGGACACCACCGAGGAACTCGTGACCATTCTGTTCGATATCGGTGGCATTCACGTGAACCACGCCGAAGCCGAGGCGCCGACGAATTACCAGATCATTCTTGGCGCGAGCGGGGCGATCGGCAACGACTTCCATCGCAACTCGATCGCCCGCACCGCGAGTGAATGGGAATTGCCGACCGTTCCTCATCTCCAGCTCACGCCCGTCGACAACCTGGCGATGTTCGGATACGACGAGGCCAGGAAGAACAAGGGAACGCCGCTCGAGGCGAAACGCTTGGGCTGGCCGCTGCATGCGCTCGGCGACGCTTCAGTGCCGCAGCACGCGGTCGGTGCGTCAGGCTACGGCCACCGCCCCTATGAAGATTCGGTGAACATGGTGTACGACGCACTCGTCGGTTCCAACAGCGTCGGCGATTCGGTAAACACAGTAAGCCAGGTGGTCCAGCGCGCATTCAAGTGGCGCAAATTCATCCAGGATTGGCGGACTCTGCACGGCACCACTGAAGTACCGGTGCGCGATCTCGTCACCGCAGTTGCCGCGACCACGCGCGCGAAGGCCAACGCGCAGCCCGCCGTCTTCAAGGCGGCGAGCTCGCTCCTGTACATCGTCGACGAGGGCGGCGCGGATGCCAGTTACGAAAATCCGGCCATGGCAGCCATCCAGCGCGACCTGCTGATCGAGGGCATCGCCGCCGAGCTTGCCTTCCTCATTGCGGTGACGGAGGTGATGCCATGAAGCGCAGTGTCATCGTGCTCGGTATCGCTTTCGGTGCTGTGGCTTCCGCGCCGTCTGCCCAGACGGGGACCAGTTCCTCGCCTACCGACCAGTGCCTGGCGCAAGCCCGGGCGCGTGCGGCCGATGCCTATCAGACGCAGCACTCGCCGGACGCCGCCCGGCGCCAGCTCGAGATCGACGCCGCCCTCTGCCTTGATCCGACGCTGTCGCCGGCCGCCGCCAATTTGATCGGCACGGTCAATGCCGACTATGCGCGGCTGGCGCACGACTTCGTCGATGGTTCGCTTTCGCTCGCGGCGTATCGCGCGGCGCGCAACGACCGGCGGCGCAAGCTGGCGGCGATGCAAGCCGATCCAGCCCAGCAGCAGGCGCTGCTCGACGGTGACGCCGACGGGGACTTGGTACCGGATTCCCGCGACAAGTGCCCGAATACGCCACCGGATGCGCCGACGGACGCCCGCGGTTGCCCGGTGCGGGTCCGTCCCGGCGCGAACGACGTGCGCGACGAGCGCAGTCTCCGCGCGACGCTGGCCACGTCGCGTACGCTGTTCAACAAGTCGTGTGATGGTGCGCCCCGGCCCGACATTCCTGCGCCGCTCGAATGGGGGCGCGGTGCACAGACCAGGTTCGGCACGGCGGGTTTCAATCTCGCCATCGCGAAAATCAGCGGCCAGCCCGCGGGCTGCGAGGTGTTCTACGAGATCCAGATCCGGTTCATCGACGCGAATCCCGGCAATCCCGCCTTGCCACCGGCAAAGATCATCACGCTGGTGTTCAGTGCTTCGGAGGACCTGCTGGCCGATCCGGTGCGGGCAGTCTTTGGGCTCCCGGTAGGAGGCGCGGCACTGACGCCGGCGCGCGACAACGCACAAGAGGCGTTCAATCGCCAATACTTCCGCGCGATGTGGCGCGTGCGCGCGGTCAACGGTGCGAATCGGTCATCGCCGTGGAGCGCGTTCGTCACCCAGGGCCCCGCCGGCGGCGGCGTGCCCGGCTGAGTGCGGATCGACGGACTGCTCTTGCTGTTCGGCATCGCGCTGGCGTTGCCGGCCGGCGCCGCGGGCCGCCTCTGCATCGACCACGACGTCATCCGGTTCGACAACCACTTCGTCGGAACTGCGACGATCGCGAATGTCCCAGTGACCAACTGCGGCGACCAGCCGTTGTCGTTTACCGATGTCAGCGTCCATCCGGCGACGGGGCCCGCCTGTCATGTCGGCACCAGCTGCGCTACCGGATTGGTGCTGGCTCCCGGCAATACTTGCGCGGTCACCATCCAGTTCGCGCCGCTTGTGACCGGCCAGACTTCCGGCGGACTGTGGTTGCGCAATTCCACCAGCGACAACCCGGACGAATTGCTGACGTTCTACGGCCGCGGCATCGATGCACGCGCCGGTACTGCATCGATCACGTTCATCCCCGCCACCGCTGCTTTTGGCGCGCAACTGGTGAACGCCGAATCCGGAGGACTGCGGGTCGAGCTCCACAATCCGGGGCCGGCGGCGCTGACGCCGACGCGTTTCGTCCTTAACGGCAGCACGCCCTACGATTTCAACAACGTGTTCGACACATGTGGCGCGGGGTTCGCCATTCCAGCCGGGCAGAGTTGCTTTCTGACGCTTTATTTCCGCCCGCTGGCCGCCGGAAACCGCTTCGCCAACCTGGTGATCGACTCGCCGCAACTCGAATCGCTGGCGATCCTGCTGGTCTCCGGATTCGGCGCGACCATCGCACCGCAGCTCGTCGAGGTCGTCGAGTATTACAACGCGGCACAGGATCATTTTTTCCTGACCGCGCTGGCCCAGGAAATCCAGGCGCTCAACAACGATCGCTTCGCCGGATGGCAGCGTACCGGCCATTCGTTCAACGCCTATTTTGCCGCGACCACCGGTTTCGCGCCTGTGTGCAGGTTCTACATTCCACCAGGGTATGGCGACTCGCATTTCTATTCGGCATCGCCGGCGGAATGCGCGGACGCGGCGGCCCACTATCCGTACTTCGTGCGGGAGTCCGCAAACGTGTTTTCCATCGGCCTGCCCGACTCGACGACGGGTGCCTGCCCGATGGGGACGATTCCGGTATACCGCGTGTGGGATGCCCGCTTCGATACCAATCACCGCTACACGACGAGCGCCGTCATCGTGGACCAGATGCGCGCGCTGGGATGGACCGCCGAAGGCTATGGTCCCGGACCTTACTACCCGATCATGTGCGGGCCGCAGTGATGGCTACGCGACCTTGACCATCCACGCGGCCATCGCATCGGCCATTTCGGCACGGATTTGCGGATCCTTTCTGCCCGAACGCGCGGGCACGTGGAACGAATGATCGGCGTCATCGAAGAGCGCTAGTGTCGCGCGCGCGCCGAGATTCCTGACCAGCGCCTTCAGCAGACCAAGCTCGGCGAACTCGTCGCGTGTGCCCTGCAGGAACAACATCGGTATTTTCACGTCGAACAGATGCGCGCCACGCTCGCCACCCGGCTTGCCCGGCGGGTGCAGCGGGAACCCGACGAACACCAGGCCACGGACGTCGGACAACGGCAATGCCGCCTGCGCTTGCGATGTCATGCGCCCCCCGAAGGACTTGCCGCCGGCAAACAGGGCCAGTTCGGGAACGAGCCCGGCGGCTGCGGCAACGGCAGCCCGGACCGTCGCCTGCGCAACCTTGGACGTGTCCGGGCGCTTCGAGCCGCGTTCCATATATGGAAATTGATAGCGCAGCGTGGCGATACCGCGTTCGGCGAGATCGTCGGCGAAGCTCGCCATGAACGGATGGGCCATGCCCGCGCCGGCGCCGTGCGCCATGACGTAGCACGCGTGTGCCTTTGGCGGAACCTGCAGCAGGCCGGAGACTTCGGTGGCATCGTCGACGGCGATCTTCACCGCCTTCGCGGCGCCGGCGACGACCGCCCGTTGCGTGCTCACGACGCGACGTCCATCAGGGCTCTGGCGTAAGCCGGCGCTGTCGGCTCGTGCATGAAGTACACGTAGATCGCGCGCCAGGAGGTCGCCTTGAGCTTGCGCGCCCATTTCGTCAGATCGGCGTCCGAATAGGACTCAAGGCGCAGGCGCACATAGCCCCACGGCGCGGTCTCCACCAGCGGCGGCGGCGCGCTGTCCTCGCGCTCGGACAGGCACAGCGCGGCGCCGGCGCTTTTCAGCGCGGCGTAGACATCGTCTTCGAACCACGTGTCGTTGCGAAACTCGAAAGTCGCGTGGTGATTCTCCGGCAGCAGGCTCAGAAATTCGGTGAGGCGCGGGAGGTCCTTCTTCATATTGGGCGGCAGCTGGAAGAGGACCGGCCCGCGCTTCGACCCCAGCGCCGCCAGGTTCTTGTACAAATAACCCACGGGCTCGGCAGCCGTTTCCGCGCGCAGGCGGGACATATGGGTGATCCGCTGCGACGCCTTGATCGCGAACCGGAAGTCCCTGGGCACGGAGGCCGCCCAGTGCTCGATCACCGACGTCTTGGGCATCCGATAGAACGTGTTGTTGATCTCGACAGTGGGCAGTTGTGACGAGTAGTAGCCCAGCATGTCCTCCGCCTTGATCTCCTGTGGATAGAAGACGCCCTTCCACTCCTTGAAGGAATAGCCGCTCGCGCCCGCCAGCACCCTTGCAGTTGTCATGACGCGGGACCTCCGTCAGTATGTTTCCCGATGCCCAAGAACGCCCTCAAAGAATACTCGGCGAAGCGGACCTTCACGGCGACGCCCGAACCTCCGCCGGCGCTGCCGGCCGCGGGTGGCGGGCCGCTGCTCTTCGTCGTCCAGCAGCACTCTGCCACCCGGTTGCACTACGATTTCCGCCTCGAATGCGACGGCGTGCTGCTGTCCTGGGCCGTGCCCAAGGGGCCGTCCCTCGATCCTAGCGAAAAGCGACTGGCCGTGCACGTCGAAGATCACCCCTACGACTACGGCTCGTTCGAAGGCGTCATCCCTGCCGGCCAATACGGTGCGGGCGAGGTGATCGTCTGGGATTGCGGCGTCTACTCGCCCGACGAAGGCGGTATGACGTACTTCCACGATCGCGCGCAAGCCGAGCGCGAAGTCCGCGAGGGGCTGGAGAAGGGCAAGCTCAGCATCCTGTTGCGCGGCGAAAAGCTGAAAGGCTCCTTCGCGCTGGTGCGCACGAAGGAAAAGAACCAGTGGCTGATGATCAAGCACAAGGACCGCTTCGTGACGACGAAGGACGTCATGCAGCAGAACCGGTCGGTGCTGTCGGGCAAGACAGTCGCGGAACTCAAATTCCTGCCGGTAAAGCGGCTGGCGGCCGCACAGCTCGCGCCCGCGGGAAAGTTCGCCCCGATGCCCGCGAAGATGAGCCCGATGCTCGCCGAAGCCGGCGACGAGCCATTCCACCGCCCCGACTGGATGTGGGAGCCGAAGCTCGACGGCTATCGCGTGCTCGCCTTCATCGACGAGGACGGCGTCAAGCTGCGCTCGCGGCGCGGTCTCGAGCTGGCCGACAAATTCCCGCGGCTCGTCGCGGAACTCGCGCACCAGTTGGTGAACGGCATGATCGTCGACGGCGAAATCGTGGCGTTCGACGCGGGTGGCAGGCCGTCGTTTGCAGCGCTTCAGGATCGCGCGCAGTTGAAGACGGAACGCGAAATCGCGGCGGCGGACAAAACGCTGCCCGTGGTCTTCTTCTGCTTCGACTTGCCGTACTTCGCGGGCATCGACCTGCGCAAGTCGCCTTATTCCGATCGGCACCGGTATCTCGCGCAATGCCTGCTGCCGTCGCCGCTCGTGCAACTCGTTCCCGCGCATGAGGATGGCGTGGCGCTCAGCGCCGCGGCGCTCGCGAGCGGCTTCGAGGGCGTGGTCGGCAAGCGCAAGCCAAGCCAATACGAAGCCGGTCGCCGGTCGCCGTCGTGGCGCAAGGTGAAGCCCACGCAGAGCGCGGATTTCGTTATCGGCGGCTACACCAGTGGCAAGGGCTCACGCGCGCCGCTGGGGTCGGTGCTGGTGGGCTACTGGGAGAGGGGCGAGAAACCTCGCGACGAGCTGCGCTTCGCGTCGCACGTGGGCTCGGGCTTCGACGAGCGCTCGCTGCAGCAGGTCAAGGGGCGCCTCGCGCCATTGCAGCGGAAGACCAATCCATTCTCCGCAGAACCGGAGCTCAATGCCCCCACGACGTGGGTCGAGCCGGAGGCCGTCGCTGAAGTGACCTTCCAAAGCTGGACCGAGGACGGCCACCTGCGCGCGCCGGTCTTCCTGCGGCTGCGCGACGACATCGATCCGAAGACCGTGAAGCGTGCCGAAGCCGCCTCGGGCACGGCCGCATCCGCGGGCCCGATTGACGAGATCATGAGCCAGCTCGCTGCAAAGAAGACGGCGTTCACGCTGGCGGTGGGATCGCACCAGATTCGCCTCACTCAGCTGGATCGCGTCTACTGGCCCGCGGATCCGGCACAGAATCTGCCGGCATACACCAAGCGCGACTTGCTGGGGTACCTCGCGCAGGTCTCGCCCTTCATGCTGCCGCACCTGGCCGACCGCCCGCTGACGATGATCCGCATGCCGGACGGCATCAACGGCCAGCGTTTTTTCCAGAAACACTGGGAGCAGGAGCGTCCGGACTTTGTCGAATCCATCACCGTGTTCTCGAGCAGCAAGGACGAGCAGCACGACTACCTGTTGTGCAACAACCTCCCCACGCTGCTATGGCTTGCGCAATCAGGCACGCTCGAGTTCCACGTCTGGCATTCGCGCGCGAAGCTCGGCCCCGATGCGACCTCGACGAGCACCGACTACGCGAGTTCGCTCGAGGCGCTGGAAACGTCGGTCCTCAACTATCCCGACTACGTGCTGTTCGACCTCGACCCGTACATCTACTCGGGCAAGGAGAAGAAGGGCGCGGAGCCGGAACTCAATGCGGTCGCGTTCGAGAAGGGCAAGGAAGTCGCGTTCTGGCTGCGCGACCTGCTGCAGAGCATGGCGCTGGAGGCCATCGTCAAGACTTCGGGCAAGACCGGCCTGCACGTGTTCGTCCCGATCAAGCGCACGATCGACTTCGACGCGGCGCGCCACGTATCGGAACTGGTCGGACGCCACCTGCAGCGATTGCACCCGAAGGACATCACGCTGGAATGGAGCATCCCGAAGCGCACCGGCAAGATCTTCATGGACTACAACATGAACGTGCGCGGCAAGACGCTGAACGTCGCGTATTCGCCGCGCGGGGTGCCGGGTGCGCCGGTCTCGATGCCGCTGACGTGGGATGAGCTGGCCGGCGCGCATCCGCTGGACTTCACGCTGGCCAACGCGCCGGAGCGCTTGGCCCGGACCGGGGATCGCTGGCGGGACGCGTTGCAAAAGAAGCAAAGCCTGGAGGCGGCGTTGTCGCGAACCTCGAACTAAGGCTTGCAAATTGCGGAAAAGATTGACATATTTCACAGTTCGCGTCCGCATTTCGCGTGGGCAGGAGGCCGCATGGCTGCACGATCGATTGCGAGTTTGACGGTTTCGTTCGGGCTGGTTTCGATCCCGGTGAAGCTCTATTCGGCCACCGAGGCGAGCAAGGCCGTGTCGTTCAACATGCTGCACAAGACCTGCGGCTCGCGGCTGAAGCAGCAATACATCTGCATCAAGGAAGAAGTGGTGGTGCCGCGCGAAGAGATCGTGAAGGGCTACGAGTTCGCGAAGGACCAGTACGTGATGTTCACGCCCGAAGAATTGAAGGCGATGGAAGAGGCCGGCACCCACATGGCCGAGATCACGGAATTCGTGCCGCTCGAGGCAGTCGATCCCGTCTACTTCGACAAGGCCTACTACCTGGCGCCCGACAAGGGCGGCGCCAAGCCCTACGCGTTGCTCGCCGCCGCGCTGCGCGAGTCCAACCGCTGCGCGCTCGGCCGCTGGGCCGCGCGCGGCAAGCAGTACATCGTGATGATCCGTCCGGTCGAGGATGGTCTGGTCATGCAGCAGCTCCTCTACGCGGGGGAAGTGCGCGCGATGAAGGACCTCGAGATTCCGAAGACCGACGTGAAGCCCGCGGAATTGAAGCTCGCGCAACAATTGATCGAGCAGCAGACCTCCGACACGTTCGACCCATCGCAGTACACCGACGACGTGGCCGCGCGCGTGCAGGCCGCCGTGGAGAAGAAAGTCGAGGGCCACGAGATCACGATGTCCGAGGCGCCCGAAAGCGGCGGCGCGCAGGTCATCGACCTCATGGAAGCGCTGCGCGCCAGCCTGGAGAAGAAGGCGCCGGCCCGCGCGGCCTCGGCCAAACCCGCCGCGGATCCCGAGCCGGCGACGCGCAAGCCCGCCAAGCGTGCGCAGCAGGTCGCCGCGCCGGCACCTGCCGCGCGCAAGGCGGCGAAGAAATAAGCGAAATCAGGGGACGCACCGAGGCCGTGCACTCCTACGGCGTCCGGGACGTCGAGAAATTGCTGCGGCTGTCGCGCAGCACCATCCGATCGCTGATCACCGCCGGCTTCGTCACGCCCGCACGCGGACCGCGCGGCGCATGGCGATTTTCCTTCCAGGACCTGATCGTGCTGCGCACCGCGCAGGCGCTGTCCGAAGCCAACGTGCCTGCGCGCCGGATCATGCGCTCCTTGCGCGAGCTGCGCCGCCATCTTCCGGACACAATGCCCCTGTCCGGGCTCAATATCGGTGCCGTGGCTGACCGCGTCGTCGTGCGCGAAGGCGGCAGCCGCTGGCAGGCGGAGTCCGGCCAGTACCTGCTGGGCTTCGACGGCGACCCGGCCGACGGCTCGTTGAGCGTGATCGAAAACGCAAGCGCCTCCTCGCGCCGCCGCCCGAACCGGACGATCCCGTCCGGCTGCTCGAGCGGCCGGCGACCCCACCGCAGGGCTGGCTCCGACCCGGGACGATGCTGGGCCTGCCCATCGTGTGGGGGCTCGTCAGCCTGGCCGTCATCCCGGTCGCGATCTACGTCATCTCGTACCTGCCGTGGGTGGCGCTCGGCAACCGGTTGACCGACACGTGGCCGCCGGGCCACACCGGCCAGACCCTGCTCCAGCTGACCCAGTCGATGTACGACTACCACAACGGCCTGCGGGCCACCCATGCCGCATCGTCGCCGTACTGGGCCTGGCCGTTCGACCTCAAGCCGGTCTGGTTCTACCAGGACAGCTTCGCTGGGAATACCGCCGCCGCGATCTACGACGCGGGCAACCTCGTGGCCTGGTGGCTGTCGATCCCGGCGATGATCTTCGTCGCCGCACAGGCCTTCCGTCGGCGGAGCCTGGCGCTCGGGCTGGTCTTCGTCGCGTTCGCGTTCCAGTGGATGCCGTGGGCCCGGATCGATCGGGCCACCTTCCAGTACCACTACTACGCGGCGCTCCCGTTCCTGCTCATCGCCCTGGCCTACTTCATCGCCGAGCTGCGCAACGGGCCGTCGCCGCGGACGTGGATGCTGGCGCGCCTGACCGCCGCCCTGGCCGTCCTCGGGCCGGCGTTGATGTGGCTGTTCAAGGGGCCGCTGTGCGCCTACGTCCGCGTCGTGGCGGTGAACCCGGGCTCGCAGGCCTGCGTCGCGACGGCCCCCGGCCAGATCGTCCTGACCTGGCGGACCGCGGGGATCATCGGCGTGCTCATCGTGGCGGGCGTCCTGCTGGTGGTCCAGCTCCTGCGACTCGGCGCGCCCGATCGGTCGCGGAGCGAGATGGACCGTCGGCTGGTCGGGATCGGGCTGACGGCGCTCCTCGGGGTCATCGCCCTGGTCGCGGTCGGAGCCGTCCTGCCAGACACGGCCATCCTCAACCAGGACGGCTTCCGGATCGAGCCCATCGCCCTGGTGGTCCTCATCGCCCTGCTGCCGGTCGCCTGGGTGGTCGCCACCGCGCGGGATGCCCGCCGGTTCGCCGCGGGCATGCTCATCGCCTGCATCGCCTGGTTCGTCGTCTGGTATCCGAACATCTCGGCCCTGCCCCTCCCGTCGGCGATCGTCAACGCCTACCAGGGCCTCCTGCCGACCTACCTCTATGCCTTCCAGTTCCCGGTCAACACGGACCCGGTGACCCCGTTCCACCTGATGGCCCCGGCGACGATCCTGGGGATCAGCGTGCCGGCCTCGCTGCTCCTGTTCGGCGCGCTCCTCCTGACCAGCGTGGTCGTCGGGTACAGCGCCTGGACGTGGCGGGTCTCGACGGCCGAGAGCGAGGCCGAGGCGTCCGACCCCGGCAGCCTCGCGCCCGGGGGCCAGGCCGGCTAGGTTCCCGGGACGACGATCGTCGGCTCGGACGGCGTGCCACCGCCGGGCGGAGGACCGCCGGCAGGACGATCGCCGCCCCCGCCGACCGAGGACCCGGCCGGACGCATCGGGGCGGGCACCTCGGCCCGGAAGTCGCGCGGCAGTGGGCCCTGGGCCGCCGCCCGGCGGATGACGAAGCCGTAGTAGGCCTCGACGCGATCGGTGATCCGTTCCCAGCTGAACGTCTCGGAGCGGGCCATCCCGCTCGCGCTCATCTCCGCGCGCAGGTCGTCGTCGAGGACGAGCCGGCCGATCGCCGCGGCCAGCTCGCGCGGCTCCCCCGGCGGGACCAGCAGTCCCTGCTCGCCGCGGCGGACCACGCCCTTGTAGCCGTGGATGTCGGAGGCCACGATCGGGGCGCCGGCCGCCATCGCCTCGAGCAGCACGATCCCGAACGACTCCTGGCCCCTCGCCGGTGAGACGAAGACATCCGCCGTCCGGAAGAGCTGGGCCTTCTCGGCGTCGCTGACCCGGCCGAGGAATTCCACGCCGGCCAGCCGGCGGGTCAGGACGTAGCGGCGCGCCTCTCGCTCCTGCGGTCCGGAGCCGACCACCAGGAGGCGGCACGGGCAGCCGGTCTTGCGCAGGATCCGGTAGGCCTTGAGCAGGTCGAGCAGACCCTTGCGCGGCTCGTGGCGTCCGACGAACAGGATGTTCCGGGTGCCGTCCTGCCAGCGGGCGATGGGCACCGCCTTCCGGTACCGATCGACGTCGACCCCGTTGGGGATGATCTTGTAGTCGCCGGGGAAGAACCGGTCGATGAAGTGCCGCGCCGCCGCACTGACGGCGATCCGCCCGTGGAGCAGGCGCGCGTGACCCTGCATCACCCGGGCGCCGAACTCGTACGACAACGAGAACCCGGCGTAGGCGTGGAACGTCGCCACGTTGATGCTCTGCGATCGGCGCAGCAGGATGAGCGACAGGAACGGGACGAACGGCTCGTGGAAGTGGAGGACGTCGAACCGTTCCCGCTCGAGCATGTCGTCGACCAGGCTGACGTAGCGCGGCGACACGGTGATGGTCCCGACCGAGCCGTTCATCGGCATGCTGAAGCCCTTGCCGAGCCGGATCACGTCCCCTTCCGACGCTCGCTGCAGGCCGTGGCTGCTGCTGATGATCCGGACGTCGTGGCCGTGGAGCCGGAGGTTCTCGTACAGATAGCGGACGTGCTCGTTGACCCCGCCCGGGACGGGGTAGACGTACGGGGTGACCAGTCCGATCTTCACCGGCGGACGTCCGGTTCGCCGGCCGGACGGTCGACCGGCTCGTAGCGCGGCGGTCGTGCCCGCCCGCCCGGGTAGCCGTGATCGCGGCCGGTCCCGTCGCGCCGGACGCGACCGCCGACCTCGTCGCGAACGTCGCGGCCGCGCTTGCGGAGCTGGCGTCCGAAGATCGACAGCTGGCTGCCGGTCGGATGAGGGACCCCGTGCCAGGCGGTCGTCCGGTCGAGGATCGCCGCGCGCAGGTCGTCGGCGGTCCGGCCGGGGAACGTCGTGTAACCCTGCCCGACCGCCTCGAGCGCGTGGGCGTCGCTGCAGCCGATGCCGGCCAGGCCGTGCTGCTCGACGAACGAGCGCACCCGGCGTTGGCCGCGCCCGAGGGTCGTCGGGTTGAAGGCCTCGAGACCGTCCGGATGGACCCTCGGATCGGCGTCGGCCAGGAGACGGCGCAGGACCGGGCCCTGGGCGCAGAGGGGGTAGGGGAAGAGCGGGTGGGCCGGGATGGCCAGGCCGCCCTGCTCGTGCACGGCGGCGATGCTCGCCCGCAGCGACTGCCACGGTCGGACCGGCTCGGTCAGGAACAGCCCAAGGAGATGGCCGCCGCGGGTCGAGATCTCCTCGCCGACGACGACGTCGAGGGGCATCCCGCCGAGCCCCGCCAGCGCCCGGGCGGCCAGCGCCGAGTCGATCCGCTCGTGGTCGGTGATGGCCACGACCTGGAGGCCGACGGCGACCGCCTGCTGGAGGACCTCGGCCACGCCGGCGGTCCCGTCCGACGCGAGGGTATGGATGTGCAGGTCGGCCCGGCCGAGGTCCGGCGGCCGGGGTCCGTCCGCCGGGCCGCGCTCCGTGCTCATCGGGTCGGCGCCTCGAGGTCGGGCCAGATCGGGAAGAAGACCGCCCACCATTGCTCGGGCGCCTGGGCGATCTGACGCTCGAAGATCCGCGCCTGCTGGTCGAGGAAGGCCGTCACCCGTTCGCGCCGGGAACCGGCGGTCGGGACGGGGAACGGATCGAGCCGACCGATGTACCGGCCGCCCGGTCGGCGGCGGACCGCCACCCCGAACGTCGGCGCCCCGCTCTCGATGGCCACGAGCGCCGGCCCCAGCGGCAACGACGTCCTGGCACCGAACAGCTTCGCGGGCATCCCGCCGCCGGTCAGGTCGCGATCGCCGACGATGCCGACGGGCTCGCCCCGAGCGAGCGCGCCCATCAGCTCCCGGCGCGCCTCCCGCAGGCCGACGATGGTGATGCCCAGGGCACCCCGAGTCCGCTCGAACCAGGCTTGCATCGCCGGGTCGTCGATCGTCTCCATCGGGGTCATCAGCGGTCGGTCGGCGTGGACCGCCGCGACGTAGGCCTGGAGCTCGATCGCCCCGAAATGGAGCCCGACGAAGATCCGCGGGCCCGGTTCGCCGAACGCCGCCTCGAACGCCTCCGGTGTCTCGACGGTCAGCCGCTCGGCCAGGAAGGCCGGCGTGAACGACGGCGCCCGGGCGACGTCGAGGTAGTAGCGGGCGTAGTGCCGGAACGCGGACCGGACGAGCCGATCCATCGCGCGCGGGTCCCCGGCGGCTGCACGGATCCGCGGCTCGGCGCGGCCCTCCGCGACGAGCCAGTCCGCCACCCGTTGCAGGTTCCGTCGCGCCTGGGCGGCTCGGCGAGCGTCGGCCCGATACCACAGCTCACCGGCGAAGTCGGCCGCCTCCAGGAGGACTCGCTCGGGGAGGTGGCAGGCCAGCCACGATACGCCGGTCAGCACGGTCGCACCGAACCGTTGGCGCGAGGTCGCGTTCATCCGGCCCCGCGCCCCGTCGCGTGGTCGGGGTCCGGGTCGGCCATCCGCGCGGCGCGCGCCGCGAGCTCGGCGGTCTCGGCCTCGGTCTCGGGCCACATCGGCTTGAAGCTGTACCACTGGTCCGGCGCCGCGGCGATGACCCGCTGGATCGCGTCGGCGACCGCCTGGGTCGCCCGGAGGACCTCCCCGGGCGCGGTGGATGCGACGTGGATCGGGTCGTCGGTCGTGGCGTAGAACCGGCCGTCCGGCAGCCGTCGGGCGACGACCGGGACGATGATCGCGCCGGTCTTCCCGGCGAGCGTGGCAGGTCCCGCAGGGAGCGTCGTCCACGCACCGAACAGGCGGACCGGCACGTCGTCCGGGCGGTATCCCCAGTCGACCAGGAGGGCCAGCATCTCCTTTCGCCGGAGGACGCCGTAGACCTCGCGCAGGTTGCGCCACGGGATGACCGTGGAGCCCCACCGTGCCCGTTCCTCACGGAGGTGCTCGAACAGCTCGGGGAACGTGGAGTCGTCGGCCAGGCCCGAGAGTGGCCAGCCGCGCGCCCCGACGCCCGCGGCGATGGCTTCGTTGTTGCCGACGTGGCAGGCCACGAAGATCACCCCGTTCGAGTCGCGCCAGATCCGTTCGACGGTGTCGAGCGCCGCCGGATCGAGCATCGTCCCGGCCTGGTCACGAGGCATCCCGGGCAGCTGCATCAGCTCGACGAGGTAGCGGGCGTAGCTCCGATAGGCTCGCAGGGCCATCCGTCGGACCGCCGGGTCGTCCGGCGCGCAGCCCGAGCACGTGGCCGAAGTTGAGGTTCGACCAGTGGCGCTTCTTCGGCCAGAGGAGGTAGGACGCCTGGACGAACCAACCGACGACCCGGGCGGATGGGCCGGTCGGCAGCCGGCCGAGGACCCACTCCGCCGAGCGGTAGCCGAAGACCGCTGCCTTCTCGACCACACGAGGCGCGCTGGCCACGCGACGGTGCGGCGCCTCGAGGGCCCGTCTCGGGCTCGGTTCGACCGGCTCGCCCGCGACGGGCCGATCCGACGCCGACGTCACCGGACGCCGGCCGCCACCTTCGCCTTCGTCCCGGCGAGGCGCTTGAGCGCTCGCTTCTGGGGGGCTTCGGTCCCGACGAGGGTCTCGTTGTCCTCGCCGCGGATGAAGGCCTCGACGCGGTTGAAGGCGATATCGTCGTGGATCTGGATCGGCGGACTCTTCATGAAGTAGCTCGACGGCGCGACGAGGGTCCCGGTCAGGCCCCGATCCAGCCCGAGCTTCAGGCAGCGGATCGCGTCGGTGATCACGCCCGCGCTGTTCGGGCTGTCCCAGACCTCGAGCTTGAGCTCCGCGTTGAGCGGGACGTCGCCGTAGGTGGTGCCCTCCATCCGGATGTAGCACCACTTCCGATCGAGCAGCCAGGGCACGTGGTCGCTCGGGCCGACATGGACGTCGTCCGGGTCGAGCTCGTAGTCGAGCATGCTCGTGACGGCGTTCGTCTTCGAGATCTTCTTGCTCTCGAGCCGCTCGCGCTCGAGCATGTTCAGGAAGTCCGTGTTGCCGCCGAAGTTGAGCTGGTAGGTCCGGTCGAGACGGACGCCGCGGTCCATGAACAGGCGGGTCAGGACGCGGTGGCTGATCGTCGCGCCGACCTGGCTCTTGATGTCGTCGCCGATGACCGGGAGGCCTTCCTCGGCGAAGCGTCGCTGCCAGTACGGCTCACGGCCGATGAACACCGGGATCGCATTGACGAAGGCGACGCCCGCCCTGAGCGCCTGCTCGACGTACCACTTGGTGGCCTCCTCGCTGCCGACCGGCAGGTAGGAGACCATCACGTCGACCTCGCGTTCCTTGAGGATGCCGACGACGTCGGCCGTCGGCCCGGGTGCCTTCTCGATGACCTGGCTCAGGTACTTGCCCAGGCCGTCGTGGGTCATCCCGCGGTCGACCTTGACGCCGAGCGGCTGGACCTGCTGGAAGACGTAGGTGTTGTTCGGCTTCTGGTAGATCGCCTCGGACAGGTCCTTGCCGACCTTGTTCTTGTCGATGTCGAACGCCGCCACGAACTCGATGTCGCGGACGTGGTAGCCGCCGAGGTCGACGTGCATCAGACCGGGGACGAAATCGTCCGGCTTGGCGTTCTCGTAGTAGTAGCGGCCCTGGACGAGGCTGCTGGCACAGTTCCCGACACCGACGATGGCGACCCGGATCTTGCCGTCCTTGCGCCCGGCGCCGGCCCGCGGCTTGGCCCCGTCGGCATGCGTCCCGTTGGACCCGTTCTTGGCGTTCTTGGCCACCTGGTTTCTCCCTACTTCCCGTCGCTCGCGACGGCCTGGTTCCGGACGTGGACGATGCGCTGGATGACGGTGATCGTGGCGCCGACCGCGATGATCCCGAGGGCGGCACTGAGGATGGTGAGGTTGGCGGTCGCGCCGGCCAGGATCAGGCCGAGCGACAGGATCACGAGGCGGATCTCGCGAGGCATCAGGCCGACGGCGGCCATGCCGGTGCCGGCGGTGAAGCCGAGGCCTTCGGACTTGGCGCGGGTGTAGCTGACCATGAACGCCGCGCCCATCGCCGCCGTCGCGAGGATGGCGACGGGATCGGACCCCGCGAGCACGCCGCCCCAGGCGATCCCGAGATAGACGATCGCCTCGCCCCAGCGGTCGAAGACCGAGTCCATGAACGCGCCGAGCGGTCCGACCTTGCCGGTCGCCCGCGCCAGCGTCCCGTCGAACATGTCGAAGACGCCGCCGAGGAAGACCACGACCCCGCCGATCAACCACTGCTGGAAGCCGAGCAGGATCGCGCCGACGACCGTGATCCCGAAGCCGATCAGGGTGAGGCCGTTCGGGGTGAGGCCCAGCCGACCCATCCCGAGCGCGATCGGCTCGAAGATCTTCTTGATCCGGCCGCGGGATTCGTTCGACAGGCTCATCGGGCCGGATCCTCGACGGTGGGGTGGGTCGATGCGGGCGTCGGATCGGGCGCCTGGCGGGCGACCGATCGGAGGAGGAGTCGCTCGCGGGCCGCCGCTTCATCGAACGCCTCCGGTCGGAGGCTGCACAACGTCTCGCGGCCGCTCCGGCGGGTGGTCACGATGCCCGACGTTCGAAGCTTGCCGAGGTGCCAGCTGACCAGCGGTTGGGACAGCCCGACGTGGTCGATGAGCTCGGTGACCGTGGCCGCGCCCTGCGACAGCCGCTGGACGATCCGGAGTCGGTTCACGTCGGCCAGGGCGCGATGGAACAGACGGATCTCGCGCAGCTCGTCCGGCTGGTCGACGACCGACGCGATGGTCGAGCGGATGCGGGCGGGGGACGGACTCAGGGCAGACTCCGGAGGTCGTGCCGAGCGCGACGGCTCAACGTGGATTTATATAAATCGGCGTTGATGCTACGGCGGGGTCCGGTCGATGTCAACCCGATCTCGCTGGGTGTCGAGCCGCGGGCCGGGGGTCGGGCTCGGGCGGCGGGCGCGGGCGGGCGGGGCCTCGGGCGTAGTTGGTCCCGCCGTCGGGGTGCGGGGTACTTGGTCCGCGCGTCGGCCGCCGCGGGCCGGGGCCTCGGGCGTAGTGGGCCGGGGCCTCGGGCGTAGTTGGTCCGGACCGCGTTGCACCGGATGCACACGTCGGACCGGCGATGGTCCTGCTCGACGTGACCCTGCGGCGACCTTGCATAGGGCGCAACAGGGCGGCTATAACGGGCGTCGCGCACCCGCGCGGGTGGATCGGACTTGCACCGGGTGCAAGTCTCGCGGCAGTGGGTCCGCGCTTCTCAGCGCGCCGAACCGTTGTTTGCACCGGGTGCAAGCGGTGCAGGCATCTGGCACCGGGTGCAAGGAACCGGGAGCCGGAGCCGAGATCGAGCCGGAGCCGAGATCGGAAGTCGGAGTGGGGACCAGGAGCCGGAGCCGAGATCGAGCCGGAGCCGAGATCGGAAGTCGGAGCCGGGACCGGGAGCCGGAGCCGGGACCGGGAGCCGGAGCCGGGATCGGGAGCCGGAGCCGAGATCGAGCCGGAGCCGGGATCGGGAGCCGGAGCCGAGATCGGAGCCGGAGCCGAGACCGGGAGCCGGAGCCGAGATCGGGAGCCGGAGCCGGGACCGGGAGCCGGAGCCGGGACCGGGAGCCGGAGCCGAGATCGGGAACCGGAGCCGAGATCGGGCCAGGTGCCGCGGTGCACCGCGCCGACGTGGTCGTTCGCGGTATCGCCCGGGTCGTCCGGACGGTCCGGCTACACTCCGGCCGTGAGTCAGCGCGCGTCGTACGTGATCCTCGCCGTGCTCGGGGCCGGGGTGTTCCTGGCCGGGCTCGAGCTGATGATCACCGCGGTCGCCCTCCCGTCGATCCTGGTCGACCTGGCCGATTGGACCCAGCTCCGGAAGGCGTCCTGGATCGTCAACGGCTACCTCCTCGTCTACGTCGCGACGATGCCGCTGGCCGGCCGCCTGTCCGACACCTTCGGCGCGCGACGGCTGTTCCTCCTCGGCCTGACCGCCTTCACCGTCGGATCGTTCCTGGCCGGCGCGTCGCAGGGGCTCGACATGCTGATCGCGGCTCGACTGGTCCAGGCGTTCGGCGGCGGGATCCTCGTCCCGGTCGCGACGGCCGCCGCGGCCCACCTCTACGCGGGTGATGCGCGACCGCGAGCGCTCGGTGCCATCGGCGCCCTGACGTTCCTCGGCATGGCCGCCGGTCCGTTCGTCGGGGCCGCGCTGCTCAGGTCGATCCATGCGGACGCGGCGCTCGCGGCCGCCGGGATCACGAGTGGCCCGCTCGCCGACCTGCTGGCGCCGTCGTGGCGCTGGGTGTTCTACATCAACGTCCCGATCGGGATCGTCGCCCTGGCGTTCGCCTGGGCCGCGAGTGCCGGTTGGGAGACGCCCCGCCAGACGACCCGGGTCGACCTGCCGGGCGCCGTGGCCTTCACCGTCGGCCTCGGTGCCGGCCTGATCGGGCTGACCCTCATCGGCAGCGCACCCGATGGCGACGTGCTGGGGATCCCCACCTCGGCGTTCATCGCCGTCCTCCTGGTCATCTCGGTCATCGGGCTCGGGCTGACGGTGGTCGGGGGCCTGACGAAGCGGGACCCGTTCCTCGACGTCCGCCTGTTCCGCCAGCGCGAGTTCGCCTCGGCCGCCCTGGTCTCGCTGCTGACCGGCTATGCCTTCGCGACGGCGATCGTGGGTGCAGCCGTGTTCGTCGACCGCGTCCTGTACGGCGGACCGGCCGAACAGCAGGTCGTCCTTGGCGCGCTCGCCGCGGCGACCGCCGTCGGGGCCCTCCTGTCCGGGTTCGCCGTGCGTCGGATCTCGCTCCGGGCGATCAGCCTGGTCGGATTGGCGATCAGCGCCGGCGCCCTCGTCGCGATGGCCGGCTGGTCGCCTTCGACGGCGATCCCCGCGGCGGCGCTCGCGGTCGCCGCGTTCGGGCTCGGGTTCGGGCTGACGGTCACGCCCCGATCGACCGCGGCGGTCGAGTCGGCCGGCCATGCCGCGTACGGCATGGCTTCGGCCACGGTGACCGTCGCCCGGATGATCGGGATGGCGGTCGGGCTGGCCGTCCTGACGGCGTACGGCTCGACGACGATCGAACGCCTGACGGCGCAGATCTACGCCACCCCCGACGCATACAAGGCATTCCTGCCGCCCGACCTCGTCGGTCGTCCGTTCCGCGACGGGCTCGTCATCGCGGCGCTCGAGCGGTGGGCCTCCGGGGAGGCCGCGCGGATCATGGTCGGGCTGTTCCTCGTCGCCGCGATCGTGACGCTCGTCGCGGCGATCCCCGCCCTGGCTCTCGGCGGTCGACGGGCGCGTATGCTGGCGAGCGGCCCGGAGACCGGGCGGATGGACCGGGCCGGTCCCGACCTCGGACCCGGCATCGACAGTGGAGGCGAGCGGACCATCGATGGCGCAGACGAGCCAGCGGCGACCCTCGCACTCTGACGGACGGCTGCCGGTGGTCGGCGCCGAGGGCCGGGGCGCCGGTGCGGTCCGGGTCGCCATCCGATCGGCGGCCGGCCTGGTCGAGTCGACCGGGCTCGACGCGATCCCGACGGCGCCGTTCCCCGACGGGACGACGGGCTGGATCGACATCAGCGGCCCCACCCCGGACCAGGTCGCCGAGATCACCCGTCGGCTGGGCCTCCACGAGCTGATCGCCGAGGACATCCTCGAGGGGAACCAGCGGGCCAAGATCGAGGTCACCGAGGACCGCATCCACATCGTCATGTTCGCGCTCCAGTACGGCGATCCGATCCGCCCGAGCGAGATCGACATGGTCCTCGGCGACGGGTTCCTGCTCACCGTCCACGCTCCCGAGTGGGACCCGCGGGCGACCCATCACCTGCGCGGCGACGGGATCGGGCCCATCTTCGACCGCGGCCCCGACCACCTCCTGTGGGCGATCTGCGACGACCTGGTCGACGGCTACTTCCCGCTGATGGACAAGCTCGGCGACGAGATCGACCTGATCCAGGACGCCGTCATCGAGAAGGGGACCCCGGACGTCCTCGAGCGGCTGTTCGAGCTCAAGCGCGAGCTGATCGCGATCCGTCGGGCCGCCGGACCGGTGCGCGAGATCTTCAACCAGCTGACGAACCGCGACCTGGAGCTCGTCGACACCGACGAGATCGTCTACTTCCGGGATGTCTACGACCACCTCATCCGGCTGACCGACGAGCTCGACACGTACCGCGAGCTCGTCAGCGGCACGCTCGACGTCTACCTGTCGACGGTCAACAACAACCTGTCGCTGATCATGAAGCGGCTGACCGGGGTCACGGTCGTCCTGGCGGGGATCGCCGCGTTCGGCGGGATCTTCGGGATGAGCGAGGCCGGGGCGGCGTTCGCGGGCACCGAGGCCGCCGGCTTCTGGCTGGTCACGGCCGGGATCTTCGGGCTGGCCTTCCTGCTGGCCTACGTCCTGCGTCGGCTGGGCTGGATCTAGGCTGCGCCTCGCGGCCTAGTGGCAGAAGACCGGGTCCGCCTTCGGGTTCGCTTCCTTGTGATCGGCCGGACCGTGGCCGAGCGGCAGGGCGATGACCTGGGTCTTCTCGAACGTCCCGACCGGCCCCTCCGAGGTCTGGAGCCAGACGGCCTCCCGCTTGTCGGCGAGCGCCGCGTCGAGGGTCGTGACGTGCCTGCGGACCTCGACGATCTCGTACAGGTAGAGCTGATCGTCGGTGGTGTAGACCTGGACCAGCATCCCCTTCATCCGTCGGCCGTTGTTGATCTTGGACGCCTCGAGGATCGGCAGGAACATGCCCGTCCGGGCGTGGGCGTACAGGTAGGTCGGTCCCGGCTGGCCCGGCTGATGGAGCTGGAGCAGGTACATCGCGACGTTGCACGGCGGGAACGCATTCGCGCCGCCCGGCTGGCGGATCACCGGCAGGTCGATGTCGAGCGCCGGGACGACGACGCGGGAAGCGACCGCGGCCTTGCCCGGTGACGCCGAGGCGCCGGCCCCGGGACTGGCGCTCGCCAGCGGCGGGAACGTCAGCAGGGTGCTCGGTCCGGGGCTGTCGGTGGGCGCCGCCGTGGGCGCCCCCGATGCGACCGCCGTCGCGTCGACCTGGTCGGTGTAGTTGAGCAGACCGGCGGCGATGAGCGACACGCCGATGGCGGCCAGGATGGCCGGGATGAGGCGGCGCTGGAGGCGATCGGCGAGCGTGCGCATGCGGGCGCCATCCTAGCCCGTCCCCGCACAGCCCGCCCTCGGCGCGTGGTACTGGTACCCTCCCGCCATGCTGCCACGCCTCGCCATCGTCCTCGGGCTGCTGGCCGGGATCGCGACGGGGGCGGTCATCGTGGCGGCCGTCGTCGCGTACGCCCCCGGGCCGGTCCATCCGACCCTCACGCCGTCGCCGATCGTGTCGCCCTCACCGTCGACGCCGACGCCCTCCCCGACGATCGCGATCCCGTCGGTCGGACCATCGGGCGGCCCCGGCTCGTCCGGATCTCCGGAACCCGGGTCCCTCTCGACATCGCCCGGCCCGTCCGCCGCCGGCTCGCCCGGGTCGTCCGCTCCCTCCACCGGATCCCCGTCGCCGTCCGGATCCGCGGGACCCTCGGCGTCCCCCACGCCCTAGGACGGCCGGCACCCGGGCGGCGCGCACGCGGCCGGCGCCCGGGCGACGGCGACTAGGACACGAATACCGCGGCAGCGGCCTGGACGGCCTCGATGAACGGCTCCGGGAACAGCCCGATGACGATCGTCATCGCCGCGGCGACGCCGAGGCCGACGCGCATGATCCAGCTCTTGTCGACCGGGGCGGGATCGCCCTGGGCATCGCGCATGAACATGTACACGACGATGCGCAGGTAGTAGAACGCCGCGACCGCCGCGTTGAGCACGGCGATGACGGCCAGGAATCCGGCCGGTCCACCGGCCTCGACGGCCGACAGGATGACGAACGCCTTGGCGAAGAACCCGGCCGTCGGCGGGATGCCCGTCAGCGACAGGAGGAACAGGGTCATCAGGATGGCCAGCGCCGGCTCGCGCCTGCCGAGACCGGCGAACGTCTCGATGCTGCTCGACACGCCGCGCCGACGCTGGAGCGCGACGACGATCCCGAACGCCCCGAGGTTCATGAAGCTGTACGCCACGAGGTAGTACAGGAGTCCCTCGATGCCGTCGATCTGGGGATCGGCGCTCGACCATGCGGCCAGTCCGACGAGCATGTAGCCGGTGTGGGCGATCGAGGAGTACGCCAGCATCCGCTTGACGTTGTCCTGGGTGATCGCGACCAGGTTGCCGAGCGTCATCGTCAGCGTCGACAGGATGACGATGACGATCAGCCAGTCGGCGTGGAGCGGGCCCAGCGCGCCGAGGAACAGGCGGAGGATCAGCGCGAACGCACCGACCTTGGGCCCGGTCGACAGGTAGCCCGTGACCGGCGTCGGCGAGCCCTGGTAGGCATCCGGCGTCCAGTAGTGGAACGGGACGGCCGCGATCTTGAACGCGACGCCCGTCGTCAGGAACGCCAGGCCCATCGCCAGGCCGGTCGACAACGGCGCGGTCCCGGCCACGATCGCTGCGAGGTCGCCGGCGATGACGTCCGCCCGCGTCGAGCCGGTCAGCCCCCAGATGAAGGCCAGACCGAACAGGAAGATCGCGGAGCTGAACGAGCCGAGGAGGAAGTACTTGATCGCGCCCTCGGTCGACAGCGCGTCGCGCTTGGCGAAGCCGGCCAGCAGATAGCCGGGGATGACCATCAGCTCGAGGCCCAGGAAGAGCACGAGCAGGTCGATCGATGCCGAGATCAGCATCGCGCCGGTCATCGCGAAGATCAGGATCGCGACGAACTCGGCCAGCGGCAGGCCGCGTGAGGCGAGGTAGTCCGGGGCGAGGAGCACGGTCAGGCCGATGATCGCCACGAACAGCAGGTCGAGCAGTCTCGTCAGCGCGTCGACCTGGTAGGCGCCCCCGAAGGCCGTCGCGTCGCCGGTGGCGAGGACCAGGGCAGCGACCACCGCCAGACCGACGAGGCCGACGACGACCGGAGCGGTCCGTCCGCCGGGCCGGACGAGGTCGACCACGATGACCGCCGCCGCGACCAGCACGGCGGCGATAAGCGGGGCGATCGCGGCGATGTCGTGCCAGGCCATGGTCGGGTCGGGCGCTCCTTACCGGCCGAGGAGATGGAGGGCGACACCATGGCCGTCGGCAACGCTGGCCAGGACGCTGGTGACGCTCGTCTGGATCAGGTTGAGGATCAGCCCCGGGAACAGGCCGAACACGACGATCAGCGCCGCCAACGGCACGACCGTGACGAGCTCGACCGGGCGGATGTCGGTCAGGTGGGAGCCGAGGCCCGACAGGAAGTCCGACAGGTCCCCGGTGAAGACCCGCTGGAACATCCAGAGCAGGTAGCCCGCCGCGAGGATCATGCAGAACGTCGCCACCGCCGCGACATACGGACTCGATCCGAACGCACCGACGAGGACGAGGAACTCGCCGACGAACCCGGACAGGCCGGGCAGGCCGACGCTGGCGAACATGAAGAACCCGAAGGCGGCCGCGTACACCGGGGTCCGCCCGGCGAGGCCGCCCATCTTGGCGATCGTCCGGTCGTGGGTCCGCTCGTAGATGACCCCGACCATGAGGAACAGGGCGCCGGTGATCAGGCCGTGGTTGACCATCTGGAGGATCGCGCCCTGCATGCCCTGCTCGCGCCCGGCGCCGCCGACCGGGATGAGCACGGACACGAAGATGCCCAGGGTGACGAAGCCCATGTGGCTGACCGATGAGTAGGCGATCAGCTTCTTGAGGTCGGGCTGCACGAGCGCCACGACCGCGCCGTAGATGATCGCGATCAGGCTCAGCGCCACGATCCACGGGGCGAAGGTGTGGGCGGCGTCGGGGAACAGCGGCAGGGTGAACCGGATGAAGCCGTAGGCCCCCAGCTTGAGCAGGACCGCGGCCAGGATCACGGACCCGGCGGTGGGCGCCTCGACGTGGGCGTCCGGCAGCCAGGTGTGGAACGGGAACATCGGCACCTTGATGGCGAAGGCGAGGAAGAAGGCGAGGAAGGCGAACGCCTGGAGGTTGGAGGCGAAGCCGGTCGTGGCCGCGAACGCCCGCAGGGCCTCGAAGTCGAACGCGTTGGCCCACGACCCGGTCGCGGCCTGGTAGGTGAAGGCCGTGGCCAGGATGGCCACCAGCATCAGGAGCGACCCCACCAGGGTGTAGAGGACGAACTTGATCGTCGCGTAGATCCGGTTCGAGCCGCCCCAGATCCCGATGATCAGGTACATCGGGACGAGGACGATCTCCCAGAAGACGTAGAACAGGAACATGTCGAGGGCGATGAACACCCCGATCATCCCGACCTCGAGGACGAGGAACGAGATCATGTACTCCTTGACCCGATCCTTGATCGGCCCGAACGAGGCCAGGATGCTGATCCAGGTCAGGGTCGTGGTCAGGACCACGAGGACCGCCGACAGGCCGTCGACCCCGACCTTGTACTGGATCCCGAAGATGGGGATCCAGGCGTGGGTCTCGACGAGCGAGAAGCCGGCCTTGTGCGGGTCGAACGAGACCAGCATGACCAGCGACAGCCCGAACGCCACCAGCGCCACGATCAGGGCGGTCCACCGGACGGCCTGGACGTTGGCCCTCGGGATGAACGCGATGATCAGCGCCCCGATCAGCGGCGTGAACGTGATCAGCGTGAGCAACGGCAGGCCCGACTGGTCGAGGATCATCAGCGACCGACCAGGACGAGATACGAGCCGGCCATCACGATCAGGCCGATGGCGATCCCGAGGGCGTAGTTCTGGACCCGGCCGGTCTGGACCCGCCGAAGACCCGTCCCCAGCCCGCCGGCCGACCGCCCGATCCAGTTGACGATGCCGTCGACCACGTTGCGATCGAACCACCACGCCGCGGCCGCCACGCGGCCGCCGATCCGGATGAACAGCAGGTCGTTGAGCTCGTCGAACCACCACTTGTTGAGCGATGCCCGGTACAGGAACCGGGTCGTCGAGTTGGCCGTCGCGATGGCGTGGACCTGGTCGGGTCGCGGGTCGCGCCGGAGCGCGCCGATCGCGACCCCGAAGTACCGCCAGGCGAGGAGCAGGCCGACGGTCGCCACCGCGACGCTGATCAGGATCAGCGCGCCGTCGATCCCGAACAGCTCGACCGGCTTCTCGGTCCGGGCCATGATCTCGTCGGCCCGCTTGAAGATCGGATCGAGCCACTGCTGGATCCGGCTGTCGCCGAACGGCAGGCCGAGGAACAGGCCGATGAAGATCGATGGGATCGCCAGCAGGACGAGCGGCACGGTCATCGACCGCGGCGACTCGTGGATCGTCGGTTCGACCGCGGGATCGACGTGGCTGGGGCCCCAGAACGTCATGCCCATCAGCCGGAACATGTAGAACGCCGTCATGAACGCGACGACGATGCCGATCGCCCAGACCACGACGAAGCCGTTGCTGAACGCCTCGCCGAGGATCTCGTCCTTGCTGAAGAAGCCGGCCAGCGGCGGGATCCCGGCGATCGCCAGCGAGCCGATCAGCATCGTCACGTAGGTGATCGGGATCTTCTTGGACAGTCCGCCCATCCGGCGCATGTCCTGCTCCTCGTGGACGGCGTGGATGACCGAGCCCGAGTCGAGGAACAGCAGGCCCTTGAAGAAGCCGTGGGCCATCAGGTGGAAGATCGCCGCGATCCATGCACCGACGCCGAGCGCGGCGAACATGTAGCCGAGCTGGGACAGGGTGGAGTAGGCCAGCACCCGCTTGATGTCGGTCTGGGTGAAAGCGATCGAGGCGGCCAGGATCGCGGTGAAGATGCCGACCCCGGCGACGACGAGCATCGCATCCTGGGCGTAGGCGAAGATCGGGTTGGCCCGGGCGACGAGGTACACGCCGGCGTTGACCATCGTCGCGGCATGGATGAGGGCGGACACCGGGGTCGGGCCCTCCATCGCGTCCGGGAGCCAGACGTGGAGCGGGAACTGGGCGCTCTTGCCCATCGCCCCGGACAGCACCAGCAGCGCGATCGCGGCGATCGTGACCTGGTCGAGCGTGCCGATCCGGGCGATGACGTCCTGGATGTTCAGCGTCCCGAGGCTGATGAAGATGAGCATGATCCCGAGGGCGAACCCGACGTCGCCGACCCGGTTGACGATGAACGCCTTCTTGCTCGCCAGCGCGGCGGTCCGCTTGCGATACCAGAACCCGATCAGCAGGTAGCTCGACAGGCCGACCAGTTCCCAGGCCACGAACACCAGCAGGAAGTTGTCGGCCAGGACCAGCAGGAGCATCGAGAACATGAACAGGTTCAGGTAGGCGAAGAACCGCCACGTCCCCGGGTCGTGGGCCATGTAGCCGATCGAGTAGATGTGGACGAGCATGCCGATCGTCGTCACCACGATGAGCAGGCATGCGGTCAGGGCGTCGACGTGGAAGCCGATCTCGACGTTGAACGAGCCGGCCGGGATCCAGTCCCACAGGGGCACGTTCAGGCCGAGCTCGCCGAACGGCTCGACGTGACCGAGGGCCGGGATCACGACGATCATCGCCGCGACCCAGCTCACGACCACGACCGCGACCGGCACCAGGCTCGCTGCGTTCCGGCCGTAGGTCGCCTGGAGGCGGCGGCCGAACAGTGCGGCGAAGATGAAGCCGGCGATCGGGAGCGCGGGGATCAGCAGGATGAGCGCGTCGTACGGCATCGGCTACTGCCGCATCGCGTCGTACTCATCGACCAGCGGGGTTCGCCGGTTGCGGAAGATCGCGATGACGATGGCCAGTCCGACGGTCGCCTCGCCGGCGGCCACGGCCATGACGATCAGGGCGATGACCGAGGCTTGCGGGCGGAGCGCGGGGTTGAAGGCGCCGAACGCGACGATCGACAGGTTGACCGCGTTGAGCATCAGCTCGATCGACATGAGCATGCTGATCGCGTTCCGGCGGGCCAGGAACCCGAAGGTCCCGATGCAGAACAGGAGCGCCGACAGGATCAGGTAGCTGTCCAGCGAGTTCGTCATCGCGGCCCGGTCTCCTCGTCCGGGTCGAGCTCGCGCTTGGCGAGATAGACGCCGCCGATGACCGCCGCCAGGAGCAGGACGCTGACGACCTCGAACGGCAGCACGTAATCCTGGAACAGGACCTTGGCCAGGTCGCTGGTCGCGGTCGCGACCCGCACGGCGGCGCCGCCCCAGTCGGTCGAGCTGATGGCCAGGGCGAGGATCACGGCCAGGATGATCGCCGCGATCGCCGACGGGACGGCCTGCGTCTGGAACACGAGGCGAGCCGGGCCGCTCTTGCTCTGGGTGAGCATGATCGCGAACAGGACCAGGACGCTGATCGCCCCGATGTAGACCAGCACCTGGGCACCGGCGATGAGCGGGGCGCCGAGGATGACGTAGATCCCGGCTAGCGCGCCGAAGCAGACGATCATCGCCAGGCCGCAGCGGATGATGTCGCGCATCGTGACCACGAGCAATCCCGCGCCGAGCAGGATCCCGGCGAAGATCACGAACAGGGCGTCGTTCCAGCTGACCCCGAGGATCGGGATCGTGTCCGGGATGGCCACCCGATCTCCTTCAGCTACTCGTGATGCGCGTGGCCGGCGCCCGTCGCGCCGTGGCTCTCGCCGTTGGAGCCGTGGCGATGCCCGTTGCCGGATCCCGGACCGCCGGCCGCCAGCGACGGCGGCAGGACCGGCAGCATCCGACTTGGATCGGGCAGCCGACCCTCGGCGGTCGCCCGGTCGAGCCAGTCGCGCTCCCGGCGGATGTAGGTCACCTCGGTCTCTCGATCGACCGCCGCGATCGCCATCAGGTCGATCATCGGCTCGACCCGGCTCGTGTGCGCGAGCTCGAAGTCGGCGCCATCCCGGAGGGCGTCGTAGGGGCACGCGTCGACGCAGATCCCGCACAGGATGCAGCGGCTCTCGTCGACCTCGTACTTCTGGAGGACGCGCGGCTTCGGCATCAGCGCGCCGGTCGGGCAGGTCTCGGCGCATCGCCCGCAGGACACGCACGGCGTGTCGTTCAGGCTCATGTCGAGCGGCGTCGTGACCAGCGTGTCGAAGCCGATCCGCATGAAGTCGTAGCAGGCGGCCCCGACGACCTCGGAGCAGACCTGGGCGCACCGGCCGCAATCGATGCAGCGGGACGGCTCGCGCAGGATGAAGGCGTGGCTGTCGTCGCGGACGTAGTCGTGGTTCGTGCCCGTGAACCGGTTCTCGGTGACGCTCCGATAGCCCGCCCCCTGGTGGAACGCGGGTTCGAGCGTCCTGAGGGTGGTGCCGTACTCGATCCCGAGCCGGCGGAGGTCGCAGAACCCGATCGCCTCGCAGGTGCACTGGAGGCAGCGGGTCGATTCGGCGACGGCCTCGGCGGGCGTGTACGGGATCTCGTATTCGACGTAGCTCTTGTTGCGGATCTCGGCGTCCATCGCCTTGAGCCGGTAGCGCGGCTCCTTGACCTCGCTGGTGAACGGCACGATCGACAAGAACTCGGGCTGCGGCTCGGCCAGCGTCTGGCGGGTCTTGATCGTCGACAGGTCGAGGCCCTTGAGATAGGCGTCGGCCGCGTACGACGCGCGCCGACCCTCGGCGATCGCCTGGACGACGGTCGCCGCTCCGATCCGGACGTCGCCCGTCGCGAACACGCCCGGACGGCCGGTCTCGAAGGTGACCGCGTCGGCCTTGAGCCGACGCTGCTTGGTCGCCTCGGGACCCTCGGACCCGGGGCCGATCCAGGTCAGGTCGGGACCCTGGCCGATGGCCAGCAGGACACGATCGCAGTCGATCGTGAACTCGGTCCCCGGAGCCGGCTCCGGCCGGCGTCGACCGGACGCGTCGGGCTCACCGAGCTTGTTGCGGATGAACTCGACGCCCGTCACCTTGCCCGTCGCCTCGTCGACGATCACTCTCGTCGGCGCGGCCTGGAAGATGGCCGTGACGCCTTCCTCGATCGCCTCGTGGACCTCGTTGGACGCCGGCATGTCCTTCATGTCGCGGCGGTAGACGAGGGTGACCTCGGCCGCCCCCTGGCGGACGGACGTCCGCGAGCAGTCCATCGAGGTGAAACCGCCGCCGATGACGACGACCCGGGTCCCGGCGTGGCCCGGATACGGCAGCCCGAGCGTGGCCGTCTGGAGGTACTCCAGGCCGTCGATGACCCCGTCCGCGGTCTCGTTCGGGATCCCGAGCTTGTTGGTGTCGTAGCACCCGATCGCGATCAGGACGGCGTCGAAGCCCTGTCCCTGCAGATCGTCGAGGGTGAAGTCGCGCCCGAGCCCCTGGCCGCAGACGATCTTGCCGCCGAGCCGGGTGACCGACTCGTACTCCGCCTCGAGGACCTCGACCTTCGGCAGGCGGTATTGGGGGATGCCGTACCGGAGCATCCCGCCCGGGGCCGGGTCTCGTTCGAAGACGGTCACGTCGTGTCCGGCCAGCAGGAGGTAGAACGCCGCGCTCATCCCTGCCGGCCCGGATCCGATGACGGCGGCCCGGCGGCCGCTGCGAGCCTGCGGCTCGAAGGGCAGCGGCGGATCGACGCCTTCGTCGAGCATCGCCTTGAGGACCTGGTCGCCCGCGTACCGATGGCTGTCCCGGATCGCGATCGCCTCGTCGACCTCGTCCCGCCGGCAGTGCTCCTCGCACGGGGCGGGGCAGACCCGGCCGAGCACGCTCGGGAACGGGATCGTCCGCTTGAAGATCCGGGTCGACTCGCGCCAGTCGCCCTCGGCGTTCTGCTTGAGGAAGCCCGGGATGTCGATGTGGCTCGGGCACTTGTTCTGGCACGGTGGCAGGCAGTAGGCGTTGTGGTCGCTGAAGATCAGCTCGAGGTTGGTCGCGCGGAGGCGACGGAGCTCCTCCGTCTGCGTCTCGACCTTCATCCCGGACTCGCACGTCCGCGAGCAGCTGATCGGAGGGTGCTCCTCGCCCTCGACCTCGACGACGCACATCCGGCAGGCCCCGAAGCCGGGCAGCTTCGGCTCGTAACAGAGGGTCGGGATCTCGATCCCGTTGTCGCGGCAGACCTCGAGGATCGTCTGGCCCTCGAAGCCCTCGACGACCCGTCCGTCGACCTCGATCCGGATCACCGGCGTCGATTGCGGCCGCTGCGGGGCCTGGGTGGTCAGGAGCCGCTCGGCGACGGATCCCGTCGGGGTCGGCTCGAGGTCGGTCGGCGGGCGGGTGATCAGGTCGGCCATCAGGCGCCTCGATGAGCCCCGCCGGCGACGGCCACCGCGATCGGGTGACAGACGCCCGCAGGACAGGTGCTGCGGAGGAGGTGATCGTCGAGCTCGGCTCGGAAGTATCGCATCGCGCTCGTGGCCGGGAGGGTCGCCAGGCGCTCGTGGTCGCACAGGGCCGAGCCGCGGATGTCGGACGCCAGGTCCGCGGCCAGGGTCGCGTCGGTGGGCCTCGGGGTCCCGACGGCGATCCGGTCGACGACCTCCGACAGCCGGCGGGTACCGATCCGGCAGGGGATCGTCTTGCCGCAGGCCTGGTCGGCGCAGAACCTCGTCAGCAGGCGGGCCAGGTCGACGATGCAGGCGCGGTCGTCGGCGACCACGATCGAGCCCGAGCCGACGTGGGCATCGACGGCCCGGAGCGAGTCGTAGTCGTACGGCGTGTCGAGCAGGTCGGTCGGCAGGAAGCCGCCCGACGGCCCACCGACGAGGACGGCCTTGATCGGCCGGTCGGACTCGTCCTTCGCCCTCCGCCCGCCGGCGGTCAGCCCGACGATCGTCTTGAGCGGCGTCCCGAGCGGGACCTCGGCGATCCCGCCGCCGGCCGGTCCGCGGAGCTGGACCAGGATCGTCCCGGGGCTGTCCTTGGCGCCGATCGCCGCGTAGGCCTCGGCACCGTTGCGCATGATCCAGGGGACCGCCGCGAGCGTCTGGACGTTGTGGACGACCGTCGGCCGACCGAACAGCCCGCGCTCGGACGGGTGGGGCGGCCGCTGTTCGGGCTGGCCGCGCTTGCCTTCGAGCGCCTTGAGCAGGACGGTCTCCTCGCCCAGCATGTAGGCGCCCTGGACCGGGCGGACGGTGACCGTCAGCGACCAGCCGGTCTCGAGCACGTCCGATCCGATGAAGCCGGCGTCCTCGGCTGCCGCGATCGCCGCCTCGAAGCGGCGGATCGCCTCGCCGGCGTCGGCCCGGATCGCGACGATCGCATCGCCGGCGCCGATGGCATAGGCGGCCAGCACCATCCCCTCGAGGACCGCGTACGGCGCCGACTCCAGGAGCGTCCGGTCCGTCTGGACGGACGGGTCCGCGCCGTAGCCGTTGGCGACGACGTACTTCGTCGAGCCCGGGGCGGCCGCGGCCGCCTTCCACTTGGCGCCGGTCGGGAAGCCCGCGCCGCCCCGGCCTCGGAGTCCCGCGGCGCCGACCGTCGCCACGACCTGGCCGGGCGTCATCGCCCGGACCGCGGTCTTGAGCGCGTCGAACGCGCCGGCCCGGACCGCGGCGTCGAGGTCGGTCGGGTCGCTCGCCTCGGGATCGGCCAGCAGGATCCGGGGCCAGGCGGCCGGCGTCTTGAGCAGCGCGGTCATGCGTCGGCCGCCGATCCGTCGCCGATCGACCGACCGGTCAGCGCGCCGTCGAGCGCGTCGAGGAAGGCGACATCGGCGGGACCGCCGTCGTCCCGCGCACCGACGGCCAGGTGATCGTAGTAGGTGGCCGTGCCGTAGAGCATCGCGTACCACGCGCCCGTGGTCTCGCTCACCCGCTTGAGGGCGGCGACGGGGACGCAGCCGTATGCCGCCTGGATGGCCTCGAGGATCCGGAGCATCTCCTTCGGGTCGTGGTCGACCTCGTCGAGGATGGCATCGACCGGGGCAAGGTCGATCTCGTGGAAGTGCTCGTAGGCCGGATCGGGGACCGTCCGTCCGGATCGACGCAGGGCCGACTCCTCGCGTCGCTCGCCGTACGTCTCGGACGCCCCCCAGTGGACCGCGAAGCGACCCTTGGTGTCCTCGCCGCCCATGTCGATGCACTCGATCGGGCACGCCTGGGCGCACTGGAAGCAGGTCTCGCACTTGAGCGTGCCGTATTCGTCGTAGAGGAGCTGCAGCCGGCCGCGGAACTTGGGCGAGATCTCGGCCGGGATCTCGGGGTAGAGGTGGGTCACCTTCGGCTCGAAGAACCGGCGCAGGGTCAGGGCCATCCCGCGGGCGAGGCCGAGGCCCGGGATCAGGCTCATCGGTCGGTCCTCATCGGGGCGTCGTCACGAGCACGATCGCCAGGGCGGTCACGAACAGGTTGAGCAGGGCGGCCGGGAGCAGCCACTTCCAGGCGAAGCCCATCAGCTGGTCGATCCTGACCCGCGGCAGGGTCCCGCGCATCCACACGAACAGGAACACGAAGCCGTAGGTCTTCATCAGGAACCACAGCAGGCCGACCACCCAGTCGAAGCTGATGAAGGCGAACCCGAGCAGGGCGGCGACCGCGACGACGTTGAACAGGACGAAGCCGATGACCAGCGCCTGCCAGAAGCGCAGCCCGGTGTTGAGGATGTAGAACGGCATCGCCAGGAGGAGGATCGCGACCAGCGGGACGATGCCGATGGCCAGCAGCAGGCCGACGCCCATCCCGGCGAGGTCCGGCTGGGCGACGATCGGGAACGGCCAGTCGAACGGCGCGTTCCAGCCGCCCATGAACAACGCCACGGCCAGGCCCGAGACGATGAACACGTTGACGTACTCGGCGAAGAAGAAGAAGCCGAAGCGCATCCCGGAGTACTCGGTCGCGAACCCGGCGACGATCTCGGAGTCCGCCTCGGTCAGGTCGAACGGCGTCCGGTTGGCCTCGGCCGTCGCGGCGATCATGAAGATCAGGAACGCCAGCGGCTGCTTGAACACGTACCAGTCGAACAGGCTGCCGGACTGGTCGAGGGTGATCTTGTTCAGGCTGAGCGTGCCCGACAGCAGGACGATCCCGACGACCGACAACGTCAGCGGGATCTCGTAGCTGACGACCTGGGCCGCCGAGCGGAGGCCGCCGATCAGCGAGTACTTGTTGAAGCTCGACCAGCCGGCCATCAGCAGCCCGACCACCCCGAGCCCGCCCATCGCGAAGAAGTAGAGCAGGCCGATGTTCATGTCGAGGCCGAAGATGCCGGGCGCGAACGGGAGGACCAGGAGGGTCATCACGCTGGCCATGTAGACGACCACCGGGGCCCAGGTGAAGACGATCCCATCCGCGCCGGTCGGGGTGAAGTCCTCCTTCATCAGGACCTTGAGGCCGTGGACCACCGACAGGAGCGACCCGTACGGGCCGACCCGGTCCGGCCCGTAGCGAAGGTTCATCAGGGCGATGACCTTCATCTCCATGTAGATGATCAGGAACGCGGTGGGCACCGTCATCAGCAGGACGACCGTGGCCGCCACGACGAAGCGGACCAGGGGCAGGTTGGCCGACAGGAAGTCGAGCGCGAACGGACCGGCCAGGACGACCGCCATCACCAGCCCGGCGAGCAGGGCGATGAGGATCGGGACGAGCGTGAAGATGATCTTGCCCGGCAGGGTCAGGCGCTCGAACGTCCGGCTCGGGGAGTCCATCTACTTGTCGACGCCGCCCATGATCGGGTCGAGCGAGGCCATGATCGCCATGGTGTCGGCGATGAGGTTGCCCGACGTCAGCAGGCCGACCGCCTGGAGGTGGACGAAGCTCGGGTCGTGGATCCGCATCCGGAACGGCTGGTCCGTCCCGTCGCTGATCGCGTAGGTGGCGTATTGACCACGGGGGCCCTCGACCGCGGCATAGGCGCGACCGGGGCGCGGCCGCATCAGCCGGGGCAGCTTCGCCATGATCGGGCCGTCGGGCATGTCGTGCAGGCACTGGTCGATGATCCTGATGCTCTGCTTGACCTCGTCCAGGCGGACCAGGTAGCGGGCCAGGCAGTCGCCCTCCTGGCGGGTCGGGATGTCGAACTCGAGGTCGGGGTAGACGCTGTACGGGTGCGCCCGACGCATGTCGAGCGGCACGCCGGACGCCCGGATGTTCGGTCCGGTCATGCACAGCCGGAACGCGGCTTCGCGATCGAGCGTGCCCAGGCCGCGCATCCGCCGGACGAAGATCTCGTTCTCGTTGAGGAGGGCCTGGTTGGCCTCGATCTGCGAGGTCGCCTTGCTCATCCAGGCACCGAGCCGGCTCATGAACTCGTGGTTCAGGTCGCCGTTCACGCCGCCGATCCGGAAGTAGTTGAACAGCATCCGCTGGCCGGTCAGGCTGGCCAGCATGTCGACGATCTCGTCGCGCTCGATGAAGCTCCACAGGATCGGCGTCAGGCCGCCCAGGTCGAGCGCCATCCAGCCCATGAACAGGGCGTGGCTGGCGACCCGGTTGAGCTCGCCCGACAGGACCCGGATGTACTCGGCGCGGCGCGGCACCTCGACGTCCATCAGCTTCTCGAAGGCCATCACCGGCGCCCACTCGTTGAACAGCGCGCTGATGTACTCGAGCGGATCGGTGTAGGCGATCGTGTGGTGGTAGTCGGCGTTCTCGCACAGCTTCTCGACACCGCGGTGAAGGTAGCCGAGGACCGGGTCGAGATCGACCACCCGCTCGCCCTCGATCTTGAGGACGACCCGGAGGACCCCATGGGTCGACGGATGCTGCGGACCCATGTTGATGAACATCTCGCCGTCGCCGAGCGTGTAGAACTCGGCCTCCCGCTCGGTCCTGGGCGGGTACGGCGGGATCGGGGCGAAGACGCCCACTTCTTCCTCGAGCATGACCCGGGGGTCGTCGGACGAGGCGTGCCGGGCGGTCGTCAGGTCGGCGCTCACGACGACGGAGCCTTCCGGACCTGGGCGTCAACCGTCGCGTTCGACGGGGCGTGGGCCTGCTCCATGTGGCGGACCCCGGCGCCCGGGGAGCGGGCCGCGTCGTCGGGCAGGAAGAAGTCCTTCCGCAGCGGGAAGCTGGTGTAGTCCGCCGGCATGTAGATCCGGCGCAGGTCCCGGTTGCCCTCGAAGGCGATGCCGAACATGTCGTACGCCTCGCGCTCCTGCCACTCGGCGCCCTTCCACAGGAAGGTCACCGACGGGACGCGGGGATCGTCGCGGGACAGCCCGTCGGCGACGACCCGCAGCCAGTCCGGGGTGGTCTCGCTCCACAGGTGGTAGACCGTCTGCATGACGCTCCCCGTATCGACGCCGCACAGGTCCATCAGCGCCTCGAACCGGAACTCGGGTTCGTCGTGCAGGGCGCGCATGACCTCGGGGACGTCGCCCGGGGCGACCCGGATCTCCGTCTCGTCGTGACGCTGCCGGATGGGGCCGAGCAGCCGCTCACCGAAGCGGGCCTCGAGGCGGCGCTTGAGCGCTCGATCCATCGGGTCAGATCCCGTCCGGGACCGTGGGACCGACCGCTCGCTCGGGCCAATGGCCGCGACGCTCGAGGACGAGCTGCTGGAGCTTCATCATCCCGTAGATCAGGCCCTCGGGGCGCGGCGGGCAGCCCGGGACGTAGACGTCGACCGGCATCACCCGGTCGATCCCCTGGATCGTCGCGTAGCTGCGCTTGTAGCGACCCCCCGAGCAGGTGCAGTCGCCCATCGCGACGCACCACTTGGGTTCGGGCATCTGCTCCCACAGCCGGATCAGCGGGCCGGCCATCTTCGTCGTCAGGGTCCCGGCCACGATGAGGACGTCGGCCTGCCGCGGACTCGCCCGGAAGGGGAACATCCCCCAGCGGTCCATGTCGTTCTTCGAGGTGGCCGTCGACATCATCTCGATCGCGCAGCAGGCCAGGCCCGACAGGAGCGGCCAGAGGCTGTTCGCGCGGATCAGGTCGAGGACGTAGTCGGCCTTGGTCGGGATGACGTCGAGCGCTCCCCAGCGCGCGTCGTCCTTGCGCAGCAGGTCGGACGACTCGAGCTGGCGCAGGTGGGTGCTCTCGTCGGCTCGACCGCCGACGTAGGCACGCGGGTCGACCGACTCCCACATCGTGTTCGGGACGATGATCGGGACGACCGCGTCGTGCGCGCCGGCCGGCTCGATCGCGGTCGAGCCTTCGCCGGGAGCGGCGGCCGCCGGCGCGTCGTCGGGGCGATCCGGGGTCAGCGCCACGTCAGGACACCCTTTCGCCAGGCGTAGGCCAGGCCGAGCAGGAGGATCGACACGAACACGAGCATGCTCACGAAGCCGCCGATGAGCAGGTCCCGGAAGACGATCGCCCAGAGGTAGATGAAGATCACCTCGATGTCGAAGGCGACGAACAACAGGGCGTAGATGTAGAACGACAGGCCGAACCGCCCGTGGGTGTCGCCGTACGTGTCGATGCCCGACTCGTAGGGCAGGCCCTTGTGCTCGTCGCCGCGGTTGCGGTGGGAGATCAGCCAGGCCATGGCGATCGTCACGAGCACGAACGACACGCCGGCGAAGGCGAACCCGACGACGTACCAGATCCCGGTCAATCGAACCTCACAGCGGACGCACCCCGCAGGCACCTGCGGCTGGGCAGCGCTTCCATCGTGGCCACTGGTGGGTCCGTGCACGCACGGACCGCTCACGGGACTCGGTCCCGCGGCGCCATTCTATCAGCGGAGGCCGGCGCCACGTGCCCGGCCGGACGGGCGCCCGAGCGCCCCAGAACGGTCAGGGAACGGGAGGTGGGAGGGCCGGAGGAGCGGCTCGCGCCGAGCGCGCGTAGCAAGGATGCGAGTCGTCCCCCGGCCGGCCCAATGTGCGCCGCCACACGGCCAGCGACAATAGGGCGAATGCCGTAGCCGAGCCTACCTGGCGAGCCTGAACGCCAGGCCGGCCAGGGGCGGAACGCCGGGCAGATCCCTCCCCAGGACGCACACTCGGAAGCCGCCCATCGCCCGCGGGTCCAGCAGGCGGCCCAGCGCCGAGCGGACCGCCAGCCAGTCCTCCATCGTCGTGCCGGGGTCCGAGCGGACCGCGTCGAGCAGCTCATCGGTGCCGACCCCGACGAGGAACTCGGCCTGGCTCGTGAGGCCCAGCATGCTGAGGCCGCGGCTCACGGCCGCGCGCTCCAGGGCGCTGAAGTCGACGTGTGCCGTCAGGTCCTGACGACCCACGCCCACGGCCCAATCGGCATGGGCGCGATGCTCGCTGTAGGCGAGCAGCGTGCCGTCCGGACGCGCCGGTCCGTACAGCTCGGGCGCCGGGTACCCGTAGTCGACGATCAGCGCGACACCGCGCTCGAGGCCGGCGGCGAGCTCGGCCGTCCAGCCGTCGATCTCGAGACAGATCTCGGCCGTCACGCCGTCCCCGAGGGTCACCCCGTCCGCGGTCAGGCGCGCCGCGAGGTCGGCCGTCGACGGCTCTCCGATCCGATCGACGAAGCCGGCGCCGTCCCAGTCGACGTACAGCTCGACGAGCCGATCCCCCACCTGGCGGACCCGGTGGACCGGCAGGGCATCGAGGAACTCGTTGGCGAGGACGGCCCCGATCGCGGGGCGATCGGGCGGCAGGTCGACGGCGAGGACTGACCCGAACCCGGCGGCCGCGACCCGCTCGACGAGGGCGGTCCGACGATGGGGATTGATCTCGATCGGCGCGTAGCGGATGGCCGCGACCAGGTCGGGCGAGCCGGCGACCCGTCCGAGGCTTCCCTGGCCGGCGAGGGCCTCGAGGATCGTCAGGCCGAGCACGCCTGATCCGGCGCCGTACTCGCGGAGGGTGAACGGGTCGGGTCGGCCCAGGCGCTCCCAGACTTCGGTCAGCTGGCGGGCGATGGCAGCCCCGAAGATCGGATGGATCCCGGGAGCGGTCAGGAAGTCGCCGGTCCGTCCCGGTCGCTCGTCCGGGACGCGGTAGTAGCCGAGGTCCGCGTCGTACAGGGCGAGCTCCATGAACCGGGCGAAGGTCATCGGTCCGCTCGCCGCGATCTCGGTCCGGATCCGGTCGACGAGGGCGGGCTCGCCCTCGGTCGGGATCGGGCCGGGGTCGGGGACCCGGCGCAGGCCGGCCTCGAGGTCCACGATCAGCGGCCGCCGGCCACGAGCCGGACACCGGGACCGACCAGCGTGTGTCCGCCCAGGACGATCGGGATCGGGGCATCCGCCGCGGATGCGGTCAGGGCCGCGAGCCACGGATCGCGGACCGACGCCGGGTCGAGGAGGTCCGAGGCGAAGCGCGACTCGGCGTCGGGCCAACCCGCCTCGTCGACGCCCAGCCGGTGCGCGAGGAGGACCCGGCTGTCCACCAACGCGGCGTCGCCGAGCTCGGCCAGCCGATCGCCGAGCGCCATCGGACCGTCCCGATCGAGGACCAGGCCGAGCACGCTCCGTGGCGGGCGAACGGCGCGCGCGGTGTGGTCGTCGGTCGGGCGTCCGGCCGTGACCGTCGATGCGCGCAGCCCCCGTTCCTCGATCAGGGCGCGCACCCGGCCGCGGCTGGCGCGCTCCAGCCAGGCGAGGCTCGCCGCCGACGTCCGACCGGCGACGACGAGCTCGGCGGATGGGTCGGCCATCACCCGGCGGATGCGATCGAGGCGCTCCTCGACCGCGGATGGGACGCTCGCCATGGGATCGCCGGCAGCCGTCGCCAGCGCGCCGCGTCCCCGCCGCGACCGTTCGACGAGCAGGACGTCGAGCGGGGAGTCCAGGTCGACGCCGAGCCGCCAGCGGGTCCGCAGATCGTCGACCTTCACGCCGGCGACCGACTCGAGCCAGCGCGGCAGGGAGTTGTCGCTCGGCAGGGATCGCGGCACCCCGCGCAGCGCGGCGACCGCCGGCCCGCTCAACCCTACCGCGTCGGCCGAGAACCGATTGTTGGCGAGCGCCGCGGGACCGTCGGTCCGGGCGGTCGCGACGAATGCCCGGCGGTCACGGATCGTCGCCAGCGCCATGGCCCCGGACCCGAGCAGGACGAGTCCGCGCCCGGCCCGCTGGTCCGCGAGGAGGTCGGCGAGGCGCTCCCCGAACGGACGACCGTCGGGCTCGCCCGCGACGATCCGGGCATCGTCCGCGCCCGCCCGAAGGAAGCCGAGCCGATGCCGCTCGGCGAGGCGGATCCGGGCGTCGGCCAGGCCTCGCTCGAGTGGTCCGGCGCCCTCGGCCGCGAGCGGGTGGAGGATGATGACGTCGACGGCGACCACCGGGCGAGTCTAGCGACGACGGCCGGCGACCACGAGGAGGACCCCGCCCGATGGCGAGCCCGCGACGCCGGATCGCGTACGTCGGCCTCGGCGCCAACGTGGGCGACGCCGGCGCGACCCTCGCGGCGGCGATCCATGCCCTCGCGGCCCTGCCGGACGTCCGGGTGCGCGGCGTCTCGCGCCTGTACGCCACCGCCCCGGTCGGGGTCGTCGATCAGCCCGACTTCCGCAACGCGGTCGTGGCGCTCGACGTCCCCGCCGGTCCCGACGACGCCACCGGCGCCCTGGCGTTGCTCGTCGCGCTCAAGGGCCTGGAACGCGCCTTCGGCCGACGACCACGGCGGCGCTGGGGGCCGCGCGAGCTCGATCTCGACCTGCTGGTGTTCGGGCGGGCCCGGGTGTCGGTCGAGCGGCCCGAGGCGGCCCGGTCGCTCGACGCCGAGGTCGATCCGGCGCGAGCGGCGCGGCTCCTCGAGGTGCCGCACCGCGAGGCCCGGGAACGCCTGTTCGTGCTCGCGCCGCTGTCGGACCTGGCCCCCGGACTGATCCCGCCCGGTTGGGGCGAGGCCGTCGACACCGCCCGCCGGCGACGGGAGATCGCCGAGGGCGCCGACGCCGTCCGGTCGATCGCGTCGTGGCGCGGCGGCCCGCGGACCGGAGGGTGGACCGCCCCGGCCTAGAGCCGGACGGCCGGTGGGCGGCTCCGGTCGAACATCTGGACGGTGTCGACGAAGCGGACCTGCTTCGACCGGTAACCCATCACGAGCGAATGCGTCCGGGCGCCGCCGCCGAAGAACCGGACGCCCTGGAGCAGGTCCCCGCTGGTGACGCCGGTCGCGGCGAAGACGAGGTTCTCGCCCGACGCCAGGTCCTCCGTCCGGAACACCCGGGCCTCGTCGTCATCGTTGCCCATCCGCCGCGCGCGGGCGCGCTCCTCGTCGTTGCGGAACCGGAACCGAGCCTGGATCTCGCCGCCGAGACAGCGCAGCGCCGCCGCCGTGATGACGCCCTCCGGCGCACCGCCGACGCCCATCACCGCATGGACGCCGGTCCCCGACACGGCACACGAGATCGCGGCCGACAGGTCACCGTCCGAGATGAGCTTGATCCGCGCCCCGGCCGTGCGGACCTCCGCGATCAGGTCCTCGTGGCGGTGGCGCTCGAGGATGACCACCGTGATGTCGGCGACCTTCCGGCCGAGGGCCTCGGCGATCCGGTGGACGTTCTCGGTCGGGCTCGCGGCGATGTCGACATGCCCGGCGGCGACGGGGCCGACGCACAGCTTCTCGAGGTAGGTGTCGGGAGCGTGGAGCAGCCCACCGGCCTCCGACGCGGCGAGGACGGTGATGGCGCCGGCCTGCCCGTGGGCGACCAGGTTCGTGCCCTCGAGCGGGTCGACCGCGATGTCGATCGCCGGGCTGTCGTCGCTCTGGCGGCCGACCTGCTCGCCGATGTAGAGCATCGGCGCTTCGTCCCGTTCGCCCTCGCCGATGACGATCGTGCCGGTCATGTCGATCTCGTCCATCGTCCGGCGCATCGCCTCGGTCGCGGCGTGATCCGCCTCGTCGCGTTCACCGCGGCCCATGAACCGCGCGGACGAGATCGCCGCGGCCTCCGTGACCCGGACCATCTCGAGGGCGAGCAGCTGCTCCATCGGGATCGGCGGTCAGTGGCGGAAGTGCCGGCGGCCGGTGAAGACCATCGCGAGGTGGTGTCGGTCGGCGACCTCGATCGCCATCTCGTCGCGGATGGATCCACCCGGCTGGATGATCGCGGTGACCCCGGCGTTGGCGGCCAGGGCGATCCCGTCGGGGAACGGGAAGTAGGCGTCGCTGGCCATGACGCTCATCCGGGCGCGGTCGCCCGCCCGCCGCAGGGCGATCTCGACCGACACCTGGCGACTGGCCTGACCCGCGCCGATGCCGATCGTGGCCGCGTTCTTGGCCAGGACGATGGCGTTCGACCGGACGTGGCGGACCGTTCGCCAGGCGAACAGCAGGTCGGTCAGCTCCTCGAGGGTCGGGCGGCGTCGGGTCACGACCTGGAGGTGGCCGGCCTCGATCCCGAGGGCATCCTGGGTCTCGACGAGGAGGCCGCCGCTGACCCGCTTGAAGTCCAGGTTGGCGATGCCGTAGTCGCGCATGCCGTCGGTCGGCCCGGCGGGCACCGCCAGGATCTCGAGCCCGGTCTTGGCCTTGAGGATCCCCAGCGCGGAATGGCTGTAGGCCGGAGCGACGACCGCCTCGTACGAATTCGCGGCGATCTCCCGGGCCGTGGCGCCGTCCAGCTCGCGGTTGACCGCGACGATCCCGCCGAACGCGGCGACCGAGTCAGTCTCGAGCGCCTTGCGATAGGCCTCCACCAGCTCGTCGTTCGAGGCCATCCCGACCGGATCGGTGTGCTTGACCACGGCGACCGTCGGCGCGGTGAAGTCCTGGGCCATCCGGTACGCCGAGTCGAGGTCGAGCAGGTTGTTGAAGCTCGGCAGCGAGCCCTGGAGCTGCTTGGCGTCGGCCAGCGTGCCCGACCGATGGGTCGTCTCGCGGTAGAAGGCAGCGCGCTGGTGCGGGTTCTCGCCGTAGCGCAGGTCCTCGACCTTCTCGAGGACCATCGCCAGGCGCGTCGGGAAGGTCGTCCCAGAGACCTGGTTGATGTAGGCGGCGATCTCGGCGTGGTAGGCGGCGACGATCCCGAACGCCTCGGCGGCGAGCTGCTGGCGCAGCTCGGCGGAGACCGAGCCGCGCTCCTTGAGCTCGCGCACGACCCGACCGTAGTGGGACGGGTCGGCGACCGCCGTCACCCCGGCGTAGTTGCGGGCCGCGGCTCCGAGCAGGGCGGCGCCACCGACGTCGATCATCTCGATCGCCTCGTGGAGGGCGACCGACTCGGCCCCGGCCTGGGGCGAGAACGGCTTGACGTTGACGACCACGATGTCGATCAGCCCGATCCCGTGCTCGGCCAGCTCGTCGAGCTGCGCGGGGACGTCACGGCGAGCCAGGATCCCCGCGTAGACGGCCGGATGGAACGTCTTGACCTGGCCGCCGACCAGGGCGGGGACATTGGTCAGCTCGGAGACCGACGCGACCTCGATCCCGTCCGAGGCGAGGTGCTCGCGGGTCCCGTCGGTGGCGTACATCTCGATGCCGAGCGTGCCGAACTCGCGAGCCAGGGTGGAGACACCATCACGGTTCGCCACAGAGAGCAGGGCACGCACCCCGGGTCCACCTCCCGATCTCCGGTCGACGACGCGCCTCCGCCGATGCCCCGGATCGGGGGCATCCGTCACCGGCCCGAGTATACCGCCCGGCATGGCATACTCGGCCTCCCACGCCGCCAGATGCGCCCCTGCAGGAGTCAGCCGGTGACCCGACCGCCCTGGGAATACCTCTTCGAAAAGTTCTCCGGAGACACGTTCCCCGACCTGTTCCGGCCGGTCTGGGTCTCGTCGATCGTCCTGCTGATCGTCCTCGTCATCCTGTTCAACGTCCGCACCCGGGCGCTGCACAACCACCAGCCGTATGTCGAGATGTACGAGTGGCTGCTGTGGACGGGGCTGATCACGTTCAGCCTGCTGCTCGTCTTCTGCCTGTTCGTGTGGGACTTCATCTTCGTCCTCGCCACGATGATCGGCGGGGCCGCGATCCTGCTCTGGATCCGGTTCTACCGGTTCCCGCCGGTCTTCGAGATCTATGCCCGGAAGCTGGCGCGCGAGCGGTACTTCACCCGCTCGAAGTTCGCCCACCCGGAGTCGACGATCCGGACGAAGCCGGCCAAATCGGTCAAGCCGGCCAAGTCGACGCGGTCCCGGTCGACCAAGCGCCGCCGCCGGCGCTGATCGCCCCGACCAGCGTCGCCCGGACGATGGAGATCCGGCGGTTCGGCTACGGGCACCGGCGACCCGACGGCCCGGCCGGGACCCGTGGCGTCCAGGCCGCCGTCGTCCACGCCGACGCCCGCGGGACGATCGCCGAGCTGGCCTTCGCCCGGAATTCGCTCATCGAGCCCCACACCAACCCGAACACGACCTGGTTCCTCGTGATCGAAGGGGGCGGGTTCGTCCGGGTCGGCGAGGAGACCGCTCGCGTCTTCGCCGGCGAGGCGGTCCTGTGGCCCGCGGGCGTGCTCCACGGCGCCTCGACCGACCTGTCGGAGATGCGGGCGATCGTGATCGAGCTGGCCGGGGCCGACGATGCCGCGGCGCGCGAGATCCTCGACGGCGTCGCGCTCGCGCTCGAGGCCGGCCCGGTCGACAAGGCCGAAGGGGCGCTCGTCGATGACCATCCGGACGCGGCCTACGACCCGTCCCACGGGGAGCCGCTCTAGCGGCGTCGCGAGGTCCCGGCTTGGTCGCCGAGGATCGCCCCGAGCTGGCCGAGGATCCGGGCCGTCGCGCCCCAGACCAGGAGCTCCTCGCCGTCGTCGCCCCCGACCGGGTAGGCGCCGTAGCGGAGCGGCCAGTCGCGGATCGTCCGCTCGACGATCCGGATCGGCGCGTCCGGCAGGAAGACCGAGACGGACGGCTCCAGGATCCGGGCGACCTCGAGCGGCGACGCGACGAGGACGGGTCGTCGCTCCGCCACGGCCAGGATCGGGACGAGCGCGAACCGACTGACCGGGATCCAGACCTCGTCGAGCCGGCCGAGGACCCGGACGCTCGCGATCTCGGGATCGAGACCGACCTCCTCCTCGGCCTCGCGGAGCGCCGTCGCCACGATATCGGCGTCATCCGGCTCGACCTTGCCGCCCGGGAGGCTGACCTCCCCGGAATGATGGCCGTCGTAGGTCGGTCGCTCGGTCAGGACGACCCGGGCGTCACCGTCGTCCCCCGGAACGATCAGGACGAGGACGCCGGCCGGTCGGTCGGCGGCGGGATCGCGCGGCGGGAACGCCCGGGATCGTCCGTCGGTCAGGACCGGCATCAGCGCCTCCGGGCCGGACGGCAACGGATCCGGCAGGGTCGTCAATCGGGCGAGGACGGTCTCGATCCGCATCGTCGACGATCGTAGGCCTCGGCCGGTGCGCCCGTGCGGACGGTGGGCCCTTGATGCGGGGCCGCGCGGGGCCGCTGGGCGCGTCCTTGGCGCAGGGCCGCTGGGCCGCGTCCTTGGCGCAGGGCCGGGTGGGCCGTTCGATGGCCCGGCACCACCGGGGGCCGTTCGATGGCCCGGCACCACCGGGGGTGGCCGTGCAGTGACCATCCACTCGGGACGGGTTCCACGATCCAGCGCAGACCGCGACCGGACCACGCTTGCTGAGCATCGGAACGACCACTGGAGGTGGCCCGGCGGCGCGGCCCCGCGACTCGTCGGCCGGACGGCGCGGCCCCGCGACTCGCCGGCCGGACGGCGCGGCCTCGCGATCGCCGACCGGACGACCGCGACGTCCCGATCTAGTTGACGAGCTCGCCGCCGGGCCGAGACGGCTTCTCGTCCGTCTCGGGCAGGTCAAGGACGGACGGCGTCCGCCTCGATCCGGCTCCGTCGGGAACGGCCCGAGCGTCGCGCCGGGTCCCGGCCTCGACCGCGACCGAGGCATCGGCCGTCGAGAAGACGAGGGTGCCGCCGACCGGGTCCGCGTCGGCCACGATCCGGTCGCCGGGCTTGAACTGCCCCTGGAGCAGCGCCCGCGCCAGCGGGTTCTCGACGAGGCGCTGGATCGTCCGCTTGAGCGGCCGCGCGCCGAATGTCGGGTCGTGGCCTTCGCGGGCGATCAGCGAGCGCGCCGCCGGGGTGATCTCGAGACCGAGGTCCTGGCCGGCCAGGCGCCGACCGAGCTCGGCCAGCAGGAGGTCGACGATCGAGGCCAGCTCGACGTCGGTCAGGGCGTGGAAGACGATGACCTCGTCGATGCGGTTGAGGAACTCCGGTCGGAACTGGAGGCGGAGCGCCTCGGTCAGCTGGGCCTTCATCGCCTCGTAGGCCGAGTCGCGGTCCGCCCCGGTGGACGCGGCGATCGCCGAGCTGCCGACGTTGCTGGTCATGATCACGACCGTGTTCTTGAAGTCGACCGTCCGGCCCTGTCCATCGGTCAGACGCCCGTCGTCGAGGACCTGGAGGAGGATGTTGAAGACGTCCGGATGGGCCTTCTCGATCTCGTCGAGCAGGACGACCTGGTAGGGCCGGCGACGGACCGCCTCGGTCAGCTGTCCGCCCTCCTCGTAGCCGACGTAGCCGGGGGGTGCGCCGACCAGCCGCGAGACCGCGTACTTCTCCATGTACTCGCTCATGTCGATCCGGACCATCGCCCCGTCGTCGTCGAACAGGAAGTCGGCGAGGGCCCGGGCGAGCTCGGTCTTGCCGACACCGGTCGGGCCGACGAACAGGAACGAGCCGATCGGCCGGCGCGGGTCGCGCAGGCCGGCCCGGGCGCGCCGGACGGCGTCCGACACGGCCTCGATGGCCTCGTCCTGGCCGACGACCCGGTCGTGGAGCCGCTCCTCCATGCGGACGAGCTTGGCGGTCTCCCCCTCGAGCAGCTTCGTGACCGGGATGCCCGTCCAGGCGGCGACGATCTCGGCGATATCGTCCGCGTCGACCTCCTCCTTGAGCAGCGACCCCGGACCCTGGAGCGTCGCCAGGGCCGCCTCCTGCTCCTTGAGGCGCGCCTGGAGCTCGGGCAGGCGCCCGTACTTCAGCTCGGCGGCCTTGCCGAGGTCCGCCTCGCGCTCGGCCTGGTCGACCCGGGTCTGGAGCGTCTCGAGCTCGGACTTGGTCGTCCGGATCGCGGCGATCGCCGTCTTCTCGGCCTCCCACCGCTGCTTCATCGCGCCGGCCTCCTCGGCCAGCTCGGCCAGCTCGCGCTCGAGGGACTCGAGCCGCGCCTTCGAGGCGTCGTCCTTCTCCTTGCGCAGCGCCTCGCGCTCGATCTCGAGCTGGATCCGGCGGCGCTCGAGCTCGTCGAGCTCGATCGGCATCGAGTCGATCTCCATCCGCAGGCGGCTGGCCGACTCGTCCACGAGGTCGATCGCCTTGTCCGGGAGGAACCGCTCGGTGATGTAGCGGTCCGACAGGGCGGCCGCGGCGACGAGCGCCGAGTCGGTGATCCGGACCCCGTGGTGGACCTCGTAGCGCTCGCGCAGCCCGCGCAGGATCGACACGGTCTGCTCGACGGTCGGGGGCTCCACCATCACCGGCTGGAAGCGTCGCTCGAGCGCCGCGTCCTTCTCGATGTGCTTGCGGTACTCGTCGAGGGTCGTCGCCCCGATGGTGTGGAGCTCGCCCCGGGCGAGCATCGGCTTGAGCAGGTTCGAGGCGTCCATCGCGCCCTCGGCGGCTCCTGCCCCCACGACCGTGTGGAGCTCGTCGATGAACAGGACGACCTGTCCCTCGCTGTCCTTGATGTCCTTGAGGACCGCCTTGAGGCGCTCCTCGAACTCGCCCCGGAACTTGGCGCCGGCGATGATCGCCCCGAGGTCGAGCGAGATCACCCGCTTGTCCTTGAGGCCCTCGGGCACGTCGCCGCGGACGATCCGCTGGGCGAGGCCCTCGACGATCGCCGTCTTGCCGACCCCCGGCTCGCCGATGAGGACCGGGTTGTTCTTGGTCCGGCGGGAGAGCACCTGGATGACCCGGCGGATCTCCTCGTCGCGGCCGATGACGGGGTCGAGCTTGCCGGCGCGAGCCTCGGCGGTCAGGTCGCGGCCGTACTTCTCGAGCGCCTGGTACGTCCCTTCGGGGTTCGGGGAGGTCACCCGCTGACCGCCGCGCACGCCCTGGAGCGCGCCGAGGATCGCCTCGCGCCCGGCACCGTGACGGTCGAGCAGCGTCTGGCCCTCGCCGCCGGTCTCGGCCGCGCCGAGCAGCAGGTGCTCGGTCGAGACGTACTCGTCGTTGAGACGGCGCGCCTCCTCCTCGGCTCGTTCGATGACCCGCTTGGCGCGCGGGTCGAGGCTGAGCGACCCGCCCTCGATCCGGGCGCGCCGGGCAAGGACGGCGGCCAGCTCGGCGCGGAACGCCGGAAGGTCGACGCCGAGGCGCCGAAGCGTCTCGGCCGGGACGCCGTCATCCGGCTCGATCAGCGCGGCGAGGAGATGCTCGGCATCGAGGATCGGGCTGTGGAGGGTCTCCGCCAGCTTCTGGGCGGCGATCACCGTCTCCTGGGCCTTCTGGGTGAATCGGTCGAGTTGCATGGGGCGATCTCTCGGTGGGTCAGCGTCGACGCCGGAGGGCCGGCGCCGCTTCGATCAGTCTAATGTCTATCAATCATGTTGACAAGGTTCTTATCAACGGTTCAGGTGGCTCCGCCGTCGGTCCCGCGCGGGTCGGGTTGGGCGGTCAGCTCGACCAGGCGACGCGCCGCCACCCGGGCGTCGTCCGACAGGCCGGTCGGCAGGACGACCTTGACCTTGATCAGCAGGTCGCCGGTCGGGGCTTCGCCGCTCTTCGGCTTGAGCCGTGGCATGCCCTGGCCCTTGAGCCGGAAGGTCCGACCGGTCTGGGTCTCGGGTGGGATCGTCAGGCGGATCCGGCCCTTGAGCGTGGTGACCGGGATCTCGGCGCCGAGCAGGGCCTCGCCGAGGGCGATCGGGACCTCCCGGCTGAGGTCGGCCCCGAGGCGGGTGTAGACCGGGTGGTGCTGGACCCGGGTGACGAGGTAGAGGTCCGCCGGATGTGACGGGTCGCCGCCGCCGCGACCCTTCAGGCGGATCCGGCTGCCGGTCTCGACGCCGCGCGGAACGGTGACCTCGAGCCGCTTGCCGTCGACCTGGACCAGCCGCGACGTGCCGTGATAGGCCTCCTCGAGGCTGAGCTCGACCTCCGCCTCGATGCTGCGTGGACGGTTCGAACCGTTCGGCGGCGGTCTGGGTGCGTCCGCCGCCGTCGGCCGAGCCGCCCAGTCCGAGGCCGGCCAGGATGTCGTCGAACGAGCCGCCCTGATCGGCCGTGGTCGATCCGCGCCGGGTCCGGCTCCGGGCGCTGCTGGACGCCGCCCCGGCCGCGGTCCCGCTGAAGAACGTCCGGAAGAAGTCGCTGAAGCCGCCGGCGTCGCCGCCGGCCGTGCGGAACTCGTAGCGGACGTTGCCGCCATCCGCCGTCCCGTAGCCCGCGAACGGCCCGCCCGGCCCGAACGGGTCGGCGCCGCCCGCCCCGGTCGATCCGGAGTAGGCGGCCCAGTTCGCGCCGAGTTCGTCGTAGCGCTTGCGCTTGTCGGGGTCGGACAGGACCTCGTTGGCCTCGTTGATCTCCTTGAACCGACGCTCGGCGCTCGCATCGCCCTGCTTCAGGTCCGGATGGTTCTCGCGAGCGAGCTTGCGGAAGGCGCGCTTGACCTCAGCCTGGGTCGCGTCCCGGCCGACACCGAGGACCTTGTAGTAGTCGCGGTAGTCGACCGGCACCGCCGACCCTGCTCAGTCCGCCTCGAGGGCGCGCTGGACGACGACCGACGGCTGATCCGGCGGGAAGGTCGGCCGGACGCCGGTCCCGGACCGCTCGACCCCACCGCCCGGCGCCCCGCTCGGCCGGGGCGCGAGCTGCTTCGGCCGTCGCCGGAGCGCCGCGTCGAGGACCTGGTCCATCGAGTCGACCAGGACGAGCTTCGTCTCCTTGCGGATCTCCTCGGGGATGTCCCGCAGGTCCTTCTCGTTCTTCCTCGGCAGGATGACCGTCTTGGCCCCGGACAGGTGGGCGGCCAGGATCTTGCTCTTCAGCCCGCCGATCGGGAGGACCCGACCCCGGAGGGTGATCTCGCCGGTCATCGCCACGTCCTTGCGGACGGGGATGCCGGTGAACGCACTGACCATCGCGGTGGCCATCGTCACCCCGGCCGACGGACCGTCCTTGGGGATGCCTCCGGCCGGGACGTGGATATGGAGGGTGTTCTTCTCGAACATCTCGCGCGGGATCCCGAGCCGGTCCGCGTTGGCGCGGATCCAGGACAGGGCGGCGCGGGCGGACTCCCGCATCACCTCGCCGAGCTGGCCGGTCAGGATGAAGTCCTCCTTGCCCTCCATCTTGGTCACCTCGACGGCGACGATGTCGCCGCCGACCTCGGTCACCACCAGGCCCGTCGCGGCGCCGGTCTGGTCCTCGGCCTCGAGCTCGCCGTACTCGTAGCGCGGCGGTCCGAGGTACTCGTTGAGCTTCTTGACGTCGACGACCGTCTTGCGCGTCCGACCCTCGGCCACGGCCCGGGCCACCTTGCGCATGACGTTGGCGATCTCGCGCTCGAGGTTCCGGACGCCGGCCTCATGGGTATAGGCCTGGACGAGCTTGGTCATCGCCTCGTCGGTGAACTCGATGTTCTTGGGCTTGAGGCCGTGATTCGTCATCTGCTTGGGGATGAGGAAGCGCCGGCCGATCTCGGCCTTCTCGAGCTGGGTGTAGCCGGGCAGCTGGATGATCTCCATCCGGTCGCGCAGCGCGGCCGGGATCGGGTCGATCAGGTTGCCGGTGGCGATGAACAGCACCTTGCTGAGGTCGAACGGGACCTCGAGGTAGTTGTCCTGGAACGTGTTGTTCTGCTCCGGATCGAGGACCTCGAGCAGGGCGGAGCTCGGGTCGCCCCGGAAGTCCATCCCGATCTTGTCGATCTCGTCGAGCATGAACACCGGGTTGTTCGTCCCGGCCGTCTTGACGTTCTGGATGACCCGGCCGGGGAGCGCCCCGATGTAGGTGCGCCGGTGGCCGCGGATCTCCGCTTCGTCGTGGATGCCGCCGAGGCTCATCCGGACGAACTTGCGTCCCATCGCCCGGGCGACGCTCTTGCCGAGCGACGTCTTGCCCACGCCGGGGGGACCGACCAGGGCCAGGATCGGGCTGCGGATCGTGTCGGCCAGGGATCGGACCGCCAGGTACTCGAGGATCCGCTCCTTGATCTTCTCGAGACCGTAGTGGTCCTCGTCGAGGATCTTGGCGGCTTCCTTGATGTCCAGCCGGTCGTCGGTCGAGACGTTCCAGGGCAGGCCGACCAGCCAGTCGACATAGGTGCGGATGACGCCGACCTCGGGCGAGGCGGACGGGATCCGGCTCATCCGGTCGATCTCCTTGATCGCCCGGGCCTTGATCTCCTCGGGCATCCCGGCGGCGTCGACCTTCTCGCGCAGCTCGTTGATCTCGGCCTGCTGCGGGTCGTCCTCGCCCAGCTCGCGCTGGATGGCCTTGAGCTGCTCGCGGAGGATGTACTCGCGCTGGGTCTTGTCCATCTCGGACTTGACCTCGGACTGGATCTTGCCCTTCAGCTCGAGGATCTCGACCTGGCGCGCGAGGAAGGCCTGGACGAGCTTGAGCCGCTCGACGACGTCGATCGTCTCGAGCAGCTCCTGGCGCTGCTCGGTGGACATGTCCGGGCTGTAGGCGACCATGTCGGCCAGGAGGCCCGGCTCGGTGATGTTGCGGGCGGCGACGGCGGCCTCGGGCGGCACCGGAGCCCCGTTGGCCACGTACTGCTCGATGCCCGCCTGGACCGTGCGCATCAGCGCCTGGACCTCGACGCCGGCCGGTGAGGCGTCGGCGATCTCCTCGACGACGGCCACGATGTACGGGTCCGTCTGGGCGAAGCGGCTCACCCGCAGGCGGCCCTGGCCCTGGACGATCGCGCGGACCGTCCCGTCCTGGAGCTGGACCACCTGGGCGATCTTGGCCAACGTGCCGATCTCGTACAGCTCGGCCGGATCCGAGATGTCCTCCTGCTCCGGCCGTCGCTGGGTCACCAGCGCGATCGGCCCGCCGCTCTCGACGGCGGCGTTGAGCGCGTTCACGCTCTTCTCGCGACCGACCTGGAGGGGCACGATCATCTCGGGGAAGATGACGGTCTCGCGCAGGGCGACGAGCGGGAGCTCGCGCGGGCGCGGCGCCTTGGTCCGGGGGCTTGAAGCCTTCGCGCCGGCAGCCTTCGACGAGGCGGCCTTCGGGGCAGCGGCCTTCGGCTGGTCTGTGGCGTCGTCCGGCTGGTCCGGGGTCGAAGGTCGGTCAGACATCAACGGGTCTCCTGAGGTGCGGCACTCCTGCCGCGTGGGGAACGGTACTCGGTCCGACCGTCGTCGTCCGACATGTTGGCCTGGGCTTCATCGAAGAGCGTTTCAAGGATCCGGGTCCCCAGACGCTCTTCGAGCTCGAACAGGATCCGGACGCCCGCGAGGTTGACCCCGCGGTCCTGGGTGAGATGGCGGATCCACAGCACCCGACGGATGTCGTCCTCGCTGTAGAGCCGGATGTTGGTCGGGGTCCGGGCCGGGCAGAGCAGGCCCTCGTCTTCGTAGATCCGGAGCGTGCGCGGGTGGACCCGGACGAGGCCGGCCGCCACGCTGATCACGAACACCGGGCGAGCGGGGTCCCGCTCGTGCCCACCCTGACCCATGTCAGCCGGCTGTCGGTGTCGCGGCCGGCGCGTCGACCGCCGGCAGGGCCTGGCCCTCGGTGGTCGGACTGATCTTGATCCGGTGCGGTTTGACCTGCTCCGCCCGCGGGATGCGCAGGGTGAGCAGCCCGTTGTCGAAGGTCGCCGTCGCCCGGTCGGCCTCCATGCCTTCGGGGAGCACGATCGACCGGGTGACCGCCCCGCGGCGGATCTCACGGACGAGGTAGGAGCCCTCCTCCTCGGTCCGCTCCTCGTGGGACGTGGTCGACAGGGTCACCGTCCCGCCCTCGATCGTGATGTCGACATCGTCGGGACGGATCCCGGGGAGCGACGCCTCGATCGTCAGCGAGTCGGCGTCCGTGCGGACATCGAGCGGCATCGAGCCGAGGCTCGCGCCGTTCCCGGTCAGCCGGACGAACGGGTTGGTGAGATCACGGTCGAAGAGCCGATCCACCGCCTGGCGAAGCGAGAACAGCTCGTCGTAAGGCGACGGACGGCGCACGAGCATGGACATGGTCGCGGCACCTCCTGAGCGTTGACGCCGGTCGGGTCGACCGGACACGATCAGAGGGTAGAACCATGACAATCATGTTGTCAAGTGTCAGGACACGACCGGTTACCGGGCTGGGCCGATCGGCGGGGTCGGGCCTCGGCGGATCGGCGGTCGTCGCGGTCGACCGGCGGGTCAGGCCTCGGCGGGTTGGAGTCCGTCGGGATCGCCGATGAGCTGCCCGTGCAGGGCGACCTCGCACTCGGCTCGACCGATCGCGATGACCTTGTCTCCCTCGGTCAGGATCGTGTCGGGCCGGACCGGGATGGCCACGTCGTCCCGGATGACGGCGAAGATCGCGCAGCCCTCGGGCATCGGCACCTCGCGCGCGGCGCGACCGATCGCCGGCGAGCCCTGACGCAGCTGGGCCTCGATGATCTCGAGCTCGCCGCCGCCGAGCCCGGCCAGGTGGAGCAGCTCGTGGACCGGGATGTCCTGCTCGATCGACCCGAGGATCATCCGGGTGGGGCTGATCAGCTCATCCACGCCGAGGTGGCGGAAGAGCTCCTCGTTCTTCGGGTTGTTGACCCGGGCGATCGTCCGGGGGACATCGAAGTGGTGCTTCGCCATCTGGCAGATGACCAGGTTGTCCTCGTCGTCCCCGGTGACCGCGGCGACCACGTCGGCCCGGTCGCAACCAGCCTCGGCCAGGTGATTGCCCTCGCAGCCGTCGCGGGCGATCACGATGGAGCCGATGTCGTCGGCGATCTGGGCCGCTCGACCGGGATCCTTCTCCATGAGCACGACCTCGTGGCCGGCTTCGATCAGTTCCTTGGCCAGGTAGTAGCCAACCTTGCCTCCACCGACGACCAGTACGAACACGGCTCAGGCCTCCGTGGTCGGAAGCGCGCCGACCGTCGTCCCGATGATGCCGGCCGTCGTCGCGGCGATGCCGGCCGCGACCGGACTCGTCCCGTCGGGATGGGTGTGGGGAGCCGCCTCGCGGATCCGCGGCGTGGGCCCGACCGGCAGGCCCATGTAGCCGAGCAGCGCATGGGTCATCAGGTCGGTCCGACAGACCGTCGCGATGCCGAGCTCGGCATACGCCTTCGCCCGCACGACGTCGTTGATCTTGGCGACGACCTGCTTGACCTCGAGCACCTCGGTCGCGAGCTGGGCGGCCATGACGTTGCGGTTGTCGCCCTCGGTCAGCGCCAGGAAGACGTCGGCCTCGGCGGCCCCGATCCGGCGCAGGGTGTCCTCGTCCGTCCCATCCCCGCGGACGGCGCTCCCGCCGAACGTCGCGGGCAGCCGCTCGAAGGCGCGGGTGGAGATGTCGACGATGGTGACCCGATGGCCCTTGGCGTCGAGGTCGCCGGCCAGGGTCGCTCCGACCCGACCGCACCCGACGATGACGACGTTCATGCTTGCGACTCCTCGGTCATCGGCTCGCGGACGACCATCACGGCGCACGGCGCGTTCTTGAGGACGTAGGGGACGGTCCGGCCGATGGCGAAGTCGCCGCCGAACCGCTTTCGATACGGCAGACCCAGGACGAGCAGGTCGGCGCCTCGTTCGCTCGCCTCGTCGACGATCGCGGCACCCACGTCGCGCGCCTGGAGCAGGACCGTCTCGATCCTGATCCGCTCGGACTCGGCGACGCCTTCGACCATGTCGAGCACCCGTTGCGCCTCCTCGGAGCGTCCCGCGACATCGGCATCGATGGGCATCGACCAGCCGATCTCGACCACGTGCACGGCGACCAGCTCCGCCTTGGACGGCCGGGCCAGTCCACACGCGACCCGGACGATACGCTCATCGCTCGTCGCGCCGTTGACGGCGATGACCGCGCGCTCGATGAGACGGGGGCTGGGCTCCGGCACGGCGGTCACGATACCACCGGTGCCCGGGCCGGTCTCAGGCCGGGCCCGGGGGTCTCGCCCGACCCGACCGACGTCCCGTCGGGAGACCGGCCTCCGGGCCCGGGACCGGGTCGCCGGCGGATCCGTCGCTCATCGACAGGTCGTCATCGTCGCGATCCGAGCCGTGCGCCTCCTCGCGTCGGTACGGGGCGTTGACGACGACCGTGTGCGGCCGGCCGAGCAGGGTCGTCCGCAGTCGCTTGGCCGACTGGTTGTAGAGGATCCGCTCCCACCAGTGGCGCGCGACGTACTCGGGGATGACCACGAAGGTCACCGGTGCCGGCTTGTCGGGCGGCCAGGCGCGGTCGAGGACGTCGAGGTAGGCGACCAGCGGTCCGACCAGCGCCCGGTACGGCGACTCGACCAGGACGAGCGGGACGCCGGGGACCTGGCGCTCCCACTGATCGCGCATCCGGGCGGTCTCCAGCGGGTCCGCCGAGATGTACACGGCCCGGACGTCGTCGCTGATCGAGCGACCGACGTTGATCGCCTGGACGACGGCCCGGTTGATGCTCGGCACCGGGACGACCACGCGCTCCTCGCGTTTCGGGAGGGACATCACGAAGTCGGGTCGGACGGCCAGCTGGGCGCGCGACGCCGCGTACTGCCGGTGGATGAACAGCATCATCGCGACGAGGAGCGGGATGAGCACGACCACGAGCCACGCTCCGTCGACGAACTTGACGGTCACCACCACGACCATGACCACGGCGGTGAGCACCGCCCCGAACGCGTTCAGCCCGGCCCGCCACTGCCAGCCGACCTCGCGCACGGTGTTCCAGTGCTTGACCATGCCGATCTGGGACAGCGTGAAGCACACGAACACACCGACCGAGTAGAGCGGGATGAGTGCGTGCGTGTCGCCGCCGAAGATGAACAGCAGGCCGAAGGCGATGCCGGCCAGCAGCACGATCCCCCAGCTGTAGGCGAGGCGGTCGCCGCGGAACGAGAACTGGCGGGGCATGAAGCCGTCCTCGGCCAGGATGGCCGCCAGGCGGGGGAACGCGTTGAAGCTGGTGTTCGCCGCCAGGAACAGGATCAGCGCCGTCGCGGCCGCGAACGCCGGGACCAGGAACGACCCCGACCCGAACACGGCGGTCGCGACGAGCGCGACGACCGACGGGCCGCCAGGCTGGGTCGGCAGGACCTCGTAGGCTCGGGCGACGACGGTGATCCCGATGAACAGGATCCCGAGCAGCACGGCCATGATCGACAGGGTGTTCGCGGCGTTGCGCGCCTCGGGTGGCTTGAACGCCGGGACGCCGTTGGCGATCGCCTCGACGCCGGTCAGGGCGACGGACCCGCCGGCGAAGGCCTTGAGCAGGACGAACAGGCCGAGCGTCTCGGTCGCCTTCGGGAGGAACACGTCCGTCTCGGTGATCGGGGTGACGGTCCCGGTCACGATGTGGAACAGCCCGAGCCCGACCATCAGCAGGGCGAGCCCGAGGAACAGGTAGGTCGGGACGGCGAAGATGTTGCCCGACTCGCGGAGCCCGCGCAGGTTGCCGACCGTGATCAGCGAGATCGAGATGAAGGCGATCTCGATCCGGTAGTCGTAGACGGCCGGGACGACCGACTGGATCTGCTCGATCGCGGCCGCGGTCGACACCGAGACGGTCATGACGTAGTCGATGAGCAGGGCCGCCGCCGCCACCAGGCCGGTCAGCTGCGACAGGTTCTCCCGGGCGACGACGTAGGCGCCGCCGCCGCTCGGGTAGGCCCGGCAGACCTGTCGGTAGGAGACCGACACGACGGCCAGCAGGATCGCGATCGCGATCGACACCCCGACCGAATAGGCGATCGCCGACAGGCCGACGACGCCGATCAGGACCTTGAGGATCTCCTCGGTCGCGTAGGCCGACGACGAGATGGCGTCCGAGCTGAAGATGGCCAGCGCCTTCTTCTTGGCCAGGCGCTCGCCGATCTCCTCCTCGCTGGCCAGCGGGCGACCGAAGACGACCCCGCGGACGCGCGCGAAGGCCCGTCCCACCGGCGTCAGCGGGCGGCTGGCAGCCTCCTTCGCCACCATCTGACCGGGGCCGGTGTAGCGGAAGTAGGGGGAGTGCGGTCGCTCCACCCGGACGCGTCGGTCCGCCGGCTTGCGTCCCGGGAGGGGACGCCGTCCTCCGATCATCGTTCTCCGTGGGCTGCTGGCTCGATCGCCGATCCCGGCTCCGGCACGGTATCAGAGGCCATGGCTCAACCGCTCGACCAACCGATCGGGGAGACGGCGCCGGCGCATCGCGGCCTGGACCGCGGCGATGTCGTACGGGACCCGATGCCAGGTCAGCTCGAGCCGCTCGGTGTCGAGGACGAGCGCGCTCGACCGGGGATCGCCGTCGCGCGGCTGGCCGACGCTGCCGGGATTGGCCAGGATCGCCCGTCCGTCGAGCAGGAGCGTCGAGTGATCCGACGGGCTGAGCATCTCGACGAAGCCGTCCTCGTCGCGGAAGACCGACGGCAGGTGGGTATGCCCGTGGAGGCAGAACGGGGCGGCCAGGATCTCGAGGTTGAGCCGGGCGACGGGCGCCGTGGTGATGTACTCCCAGATCGGGTCGCGCGGGCTGCCGTGGACCATCTCGAAGTCGCGCTCGATCCGTCGCTCGGGGAGGGCGGCCAGCCACGACCGCGTCTCGGCCCCGATCGTCCGGCGGGTCCACTCCATGGCCCGCCGGGCATCGGCGTTGAAGTAGTCGATCTCGTGGCCCCCGACGGCAGCGGCGTCGTGGTTGCCGCGGACCCCGACGGCGCCGAGCGCCCGCAACCGGTCGACGACCGCGTCGGGTTCCGGCCCATAGCCCACGACGTCGCCCAGATGCCAGACCTGGTCGACGGCGCCGATCCCGGCGAGCACGGCGTCGAGCGCCACCAGATTGGCGTGGATGTCCGACAGCACCGCGATCCGCACCGTCAGAGTTTCCGACACTTCGCCGTCGGGCGACGGGCGGTTCCGGGCCCCGGATCGTCACGGACGCGGACAGCGATCACAGCGGCCGACGCTTGCGCTCGGCCGGGTCGCGGGGGAACCCCGCCGGGGTCGGGCCTCGCTTCGTGGTCACCACCAGGACATGGTCGTCCGACCCGAGCCGCCGGTCCACCGGGACGAGCACCGGTGGCGACCCGCCGAGGAGCGCGATGGCCGCCCCGGCTGCCTCCATCTCCGCCCGCGCGTCGGCGCCCTTCCAGGCGATCAGGACGCCGTCGGGCCCGAGGAGGGGCAGACCGAGCTCGGCGACCTCGGCCAGGTCCCCGACCGCGCGGACCACGACCGCGGGCCAGCGCTCGCGGTGCCGGCGGTCCGCCGCCAGGACCTCCGAACGCCCGGCGAAGGACTCGACCGACCCGGCGAGATCCACCGCTGCGATCGCAGCATCCAGGAAGCCGGCCTTCTTGGCGACGCTGTCGACCAGGATGGCGCGGCGCGCCGGGACGACGGCCGCCAGCGGGAGCCCCGGATAGCCGCCGCCGCTCCCGATGTCGACGACCGCATCGATCCCGCGCTCGCGGAGGAGCGCCGTCGCCGCGAGGCTGTCGAGCAGCAACCGCCGGACGGCGTCGACCGGTTCGCGGATCGCCGTCAGGTTGATCGACGTCGTCCAGGCGAGGAGGAGGCGGAGGTGGCCCTCGATCTGCGCCCTGGCCCGCGGCGCGATGTCGTCGAGACCGAGCACGGCAAGCCCGTCGTCGAGCGCCGTCCTCGCCGCCGTCGGGAGCTCGGGGACGTCCTGGACGCGCAACGGGAGCGGTTCGCGACGGCGCTCCACTTGCCTCCTCGGTGGTGGGGCGAGGACCGTCGCGAGCCGCTCCCGGCGTCATCGTCTGCGCGCCATGGAGGGCCGGGCGGTCTTCCGTGGCTCATCCGGTTCCGGCTCCGGTCTCCCGGTGCCCCTCGCGAACCACGTTACCCTGCGGTGCCGCCATGTCGTGCGGATGCCGGACGCTACGGGACCCGTGAGCCGAAGTCAACGCGGTTATCCACGAACCTCGCTCCGCGGTCCACGTTCGTGGATAAGTCGGCCGGTTCAGGCCGGGTCGGCTGGCTCCGACCGGGACAAGGCGCCGTCGATCGCGCGGAGCCGGACCGGCCGCGGAGGCGGCTCGGCCGATCGGGGCGATGCCTCGACCGGCTCCGCGTCGTGGACCGGCGGCTCGAGGACGATCGGCCGCCCGCCCGACCGGATGGCCCGGAGCACGGCGGCCTCCTCGAGGAGGAGCTCCTCGTCGGCGAGGGCTCGCTCCAGGATCGTGGCGATCGGCTCGTGACCGAGCTGGGTGGTGCCCGGGAGGACGAGCACGAAGCTCGATCCGGACCCGGGGACCGATGCCACGTCGACGTCGCCGCCCATCGCCCGGGTGAGATCCCGCGCGATCGCCAGGCCGAGGCCGGTCCCGCCGATCGCGACGTGGGCATCGAGCCGCTGGAAGCGTTCGAAGATCCGGGACCGGTCCTCGTTCGGGATCCCGGGCCCGTCGTCCCGGATCGCGACGACCGCCACCTCGCCGTCGAACCAGCCGGCGAGCTCGACGTGCCCCCCGTCGGGGCTGAACTTCAGGGCGTTGCCGAGGAGGTTGGTCAGGACCCGCTGGACCTCCCGTCGGTCGCCGGTCGCCGCGCGCAGCCGCGGCGGGAGATCCGACCGAAGGTCGATGCCGCGCTGGAGGGCGAGCGGGGCGACGGCGGTCAGGACGCGCCCACCGACCTCGGCGACCGAGAACGGTCGGAGGTCCAGGCGCAGGTTGCCTGAGTCGAGCCGCGAGATGTCGAGCAGGTCGCCGACGAGGTCGCCCATCGAGTCGACGATCGACCGGCTCCGCTCCATGAACTCCCGCTCGGTCGCCCGATCGTCGACGCGTCCTTCGAGGATGAGGTCGAGATAGCCGCTCAGACCGGTCAGCGGCGTCCGCAGGTCGTGGGCGACCGTCGATACGAACCGTTCCCGTTCCGCCTCCCGGGAGCGCAGGCTCTCGAGCTCCGCGGCAGCCGCGAGCTGTCCGGTCACCAGGGCGAGGACGACCGCCGCGTGGCGGGCCAGCGTCGGCGGGAGTCGGTCGGCCAGGCCGAGCACGGCGTCGGCGTCGGCCATCTCGAACCCGAGCACGACGTGGCCGGTGCTCGGGATCTCGATCGAGGCGAAGAACGCCCCGTCCGGCGGCCGATCGTTCGGGCCCGTCGTCGCACCGCCGGGTCGGAACCGGACCACGTCCGAGCCCGTCCGACCGGCTCCGGGTGCGCCGGACCCGGCGTCCACCGTCCGGGCGAAGGTGATCGGGGCGCGCCCGGAGGCGGCTCGTTCCGCCCGGCTGCGCGGCGCCTCGGCGTCGAGCCAGGCCGCGAGGCGCAGGGCATCAGCCTCGTCCTCGCCGGGCGCGACCGACACCGCGACCCGTCGTTCCGGGATGCTCGACAGCACGGCGGCCCGGCGGGCGCCGACGGTCCGGGCGAGCAGCTCGAGCAGGCCGGCGAGATGCGCCTCGGCCGACGTCTCGGAGACGAGGACGTCGAGGGCGCGGGCAAGCAGGGCCGCCTCGTCGTGGGCGGACCGGTCGAGTCGGCGCCGGGATCCCTGCCGCCGTTCGACGTACGGGCCCGGCGGTCCGACGGTCGGTGTCCGCGTCGGGACGCGGACGAGTGGCGGATGACGATCGGCCATCGGGCGCATGGTCGTCCCGGGTGGTGCATCGGGGAAATCCCCCGTCCGGCGCATCGACCCGCCGGAAGTACCGCACCGGCGATCGCCGACGTTCGGCGCTAGGTCCCTCGGGGCGGTCGGACCGGTCGGCCGATCGTCCTCCGGACCACGTCCATCACCTCGTCGACGTAGGCGTCCGATTCGCCGCGTTCGGCGGCCGTCCGGACGCAGCCCCGGACATGGTCCTCGAGGATGAGGATGGACACGGCGTCGACCGCCGCCCGGAGCGCAGCGGTCTGCTGGAGGATGTCGACGCAGTACTCGTCACGCTCGATCATCCGGGCGATCCCGCGGACCTGGCCCTCGATCCGGCTGAGCCGACGCACGAGGGTGCCCTTGTCCTTGGAGTAGCTGTGCCGGAAGTCGGGTGGCGTGGCGGCCGGCTGGGTCGGGTGGGTCGGACGCGCGGTCGTTGCCATGGTCTCTCGATCCGGATGTACGGGGCGGCGCTTGCCCATCGGCCGACATCATACTCCCCTCCAGTATCCTCGGTTCGGGTCGGGGTATCGACCTCGCGGCCCGTGACGGACTGTCCGTCGTCCGGCCGACCGCTCGCGCACCGGTCGGCTAGACTGCGCTTCGATGGGTTTCCGCGATCCTCTGCCTGCGCGACCGGCCGCCGGGACGGCCGCGTGAGCGACCCGCGGTCGGTGGCCGCCGACACGGGTGCATCCGCGGCCGTCGACGCCGACGACGCAGCCTTCGACCCAGCCGACGATCGGTCGCCCGCGTTCGCTCACGCCAGCGAAGCGGAGCTGTCACGGATCCTCGACTTCTACGCGGTGCGCTGGGAGTACGAACCGCGCGTCTTCCCGATCCTCTGGAACACCGAGGGTGACGTCCTCGAGAGCTTCGCCCCGGACTTCTACCTTCCGGACCTCGACCTGTACGTCGAGCTGACGACCCTGCGCCAGAAGCTCGTGCGCAAGAAGAACCGCAAGCTGCGTCGGCTTCGGGAGCTCTACCCGGATGTCAACATCAAGCTGTTCTATGCCCGCGACTTCCGGGCCCTGATGCTCAAGTACGGCCGCCTGACGCTGGCCGAGGAGCTCACCGGGACGTCCGGTCAGGTCACGCCCGAGCGCACCTACGACGACCTCCTGGCGGGTCCGTTCGGGCCGGTCGGCCGGGCCGACGGCGGTCCGGTCGCCCCCGACGCCGACGATGCAGCGTCGTCGCCGGAGGCCGTCGGTCGTGCGCCGTCGACCGCCGCGCCGCGCCGCCGTCGCCGGCGTCACGGCCGGTCCGGCAGACGCTCCGAGGCCGCCGGGTCGCCGGTCGCCGAACCGTGAGCAGCCCGGTCGACCTCAAGGCCGATGTGGCCGAGATCCTCGTCTCGGAGGAGGCGATCCAGGAGCGCGTCCGCGAGCTCGGGCAGCGCATCAGCGACGACTATCGCGGCCGGAACCTGACCCTGGTCAGCGTGCTCAAGGGCTCGCTCCCGTTCATGGCCGACCTGATGCGCGCGATCGACGTCCCGGTCCGGATCGACCTGATGGAGGTCTCGTCGTACGGCGGCACCGCGACCGAGTCGTCCGGTCTCGTCCGGATCCTGAAGGACCTGTCGGCGAGCATCGCCGACGAGGATGTGCTGCTGGTCGAGGACATCATCGACACCGGGCTGACGCTGAACTACCTCATCCGCTACCTGCGCGGCAAGAACCCGGCTTCGCTCCGGATCTGCACGCTGCTCGACAAGCCGGCTCGCCGCCTCGTCGACATCCCGGTCGACTACACCGGGTTCACCATCGAGGACCGGTTCGTGGTCGGGTACGGCCTCGACTACGGCGAGCTGTATCGCAACCTGCGCTTCGTGGGCGTCCTGCGCCCCGAGGTCTATTCCGGCGGGGGCTGAGCCACACCGTGCATCGTCGTCCGCTCGGGCGGGGCCGCCTGCTCGCCACCATCGGCGCCCTGGTCGTGCTCGTCGGCTGCGTCCTGCCCTGGTTCGCCGCGACGGGCGGCGACACCGGCCTGACCCCGATCACGACGAATGCCTTCTCCGACAAGGGCATCGTCGTGTTCATCTGCGCCCTGCTCGTGCTCGCGCTGGTCAGCCTGCCGTACGCCGCGGGTGACAAGCCGCTTGCGATCGACCGGGCGCTGTCGTACGTGATCGTCGTGACCGTCGCGATCGGCGCCTATCTGTGGCGCACGATCGAGTTCATCCTGGTCGACCCCGCCGGCCTTCGACCCGACCTCGCCCCGGGGATCTGGATCGTCGGCGTCGGCCTGATCATCCTGGCCCGGGCGACCTACGAGATCTCGACCGAGCATCGGTTCTGACCGTCGGCCGTGCCCGCCCTCGACGCGGGCGTCGACCCCGGGTCGCCCGCGCGGACGCCCCTCCCGGCGGACGCCCCGACGCCCCTACCCGGTCAGACCTTGTTGAGCAGGCGTGACAGGAACCGGGCCGTCCGCGGGTCCTGCGGCTTGTCGATGACCTGGTCGGGCGGGCCGACCTCGACGAAGACGCCCTCCTCGATGAAGTAGACCCGGTCGGCGGCCTCCCGGGCGAACGCCATCTCGTGGGTGACCACGATCATCGTCGAGCCCTCGTGGGCGAGCTCGGCCATGACCTTGAGGACCTCGCCGACAAGGGTCGGGTCGAGGGCCGAGGTCGGTTCGTCGAACAGGAGCACCTTCGGCTCCATCGTCAGCGCCCGGGCGATCGCGACGCGCTGCTTCTGACCGCCGGAGAGGCGAGCCGGATACTCGTCGCGCTTCTCGCGCAGGCCGACCTTGTCGAGGAACTTCTCGGCCGTGGCGATCGCCTGGTCGCGCGGGACGCCCTTGGTCTTGACCGGACCCTCGATCAGGTTGTCGATGACCTTCATGTGCGGGAAGAGGTTGAACTCCTGGAAGACCATCTGGGCACTGGTCCGGATCGTCCGGATCTTCTCGCGGTCGGCCGACGACCGGTGGTGGAGCGGGTTCGCCTCGACCTCGACGCCGTCGACCATGATCGACCCGACCGTCGGTTCCTCGAGGAAGTTGATGCAGCGCAGGAGGGTGCTCTTGCCCGACCCGGAGCGACCGATCAGGCAGATCGTCTCGCGCGGGAAGACCTCGAGGGTGCAGCCCTTGAGGACGTGGTTGTGGCCGTAGTACTTCTCGAGGTTGGTGACCGACACGATCTTCGGCGCGCCCGGCGGGGTGAGCGCACCGGGCATCGCGAACGGGTCGGTCGGCGTCGCGCCGCCGGGAACCGTTCCCGATGGCGCGATATCGACGATGGTGGCTTCGTTGGGCGTCTGGTTCATCGGTTGCGATCCCCCGCGGCCATCCGCTTCTCGAGACGGGCCTGGAAGACCGACAGGATCATCGTCAGGCCCCAGTACATCAGCGCCGCAACGATGATCGTCTGGAAGCTCTGGCCGGTCGGTCGGCCGGCGGTCTGGGCGCGCCACAGCAGCTCCTGGACGCCGACCACGTAGACGAGCGCCGAGTCCTTGGTCATGGCGATGAAGTCGTTGCCGACGGCCGGCGTGACGATCCGGACGGCCTGCGGAAGGATGACCCGGCGCATCACCTCGCGCTCGGGCAGGCCGAGCGCCCGGGCCGCCTCGACCTGTCCGCCGGGCACGGCCTGGATGCCGGCCCGGAAGACCTCGGTCAGGTAGGCCCCGTAGTTGAACGCCAGGGCGATGATCCCGGTCGGGAGCGGGTCGATGACGATCCCGGCGGCGGGCAGGGCCAGGAAGATGAACAGGATCTGGACGATCAGCGGGGTGCCCCGGACGATCGACACGTAGAGCGACGCGAGGCCGTTGAAGATCGGGTTCGACGACAGCCGTCCCAGGGCGCCGAAGATCGCCAGCAGGACGGCGAAGAAGATCGACACGACCGAGATGAACAGGGTCACCCAGACGCCGCCGATGATGAACGGGAGCCACTCCTGGAGGAACCCGACGTTGACCCCGACCGTGGCGAGCAGGAAGCCGCCCACGACGCCGAGGACGACGAGCCAGGTCAGCAGGAACAAGGTCCGGAACCGTCTCCGGTGACCTCGGTCCGCGGCTTCGATCTCGAGGACGATCGGCGGGACGATCTCGCCGGCGGTGGCCTGGGCGGTCATGACTCCTCCCTCGAAACGAGGCGGAGGCGCCCGGACGGGCGCCTCCGTTGACTCAGGAACTCGGTGTGGCGACGCTCCCCCGACGCTACGGTGTCGGTGGGGTCGTCAGGTCCGCGGCGAACCACTTCTTGGACATCGCGGACAGCGTGCCGTCGGTATGCATATCGTTGACGATCTTGTCCAACGCGACGAGGAAGTCGGCCGTGGGCGGGCCGCTCTTGTCCAGCGCCACCGCGAGCTGCTCGGTGAAGACCGGGGCGCCGACCTTGACGATCGGGGTCTTGTTGGCGATGGCGGCATCGACCGTCGTGCTCGAGGTGAGGAAGCCCTCGGCCTCCTTGCGTCCGGCGGCGATCGCCTGGGCGCACTCCTGGTCGGTCGGCAGGGTCTCGATCTTGACCCCGGCCGGAGGCGTCGCCACCGGGCCGAGCGAAACGCTGGTGAGCTTGCCCGCGAGCCAGTCCGCGTAGGTCGTCGCCGTCCCGACGCAGACGGTCTTGCCGGCCAACCCGTCGAGCGTGGTGATCCCGGAGGCGGTCGTGGCCGTCATCTGGGCCGGCGTGTAGTAGTACGCCTTGCTGAAGTCCAGGAACTTCTGGCGATCGGTCGTGATCGTCATCGAGCCGACGCTGGCATCCCAGCGCCCTCCCCACGATCCGGCGGTGATCGTGTCCCAGCTCGGGGTGGTGAACTCGACCTTGACGCCGAGCCGCTTGCCGATCTCATTCGCGACGTCGATGTCGAAGCCTTCGAACGTGCCGTCCGACTTCAGGAACGACTGGGGCTTGTAGTTCGGGTCGGTCGACACGACGAGCTTGCCGGCCTTCTGGACCTTGTCGAGCAGACCGCCCGGGACGGCGACGATACCCGATCCGGCCGGGCTGGAGGCTCCGCCCCCGCTCCCGCTTCCGCTCGAACAGGCCGCCGCCAGCACGGCGACCACCGCGAGCAGCGAGATCCCTCGCTTGAACATCTCGTCCTCCTCCTACGTCCGCGGACGGTGGGGTGGCATGTCCGCGAATCGGGCGCACAGTCTACGACGCATGGGGAACGCGGTGACGCCCGCGATCCGAGGGCCGGACGGCGTCGGCCGTCGCGGATCCCGGGATGCGGCCGGTTGCCTCATGGCGTGGCGCTCCGCAGCGGGCCGGGCGGGTCGACGATCTCCACCCCGAACCAGCGCGCGTACGCGCCGGGCGTCGGATCGCGCACGACGAAGACGTAGCGTCCGGCGGTCCATTCGATCGTCCGCTGGCCGACCGGCGCGAACAGCCCCTCGGTCGTGTCGCCGGGAGCGTCAGGCGCACGGACCGCCGTCAGCTCGACCGGGATCGGAGTCGCCGTCCGGCCCCACCGACCAGGCGCTCGTCCGGGCCTGGTCCGGCGGTCGGTCGGTGTCCGTCAGCGGAGCGCAGTAGCCGAGCGCGGGGATCCCGTCGTCGACGATCCGGATGAACGGGATCCGGGGGTCGGACGGGCCGGTGATGTCGCCCGCCGGGGTGACCTGGATCCAGGTCCGGATCGGGTTGACCAGATCGGGTGGGGACAGCGGCGCGCCCGGCGCCACCGAGGGCTTGCGTCCCCGACGCCGCGGGCGCAGGCGTGCTGGCGAGCTCCTCGAGCTGCTTGACCGGCATGCCGAGCGCGAAGACGCGCCAATCGCTCGCGTAGTAGCACTGCCACGAACGGGCCAGCAGGGAGACCCACGGCGTCTGCCCGGGGCTGGGCGAGGCCACCTCAGGGGAGGGCGACGCCGCCGCCTCGTCGACGACCGGAGCCGTCGGCCGGACGGGTCCGCCCGTGTCCCACGGTTTGGCGATCGCCAGGGCGACCCCGATCAGGGCGACGGCGATGATGATCGCGGGTCGCGAGCCGGCCCCCGGCGTTCGCGCGGACTGGAGCTCGACCGGGCGGTCGGCGCGTGACCCGACCCCCGGAGCGCCAGGCTCGCTCGGGAGTCCGTCCTCGGACCGACGTCGCGGATCGTGCCCGCCCCGCGTCGGTCAGATCTCCCCGAGGTAGGCCCGCCGGACGTCCTGGTTCGCCGCGAGGGCGCTCGCGGAATCCGCCAGGATCACCCGTCCGGTCTGCAGGACGTAGCCGCGGTCGGCGACCTCGAGCGCCTGCAGCGCGTTCTGCTCCACGAGCAGGATGGTCGTCCCTCCGGCGTTGATCTCGCTGATGATCTTGAAGATCTGCTGGATCAGGATGGGTGACAGACCCAGCGAGGGCTCGTCGAGGAGGAGCACCTTCGGGCGAGTCATGATCGCCCGCCCGATCGCCAGCATCTGCTGCTCCCCGCCGGACAGCGTGCCACCCCGTTGCCCCGCTCGTTCGCGCAGGCGCGGGAACATCGAGAAGACGTGCTCGATGTTCTCCGAGACCTCGCGGCTGGACCGGGTGTAGCCGCCCATCTGGAGGTTCTCGGTGACGGTCAGGCGGGAGAAGATGCGACGGCCCTCGGGCGCGTGTCCGATGCCGTCGCGGACCATCTCGTGGGCCGCCGTGTGGGTGACGTCCCGCCCGGCGAAGTGGACCGAGCCCATCCGGGGATGGAGCAGACCGCTGATCGTCTTGAGGGTGGTCGTCTTGCCGGCGCCGTTCGAGCCGATGAGCGTGACGATCTCTCCCTCGCGGACGTCCAGGTCGATCCCCTGGAGGGCGTGGATCTTGCCGTAGTAGGTGTGGACGTCGCGGAGCTCGAGGATGACGTCGCCCGGCGCGGGACGCCCGGCGGCGGTCCTTGCGGCGTCGTCCGAACCGAGCATCGGGGGCCGGCCCGGGTCCGTCGTCGGCGGGATCGATTGCTCGGTCACGACGCCGGGGTCCCGAGGTACGCCTCGATCACCTTGGGATCGCGCCGGACCTCCTCCGGCGTCCCCTCGGAGATCCGCTCCCCGTGGTCCATGACCAGGATGTGGTCGCTGACCCCCATGACCACCCGCATGTCGTGCTCGATCAGGAGGATCGTCAGGCCGAGCTCCTTGCGCAGGCGGCCGATCAGGGCGGTCATCGCCGCGGTCTCGTTCGGATTCATCCCGGCGGTCGGCTCGTCGAGCAGGAGGAGGACGGGATCGTTGGCGAGGGCCCGTGCCAGCTCCAGCCGGCGCTGGTCGCCGTACGGCAGGTTCTTGGCGAGCTCCTGGTCCCGACCGCGCAGCCCGACCAGGCGAAGGAGCTCGTTCGCCCGCTTGGCCGCCGCCTCCTCCTCGCGACGCTGACGGCGCGACGAGATGACGTGATCGATGAGGTTGGACCGCAGCTGCAGGTGCATGCCGACGAGCACGTTCTCCTGGGCCGACATGTTCTGGAACAGGCGGATGTTCTGGAACGTCCGCCCGATCCCGGCCGCGACGACGTCGTTCGGGCGGGCGCTGCGCAGGATCCCGAGTCGACCGAGCAGGAGCGAGTACCACGGCGGGCGGATGATCGCCAGCAGGAGCATCGTGATCAGCAGGCCCAGGACCACCAGGCCGGTGATGCCGATCCCCTGATCGCCATTCTTCTGGGCGCCGAGCAGGGCCGCGACCGCGACCGCGATCAACGACGGGGCGACCCACAGGATGGGCTCGATCCAGGTCCGCTGCGGGCGCAGGATCAGGTATCGCCCGCGGAACCGGACGTGGCCCGACGACGGATCGATGATCCCGGCGACGACGTTGAAGAAGGTCGTCTTGCCGGCGCCGTTCGGGCCGATGATGCTGACGATCGCGCCCTTCGGGATGTCCAGGTTCACGTCGCGGACGGCGATCAGGCCGCCGAAGCGCTTGGTGATGGACTTGGCCTGGAGCAGGTAGTCGACCCCGTCCGCGCTCGCGCCCGGGTCCACGGCGCCGAGGGCCACGACGGTGTCCTGTGGCTCGCTCATTCGGGCGACGCCCCGAGCTCGTCGCCGAGCTCGCCGAACTCCTGGTCCTCGTCCGTGTGCAGCTCGCGCCGCCGGCGCCGGCTCGGGAACAGGCCCTCCGGTCGCAGCAGCATCATCGCGACCAGGGCGATGCCGTAGAGCAGGAACTGGTACTGCAGGAAGTCGATGTCCTGGAGGACCGGGATGTGGGCGTTGTCGAAGAAGATGTTGAGCTGCTTCAGGAGGACGCTCTGGATCATGAAGATCACGAAGGCACCCACGGCGACGCCCCAGACATTGCCCATCCCGCCGAGGACGACCATCGCCAGGACGGTGAACGAGACGTCGAACCGGAACAGGTTCGGGGTGACCGTCTGGAGCTTGGCGGCGATGAACACGCCGGCCAGGCCGGCGGTCGATGCCCCGAGGGCGAAGGCCAGCAGCTTGGTCACGACCGTGTTGACCCCGTTCGCGGCGGCCGCGAGCTCGTCCTCGCGGATCGCCGCCCAGGCCCGCCCGAGGCGTGAGCCCTGGAGCCGGTAGATCAGGATCATCGAGATGCAGATCAGTACGAGCATCGTGACGTAGAACGGCCACGGGTTGCCGGTGGTCGGGAAGTCCGTGCCCAGCAGCGACGGCGCCGAGATGCCGCCGATCCCGTTCGGTCCCTCGGTGTACTTGCTCGAGTTCAGGATCGTGATCGGCACGATCTCCCCGAAGCCGAGGGTGACGATGGCCAGGTAGTCGCCGCGGAGGCGCAGCGTCGGGGCTCCGAGCAGGATCCCGAAGACCGCGGCGATCGCGGCGCCGGCGAGGAGCATCGGCCAGAACGGGATGTTCACGTGGGTGAACGACGACGCCGCGAAGGCGTAGGAGTAGGCGCCGATCGCGAAGAAGGCCGCGTAGCCGAGGTCCAGCAGCCCCGCCATCCCGACCACGATGTTCAACCCGAGGGCGAGCAGGACGTAGATGCCGGCGATCGTGAAGCCGTCCATCCAGACCGACTGGCCGCTGAAGCTGTTGAACGGAGGCAGGAGCACGATCAGCGGCAGGATCACTGCCACGATCGCCATCCCGACGATGACGCTGAGCGACCGGTGGCGGCTCGACAGGTCCGCCACCCGCTCGCGGATCCCCGGGCTGCTCGCCGCGGGGGCCTGGCCGACGGCGCTCATGCTCGCTCTCCGAGCTGCTGCCCGAGCAGACCGGCCGGCCGGAACAGGAGGGTCAGGATCAGGACGACGAAGACGGCCGCCTGACCCCAGACGAACACGCCCTTCGCCCCGGCGGTCACCTCGACGAAGCCGATGATGAAGCCGCCCAGCGCCGCGCCGGTGATGTTGCCGATCCCGCCGAGCACGGCCGCCGTGAACGCCTTGAGCCCGGCCTGGAAGCCGAGGGTGAACTGGATGTTGCCGAAGTACAGGCCCTGGACCACGCCGGCGGCGCCGGCCAGCGCCGAGCCGATGAAGAAGGTGATCGCGATCGTCCGGTTGATGTCGACGCCCATCAGCTGGGCGGCCTCGCGATCCATCGCGGTGGAGCGCATCGCGCGTCCGATCCGGGTGCGGCTCACGAACAGCTGGAGCGCGATCATGAGCGAGACCGACACGACGATCGTGAAGATGTTGACCACGCCGACATCGAGGCCGAAGACGTTCACCCGGGCCGTCGGCGAGATGAGCTGCGGAGTATTCACCGGCGATGGGCCGAACAGGATCTGGATGGTGTTCTGGAGGATGAACGACACGCCGATGGCGGTGATCAGCGGAGCGAGCCGCGGCGCATGGCGGAGCGGTCGGTAGGCGAACCGTTCGATGACCGTCCCGAGGATGCCCAGCAGGATCATCGTGATGGCGAAGTCCACGAACAGGACCGCGGCGAGCACCGGCGGGTCGTTGATCGGGCCGTCCTGGCCGAGGACGTTGGTCAGGACGTACATCGAGGTGAAGGCGCCGACCATGAAGACGTCGCCGTGGGCGAAGTTGATCAGCTCGATGATGCCGTAGACCATCGTGTAGCCGATGGCGACCAGGGCGTAGATGGCGCCGATCGTCAGGCCGTTGACGAACTGGGCGGGACCGATGAGCAGGAAGTCGACGACGGCCACGCCGAGGACGAAGAGGTAGGGCCCGAGGCGGAGACGTTGGAACGTTTCGACGAACGCGGGCTGCTCCCGCCGAAGCGTGGACGTCGTCATCCGGCCTCCTGGGCCTTCCCCGGGTCCTGAGGTTGGGTCAGGGGCCGGAGCGCCGAAGCGCGCCGGCCCCTGGGTTCATCGCACTACGGCGAGGGTGACGCCGCGGCCGGCGACGTGGCCGGAGCGTTGGCGGAGAAGTTCTGCTGCTCCTTGAAGACCCAGTCGCCGACGCCGCCCTTGGCGGTCGGATCGACCTTGTAGAAGGAGATGAACGGCTGGGTGGTGTCGCCGTTCTTGTCGAACGAGACGTCGCCCAGGACGGTCTTGAAGGTGTGGGAAGGATCGGACGCGTAGGCCCGGACGCCCTCACGGAGGGCGGCCTGGTCGGCGGACGGGTTCGCATCGAGCGTCGCCTTGAGCGAGTCGAGGATGACCGTCGCGCAGGCGTAGGCCGGGCCGCTGTAGGCGCCCGCGGTCTTGAAGTCCGCATCGCTGGCGAAGTGGTCGGCGTAGGCCTTCTCGAAGTCGGCCTTGCCCGGGAAGTCGCCGATGGCGGCGACGGTCGCGAAGGAGTTGTCCGAGGCCTGCGCGCCCGCGATCTGGATCAGGGAGCCCTTATCGCTACCTGAGCCGTTCTTGATGCCGTCAGGACCGGTGAACGGGATGGTCAGACCCTGCTGACGAAGCTGCTTGAGGAGCAGGCCACCGCCGGAGGTGACGACACCGCCGTAGTAGACGCCATCGGGGTTCTTGGTCTTGGCGTCGGTGATGATCGAGTTGAAGTCGGTCGTGTCGGCACCGGCACCGACGCGGATCACGGTCCCGCCGAGGGACTCGAACTTCTTCTGGAAGTTGTCCGCGACGCCCTTGCCGAATGTCGTCACGTCGTCGACCACGAGCATGTTCTTGAGGCCGAGCGTGTTGTAGGCGTAGACCGCCATCGCCGGACCCTGGATGTCGTCGGTGGCCGCGACCCGGATGTAGTTGATCTTGGTCGGGTTGGTCTTGCGATAGTCGAGCGCGCCGAACTCGGGCTTGGTCAGCGACTCGTTGGTGTTCGCCGGGCTGCACTGGAGCAGGCCAGCAGCGTTGCTGATCGGGATCTGGACCTTGGCGACGGCCGAGTTGTACGGGCCGACGACGCCGATGACCGCAGGGTTCGCGACGAACGTCTGCATGTCCTGGGCGCCCTGCTGCTCGTTGTACTTGCCGTTGACGGCGTGATCGAGCGGGACGAGCTTGATCGTGTAGCCGCCGACACCGCCGGCCGCGTTGATCTGGTCGACCGCGAGCTGGGCGCCCTTGAGCGTGGGCTGACCGTCGGCGGCAGCGCCACCGGACAGCGGCAGCGTCACGCCGAGCTGGAGCTCACCCTTCGATGCGCCGGTGCTCGGGGCTGCGCCCGTGCTGGGCGCGGCACCGGAGCTCGCGGCTGCGGTCGCCGGTGCGGCGGTCGACCCGCCGGACGAGCACGCCGCCAATACGATCACCGCGCCGGCGACCAATGCGCCGATCTTGGCGTTCTTCATGTACGACTCCTCCTAGATCTGCACCCGCCCCGGCTGGGCGGGTGACCCGGTCGATCCCTCTGCACGGCCGTCCCGGCCGGGTGACGCGGCGACCCCCGGCGCCCATCCGCCACCGGAGCGGTCGGCCGGTCGGCCCCTCCTCCCGGGGTCGACGACTGGGACTCGCGCTGATGGCGTCGGTGCGGTGCGGTGGACGGCACGACGGCCGGACTCGGGCGGCGCGCAGGTGGCCGCCGAAGCGATGCCGTATATTAGCCCTCGGCGCGTCGATTGCAACATCAGGTCGACGAGCGCCCCTGGCGGCTGTCGAGCGGTTCACCGCTCGCCCCCGGGAGGCGCGCTCGCGGACCGATGAGCGATCCTGGTCGAACCCGATCGCACGATCGCAACAGTCGCGCCCAGCCTCGCGAGGTCACTGCCCGTCAGCGTGGATTATCAGGTTCGAGCGGCTCGGATCACGGACATCGATCGTCTCGTCGCCCTGTGCGCCGACGCGACGTCGAAGGCCGCCGGTGACGCGCCGCTCGTCGCCCCCGATCTCCTCCGCCAGCTCGTCTACCTGCCGCAGGCCAGCGTCCTGGTCGTGGAATCGCGCCGGACGGTCATCGGGGTGGCGGTCCTCGCGCTCCGGCCGTCGGTCCGGGCGGGCGGGTTCGTCGGCACGGTCGACCTGCTCGCGAGCGATCCCGAGGTCGACGTCGACGCCGTCGTCGACGTCCTCATCGAGGAAGTCCTGCGATCAGCCAAGAACAAGGGCTGCACCACCGTCGAGGTGGCCCGCCCGACCGATCCCGGGGAGCGGGCCCGCTGGGAGCGCCGGGGATTCGGCGAGGGCGGACCACTCCTGTCACGACCCGTGGCGGCGGGGAGGGCCGTCGCCCGAACGAGCTGAACGACCGATCACGACCACGGCCACCGAGCCGCGCAGAGCGCGCCGGTCGGCCAACAGACCAGATCAAGGAGTCAATGTGGGCAAGAACGTCGCCGTCTTCGTGGACGTGGCGAACATCTTCTATGCGGCCAAGGCCGCGGGCGTGGACATCGATTACGTCACGCTCCTCAAGTCGGCGATCGCCGGGCGGGACTTCGTGCGCGCGTATGCGTACACCGGCCTCGACCCCGACAACGAGAACCAGCGCAACTTCCATAACTTCCTGGCGCGCCACGACTACAAGGTCGTGAGCAAGGACATCCGCAAGTACGGCGACGGGAAGGTCAAGGCGAACCTCGACATCGAGCTCGTCGTCGACATGATGAAGACCGCCCGGAACCTGGACGTCGCGATCGTCGTGTCCGGGGACGGCGACTTCGCGCCGGCCATCCGCGCGGTCCAGGAGATGGGCGTCCGGGTCGAGGTCGTGAGCTTCCGCGGCAACACGTCGTCGGATCTCATCGAGGTCGCCGACCAGTTCACCGACATCATCCAGATGGCCAAGGTCGAGAAGGGCTCGTCCCGGAGCGGTCGGCGCGTGGCCGACGACGGCGAGGACCTGTCGATGACCGAGGTCCCCGACAAGCTGACCGAGGGCACCGGGCGCGGGCGCGGACGTGGGACGGGTCGCGGTCGCGGCCGGTCGAGCGAGACCGAGCGCGAGCCGGTGGCCGCCGGCAGCCGACCCGCCGCCCGTGGCGGCGCGCGCGGCCGTCGACCGGAACCGGTCGAGACCGAGGCCGTCGCGGCCGCCGGTGGCCCGACCATCGGCCTGGTGCCGCTCCCGGGCGAGAAGCTGTCGCGCGCCGCGGCGGCCCGATCGGTCGCCCCGATCGAGGCCCCCGACGAGGACGGCGAGATCGTCGAGACGTTCGGCGGCGCCACCGAGGACGGCGCCGACGGTGAGGCCACGCGCCGCCGCCGCCGCCGAGGCGGTCGCGGTCGCGGTCGCGGTCGCGGTCGTGAGGAGGGCGTCGAGGCCGTCGCCGGCCAGGACGTCCCGCGTGACCAGGACGCCCCGCGTGACCAGGACGTCGCGCGTGAGCGACCCGCGGCGCGCGCGGCCGAGGACCTTGACGAGCCGGAGGAGGAGCCCGTCTCGAACGCCCCCCGCGGCCCACGCCCGGGAGCGTTCGGATCCGTCTGGGACTCCCAGATCGGGCAGACCCGGACCCCATCGATCGAGTCGACCCCGTTCGACATCGACGAGGAGGACGAGCCGGCCATCCCGGAGTACATCCTCGCCGAGCAGCGCCGCGGCAGCGCGGCGACCCGCAGCGGCAGCGGCGGGAACCGCGGTGGGCGGGGCGGCGGTGGCAACCGTGCCGCCTACGCCTCCGCGATGGACCGCGAGCGGTACGGCCGCGGCGGCGGCGGCGGGATCAACCGCTACCCCGACGTCTCAGGTCGCTCGACGACCGGCGGCGGGACCGCCGGCCGCAGCGAGGGTCGAGGCGAACCTCGGCGGGAGCCCCGACGGGACGACCGTCGGCCCGTCTCGAGCCCCCGGCCGGATCGCGATCGGCCGGCCTCCACTCGTTCGGATGAGCCGTGGAGCGAGGTCCCGCCGGAGCTCGAGGCGATCCTTCGAGCCCAGCAGCAGGCGAGCCGCGGCTCGGAGCGGCCGGCGACCGGATCGGCCCGACCGCCCGTGACCGACGCGCCGGTCTCCGCGGAGGCCCCCAAGGCCGAAGCGGCCGCCCCGGTGCGCAAGCCGAGGGCGTCGACCCGGACCAAGGCGACGGCGACCACCGAGACGTCCCCAGTGGAGGGCGCGGCACCCGCCGCGTCCAAGCCGCGGGCGACGCGAGCCAAGCCCGCGACGGCCAAGGCGGCGGCGACCGACGACGCTCCGGCCGGCGACGCGCCGAAGCCGCGAGCGACCCGGGCGAAGGCGTCGACGGCCAAGGCGAAGGCCGCCGACAGCGAGGCCGCGGCGCCCGCGCCCAAGCGTCGGACCACGGCCAAGAAGGCAGCGGCACCGGCGGACGAGTAGCCCGGGATGGCGTCGACCGGGGGACCGGTCTGGCTGACCCGCGGCCAGCCCGCGGCGCTGGCGGCCGTGGCCGGGATGGTCGTCGGTCACGCGCCGCACGCGGTCCTGCTCGTCGGTCCACCGGCCGTCGGCAAGACGACCCTCGCGATGGACCTGGCGGCCGGGCTGCTGTGCCTGGCCGCCGACCCGGCCGACCGCCCGTGTCGAGCGTGTCGTGCGTGCCGGATGCTGGCGGGCGGCAACCATCCCGACCTCCATCTGCTCGGTCCCGAGGGGCCCGGCGGCCAGGTGGTGATCGGCGGGTCGGGCGAGGCGGCCGGTCCGCGCGGGGTCCGCGACCTCATCCGCGAACTGGCGTTCCTGCCGGTCGAGGGCGGTGCCCGGGTCGCCGTCGTGGAGGGTGCGGCCCAGATGAACGAGGACGCCCAGAACGCCCTGCTCAAGACCCTCGAGGAGCCGCCCGCCGGCGTGACCATCGTCCTGTGCGCCGACCGGGAGGACCCGCTCCTGCCGACCGTTCGGTCGCGCTGCGCCCGGATCCGGCTCGGCCCGCTCGGCGCCCGCGACATCGAGGCGCTGCTCGCTGAGCTCGGTTCGGTCGACCCGGCCGACGCCGCGCGGTTCGCCCGACTGGCCGAGGGCCGCCCGGGCGTGGCGATGGCCTACGCCAGGGCGCCCGAGGCGGCGCTCATCCGCGACGAGATCGCCCGGACGCTCCTCGACATCCTCCCGGCCGGGCGATCGCAGCGACTCGCGGCGGCCCGCGGGTTGCTCGGGCGCGCGAAGGACCTCGCCGAGGCGCTCGCCGAGCCTCGGGTCGCGGCCATGGATCCGCCCGCGAGGAGCGAGCCGACCGTCCCCGACGATGCGTCGCCCGCCGCCAAGGTCGCGCCGGCCGAACGCCGCCGTGCCGCCCGCCAGCTGCTGGCGATCTGGCGGGACCTCGCCCGTGACCTGGCCGTGGCCGGGGCCGGCGGACGCCGCGCCGTCAACGACGTCGCCCTGCTCGAGGAGATCGAGGCGGCCGCATCCGCCCTGCCGCCCGGCGACGCGGCATCGTTCCTCGTCCGACTCGACGAGGTCACCGGCCTGGTGGCCGGGAACGTGAGCCCGGAGCTGGCGGTCGACGTCCTGATCCTGGCCTGGCCGCATCCGGTGCGAGCGGCGGCGTGAGCGGACCCGACCCGGAGGCGGACGTCCGTCTCGAGGCGGTGATCCGGGGCCGCGTCCAGGGCGTCGGCTTCCGGATGTTCGCCGGTCGGGCGGCCGCCGCGCGCGGCCTCGTCGGCTGGGTGGCGAATGCCGCCGACGGCTCGGTCGAGTGCGTCGCGGAGGGTGCCCGCGTGGACCTCGAGGCGTTCGCCCGCGATCTTGCGACGGGCCCGCCGGGTTCGAGCGTCGATCGGATCGAGTCGGTCTGGTCGCCGGCGACCGGCGCGTTCGATCGTTTCGCGCTACGGTCCGGCTGGCATGGAGGTGACTGACATGGGCACGATCGAGGCGATCCATCTCGCGGACCGGGTCGGCGCGCCCGTCCGCGCGGTGCAGAGCGTGGCCGCGCGCGCCGGCGTGGGACTCGTGGGCGACCGCTACGGCGACCTCGCCGAGTCGCGGGTCTCGCCGAGCGGCAACGAGCGAGGCGACGTGACCCTCGTCGAGGCCGAGCAGATCGAGTGGCTGGCGCAGGAGACCGGGATCGAGCTCGCGCCCGGTGAGACCCGCCGGAACCTGACGACCCGCGGCATCCGGCTCAACGACCTGGTCGGACGGACGTTCCGGATCGGCTCGCTCCGCGCCGAAGGGCTACGGCTGTGCGAGCCGTGCGCCTATCTCCAGGGACAGGTCGGCAAGCCGATCCTCGAGCCGCTCGTCCACCGGGCCGGGCTTCGAGCGCGATTGCTCGACGACGGTGAGCTCCACGTCGGCGACCCGATCGAGGCCGACCCCGCCTGAGTCTTCGTCCGGACCTGCGCAGCCTCGGACGGCCGGACCACCGCGGAGCCCCGGGTGGTCGCCCCTACGGCAGCCCGACGATCTGCCCGCCGTCGATCGCGGTGAACGTCCCCGTCTGATAGCTGGCCAGGTCGGAGCAGACGTACGCGACGTAGCTCCCCAGCTCCTCCGGTCGCCCGTATCGTCCGGCCGGGATCGCCGCCAGGTGCGCCGCGCGGACCGCGTCGCGGGTCTCGCCGGTCCGGGCCGCCCGGCCGCTGTCGAGGCTCTCGATCCGCGGCGTGTCGAGCCTCCCGGGCAGGACGCCGTTGATCGTCACCCCGTCCGGAGCCACGACCCGGGCCGTCGTCTTCATCCAGGCAGCCAGCGCCCCACGGCCGCTGTTCGAATAGACCAGGTCGACGATCGGCTGCCGGACCCCGGACGAGAGGATCGCGACGACCCGACCCCAGGCCCGCTCGCGCATGCTCGGCAGGAGCGCGCTGGCGAGCTCGATCGGGGTGATCGCCAGCAGCTGGAACGCCCGTTGCCAGGCCACGGCGTCGGTCGCGGTCGGGTCCGTCGGCGGCGGCCCACCGGCATTGAGCACGACGATGTCGATCGGACCGAGCGCGGCCTCCGCTTCCGCGGCGATCCGGGCGCCGGTCCCGGGCTCGCCGGCGTCGCCGTCGAGGACGACCACGCTGCCGCCATATCGGTCCCGCAGGTCGGCCGCGACGGCCTCGAGCCCGTCGCGCCCGCGCGACCAGATCGCCAGCCGGCAACCCTCCGCCGCGAGCGCCGCAGCGGAGGCGCGGCCGAGCCCCGACGAGGCGCCTCCGACGAGAGCGGTGCGGCCGGCGAGTCCGAGGTCCATCGTGCTTCCTCCGGGGTGGCGAACGGTCAGGCGGTCGGGACGGGCGTCGGGACGTACGGGTCGAGCGACGGGACGATCGCCAGTCGATCGAGGATGGCATCGAGCGCGGCAAGGCCGGCCGGATCGAGCGGACCGCCGGGCCCGCGGGTCCCTGCGGACGCGAGCGCGCCCCGTCGGCGGAGGACCTCCTTGCGGATGGTGAGGCCGACGATCGGCTGGGCCTCGTACGCCAGCAGCGGAAGGTAGCGATCGAACAGCCGGCCCGCGTCCGCGCTCTCCCCGGCCTCGACCGCCACGCGGATCGCCCGGAGGACCTCCGGATAGGCGAAGCCGGTCATCGTGCCGCACGCGCCACGCTCGAGCTCCCAGAGCGCCGCGGCACCACCCAGACCGCCGAACACGGCGAGGGTCGGGTCCGCGGCCAGCAGGCGGCCGATCTTCGGCGGCGTCGGTGGGTCCTCGAGCTTGACGACCCTCGCCCCCGACGCGTCGACGCAGGCGAGCAGGATGCTGACCGGGATCACCACCCCGGTCGCTGCCGGCTCGTCCTGGACGATCAACGGGAGGCCGGTCTCGGCGGCGACCGCGCGATAGAACCCGGGCAGGACGTCCAGGTTGCGGAGCAACGGCGGTGCCGCGACCATCGCCGCGACCGCACCCAGGCGTTCGGCCTGGCGGGCGTGGGCGGCGACCGCAGCGGTCGTCGGCCCGGAACAGCCGACGGCCACCGGGAGACCCGCGGCCGTCTCGACGACGGTGCGCAGGGCCGCCTCGCGTTCATCGGGGCTGAGGCTGCCGGGTTCCGCCATCACGCCCATCGCCGTGAACCCGTCCACGCCCCAGGTCGCGGCGGCCTCGACCAGCCGGGCCAGGGAGCCGGTGTCGAGGCGGCCGGCTGCGTCGAACGGCGTAGGGAGGATGTACCACGTCCCGCGCAGCGACGGAGCGGCGGGACGAGGGTCCGGCGTGGGGTCGGGCATCGTCACGCAATGGTGCCATGGGCGGGTCGTCGCGAGGTGGCCCCGTCCTCCGCCGGCGCGGTGGCCTCGTACCGGCGTGACCCGAACGTCAGTCGCGAACCCGGACGTGTCGGCCATACCTGTCAGGGCACCTTACCGTCACAGTCAGGGGATGGGGACGGATCCCACCCTCGCCGCGTATCTGCCGGTGCTGTATCGGGTCGCCCTCGATTCGGTCGATGAGCTCGCTCGTTCGGGCTGCCGGACCGAAGCTGCGCGCCTGCGGACGAAGGCCGCCCGAGCCTACGCCAGGGCCTGGGACGACCGCTGTCGGCGGGCGCTCGAGGAGACGATCGAACGGGCCCACGCCGTGGCCGGGACCCCGGCACCGGTCGTGGCGCCGCCCGGCGCCGTCGTGACCGCAGGCTGACCCGGGCGCCATCCGCTAGGCTGCGGCCATGGTGCCGCCCGACCCCGCTGATCCGCGATCTCGTCGAGCGAGCCATCGTCGCCCATCGGGACCTCGCGGACCGCGGCGAGGAGATCGAGGACGAGTGGTCGTACGTCAACGACCTCCACGAGGCCTGGTCGGCCCGCCTCGCGGACGTCGGAGACCGGCGGGGCGACGAGCCATGCGACCCGGCCGCCGCCGTCGCGCTCGACGAGGCGATCGCCGAGATCGAGGCGATCGCCGACCCCCACCGCGCCATCGACTGGCTGTCGACCTTCCCGCAGATCGTCCTGATCGCCGTCGGCGAGCCGGCATGAGCGGGGCCTGACGATGCGCTTCCAGGATGCGGCTCGGGACGGCCGCGCCGTGGTCTACGCCGCGATCCAGGCGGACCCGCTGGTGGCTCGCGCAGCCGGCCTCCTGGCCGACGCCGACCGCCCCGGACGGGTCCTGGCCAGGGCCGTCATGAACGGCGAGCGGACCGACCCGGATGGCTGGCGACGGATGTTCCCGACGCTGTTCGGGGCGGGGGTCCCCGGCCGCCGAGCGCGATCGGGCCGAGGCGATCCTGGCCGTGTCGCTCGAGGTGGCCGACCGGGGCGAGCAGGTCCGCAGCCAGATCCGGGGGGCGATCGTCGAGGCCGTCACGGCCGTCCTGCTGGGCCGGCGCGGCCCGGCGACCGGAGCGGCGGTCCGGCGCGAGCGGCGGATCCTGTTCGACGGGGTGCCGGCCGAGATCCATCCGTACGACGTCACCCTCGAGCTCGACGGTCGGGCGCGAGGCGTGGGACTGCAAATGGGGCGCGCGCGGCATCGGGCCGGACGTGCTCCACCAGCTCGACGACGCGCGGGTGCACGCCGCCGACGAGGACGAGGCGCTCGTGGTCGGCCTCGTCGTGTTCGACGCCGAGCGATCGTGCCGGGTCCGGCTGGACCGCCAGACCGCACCGACCGAGGGGACCCGGCTGGTCTCCCTCGAGACGCTCGACGACCTGGCCGCCGCTCGATGACCGCCGCGCCATGACCGAGGCGAGCCTTGACTTCCGGGTCCGCTTCGACGAGGCCACGCCCACCGGCGGGATCCGGACGTCGACGTTGCTCCGCTATGCGTCCGACCTCGCCGCGGTCCACTCCGAGCGTCGCGGCTTCGACCGCGCCTGGTATCGCGAACACGGCCTGGCCTGGCTCGTCCGCGGGGTCGACCTGCGCGTCCTTCGGCCGATCGGGCACGGCGACGTGCTGGTCGGGACGACCCGGGCGCTCGCCGCGCGGAAGGTCCTCGCGCGGCGCCGGACGGAGTTCCGGGACGCCTCCGGCCAGCTCGCGGCGCTCATCCTGGTCGACTGGGCGATGACCTCGGCGAGCGGCGCTCCGACCCGGATCCCGCCGGCCTTCGACGCCGCGTTCGAAATGCCGGACGGGACATTTACGCCGGTCCGTGTCCGGGCGACGGCCCCGGTCGGAGCTGCCGTCTACCGTCTCGCGCTCCAGGTCCGGCCGCAGGAGCTCGACCCGATGGACCACGTCAACAACGCGGTCTACCTCGATTGGGCGGAGGAGGCGATGCGCGCCGCCGCGGGGCCGGACGACGGCGAGGCCCCGGCCGATCGTGCGCCGCTCGACGACGGCGCGGCCCCGGCCGATCGTGCTGCGCTCGACGCGGTCCCCCGGTCGTGGGAGCTCGAGTATGTCCGCGCCGCGGCGCCCGGCGATCGGGCGGTGGCGACGACCTGGTCGGATGGGGTCGCGCGCCACTGCCGGATCGAGGACGCCGAGACCGGCGAGCTGTTCCTGGGCGCCCGGTTCGGGACCTTACAACGGACCTGACGAAAGAACCATCGAGGTCCCCCTCGGTCGCGGTCATGGGTCCGCCGGACGGCCCGGTGCCGGCGGTCACCGAACACCGCAACAGAGCCCACCTGCCCGCACTCCGACCCGGACGATGGTCCGGGGCTCGAGCGGGACGTGCGTCCTGACACCGCCCTTGGCTGCGGCCAGTACCACCCCGGACCCGTCGCCCGATGACCATCGCACTATGGCTTCCCGGTAGGCCCGCGGCGAGGATTGCCCCGAGACCGAAACGAAGGCGTTACCCGAGCTCACGGGTCGCGTCCACGTCGTGCATCTTGGGAGTGTCCGGCGCCGGTGACGATCACGGATCAGACTGGTCTCCTCCTCGCGATCCTCGCGGTCGCCCTCGTCGGGGCGCTGGTCGGGACCGCCGGCTATGCGGCCACCATCGGTCGGCGGCAGATGCGCCGGATCGTCCAGCTCACCGAGCGGCTCGCCAACACGACCGACATGACCGCGGCCCTCGACACCGGGACGGTCGATGATGCCCGCCTGCGGGCGGGCTTCGGACGCCTCGCCGAGCGGATGGGCCAGGCCTGGACGCTGGCGACGATCGACCTCCTGACCGGCGCCCTCAACCGTCAGGCCCTCCTGGCGAGGCTCGAGGACGAGCTCACCCGGGCCGCCCGCTACGGTCGCCCGTGCTCGGTGATCCTGGTCGACCTCGACCACTTCAAGCGGGTCAACGACACCCACGGCCATGCCGCCGGGGACGCGGTCCTGCGCGAAGTCGCCGACGTGCTCACGACCAACGTCCGGAACGCGGACTTCGTGGGCCGCTACGGCGGTGAGGAATTCATGATCGTCATGCCCGAGACGGACGCCGACGCTGCGGCCGCCAGCGCGGAGAAGCTCCGTCGCCTCGTGGGTTCGCGTCAGGTCCGCCTCGACGACGGGCACGTGCTCGGGGTGACCCTGAGCGCCGGCGTCGCCGGCGGGCTCGGCCAGGTCCTCCAGATCGACGCCCTCATCCGCGACGCCGACGCCGCGCTCTACACCGCCAAGTCGCTCGGACGCGACCAGGTCTACGTCTTCCACGAGCTGGAGGAAGGCAGCCTCATCCGCCGTGCGGCGATCGGCCCGCAGGCGCGCGAGAAGGCCGTCGAAGTGGGTCGTGCGGCGATGGGGGCCGCGACCGCCGCGCTCCACGAGGCGCTGCTCGCCCGCCCGGCCTGGGCCGGCAAGCCGTCGAACATGATCGCCGAGATGTCGGTCAGCCTCGCCCGCGCGCTCGACCTCCCGAACGGCGAGGTCGAACGCGTCCGGACGGCCAGCCTCCTCCACGACCTCGGCAAGCTGGCGATCCCGGACGACATCCTGACCAACCCCGGCGAGCTCACCGATCCCGAGTGGCGGGTCGTGTCCGAGCACCCCAAGATCGGCCAGGTCGTGCTCGAACAGGCCGGCGCGCTCCGGGACGCCGCCACGATCGTCCTGCACCACCACGAGTGGTTCGACGGTCGCGGGTATCCGCACGGGCTGGCCGGCCAGGAGATCCCGGTCGGCGCGCGGATCGTGGCCATCGCCGATGCCTACGAGGCGATGGTCGCCGGGCGACCCTACCGCCGTGCGATCTCCCACGAGCAGGCGCTGACGGAGTTGCGCCGGCACGCCGGCCTCCAGTTCGACCCCGACCTCGTCCGCCTGTTCACCGTCCTGTTCGCCAGCGGGGTCCCGTGGCGACCCGACGAGCACGACTTCGGACACGCCCATCCGCACCCCGGCGACGAGCGGACGCACTCGCAGATCCACGACGAGCTCCACGCGCGACGGCGGACGGCCGCGCCGCTCGAGGCCGTCGACGACGTCGTCGCGGCCGGCGGACCGGTCCGCGACGCGACCGGCACGTACGGCTGACCGTGGCACCATCCCCGCGGCCGGGTCCCGTCCGTCGCATTCATCTCGCGGCTCGCGCCCGACCAGGGGCACCCGGAGGCTCCTCCGGTCGACGATCCCGCTCCCGCCCCCGACCTGCGGCTGCCCGAGCAGCGGCTGCTCGACGTCGCGACCCGCTACGGCCGCCTGGCGGTCGGCGATCGTCCACCGACCACGAGCCCGACCGCGGCGGCCGCCGGCGTCAGGATCGTGGCGCCGACCGACCCATCCGAGGCGGGCGCTCCGGTCTGGGTCCGGCGCCTGGGCGATCGCGACGGATCGACCGAGTCGACCCTGCCCAGCGTCGACGCCGAGCCGGAGCCGTCGGTCGCCGGCCACGGTCGCGATCCCCGCTGACACCGCCGGACGGGCCGGTCAGACCCCCGACGCGGCGGTGACCCGGCCCGACCCGATCGCGGCCACCAGCGCCGCGTGGTCCTTCTCGTTCTGGTCGGCGTACGCGGCCGCGAACTCGGCCATCGCGTGGTCGACCGCGTTGTCGTCGCCGAGATAGGCCGAGATCGCGACCGGGTCGCCCGATCGGGCATGGCCGCGGGCGAGTGCCCAGCCGCACAGCTTCCCCCAGGCGGCCAGGTCGTCGGCGGTCATCGCCTCGATGACCGCGCTGCCCTTCTGGTCCTGGAGCTGGCGGATGTAGACCTGCCGGCCGGCCGGCCCGACCGCCCAGCCGAGCATCACGTCGGTCGCGGCCTGGAGGAGCCGCTGTCCCGAGACGACCCGCTCACCCGCCGTCGAGTAGGTGCTCTTCGGCAGGAACCGCTCGAGCACGGATGCTTCCGCCTGCTTGATCTGGAGGAAGACCGGATCCTCGTCCGCGCCTTCATCCAGGAGCACGACGGCGGCGATGAGGCCGACGCTGCCGACCCCGACCACCTTGATCGCCCAGTCCACGAACTGGTAGCGGTCGAACAGGACGCGGCGGTCGGTGGTGAGCGAGTCGCGGTACGCGGCGAAGCCGAGGTTCCGCACCTCGTCGGTCAAGTCCGCGAGGTGGTAGAGGACCGGCGGATGCTCCCTGATCCGGCGGCGGCCATCGGCGTCGACCTCCGTCAGCTTGGGCAGCTCGTGGAGGCTGTCGTGCTTGGCCGTCGAGCGAACGGTCGACTCGAGGAACGGCCGCGCCCGCTTGTTCACGTAGGTCGTGATCGCCTCGGCGTCGACCCGGCTGTAGAACACCTCGAGCGCCGACATCTCGGCGAACTCCGCCATCCGCACCCGGTAGCTGTGGACCGCGGCGTGGACCGTGTGGGCGTTCGTGGTCGCATCGAGCTCGAGCTCGCGGCCGGCGACGACCAGGCTTGCCGCGAGCCGCTTGAGGTCCCACTCCCACGGTCCCGGAAGCGTCTCGTCGAAGTCGTTGATGTCGAACAGGAGGGTCCGCTCGGGTGATGCGAACAGGCCGAAGTTCGACAGGTGGGCGTCGCCGCAGGCCTGGACCGTGAAGCCGCTGACCGGCGTGGAAGCCAGGTCCACGGCCATCGGCAGCGCCGCCCCGCGGTAGTACGTGAACGGCGACACGGCCATCCGCCCGTATCGGATCGGGACCAGCTGCGGCACCCGGGTCTTGGCCTGCTCCTCGAGGAGGGCGATCGGATCTGGCCGGTCGGAGGCCGGCTTCCAGTCGCGATGACTGGAAGCCGGGACCCGGGAGCGCGCCTCCCGTCCGAGCTTGGCTCGTTCCTCGCGGGTCGGGATCGTTTCCATCGACCCCTCCTTGCTAGGTCGCGTTGGTCACCTTCCGGTACGCAGCCATCACATCCTGGGCCGTATCGAAGATGTACTCCGTCCCGATCTTGTCGGTCAGCCCGTAGGCGTCGACCAGCTTGCGGACCGACGGATCGAGCGAGCAGATGACCAGCCTCGCCTGACGTCGTTCCATCTCGGCCGCGACCTGGCGGAGGGAGTCGGCGCCGGAGAAGTCGATGTCACCCATCGCGGCGGCATCGAGGGCGAACCACTTCACCGGTGGCTGGGCCGTCTCGACGAGCTCCATGATCTGCTCGCTGAAGCGGTTCGCGTTGGCGTAGAACAGCTCGGCACCGAAGATGTACATGATCAGGCCGGGCAGCGCCTGGGCCGGCTCGGTCCCCTCCGTCGCGGCGGCGATCGTTCCGAACTTCGGCTTGCCGTCTGCCGCGTACGACAGGACCCGGTCGTGGGGCTTGTAGACGTGGATCAGGACGACGATCACCGACAGGACGATGGCCAGGATGATCCCCTGCTCCACCCCGACGATCACGACCGTCGCCGCCGTGATAGCGGAGACCACGAACTCGTCGCGGCGCAGCCGGTAGATGCCCTCCATCCCGAGGTAGTCGACGAGCTTGATCCCGATCAGGAAGACGACCGCCGACAGGACCGCGTTCGGCATATATGACAGCGGGCCGGTGAGGAACAGCAGGACGACCACCACGATGGCCGCGGTGGTGAGCTGGGCGATCTGGCTTCGGCCGCCGGCGCTGTCGACCATCTCGGTCTTCGTCGGGCTGCCGTTGACGACGAACGTCCCGCTGATGCCGGCCGCGAGGTTTCCGAGGCCGAGACCGATCAGGTCGACGTTCTCGTCGAAGCTGTCGTCGTACTTCATGGCATAGGCCCGCGACGTCGCGGCGCTCTGGGCGAGGATCAGCACGAACATCGAGCCGACCACCGGCAACAGGGCCTGGATGTCGCTGACCAGCTGATCGCTCGGGATGGCCGGCAGGCCGATCGGCGGCAGGCCGGCGGGAACGGTCCCGATCGTCGTGATCCCGCGGGCCGCGAAGTCGAACACGTAGCTCGCGACGATCATCCCGACCACCGCGATGAGCGCGCCCGGGATCTTCTTGTTCACTCTCCCCAGCCCGACGATGATCGCGAGGACCGTGATCGAGACGGCGAGGGTCGGGTAGCTGGTCTCGCCGTTGGCGATCCCCTTGAGGGCGTTGCCGAACTTCTCGAGGGTCGTGCCACTCCCCTCACTGACCCCGAACAGCCCTCCGAACTGGCCCATCGCCACCTGGATGCCGACGCCGGTCAGGAAGCCGATCAGGACGCTGTGCGACAGGAAGTTGGCGATGAATCCGAGCCGGATGAGGCGGGCCACGATCATGAACACGCCGCACATCAGGGCGGACAGGCCGGCCATCGCGATCCACTGCGACGATTCGGGCTGGCCGGCGGCGGCGATCCCGGCGAGGCCGGTCGCCATCACCGCGGCGGTCGCCGAGTCCGCCCCGACCACGAGATGGCGGGACGAGCCGAACAGGGCGAACGCCGCCATCGGCAGGACGAGCGTATAGAGGCCCGTGTAGACGGGCATCTCGGCGATCTTCGAGTAGCCCATGACCTCGGGCATCGCCAGCGCCGCAAGGGTCGCCCCGGCGATCAGCTCGCTCGGCAGTCGCGCCGAGTCGAACGGCAGGATCCCCTCCAGGAACGGGAACCGCCGCTTCGTCTTGGCGGCGCGGTTGCTGGTCGTCGCGGTCATGGGTCCCTTCTCCTCATCCCCCGCGGAGCGCGCGTGGTCCGCGAATGGACCCGCCGATAGTAGCGGTCGCGGTGCGTGGTGGCATCACCCATTCCGCGCGAAAGGACGGCGGAAACCGCCGAGCGCGATGACCGTCACCGCGATGATCGCGGCCAGCGCCGCACGGATCGCCCAGGCGGCGCCAGCGTCCACGCCCCACATGAGCGGCACGATCCCGTTGAGTCCCGTATGGACGAGGGCGGTGATGAGGACGCTGCCCCCGGTCCCGACGAAGATCCAGGTGAGGATGACCGAGTAGGCGAAGATGCTCACGATCGTCGGCCACACGGCGACCCCGGCGTTCACGCCACCCGGCAACTGCAGGACGAGGTGCATGACGGCCCACGGGATCGCCAGCAGCAGGCTGGCCCGCAGCGGCGACATGACGGCCATCGCCCTCGGCAGGGCGAAGCCACGCCAGGCGAGCTCCTCCGCGAAGGCCGGCAGCAGAACGACCAACGGGATGATCAGGGCGGTCGTTGTCAGCTTGTCGAACGGGCCCGGATCGGACTGCCCCAACGCGACGGCCACCGCCACGACCCCGAGTGCCCACAGGACGGGGAGCGCCAGGACGAGGTACCAGCGACGGTCCGCCGGTCGGATCGTCAGCGATCGGAGGAGACCGCGCACGGCCGCGTGGCCTTCCCGACGGGCCAGTCCGAGGGCGATGAACGCCGGTCCCAGGGCGAGCGCGAACGGGACCAGGGCGGGCATCGCGGCAGTGGCGAGTGCCGCGACGGCCGTCAGGGCGAGGCACAGGCCCACGAACCAGGCCGCCCCCGACGCAGGGAGCGGGTGCCTGTGCGCATCCGCAGTCAGCGCGAAGCCGATATCCGCCGGTGTGGCGAGTCGTTCGGTCCCGACGTTCTGGGCGGTCATGACTCAGACCTCCTGGCGGTCGAACACGAGCTTCGATCCGACGACGATGACCGTCATCGAGACAAGCCACCCGATGAGCGTGAGGATGGATGCCGGTTGACCCTTGGCAGTTGCGAGGGCCCAGCCGCCGATCGAGGTCGGCGACAGCTCGCCGATGATCGGCACGAGACCACCGAGGATCTGCGGCACGAACATCACGGCGAAGGCGGCGCCGGCGACCCCGGCGGTCGTCCTGATCCCCGTTCCCAGCCCGACGGTCAGTCCGATGTAGAACGCCGGCAGAGTGAGGAAGAGCAGCCCGAAGGTCGCGATCGTCGCGAGGTTCGGCAGGCTGCCGTAGACGACGGTCGCCAGGCCGACCGAGACGGCCAGCGGCAGGATCACGGCAGTCACGCTGAAGACGAGCATCGCGGCAACGAACTTGGCGGCGATGATGCTGGTCGGCGAGACCGGGTTGGACAGGCTCCAGGCCAGCGTGCCCCGATCCCGCTCGGTCGACAGGAGGGCCATCGTGGCGACGACCGCGATGAGGGCGACCGTCTGCCCGGTCCAGCCGAGGAGGACGTTGGCGGTCGGATCCTTCGTCATCAGCCCGGCGGCCTCGGACTCGTTGGTCGCCTCCGCGATGAACGGGATCAGGGTCATGAACACGGCACCGGCGATCGACACTCCGGCGACGATGAGGGCCTTGGGCCCTCGCAGCCACTCGGTCAGCTCCTTGCGGAGCACGGTCCCGAAGCCGAGGAACATGCCGCGTCGGGTGCGGCGCCTGGCGGTGGCCGCAAGGGCCACGGACTGGGCGGTCATGCCGCCACCTCCTTCTGGACGACTGGCAGCGCGCTGGGCAGCGCGCTCATGGACCGTGAGCGGACGACGAGGACGACCGCGAGAACCAGGTAGACCGCGCCCGTGGCCACCAGGGCCCACGTTCGGTCGACGTGCGGGAGCAGGATCGGGATCGAGAGGTTCGCCGCGCCGTGCATCACGGTGGCGACGATGACGCTGTACCGAGCGCGTTCGGCGACGAAACCCATGACGACCGCGAACGGCACGACCCACCAGGCGAAGACCGCGAACGCGGCCAGGCCCTGATCGGGCTGCAGGTAGATCGGCAGGTGCCACAGCGTCCAGACGATCCCGGTGACGAGACCGGCGACCGGCAGGCTCATCCGCGCCCGCAGTCGGGGCATCAGGAACCCGCGCCACCCGATCTCCTCGCCGATGACGAGGACGAACAGGAGGATCTCGATCGCCGAGATCGACCCGAGCCCGGGCGCGGCGTGGCCGGACAGGACGTAGACGGACTGGGCCACGGCCGCGACGGCGAACGGGATCCCGAACGCCGCCAGGTAGGAGGAAGGTGACTCGCGCCGGTCGGTGATCCGCCGGCGCAGGTCGCCCAGGCTGCCGTCGGCCCACGACACGACGACGGCCGCAACCGCCGGTCCGAACAGGGCGACCAGGCCGAACAGGATCGAGACCGACAGGAGCCCGGTGAGCGCCCAGGACGTGGCGAAGGCGATCACGAGGTAGGCCGGGATGGGGTGTCGGGCGATCGTCGCCTTCGCGTTCATGCCGCTGCCTCCTTCTGGTCGATCAGGCGAAGGAAGACGGTCTCGAGGTCGAGTGTCTCCTCCGAGTTGGCGATGAGGGTCAGGCCGCTGTCGACGGCGAACCGGGTGATCCGGCGCTGGACGTCCGCCGAGGCTCCGTCGACCGTGGTGACGTCGTAGGTGGTCTGGTCACCGGCGCGCGTCACGACGGCGACCGACGCGACCCCGGGGAGCTCGCGCAGCCCGGCTTCCGTCGCCGCGGTGGCTCCCCCGAGCACGACTCGGAGCATGTTGCGGGTGAAGGACCCGAGGAGGACCTGGGTCGGGGCCGCCTTGACCAGCCGTCCGTGGTCGAGGATCGCGACGTGATCGCTCACGCGCTGGACGTCGTCGAGGATGTGGGTGGAGTAGAAGACCGTCGTCTCGCCCTTCAGCTCCCGCATCAGGTCGAGGACGTCCTTGCGACCGATCGGGTCGAGCGCCGAGACGGGCTCGTCGAGAAGGATCACGGCGGGTCGACCGACGAGCGCCTGGGCGATGCCGAGGCGCTGACGCATGCCGCCCGAGTAGGTCGACGTGCGCCGATCGCCAGCCTCGGCGATGCCGACTCGCTCGAGCAGGCTGGCGATCCAGCCTTCCCGGCCGGTGTCGGCGCCGCGGAACCGGGCGACATGACGGAGGGTCTCCCGGCCGGTCATCCAGCCGTAGAACCTCGGGTCCTGGGCGAGGTAGCCGAGCTCGCGCCGGTGCTCGCCGGCGGCCGAGACCGGGACCCCATTGACGGTGGCGCTGCCGGCCGTCGCCCTGGCCAGACCGGCCAGGACCTTGAGGGCGGTCGTCTTGCCCGCACCGTTCGGGCCGAGGAAGCCGAAGACCGTGCCGGCCGGCACGTCCAGGGTGAGATCGGTCAGGGCCTGGACGGCGTCGTAGTGCTTCGTCAGGCCGACCATCGAGATGGCGTTCGCCATGGGTCGCTCTCCGCTCCAGCGCGGCGGTTGCCGTGCCGGACAAGCCTGCGAGCCTGCGTTCCCGGCGCCATCGGGGCCTGCCCGCCAACCGGTGCAGGGTCAGCCCTCCCCGGGAGTCAGGGGATCGGGATCTCGGCGACGACGAGGGTGCCCTGACCCCGCGGGCTCTCGACCGTCAGGCGTCCGCCGACGGCTGCCACCCGGTCCTGGAGGCCGCGGATGCCCGTCCCTCGCGACCCATCGGCGCCGCCGACACCGTCGTCGCCGACCTCGACCCGAAGGGTGGTCCCGCGACACTCGGCGCCGATGCTCGCCTGGGTCGCGCCGGCGTACTTGGCGACGTTCGCGAGCGCCTCGGACACCACGAAGTAGGCGGCGGCTTCGAGCGCCGGTGACAGCCTTCGGTCGGGCACCGCGCTCACGGTGACCGGGATCGGCGAGCGTTCGGCCAGCGCCGTCATCGCGGCGCCGAGACCCGCCTCGGTCAGGATCGCCGGATGGATCCCCCGGGCGAGTTCGCGCAGCTCGCTGATCGCGATCTTGAGCTCGGCGGCCGCTGCATCCGCGGCCTCGATCGCCGCGTCGTTCGGCCCGCCAACGGCGCCGAGACGTGACCGCAGGAGGCGCAGGGCCAGCGACAGGGAGACGAGTCGCTGCTGGGCCCCGTCGTGCAGGTCACGCTCGAGACGGCGTCGTTCGGCGTCGGTCGCCTCGACGATCCTCGACCGAGATCGCCGCAGCTCCGCATCCGCGGCTCGCTGGTCGGTGAAGTCGCGGATGATCGCGGTGACCTCGTCGGCCCCGCTCGGTGCGATCCGCGCCTCGTAGTCGCGCCTGCCGGCCGGGGATTCGATCGAGAAGTCATAGGCCTGGAGCTCGCCGCTGTCGAGGGCGCGACCGGCCGCCCCACGGGCAGCGTCGCCGGCCTCGACGAGCATCAGCTCGTGCAGGTGGCGAGCGTTCGATCCGTCGAGCGAGGCCGTGGGATCCGGCGTTCGTTCGGACCGCGAGTCGAGGTAGTGACCGTCGCGCGCGAACCGCACCATCCGATCCGGGATCGCATCGACGAGCGCCTGCAATCGATGCTCGCTCTGGCGGTAGAAGCCGATGAGCAGGGCGATCGGGATGGCGGCGGGGGCGAGGTCCTTCGCGGCGATGAGGATGGCGCTGACGTCGTCGGGCTCGTCCGCGATCCGCCGGGCGATGTTGATCGCGAGGGTCCCGAGGAAGACCATCCCGGCGACCAGGACCGGCAACAGGTCCCGACGCGAGCGGGCGGGTGCGATCAACCACCGTCGGAGGACCACCGCGCTGGTCATGATCGCGAGGGCGAGTCCGCCGTAGAGCCCCGTCCACTTCTCGGTGATGAGCGGCAGGCTCGTCGAATACAGGATGTTGAGTGCCGTCGCGCCGACCGCGAGGATGGCCACCGCGGCCCGATCGACCCTCGTCTCGAGGTTCCCACTCGGGTAGGCCAGGACCAGGGCAAGGAGGACCACGACGGACGTGTCCTCGAGCGCGAGCGCCAGCTCGTTGACCAGCGGGATCCCGGACCCGATGAGCGTCCCGATGAACCAGGTCAGGCCGACGAGCGTCATCAATCGCCCGGTCCGGTTGGCGGGCTCGTGGTCCCAGATGACGAGCCCGCCGTAGAGGTAGGTCAGCCCGATGGCCAGGTTGAGCATGCCGGCGCCGGGTGGCGTGCCGACGCTGACCGCGAACGCCTCGCCGACCAGGGCCGTGACCGTCCCGAGCAGTCCGATCGTCAACCGGATGGAGCGTCCGCTCATCGCCGGACTGTGACACACGGGTGCCCGCCCGCAATCAGGGCAGACCCTGTAGGAACCGGCCTCGAGCCGTGCCACGATGGCGTCGTGACCACCATCCTCATCGTCGACGACAACGCCGGGTTCCGGCTCCAGGCGCGCGCGTTGCTGGAGGCGGACGGGTTCGACGTCGTCGGTGAGTCCGAGGACGGCATGTCGGGCCTGGCGGCCGCCAGGACGCTCCGGCCGGACGTCGTCCTGCTCGACATCGGACTGCCCGACGTCGAGGGCTTCGAGGTCGCCCGGACGCTCGCCCAGGACGGCTCGCCACCGTCGATCGTCCTGACCTCGAGCCGCGAGGCCAGCGCGTACGGGCCTCGCCTGGGCGCCAGCCGGGCGCTCGGCTTCATCCCGAAGGACGAGCTCTCCGGCGCGGCGATCCGGGCCCTGGTCGGCGGCGGATGACGCTGCGGCTCGTCCTCGCGGACGACTCGCTCCTCCTGCGCGAGGGGATCGCCCGGCTGCTCGTCGAGGCGGGCTTCGACGTCGTGGCCCAGGCGCGCGACGCGGACGAGCTCCTCGCCGCGATCCGCGAGCATCGGCCGGACGTCGCGATCGTCGACATCCGGATGCCGCCGACCCACACCGACGAGGGCCTCAGGGCCGCCGAGGCGATCCGCGCCGAGCACGGCCATTCGGTCGGGATCCTCGTCCTGTCGCAGTACGTCGAGACGACGTTCGCCCTGCGTCTGGTCGCCGACGGCGCGGGCGGCGTCGGCTACCTCCTCAAGGACCGTGTGGATGACCTCGACGACTTCTCGGACGCCATCCGCCGCATCGCCAAGGGTGGCTCCGTCATCGATCCGGAGGTCGTCGCGCAGCTCGTCGGTCGGCGCCGCGCGCGGGTGCCCCTCGATGACCTGTCCGACCGAGAGCGCGAGGTCCTGGGTCTCATGGCCGAGGGCCGGTCCAACCAGGCGATCTGCGACCGGCTCTTTCTCGCCCCGAAGACGGTCGAGGCCCACATCGCCAGCATCTTCTCGAAGCTCGAGCTGCTCCCGGCGCCGGACGATCATCGTCGGGTCCTTGCCGTGCTCGCGTACCTCCGAGGCTGAGGCCGGCCCTCGACCCTGAGCGCTCGTCAGGGTCCACCCGGTGGGCGGTTCTGGGGGCCTCCCCGATGGCGATGTCGATCGCTGGATCCAGCATCGGGTCGACACGGTCCATACGGAAGGAGAACCCGATGACACGCTCACCGCTCGCCCGGGCCAGTGGCCCGATCGCCCTCGCAGCCGGTGCGCTGCTCCTGGTCCAGCAGCTCGCGATGGCCAGCTTCCTCGACCGAACCCGGATCGAGGCGACCATGGCCAGCCCGCTCTTCGTTCCCGCGGCGGTGACCTACTTCGTCGCCTTCTGCGGGCTCCTCGTCGCCCTCGTGGCCATCTACATCCGGGAGGCCGATGAGGCGGGTGCCTTCGGTGCCGTCAGCTTCGTCGTCGCCCTGGTCGGCACGATGTTCCTGGCCGGTGACCTGTGGTTCGAAGCCTTCGCGGTGCCGTGGCTCGGTGACGTCGCTCCGGCTTCGCTCCACCTCGCCGGCGGGACGCTGATGATCGGTGCGTTCACCAGCTACGTGCTCTTCGCCGTCGGCTGGGCCTTGTTCGGGATCGCCAGCCTTCGGGCCCGCGTCTTCCCGCTCCCGATCTCGGTTGCGATCGTCATCGGTGGGCTGATCGGCTTCCAGGCCGCGCTGCCGCCGTTCGCCATCCCGCTCGCCCTCGCCATGGGCTGGCTCGGGATCTGGCTGATCCGGGCGACGGTCGTCCAGCCCACCGTCCGACACGCGACGTCACTCGCTCAGGGCGGGGCACAATAGCCCTGCGATGACCGACGTCGAGGTCGCTCCAGAGCACGTGGTCGGCGAGTCTCGCTGGCCGATGGCGACCGCGGTCCTCGTCTTGATGGGGGCCACGGTCGTCGGAGCGAGCGGCTCGGCGACCGTCCTCGTCTGGGCGATCGCCGGGATCGAGGGGGTGCTGCTGGCGGCGCTGATCGTCGGCGACCCCGGCCGGATCGATCGGCGGACCCCGTGGTTGCGTCGGACCGGCTTCCTCCTCGTCGCGTTCCTCATCGGCACGGCGCTGATCGGGACCGCGATCCTGATCGTCGATCTCGTCAGCGGCGCCGCGATCACCAACAACCCCAAGACGCTCCTGATCGCCGGAGCCAAGGTCTGGCTGACCAATAACGTGGCCTTCGCCCTGCTCTACTGGCAGTTCGACGGGGGCGGACCGGCGGAGCGCGCCCATGGACTCCCCAGGTACCCCGACTTCGCGTTCCCGCAGCTGTCGAGTCCCGAGCTCGCACCGCCGGACTGGCGACCGCAGTTCATCGACTACCTGTACATCGGCTTCACGACGGCGAACGCGTTCAGCCCGACCGACACCATGCCGCTGACGCCGTGGGCGAAGATCGCGATGGCGACCCAGGCGCTCATCTCGTTCGTCATCGTCGGCCTCGTCATCGCTCGCGCGGTCAACGCGTTCACCTGAACGGACGGCTCGACGGCCTCGCGTACTATCGGGGGATGCTCCACGCTTCTCGCCGTGGCGATCGCGCGACCCCAGGATCCGGACCGGCCGGATCCCGACGGCTTCGGACGACCCCATGACCGTCGAGCCCGAGGCCTGTCCCTACCTGGGCCTGCCCGATGACCCGCGCACGCGATTCACCTTCGCGACGCCCGCCCACCGGTGTCACGTCAAGGGCAAGCCGAACAAGGTGGATCTCGGCCAGCAGGGCGCGTACTGCCTGACGAGCGAGTTCCCGTCGTGCAAGTGGTACCGCGCACCGGCTCCGGCCCGCGGCGCCAAGGCGGTGCCGGTCGTCGCGGCGTCGGCTGCCGTTGTCGCGCCGCCCGAACCCGTGGCGGAACCGGCAGCCCTCGCGCCTCCCCCGCCGGTCGTGGTCGCCGCCGCCGCCGAGATCTCCACGACGGCGGCACCGAGCCCCTCGAGCCGACGCCCACTCCCGAGCCTGTCGCGCCGGTCGCCGAACCGCTCGCGTCCGAACCTGTCGTCGCCGAGGCCGCTCCGGAGCCGGAGGTAGAGGAGCCCGCACCGATCGCTGCTCCGGCTACGGCTACCGCTGCGGCTGTGTTTACCTCTGCTGCCGTCGCTCCTGATGCGTCAGCGACGCCTGAACCCGTCGTGCCGGAACTTGAACCCGTCGCGCCGGAACCCGCCGTCGCGGTCCCGGAGGCCCCCGAGCTCGGAGCCGAACCGGTCGTGGTTGCGGCTGCCGCCCATGAGGCGACCCCGACGCTCTCTCCCGAACCTGTGGCGCCGATCGTCGAGCCCGTCGAGCCCGAACCTGTTGTCGACGAAGTCGCTGCGGAGCCGGAGGTAGAGGAGCCCGCACCGATCGCTGCTCCGGCTGCGGCCGTCGTTGCCGCCGCCGCTGCGGATGCAGTCTCGACGACCGAACCCGAACCCGAACCCGAACCCGAACCCAACCCGAACCCGAACCCGAACCCGTCGTCGCTGGGCCGGAGCCGGTTGTCCCAGAACCTGTCGTCCTGGCGGCGGAACCCGTCGCGGTCATGGCCGCCTCAAACCCGATCGAGGCGGAACCCGCCGCGTCGACACCCATCGTGGCCGAAACCATCGTGGCCGAACCGGTCGTGGCCGAATCCGCTCCGGAACCCACGCCCATCGCGGCTCCGGCCGTGGCGGTGGTTGCCGCTGCTGCCATCGATCCTGATGCAGCCTCGACGCCCGAGCCCGAGCCCGAGCCCGAACCCGCACCGATCGCGGTTCCGGCTGTGGCCGTGGTTGCCGCTGCTGAAGTCGCTCCGGGTGCAGCCTCGACGTCCGAACCCGTCGCCGTGATGGCCGCCTCAAAGCCCATCGAGCCGACACACATCGCGGCGGCGGCACCGATCGTGCTCGCGGCCGCGTCGGAACCCGAGCCCGTCGCGCCGGCGCCCGAGGTCCCACCCGCACCGGTCATCCGCGTCACGCCGGCACCCGCGGCCGAGCCGCCGACGCCGGTCGGCGACCTACGGGCCCGGCTCGATGGGTCGGGTCTCGCGGGGACGGCCATGGTCGCCGCGGCGTCCGAGCCGCCGGTCAAGCCGCCCCCTCGCAGGAGGCGTCTCCACGTCCGCCGCATCCTGATCCTGCTCGTCCTGGTCGCCGCGGCCGTGCTGCTCGGTGGGCTCGCCACGGGCGCGATCAAGACGCAACCGGGCGGCGGGATCCTGGACGCGGTCGGCACGCCGGCCCCAACGCCTGCGGCGGGGATCGCCTCGCTCCCCAGCGTCGAACCGACGCCGGCCCCGACCCCCTCGCCCGCGCCGACCCCGACCGCGACCCCGGTGCCGACACCGACGCCGAGCCCGTCACCGACGGCCAGCCCGACCCCGAGCCCGACGCCGACCGCCGCGCCCACGCCGAAACCGGTGATCTACATCGTGAAGGCGGGCGACAGCCTGACGTCGATCGCCGCCAGGTACGGCGTGACCCCGCAGGCGATCCGGCGCGTCAATCACCTGAAGAGCGCCAACCTCCTCCACATCGGCCAGAAGCTCATCATCCCGAAGGCGCCCTGATCGCCCGGACGGACTTCGACCTCGGGGTATCGATACGCCATTTGGGGGAGTATGCTAAGCGAGACATAGTGTGAGTTACGTGCGGTCCGTCCTGGTCCGCTCGTCGCCCGACGGAAGACCGTCGCCCCCTGGGGGAACCGAGATGAAACGCCGAAGCCCATGGCTGGCGTTACTGGCGGGGATCGGACTCGCCCTCGCGCTGACCTCTTCCGTATCCGCGTACGTCGGCCAGGTGCCCACCACGATCACGCTCACCCCGTTCCGGGGGATCGTGCCGTGCGGCCACTACTACAGCGTGGTGGCGACCGTCCTCGACCAGAACGGCAAGCCGATCAAGCACCTGACGGTCAACTTCGCGATCACCTCCTCCCCGTCGAGCCACGACAAGCTCAAGCCGGTCTGGGACAAGACCAACAAGCACGGCCAGGCCAAGGTCTTCATCAAGTACGCCTGCGTGATCGGCAACCGCGTCATCACCGCGACGGCGGACGGGATCAGCGCCTCGACGGTCGTGTACGTCAAGCTCCGCCCGCACCACCATCACCACGATGAGGACAGCGATCACCACAACGGCGACGGAGACAAGAAGCTCTCTGCCGGCGCGGTCCTCGGGATCGATGCCGTCTCGCTGCCGAACACGTCGACCCTGCCGGCCGTCGCTTCGACCGACACCACGCCCGCCCCGGTCGTCCCGGCGCTGCTCGCGTTCCTTGTCGCCGCGGCGATCGTCCTCCGGCGGCTCGCCCTCAGCCGTCGCTGAACCGACGAGTCCGACGAGGTCCCGGCGCCGCGAGCCTCTGAGGCCGCTCCAGACCGTCACCCCCGGCATGTTCCGCGCGAGCTCCGCGGATGAGTGATCCGTCGGGCCGTCCGCTGTGGGGGCTGCCGCGCCCGGTGGTCGCTCTCGGAGCGTTGGCCGTCATCGTCCTCGTCGCCGCCGGGCTGTCGGTCGTGCTCGGCGGGGGATTGCCGGGGTCCGGCCACGCCGCGTCGTCGATCCCCGTGCCGAGCGTGGCCCTTGCCACGACCGGCCCGACCGCGAGTCCCAGGACCTCGGCACAGTCCATCGCCTCGCCTGCGACCGCCGGCTCTCCGCCACTCTCCGGCTCCCCCGGGGCGAGCTCCTCGGCACTCCCTGAGCCGGGCATCCGGGCGGACCGGATCCAGATCGCGCGGCTGGCCATCGACCTGCCGATCATCGACGGGGACGGCATCGACGCCCCGATCGACAAGGCCGCTCACTACCCTGGCACGGGCTGGCCCGACGGCGGAACGAACATCTACATCTACGCCCACGCCCGGCCGGGGATGTTCCTGCCGCTGTGGGGGGCCGTCGTCGGCGACCACGTCGACCTGACCCTGGTGGACGGCTCGACGCGCTCATACGTCGTGGACCAGGTCCTGCCGGCGGTCCCCTGGGACGCGGTCGACTACCTTCAGCCGACCCAGGCCGAGCAGCTCACCCTCCAGACCTCGACGGCGCCGGCTGACACCGCGCCGCGCTTCGTCGTCATCGCCCACCCCGCACCGTGACGGGCGGCCCGAGCGACGCCGCCGCGCCCGCCCGAGCCGGCGCTGCCGTCCCGAGCCGCGCCGCAGCCCGAGCCGCATCGTCGCAGCCGCCGCAGCCGCCGACGCCGCAGCCCGCGCTGCCGCCCGAGCCGGCGCCGCACCACCGCCGACGGCGTCGGCGCCGCAGATCCCACCGTCGACTTCGGATCGCCCTGGCGTTCGGGGCGCTCGCGGTGCTCATCCTGGTCATCGCGGCGGCCGGTCTCGTCTTCGGTCGCTACCTGCCCGCCTGGGACGAGGCTCGAACCCTCCGGACCGACCTCGAGGCGATGGCCGCCAAGGTCCAGGACGCCGGCCTGGAGATCGACCGTCCGACGATCGACGGTCTCGCGACCGACCTGGCGACCTCGCGGGCGCATCTCGACCACCTGTCCGACCTCCTCGCTCACGACCCGCTGATCGGGTTCGCGCGGTCCCTGCCGCAGGCGCAGGCGGACATCAAGGGCGCGGACACCGTGGTCGCGGCCGCCCGAGACCTGTTCGATGCCGCCGACCAGGCGCTCGCGATGGGGACCCGGTTCGTCGAGATCAAGGACGCCCAGGCGGCCGATCCGGCGTCCGCTTCGGCGCTGGCCCAGCTGGTCGAGCTGATGGCGACGTCGCGGGACAAGGCCACGGCCGCGCAGGCGTCGCTCGCCAAGGCCCGAGGGCGCCCTGGCGACCGTGCCGGACGGTCTCGCCCCGCAGCTCGACGACGCCCGGGACGCGATGGTCCAGCGGATCGACAAGTACGCGCCGCTGCTCGACACCTACCTCACGATCAGCGAGCGACTGCCGGCCATGCTGGGCTGGGACGGCCCACGCCGCTACCTGGTCCTGACCCAGAACCCGGCCGAGCTCCGACCGACCGGCGGCTACACCGGGAGCTACGGGATCATCGCGTTCGACCGCGGCAAGGTCACCGAGCGGAAGTTCCAGGACGTCTTCCTGCTCGACTGGCCCTTGGACTACCCGTTCGTCAAGCCGCCGACCGAGCTGGTGAACTACCTGCTCGGCCCGAAGCAGCCCTGGCAGCTGGCCGACGCGAACTGGTCGCCCGACTTCCCGACCAGCGCCCAGCAGGCCGTGAAGCTGTACGCCAACGAGTCCGGCGACGCGCACATCGACGGCGTGTTCGGGATCACCACGTACACGATCGATGAGCTGCTCAAGTTCACCGGGCCGATCACCGTCCCCGAGTACGGCACGACGATCGCCTCGGGCGAGACGACCCTCAAGACGCTTCAGCAGACACGGGTGGCCAAGCCGGGCGAGAACCGCAAGGCGTTCCTCTCGGCATTCGCCGACCAGCTCTTCGCCGGGCTCCTGGGTCTTCCACCCAGCAAGTGGACCGACGTGCTCGGCCAGGCCGACGCGTTCCGCAGCCAGCGGCTCGTGCTCGCCTGGTTCGCGGACCCGACCGACGAGAAGGTCGCCGTGCGACGGCGGCTTCGACGGCGCGGTCCGGCAGGATCCCGGCGACTACCTCTACCCGGTCGACTCGAATGTCGCGCCGGCCTCGAAGCTCAACGCGATCACGACGCGGAGCCTCAACCTCGACGTGGCGATCGACACGTTCGGCAACGCCCTCGACACGCTCGACGTGACCTGGGACAACCCGATCGAGACGCCGGTCGGCAAGCCGTATCGCGAGCTGCCCACCCTCGAGAACCTGCGGATCCTGGGGATGTACTTCCGCGTCCTGGTCCCCGACCGGAGCCGGGTCGAGTCGGTGTCGGGAGGGAAGCTGGTCCCGATCACCGCCCCGGCCCTCGTCGGCTCGGAGGCGGGCCGAACGGTGATCGGGACGTACATGATGGTCCCGCCCGGGCAGGCCGGCCTGCGCTACGCGTGGACGAGCCCGTATGCCGCCGACACGGACGGCACCAAGGGTCACTACCGCCTCACGATCCAGAAGCAGCCCGGCCTGCTGCCCGGACCGCTGACGCTCACGATCCACGTCCCGGACGGCTTCCAGATCACGGACGCGAGCGACGATCTCGTCGTCGACGGGCGGACGGCCACGCTCACGACGACGTTCGACAAGGACCTCGTGCTCGACCTCAGCTACACCCGAACGCCCGGGACCACCCCCTAGCCGCCAGATCCAACCGGCCTATACTGGCTGGCCCGAACACGAAGCCGGTACCCGAAGGGGACCTTCGCAGCCGATGGAACTCCGCAAGCAGCTCGGCGTCGTCCGCTCCTGGCTGTGGCTGATCATCGCAGCGGTCTCTGCTCGCGGGCGCCGCCGCCTACCTCGTGTCGAACGCGCTGCCGAAGGTCTACGAGGGCAAGGCCACCCTGATCGTCGGCCAGAGCACCCAGGCAGCCAACCCCGACCTACAACCAACTCCTCGCCAGCCAGCGGCTCAGCCAGACGTACGCCGAGCTCGCCACGACCGACGCCGATCCTCGAGCCAGGTCATCGCGAAGAACGGCCTCGGGATCACGCCAGACGACTTCCGGAAGCGGGTCGTCGCCGATGGCGCCGCGCGACTCGACCCTGCTCCACCTGACCGTCCAGGACAGCGACCCGGCGCGCGCGGCCGGCCTCGCGAACTCGCTCGCGGCCGAGATGATCGCCGCCTCGCCGGCGCTGTCCGGGCGGGCGACGCGAAGGTCCAGCAGTCCATCGACGACGACCTCGCCGGCGACCCAGACCCAGATCAAGGACGCCCAGACCGAGATCCAGCGACTGTCCGGCCTCCCGTCGCGCTCGGTCGCCGACGAGCAGCAGCTCCAGGCTGCTCCAGGGCCGGATCGTCACGCTGCGCCAGACCTACGCGACGCTGCTCGGCTTCTCGTCGAACAGCGGGGCGAACCTGCTGACCGTCGTGGACCCGGCCGTCGCCGCCCGACGGACCCGGCCTCGCCGCGGGTCCTCCTGAACACGCTGATCGCGGCGCTCGTCGGCCTGCTGCTCGCGGTCGGGCTTGGCGTTCCTCCTCGAGTACCTCGACGACACGATCAAGTCCAGCGACGTGGTCGAGGAGGTGGCCGGGCTGCCGACGCTGGGCACGGTCCCGAAGATGCAGGGCGGCAAGGATCGCAAGGAGATCTACCGACTCGCCACGCTGCTCTACCCTCGCTCGCCGGTGGCCGAGTCCTACCGGACGCTGCGCTCGAACATCGAGTTCGCCGCCGTCGACGCGCCGGTGAAGACGCTGCTGGTGACGAGCTCGATCCCGGGCGAAGGCAAGACGACGACGGCTGCCAACCTCGCGGTCGTCATCGCCCAGGCCGGCCGTCGGACGATCCTGCTCGATGCGGACTTCCGCAAGCCCGGGGTCCACAAGATGTTCGACCTGCCGAACGCCGTCGGGCTCTCCAGCCTCCTGCGCGCTGACGAGACCGCGATCGACGACGTCGCCCACGACACCGAGCAGGAGAACCTGCGGGTGATCACGACCGGGCGCGCTCCCGCCGAACCCGGCGGAGCTCCTCGGCTCGCAGCGGATGCGAACCGTGCTCGACCGGATGGTCGGCCGCCGCCGACCTCGTGGTCATCGACAGCCCGCCGCTCCAGGCCGTCACGGACGCCGCGATCCTCGCCTCCATCGCCGACGGGACGGTCTTCATCGTGGACGCCGGCCGGACCCGTCGAGGTGCCGTTCGGAGTGGCCGCGAGGCGCTCGCCAAGGCCGGCGCGCACGTCCTCGGAGTCGTCCTCAATCGCCTTCCCGAGCGTTCCAGCGACAGCTACTCCTACTACGAGTACTACGGCGCCGACGGGGCGAGCGGTGGCGGCCAATCGGGCGGATCCACGGCGAAGACGCAGGCGGCCGGAAAGCAGGGATGAGCGTCAGTGGGGGGCGACCATCCGGGCTGCGCGTCCTCGTCGTCGGGATCAACTATCGGCCGGAGCTCACCGGGATCGGGCCGTACACCGCCGGCCTCGCCGAGTACCTGGCCGCGCGAGGTGACACGGTCACCGTGATCACCGGCCTGCCGCACTACCCGGACTGGCGGATCGCCAGGGGCACGCCGCGGGCGCTCATCCGGCGCGAGTCGATCGACGACGTGACGGTCGTTCGCGCCGCGCACTACGTGCCGGCCAGTCAGGACGCCATCCGTCGGGCCGTCTACGAGGGGACGTTCGGTCTCACCGGGCTCCTGGCCGGGCGTGGGCGTCGAGCGTCCCGACGCGATCCTCGGGGTCGTACCGAGCCTGTCCGGCGGGCTGCTCGCCCGGGTCCTGTCGAGGCGCCACCGCGCGCCGTACGGGCTCCTGTTCCAGGACCTCATGGGACCCGCTGCGAGCCAATCCGGCATCGCCGGCGGTGGCGCAGTGGCGAGCCTCACAGCACGGGCCGAAGGCTGGGCCGTCGCCGAGCGCGCGCGCAGTCGGTGTGGTCACGACGTCGTTCGTGCCCTACCTCCGGTCCATCGGAGTTCCATCCGAACGCATCCGACACGTACCGAACTGGACGCTGCTCGCCGAACCGTCGATGACGGTCGAGGAGACACGGGCGCACTTCGGCTGGCCGGCGGGACAGCAGGTCGCCCTGCACGCGGGCAACATCGGCCTCAAGCAGGGTCTCGAACAGATCGTCCGCGCGGCCCGCCTGTCGGCCGATCGCGGCGACCCGGTGCGATTCGTGTTCTCCGGTGGCGGGAATCAGGCGTCGGCGATCCAGGCGGCCGCGGAAGGATTGTCGAACGTCAGCTTCCTCGGCGTTCAACCTGACGGGATCCACGCCAGCCTTCTCGCCGCGGCCGACGTGCTCCTCCTATCCGAACGTCCAGCTCAGATCGACATGAGCCTTCCGAGCAAGCTCACGTCATACTTCGCCGCCCGACGGCCGATCGTCGCCGCGGTCCCGGATGATGGAGCCTCGGCGGCCGAGATCGCGCGTTCCGGCGCCGGATTGCAGGTACCAGCCGGCGACATCGACGGGATCCTCGCCGCTATCGGACGCCTGCGCACGGACCCCGCATTGGCCCAGAGAGCTCGGTGCTGCCGGCGCCGCTCTATGCGGAGCGGAACACCTCCGCCGCCGACAGCCTCGCCCGCGGAGCCGCCCTGGTGGACGCGATCGCCGGTCGCGCCCCGACCTCCAAGGGTGAAGGGGACGCTGCTGCAAGAAGTCCGGATCATGCCGGCACGATCTGGCCGATCCTGGCGTCGAGGCGGCGCCTTCGCAGTGCGTGAGGTGCGTCGATGAGCGAGTTCTGGGCCGGTCGCCGGGTCATGGTCACCGGCGGCGGTGGCTTCGTCGGGCAGGCGGTGGTTCGGCAACTCCAGAGCCGCGGCGCTGACGAGATCTTCGTGCCGCGATCCAAGGACTACGACCTGCGCACGACGGACGGGATCGATCGGGCGCTGGCCGACGGCCGGCCGCAGCTGGTCATCCACCTCGCGGCGGTCGTCGGCGGGATCGGCGCCAATCGAGAGAGCCCGGGCCGGTTCTTCTACGAGAACGCGATCATGGGCATCCAGATGATGGAGCACGCCCGGCTCGTCGGGGGTGGAGAAGTTCGTCACGATCGGCACGGTCTGCGCGTACCCGAAGTTCACGCCGGTGCCGTTCAAGGAGGACGACCTCTGGAACGGGTACCCGGAGGAGACGAACGCTCCGTACGGCCTGGCCAAGCGGATGCTCCTGGTCCAGGGGCAGGCCTATCGCCAGCAGTACGGCTTCAACGTCATCCACCTGCTGCCGGTGAACCTCTACGGCCCGGGCGACAACTTCGACCCGCGCAGCTCGCACGTCATCCCGGCCCTGATCAAGAAGTGCGTCGACGCACGCGAGAACGGCGACTCGTTCATCGAGGTCTGGGGCACGGGCGCTGCCTCCCGCGAATTCCTCTACGTCGACGACGCGGCCGAGGGGATCGTCCTCGCCGCCGAGCGGTACGACGGCGCGGAGCCGGTCAACCTGGGCGCGGGACGCGAGATCACGATCCGCGAACTCGTGACCTGATCGTCGAGCTCGACGGGTTCACGGGCGAGATCCGCTGGGACGCGAGCAAGCCGGACGGGCAGCCGCGACGGGCGCTGGACACCACCCGCGCCCGCGAACGAGTTCGGGTTCGTTGCCCGGATGCCATGGAAAGACGGGCTCCGGGCCACGATCGACTGGTACGACTCTCGGCGCGGAGCCGTCTGGTGACGGTGGTCGCCCCAGTCCCAAGCGGTGATCCGGCGGGACTCGGTCCGAACGCCACCGGCGCGGCCGGACGCATCGCACGTGGACTCGCCGCGAACACCTGGAGCATGGGCATCTCGACCGTGATCCAGCTCGTCAGCGTCCCCGTGCTGCTGGCCGCGTGGGGCGTTCCGACATACGGGGAGTGGCTGGTCCTGAGCGCCGTCCCGACCTACTTGGCGCTGAGCGATTTGAGCTTCTCGACCGTCGCGGGCAATTCCATGGTCATGCTCCAGGCCCAGGGAAAGCACACGGAAGCCGTCGTCTTGGGTCGGCATCTTTGGTCCATCGTGACCGTGATGACGGGAATCACAGTACTTGCCGCGATCGCGATCGCGCTCGTCTTCGGTGGGATCTTCGGCAGCGGAGCAGCGATCCCGGCATCTGAGGCCCAAATCGTTCTCGTCGCGCTCTTCCTGCAGGTCGCGGTCGGCAACCAGTACGGGGTGCTCGATGCTTGGTACGGGCGGGCGGGCGTTATCCGCTCAGCAGCGTCCTGCGCAATCTTGGGCGACTCCTGGCGTTCGGTGCCCTCATCGCCGCCGTCCTCCTCGGAGCCGGTCCAGGTCAGGCCGCGATCGCGTCCCTTGCCGGCAGCGTGCGCGGGGTTCATGGTGTCGTGGGTCGCTCTGCGATGGGCGGTGCCGTGGTACACGTTCCGCCCGGAACGTCCGCATCTCCAGACCTTCCGCGAGCTGCTGGCGCCAGGACTGGCATTCATGGCGTTTCCCGCCAGCGATGCGCTCTCCCTGCAGGGGTTCACGATCGTCATCGGCGCCACACTCGGCGCCGCGGCTGTCGTCATCTTCTCGACGACACGGACCCTTACACGGGTCGCCCTACTGGCGATGGCGTCAGTCAACTTCTCCATCACACCCGAGCTCTCGCGATCCGTCGGCGGCGGCGATCTTGGTGAGGCGCGAGCGATCCTGCGTCGATCCGTCCAGCTTTCGATTGCCGTCTCGAGCTTGCTCGTGATCGGACTCGCGCTGTTCGGCGTCCAGATCATTCGTTGGTGGACCCACGGGTCGGTTGAACCACCGACCCTGCTGCTGTTCATCCTCCTGCTCGTGATCCTCGCCAATTCGACGTGGTACACGCTCTCGTCGGTGCTTGGCGCGACGAACCGGCACCGGCGACTTGGCAGTGGTCTACCTCCTCGGTACGACTGTGGCCCTGCTCGGCGGCCGGACCGCTTGGTTCGGCGTTTGGGCTGGCCGGCGTGGCGGTGGCGCTTCTGGCGATCGATATGGCAACGGTTGCGTACGTGTTCCCGGCAGCGCTGCGCGTGGTTGACGACACCCCCGGCGGGTTCCTTCGGGCGGTGCTCGATGTTCGCGGGGCGGTTCGGTCGGCGATCTCGAGTGTGAGGTCCGTGGCGTGAGCGACGTCCGACCGAAGGTCGGCGTGGACACGCGAGTCGAGATCACTGACCGTGCCTCGGAACACAGACAGCGGACGGACGGTTGTGGGCCGATAGCCCGATGGTCGAGCTTGATTACGAGCGGTTGGTGCGCCGAAATGAGAGTCGGTCTCGCCCCGCACGCGAAGGCAGACTCTGGCTCGTAGGCGGACTCGCCGTCATCAGCGGCTGCTGCTTTCCTGTGCTCCCGGAACCGGCCCAGCTCGCGCTCGTGCTGGCATTGGGACTGCCCGTCGTTGCCGATCATCACGCGACCATGGCTGCGTCTCGGCGCTTCGCCACAGGCACCGCCCGCTGCCCGGGACGACGAGGGTCAGGTCGTCGCGGCCTCTGACTATCGCGTCGCGCGCTGGCTGACGTATTTTGGGCTCGGGACGCTCGCGCTCCTCGTACTTACGGCCGACGCCCGCGTTGACTCTGTCTGACTGGGTATTCCTCGCCGCATTGGTCCTCGCGGTCCTTGGATACCTGCAGGGTTCACGCGGTATCGATACTCACGCCGCCCCGACCCATGTTGGCAGGGGTGATCCTGGTCCTGATCGGCGCGCTGATTTCGACGCCAAATGCCGTTGACGGAGCCGAGTCGCTTGCCGTAGTGGCTCGCTTTGTGTATCTACAATCGGGTGGTTCGCTTTGGCTGGATACGCACTCCGAACCACGAGGGACGTCTGGATTGGGACGCAGCTCTGGGTCGCTGCAGTTGCATTGAGCGGAGCCGTCGCGGTGGCCCAGCTGCTGGGGGGCGACGCCATCGTCGCGGACTTCTACGGACGGACAACGGGATTGGCGCAGCATCCGGCGGACCTCGGCGGAATGTGCGCGGTTGCGCTGGTCCCGGCCTTGTCGTTTCTGGACGCCCGTGGGCTACACCTGGCGTCTGGTCGTAAGTGCGGTCCTCGTCGGATTCGTCTCGCGGGCCTCGTGCTCTCGGGATCGGTCGACGGATTCGTGGCGGCCGCCTTTGGATTCGGCTCTATGGGTGTGGATCGGTGGCAGTGGGCGACGAGGCTTGGGCGTACTGCCGGCGCCGCGGCTCTCTTGGTCGTCGTCGCCGAGGCTGCGGCCCAGTCGGGGCTCGTCCTCCCCGCGACTCGGATTGCCTCCGTCTTATCCAGCCCGACCGATCCCACCGCCACGTTCTACCTGCGACTTGAGGGCTTCAGGAGTGCCTGGCAAGCGATCCAGGCGAGTCCCGTATTTGGCGTCGGATTCGACAACGGCAGCGCGATCGCGACGGCGGGCGACGTCGTTCACAACCTGTTGATCGCGACATGGTTCCGGCGGGGGAGTGGTCGCCCTAGTCGGCATTGTCCTCGTCCTCCTTGGTGCGGCAGGCATGGCACGGCGTACGTGGGTAACGGCGAA
>CAWAHN010000005.1:0-122753 GCA_963781845.1 uncultured Chloroflexia bacterium | reverse complement strand
CGTTCGGTCAAGAAGGGACCGTTCGTCGAGGCGCGGCTCCTCGGCCGCGTCACCGAGATGAACAAGCGCAGCGAGAAGAAGGTCATCAAGACCTGGTCCCGGGCGTCGGTCATCTTCCCCGAGTTCATCGGGCACACCGTCGCCGTCTACAACGGCAAGAAGCACGTCCCGGTCTACGTGACCGAGAACATGGTCGGCCATCGGCTCGGCGAGTTCTCCCCGACCCGCAACTACCGCGGGCACGGGAAGCACACCGACCGATCGACGGCCCTCAAGTAGGAGCGGCCGGCATCGTGCGCGTTTCCGCTACAGCCAAGTACCTCCGCGGCTCGACCCGCAAGGCTCGTCTCGTCACGCTGGCGATCCGGGGCAAGCGCGTCGAAGACGCGGCCGCCCTGCTGCGGTTCATGCCCCAGCACGCCGCGCGCGACGTCGCCCTCGTGCTCAAGAGCGCGACCGCCAACGCCGAGAACAACCACAACCTGTCGGCCGAGGACCTCGTCATCGTCGAGGCCCACGCCGACGAGGGCCCGACGATCAAGCGCTATCGGCCGCGGGCCCAGGGCCGGGCGTTCCCGATCCACAAGCCGATGACCCACATCACCATCGTCGTCGAAGACCGGGAGGCCTAGCAGATGGGACACAAGGTCCACCCGTATGGCTTCCGGCTCGGTGTCTCGCGCACCTGGACGGCCAAGTGGTACGCGGACAAGGAATACACCACGCTCCTCAAGGAGGACATCGCGATCCGCCAGCTCGTCGAGCGACGCCTGGCCAACGCGAGCGTCAGCCAGGTCGAGATCGAGCGCGGCATCAACCACGTCACCGTGACGGTCCACACGGCCAAGCCCGGGATCGTCATCGGCAAGGGCGGCCAGAACGTCGAGATCCTCCGCCAGCAGATCGGGGCGCTGACCAAGCGCAAGGTCAAGCTGGAGATCAAGGAGATCCGCCAGCCGGAGCTCGACGCCTACCTCGTGGCCATGAACATCGCCCAGCAGCTGTCCCGTCGGATCGCCTTCCGCAAGGCGATGAAGCAGGGGATCCAGCGAACGATGAAGGCCGGCGCCAAGGGCGTGAAGATCCAGGTCTCGGGTCGCCTCGGCGGCTCCGAGATGGCCCGCCGCGAATGGGACAAGGAAGGCCGGATCCCGCTCGGGACGCTCCGCGCGGACATCAGCTACGGCCAGGTCCACGCCCACACGACGTACGGCCGGATCGGCGTCAAGGTCTGGATCTACCGGGGCGACATCATCCCCGAGCGAACGCCGGCGCGCGACGTGGTCGCGGCCCAGACGGCCGCCGCCGCGGCCGGGGCGGTCTAGCCATGCTGATGCCCCGTCGCGTCAAGCATCGCAAGGTCATGCGCGGACGGATGTCCGGCGTGGCCAAGGGCGGCTTCACGGTCGCCTTCGGCGAGTACGGCCTGGCGACCCTCGAGCCGGCCTGGATCACCAGCCGCCAGATCGAGGCCGCCCGACGGGCGATGACCCGTTCGGTCAAGCGTGGCGGCAAGATCTGGATCCGGGTCTTCCCCGACAAGCCGGCGACGAAGAAGCCCGCCGAGACCCGGATGGGCTCGGGCAAGGGGGCACCCGACCACTGGGTCGCGGTCGTCAAGCCCGGTCGGATCCTGTTCGAGATGGCCGGGATCGGCCACGACGAGGCGATCGAGGCGATGCGCCTGGCCAGCCACAAGCTGCCGGTCCAGACCCGCGTCGTCGCCCGCGAGTCGGCGGTCAAGGAGGCGGTCAGCGATGGACATCGATAAGGTCCGGGCGATGTCCGACGCCGAGCTCGACGAGGCCCTTCGCCAGGCGAAGCAGGACCTCTGGGGCGCGCGGTTCGCACTGTCGACCCGCCAGCTCAAGGACTACAGCACCATCCCCCAGACGCGACGAACGATCGCGCGGATCCTGACCGTCCAGCACGAGCGCAAGCTCGCGCAGACGGCCTGACGGAGATCACGCGATGACAGGAGCCACCGTGAACGGCAAGCGGAAGACCAAGGTCGGCCGCGTGGTCAGCGACAAGATGGACAAGACGATCGTCGTGTCCGTCGAGCGCCTGGCGCGCCACCGGCTGTACAAGCGGGTCATCCGCTTGAGCACCAAGTTCAAGGCCCATGACGAGCTCAACGAGGCTCGGGTGGGCGACACCGTCCTCATCGAGGAATCGCGGCCGCTGTCCGCCACCAAGCGCTGGCGGCTGATCGAGGTCGTCGCGCGCGCCGGGGACAACAGCCCGGTCGGCGAGCTCGTCGACGAGGAGGTCGAGACCACCGAGGCGATCCACGGGTCGGCCCATCCCGGGCGCCACCGCGCCGACGAGTCGGCCGACGCGGCCGAGCCGGCGGAGGCCGGGGCGTGATCCAGGAATCCACGCGTCTGAAGGTCGCCGACAACACCGGCGCCCGGACGATCGAGTGCATCCGGGTGATGGGCCGCTCGCAGAAGCGGACGGCCGGCGTCGGCGACGTCATCGTGGCCAGCGTCAAGCAGGCCATCCCCAATGCGGCGGTCAAGAAGGGCGACGTCGTCCGCGCGGTGATCGTCCGGACGGCCAAGGAGTACGGCCGCCCCGACGGCAGCTACATCCGGTTCGACGAGAACGCCGCCGTGCTGATCAACAACCAGGGCAATCCGCGCGGGACACGCATCTTCGGGCCGGTGGCCCGCGAGCTGCGCGATCGCAACTACATGAAGATCGTGTCGCTCGCGCCGGAGGTGCTCTGACATGACGCAGCTCCACAAGAAGCAGGCGACCAAGGTCCCCGAGATCCGCAAGGGCGACACCATCGTCGTCCTCCACGGCAAGGACGCCGGCAAGCGCGGCGTCGTCGACCGGATCATCCGCGACCCGCGCGGCCTGGCCAAGACCAAGGCTCGCGGCGGCGGAGCCTGGAAGCACATCAGCCCGCTGTCCGAGGTCGCGGTGGTCGTCGACGGCGTCAACATCGCCAAGCGTCACACCAAGCCCCGGTCGACCGGCTCGAGCACCAGCCAGATGCCCAAGATGCAGGCCGGCGGGATCCTCGAGATCGCCCAGCCGATGGCCATCAGCAAGGTCATGGTCGTGTGCACCAGCTGTGAGCGCCCGACCCGGGTCAAGCACCGATCGCTCGACAACGGCCAGCGCGTCCGCATCTGCGGGCACTGCGGCGAGCGCCTGGAGGTGAAGGGCTGATGGCCAGCCGCCTGCACGAGCGCTACACGGCCGAGGTGGCCCCGGCGCTGACCAAGCAGTTCGAGTACGGCAACCCGATGGAGGTCCCACGGGTCGTCAAGATCGTCGTCAACATCGGCCTCGGCGAGGCCCTGACCAACGCCAAGGCGATCGACGCCGCCGTCGGCGACCTGACCATGATCACCGGGCAGAAGCCGATCGTGACCAAGGCCAAGCGCTCGATCGCCCAGTTCCGACTGCGGACGGGCAACTCGGTCGGGGCCAAGGTGACCCTCCGCGGTGAGCGGATGTGGGACTTCCTCGACCGGCTGACGTCGCTCGCGCTGCCCCGCATCCGCGACTTCCGGGGGATCCCGTCGAAGTCGTTCGACGGGCGCGGCAACTACTCGCTCGGCTTCCGGGAGCAACTCGCCTTCCCGGAGATCGACTACGACAAGGTGGACCGTCTCCGCGGGCTGGAGATCAGCATCGTGACGACGGCGAAGACCGACGAGGAATCGAAGCGACTGCTCGAACTCCTCGGCATGCCCTTCGCCGGCTAGGCGCGGGGAGGAGACCGATGGCCAAGAAATCTCTCATCGCCAAGGCGAAGCGAACGCCCAAGCACCCGGTCCAGGCATACCACCGCTGCTTCGTCTGCGGTCGACCCCGGGCCTACATGCGCCGATTCGCGCTGTGCCGGATCTGCTTCCGGGAGCGCGCGCTCCTGGGTGAGCTGCCGGGCGTGACGAAGTCGAGCTGGTAGGACACCGATGAACATCTCCGACCCCATCGCCGACATGCTCACCCGGATCCGGAACGCCTCGCGTGCCCATCACGCCGAGGTCGTCGTCCCGGCATCGCGGACCAAGCGCGAGATCGCCCGGATCCTCAAGGACGAGGGCTTCATCGCCGACGTCCGCGAGGACAAGGACGGCACCGTCGCGATCCTGCACCTCCAGCTCAAGTACGTCGACGGCAAGGTGCCGGTCGTGTCCGGGCTCAAGCGGATCAGCAAGCCGGGCCTGCGGGTCTACGCCCGCAAGACCGACATCCCGCGCGTGCTCGGCGGTCTCGGCATCGTCATCGTCAGCACCAGCCAGGGGATCATGACCGGTCAGCAGGCCAAGCAGGCCCAGCTCGGCGGCGAAGTCCTCGCCTACGTCTGGTAGGGGAGGGACCATGTCGCGTATCGGTCGACTACCGATCACCGTTCCGGCCGGCGTCGAGGTCACTCTCGTCGGTCGGGCGATCACGGTCAAGGGCCCGAAGGGCACCCTGGCCCGCGATCTGCATCCGGACATGAAGGTCGTCCACGAGGCGGACAGTCTCCTCGTCGAACGCCCGACCGACGGCAAGATGCACAAGCAGCTCCACGGTCTGACCCGGACCCTCGTGGCCAACATGGTCGAGGGGGTCACCACCGGCTACCGCAAGGGGATCGAGATCACCGGCGTGGGCTACCGCGCCACCAAGATCGGCGACAAGCTCCAGCTCAACCTGGGCTACAGCCACCCGATCGAGATCGACCCGCCGCAGGGCATCAGCTTCGAGGTCGAGAACCCGACCCGCCTGGCGGTCGTCGGCATCGACAAGGAGCTGGTCGGCCAGATCGCCGCCAAGGTGCGCTCGACCCGGAAGCCCGAGCCGTACAAGGGCAAGGGCGTCCGCTACTCGGGCGAGGTCATCCGCCGCAAGGCCGGCAAGGCCGGCAAGATCGGCGGCAAGAAGTAGTCATGACGAAGGAACGCACCCGATGACCCAGGTCGCCAGCCGCACCGCCGCGCGGACCAAGCGGCACGAGCGGATCCGCCTCCACCTGGAGGGGACCGCGGCTCGGCCGCGCCTGGCCGTCTTCCGCAGCCTCAATCACATCTATGCCCAGGTCATCGACGACGCGTCCGGCAGGACGCTGGCCGCCGCCTCGACCGTCGAGAAGGAGTTCAAGGGCTCCAAATCGACCAAGTCGGACGAGGCCAAGACCGTCGGTCGCCTGGTCGCCGAGCGTGCCCGCTCAGCCGGCGTGGAGCACGTCGTCTTCGATCGGGCCGGGTTCCGGTATCACGGACGGATCAAGTCGCTCGCCGACGCCGCCCGCGAAGCCGGACTCGACTTCTGATCTGAAGGGAGAGCCGAGTTGGCCAGGATCGATCCGAACAAGCTGACGCTCGAAGAGCGCGTCGTCCAGATCAACCGCGTCGCCAAGGTCGTCAAGGGCGGTCGCCGGTTCAGCTTCAGCGCGGTCGTCGTCGTCGGCGACGGCGCCGGCCACGTCGGGGTCGGCATCGGGAAGGCCGGTGAGGTGCCGGAATCGATCCGGAAGGGCGTCGAGGACGCGAAGAAGAACCTGATCAACGTGCCGATGGTCGGGACGACCATCCCGCACGAGGTCCGGACCGAGTACGCGGCCGCCCGGGTGATGCTGAAGCCGGCGTCGCAGGGCACCGGAGTCATCGCCGGCGGCGCCGTCCGCGCCGTCGTCGAGTCCGCCGGGATCCGCGACATCCTGGCCAAGGTCCACGGCTCCACCAACCCGGTCAACGTGACCCGCGCGACGATCGAGGCGCTCGGGTCGCTCCACTCGGCCGAGGAGATCTCCGCCCGTCGCGGGGTCAAGGTCCGCGCGTTCATCGCCGGGCAGCCGATGGAGGGCGCCGATGCCCGCTAAGCTCAGGGTCACCCAGATCAAGAGCACGATCAGCCATATCGAGCGCAACCGGGCCACCGTCCGGGCGCTCGGTCTGCATGGGATCGGCAGCACCGTCGAGGTCGTCGACAACCCGGCCACCCGGGGCATGGTCCGCCAGGTCCGATTCCTCGTCAGCGTCGAGGAGATCCCGGGGTCGACGACGCCCGAGGAGAAGGCATGAAGCTCCACGATCTCAAGCCCGCCGAGGGCTCGCGCAGCCCGCGCAAGCGCGTCGGTCGCGGCATCGCCGCGGGCCAGGGCAAGACGGCCGGCCGCGGGACGAAGGGTCAGAAGGCCCGCGCCGGCGGCTCGATCCCGCCCTGGTTCGAGGGCGGCCAGACGCCGCTCCACCAGCGGATCCCGAAGCTGCGCGGGTTCAAGAACCGGTTCAAGGTCGACTACGAGGTCGTCAACATCGGCCGGATCGGCGAGCTCGCCCTGCTCGGGGCGTTCGAATCGGGCGAGCTGCCCGGGGCGAAGACCGCCAAGGCGGCACCGGTGACGGTCAACCAGGACATCCTGCGCGCGGTCGGGCTCGTCCGGACGCTGAGCAAGCCGCTCAAGGTCCTCGGCCACGGGGACATCGACGTCGCCCTGTTCGTCGTGGCCGACGCGTTCAGCAAGAGCGCGGTCGCGAAGATCGAGGCCGCCGGGGGATCCGTCCAGGTCCTCGAGGTCCCGACCGAGCCGCTGGCCGCCCTGGGGCTCGAGCCGACGGCGTCGCCGGCCCCGAAGCCGAAGGCGAGGACCGCCGTCCGCCACCGCCACCCCGCCGACCGCCGAGGTCGCAGCCGAGGCCGCGGCGGACGCCGAAGGGACGGTCGAGGCCGAGACCCCGAAGACGCCGAAGGCCGCCAAGCCGAAGAACGCCGAGCCGAAGGCCGCCAAGCCGACGGCCGACGAGCAGCCGGCCGACGAGCAGCCGGCCGAGTCCGCGCCGAAGAAGGCACGGGCCAAGGGCAAGGCCGACCTCACGGCTGCTGCCGAAACCCCTGCGGCCGATGACGCGACCGGCCACGAAGCTGCCGACGCGGCGGCGGACGACGCCCCGACCACCGAAGACGCCTGATCGTGTTCGAGAGCCTGCTCAACGCCTTCCGTGCGCCGGACATCCGGCGCCGACTGCTGTTCGTCGCGGGCATCCTGATCGTCTTCCGGTTCCTGTCGCACGTGCCCGTCCCGGGCGCGGACCCGACCGCCCTGGCGACGTTCTTCAGCAGCAACTCGCTGCTCGGCCTGCTCGACCTGTTCTCGGGCGGCGGACTGGCCAGGTTCTCGATCGTCGGATTGGGCGTCAACCCCTACATCAACGCCTCGATCATCATGCAGCTGATGACCGGCGTGGTGCCGTCGCTCCAGGCGCTCAGCCGCGAGGGTGAGTACGGCCGGAACAAGATCAACCAGTACACCCGCTACCTGTCGGTCCCGCTGGCGCTCCTCCAGTCGTACGGCTTCCTGGCCCTGCTCCACAACACTCAGCCACCGGTGCTGTCGGGCTCGTTCGGCCTGGCCGACCTGACCACCCTGACCCAGATCATCTCGCTGACCGCCGGATCGGTCCTGCTGATGTGGCTGGGCGAGCTGATCACCGAGAAGGGGATCGGCAACGGCATCAGCTTCATCATCTTCGCCGGGATCGTCGGGCGCGCCCCGTCGGCGCTGGTCGTGTTCCTTCGCTCGCCGGACATCCTGGCGTTCATCGCCTTCGCCGTCGTCGCCGTCGCGGCCGTCCTGACCATCGTCTACATCCAGGAGGGGCAGCGGCGGATCCCCATCCAATACGCCAGTCGCGTGCGCGGCAGACGGATGTACCAGGGCGGCTCGACGTTCCTGCCCCTTCGGGTCAACCAGGCCGGGGTCATCCCGATCATCTTCGCGGTCAGCATCCTGCTGTTCCCGTCGCAGATCGCCCAGTACTTCACCACGTCCCAGATCACCATCGTCGCCGACATCGCGACTGGGATCGTCAACCTGATGAGCCCGACCCGGCCCCTCTACGCGATCATGTACTTCCTGCTGACCTTCGGCTTCACCTACTTCTACACGGCCTTCACGTTCAAGCCGGATGAGACGGCCGAACAGCTCCGCAAGAACGGCGGGTTCATCCCCGGGATCCGACCCGGCCGACCGACCCAGGACTACCTCAGCAAGGTCGTCTACCGGATCACGATCGCCGGCGCGTTCTTCCTGGCCGTGGTTGCGGTCTCGCCGATCCTCATCGGGCTGATCTTCCCGTCGCTCGGTGGGCTGACCCTTGGCGGCACCAGCCTGCTCATCGTGGTCAGCGTCGTGGTCGAGACGATGAAGCAGATCGAGGCCCAACTCATGATGCGGAATTACGAGGGCTTCATCCGGTGATCTTCCTGGTCCTCCTCGGCGCCCCAGGCGCCGGGAAGGGCACCCAGGCGGCGATCCTGTCCGAGCGGCTCGACATCCCCCACGTCGCCACCGGCGACCTGTTCCGAGCCGCCGTCCGGGAGCGCTCGGCGATGGGCCTCGAGGCCCGCCGGTACATGGAGCGCGGCCAGCTCGTGCCGGACGAGATCACCGTCCGGATGCTGCTCGAACGACTGGCCCAGGCCGATGCGGCCGAGGGCGTCATCCTCGACGGCTTCCCGCGCACGCCGGCCCAGGCGGTCGCCCTCGACACGGCGCTGGCCGACCACGACGCCCGGGTCGACCACGCCCTCGAGATCCAGGTCCCGTTCGAGGAGCTGGTGCGGCGGATGTCCGGTCGCTGGATCTGCGCCGAGAACGGCCACGTCTACAACGAGGTCAGCCACCCGCCCCGCGTCGCCGGTCGATGCGACCTGGACGACTCGCCGCTGCTCCAGCGCGAGGACGACAAAGCCGAGACGATCCGCGCGCGGCTCGACCTTCAGCTCGGCGCCCTGGCCGAGGTGAGCCGGCACTACGACGAGCGCGGCGTGCTGCGGAGCGTCGACGGGCGCGGCTCGATCGAGCAGGTCGCCGACGACCTCCTGGCCGCCATCGGACCGGTCACCCGAGGAGCCGCCTGATGGCCGTGACGCTCAAGTCGCCGGCCGAGATCGACCGGATGCGGCGGGCCGGCCGCCTCGTCGCCGAGGTCCTCGCGCTGGTCGAGTCGGAGCTCGCGGTCGGCGTCTCGACCGCCCACCTCGACGCCCTGGCCGAGGCCCACATCCGGCGTGCCGGGGCCACGCCGTCGTTCAAGGGCTACCCCGGCGCCAATCCGAAGCGACCGTTCCCGGCCAGCCTGTGCATCTCGATCGATCAGGAGATCGTCCACGGCATCCCCGGCGACCGGACGATCCGTGAGGGTCAGGTCGTCTCGATCGACGCCGGCGCGATCGTCGACGGCTGGCACGGCGATGCCGCCCGGACCTTCTACATCGGCGAGGCTCCGGCCCCGGTGCAGGACCTCATCGACACGACCCGGCTGGCGATGATGGCCGGGATCGCGGCCGCCGTCCCCGGTGCCTACCTGGAGGACATCTCCGGGGCGGTCGAGGACGTCGCGGCCCCGCGCGGCTTCGGGATCGTCCGCCAGTTCGTCGGCCACGGGATCGGCCGGTCGATGCACGAGGAGCCGCAGGTCCCCAACTACCGGGTCGGGCGGAAGGGCCGACGACTCGAGCCGGGCCTGTGCCTGGCCATCGAGCCGATGCTGACGATGGGCTCGCCCGACGCCCGGATGCTCGACGACGACTGGACGATCGTGACCCGCGACGGGACGCTGGCAGCCCACTTCGAACACTCCATCGCCATCACCGAACGAGGTCCGCAGATCCTGACCACCGTCTGAACCTCCGGCCGGTTGCCGGAACGTGGAGGGTTTGGTATCCTGACCCTTCGTGTGCCGACCCAAGGGGGCCGGCACTCCGTGCGCGAAAGGGAACCTGGACGCCTTGGCAAAGAAAGACGCGATCGAGGTCGAGGGAACGGTCATCGAGCCGCTACCCAATACCATGTTCGCGGTCGAGTTGGAGAACGGCCACCGCGTCCTGGCCCATATCAGCGGCAAGCTCCGGATGAACTTCATCCGGATCCTGCCCGGCGACCGGGTCCGCGTGGAACTGTCGCCGTACGACCTCACCCGGGGTCGCATCACCTACCGACTCAAGTGACCAGACGGCCGTCCTTCCGGCCGACCGAAGACCGATCGAGGATCCGTTGAAAGTCCGAGCCTCCGTCAAGGCGCGCTGCGACAACTGCAAGGTCATCCGCCGCCACGGGACCGTGATGGTCATCTGCACCAACCCGAAGCACAAGCAGCGGCAGGGGTAACCGATGGCACGAATCGCCGGCGTCGATATCCCGCGCGAGAAGCGCGTCGAGATCTCCCTTACCTACATCTTCGGGATCGGCCTGCCCACCAGCCAGAAGGTCCTCGCCCAGGCCAACATCAACCCGGACACCCGCGTCCGCGACCTGACCGAGGAGCAGGTCAACCGCCTGCGCGAGATCGTCGACCGCCGCTACAAGGTCGAGGGCGATCTCCGCCGCGAAGTGGCCCTCAACATCAAGCGACTGATCGAGATCGGCTCGTATCGCGGCCTGCGCCATCGGCGCAACCTGCCGGTGCGGGGCCAGCGAACCAAGACCAACGCGCGCCAGCGTCGCGGACCGAAGAAGACGGTCGGCGTGCGGCGGAAGAAGTAAGGGGCACCGACCACTCCCATGGCCGAACGCAAACGAGCTCCCAAGCAGCGTCGTCGCGAGAAGAAGAACGTGCCCCAGGGTCACGTCCACATCCAGGCGACCTTCAATAACACGATCATCACCATCACCGACCAGGTCGGGGCGGTGATCAGCTGGGGCTCGGCCGGCACAGCCGGCTTCAAGGGCTCGCGCAAGAGCACCCCCTACGCGGCGGCCCTGTCGGCCGAGGGCGCGGCCAAGCGTGCCATGGAGCACGGCATGCGCCAGGTCGAGGTCTACGTCAAGGGTCCGGGTGCCGGACGCGAGCAGGCCATCCGGTCACTCCAGTCCGCGGGGCTGGAAGTGACGGCCATCACCGATGTCACCCCCATCCCGCACAACGGCTGCCGCGCCCCCAAGCGGCGCCGGGTCTAGGCGGGAGAGTTCCGAATGGCTCGTTACACCGAATCCGTCTGCCGCCTGTGCCGTCGGGAGGGCGCCAAGCTCTTCCTCAAGGGCTCGCGCTGCTATTCCAAGAAGTGCGCCTTCGAGCGCCGGCCGACGCCGCCCGGCCAGCACGGTGTCCGTCGCCGCAAGGTCGGCGACTACGGGCTCCAGCTGCGCGAGAAGCAGAAGGTCCGCCGGACGTACTCCGTCCTCGAGCGGCAGTTCCGGAACTACTTCGACGCCGCCGACGCGCGACCCGGGATGACCGGGGAGAACCTGCTCCGACTGCTCGAGCTCCGACTCGACAACGCCGTCTACCGGATGGGGTTCGCCCCGAGCCGGGCGGCGGCCCGCCAGCTCGTCAACCACGGCCATTTCGCCGTGAACGGCCGGCCCACGAACGTGTCCTCGTATCAGCTCAAGGCCGGCGATCGGGTCGAGGTCCGCGAGTCGCACCGCGAGCGCGAGCCGTTCAAGGTCGCCAAGGAGACCCTCCGTTCCCACCAGGCCCCGGACTGGCTGAGCATCGATGCCGCGAAGCTGTCCGGCTCGGTCCTCGACCAGCCCCGCCGAGACCAGATGCCGCTCGACCTCAACGAGCAGCTCGTGGTCGAGTACTACTCGAGGTAAGCCCCAGACCATGATCGAACTCGATAGCCCGCAGATCGAGCCCGTAGAGGAGCTCGGGACCTACGCCAAGTACGAGGCGGGCCCGCTTCCCGCCGGGTACGGGGTCACCCTCGGCAACGCCCTCCGACGGGTCCTCCTGTCGTCGCTGGAGGGGGCCGCGGTGACCTCGGTCCAGCTGCGCGACGTGTACCAGGAGTTCTCGACGATCCCCGGGGTCAAGGAGGACGTCACCCAGATCGTCCTGAACGTGAAGAAGCTCCGCCTGAAGAGCTTCGCGACCCATCCGGTCCAGCTCCGGCTGGTCAAGAGCGGGGCCGGGGCGGTCACCGCCGCGGACATCACCGAGTCGGCCGACGTGGAGATCGTCAACCCGGACCAGATCCTGATGACCCTCGATACGGACGACGTGCCGATCGAGGTGGATCTGACGGTCGAGCGGGGCGTGGGCTATCTCGCCGCGGAGCGGTCGGAAGCGCTCCCGATCGGGGTGATCGCGGTCGATGCGATCTTCACCCCGGTCCGCAAGGTCAACTATTGGGTCGAGCCCACCCGGGTCGGCCAGATCACCAACTACGACAAGCTGACCCTCGAGATCGAGACCGACGGGACGGTCAGCCCGGAGGAGGCGCTGGCCCGCTCGGCCGACATCCTCGTCCGCCAGTTCGCCCTGTTCGCCAACATCGGGATGATCGCGACGACGACCATCCCGGGGAACGGCGCCCCGCAGCTTCCTCCGAACATGCTCGACATGCCGATCGAGGAGCTGGACCTGCCGATGCGGGCCTACAACTCGCTCAAGCGGAACAACATCGTCAAGGTCGGTCAGCTCCTCCAGCTGTCCGACGACGACCTCCTGCGGATGCGCAACTTCGGCCGGAAGTCGCTCGACGAGATGAAGGAGCGCCTGCGCATGCGCGGCTTCGTCATCCCCGACACCGAGCCGACCGACGACGACCTGCCCGACGAGCCGTTCGCCGACGACGAGACCGAGGAGGTCTGAGTCGTGGCCTCCCATCGGATCGACGGGCGCAAGCTGTCGCGCAAGCAGGGTCCCCGGCTCGCGTTGTACAAGAACCTGACCGTGTCGGTCCTTCGCTACGAGAAGGTCCGGACCACCGAGGCCAAGGCCAAGGAGATCCGCGGCCGGGTCGAGAAGGCGATCACCCTGGCCAAGCGCGGCGATCTGGCCGCCCGCCGGGCGATCGTCGCCCAGTTCCCGAACGAGCCGCTGGTGATCGACAAGCTGTTCGACGAGATCGCCCCGAAATACAAGGATCGGACGTCCGGCTACACCCGGATCGTCCGGATCGGCCAGCGCCTCGGCGATGCCGCGGAAATCGTCCAGATCGAGCTCGTCTGAAGCGAGCGTGAGTGCCCGAGAGGGCGACCCCGTCCGGTACTCGGCACGGGTGGAATATGACGGCACGGACTTCGCCGGCTTCCAGGTCAACCCTGGCAGGCGGACGGTCCAGGGAGAACTCGAGGCCGCGCTCGCACGGCTCGACCCTACGGGGCCGGGTCCGGTCGACGCGGCGGGACGGACCGACGCCGGGGTCCACGCCTCCGGGCAGGTGATCGCGTTCACCTACCGGGGCCGGTCATCGGCGGGCGAGCTTGGTCGAGCGCTCGATGCGCTCCTCCCGGCGGACGTCTCGATCGGTGGTCTGCACCGGGTCCCGGACGGGTTCGACCCACGCTACGCGGCGCGATACCGGGAGTATCGCTACACCGTCTGGAACGGGCCGCGCAGTCCGCTCCGCGAGCGTCATGCGCTCGGGGTACGGATCCCGCTCGACACCGTCGCGATGGCGGAAGCCGGGACGGCCTTCATCGGCCGCCACGACTTCGCGGCCTTCGGGGCGGCGAAACCAGGCCGGTCGTCGGTCCGGACCGTTCACGCGGTCCGGGTCGCGCGGAAGGGCAAGGTCGTGACGATCGACGTCGCGGCGGATGCCTTCCTCCGCGGGATGGTCCGACGGATGGTCGCCCTCCTGATCGAGGTCGGCCTTGGCCGGATGGACGCGACAGGGGTCGCCGCGGCGCTCGTCGCCGGGCGGCCGGCCCTCGACGGAGCGAGCGCTCCGCCGCACGGCCTGTGCCTGCGGAGGGTCGTTCTCGGACGATCCGAGCCGACCGAAGGTGGACACGGAGAACACGGAGAACCATGACCGCGAAGACTTATGCGCCTCGCGCGAGCGAGATCGAGCGACAGTGGTACGTCGTCGATGCGGCGGACGAGACCCTCGGCCGCCTGGCATCGCGGATCGCGCCCGTCCTCGAGGGCAAGCACAAGCCGACGTACGCCCCGAACATCGACTCGGGCGATCACGTCATCGTGCTCAACGCTTCGCGCATCGCCGTGACCCGTGACAAGCTCGACTCGAAGATCTACCACCGCCACAGCGGCCATCCGCAGGGCTACAAGGAGGAGACCCTCGGGCACCTTCTCCAGCGTCGGCCGGAGGAGGTCATCCGCCGGGCGGTGAAGGGCATGCTGCCCCACAACCGGCTCGGCGCGCAGCAGCTCCGTAAGCTCAAGATCTACGCCGGCACGGACCATCCCCATCAGGCACAGCGGCCCGAGCCGCTCGTCCCAGGAGCCCGAAACCGATGACCACTCCCGCGTTCTACTACGGCACCGGTCGGCGCAAGACCGCGGTCGCCCGGGTCCGGCTCCTGCCGGGCGAGGGCGAGATCGTGGTCAATGGCCGGACGATGGACGAGCACTTCGGCAACGCCGTCAACGAGGCGGAGGTCCGGATGCCGTTCCGGGTCACCGGGACCGAGGGTCGCTTCAACGCGATGATCAAGGTCGAAGGGGGCGGCGTCACCGGCCAGGCCGGGGCCATCCGCCACGGCATCGCCCGCGCCCTCCTCCAGCTCGATCCCGAGGGGAACCGACTGGCGCTCCGCCAGGCCGGTCTGCTGACCCGGGACCCGCGGATGAAGGAGCGCAAGAAGTACGGGCTGAAGCGCGCCCGCAAGGCCCCCCAGTACACCAAGCGCTGACGCGGCGCAGCTGGCGGCCGATGCCCGCGTTGCGGGCTCCGGGCGCTCGCTCACGCACCTCGAAGTGCGCTCGCTCACGTCCTCGCGCGCGCCTTGGCCTCGACTCGCCATCTGTGCCGCTGATGTTGGCGTGATGAACGGCACCGCCGAACCGCCGGCGCTCGCCTCCGCCTCGGCCTCGACTCGCCGGATCAGGGGCGCTCGTTGCGGCCCGACGGCCCGCTAGAGTGGCGCGATGATCGACGCCGAGGGCGAACCGACGCTGCGAGGACGCGACCTGATCAGCGTCGCCGACCTGGCGGCGGCCGAGGTCGAGCTCGTCTTCGCCCGGGCCATGACGCTCAAGGCGGAGTTCCAGGCGTCCCGACGCCACGCCGACCTGCCGTTGGCCGGACGGACCCTGGCGATGCTGTTCCAGAAGCCGAGTCTGCGGACCCGCGTCACCTTCGAGGCTGGGATGACCCAGCTCGGCGGTCACGCCGTCCACCTGGCGACGTCCGACGTCGGGGTCGGGACCCGTGAGAGCGTGGCCGACGTCGCACGCAACCTCGATCGGTGGGTCGACGGGATCATGGTCCGAACCTTCGCCCACGCCATCGCCGAGGAGATCGCCGCTGCAGCGCAGATCCCGGTCATCAACGCCCTGACCGATCTCGAGCATCCCTGCCAGGCGCTCGCCGACGTGTTCACGCTCCGTGAGCGGTTCGGTGCGCTTGACGGCCTCGTCCTCGCCTTCGTCGGCGACGGCAACAACGTCTACCACTCGCTGGCCCTGCTCGGTGCGCGGATGGGCCTCGAGGTGCGGCTCGCGCACCCGGCCGGGTTCGGTCCGGACGCGGCCGTCGTCGCCCGGGCGCGAACGCTCGCGACCGAGCCCGATCGGATCGTCATCGACCCGGATCCCCGGGCGGTCGTCCGTGGCGCCGACGTCGTCTACACGGACGCCTGGACGTCCATGGGCCAGGAGGCCGAGGCGGAGCGGCGACGCACCGAATTCGCCTCGTACCGCGTCGACGAGGCGCTGCTTTCGGTCGCCGGACCGACTACCCTCGTCATGCACTGCCTGCCGGCCCACCGCGGCGAGGAGATCACGTCGGACGTGCTCGACGGTCCGCGGAGTCTCGTCCTCGAGCAGGCCGAGAACCGGCTCCACGTGCAGAAGGGATTCCTGGCCGAGAGCCTCGGGGGTCGATGAGCGAAGAAGCCCTCTACGAGCGCTACAAGGGTGCCCTCCGCACGGGGCACGTCGCTGCGGTCCGGGGTCGGAACGAGGACGCGATCGCCGCCTACGCCGAGGCGGCCACGCTCGCGCCCGACCGTCCTCTCCCGCATACGAGCATGGGTCGGACGCTGCTCAAGCTCGACCGGGTCGACGAGGCGCTGACGGCGTTCGGGGCGGCGCTCAGGTTGGCCCCTCGCGACGAGGGCGGCCTCGCCGGTCGGGCCGATGCCCTGGTCGCCGCCGGCCGACCGGCCGAGGCGGCCGGGGTCCTCGACCTGCTGGCCGACACGCAGGAGTCGGCGGGCCGGCTGCCGGACGCGTGCGATACCGCTCGGCGCGCCCTGGAGCTGGCCGAGTCGCGGGCCCGGCGTCGCTACCTGGAGACGCTCGTCGCCGAGCTGCAGAGCTGGGCGCCCGAACGCGGCGGCGCCGACCAGCTGGCTCGTGCCCTCCGGGCGCTCGAGGTGCCCGTGGCCCCGAAGGCGTCCCCCGAGCCGGCCGTCACGACCACCGAGACTCCGGCCGAGGTCGCAGCCGTGGGACCGGTCCCGGAGGCGGTGGCGACGATCGCCGACGAGCCTTCCGCCGTCGCCAGCGGCGAGGGCGGACCGGAGGTCGACGCGCCGGCGGCCGGGTCCCCCGTGGCCGAAGCCGCCCCTGATGCCGGGCCCGCCCCGGATGCCGGGCCCGCCCCGGACGCGCCCGCCGAGGCGGAGGTGCCTGCGGAGACCGAGGCGGCGATCACGGCCGCCCCGGTCGCACCCGGCATCGCCGACTGGCCGGCCATCGACCTGGTGACACCGCCGCCCGACGTCGGCGCGCTGTCACTGTCGGTCGAGGCGGCCGTCTCGACCGGAGATCCCGGCGTCGTCCATCGGGTCATCCTCGACGCGGTCGCCGACCTCCGACGCGGCGGGCTGCTCGACGCCGCGGTCGATGCCTGCCAGCTCGGCCTCACGGTCGCCCCGGCGGACCCGGACATCCACCTCGCCCTGGCCGAGCTCGACCTCGACCACGGTTGGGTCGTCGCCGCCGCCGAGAAGCTGGTCCTGCTCTCGCGGTTCGTCGAGCTGACCGGCGACGAGGGCACCCGACAGCGGGTCCGGATCGTCATGGAGACCCGCCTGCCGGACGACCGACGACTGTCCGTCCATCCGGCCTGACGTACACTCTGGCGACGATGCCGCAGGCCATCCAGTCGATCCTCGACCAGGTCCGCCTGACCACGCTGGTGGACATCGGGATCACCGCCGTCCTCATCTACTGGCTGTTCAGCCTCATCCGCGGGACCCGGGCGGTCCGCCTGGTGATCGGTGTCAGCGTCCTGTTCGCGGTGTACGCCGCGGCGCGCCTGCTCAACCTGCAGCTCCTGCGCCAGATCCTGGAGACCGGTGCGATCGTCGGCGTCTTCGCCCTGGTGGTCGTCTTCCAGCCGGAGCTGCGTCGTGCGCTCGAGCGGATCGGGCGGGTCGGCTCGATGGCCTGGTTGTTCTCGCCGGCCGATGAGCGCAGCGCCGAGCACATGGCGGCGGAGATCGCCCGGGCTGCCGCGGTCCTCGCCTCGCAGGGCCACGGCGCCCTGATCGTCATCGAGCGCGACACCGGCCTCGAGGAGATCGCCGAGTCGGGGGTGATGATCCACGCCGACCTGTCGGCCGACCTGCTGGCGACGATCTTCATGCCCCGGACCGCCCTCCACGACGGGGCGGTCATCGTCCGCGGCGAGAAGATCGTGGCGGCCGGCGCGCTCCTGCCGCTGGCGGAGATGACCGTCCAGTCCGAGCGCCTCGGGACGCGGCACCGGGCCGCCCTGGGCATCGCCGAGCAGACCGACGCGGTCGTGGTCGTCGTCAGCGAGGAGAGCGCGCAGGTCAGCCTGGTCGAGCGCTCCCGGATCCGGCGCAACCTCAACGAGGCGCAGCTGACCCGGGCGATCGTCCAGCTCCTCCATCCGGGCGGCGGCCGATCGATCGTCGAGCGCGGGACCGGGGCGGTCCGCTCGGTGTCGGTCTCCCGTCCGCAGGCGAGTCGGGTGGGTCTGGGCCGCCTCAGCCGTCGATCGACCGTCCCGGCGGGCGCCGCGCCCGCGGCCGATGCGCGCGTCGCCGAGCCTCCGGCCGGCGTTCCCACCGTCTCCGACGTGCCGGCCGCCTCCGACGCGCCGGTCGGGCCGGCGCCGGCCGCGACCGACGCGCCCGCGGCCTCCTCTCGTCGATGAGACGCGCTTTCCAGTTCGTCGTCCGCAACTGGCCGTTGAAGCTGGCCGCGATCATCCTGGCCACGTTCCTGTACGCCGGGCTCGTCCTGTCGCAGAGCGCCCAGGTCTGGACCGGCAGCGTGCCGATCGTCCCGCTGAAACTGCCGACCTCGGCCGTCCTGTTGAGCAACCTGCCGTCGGTCACGAGCATCCGCTACTTCGCCCCCGCCGACGTGGCCGAGCGGATCAACAGCTCGAGCTTCAGCGCCACCGTCGACCTGTCATCGGCCCAGGCGCAGACCGACAACCCGATCGTCATCGAGAAGGTGACCGTCACCGCGACCGATCCGCGCGTCACGATCCTCGACTACGACCCGCCCTCGATCATCGTCCGTCTGGACCCGTTGGTCTCCAAGTCGGTCCCGATCGCGGTCGACCACGGCACCGTCCCGCCCGGGCTCCAGCTCCGCGAGCCGGTCCTGTCGGCGGACCAGGCGACCGTGTCCGGTCCGGAATCGGTCGTTCGGCTGGTGACCTCGGCCGAGGCCCGCGTCGTCGTCCAGCCGTCGGGCATCGACGTCGACCAGACGGTCGACCTCGTGGCCGTCGACGCCCGGGGCGAGGTCCAGAGCCCGGTCGACATCGAGCCGTCGAGCGTCCACGTCAAGATCTCGGTCGGGAGCGGCCTCCAGACGAAGCAGCTGCCGGTCAACCCGATCGTGACCGGGACGCCGGCGACCGGGTTCGAGATCGACAGCGTGACCGTCGAGCCGGCGATCGTCACCGTCGAGGGCGACGCCGACGCCCTGGCCAGCCTGTCGCGCCTCGACACCCAGCCCGTCTCGATCAGCGGCGCGGCGACGGACGTGACCCGCACCGTCGTCCTCGACATCCCGGCCGGGGTCGACCCGCTGGCGGACAGCGAGGTGACGATGAAGATCACCCTGCGGCCCGTGGCAGCGACCCGGACGTACTCGGCCGGGATCGTCCTGTCCGGCGCCCGCGACGACCGGACCTACGACCTGTCCACCGCCTCCATCCTGGTGACCGTCGGCGGGACGGTCGAGGCGCTCGATGCGCTCGACCCGCGGACGCTCGCCGTCGTCGTCGATGTCGACGGTCTCGGACCGGGCAGCCACAAGGTCAAGCCGAAGCTGACGCTGCCGGCCGACGTCAACGTCGTGGCGATGAGCCCGCCCGAGGTCACCGTGATCGTGACCGAGAACGCCAGCCCGCCGCCGTCCGCGAGCCCGATCCCCTCGCCGAGCGGACCCTAGATGGCCCGACTGTTCGGGACGGACGGGATCCGTGGCGTCGCCAACATCGACCTCAAGCCGACGGTCGCCCACGACCTGGGTCGCGCCGTCGCGCACCGCCTGGCCGGCCCGGGACGGGCGATCGTGGTCGGCCAGGACACCCGTCGGTCGGGGGACATGTTCGTGGCGGCGATCGTGAGCGGGGCGACCAGCCTGGGGGTGGACGTCCACCGCGTCGGCGTCGTGCCGACGCCCGCCCTCGCCTTCCTGGCCGGCTCGGGCGACTTCGCCGCCGGGATCATGGTCTCGGCGTCGCACAATCCGGCCGACGACAACGGCCTGAAGGTCCTCGACTCGTCCGGGCTCAAGCTCGACGACGACATCGAGGACGAGCTCGAGCGGCTCATCTGGCGATCCGGTGAGCTGGGCTCGGTGAGCAACGCCGGGATCGGCCGGTCGATCGACGGGACCGGCCTGGTCGAGCGCTACCTCCATCATCGGATCGCCCTCGCCCGGTCGGTCCGGACCGACCTGCGGATCGTGCTCGATTGCGCGAACGGCTCGGGCTGCCTCGTCGGCGAGGACATCCTCAGCGCCACCGGGGCGCGGGTCGAGGTGATCAACGCCGAGCCCGACGGGGCCAACATCAACCTCGGCTGTGGCGCGACCGCCCCCGGGGCGCTGGCGGCCGCCGTGGTCGAGCGTGGCGCCGACCTCGGCTTCGCCCTCGACGGCGACGCCGATCGGTGCGTCGCGGTCGACGCGTCCGGTCGAGTCGTCGACGGGGATCAGCTCATCGGCCTGCTCGCCCTCGACCGCCTGGCCCGGGGCGTCCTCGACGGGGGCGGGCTGGTCGTGTCGGTCCTGTCGAACGGCGGGCTGCAGGGCGCGATCGAATTGGCCGGCGGGCAGGTCATCCGGACCCCCGTCGGCGACAAGTACATCCTCGAGGGGATGCAGGTCTCCGGGGCCGTCCTCGGCGGCGAGAAGAGCGGACACGTGATCATCCGCGAGCACAGCACATCGGGCGACGGCCTGGTGACCGCGCTCGAGGTCCTGCGCGTCGTCAGCCGACGGGAACGACCGATCGCCGAGCTGGCCGCCGAGATCCCGCTGCTGCCCCAGCAGCAACGCGCGGTCCCCGCCCGTCACAGGGACCAGTGGGAGGGGGATCCGGTCCTCCAGCGCGCCATCGGCCAGGCCACGGCCCGGCTCGGCGCGACGGGTCGGATCCTCGTTCGACCGTCCGGCACCGAGCCCGCCCTCCGGGTCATGGTCGAGGGGCCGGATGCGACCCTCGTCGGCGAGCTGGCCGACGAGATCGCGACCCTCGCGGGGGAGCGTCTAAACTAGCCCAGCCCGGCGGGTCGCCCCGGGTCGCTCAGGAGACTCGGAACGATATGTGTGGGATCGTCGGCTACACCGGACCGCGCGAAGCGGGGCCGATCCTCATCGAGGGTCTCAAGCGACTCGAGTACCGCGGCTACGACTCGGCCGGGATCGCCCTGGTCGACGACGCCGGCGACCTGTTCGTCGAGAAGAAGGCCGGCAAGCTGGCCAATCTCCAGACGGCCATCGCGGACCGGACGCCGCACGCCGCCATCGGCCTGGCCCACACGCGTTGGGCGACCCACGGTCGACCGAACGATCTCAACGCCCATCCCCACCAGGACTGCACCGGCGACATCACGGTCATCCACAACGGCATCATCGAGAACTTCCGGGAGCTCCGGGACGGGCTCGAGGCGCGCGGGCACACCCTGACGTCGGAGACCGACACCGAGGCGCTCGCCCACCTCGTCGAGGAGGCGTACGCGGGCGACCTGGCGGACGCCGTGCGCGATGCCCTGCGCAAGGTCCGCGGCGCGTACGCCCTCGCCGTCATGCACCGAGGCGAGCCGGATCGGCTGGTCGGCGCCCGGATGGACGTGCCGCTGGTCGTCGGCGTCGGGGACGGCGAGAGCTTCCTGGCCAGCGATGTCGCGGCGATCCTGGCCCATACCGACCGGGTCATCTTCCTCGAGGAGGGCGACGTGGCGGACCTCCGGCCGTGGGGCATCACGATCACCGATGTCGCCGGCACGCCCGTCGAACGGGCCGTGAGCACGATCGACTGGACGCCCGAGGCCGCCGAGAAGGGCGGCTACGAGCATTTCATGCTCAAGGAGATGCACGAGCAACCGACGGCGCTGCTGCAGGCCATCACCGGCCGGGTCACGACCGACGACCGGATCGAGGTCCTCGAGCTGGCCGAGATGGGCGACCTCCTCCGGACGATCGACCGGGTCGAGCTCATCGCCTGCGGGACGGCCTACTACGCGTCGCTCGTCGGGGCGGCCGCGATCCAGGACTGGGTGGGGATCCCCGCCCGGGCGAACATCGGCTCCGAGTTCCGCTACAGCCCACCGCCGCTCGACGAGCGGACGCTGGTCATCGCCGTGACCCAGTCGGGCGAGACCGCCGACACGATCGCCCCGACCCGGCTGGCGCGCGAGCGCGGCTGCCCGGTCATCGCGGTCACCAACACCGTCGGCTCGGCGATCACCCGCGAGGCGGCCGCGGTGCTGTTCCTGCAGGCCGGCCCGGAGATCGCGGTCGCCGCCTCGAAGACGTTCGTCACCCAGGTCACCACCGTGGTCATCCTGGCCGCCGCGATCGCCAAGGCCCGCGGTCGCCTGGGCGCAGAGCAGGAGTCGGAGCTCGGCGCCGCTCTCCGCCGCCTGCCCAAGCAGGCGCAGACGGCACTCGATTCGGCGACCGGGGTGCCCGAGCTGGCACGTCGCTACGTGAACTCGCGCGGGTTCATGTTCGTCGGTCGCGGCTACACCTACCCGGCCGCGCTCGAGGGCGCGCTCAAGCTCAAGGAGGTCAGCTACGTCCACGCCGAGGGCTACGCCGCGGGTGAGCTGAAGCACGGCCCGATCTCGCTCCTCGACGCCGAGGTCCCGCTGGTGGCCGTCGCCACCCGGTCGTCCGTCTACGACAAGCTCATCAGCAACGTCATGGAGGGGCGGGCCCGCGACGCGCGGGTGATCGCGGTCGCGTCCGAAGGCGACGTCCAGATCGAGCGGTTCGCCGACGAGGTCCTGTGGGTCCCCGACACCCACGAGGCGCTGAGCCCCGTCCTGGCCATCATCCCGCTCCAGCTGTTCGCCTACTACACGGCGATCGCCCGCGGCACCGACGTCGATCAGCCGCGCAACCTGGCCAAGTCCGTCACGGTCGAATAGCCGATGGGCGACGACGGAAGCGCCGCCGAGGCCGCCTCGCCTGGCCCCGTCCCGCAAGGTACGACCGAGCTCGGGATCGACATCATCAAGGTGGACCGGATCCGGGCCGCGCTCGAGCGATTCGGACCGCGGTTCTCGGGCCGCGTGCTGACGCCCGCCGAGGCCCGCTACGTCCGCGACCGCCCGGAGACGTTCGCCGGGCGGTGGGCGGCCAAGGAGGCCGTCAGCAAGGTCCTCGGGCTGGGGGTCCGCGGGATCGGCTGGCGGGACATCGAGATCGAGCGCCTGCCGACCGGTCAACCCGCCGTGCGCCTCCACGGCCGGGCGGCGGCGCGATCCGATCAGCTCGGCATGGAACGGATCGCGGTCTCGATCACCCATGAATCCGACTACGCGGTCGCGATCGCCTTCGGCATCCGGACCGCCGGCGGACGGTACGTCTTCCCACCCGACATCGAGGCTCGACTGGACGATCGCGAGCGCCAGCTCCTGGCCAGGATGGACAGGCTCCGAGCGCTGGCCGCCGAGGCCGAGCGTGGCTGAGCGTCGGCGCTCCGGCGCCGCTCGGTCCGCCGCGGCGGCGCGGGGGCCGGCGACGGCGGCCGGTCCATCCGGGCCCGAGGCGGTCGTGACGCCCGTCGCGGCGCCGCTCGAGCTGCTCGATGACCGGGGTGTCGCGGCGCTCCTTCCCCAGCGTCCGGAGCGCGGGCACAAGGGGACGTTCGGCAAGCTGCTCGTGATCGCCGGCTCGCTCGACTACGCGGGTGCGGCCCTCCTCGTCTGCCGCGCGGCCGGACGGGCGGGGGCGGGCCTCGTCACCCTCGCCGTCCCCGAGTCGCTCCAGCCGTTGTTCGCGGCCAAGGTCGTCGACGCCACGACGATGGCCCTGCCCGAGGACGACGTCGAGGAGGTCGAGCCGGAGGATGCGCTGGCCAGGATCCTCGACCACGAGCACGACGCCCTGGTCGTCGGACCCGGCCTCCGGCCCGGACTCGCCACCGCCGACCTCATCCGTGCCCTGCTCGCGGTCGTCGACGAGGGTGGGATCCCGCCGGCGGTCGTCGACGCCGAGGCGCTCCGCTCGCTGGCGGTGCGCGACGAGTGGTGGGTCGGGATCGGGCGGCCGTGCATCCTCACCCCGCACGTCGGCGAGTTCACCCGACTGCGCGCCGCCGGCGGCGTCGAGCCGGGCGCGGACGGCGACCTGACCGACGACGACGACGCTCGGGAGGCGGCCGCGCGGGAGGCCGCCGTGCGCTGGAACCAGGTGGTCGTGCTCAAGGGGGCCCACACCGTCGTCGCCGGACCCGACGGGCGCGCCGCGCGGGCCCCGTTCGAGAACCCGGCGCTGGCGACCGGGGGCACCGGGGATGTGCTGGCCGGGACGATCGGCGCCCTGCTCGCCCAGGGTCTCGCCCCGTACGATGCAGCCCGGCTCGGGGTCTACCTCCACGGCGCGGCCGGCGACGTCCTGCGCGATCGCCTCGGCTCGGCCGGCCTCCTCGCGTCCGACCTGCCGATCGAGGTGACCCTCGCCCGCAAGCGGTTGTCGGCCTCGGCCGAGCGCCGCGCTCGACCGCCACGCCTGGGCTTCGGGGTCGCGGATCGCCGCGCACCGTCCGAGGGCTCGTGACCGGGCCGCTGCCGATCGAGCTCCGTCTCGCTGCGGCCGGCCTGCCGCCGCTCCCGCGGACGGCCTGGCTCGAGATCGACCTCGACCGGCTTCGCGCCAACCTCGCCGCGTTCCGGGCGGCCGTGCCCGTCGGTGTCCGGATCGAGCCCGTGGTCAAGGCCGACGCCTACGGTCACGGCGCCGTGCCCGTCGCCCGGGCGCTCGAGTCGGCCGGCGTCGACGGCCTGTCGGTCGCGGCGTTCGACGAGGCGGTCGAGCTCCGCTCGGCCGGCATCCGCTGTCCCGTCCTGTGCCTGTACGCCGTCCCGTCGGCGGTCGTGCCGGCGGCGATGCGCCTCGACATCGCGGTCGCGGCCAGCGGGGAGGACCTGCTCGAACGGACGGTCGCCGCGGCCGGGGCCGCGTGGCGGGGCGACCATGGCCCGCGCCCGCGCCGAGCGCTCCGGATCCACCTCGACGTCGAGACCGGCCTCGGTCGGGCGGGTCTGGCGCCGGACCGGGTGGCCGTCTGGTCGCGCCGCCTGGCGGCCGCCCCGGGCGTCCGCGTGGCGGGGATCTGGTCGCATCTCCAGCAGGCCGACGACGAGCCGCGAACGGACGCCCAGGGCCGGCGCTTCGAGGACGTCCTCGGGCGGCTCGCCGAGGCCAGGATCCGCCTGCCGCAGCGGCACCTCGCGGCCAGCGCAGGACTGCTCGGTCGGGCGGTGCCGTCGTACGACGGGGTCAGGATCGGGCTTGCGACCTACGGGATCGTGCCCGACGACGTGACGGCGGAGGCCGCCCGTCGCCCGCCCGCCAGCCTGATCCGGCCCATCCTGTCGCTCCGCGCCCGGCCCGTCCGGGTGACCGACCTCCCGGCCGGCACCGGGATCAGCTACGGACCGACGTTCACCACGACCCGGCCGAGCCGGATCGCCACCCTGCCGCTGGGTTACGGCGACGGCGTCCCCCGCGCGGTCTCGAATTGGGCGTCCGCGCTCGTCCGGGGCCGGCGCGTGCCGCTCGTCGGGAACGTGGCGATGGATGCCGTCATGGCCGACGTGACCGACCTGCCCGGACCGCCGGTGACGGTCGACGACGAATTCGTGCTGGTCGGGTCGCAGGGGGACGAGGCGATCCCGATCGAGGAGCTGGCGCGGATGCGCACCACGAATACCTGGGAAACGGTTACCGCGATGTCCCGCCGGTTACCCCGGGTGTACCATGCCGCGGCGGTACCGGTGGCGGTCCGGACCCTGGCGACATGGAGGGATCGGTGACGCGGATCCAGCTCTGGAACGGCGATATCTGCGAGCTCGAGGTCGATGCGATCGTCAACCCCGCCAATCCCAGCCTGTGGATGTCGACCGGTGTCGGCGGGGCGCTGAAGGCGGCCGCCGGAGACCAGGTCGAGTTCGCCGCGATCCGCCAGCTGCCCGTCTCGGTGGGTGACGCGATCGTCACGCCGGCCGGCCGCCTGGCGGCGAGGATGCTCATCCACGCCGTCTCGCTCGACCGTGATCGACGGACGAGCGCCGGCGCCATCGAAGCGGCGATCCGGAGCGCATTCGCCCGCGCCCGCGAGTACGACGTGACGACGATCGCCCTGCCCGCGCTCGGGACCGGGGTCGGCGGCTTCCCGATGGACGAGGCGGCCCGGATCACCGTGGCGACCGTCCGCGACGAGCTGCGCCGGTCGCCCGGCATCCAGTCGGTCATCCTGGCCATGCGCGGCGGGGTGGCCTATGCCGCGTTCGAGCGGGAGCTGGCCGCGCCCGTGGCCCTCGACGTCGTGGTCGACGCGCCCGGCTCCGACGACCTGCGGACGATCGACCGGGTGTCCGCGTGAGCTTCCCGCGTGAGCGAACGGACGAGCAGCGGGACGACCTGGTCGAACAGGTCGCCCGGGAGATCCAGTTCCGCGGCCTGACGGCCCCGGCGGTCCACTTCCTCCATGCCAGCCGACCGTACCGGCCGCTCGGCAGCAACGCGATGCTGTTCTTCGACCCGACCCTGCGCGGGCTGTTCGGCGGGGACGTGTCGTCCGCCTCGGCGATCCTCGCCGACGACATCGGGATCGAGCTGCTCATCGACCGGCTCGAGGAGTACGACGAGGACGATACCCTCGACGCGTGAGGCTCGTGCCGGGGCACTCGGCTAGCATGGACCGGTGACGGTCGACCCCAACGTCCTGCTCGCCCTCGACCTCGGCGCCGCCACGGCGTCCGCCGCGCTCATCGGACCGGTCGACGGTCGCCGCCGCCTCCTCGGTTCGCTGGCGCTGCCGGCGGGGGTCGCGGAGGACCGCCTCGCGGGCCACCTGCTCGAGCGCATCGGCCGGGCGGACCCCGCCCTGGCCGACGGTCTGGGCCTCGACGACGACGCACTCGCGACCGTCCCGCGTCGGATCGTCCGGTCCGCCCCGCCACCGACCCTCGTCGTCCTCGCCCCGACGGTCCGGGCCCGGCTCGCCGTCGAGCGCGTCGCCGGCCTCGCCGGCTGGCGGACGCGGGGCGCGAGTCTCGAGCCCGACGGGACGATCGGGCTGACCCGGGCCGCGCTCGAGCGGGGCGTCGACGCGCTGGCGGTGACCGGCGACCCGGCGACGAGTCGCGAGGAGACCACCGCCTTGGCGGAGCTCGCGGCGACGGTCGAAGGGATCGTCGGACGACCGTCCGCGCCGCTCCTCATCCGGGTCGGCGAGCTCGCCCGCGACGACCTCGGTCTGGAGCCCGAGGCACCGACCGGCGCAGGCTCGATCTACGCCCCCGGCCCGGAAGCCGGAGAGCCGCCGGGCGAGCCTCTCCGCCACCTGCTCGATCGGCTCGACCCGACGGGACCGACGTCCCGCCGCTCGGCGCTCACCGCCCTGATCGACCTGGCCGCCGCGCTCGACCGCCGGATCGAGCTGGTCGAGGTCGGCTTCGATGGCGCCCTGCGGGCGGTCGCCGGTCCGCATGGGCTCGAGGCGCCGCCCGCGTTCGTCGCGGCGGCCTCGGCGGTCCCGCTCGATCTCGACGACGACGCCGTGGACGAGGTCCTGGCCTGGTCGACGGTCGCGCTCGACCGCCATCGGATGCGCGATCGCCTCCGGGACCTGCGGCTCTCGCCGTGGCTCGAGGCGCACGGCGACGGCGCCCGGCTCCGGCTGGCGGCGGCGCGCGCCGCGGTCACCCGGCTGGTCGCGGCGACGCCGTGGCTCGAGGCGTTGCCGGCCCCCGACCTGATCGTCGTCGCCGGAGGTGCGTGGGCGGCGGCTCCCGGGCCGGCCATCGCGCTCGCGATCGCGGACGTCATCCGTCGCCCCGGGACCTCGCAGCTGGCCTTCGACCACGCCCGGCTGCTCGGCCCGCTCGGTGCCATCGAGGACCCGGTCGAGCGCCAGGCCCTGTTCGCGGAGCTGGCCGACGACCTCCTCGCGCCGCTCGGCAGCCTGATCGTCCCGCTCGGCCTGCGGGCCGGCCGAAGCGCCGGGCGGCTCACCGTCCGTGGGCCGGCCGGCGAGACGAGCCTGGATCTCGTCCCGGGCGGTCTCCAGCTGGTCGACCTGCCTCCGGGCCAGCTCGCCCAGGTCGACCTCCGCTTCCGCGACCCGGTCGGGATGGGGACGCGGGGCCGGCACCTCACGGTCCAGGTCGGCGGCGGGCTCGGCGGCCTGCTGGTCGACCTGCGCGACATCCCGCTTCGGCTGCCCGAGCGTGCCGAGCGCCGGCGTGCGTTGCTCGAGGCCTGGCAGGCCGCCTTCTGGGCCGGGGGCGACCAGTGACGTCGGAGGTCGCGACCGACGAGCGCGACCTCGAGCTGGTCCCGACCCGCCGCCTGCTCGATCCAGAGCCGATCGCGCGGTTCGAGCTGGCGCCCGGCGATCGCATCCTCGTTGCGGAGGGAGACCGGGTCTCCGTCGGGATGGGCCTGGCCGAGCGGCAGCGAGAGCCACGGGTCGACGACGGGCCGCCCGTCGCCGACGCCGGGAACGTGGACCACCCGGCGCTGCGGGCCGGCGACTGGTGGCCCGGCGACGGACACGAGGCGGGTGGGCCGCTCCGTCGGCGCCATCCGCGGAGCCCGGCCGGCGAGCTGCTCCACCCCGAGGACGGACGCTGGCGGATCGCGACCGGCTCGCACGTCGACGTGCTCGAGGCCCCGGCCGCCGGGACCGTCCTCGAGGCGATCCCCGGCCGCGGGCTGACGATCCGCCTGGCCGGGTCCGCGCTCGTCGGGACGTCCGCGGCCGGGATCCCGACCCGCGGCCGCCTCGAGCGGGCGATCGGCGAGACCGGTCTGCGCGGGGCGCTCGACGTCGGTCGCGCCGGGGCGATCCTGGTCGTCGACGGTCGGATCGACTCGGAGGCGATCATCCGGGCCAGGGCGACCGGCGTCCGCGGCGTCATCGCCTCCAGCCTCGCCGGCAAGGACCTGCGCGACCTGCAGGCGTCCGAGGCGCGCCAGCGGGCGAGCCTCCAACCGCTCGCCCCCTTCGCCGTGCTCGTCCTCGACGGGACCGCCCGGCGGCCGCTGGCCGGGCCGGTCGCGGACCTGCTGGGCTCGCTCGAGGGTCGCGAGGTGGCGATCGTCGTCGATCCACCGCTCGTGGTCTTCACCCCGCCCAGCCCCGCCATCCCACCGCCCGGTCGCGACCGGGTCCGAGTGATGGGCGGCGACCTGGTCGGCCGCGAAGGCCGCTGGTTGCGCGGCGCCGGACTGCGCCGGTTCCCGGCCGGCGTCCTGCTCGAGGCCGGGACGATCGCCCTGGACGACGGCGAGGTGGCGACCGTCGCCCTGGCGGATCTCGAGCGCTTCGTCTGACGGCAGGCCGTCGCCGACTCGGCTACGCTCCGGACATGGTTCCCGGCCCGACCCATCCCCAGCCGTCGACCGCGTCCTCCACGGTCGTGATCAGCCGCTCGCCCGAGGCCACGGAACGGCTGGCCGGACGCCTCGCCGCGGTCGCCGAGCCGGGCGACCTGATCGCGCTCATCGGCGAGCTCGGCGCGGGCAAGACCCGGTTCGCCAAGGGGTTCGCGGCCGGGCTCGGGGTGTCCGCGACGGTCAACTCGCCGAGCTTCGTCCTGATGACCGAATACCCCGGTCGGCTGGCGCTCTTCCACCTCGACCTGTACCGCCTGGCGGACGCGTCCGAGGCCCTCGCCAGCGGTCTCCTCGACGAGCGCCAGCGCGCCGGGGTGACCCTCGTCGAGTGGGCCGATCGGTTCGGTCCGGCCCTCCCCGTCACGAGCTTGCGGGTGACGATCGAGGGCACCGGCGACGATCCCCGGACGGTCCGGCTCGACGCCGGCGTCCCGGAGCTCGCCCGCTACCTCGAGGCGGTCCGGTGACGCCCGACCCGCTCCTTGCCTTCGACACGGCCACGACCGTGGCGGTCGCCGCGATCGGCGCTCCCGACGGTCGGCTGATCGCCGAGACGGCCTGGACCGCCGGCTACCGGCACGGCGAGGAGCTGTTGGCGCGGGTCGACGCGCTGCTCGTCGAAGCCCGGGTCGACCTGTCCGCGGTCGGCGGGATCGTGGTGGGGACGGGGCCGGGGGCGTTCACCGGGCTCCGGGTCGGCCTGGCCACGGCCAAGGGCCTCGCCCATGCGCTGGCCGTCCCGATCGTCGGGATCCCGACCCGCACGGCCGTCCTGGCGGCCGCCGCCCTCGTGGAGCCGACCGCGGGCGAGTTCGCCCTCCTCCTGCCGGCCGGCCCGTCGGACCGCCTGTTCATCGAGCCGGACGGCCGGACGACGATCCTGGCCGGGACGCCGGCGAGCGGGTCCGACGACGACGCGGCGCGCCTGGCGGACCTGGCCGCCGGGCGGACCCTCGTCGCGGTCGACCTCGACGGTCGGGCACCGCCGGCCGCCGTCGACCTCGGCTCCCGCGCCCGGGTCGGCCTCGCGGCCGCGCTCCTGGCGCTGGGTGCGGCCGAGCTGGCCGGCGGTCGCCCGAGCGATCTGGCCGGACTCGTGCCCGACTACGTGACCCTGCCGCGCGGCGTGCGACAGGAGACGGGAGCGGTGGGATGGTCGCGCGACCCCGCCTGAGCGTCGTCGTCGCCCCGATGACGATCGCCGACGTCGAGGCGGTCCAGGCCATCGAGCTGGCCAGCTTCAGCGCGCCCTGGCCGCCGAACGCCTACCTGACCGAGCTCCAGACCAACCGGCTCGCGCACTACATGGTCATCCGGATCGGGACCGAGGTCGTCGGCTACGCCGGTCTGTGGCTGATGGTCGACGAGGCCCACGTCACGACGTTCGCGATCCACCCCGACTGGCGGCGTCGCCACCTGGGCGACCGGCTCCTGCTCGCCCTCCTCGACATCGCGCTCGACCGGCGCGCGGCCGAGGCGACCCTCGAGGTGCGCCTGTCGAACCTGCCGGCGCGGCGGTTGTACGAGAAGTTCGGGTTCCGACCGGTCGGGATCCGGCCGCGCTACTACACCGACAACCAGGAAGACGCGCTGATCATGACCACCGAACGCCTCGACGGGCCGGCGATGCGCGAGCGCCTGGCGAGCCTTCGCGCGGCCATCGATGCCGCGCCCGACCCGACCCGGCCGGCCGACGACGAGGCCGATCGCCCGGGCCGCGTCCGCCCGACCGACGCGCCGGACCGGACCGGATGAGCGGACCACTGCTGCTGGCGATCGAATCGAGCTGCGACGAGACCGGCATCGCGCTGGTCGAGGGCGGCCGCCGGATCCACTCCAACGTCGTCGCCAGCCAGGTCGCCCTCCACGCCGCGACCGGCGGGATCGTGCCCGAGGTGGCCGCGCGGGCTCACCTGCGCTGGATCGTGCCCGTCCTCGACGCCGCCCTCGACGACGCCGGGGCGGACTGGCGCGACATCGACGCCGTCGCGGTGACCTACGGTCCGGGCCTGGCCGGCTCGCTCCTGGTGGGGGTCAACTTCGCCAAGGCGCTGGCCCACGTCCACGCCACGCCCCTGATCGGGGTCAATCACCTCGAGGGTCACGTCGAGGCCGGCTGGCTGCTCGATCCGGGCGAGGATCCGGCGACGCGACCCGAGCCGGCCTTCCCGGTCGTCGCCCTGGTCGTGTCCGGCGGGCACACGTTCCTCGTCGAGATGCGCGACCACGGCGACTTCCGGCTGCTCGGCCAGACCGTCGACGATGCGGCCGGCGAGGCGTTCGACAAGGTCGGCCGGCTGCTCGGTCTCGGGTATCCGGGCGGTCCCGCCATCCAGCGTGCGGCGGAGGCCGCCGTCGCCCGCGACGTGATCTTCCCGCGCGCCTGGCTGGGCGAGTCGTACGACTTCAGCTTCAGCGGGCTCAAGACCGCCGCCCGACGGATCGTCGCCGCCGCCCGGACCGAGGCGGGCCTGGCCGCCGACGACGCCGAGACCCCGCTCCCGGAGGCGACCGTCGCCGAGCTGGCCTACGGCTTCCAGGCGGCCGTCGTCGACGTCCTGGCGACGAAGACGCTCCGTGCGGCACGCGAGACCGGGGCGCGGGCCATCGTGGTCGGCGGCGGCGTCGCGGCGAACACCGTCCTGCGTGAGCGGATCCAGGCCGACGCGGCCGCCGCCGGCTTGCCGGTGGTCGTCCCGCGACCCGGGCTGTGCACCGACAACGGGGCGATGATCGGCGCCGCCGGCGCTCGCCGGTTCGCGGCCGGAGAGCGGGCCGGCCTGGACCTCGACGCCCGCCCCTCCGCTGCCGCTGGCGGGTCGATGAGCACGGCCGCCCGGGTCGATCCGTCCGAGGTCCGCCGGGCCCTCCGCGAATCGGGCCTGAGCCCGCGCCACTCGCTCAGCCAGAACTTCCTGGTCGACGTCGACGTCCTCGAGCGGATCCTCGCGGAGGCGGCGCCGGTGCCGGGTCGTGCGGTCCTCGAGATCGGGCCCGGGCTCGGCATCCTGACCGGCGCCCTGCTGGCCGCCGGACGTCGCGGTCACGGCGGTCGAGCTCGACCGGGGCCTCGCCGCGCGGCTGCGCGACCGGTTCGCCGAGGCGATCGCCACCGCAGCGACCTCCCCGGGTACGCCGGGCGGTCTGCGCCTGATCGAGGGCGACGCGCTCGATCAGGACCTCACGACCCTCTGCCCCGAGCCCTACGACGTGGTCGCCAACCTGCCGTACCACATCACCAGCCCGATCCTCCATCGACTCCTCGGCGCCCCGCCCCGCCCGGAGCGTCTGGTCCTGATGGTCCAGCGCGAGGTCGCCGAGCGGATCGCCGCACCGCCCGGGAAGATGAGCTACCTGTCGGTCTTCGTGCAGTACCACGCGGCGGTGCGGATCGCGCTTCGGGTCCCGCCGACCGCGTTCGAGCCCGCCCCCGAGGTCGAGTCCGCGGTCATCGTCGCCGAGCCGTTCGCCGGGGACGACCGACTCGATCCGGTGGCCGAGGACGAGCTCTGGCGCCTCGTCCAGGCCGCGTTCCGGGAGCGCCGCAAGATGATCCACAACGTCCTTGCCCGACAGCTCCCGCTGTCGTCGGCCCAGGTCACCGACGCCCTCGACGCCGCCGGGATCGCACCCGACCGGCGGCCGCAGACGCTGGCGGTGGGGGAGTGGCTGCGCCTGCTCGAGGTCGTCGGGCCGATCGGCCCGGACACCCGCGGACGATGAGCCAGGCCGGCGATCCGATCCGGCGGCTGAGCCCCGTCGTCCGGTTGGCTCCGGCGAAGCTCAACCTCAGCCTGGCGGTGGTCGGCCGGCGGCCTGACGGCTTCCACGAGCTCCATTCGGTGATGGTGCCGCTCGCCCTGGCCGACCGGCTGAGCCTGGCCGCCGCGGGCGGGCCCGACGACACGCTCCACGTCGACGGCTTCGAGATCGGGCCGCCGGCGACGAACCTCGTCCTGCAGGCCCTGGCCGCCACCCGCGAGGCGGTCGGCGCCGGGTGGGGCGGGTCCGGCGGTCCACCACCGGCGCTGGCGGCCCGCCTCGACAAGCGGATCCCCGTCGCGGCCGGCCTGGCCGGCGGATCGAGCGACGCGGCCGCGGCCCTCGACGGTGCCCTCGAAGCCTGGGCGGTGAGCCTGACCGTCCACGAGCGGCTCCGGATCGCGGCCCGGCTCGGGTCCGATGTCCCGTTCTTCCTGGCCGACGGCGCCGCCCTGGTCGAAGGGCGTGGCGAGTCGGTCACCCCGCTCCGGGGCGTGACCGGCGACCCGCCCGGCGTCCTGCTCGTCACGCCGCGAGTCGCGCTGCCGACGGCGACCGTGTTCGCGGCGCTCGACGCCGCTCGGGGGTCCGCCAACGGCTCGACCCGGACGAGCTCGCATCATCTCGCCGACGAGCTCCGCGCCGGGCTGACCGCGTCGGCGCTCGTCGACCGGGCCGGGGTCCTGGCCGTCGCCAACGACCTGATCGGGGCGGCGGTGGCGGTCGAGCCGGAGCTGCTCGGCCTGCGTCGTCGGCTGGCGCGCCTGCTCGGCCGTCCGGTCGGTCAGTCCGGCTCGGGTCCGAGCCTGTGGGTCCTCTATCCTTCGCTGGTCGACGCCGAGACCGCCGCGGAGGCGGTCCGCTCGGCGCGCACGGCCGGCGAGCTCCCGGCACCCGGCGACGGCGAGCCGTTCGTCGCCGCCACGACGATCCTCACCCGTCCGCAGCCAGACAGGAGTGACCGATGACCCGCCAGGCGATCACGACCAGCGGTGCCCCCGCGGCACTCGGCCCCTACAGCCAGGGCATCGCGCTCGACGGGCTCCTGTTCTGCTCGGGCCAGATCGGTCTCGATCCGGCCACCGGCGAGCTCGCGACCGGCGTCGAGGCACAGGCCGAGCGGGCCCTGCTCAACCTCACCGCCGTCCTGGCGGCGGACGGCCTCGGCTGGGCCGACGTGGTCAAGACGACGATCTTCCTGGCCGACATCGGCGACTTCGCCGCGATCAACACGGTCTACGCCGGCCACGTCGTGGAACCGCCGCCGGCGCGCTCGACCTTCGCCGTCGGGGCACTGCCGCGCGGCGCCCTGATCGAGATCGAGGCGATCGCCCGCCGACGCTGACCGGTCGCCCGCGGTCCCACGACCGGGCCCCGGCAGGACCGACGGATCGCCGGCCGCGCGGTCGCCTTGACGGGCGGCGCACGATACCGTGATGGGTCTCCGCGCCGAGCACGCGGCCGTCATGGCCGGCTACCTCGAAGCCATCGTCGGCCGCGACTACGCGGCCGCCGCGCGACTGCTCGACGACGACTTCGTCGAGGTCTACCCCCAGTCCGGCGAACGGATCGCGGGTGGGGACGCCGCCGCGCAGGCGATCGCCCGCCAGCCCGGTGGCGTGACCCTGGTCGGCGATCCGCACCTGACCTCGTGCGGGGAGGACCGCGTCATCGTCGAGGCGCTCCTCGACTACGCCGGACCGCGCTACTGGATGGTGGGGCTCTACCAGATCAGTCGCGGACGGATCCATGAGAGCACGGCGTACTTCGGTGCCCCGTTCCCGGCGCCCGACTGGCGGGCGCACTGGGTCGAGCCGTTCGACCCGCTCGGCCCGGCCGCCTGGACCGGCGACGGCGACGGTACCGCCGTCGAGCGACCCGAGATGGAACGGATCGCCCGTGCGGCCGCGACCGACGACGTCGCGATCGTGCGCGGTGCGACGCATCCCGACTATCGCGGCTGGTATGCGCAGTCGGGCGAGACGTTCGACTTCGAGGGGGTGACCGCGATCGACGCCGCCTACCCGGGCGGCCTCCCGAGCATGCGGGTGAGCCGGGTCGAGGGCGAGAGCGAACGCTGGATCATCGACCCCGCGAACCTGCCGATGCGCGTCTCGGGCGGCGGCGACACGTGGTTGTCCGAGTTCCTGATGCGTTATCCGTCGGGGGAGCACTACTTCGGCGTGGCGGTCCACATCCTCCGCCAGGGCCTGATCTGGCGCCAGCGGTTCTACTACTGCGCGCCGTTCGAGCCGGCACCGTTCCGAGCCGATCTCGTCGAGCGGATCGACCCCGTCGCGACCCTCGACTGAGCGTCCGGCACGAGCCGCCCGACGTTTGACACCCCGCTCGGGACGCCCCTACGATGCCTCAGCCCTGATGAGACCCGAACCACCCCAGTCCCGGACCGTCGCGATCGTCCTCGCTGCGGGACTCGGGACGCGGATGAAGTCGCTCCTCCCCAAGGTCCTCCACGAGCTGTGCGGCCGACCGATGCTGGGCTACGTCCTCGACGCCGCGGTCGCCGCGACCGGCCGCCGCCCGCTCGTCGTCTACTCGCCCCAGAGTGCGGCGATCGTCGACGTCTTCGCCGGGACGGCCGACTTCGCGCTCCAGGCCGAACCGCGCGGGACCGCGGACGCGCTGGCCGCCGCGCTCGCCGTGCTGCCGGCCGACGTGCCCGAGATCCTCGTCGTCTACGGGGACGTTCCGCTCCTCCGGGCGGACCTGCTTTCGGCGCTGCTCGACGAGCACCACGAGTCGGGCGCGGCGATCTCCCTGGTCAGCGTCATCACCCTCGATCCGGCGGCGCTCGGGCGGGTCGTCCGCGACGACGACGGCGACGTCAGCGCGATCGTCGAGGCGCGCGACGCGACCGACGACCAGCTCGAGATCGATGAGATCAACGCCGGGATCTACGCGATGGACGTCGCCTGGCTGCGGGGCCGGATGGCCGATCTCGGACCGTCCCCGGCGACGGGCGAGCTGTACCTGACGGAGCTCGTCGCCCTGGCGCGCGCCGACGGTCGAACCGTCTCAACGGTCGAGGTCGGCGACGACGGCACCCTGCTCGGGATCAACGACCGGGCTCAGCTCGCGGATGCGACCTACCGGCTCCGCGAGCGGATCAACGATGGCCACCTGCTCGCCGGCGTGACCATGCACGACCCGTCGACCGCCTACATCGACGCCGACGTGACCATCGCGGCGGATGTCGTGCTCGAGTCGAACGTCGCGCTGCGCGGCCGGTCGTCCATCGGCGCCGGCACGGTCGTCGGCTCCGGGGCGCAGATCATCGACAGCGTCGTCGGCCGCGACTGCCGGGTGTGGGCCAGCGTCCTCGAGTCCTCCGAGGTCGAGGACGAGGTCTCGATCGGGCCGTTCGCCCACCTCCGGCCGGGCTCCTCGATCGGCCGCGGGGCGAAGCTCGGCAACTTCGCCGAGGTCAAGAACAGCCGGCTCGAGGCCGGGGTCCAGCAGCACCACATGAGCTACCTCGGCGACGCCCACGTCGGCGCCCGGACGAACATCGGCGCCGGGGCGATCACCGCCAACTACGACGGGACGCGCAAGCTGCGGACGACGATCGGGACCGGCGCGTTCATCGGGGTCGACACGATGCTGGTCGCGCCGGTCGAGGTCGGCGACGGTGCGCGGACCGGCGCCGGGGCCGTGGTGACCCGTGACGTGCCCGCCGGCAAGCTTGCCGTCGGCGTGCCCGCCCGGATCCGCGAACCGCGGCCGCGGCCGCCCGAGCCGGTCTCCACCGACGAGCCTGTGCCATCGGACGGACGCCGCACCGAACGATGAACCTGCCGGTCGCCGAGCTCCTGTTCATCGTCCTGCTGACGATCCTCGAGGGGTTCTTCGTCGCCTCGGAGATCGCCCTGGTGTCGATCCGGCGAAGTCGGGTCGAACAGCTCATCGAGGAGGGTCACCGGGGTGCGCGCCGGGTGCGCCGGCTGCTCGACGACCCGGGCCGGTTCCTGGCGGTCGCCCAGATCGGCCTGACCTTCCTCGGGTTCTTCGCATCGGCCTACGCCGCCGTCAGCCTGACCGAGCGGCTGACCGGCCTGCTCGAACGGATCCCGGCGCTGGGGGGCTCGGCCGCCGGGGTCGCGCTGGTCATCGTGACCGTCCTCCTCGCCGGGTTCACGATCGTCTTCGGCGAGCTCGTCCCGAAGACGCTGGCGCTGGCGTTCCCGGAGCGGTTCGCCCTCGCGGTGGCCGGCCCGATCGACGTCATCGGCCGGATCCTGGCGCCGCTGGTCGCACTGCTGACCGCGATCACCCGGGTCCTCACCCGGCCCTTCGGGGCGGACGTCTCGACCGAGAGCCAGATCACCGCCGAGGAGCTGCGCCTGATCGTCGAGCGGGGCGGCCAGCAGGGGATCCTCGAGGCGGAGGAGGAGCAGATGATCAACGCGGTCATCGAGCTCGGCGACCGCCGTCTCCACGAGGTGATGGTCCCGCGGATCGACATCGTCGCGCTGCCGGCGACCGCCACCTTCGAGCAGGCGATCGACACGTTCGTCGAGGAGGGCCACAGCCGGGTCCCGGTCTACGACGAGTCGATCGACGAGGTGCTCGGGATCCTCTACGCCAAGGACCTCCTCCAGTACCTCAAGTCGTCGGCCGCGCCGCGCCCCGCCATCCGCTCGATCCTCCGCACGCCGGTCTTCGCGCCCGAGTCGATGACGATCGACGACCTGCTCCACGACTTCCAGCGCAAGAAGGTCCATATCGCGATCGTCCTCGACGAGTACGGCGGCACCGCCGGCCTCGTGTCGATCGAGGACCTCCTCGAGGAGATCGTCGGCGAGATCCAGGACGAGTACGACGTCGAGGAGGAGATGATCGTCCGGCTGTCGGCCGACGAGATCCGGATCGACGGTCGGGTGGCCGTCGACGAGCTGGCCGAGCTGTTCGACACGTCGATCGAGCTCGAGGACGAGGACGAGTACGACACGATCGGCGGGCTCGTCTTCCATCGGATCGGGCGGGTGCCCGTGCCGGGCGACCAGGTCGAGGTCGACGGCCTTCGCCTGACCGTCGAGTCGACCGACGGCCGGCGGGTGGGCAAGGTGCTGGCCGTGCGCGAGCGCCGGGCCGCCGATGATGACGACGACGAGGCGGACCGCTAGGGCGCTCGACCTGGGGCCGTAGCCGTCGGGCGGGCCGTAGCCGCCGGGCTCAGGCCGTCAGCCGCCGAGCTCAGGCCGTCAGCCACCGGGCCGGCCGTAGGCGCCGGGCCGGCCGTAGCCGCGCGGGGGTCGCGACCCGTCAGATGCGCATCTTCCGCACCTTGGCGGACGACTCGCCGCGATCCCGCATGCCTCCTCGCAGCACCTGAGCACGACCGACGCGACCGGTGCACCGCAGATGGCGCGTGAACCATCCGAAGCCGGCCCGATCGCCCGCGAACGTGCGGACCATGCGCACGCGCGCGACGAGCGGCCGACGAGGCGGGCCCCGATCGCCCGCGAACGTGCGGACCATGCGCACCCGGCGACGTCGAGCTCCGACCCGCCCCGACCACCGTCCGAGAGCTCCGGACCAGCGACCGGGCCGCTCGGATCAGGCGCTGATGACCGAGACGATGATCCGCTCGAGACCGGCTCGTGCCTCGGCGTCGACGGTCCCCGCCGCGTCGAGCTCGGCGAGGGCAGCGTCGCGGTGGCGACGCGCCTCGTCCCGAGTGTAGTCGCGGGCGCCGGACCGCTCGAGGATGGCGATCGCCTCGGCGACGTCCGCCAGGGTGGGGGCATCGGCGGCCTGGATCGCCACGAGCCGGGCGCGATCCTCGGGGCCGGCGTGCTCGAGCGCGTAGATCACCGGGAGCGTCTTCTTGTGCCGGGCCAGGTCGGTCGGCTCCTTGCCGGTCGCCTGCTCCTCACCCCAGATCCCCAGCAGGTCGTCGTTGAGCTGGAAGGCGAGTCCCAGGGCCCAGCCGAACGCCCGGTAGCGGGCGATGACCGCCTCGTCGTCGGTGGCGAGGAGCGCCCCGGCCTCGATCGACGCGCTGATCAGCGCCGCGGTCTTCCGGCCGATCATGTCGAAGTAGAGCTCGACCGACATCGTCTCGTCGTGCTCCGACGTCCAGATGTCGATGTACTGGCCCTCGCACAGGGCCACGCAGGTCGTGTCGTACAGGCGGGTCAGGCGGAGGACCTTCGTGTCGCTGAAGCCGAGGTCCGTCAACCGGTGGAGAGCGACCCGGCTGAGGCTGAACAGCATGTCGCCGGTGTTGATCGCCTGCGGGATGCCGTGCTTCGCCCAGAGCGTGGGCCGGTGCCGTCGTTCGACGTCGCCGTCCTCGATGTCGTCGTGGACCAGGCTGAAGTTGTGGCCCAGCTCGACGGCCGCGGCGCCCGGCAGCGCGGGCTCGTACTCTCCGGTGATCGAGGCGTAGGCGAGCAGGCCGAGGAGCGGCCGCATCCGCTTCCCGGCGGCCGCCCCGCTGCCATCGAGTCCGAGGTGGTAGCGGACCATCTCGTAGACGCCGTGGGTCGACGGGTCGCGATCCCGGACGAGGGACAGGATCTCGTTCTCGGTCGCGGCGATCAGCTCGGCGAGCTCGAAGCCGGGGGTCGTCGTGGTCATCCTGGGCCGAGTGTAAGTCACACCGACCCCTTCGACCCGAGCCGACGATCGGATGGACGGCTCCGCGCCGGTCCGGTCGGGGCACCGGTGCTACCGTGACCGGGTGCCCCGACCACGGACGTTCACGACCGACGCCATCGTCCTGAGCCGGTTCGATCTCGGCGAGGCCGATCGCGTCCTCACCCTCATCACCCCGCACGACGGCAAGCTCAAGGCGATCGCCAAGGGCGTCCGGCGCCCGACCTCGCGCCTCGGCGGGAGCGTCGAGCCGTTCGCGGAGTTGCGCGTCCAGCTGGCCCACGGCCGGACGTTCGACGTCGTCACCCAGGTCAGCGTCGGTCACGCCTGGCTCCGGCTGCGCGACGCGCTCGAACCGGCGGCGACGGCCTGGTACCTGGCCGAGCTGGCGGACCGGTCGCTCGAGGAACGACATCCGGCGGAGCCGCTCTACCTTCTGCTCCGCCGCGCCTACGAGCTGCTCGACGCCGGGATGGCCCCCGGCCGCGTCGCGCGCTGGTACGAGATGCGGCTGACCGACGAGCTCGGTGTCCGGCCCGAGGTCGATCGCTGCGTCGAATGCGACCGGATGCTCGAATCGACCGATACCTTCCGCTGGGTCCCGCCGCTCGGCGGCGTGCTGTGCCAGCGCGAGGCGGGGCCGCCGTCGGACCGGACCGGCCTGTCGCTCGACGCGCTGAAGCTGCTCAAGGCCTACCAGCGGATGGATGCCGAAGGGCTGGCCCTGCTCCGGGTGCCGCCTGCCGTCGAGCGCGAGGTCGAGAGCGCGATGCGAGACTTCGTGCGGATCGCGCTCGAGCGCGACGCCCGCTCCCTCCCGTTCCTCGACGAGGTCCGCGCCGGGCCCTGACACCCGACCGGGCCGTAGGACCTCCGGGGACACCGGACCCCCGCAGCGGACCCACGGGGACCCCACCGGACCGCAGCCGACCGCACCGGACCGCAGCGCCGCGGCGACGCGGTCGGACTAGAATGACCTGCGGCACGCCGGGAACGAGCCACGTTGAAGCGCGAACGCGATCCGGAGGTGGCGTGCGGACGCTGGCGGTCATCAACCACAAGGGTGGCGCGGGCAAGACCACCACGTCGGTGAACCTGGCAGCGGCGATCGGTGAGACCGGCGCCCGGGTCCTCCTGATCGACCTCGACCCCCAGGGCTCGGCCTCGGACTGGGTCGGCGCGCACGACGCGTCGCGCGGGATGTTCGATGTCTTCGTGGGATCGGCCGAGCTCGCCTCGCTCGCCCAGCGGACGATCGTCCCGAACGTGGACGTCGTGCCCGCCTCCCAGTGGCTCGTCACCGCCGAGCGGACGCTCCTCGGCGACCTCGCCGCGGCGTTCGTCCGGGCCATCGACCGATTGCCGGCCAACTGGGACGTGGTGATGGCCGATTGCCCGCCGTCGATCGCCTTCCTGAGCGTCGCCGCGCTCGCCGCGTTCCGCGAGGTCCTGATCCCGGTCGAGACCCACGCGATCGCCCTGCCGGGCGTCGCCAGCCTGGTCCGCGAGATGGACCAGGTCCGCACGAGCCTGAATCCCGCGCTCGAGCAGCCGCGGATCCTGGCCGGCAGGGTGAACCGGACCGTCCACTCGCGGTTGATCCTGGCCGAGCTTCGACAGACCTACGGCGAGCTCGTGCTCGAGTCGACCATCCGGGACAGCGTCCGGCTCGCGGAGGCAGCCGGGCTCCGCCTCCCGATCACGCTGAGCGCCCACGACAGCAAGGTCGCCAACGACTTCCGGTCGGTCGCGACCGAGATCCTGACGGGGGTCGCGCCGGTCGAGCTGCCGCCCGTGGCCGGCGCCGAACCGTCGAGCGGCTGGCGCCGCTGGCTGAGCCGCACCCCGGCCACCCGCTGACCACCCATGGACGAGGCGACGGTGCTCTGGCTTCTCGTCCTCCTGACGGCGTTGAACACCGCGGTCGTCGCCGGACTGGCCGTGTCGACGATCCGGTCGAGATCGACCGCGACGGTGGCCGCCGGTGGGGCGCCGACGGTCCCGCCGGCGGCCGGGCCCGTCGCGTCGTCGGTCGGCCCGGCGTCCCCTGAGGCGACGCCCGGCCGGGCAGCCGGCGATCCGGGTCCCGTCGGCGCCGATCCGCTGGCCGGCGCGATCTCGGCGTTCCTCAGCCGCCCGGACGGATTGTTCCGGTCGGGGGGGCCGCCCATCGGGCCGGGATCCCCTGGACCGACCGCGGTCGGTCCGTCTCCGACCGCACCGCCGCCCGAGGTGCTCGCTCCGCCGGCTGCGGCCGCCGCGCCGCCCGTTCGCTACGTGGCCTCCGCCCCGCGGCCGACCGACCGTCCGACGCCCGGATCGCGACCGGCCGGAACGTCGCCGATGGCGACGCCGACCGTCCCGCCCGCAACGACGGTCCCGGCCGCCCCTCACCCGCGTCCCCTCCCGGCCCCGACCGCGGCCGCCGTTCCGACCGGGGCCCCTCGTCCGACCGCCGCGCCGGCACCCGGTCCGCCCGCTGCGCCGGAACCTCCGCCCGCAGCGCCGGCAGCCGGTCCCGTGGCGCCACGGTCCGACGCTCCGGTCCTGCCCATGAGCCGGGTCTCGATCTGGTTCGTCGGCCGCGATCCGTCGCGGTCGCACGTCGAGCCTGCCGCGATCGGTCGCCTCGGACCGGTCATCGCCGGCCTGCTCCACGAGCGGACCCGAGCGGACGACCAGGTCGCGGTCGAGGGCGGTCGTCGGTTCGTCGTGACCCTGCCCGCGACCTCCATCGACGGCGCCGCGGCCCTGACCCGACGGTTGGCCCGGAGCTGCGATGCGTGGCTCGCCGCCGAGGAGACCCCGCTTCGTCTGGAGTTCGCGATGACCGAGCTTCCCGGCGCGCCCGGACGTCCGGCCAGACCGCTCGACCCGGGGCCCGGCCCCGAACGCCGGCGACCCGTCCAGGTCGACGCCTGACCGGCCGGCCGTCGCGCCGCCCCTCGACGTCGAAGGCCGCCGGCCGTCCTCGAGACCTCGCAGCTACGGCGCGTTGCCCCGGGACACCGACTCTCAAGGTGATCACGAGGGCCGTCCAGAGTGGACCGGTGCGGTCCGGTCGAAACGCGATAGAACGTTCGTACTGGACTATTGCCGCCGATTAGGCCATGATTCAGCGATCATCGACCGGATCCGGCGAATGCCGGAGCACGGACATCATCGGGCCGGTGCTCGGCCCAAGGAGGAACAGGCCATGCGGACGAGTGTCCGTCATCGGTTCGTTCAGGGCAGGGGGGGACGGATGGTCCGTCCGATCGGTTGGGCAGCGGCCGCTGCTCTGCTTGCCCTGTCGGTGCTCTCACCCGCCGGGGTCGGAGCCGCGAACCCACCGTCCCCGACGTACGGGACCGCTGTCGTTGACGGAGCCACCGGTGATTGGAACCTGGGTAGCGACAAGTTCGCCGGGATGACCGACGACGGCTACGCCAAGAATCCGGTCCGGGCGAACCTGTACCTGCGCTACGACTGCAGCAGCAGCACGCTGTTCGCACTCGTCCTGACCGTCGATGGGACGACGCTCAACACGAGCGATCCCGAAGAGGCGTACATCCGGATCGACGGCTCGGGCAAGCTCTTCAGCGGCCTGAGCGGGAACAACGGGACGCCGCCCGACTTCTCCTGGGTCGACCCGTCCGACGGCCAGGCCAACGGGTATGAGGGATCCGGCAAGCTCGATCCGGGAACCTACACGATCCGCGCCCACGCGCTCCGCGTGGCCGACCGGGCCGAGGGGTATGACGAGCTCGACAACATCGGGCGATCCGACCCGCTCGTGATCGAGTGCGCCAAGCCGACGGCTTCGGTCGAGGCCTCCGTCGAGGCCTCGGTCTCCGCGTCGCAGCCCGGCGGGAGCGTCCTGGACGTCACGAGCAAGCCTCGCGTCACCCTCCCGCCGACATCGACGCTCGGTGCCGGCGATCCGCCGACCACCTCGCTCGGCCTCGTCTTCCTCGGACTCGGCCTGGTCATCGGCGGGGCCATGGTCCTGCTCGAGAAGCCGAACCTGGCGCGCGGCCGCCGCCGCCGCTGATCCCGGCACAGACGGATCGATCGGCCGGGGTCGCCCCCCGGCCGATCGTCGTTTCAGCCACATGAGCGCCCGCCGCCGATGACCGGCCGACCGACCCGGCGTCCGTTCATCGGTGCCTTCGTCGGGCTGCTGGCGGCGCTCGTCGGGGGACTCGTGCTGATCCCGGCGGCGCTCGACGCGATCATGGGTCGGATCGCGGGCTGGAAGAATCCTGTCGGGAGCCCCGCGCCATATCCGGCGTCCGCCCGCGCCATCGAGCTCCACCGGCGGCTCGTGGTCGTCGACCTCCACGCCGACTCGCTGCTCTGGGGCCGGGACCTGCTCGACCGTGCCGGGCACGGCCATGTCGACGTGCCGAGGCTCATCGAGGGTGGGATCGCGCTCGAGGGCCTGGCCGTCAACACCAAGGTCCCGCGGCGCGCGAACCTCGATCGCAACGACGACCGCCACGACGACGTGACCCTGCTGGCGCTCGCACAGCGCTGGCCGCCGTCGACCTGGCGCAGCCAGCTGGCCCGTGCCCTCTACCATGCCGCCCGCGCCCGCCGCATGGCCGAGCGATCCGATGGCCGGCTGACCCTGATCGTCGGCCGCGACGACCTGACCGGTTACCTCGCCCGACGCGAGCACGACCGGGCGATCACGGCCGCCTTCCTGGCGATCGAGGGCGCGCACGCCCTCGAGGACGACCCGGCCAACGTCGACGTGCTCGTCGCCGCCGGGTTCCGGATGATGTCGCCCACCCACTTCTTCGACAACGCCTTCGGTGGGTCGGCCCACGGCATCGAGAAGGGCGGTCTGACCGCGGCCGGGCGCGAGATGGTCGCCCGGATGGAGGCCCGCTCGATGGTCGTGGACGTCGCCCACGCTTCGACCCGCACGATCGACGACATCCTGGCGATCGCGACCCGGCCGGTCGTCGCCTCGCACACCGGCCTGCGGGCGACCTTCGACTCGGTCCGCAATCTGCCCGACGCCCAGGTCCGCGGCATCGCGGCCACGGGCGGCCTCGTCGGGATCGGGTTCTGGCCGACGGCCACCGGCGGCACCGATCCGGCGTCGATCGTGCGGACGGTCCGGGCGGCGGTCGAGCTGGTCGGCGTGGGCCACGTCGCGCTCGGCTCGGACTTCGACGGCGCGGTCCCGATCCCGTTCGATGCGACCGGCATCGTCCAGCTGACGGATGGCCTCCTGGCCGAGGGTTTCGACGAGGCGGAGGTCGGGGCGATCATGGGCGGCAACGCTGTCCGTCTCCTCACGGCGGCCCTGCCCGCGGACCGACCGCCCGGCGAGGTCTGCTAGCATCGAGCCGTCAACGTCGTCCCTCGCGACCGTCCCTGCCACGGCCGGCCGCCCATGTGGAGCGTGCCCGTCGTGTCCGACCCCCTGACCGCCTCGCCCGATCTCGTCGCGCCCGCCGTACCCGAGCTCGACACGATCGTCTCGTTGAGCAAGCGCCGCGGCTTCATCTTCCCGTCGTCTGAGATCTACGGCGGGATCAACGCGGTCTGGGACTACGGACCCCTGGGCGTCGAGCTCAAGAACAACGTCAAGCGCGCCTGGTGGCGGGCGATGGTCCAGGAGCGCGACGACATCGTCGGGCTCGACGCGGGGATCCTGATGCACCCGCAGGTCTGGGTGACCTCGGGCCACGTCGGGTCGTTCAGCGACCCGCTGGTCGAGTGCGCCACCTGCCACCGCCGCTATCGGCTCGACGAGCTGCCGGGGGCCGAGGATCTGTCGGCGACCGACCTGCGCGATCCCGGCGTCGTCGCGCGTCTCGGGCTGGTCTGTCCGAACGACGCCGGTCCGTTGTCCGCCCCGCGCCAGTTCAACCTCATGTTCCAGACGTACATGGGTCCGGTCCAGGAGGAGGCCTCGATCGTCTACTTCCGACCCGAGACGGCACAGGGCAGCTACGTCAACTTCAAGAACGTCCAGCAGTCGAGTCGCAAGAAGATCCCGTTCGGCATCGCCCAGATCGGGAAGAGCTTCCGGAACGAGATCAGCCCGGGTAACTTCGTGTTCCGGATGCGCGAGTTCGAGCAGATGGAGATGCAGTACTTCGTCCGTCCGGGCGAGGCCGCCGCGGCGGCGTTCGAGGACTGGCTCCCACGCCGCCGGGCGTGGTACGAGGCCTACGGCGTGGAGCCGACCCGACTCCGCCTGCGCGAGCATGCGCCCGACGAGCTGGCGCACTACGCCAAGAAGGCGATCGACGTCGAGTACCGCTTCCCGTTCGGCTGGAAGGAGCTCGAGGGGGTCCATAACCGCGGCGACTTCGACCTGTCCCGCCACGCCGAGGCCTCCGGCGAGAACCTCGAGTACTTCGACCCGGTGACCGAGGAGAAGTTCATCCCGTGGATCGTCGAGACGGCCGCCGGGGCCGACCGCGCGGCATTCACGTTCCTGATCGACGGCTATCGCGAGGAGGAGGTCAAGGGCGAGACGCGCGTCTCGCTGGCCCTCCACCCCGAGCTCGCCCCGTACAAGGTGGCCGTCCTGCCGCTGCTCAAGAAGCGGCCCGAGATCGTCGAGCTGTGCCACCGGATCAAGGCCGACCTCAAGCGCGACATCATGGCCGTCTACGACGACACCGCGGCGATCGGCAAGCTCTACCGGCGCCAGGACGAGATCGGCACGCCGTGGTGCGTGACGGTCGATGTCGACACTCTCGAGGACGGGGCCGTGACGATCCGCGACCGGGACACGATGACGCAGGAGCGCGTCTCGATGGACCAGGTCAAGGCGGTCATCCTGGGGCGCCTGGCGGCCGCTCGACCCTGAGCGTGGTGCGTCGCGGCACCAGGGCCCTCGCCACGATGACGCGACCGGTGTAGCGTCCGTCCTCCAGGGGTCTCGTGGCCCCGTCCAGGGCGTCAGGACGAGACGTGGTCGGCATGATGGCTGGTCGGCTCACGCGCGTGCTCATCGTCGCCCTCGTCTGCCTCGCCACGGTCGGGCCCGGATCCGCGGCTGCGTCACCCGGACCGCTCGCCGTCGCGGGACCCGCCGGCCGGCATCGGGGACCGAACCCGGCCGCGGTGACGACCCTGAGAGAAGGGTGCGCGGCGAAGGGCGACGTCATCGCCGCCGCCGATCGGCTCATGCGGAACCGCTACACGCTCGGGTCGGAGCCGACCGTGCGGCTGCCCGCGAACCCGACGTGGCGCGAGAGCCCGTTCCACGACGACAACTGGTTGTTCGACTACCACTCACTCCGGTTCGTCCTCAAGCTCGAGACGGCGTGGGCCCGGACCGGGAACGCGCGCTATCTCGCTCGAGCGGTGTACCTCCTCCGCGACTGGCTTCGCGACAACCCGCGCTCCGCCCCGCGCTCGCGCTTCTCGTGGGACGACCACGCCACGGCCTGGCGCGCGATGGTCCTCGCCTGCACCGCCGACATCGTCCCGATGTCCGCGTGGCTGCGTTCGGCGCTCCTGCTCCACGGCGCGGTGCTGGCCAGCCCCGGGTTCTTCGTCCGGCACGGGAACCACGCCCTCAACCAATCGATCGGCCTGCTCGACGTCGGCTGCGTCCTCGGGCGCGTCGACTGGATGGGCGTGGCGGCTCGGCGGATCGGCATCCTGGTCGTCGAGAGCATCGACTCGCAGGGTGTCTCGAACGAGCAGTCGATCGGCTACGAGTACTACGACTACGGGCGCTACAGGGCGGCCGAGAATCGCCTCCGCGCCTGCGGCCGGACCGTCCCGGCCGCGTTCGCCCGAGTCGACAAGATGCCGACGTTCCTCGGCTGGGCGACCTTGCCGAACGGCGAGTACGAGCTGATCGGCGACACGCACGCCGGCCACGCCACGCCGATCCCCGGGACCCTGGCCGAGTTCGCGGCGACCGGCGGGACGTCGGGCCCGCGGCCATTCGGGACGTTCGCGAGCTACATGGCCGGCTACGCGTTCGGGCGATCCGGTTGGGGGGAGGATCGACCATTCGCCGATGAGACCGCCTTCGCCGTCCGGTACGGGCGGGGGCGAGCGTTCCACGGGCACGCCGACGGCGGCTCGCTGACGGTCTACGGCCTCGGTTCGCGGCTGATCGTCGGCAGCGGGACCTATAGCTACAACCGTGGGCCGTATCGGTCGTACTTCATCGGTCGGTCCGCCCAGAACGTGGTCACCGTGTCCGGCTCGCCCTATCGGGTCGCGGCGACCACGCCGCTCCGGTTCCGGGCGGAGACGCTCGACGCGCTCGCGATCGGGGTGACCGTCCAGGGATACGCCGGCGTCCGCGACCGGCGCACCGTCGTGTTCTCGAAGTCCGGCGGGTTCCTGCTCGTCGACGACCGGCTGGCGTCGGTCCGACCGCGGACGTTCACCCAGCTGTGGCATCTCGCGCCGTCGTCCCATCCGACGGTCGTGGGACGGACCGTACGGACGCACTCGGCCGGCGGGGACGTGGTCATCCTCCAGCTCGGGACACGGCCGCGGACGACGATCGTGACGGGCGCGACCCACCCGATCCAGGGGTGGCGGACGTACAAGTACAACCAGAAGCGCCGGTCGCCCACGGTCGAGGCCCGTCTCCACGGACGCGCGGCGCGCTTCCTCACCCTGATCGTGCCCGTCCGCGACGCCGGCCACACGGTGCGGGTCCTGTCGACCTCGCTGCGGGCCGACGGCTACACGGTCGAGGTCGAGATCGACGGGCATGCCCAGCGCGTCGTGGTCGACGGCTCGAGCGTGTCGATCGTCCCGCTCGGCTGACCTCGCGCTGGGGCGACGGTGCCCGGTTTGCACGCGCGGGTCAACGGCGGTACCGTCCGGAGAGGCCTCGTCGAGGCTGAAGGAGCCGTCCCGATGTCGTCACGCTCTCGCCGCCTGGCGACCGTCGCATTCGCCGCGCTGTTCGTCCTCGGGGCGACGCTGCCCGTCGCGGCGGCTGGGCCGCCGATCCTGGCATCCGATGCGGCGGCGCCCGGTGGACGGCTCGTCGTCGTGTGGCGCGGCGTCGCTCCGAGCAGCCTCCGGCTCGGCGGGGTGCGGTCGCTCCGAACGTCGGCCGTCGAGCAGCGCAGCGTCGTCGTCGCCGGGCCCGGTCGGGCCGGTGAGGTGGCGGCCGAGCTGCGCGCCGACCCTCGCGTCCTCGGTGTCGTTCCGGACGCCGTCGTCCATGCCTTCGACTGGCCCGAGGACGGCCCCCCTTCCGACACGCTCTACGCCCAGCAGGGCGACCTCGAGCAGATCCGCGTCCCCGAGGCGTGGCCGACGACGACCGGCGACCCGAGCGTGGTCGTGGCCGTGATCGACAGCGGCGTGGACCTGGCCCATCCGGACCTCGCCGGCGTGACCGTCGTCGCACCGCGCAACGAGACGTTCAACAACACCGATGTGACCGACGTGGTGGGTCATGGGACCCATGTCGCCGGGACGATCTTCGCGCGGACGGACAACGGGCTCGGGATCGCCGGGATCGCCCCCGACAGCGAGCTGATGCCGATCAAGGTCCTCGACGGCCAGGGCTCGGGCTTCTTCTCGGACGTCCTCGACGCGGTCGACTGGGCGCGGACCCACCACGCCGACATCGTCAACCTGTCGCTGGGCGGGCTCCTCACCAGCGACGAGATCGCGCTGTTCCAGCCCACCTTCAGCGCCGCCCGCGCCGCCGGCATGCTCGTCGTGGCGGCGGCGGGGAACAGCGGCAACCGGTACATGTACTACCCGGCCGGCCTGGCCGGCGTCGTCTCGGTCGGCGCGGTCGACGGGGAGGATGCGGCCGCCGACTTCTCGACCTTCAACCGGGCGGTGGACCTGTCCGCCCCGGGCGTCGACACCCTGTCGACGGTCATCGGGGCCGACGATGCGTCGGGCTACGCCCGGTTCAGCGGGACGAGCATGGCGTCGCCGCACGTGGCCGGCGTCGCGGCGCTCGTCTGGGCGGCGCGGCCGTCCCTCGACGTGGCCGAGCTCGAGGGCGTGCTGCGGGCCGGCGCCACCGACCTCGGCGATCACGGGCGCGACGACCACTACGGCTCCGGCGAGGTCGATGCCGTCGGTGCCCTGCATGCCGCGGTCCCGTCGCCGCTGCCCGACTTCGACCCGGTGCCGGGCCCGGCCGGGCCGCTCGACGTGTCGTTCAGCTCGCCGCTCGTCCCGATCCACCAGCTTTCGCCCGAGTTCACGGTCGCCTGGTCGGCCAGCCACGCCATCGTCGACGGCGAGCTGGTCCGGCTGGAGTGGGTGCTCCAGCACGGCGGCCAGTGCCCGGACCCGCTCGACGACATCTTCGACTACGTGATCCTCCCGTTCGACAGCCCGGTCGTGGACACGGGGCTCCGGCCCGGGTTCTGTTACCGCTGGGAGGCGCTCGCATTCGACGAGAACGGCGAGTTCGGCGACACGGTCAGCGAATTGGTCACGATCGTCGACCACGTCCGGCCCAGGATCCAGTCGCGGGTCCCCGGGCCGGGCGCGTCCCGCGTGTCGCGCAAGGCATCACCCCGGATCGTCTTCTCGGAGCCGGTCATCGGTGTATCGGCGACGACGCTCCGGCTCAAGAACCTGTCGACCGGACGGTGGGTCAAGGTCCGCGTCGCCTACGACCAGGCCACGATGACCGCGACGATCGATCCGACCCTGTGGATGCTCCCCGGCCGGCGCTACGCGGTCTACGTCTCGACCGCGATCCGTGACGGCTCCGGCAACCACCTGTTCGCGACGCATTGGGCGTTCGCCGTCCGCCGCTGAACCGTCGGGATCAGGCGGGTCCGGAGGTGGCCTCGACGGCCACGTCCGCTTCCTCGGGCGTCCCGCCGCCGAGATACCGGTCGATGGCGGCCGCGGCACGCTTCCCGTCGCCCATCGCCAGGATGACCGTCGCAGCGCCGCGGACGATGTCGCCACCGGCGAACACGCCGTCGATGCTGGTCATGCCGGTCTCGTCGATCTCGATGTAACCGCGATCACTGACCTTGAGGTCCGGCGCCGTCGCGGTCAGCAGCGGGTTCGACCGCGTCCCGATGGCGACCACGACCATCTCGCACGGGATCTCGAACTCGGACCCGGGGATCGGGACGGGTCGTGCCCGCCCGGACGCATCCGGTTCGCCCGGCTCCATCCGGATGCAGCGGAGGGCGCGGACCCAGCCCTTCTCGTCGCCGAGGACCTCGACCGGCGCGACCTGGAGGTCGAACCGGATCCCCTCCTGCTCGGCGTGGTGGACCTCCTCCGCCCGGGCCGGCAGCTCGTCGCGTCCACGGCGATAGACGATCACGGCTTCGTCGGCGCCCAGTCGGCGGGCGGTCCGGACCGAGTCCATCGCGACATTCCCGCCGCCGACCACCGCGACCCGCTGGCCATGCAGCACCGGCGTCTCGGAGCCCGGGTTCCAGGCGCCCATCAGGTTGACCCGGGTCAGGTATTCGTTGGCGGAGTAGACGCCCTTGAGGTTCTCGCCCGGGACGTCCATGAAGACCGGCAGGCCGGCGCCGACCGCCAGGAAGACCGCGTCGAAGCGGGCCCGCAGCTCCGGCAGGGTGTAGGTCTTGCCGATGATCGAGTTCGGCTCGATCCTGACCCCGTCGGCCACCAGCCGGTCCACCTCGGCCTGGACGATGTCCTTCGGCAGCCGGAACTCGGGGATGCCGTAGACGAGGACGCCGCCCGCGGCGTGGAACGCCTCGAAGATGGTCACCGCGTGGCCGAGCTTGACCAGCTCGCCGGCGGCGGTCAGGCCCGCCGGGCCCGACCCCACGATGGCGACGGTCCGGCCGGTCGGCTGCGGCTTGACGTGGATCAGCTCGGCCGGATGCGCCTGCGCCCAGTCGGCCACGAACCGCTCGAGGTGGCCGATGGCGACCGCGTTGCCCTTCTTCGCCCGGAGGCAGACGCCCTCGCACTGGCTCTCCTGGGGGCAGACACGCCCGGTCACGCAGGGGAGGGCGTTGTCGTCGAGGAGCGAGTCCGCGGCGGCCGGCAGGTCGCCCTCGCGCAGGAGCTTGAGGAAGCGCGGGATGTTGACGCTGACCGGGCAGCCGGCGATGCAGTACGGCTTCGGGCACTGGAGGCAGCGCTCGGCCTCGAGCATCGCGATCTGACGGGTGAGGCCCAGGTTGACCTCGCGGAAGTTGACCGCCCTGACCGCCGGATCCTGCTCGGGCATCGCGACGCGGTCGATCGCCATCCGCTCCTTCTGGGTCAGCGTCGGTCGGTCCTCGGCCGTCGGCGGTCGCTCCTCGGTCATCGCGCGGCGCTCCCGGCGACCGGACCCGTGGTCGGCGGCGGGTCGCCCAGCCGGTCGGCCAGGGCCGGGATCAGGCACGCCTCGTGGCGGGCGAGGGCTTCCTGCTCGAACGATCGATAGGTCGTCAGCCGATCCGCCAGGCTCGCGAAGTCGACCGCGTGGGCGTCGAACTCGGGTCCGTCGACGCAGGCGTAGCGGCTCTGCCCGTCGATCGACACGCGGCAGCCGCCGCACATCCCCGTCCCGTCGACCATGATCGCGTTGAGCGAGACCGTGGTCCGGATCCCGTACGGGCGGGTCAGCTCGGCCACCGCTCGCATCATCGGGACGGGGCCGACGGCGAAGACCTCGTCGATCGGGCCGGCGTCGCACAGGTCCCGGAGCGCCTCGGTGACGAACCCGTGGCGGCCGTAGCTCCCGTCGTCCGTGCAGACGACGACCTCGCCGGCCGTTCGCAGCTCGTCCTCGAGGATCACCCACTCGCGTGACCGGCCGCCGATGACGGAGGTGACCGACACGCCGCGACGATGGAGCTCCTGGGCGATCGGGTAGACGACCGCCGTGCCGACGCCCCCGCCGACGCAGACGGCCCGACCGTGGTCGATCAGGTCGGTCGGCCGCCCGAGCGGTCCGGCGACATCGCGGATCGCGTCACCGGGCTGGAGGGCGACCAGGTCCATCGTGCTCGCGCCGACGGACTGGATGATCAGGCTGATCGTCCCCGCGGCCGGGTCGGCGTCGGCGATCGTCAGCGGGATCCGCTCGGCGCCTTCGCCCAGCCGGACGATGACGAACTGCCCGGGGTGACGGATCTCGGCGATCCGGGGCGCCTCGACGACGAGCCGGGTGACGTTCGGGGAGAGTTGGTCGCGTGCGACGATCGGATGCATCCGCCTGCCCATGGTTGCGTGCCGGCCGGGGTTCGGCCGCGACTCGATCGTAGGTGCCGGCCGAGATCGACCCTACCGTCAGGTGGCCCGTTGGGGGCGGGCCGAAGGTCACACGCTCAGCCGGCCACCGCCGGAACGACCTTGCCCTTCGGCCAGTAGAGCTCCTTCTTGACGTGGAACTCGGGGAAGCCGCCGTCCATCAGGACGGACTCGGCGTTGAGGATCATGTCGGGGTTGCCGCAGATGTAGACGACCGTCCGGTCGGGTCGCAGATGGAGGTCCCGGCAGACGTCCCTGACCACGTGCTCGGCCCGCCCGGTCCGCCCGGTCCAGCCGGCGTTGCGCGGGTCGTCGGGTCGGCTGATCGTCGGGACGTAGCTGACCGGATAGGTCCCGTCGCGGACCCATGCCTCGAGCTCGGCCCGGTAGCCGAGCTCGTCCACGTACGAGCAGCCGTGCAGGATGACCGTCTTGCGCGGCCGACCCTCGGCCAGGGTCTCGCGCATCATCGACATGAACGGGGCGATCCCGGTCCCGGTCGAGACGAACAGGTGGGTCCGGTGATCGTCCGGCTCGAGCAGGAACTTGCCCTTCGGGCCGATCATCCGCATCCGGTGGCCGAGCGGCAGCCGCCACAGCAGCGTCGTGAACCGGATGATCGGGACGAGGCGGACGTAGAACTCGTAGCCGCCCGTCGCCCGACTCCCGCGGCGGCGACGCGACCGAATAGGGCCGCTGCCACAGCTTCCCGTCGGCGAACACCCCGGTCGTCATGTACTGGCCGGGCTCGAACGGGACCGGCTCGTCGTCGTAGCGGACCCAGAAGGTGGCGAGATCGTCGGTGTGATCGACCCGCCGGACGAGCGTCGCGTTGTACTGCGGCGCGCTCGGGTCGATGACGCGGTCGTCGTCGGGGAGGGTCATGCCGATCGGTCTCCGTCCGGATCGTGGGCTCGTCCACCGGATGGTACCCGGCCCGACCGTCAGCCCGGCCGTCCGCGGCCGAGGCCCGACGCGAGCCGGCGGGCCGGCGACAGTACAATCAGCGCGCAACGAAGACCACCCGCGGCCCGACCGTCGGCCGCCGTCCCGTCCGGAGGATCCCCGTCCATGGCCACCTCGACGTCCACCGCCGGCGACCGCACCCACCAGGCCGCCAAGCGCTACATCTACGCCTGGGGCGGCGGGCGCGCCGAGGGTGACGCCTCGATGCGCGACCTGCTCGGCGGCAAGGGCGCCGGGCTGGCCGAGATGACGATCGCCGGGCTGCCCGTCCCGGCCGGGTTCACGATCACCACCGAGGCCTGCAACGACTACTTCGCCGCCGGCGAGCAGCTCCCGGCGGGACTCTGGGAGGACGTCCTGGAGGCGGTCCGCGAGGTCGAGCGGGAGACGGGCAAGGGCTTCGGCGACGCCGCCAACCCGCTCCTCGTGAGCGTCCGGTCCGGCGCCAAGTTCTCGATGCCCGGGATGATGGACACGGTCCTCAACCTGGGCCTCAACGAGCAGACCTTGAACGGTCTCGTGGCGCTGACCGGCAACGAGCGCTTCGGCTGGGACGCCTACCGCCGGTTCATCCAGATGTTCGGCCGGATCGTGATGGGCGTCGACGGCGAGCGATTCGACCACGCCCTCGACGCCGCCAAGCACGCCCGCGGGGCGGCCCAGGACACGGACCTCGACGCCGCCGCCCTGCGCGAGGTCGCCGAGGCCTACAAGGCGATCGTCCGCCAGGACACCGGCCGCGAGTTCCCGGCCGATCCGTACGACCAGCTCGACCTGGCCATCAAGGCCGTCTTCGCCAGCTGGTTCGGCAAGCGTGCCCGCGACTACCGGGACAACCAGAAGATCGCCCACGACCTCGGGACGGCCGTCAACGTCGTGACGATGGTCTTCGGCAACATGGGCGACGACTCCGGGACCGGGGTCGCCTTCACCCGCGACCCGAACACCGGCGAGAAGGTCCTCTACGGCGAGTACCTGACCAACGCCCAGGGCGAGGACGTGGTCGCCGGGATCCGGACGCCGCAGAAGATCAGCCACCTGGCGTTGGATCTGCCGAGCGCCTACGACGAGTTCCAGCGCATCGCCCAGCGCCTCGAGACCCACTACCGCGACGTCCAGGACCTCGAGTTCACGATCGAGCGCGGGCGGCTCTACATGCTCCAGACCCGGAGCGCCAAGCGGACCGCCGCGGCCGCCGTGAAGATCGCCACCGACATGGTCGCCGAGGGCATCATCACCAAGGAGGAGGCGCTCGCCCGGATCGAGCCCGCCCACGTCGACCAGCTCCTCCGCGACCAGTACGACCCGGCGGCGTTGAAGACCGCGACCCGGGTGGCGAAGGGCCTCAACGCGTCGCCGGGCGCGGCCGTCGGTCGGGCCGTCTTCTCGGCCGACGACGCGGTCGCCTGGGTCGGCCGCGGCGAGAAGGTCGTCCTGGTCCGGGTCGAGACGTCGCCCGACGACTTCCACGGGATGGCCGTCGCCCAGGGCATCCTGACGGCCCGGGGCGGCGCGACATCGCACGCCGCGGTCGTCGCCCGACAGATCGGCAAGCCGTGCGTCGCCGGGTGTGCGGAGCTCGTCGTCGACTACGCCACGAAGTCGGCGCGGAGCACCGAGACGGGTGCGGGCTTCGCCGAGGGCGACTGGATCAGCGTCGACGGTTCGACGGGTGAGGTCTACGCCGGCGCGCTGCCGACGGTGAGCGCCAGGTTCGAGGACCAGCCCGAGCTGCAGACGATCCTCGGCTACGCCGACGAGGTCCGCCGGATGGGCGTCTGGACGAACGCCGACAAGCCCGAGGAGGCGGCCCTGGCCCGGAGCTACGGCGCCCAGGGCATCGGGCTGTGCCGGACCGAGCACATGTTCCGCGAGGGGGAGCGGCTCGACATCGTCCGCGACGCGATCCTCGTCGCCAACGTGGCCACCCGCGCCAAGGCACGCCGGGCGGCCGGTGAGACGCTCGGCGCCGAGGACGCGGCGGCGGTCGTCCGGTTCGATGCGGCGATGGGCAAGCTCGAGGTCCTCCAGCAGGGCGACTTCGAGGGGATCTTCCGGGCGATGGACGGCCTGCCGGTCGTCGTCCGCCTGATCGACCCGCCGCTCCACGAGTTCCTGCCGAACCACGACGAGCTGCTCGTCGAGGTCACCGAATACCGGGTCAAGGGCACGCCCGAGAGCGATCCCGAGTACGCCCGGGCGCGCGAGGTGCTGGCGGTCGTCGAGTCGATGCGCGAGCAGAACCCGATGCTCGGGCTGCGCGGCTGCCGCCTCGGGCTGATGATCCCGGACTTCGTCAAGATCCAGACCCGGGCGATCCTCAACGCCCAGATCGCGGTCAAGAAGGCCGGCGGGAACCCGATCGCCAAGATCATGATCCCGCTCGTCGGCCACGTGAACGAGCTGTCCGCGACGAAGGCGCTGCTCGAGACCGAGGCCAAGGCGGTCGAGGCCAAGGCCGGCGTCGAGGTCGACTACAAGTTCGGGACGATGATCGAGGTCCCGCGCGGGGCGCTGACGGCCGACGAGATCGCCCGCGACGCCGCGTTCTTCAGCTTCGGCACGAACGACCTGACCCAGATGACGTTCGGCTACAGCCGGGACGATGCCGAGGGCGGCTTCCTGCTCAAGTACGTCGAGGAGCACATCCTGCCCGCCAACCCGTTCCAGACGCTCGACGACGCGGTCGCCGGGTTGATGAAGATCGCCGTCGACAAGGGCCGCTCGGTCCGGCCCGACCTCGAGCTGGGGATCTGCGGCGAGCACGGCGGCGATCCCGAATCCATCCACAAGTGCGAGAAGATCGGGCTCGACTACGTGTCCTGCTCGCCGTTCCGGGTCCCGGTCGCTCGACTCGCCGCCGCCCAGGCCGCGCTGGTCAACGCGGCCGAGCGAGACAAGTAGGTCCGACCGGGAGGAGCGATCCGATGATCCTGCGCCGGATGGCCGCGATCCTCGTGGCGGCCGGGCTGGTCGCCGTCGTCGCGGTCGGGTGCGATACCGGCCAGCTGGGCTCCGAGTCGCCGACCGTCGTGGAGAGCGCCGACACCGGGATCGACGCCGCGCCCTCCGACGACACCTCGGGCGACGTCGAGGATCCGCCGACGCTCGCGCCTGTGGCGCCCGGGGTCAAGGCCGGGGCCAAGTGCGATGCCGCCTTCAAGGCGTGGGTGGACTGGTGGGTCGCCTTCACCAGCCCGGACGCGTCCGAGGATCCGAGCTACGACCCGAATGCCGCCCCGCCCGAGCCGTCGGGCGACCCGGATCAGCTCGAGCACACGGTCTTCGACACCTGCACCCTGACCGAGCTCGGCGCCGCCAACGCGGCGCACCCGGTCCTGCTCGATTCCGGTGAACCGCCCTCGCCCTACATCGAGTACGAGGTCGGCTGGTTCGTGGCCGGCCTGTGCGACGACGACTCGGACATCATCGGCGACACCAAGCTGTGTGCGCCGTACGCCAGCCCTTCGCCCTGAGCGCGGCCCCGAGCGCTCCCGGCGCCGGGCCGGGCGGCGTACCCGGCCTCGTCCGGGCCGCCGACGCCGGACTCGGCGGCTTGAGCGGCGGGATCGTCCGGATCGAGGACGTCGCGATCGTCGGCTGGCTCCTCGTCGGGCTGCCGATCGTCCGCGCCGCGTCGGGTTCGGGTCCCGGGTCGGCGGCGCCCCTGGCGACCGATCGCGACGTGCTGTCCGGCCTGCTCTGGATCGGCGCGGTGCTGCTGGCCATCGCCGTGGTGGCGACCCGCAGCCCGGGCGATCCGGTCATCGGCTTCGAGGACCTGTCCACGCCGCGGTCCTACGCGCCGCTGCCGTTCCTGCTGTCCCTGGCGATCGTCAGCGACACGGCGATGCGGCGGATCGGCGTCGAGGGCGGCGGGCTGACCGCACTCGTGTTCATCGTCACGATGGTCGCCTACGTCGCATCGCCGCGCCTCCCGAACCTGCCCCGGACGACCCGCCGGCTGATGATCCTGCCGATCATCTTCATCGCCGCCGACATCTTCGGGTCGATGGTCGCCGACATGTCCGGCCTGTTCGACTACCGCCAGCTCCTCGGGGACCCATCGGCCACGCCGTCGTCGTTCGGGGCGTTGCTCGGTCTCGAGGTCCTGTTCAGCGGCTTCTTCTTCCTGGCCTTCATCTTCGCGCCACGGATGGTCGCCGAGGCCGAGGGGAGCTGGCGGGCGTGGTTCGGACGCTACCTGTTGTTCCTCGGCGCGACGATCGTCAGCGTGACCTTCCTGGGCGGCGGCTGAAGCCGCCTCAGAACGTCACGATCGAGCGGAGGCCCTCGCCTCGTCGCAGGCGGTCGAACGCGCCCTCGACGCCATCCAGGCCGATCCGGCGGTCGATCAGGCGCTCGATCGGCAGGCGACCCTCGAGATGGAGCGCGGCGTAGCGCGGGAAGTCCACGGCGGCCACCGCCGACCCGTAGTTCGAGCCGACGATCCGCCGCCCGCCGTCGACGAAGCGGTAGACGTCGAACCCCGCTCGCTCGCCCTGCGGGGTCATCCCGACCAGGACCGCGGTCGCCCCGACCGGCAGGACCTCGATCGCCAGCTCGACCGTGGCCGGGCGACCGATCGCCTCGACGGCGAAGTCCGGACCGCCGTCGGTGACCGCCCGGATCGCATCGGCGGTGGCCTCGGGATCCGGGCCGGCCAGGACGAGGTCGGTCGCCCCGAGCTCAGCGGCCAGGTCGAGCTTGGCCGCGACCCGGTCGACGGCGACGATCCGGCCCGCCTCGGCCAGCCGGGCGCCCATGACCGCCGACAGTCCGACGCCGCCGAGGCCGATCACGGCCACCGCTGGCTCCCGCCGGGACGGCCGCCGTCTTCGTCACGGCGCCGACACCGGTCGCGACACAGCAGCCGATGAGCGCAGCGACCGCCGGAGGGGTGCCCGTCGGCATCGGGATGGCGGCCGCCGCCGGGACGACCTGCCTCTCGGCCATCGTCCCGATCGACAGGTAGGCCAGGACATCGGTTCCGTCGGCGCGATGAGCGCGGGTCCGACCGTCGTCGTCCCGCCCGTGCCGGAACGACGGGGAGTCGGGGCATTCCCACGATCGGCCGGCCCGACACGAACGACAGGCGCCGCACGGGACGACCCAGGCGAGGGCGACCAGGCGTCCCGGCTCGAGGCCGGTGGTCGCGGTGTCGACGCCCGGCCCCAGCGCCTCGACGACCCCGGCGCCTTCGTGGCCCATCACCACGGGGCCGGGTCGCAGCCACTCGCCGTCGCGGACGTGGAGATCCGAGTGGCACACGCCGCTGGCCAGCATCCGGACGCGGATCTCGCCGGCGGCCGGCGGATCGAGCGCGAGCTCCTCGACCGAGCTGGGCACGCCGGGACGGGGGAGCACGACAGCACGCACGACCGGAGTCTACGGCGCGTGGACGCGCCACTTCCCGCGTGTCACCGAGGCGGAGGTCGTCCGACGCTTGCCTCCGGCGCGTATGCTCCCCCCACGGGACCCGACTGCCGGTGGGTGCGCGGCAGCGAGACCGACGTCACGGGAGGTAGCGATGTCCGGACCTGAGCCAGGGGGCAGCCCGACACCGGAGGTGCCGCAGCCGAGCGCGTGGCAGGCGCCGCCTCCCGGTCCCGCGAAGGACGCCGGACCCGCGCCGGGTGTCGCCTACGCCGACCTCGGGATCCGCATCGGGGCGTTCATCGTGGACGTGATCGTGATGACGATCGTCTATTTCGTGCTCAGCGTGATCATCCTCGCGATCACCGCCGGGATCGGCGGTGCTGCGGGTGTCCTGATCGGGTTCGTCTTCCTGGGGATCTTCGGGGCGGCCTTCAGCGCGATCTACTTCATCTACGGCTGGACGAGCTTGCGCGCATCGCCGGGGCAGAAGATGCTGAGCCTCGAGACGGTCAACTCGGCCGACGGACGGACGCTCACCCAGCCGCAGGCGATCCGGCGCTGGCTGTGGATGTTCGGTCCGTACGTGCTCCTCATCGCACTCCAGCTCGTCGTCGGCCCCACCCTCGGGGGCCTGCTCGGCTTGGTCAACCTGGCCTACTTCATCTACCTGCTGTACACGACCAACCAGGACCCCAAGCGACAGGGCTTCCACGACCACCAGGCGGCCACCGTAGTGGTCAAGCGCAGCGCCTGACCGACCTCGATCCAGTGGAGATGACCCCGGCCGGGCCGGGGTCATCCGATTCCCCGGACCTAACCGATCGCGTGGTGGGTCCGGCAGCGGGCCTCGTAACGCTCGTCGCCCATCCCGCCGATGACGACCAGCGGGTCGTCGGCGGTCGCCGGCCGGCCGTCGACGAGGCGCTGGGTCCGGCTCGCCTCCTCGCCGCAGACCATGCAGATCGCCGACAGCATGACGACCTCCTCGGCGATCGCCAGGAGCGCCGGCATCGGCCCGAACGGCCGGCCGAGGAAGTCACGGTTCAATCCGTCGACGATGACCATCCGGTCGCGGTCGGCCAGGCGCTCGCACACGGCGACCAGCCCGTCGTCGAAGAACTGGCCCTCCTCGATGGCCACGACGTCCGCCCGGGTCTCGGCGACGACGGCCTCGATCGCGCTCGAATTGGCCACCGGCCGAGCCGGGAAGGCCACGCCGAACCGACTCCGGACGGTCTCGGGCTCGGTCCGGTCGTCGAGCGCCGGGCGGATGAGGACGACCTTGCGCCGGGCGATCCGGGCGCGCTCGCACTGGCGGATGAGCTCGGCGGTCTTGCCCGAGAACATCGGGCCGGTGATGACCGTGATCGAACCCCGCGGATTGAACATGCGTGGAGCGTAGCGCCTCGGTCGCCGCTTCCGCCGGGTCGCTCAGTCGGCGGCGTCGATCGGCAATCGGAACCAGGCGGTCGTCCCGCCGCCGAGCCGGCTGTCCAGCCCGATCTCGCCACCGTGGGCCTCGACCAGGTATCGGGCGATCGCAAGCCCGAGTCCCGACCCGCCCGAATTGGCCGACTTGGCGAACCGGTCGAAGATGCGTTCCGCGACCTCCGGGGCGAGCCCCGGTCCCGTATCGCGGACTTCGACCCGCAGCCAGGGCCCGGTCGACTCGACCATGGCCGAGATCGTCACCGTGCCGCCGGCCGGGGTGTAGCGGAGCGCGTTCGCGACGAGGTTCGACAGGACCTCGCGGATCCGGATCGGGTCGACGTCGAGGAGCGGGACGTCATCCGTGGTCGGCTCGCCCGCCGTGGGCGACCCCGCCACGACGACCGTCGCATCGCCGGCCGAGGCGACCGCCTGGAACGAGCGGGCGACGTCCGCGATGAGCAGCCCGACGTCGGTCGGCTCGGGGTGGAGCGGAAGGGTGCCGGACTCCGACAGGGTGACGGTCCGGAGATCGTCGACCAGCCGGCCGAGGACGCGAGTCTCCTCGAGGATCGCGCCGAGGTGGGCGGGATCGGCCGGGTGCACGCCGTCGACCAGCGCCTCGATGTTGCCCTGGACCACGGCCAGCGGGGTCCGCAGCTCGTGGCTCACGTCGGCCATCAGCGACCGTCGCTGGATCTCGTCGGCCTCGAGCCGGGCAGCCATCGTGTTGAAGCCGTGGCTGAGCTCGCGCAGCTCGCGCGGGGCCCGGACGGGCTCGCCGACCCGCACGCCATAGTCGCCGTCCTCGATCCGGCGGGTCGCGCCGACGAGCTCGTAGATCGGTCCGGTCACGCGGCGCACCCGTCGGGTGATCGACCACAGCCCGAGGACCACGAGCGCGACGCCGGCCAGTCGGGCGAGGAGCAGGACGGGGCCGCCGCTCGTCGGGTCCGGGCCGATGAGCCCGAAGATCGAGGCGATCACCCAGCCGGCGATCGCGGTGACCACGACCAGCACGACGAGGATGAACACGACGATGCCGGCCAGCCGGCCGACCGACAGCCCGTCCGGGCGCCCCCGGCCCCAGGGCGGCCCGTGACGCCGGGGATCGTCACCGGTCGGCGGACCGTAGCGGCGCTCCCACTGGGACTGGCGCCGGGCGAACCAGACGTCCTGTCGCCGGCGCCACGCGTCCTCCCGCTCGCGCCGCCGCCGCGCCCCTCGCTCCGGGTCGCCCCGACCGCCCCGCCCCTCGCGCGGTCCGGGGTCTTGCGTCACGTCGGTCGCTCGTCGGCGAAGCGGTAGCCGACGCCGTAGACGGTGAGAACGTAGCGCGGGCTCCGCGGGTCGGGCTCGATCTTCCGCCGGAGGTTCTTGACGTGCGTGTCGATCGCCCGCTCGTACGACTCGAACGCCACACCGCGGAGCGCGTCGAGGAGCTGGCTGCGGGTGAAGATCCGGCCCGGTCGTCGGGCGAGGGTCGCGAGCAACGCGAACTCGGTCGGCGTCAGCTCGACGGGACGACCGTCGACCTCGACGCGCATCCGCGGGACGTCGAGGCTCACGTCGCCCGCTCGGATGACGTCGCTCGGCTCGTCGGCGCGCTCGGAGCGGCGAAGGACCGCCTTGACCCGGGCGACCAGCTCACGTGGGCTGAACGGCTTGGTGACGTAGTCGTCGGCGCCGAGCTCGAGACCGAGCAGCTTGTCCAGCTCATCGTCGCGGGCGGTCAGGACCACGATCGGGACGGACGAATCACGGCGGAGCGTCCGGATGACCTCGAGGCCGTCGACCTCGGGCAGGCCCAGGTCGAGGACGACCAGGTCCGGCGAGCGGACCCGCGCCTGGTCGAGGGCGGTCCGACCGTCGCCGGCCAGGATCACCGCGAACCCGGCGTGCTCGAGGTAGTCGCGGGCGAGCTCGCGGATCTTCGGCTCGTCGTCGACCAGCAGGACGGTCTTCATCGGGGCATCGTACGGCGCGCCACGCGACCGACGGCGCCGGAAGCCGCCCGGGCTCCGACGCCGTCAGGCATCGCGCGTGGCCGATCCTCAGCCGCCGCTGTGCGGCTCGGTCGGACCGCCGGTCATCGGACCGGTCGTCCCCGCGGACGGCGCGGTCGGACCGCCGGTCGTCGCTGGTCCACCGCCCGCGTGGGCCGCCGTGTGCCACTCGTCGAGCCGGCCGCGGATCCAGGCCTCGCGCGGATCGCCGCTGCCACCCGGTCCACCCGGTCCGTCCCCGGGACCGTGCGGATCCCAGCCGCCCGGACCGCGACGGTAGCCGGGTCCCCAGCCGTAGCCGCCGCCCCAGCCGTAGCCGCGGCCGTGATGGCGGCCGCCGCCGAACGCGACCCTGAGCAGGGCCACGATCAGGAAGAAGCCGATCAGCACGAACAGGAACTGGCCGAACCCGAAGCCGAACCACGGGACCCCGTACCAGCCGTACCCGGCGACCGGGACGACGGTGGTGGTGCCCGTCGCGGACACGGTCGTGACGGCTGCCGTGCCGGCGTTGAGCCCGGCGGTATAGGCGACCCCCGTGGCCACCCCGATGACGGCCAGGATCCCGAACAGGGCCAGGATCGGGCCGATGATGCGTCGCATGAACGATCTCCCTTGACGGCGGTCGCTTCGGACCGCCTTGCGTGATCCCATCGTCGGTCCGACTTGTGGACGGGATGTGGAGGCGACGCGGAGGACCGGCGGAGGTCCACCGGCCATGGAGCAGGCTCGTGACGCAGGTGGCCGCCGGAACCGGTACCGTCAACCGACCCATCCGTCGGGACCCACAGCGACCGTGCAGGGAGCCATGGACACCTTCGACTTCGTGATCATCGGCGCCGGTCCGGCCGGCGAAGCCGCCGCCCACAAGGCCCGCGAGCTGGGAGCGACCGTCGCCATCGCCGACCGGCGCTGGTTCGGAGGGAGCTGCCCGTTCATCGGTTGCCTCCCGTCGAAGGCGCTCCTGTTCTCGGCGGCGCGCCACGCGGCCAATCCGGCGACCTACGACTGGGCGCGCGCCTCGGCCCATCGCGACTACATGGTCAACCGGCCGAGCGACGCCGCCGAACCGGACGACGGCAGCCACGTCAGGGCGCTCGAAGGTGCGGGCGCGGTCGTCGTCCGCGGCTCTGCCCGGATCGTCGGGCCGGGCCGGGTCGAGGTCCGTCACGAGGATGCCGTCCGCGAGCTGCGCGGAAGGAACGTCGTCGTCGCGATCGGATCGTCCTCGAAGGTCCCGCCGCTCGAGGGGATCGATCGCGTGCCGTACTGGACGAACCGCGAGGCCACCCTGGCGAGGGAGTTGCCGGCGGGCATGGTGGTCCTCGGCGGTGGACCGACCGGGTGCGAGCTCGCCCAGGTCTACGCTCGGTTCGGCGTGCCGACCGCGATCGTCCAGTCCGGGCCCCGGTTGATGCCGACGGATCATCCCCGGAACTCGGAGACCGTCCGTGCGGCGCTGGTCGCCGACGGCGTGACGGTCCGGCTCGGGGTCCGTGCGGTCCGGGCGCGCGCGGGCGAAGGGATCGGCGGCGCGCACCTGATCGACCTGGACGACGGCACGACGGCCGAGGGCGAGGCCATCCTCCTCGCCGTCGGACGAGCCTTCCCGCTCGACGACCTCGGGCTGGAGCACTACGGCATCGACGCGTCCGGTCGGACGCCGTTCCCGCGCGACGGGCGGCTCAAGGTGGCCGACGGGCTGTGGATCGTCGGCGACCCGGCCGGACCCGAGCTGCATACGCACCAGGGCCACTACCAGGGCGAGATGGCCGTCCGGATGGCGCTCGGCGAGTGGGTCAAACCGGACTACCGCGCGCTGCCCCGGTCCACCTACACGGATCCCGAGGCGTCCTCCGTCGGGCTGACCCTGGACCAGGCGCTGGCCGAGGGTCGGGACGCGTTCGAGGTCACCACACCGTTCGCGACGAGCTCGAAGGGGTACGCCGTCGAGGCCGAGCTCGGACACGTCACGATCGTCGTCGATCGTGGGACGCGCGAGCTGATCGGCGCGGCGATGGCCTGCCCGGACGCCTCGGCGGCCATCCACGAGTGCGTCCTCGCGATCCGGGCGCACGTCCCGGTCGACGTCCTGGCGGACACCATCCACGCCTTCCCGTCGACGTCGCGGATCTTCAACGGCCTGTTCGGCGACGCCGCTCGCCAGCTGCGGACGGCCTGACCCGGGGCATCGCCGGGGATCAATCGCACGGATCGGCTTCGTCGGTCGGCGCGATCGTCGGGTCCTCCGGATCCGGGGCGAGGTTCGGTGGTGGCGTGGCCGTCGGGTCCGGCTCCTGGCTCGGGAAGATCCCCCGGACCACCTTGTGGATCTGGCGGATCTCGTCGTCGCCGATCGCCTCGCCGTAGGTCGGCGGCGCGAACATCAGCGACTTGACGCGACGGGCGTCGACCCGCGCTGCGAGGCTCATCAGGCTGGGCAGGTCCCGGACCGACAGGCTCGTCCAGGCGTCGTCGCGGGCGATCTTGAGCAGCGACGGGATCTTGTCGATCAGCCGACACGGCTTGAGCTTGGCCCGCAGGGCGAGCAGGACCGCCTGCTGGCGGCGCATCCGGCCGTAGTCGGAGTCCTGGTGACGCGACCGGGCGTACATCAGGGCGCGGTGGCCGTCGAGGTGCTGCTTGCCCGCCTTGAAGTCGATCGATACGACCCCACTGCCGTTCTCGAGCGGGTATCGATCGTCGTGGAGCGCGGTCGGGATGGTGATCGTCACCCCGCCGACCGCGTCGACCAGCCGGACGAACCCATTCAGGTTGACCACGGCGATCCCGTCCAGTTGCACGCCGGCCAGCTTCTGGATCGTGCCGCCGATCGCCCGGAAGCCGCGGTTCTGACCGCCCGGGAACTGCGACGGATGCGCGTTCGCGTAGACGTAGATCGAATTGAGCAGGCCCGGGTAGCGGCCGCCGGGGACCGCGCCGGCGCTCTCCTTCGGGAGCGGTGCTCCCGTCATGTTCCGCGGGAACCCGAACATCGCGGCCCGTCCGGTGGCGACGTCCACGGACAGGAGGATCATCGTGTCGGTCCGCAGGCTCCATCGATCCGGGCCGGCATCCGCCCCGATCAGGAGCAGGTCCAAGCGGCCGTTCGCCGCCCAGGCCGGACCAGGCGTCGGGGTCGGCGTCGGCGTCGGCGTCGGACCCGGGCTCGCCGTCGGGCCGGCGGTCGGCGGGACGGACCCGAACGGCCCGCCGATCAGGCCCGGCGTCGGGCTCGGGGCGTCGGTATCGTCGGGCTCGACGGGGGGGAGGACTCCGTCGGCGCCGGCCGGATCGTTGCCGTCGGCCGGACCCGCCCCGAGGTCGGGCGGATCGAACACGGCGATGATCGTGTCCCGGGTCTCTTCGACCGTCGCGCCGATGATCACGTGCGGCGCGATCACGAGGATCGCCAGCAGCGTCGCCAGGAACGTCCGGCCCAGCCGGCCGATCGCGTTCGTCGGCCGGACCCGGGCGGCCAGCCGGACCGTGGCCGCGAGGACGAGCACGCGGTAGACGGCGATCGCCGAGACGACGACCACGATCGCGAGCAGGACGTCCGGGCTGAGGGCCTCGCCGACCAGGCCGGCCCGATCCGGCGAGACGGCGACGATGACGGCGACCCCCAGGGCCAGGGCCGCGATCGGCAGGAACAGGAGGGCGGCCAGGCGTTTCCGGCCGAGCAGCAGATGTCCGAGGCCCGGGATCAGCGCCCCGGCGACGATCGACAGCCAGGTCGGCCCGACGCCGGGCACACGAGCGGCGGGCACCGGCATCGGCCCGTCATCGGCCGCCTTCGGCCCGTCGGCTTCTGTGAGAGGAGGTGGGGGATCGTCGTCGTTCGTGGTCGGACCCTCGATCGGCCGCACCGTGGGCGGCCGGCCAGAATGGTAGCGACCTCGTGTCGCGCCGACACCCCGACGTCCGTCCTGCCCGCCCCGTGACGATGTGGACGCGGTCCCAGCTCAAGCCGAGCAGGTCGCCGACCGCCGATCGGCCGGATCGACGAGCGACGCCGCGGTCACCGAGCGGCTATGGCCGCTCGATCCGAAGGTCGTCCACGGCCGCCTCGATCCGGCTGTCCCCGGCGCCGTCGGCCGCGCCGATCACGATCCGGACCTTCTGGCCGGCCCACGGCGTCATCGACACCCGGACGGGGATCCACCGCGCATCGTCATCGGTCGCCTTGCCGAGCTCCTCCCGGACGAGCGTGCGTGTCCCGTCCTCCGCCTCGACCCAGACGCGGAACCAGTCGGCCGAGGTGGCGTTCGAACGGTGGGAGAAGTAATACGAGAAGGTCAGGTCTCCGACCGGATCCGGTAGCGCGACCGGCGCGGATCGGATCGTCGTCGTCCCTCCGTCGACGTCATTGGCATCGGTGCCCTTGACCCCGGCCAGCCCGGTCACCAGCGCCGCGCGCCCGGAGGTCGTCGTGCCGAGCTGCTTGGGACCGAGGACCGAGGTCGCCGTCGGGTCGCCGATCTTCCACAGCCCGTCGGTGGCGGTGTCGGTCCCATCGGGATCGCGGGTCCAGCCGCGGTCGATCTCGAAGTCGTCGTACAGCGGCCCGCAATCGGCCTTCGCCTGGTAGATCGGCGAATACGGGCAGTCCGCCTTGTCGATCGCGTAGAGCAGGGCCGAGCGATTGTTCGCGACCGCCGCGGCGATCCGCTCGTCGGCGGGATAGAAGTCGGACGTCCGGTGATGCTCGGTCGGATACAGCTCCCAGGTGAACGAGAAGATCCGATAGCGGCCGTACATCCAGTCGATCTGATCGCCGTCGGTGATGTACAGGTCGCTCGACTGCTCGGGCTTGTAGCCGTTGCGCTGGGCCATCCGCTTGCCGAGCGCGACGAACGCGGCGTGATCCGTCCGGGTCATGTCGGCCGGGATGTCCGTCCTGGTGTGGCCGTACGGCCAGAGGACCAGCTCGCCGTTCGTGTGCAGCGTGATGTGCATCACGATCTGCTGGCGACCGGCGACGACCCGGCTCTGGACGAAGTCGCGCAGCGCCTGCGTCTCGGGCGCGGAGAACGCCTTCTTGCCTCGGTACGTGAGCGACCCCGGCGACCCCGACGATCCCCGACAGCAGCCCCAGTCGTAGGCGTAGTTGCGGTTGAGATCCGTGCCGACCGTGCCCGTCCCGACGTTCGGCTGGCGGTTCTTCCGCCAGGCTCGGTACGGCGACCCGGTCAGGTCGTACTGCATCCCGTCCGGGTTCAGGGCGAAGACGATGAAGATCTCCCGGCTGTCGACCAGCCGCTTGACCAGGCTGTCGGTCGCGTAGCCCGTCGTCAGGACCTTGAGCAGGTAGAGCGCCTGCTCCGTCGTCAGGTGCTCGCGGGCGTGGTGGAGCGCGTCGATCAGGACCTCGGGCTCGGCCTCGTCGGTCGCGACGTGGTCGGACACCTTGGCCACCCAGATGTCGCGGCCCAGGTAGCTCTTGCCGATCGAGAAGACCGAGACCAGGTTCGGATAGGCGGCCTGCGCGGCCATGATCTCGGCGACCATCTCCGGGTAGTTGTGGTAGCGCGAGTCCTTCGGCGGGAAGTTCGCCTCGGCGGGGGCGGCCGCGTCGGCCGCTTCGGCCAGCAGGCCGAACAGGAACAGCAGGGCGAGGATCAGGGCGGCGATCTGACGCTTGCGCATCGACACAGGGTGGGGGGAGACCCCGGATGACGCAAGTCGGCGGGGGTCCCGGAGGCCGGGGTCGGCCAGCTGACGGCCCCCGTCGGCTAGACTTCAGGCGATGGACCGAGACCCCTGGGTCGCCCCCGAACTGGTGCAGCTCGGGCGGCTTCCGATGCACAGCCTGGTCCATGCCGACCGGCTGGAGCTCGACGGCACGTGGCGGTTCCAGCTCCTCGATCGACCCGACCTCGATCCGGGTCCGACCTGGGACGAGATCGTGGTCCCGGGTGCGTGGACGATGCAGGGCTTCGCCGACCTGCCGCACTACACCAACGTCCAGATGCCGTTCGAGGGCCTCCCGCCGGCGGTCCCCGGGTCGAACCCGACCGGCCTCTACGAGCGCACCTTCGACCTGCCGGCCGACTGGTCCGGGCGGCGGATCGTCCTCCACGTCGGGGCGGCCGAGAGCGTCCTGATCGTCCGGCTCAACGATCGCGAGGTCGGGATCAGCAAGGATTCGCACCTGGCCGCCGAGTTCGACGTCACGGACGTCGTTCGATCCGGGACGAACAGGTTGACGCTCCGGGTCGTGAAGTGGTCGGATGCCACGTACATCGAGGACCAGGACCAGTGGTGGCACGGTGGACTGACCCGGTCCGTGTACCTCTACGCCACCGCGCCGGTGCATCTCGCCGACGTCCGGGCCGACGCGAGCCTGGCCGACGACCTGGCGACCGGGTCGCTCGCGCTCACGGTCGCGGTCGGGTTCCCGGGTGACGCGCTCGAGGCCGGCTGGGTCGTCGAGGCGCACCTCGAAGGCGGACTGGCGGATCTGCGGGCCGACGCGCCGGTCGTCGACCGGGCCGGGCTGCGGGCCTGGACGCGAGACGTCCAGGAGCTGATGTTCCGGGCCGCGGCACGCCTGCCGCTGTCGGATGGCGACAGCACCGCCTGGTCGGACCTCTATCCGCGGATGACCCCGGGGCTCGACGGAGCGGTGACCTGGCAGGTCGAGCTGCCCGACGTCGCCCCGTGGTCGGCGGAGGAGCCGCATCTCCACCGCTTGACGGTGATCCTGCGCTCGCCCGACGGTGGCGTCGCGGAGGAGACGACCCTTGCGATCGGGTTCCGCCGGGTCGAGATCGACGGCCTCGACCTGCTCATCAACGGAGAGCGGGTATTCATCCGCGGCGTCAACCGTCATGACTTCGATGAGCACACCGGCCGGACCGTGACCCGCGACCAGATGCGCGCCGAGCTCGTGCTGATGAAGCAGTTCGGGTTCAACGCGGTCCGCACCTCGCACTACCCGAACGACCCCGCGTTCCTCGAGCTGACCGATGAGCTCGGGCTGTACGTGATCGACGAGGCCGACATCGAGTCGCACGCCTTCCAGAGCACGCTGTCCGACGATCCGCGCTACCTCGGAGCCTGGGTCGATCGGGTCTCCCGGATGGCGACGCGGGACAAGAACCACCCCTCGGTGATCGTCTGGTCGCTCGGCAACGAGTCCGGCCACGGGCTGAACCACGAGGCGGCGGCCGGCTGGCTGCGGCGCTACGACCCGTCCCGGCCGCTCCACTACGAAGGGGCGATCCGGTACGACTGGTCGAGCGCCCAGGGCATCAGCGATCTCACCTGCCCGATGTACCCGCCGATCTCGGCGATCGTCGGCCACGCCCGGTCCGGGCTCCAGCGGCATCCCCTGATCATGTGCGAGTTCCAGCACGCGATGGGGAACAGCAACGGGACGCTCGCCGAGTACTGGGATGCGATCGAGTCGACCCCGGGCCTCCAGGGCGGGTTCATCTGGGAGTTCTGGGATCACGGGCTGGTCCAGTCCCTGCCCGACGGGACGAAGCGCTGGGCCTACGGGGGCGACTTCGGCGACCGGCCGAACGACGGCAGCTTCTGCCTCGACGGCCTGGTCTGGCCCGATCGACGCCCCAAGCCGGCGATGTGGGAGCACAAGCACCTGGCGGCTCCCGTCCGTCCGACCGGTCTGCACGACCGACGGACCGGGATCGTCGAGGTGGTCAACCGCCAGTCGTTCCGCGATCTCGGCTGGTTGCGCGCGCACTGGGAGCTCGCGATCGCCGGCGATCCCGCCGGGTCGGGTGACGTGATCCTGCCCGACGTCGGCCCGGGGGAGCGCGGCGCCGCGCTCCTGTCCGGCTGGACCGATCCGTCGCTCCTGCCCGGGATCGAGGCGTGGCTGACCATCCGGTTCGAGACGGCGGCCGCCGGGTCGTGGGCTCCGGAGGGATTCGAGGTCGCGTCCGCCCAGATCGCCGTCGGGACGGGGCCGGAGGCGCCTTCGGTGGCTCCGGGACCGTCGACCGGACCCGACGCCGCTGTCGAGGTCGACGGCGAGGGCCTGCTCGTCCATCCGCTCCTTGCCGCGCCACCCACGCTCGCGCTGTGGCGGGCGCCGACAGAGAACGATCGGTACGGCGGGATCGTCGACGGTTGGACAGCCTTCGGCCTCGACCGGGTCGCCCGCCGGCTCGTGTCGATCGAGCGGGCCGGTGGGTCCGCGATCGTCACCAGCGAGCACGAGACCGCGACCGGGATCGTCGTGGCGCACGTCCAGACGATCTCCGGGCTGGACGACGGCGGCGTCCAGGTCGACGAGGTCGCGCTGATCCCGGACGGCCTGCCGGACCTGCCCCGGATCGGGACGGTCTTCGAGCTGATCCCCGGCTTCGAACGGGCCGAATGGTTCGGGACGGGCCCGCATGAGACCTATCCGGACCGCAAGCGCGGCGGTCTGGTCGGTCGGTGGCGGTCGACCGTGACCGATCTCTACACGCCGTACGTCCGCCCCCAGGAGAGCGGCGGCCGAGCCGACGTGCGCTGGTTCGAGCTCCGTGACGCGGGGTCTCGCGGCGTTCGGGTGACCCTTGATATGCCCCGCCAGGTGTCGGCGACCCACTATCGCGCCGAGGACCTGGCCGCCGCCCTCCACGACGTCGAGCTCAGGCCGAGGGACGAGACGGTCGTCCACATCGACGCGGCCCACCGTGGACTGGGGACCGCCAGCTGCGGCCCGGACACCCTGCCCGAATACCTGATCGGTCCGGGGACCTACCGCTGGTCCTGGACCCTGCGACCCGTCACCGGCCGCTGACATGCCGATCGGTTGGGATCCGGACGCGCGCCAGCTCCACCTCCACAACGGGACGATCAGCTACGTCATCCGGGTCCTCGAGAACGGCGCCCTGGGTCACCTCCATTTCGGCCCGCGACTGAGTGCTGAACGCTCATACGCGCATCTCGGGCTGGGTCCGTTCCAAGGGTTCACCAACCGGCTCGACGATCCGGTCGCGCTCGAGCTCCCGATCGCCGGCGTGGGGGACTTCCGCGTCCCGGCGCTGACGGTCGAAGGTCCGGACGGCTCGACGATCCTCGACCTGACCTACGCCGGCCATCGGATCGTGCCGGGCAAGCCGGCCCTCGCCACGCTGCCGTGCACCTACGTCGAAGCGGAAGCGGAGGCCGACACCGTCGAGATCTCGCTGGCCGATGGGCCGACCGGGACCGAGGTCCGCCTCGCCTACACGGTCTTCCGGGACGTGCCGATCGTCACCCGGAGCATGGTCGTCCGCAACGGCGGAGGGACCGCGCTCGACCTGACCTGTGCGATGAGCGCGTCGCTCGACCTGGCCGACTCGGACTGGCGGTTCGTCCAGCTGAGCGGGACCTGGGCCCGCGAGCGGCACGTCGTCGAGCGTGCCCTGGTCCCGGGCCGCCAGTCGGTCGGGAGCGTCCGCGGGGCATCCGGCTACCAGCACAACCCGTTCATCGCCCTGCGGCGGGCGTCCACCACCGAGGACCAGGGCGAGGCGTACGGGTTCAGCCTGGTGTATTCGGGCAACTTCCTGGCCGAGGCCGACGTCGACGCGCAGGGCACCACCCGGGTCCGGATGGGGATCGCCCCCGAGGGGTTCCGCTGGCGTCTCGACCCGGGCGGAGAACTCGAGCTGCCGGAGGCCGTCCTGGCCTACTCCGAGGCGGGCCTCGGCGGGCTGAGCGACGCCTACCACGTCCTCTATCGCGAACGCCTGGCTCGCGGGATCTGGCGCGACCGGCCTCGGCCCGTCCTGATCAACAACTGGGAGGGCACCTACTACGACTTCGACGAGCCGAAGCTGCTCGAGATGGCCGCCGCCTCCCGGGACCTCGGCATCGAGCTGTTCGTGCTCGACGATGGCTGGTTCGGCGAGCGCGACGACGACACGACGTCGCTCGGCGACTGGGTCGTCGACCGGCGCAAGCTGCCGGACGGGATCGGCGGTCTCGCGACCAAGGTCGAGGCGCTCGGGCTCCGGTTCGGGCTGTGGATCGAGCCCGAGATGGTCAGCGAGCACAGCCGGTTGTTCGCCGACCATCCGGACTGGGCGATCGGCGTCCCGGGGCGGGCTCGGACCGAGGCTCGCCAGCAGTTCGTCCTGGACTTGTCCCGCCCGGAGGTCGTCGACCATCTCTTCGGGGTCCTGTCCGACGTCCTGGGCAACGCCGCGGTCTCCTATGTCAAGTGGGACATGAACCGGAACATCACCGAGCCGTACAGCCTCGGCCTGCCGGCCGATCGGCAGGGCGAGTTCTTCCACCGCTACATCCTCGGCGTGTACGACCTGTACCGGCGCCTCACAGCCGCCTTCCCCGAGGTCCTGTTCGAGTCATGTGCGAGCGGCGGCGGACGGTTCGACCCGGGGATGCTCGCGTTCGCGCCCCAGACCTGGACGAGCGACGACACGGATGCCGTCGAGCGGCTGCGGATCCAATGGGGGACGTCACTGGTCTATCCGCTCAGCTCGATGGGGGCCCACGTGGCTGCCGTCCCGAACCACCAGACCGGGCGGCTGACGCCGCTGGCCACCCGGGCGGCGGTGGCGTTCTTCGGGGTCTTCGGCTACGAGCTGGACCCGACCCGACTGTCGGCCGAGGAGCAGCACGAGGTCATCGACCAGGTCGCGTTCTATACGGCCCACCGAGAGCTGTTCCAGCGCGGACGGTTCGTCCGGCTCCGGAGCCCGTTCGACGGCGACGGCGATCGGACGGCCTGGATGGTCGTTGCCCCCGATGGGCGACAGGCCGTCGTCGGGGTCTATCAGGGGCTGAACCGCCCGGTGCCGGGACCCGACCGGGTGAAGCTGCGCGGCCTCGACCCGTCCCTCGCCTACCGGGTCGCGCTGTGGCCGTCGATCGGCGACAGCATCGAACGCGCCAACGCGCTCGTCCGCGGCGGCGACGACCTCATGGCGACCGGCCTGCTCCTCGCCGCGGAGCGTCACGCGGCGGCGCGCTGGGGCGATTTCTGGGCGCGGTTGTTCGTGCTCGAGGCCGTCTGACCCGACCCGTCAGCCCCACCGTCCCAGTGGTCCCACGAACCCGGCGATGAGCGCCGCAAGCTTCTCGGGGACCTCCATCCCGATCAGATGGGCGACGTCCGGGATGAGGACCGCGCGAGCGTTCGGGGCGTGGGTCTCGAGATGCGTCGCGGTCTGGGCGACGTCGGACATGTCGAGCGCACCGGCCAAGGCGAGGACGGGACAGCGTAGCTCGGCGAGCCGCTGGGCGGCCGGCGGCTGAAGCCGGATCGGCCGCCCGTCGACATGGCCCGCGGCGTACTGTGGCCGATCCATCATCCGGACCGCCTCGGCGATCCACCCCGGGACGCGCTCGGCGGGTTGACCGAGCCCGGAGACCCAGACCCGCAGGTCGAGTTCGACGACGGCGTCGACGTCGATCGGGTCGCTGCCCTCGAGCCGATCCATCTCGTCGAAGGCGGCGCTCTCGTCGGCGGTCGGCTCGCCTTCGAACCCACCGAGCCCCGCGCCGACGCCGACGACGGCGACGATCCGGTCGGGGAACTCGATCGCCGTATCGAGGGCGATCTGCCCGCCGCGGCTGTTTCCGACGAGGACAGCCTGACCGATCCCGAGCGCATCGAGCACCGCGACGACGTCCGCCCGGTTGCTGAACTCGACGTCCGCGGTCGTCGATCGACCGAAGCCTCGGAGGTCGTACCGGACGACCCGATGGCCCGCGACCACCAGCGGCGGGACGACCGCGTCCCAGGCCCGGTGATCGACGATGGCCGCGTGGATGAGGACGATCGGCGGCCCGTCGCCGTCGCTGACCACGAACAGCCGACCGCCGGGGACCTCGACCTGCAGATCCATCGGCGACCCGGGTGATCCCCTAGCCGCTGACGGGGGCGACGTTCGGGATCGGATCGGATCCGCTGAACTCCGCCTTCGTGGGCAGGAGCGACTTGCCGCGCCGCGAGATCCCCAGGAGGATCCAGCTGATCGGGATCGGCAGGAACCACTGGAAGGCGCGGAAGAGCATGACCGCGGCGCTGATCGCCGAACTGTCGGCTCCGCCCGTGTACGTGGTGTAGAACGAGATGTAGAGCAGGTCGGGGACGCCGGCGCCGCCCGGGGAGATCGGCAGCACGGTGATGACGAAGACGGCCGCCACGCCGGCGAAGATGATCGACGCCGGTAGCTCCTCCTGGGTCACGCCCACCACGCGCATCGACACGATCATCAGCAGCGCCCAGGCGAACTTCGACAGCATCGCGGTGATGAACGACGGAATGCCACGCTGCCGAACCGTATCGCCGAGCGTGACCCGGAACTTGACCAGGCTGCCCTCGATGTCGGGAACGGTACGCTCGATCCGGCGAAGGACGGCGCCGACGACACGCTCCGCGATCCGGCCGATCTTGCGGGCGAGCCGCTCGGATCGGACGACGAGGATCAGCCCGCCGCCGAGCAGGATGAACAGCCCGAGCCCCACGACCATAAACCCGACGATCAGGCCGGTCTCGACCGATACCCCGCGATTCAGGCCCTCGGCGATGAACAGGAAGACCCCGGCGACGGCCATCAGCCCGAACCGGCTCAGCTGGTCGAAGATCCCGTACAGCAGGATCCCGCCGGTCGTCTCCTGGAGCGGCAGGCCCCAGCCGCGGATGACCACCCAGAGCACGGCCATGTTCCAGGGCCCGAGCGGGATGCTGGCGCCGATCCCGGTCAGGATCAGGTAGGCCTGCGTCCCGCGGATGAACCCGAGCCCGGGGATCAGCTCGGTGAAGATCGCCCCGGTCAGGACCCAGGCGATGAGTCCGAACACACCGACGATGAGGAACTGCTGGAGGGTCAGACCCTGGAGGGTCGCGATGACGTCCTGGTAGTCGATGTATCTCGGGAGGATGATCCCGAAGACCACGAACAGGACGCCGACGACGATCCCGATCCGGAGGATCGCGTCCCGGCGGCTCGGCGGCTTGGTCTCGGCGACCCCGGCCGGCGCCGAATCGGAGGCCGGGCCGGTCGTCGTCGCGTCGGCGGCCGACCCGGCGTCCGCAGGAGTCCCCGCCCCGGGGGGGCTGCCGGTCGTCTGGTCGCCCGTGCCACTCATCGTGGTGTCGTCTCCTCTGCCGTCCGAGGTCGACCCGTCGGACTCGCCGAGGGCCGTCGCCCTCGCGTTCGCCCGCCCATGGTAGCCGGGCCGACGCGGAACGTGGAAGGCCAAGCGAGGATCGGGATCGGCCGGGGCCCGGCTCGTCGACGGATGGCATCGATCGAGCCGGGCCCGGCGCAGGGGGAGGCTGGACGGTGAGTCCCGGCGTCCCGGACGTGGTCCGACGGCCGTGCCCCAGGCGACGGCCGTCGGACGCGGACCCGGATCGGCGGCGTGTCAGCCGCGGTGGACCGGGGCGAAGAACCGGTCGAGGGTCCAGTGCGCCACCTGGCGCCCGATCTTGATCCCGGCGAGACCCGAGCCGCGATAGTGCAGGCCGGCCCAGACGCGGGCGTTCACGATCTCGCGCACGAGCGCACCGGTCGTCTCGAAGTGGCGGGACGTGGTCAGCGTGGTGCCGCCCAGGGTCGCGCCCGGGATGTCGATGTCGATGTGGCGCGTGTGGAGGACCGCCGCGAAGACCTCGGCCTCTGCGCCCGTGATGCAGCCGTGGGCGGCCGCGTATTCGGGGTGGTTCGGCGTGGTCAGCAGGGGCAACCACGTCGGGTCCGCGGTCGTCGCGGCGTTGCCGTCGATGACGGCGTTCCGGATGGCCGTGTACGGCCGCCAGAACAGGTCGTGGTACTTGGTGTCGAAGCAGGCGATCAGGGCGTCGGTCCCGACGAGATCGCCCATCGCGAGCACGCGCGCCGTCTGGACCAGGTCGAAGCCCTTCTTGACCGCCAGGTCGCGGAACGCCTGGTTGTACTGGTTGATGACGTTCGCGTTCCAGAAGTAGGCGACCGCCGTCTCGCCCGGCGTCCGGACCGTGCTGGTCGCCGACCCGAAGTCCTTCGTCTCCTGGAACTCACGCGCCCACGCCCCGCTCGACAGCGCTGGCGGAGGGGCCGCCCGGAACTGCGAGGATCGCTTGAGCATGAACGGCTCCATGAACGCGACCCACGGGGTCTGGGCCGAGGTCGCCGGCGGGACGACCTGCCACGAGCCCGGGGCCAACGGCCCGAGGCCGTAGACCGCCGTGGGGGCGTCGCGTCCGTCGGTCATCCGGAGGTGGATGACATCCCAGGCGGCGGCGGTCCCGATCGCGATCCCGGCTGCCTTGCCGGCGGCCGGAAGCCCGGCGACATACGCGTCGTAGGTCGTCGTCAGGCTCGCCGCCTGGGCCGGGAAGTAATAGGCGAGGGCCGTATAGGCCGCCGCCGCGGTCGCGGCCGGCGACGATGCGTGACGCGTGCTCACCGGGGCGTGGAACCGATGGTAGGGCCGATAGCGGCCGTCGATCTTGGTCACCGCGTCGTACACGGCGGCCTGGGTGTATGACATGTAGATCATGCCCTCGGCCTGGAACTTCGCCGGAGCCGCGCTGCGCACGGTCGTGACGGCGATCAGGTTCCAGTCGAGGGCCGCCTGGGCCGAGACCGGCGCGTGAGCCGCGACGGGGGCGACGCCCGTCGCGAGCTGGACGGCCATGCCGAGTCCCAGCAGCAACGGTGCCGCGCGGAGCTTGGGCCTGAACATCGCTGTGCCTCCTGTCCATCCTTGGAGCGAGCGGGTGCTGCTCCCGGACCACTAAACCGGGGGCGGCTCAACGAACGCTCAATGACGGTCCAACGGTGGGGTGATACCTTCCCGCCGGAGGTCCCTCGAGGGATGGAGTTCAGGGTCCTTGGGCCGCTCGCGATCCGCGACGGCGACACCGAGCTGCCGCTTCAGCGCGGCAAACAGCGCGGGCTGCTCGCCGTCCTGCTCCTCCATGCGAACGAGCTCGTGTCCATCGACCGGCTGGTCGACGCGCTGTGGGGGGAGTCGCCCCCGGCGACGGCCGAGCACGCGCTGGAGGTCTACGTCTCGCGCCTGCGGCGGATCCTCGAGGCGTGGGAGCGCGAGCCGCGGCTGCTGACCCGCCCGGGTGGCTATCTCCTTCGGGTCGAGCCCGACGAGCTCGACCTCACCCGGTTCGACCGCCTTGCCCGGCGCGGTCGACGAGCACTCGCCGCCGACGACCCCGCCAGTGCGGCCAGCATCCTCCGCGCCGCCGAGTCGATGTGGAGCGGCCCACCGCTGACCGACCTGGGCCGCGAGCCGTTCGCGCCGGCGGCGATCGCCCGGCTGGAAGAGGCCAGGCAGGCGGTCGTCGGCGACCGCATCGAGGCCGAGCTCGCCCTCGGGCAACACGCCGAACTGATCGGGGAGATCGAGGGGCTGATCGCCGCCGAGCCGCTCCGCGAGCGGCCGCACGCTCAGCTGATGCTCGCCCTCTATCGGAGCGGGCGCCAGGCCGAGGCATTGCGGGCGTACCAGGACCTCCGCTCGACGCTCGTCGACGACCTCGGCCTCGAGCCGAGCCCCGAGCTCCAGCAGCTCGAGCAGGCGATCCTGCGCCAGGAACCGGCGCTCGACGCCCCTGCCCGCGTCCGGCTCCAGGACGACGAACCGGAACGACCGACGGCGTTCGAGCTCAAGCTCGTCACGGTCCTGTTCGCCGCCCTGGCGGATACTCGCGTCGCGTCGACCGACCCCGAACGGCGCCACGAGCTCCAGCGGCGCTTCCTCGCCGACGTCTCGGCCGAGGTCGGGCCCAGCGGGGCACGGGTGATCGGAGTGGCCGACGGGACGGTCATGGCCACGTTCGGGACGCCGACCGCCCAGGAGGACCACGTCGACCGCGCGTTGCGCGCGGCGCTCGCCATCCGAAGCCGCGCCAACGGAGCGGCAGGGAGCGCGCCCGGCATCCGGGTGGGGATCGAATCGGGCGAGGTGATCGCCGGCGTCGATCCCGCCGACGGACCACCCATCGCCGGAGCTGCGGTCGACACGGCCGCCGGGCTGGCGCACGCCGCCGCTCCGGGCGACATCCTCGTCGGCCCGCGGGCACTCGCAGCGGTGCGCGGGACGTTCACGTTCGCAGGTGAGAACGGTTCGACGCGGTTGATCGACGAGTCGAGCGACGCGCGATCCGGATCGGGCCTCGGGCGGACCTTCGTCGGCCGCGAGGACGAGCTGACCGTTCTCGAAGTCGCCTACCGGCGCGCCGTCGAGGGCGCCGAGCCGAGGACGATCACGGTCGTCGGGGATCCCGGTGTCGGCAAGTCGACCCTGGTCCGACGCTGGCTCGCCTCCGTCCGGACCGGCACGCCCGCGCCCGTCGCCCGGATCGGCCGCTGCCCGGCGTACGGCCAGGGCATCACCTACTGGCCGCTTGCAGAGGTCCTTCGCGAGCACCTCGGGATCCGTGGATCGGACCCGCCGGAACGGCTGCTCGAGCTCCTCGGCGAGCGGACGATCCTGGGCCTGACGATGGGTCTCGACACCGCCGGCGATCTGCATCCGATGGCCGCGCAGAACCGCCTCCACGACGCCTGGGTCGGTCTGCTCGACGAGGTCGTCGCGGATCGGCCGACCATCCTCCTGGTCGAGGACATCCACTGGGCGGAGCCGCCGCTCCTCGACCTGCTCGAGCGGATCGGCCGTGAGGTGGACGGCCCGCTCGTCGTCCTGACGACCGCGCGCCCGGAGATCGCCCGGAGCCGCCCGAGCTGGGTCGCCACCCATCGTCGGTCGGCCACGATCTGGCTCGACCCGTTGTCCAGCGACGAGGCCGACGCGATGGTCGCTGCGCTCCTGGACGGCGAGGTCCTGCCGGGCCTCAACGACCTCGTCGTCGACCGGGCGGAGGGGAACCCGTTCTTCCTCGAGGAGCTCATCGTCACCCTGACCGAGCACGGCGTCCTGACCCGCGACGCCGGGGGCTGGCGGTTCGACCAGGCGGCCGGCCCCTCGGTCGTCCCCGATTCGGTCCGGGCGCTCCTCGCCGCCAGGCTCGACCTCCTCGGCCCGGTCGACAAGTCGGCGCTCCAAGCCGGAGCCGTCATCGGCCGCCGGTTCGAACCCGAGGCGATCGTCGAGCTGCTCAGCGGCGTCGAGCCGGACTTCGTCACGTTGCGGAGCCGGGACTTCATCCGCCGCGCTTCACGACCGACCGACGGAACGAGCGGAAGCTACGCGTTCAAGCACGCCCTGACCCGCGAGGTCGCCTACGACAGCCTGCCGACGACCCGGCGGACCCGCCTCCACGCTGCCTATGCCGAGCGGATCGAACGCGACGGCGAAGGTCGGGACGAGCACGCCGCCACGCTCGCCCATCACTACGCTGAGGCGGTCCGGCCGGCGGATGTCGACCTGGCCTGGGCGACCGAGCCCGAGCGTCTCGCGTCGCTCCGTCGGAAGGCACGGGACTGGTCGGTCCGGGCCGCGCACCTCGCCGTCGCACGGTATGCCATCGACGAGGCGGTCAAGCTCCTCGAGCGAGCGCTGACGCTCGAGCCGAGCCTCGAGGAGCAGTCCGCCATCTGGCTGTCGATCGGCCGGGCGAACGTGCTGCGCTACGACGGCGTCGGCTTCTGGACGGCGATGGAACAGGCCATCGCCACCGCGTCGTCCGACGCCGCGCGCGCCGCGATCTACGCCGAGCTCGCGTTCGAGACCGCGTTCCGCTGGGCCATCTGGAAGCGGATGCCAAGCCGGGAGCTCGTCGACGGCTGGATCGGCAAGGCGCTCGCCCTAGCCGAGCCGGGCACCCGCGCGCGGGCGGTCGCGCTGATCGCCTCGGCCGACTGGCATCCGCTCGAAGTGGGTGACGCCCCGGAGGAGGCGATCGCGATCGCGGAGCGGCTCGACGACCCGGCGCTGCTGTCGTACGCGCTCGATGCCCGGGCCCTGAGTGCGTTCGCGTCGGGCGACGATGTCGCCGCGCACGGCTGGTGGGAGCGCCGGACGGGCCTGGCCGACCGGATCCACGACCTCGATCATCTCGAGGACCTGTATGGCGCGGCGATCACCGGGAACGTGGCGCTCGGGATGCTGCCCGAGGCGCGCCGCTTCGCCCACCTCCACGACGAGGTCGCGGTCCAGCTCTCGCCGCACCACCGGCTCCACGCCGTGGCGATGCTCGTCGAGCTCGCCGAGCTGTGCGGCGAGTGGGAGGGACTGCTGGCACTCGCCGAACGGACCGAACGGGCCGTCGCCGACAACCTGGCGACCCCGTGCGTGCGGAACCAGCGCTCGCTGCTGGCCTGCGCGCTGGCCGCCGCCGAGCTCGGCTACGACGACGAGTCCCGCCGACTCGAAGCGCTGGCCGAGGGTCTGGCCATGGAAGGATACGAGGCGGTGTTCGACCCGATCCGTGCACGGCTCGCACTTCGTCGCGGCGACCTCGAGGGCGCTCGCCGGCTCATCCCGACCACGATCCCGCCGCCGACCAAGAACTACTACCGGATCACCACCACGACCGCGAGACTCGACATCCTGCTTGCCCTCGGCGAGACGGCGACGGTCGAGGCCGAGGCGCCGGCGCTCCTGGTCCCGTCCACCCTGGTCGAGCCATTCGGCTGGAGCGCGCTCGGCATCGCCCGGGACGACGTGGGCCTGATCGAGGCAGCCGCGGCGCAATTCGACGAGTTCGGGCTGACCTGGCAGGCCGATCGTGCCCGGGCGGCGATCGCGGCCGTCGCCGCCCACGGGGAGGGTGTCCTCGGCGAGCGGTGACGGCGGGCACCGACCAAGGTACGGTCGCCCGCCGGACGAGCGAGGGAGTGACGCGGCGTTCGGGGCGGGGGACGATCGCGGGCACACCGATGCTGCCCCTGACCGTGCGCTCGAGCCGTCGCCTGCTGGTCGCCCTGATCGCCGTGGCGATCGGCGCCTGGCTCCTCACGCCGACCGCCGCGCTGCTGTTCGGCGCCCAGGCGGTCCGGGGCGGGACGCCGATCGACGTCGCGACTCCCGGAGCCGTCGGCGCGTCAACGCCGGCGACGGCACCTTCGGCCGCCAGGCCCAGGGTGCTCGCCGCGCTCCCGGCGATGCCCGCGGCGTGGCCGTCGAGTCACTTCGAGCTGGGGCTCGCCGACGCCCCGGGCGGGGCTGCCGCGCTCCACGCCTCGACGGCCTTCGGCTTCCGCTACCAGTACCTGGCCGGCGGGGTCAACACCGGCAACGGGTGGTCGACCTGGAACACCAACGGCCAGTTCGTGTCCTACTACGTCGCCGATTCTGCGGCCCACCAGGTCACGCCCGTCTTCCCGTACTACATGCTCCTCCAGTCGAACCCGGCGACCGGATCGAGCGAATCGGCCAAGGACCTGTCCAACCTGGCCAACCACACCACCATGGCAGCGTATTACAACGATCTGCGGCTGTTCTTCGCCCGGGCCGCCGGCGCGACGCCGGTCGTCCTTCACGTCGAACCCGACCTGTGGGGCTACATCGAGCAGGCCAGCGGGACGAGCGACGACGCGACGGCCATCCCGGCCTCGGTCGCGAGCTCGGGCGACCCGTCGCTGACCGGCCTGCCGAACAGCGCCGCCGGGTTCGCCCAGGCCGTCGTCCGGCTCCGGGACCAGCTCGCCCCGAACGTGATCCTGGCCTACCACCTGTCGGTCTGGGGCACGAACACGGACATCAGCTACTCGAACAGCTCGGACACCGCGGTCGATGCGCTCGCCGCTCGCGCAGCGTCCTTCTACCGGTCGCTCGGCGCCCACTTCGACCTCACCTTCACCGACATCGCCGACCGCGATGCCAGCTTCAAGGAGATCGTCTACGGCGACGGCGGCGCCTCGCGCTGGGACGACGCCGACTTCGTCCGCTACGCCCGGTTCGTGGCCGGCTACGTGGCCGGTGCCGGCCAGCGGGTCGTCGTCTGGCAGATCCCGCTCGGGAACACCAAGATGCGCGCCCAGGACAACACCTGGGGCCATTACCAGGACAACCGGGTCCAGTGGTTCCTCGACGATCCCGGCGGGACGCACCTCGCGATGTGGCGCGATGCCGGGGTGATCGGGCTGATGTTCGGCGGGGGAGCCGACGGCACGACCTGTGCCTGCGACGGTCAGAACGACGGCACCACGAACCCGCCCGCGATCAACGGCAACAGCCGCCTGTCGCTCGACGCCGATGACGACGGCGGGTACTTCCACGAACAGGCTGGCGCGTACTACGCCGCCGGATCCCTCACCCTCGACCCAGGCAGCGGTGGAGGAGGGGGCGGCGGCGGAGGTGGCGGCGGTTCGACCGTCGCGACCTGGACCCTGAGTGCGTCGGTCAGCCCGACCAGCCTGACCCGGAACCATGACGTCCGGATCACCGCACGGGCCAAGGCGTCCGCGGCGACCCGGGCCGTGGTGAGCGTCGACGTCTGGGACCCGGCGGGCCACCTCGCCTTCCGCAAGACCTACGCCGCCCGGACGTTCGGGACCGGCGCGACGATCTCGGTCACGCCCGTGTTCCACGTCTCGTCGACGCGTCGCCTCGGCGTCTACAAGGTCAAGATCCGGATCCTGAGCGCGACCGACGGCCACGTCCTCGCGTCGAAGACGAGCACCCACACATTCCGCGTCCACTGACCCGGCCCCGAGGCCGACGGGGAGCTCAGGACGCCGAACCCTGCGGCTGCGACTCCTCGTCGGCTTCGCCCTCGTGGCGGATGGCGAAGCGCAGCGTGCCGTAGGCGGCCAGGTCGAGGGCCAGGCCGCCGAGACCGGCCAGCTGGGAGCTGTAGAACACGAAGACCTGGCTGATCAGGATCCAGACGAGCAGGCCGCGCATGAACCAGTGGTAGGCCTCGATCCGCGACGTCGGTAACGCGACCACCCCGCGCAGGATCAGGGCCACGCCGATCCCCGTCGAGACGGCCTGGGCGACGACGACGGTCGAGGTCTCCCGCTCCCCGATCGCGAACGTCACCGCCAGCACCCCCACGATCGCGGCGACCGTGTAGGCGATGACGAACGCCACCAGCCCGCGCTCGAACCAGTCGTTCGCGACGAGCCGCCGATAGACGCGGCCCAGCCGGCTGACGATCAGCTCGAACGGAGACTCGACGTCGGGGGTCCGGGGCAGGCCGTCGAGGTAGCGCCCGAGGTCGCGGACGAGCGGCGATGCGGGGTCCGCCCCGTCCAGCAGTCGCCGGATCCGCGTCCGGTCGTCCGGTTCGATCGCGCGGCCGATGGTGCTCTGGACCAGGTCAAGGGCGTTGGCCAGCGACTCCGTCGCGTTGAGCCGATGCCGCCCGATCAGCGTCCGGACGACGAGGAACATGACCACGAACAGGACATAGATGAGCGCGACCGCGGGCTGGAAGAAGTAGTCGTTGTCCGAGGTCAGGAACTTGCCGATCTCGTCGATGAAGATCCCGAAGCCGATGCCGCCGATCACGGCCGCGATGTGATGCACGCCGCGATCGAGGTAGCTGATGAGCAGGAGGATCCCGATCAGCATCAGCAGGCCGCCCCATAGCATGTGCGCGATGTGGAGCCCGTTCCCGCCGATCTGCGGATAGCCGGTGAGGGCCAGGAAGAAGCGGATGGCCAGGAACGACGAGACGGCGGCCACGAGGAAGCTCTCGAAGAAGGTGCTCGCGTCGCTGCTCCGGACCAGGTAGCGGTTCATCGCGGCCAGCCAGGCGCGCCGGCGCACGCCGGACGTGATCGCCGCCGGCTCATCGGCTGAGCTCCTGCTCGAGCGGAGTGCGGAACCGCGGGGTGATCCGGGTCGCCCCGAGCCACTCCGCCAACCGGGCGGCCTCGAGATCGATCGCAGCCGTGGCCGCCGACCCGATGTCTTCGAGCAGGCGGACGACCACCTCGCCGTCGGATCGCTGCACCCAGCCGCCGACGACCCGGCCGTCCGACCAGACGGTCGGACCGGCGTTCCCGTTGGTGTCGAACAGCACCGGGCGGTGGGGCCCGAGATACCAGTCGCGTCCAGCCCAACCCATCGTCGTGGTGTCGAGGGCCGGCAGCAGGGCGACCCACGGATCGGGCGCCTCGCCCGCGGAGGTGTCGTCGTCGGGGAGGACGAACCCGACGCCGTCATCGAGAGCGACCTCGACCGCCCCGAGCTCGGCCACCGCCCGGCGCGTCTCACCGAGCGTCCAACCCGTCCACCACTTGATGTCCGCCTCGGTGCCGGGGCCGAATGCTTGCAGCCAGCGGCGGATGAGCTCGACGCGGGCGGCTTCGGTCGGCAGCTCGGCCAGGCCACCCGGCAGCCAGGCGTCCATCGGCGCCCAGCGGTACTGGCTGCTGATCCACGTGCCGCGCGGGCGTCCTCGGACGATCCGCCCCTCCGCGGCGAGCAGGAACAAGACGCGCGTCGACACGCCGATCGCGCCCTGCCATCTCTTGCCTTCACCCACGGGGATCTGCTCGCGGAGTCGCGGGACCTCGGCCGTCAGCTCGGTCGCGGTGGCCTCGCCGAGCCGGATGAGGGCCGCCAACGCTGCGTCCTTGGTCTCGGTCAGCCAGGTCTCGGGATCGTCGGCGATGCCCGCCGCGGTCAGCATCCGGATCGTGTTGCGGTGCTGCTGGGCCGCGTTCGCTCGTCCGCTCCCGGCGTGGATCACCGGGGCCAGATCCAGCGGCTCGACGAACATCGTCCGGCGCATCCCAAGGAGGCGGACCACGGTCCGGTCGTCGTACAAGGCCCGCGCGAATGCCTCGGGCATGCCCTCCGGCGCACCGGGCGCGATCCGGGCGCGCGCACCGAGATAGACCGACGCCGGATCCGAGCCGTGGAGGCCGGCCAGGTCGCCGGCGGCCTCGGCGATCCCGGCCGCGTGCGAACCCGGCGCGAGGTGGTGCCGGTGTCCCAGGCGCGCACGCCGCTCTGCCGTGTCGATCCGTCGCACGACGCCACGGTAGCGGAGCCGCCGACCGACGGCGACCCCGTCATCGGATCGCAAGGCGGCGCCGGGAAGACTGGCGCCATGAACGATCACTCACCACTTCGACCCCGCGATCGCGACGTCGCCGTCCGGCGGCTCCGGTCGATCCGGACCGGCGCCGCCATCGCCGGGCTGGCGTCGTTCGCCGGCCTGGCGGCCATCGCCGCGGTGTCCGCTCCGGGCACGGTCGACGCGACGGTGGCCACCGTCGGGACGACGACCTCGGCGGTCACGACGACCGCGACCGGCTCCGGCTCGACGACGACCTCGGGCACGACCACCACGCCGACCGCGACGCCGACGGCGACCGCCGCACCGACCGTGGCCGGCCCGACCGTGGCCGGCCCGACACAGACCCCGACGGCCACCGCGGCGCCGGCTCAGGTCACGAGCGGAGGCTCCGGCTAGATGCCGCCGAAGGCGACGTCGAGGACCGGTCCCGACGTCACGATTCCGCAAGACTCGGTCCGGGAAACTCCGGGCCATGGACCAGGACCCTCGTCATGCCCCCGTGGAGCGCGACCGCTCCGTCAGCCAGCTTCGCTCGATCGGTCGCGGCACCGCCGCCGGTGGGCTCGCCGCGATGATCGGGATCGCGACGATCGCCGCCATCTCGAACCCCGGCTCCTCGACGACCGACGGATCGACTGTCCCGACCGACGACCCGACGATCCAGCAGGCGCCGACGATCCAGCAGGCGCCCACCACTCCGCAGCAGCAGGCCGCTCCCTTCAGCGACCCGTTCGCCGCGCCGCAGCCGACCGCGCGGGCGCCACACGTCCGGTCGGGCGGATCGCACTGATGCCGATCGGCTCGGCCCACTGGCGGGCGCTCGGGACGAACGTCGACCTGCTCACGGTCGACCCCGAGGCGATCGACCGGGCGCGCGCCGCCGTCGTCGCGGAGCTCGACGCCATCGACCAGGCGTACAGCCGTTTCCGACCCGACAGCGAGCTGCAGCGACTCCAGGAGCGACCCGGTCGGGCCGTCCGCGTCAGCCCGCTCCTCTTCCAGGCCATCGATGTCGCGCTCCGCGCCGCGCGGACGACCGACGGGGCGGTCGACCCGACGGTCGGCGGGACGCTCCGACGTCTCGGCTACGACCGGGACTTCTTCGCGATCTCTCCGGCGACCACGCCGCTGACGTTCGCGGTCGAGGAGATCCCCGGCTGGCGGACGATCCATCTGGACCCGGTCGCCCGGACGGTCCGCGTGCCCCGCGGGGTCGAGCTCGATCTCGGCTCGACCGGCAAGGCCCTGGCCGCCGATCTGGCAGCGTCGGCCGCTCGGCGGGCCGTGTCGTCGGCGGTCCTGGTCAGCCTCGGCGGTGATGTCGCGGCAGCCGGCACGCCACCGGTCGGCGGCTGGCGGGTGCTCGCCGCCGAGTCGAGCGTCGCCGGGCCCGACGAGGCCTCCGACGGCGAGGTCATCGCGATCGGGCCGGATGCGGTCGCGACCTCGAGCACGACGATCCGCCGCTGGTCGGCCGCCGGCGTCACCCGCCACCACATCATCGACCCGGCGACCGGCCTGCCGGCCGCGGGACCATGGCGGACCGTGACCGTGGTCGCGGGCACGTGCGTCGACGCCAACACGGTCTCGACCGGCGCGATCGTCAAGGGCGCCGCGGCGCCGGACTGGCTGCGGACCATCGGGCTGCCGGCCCGCCTCGTCTCGACGGACGGCGACGTCGTCCGGATCAACGGCTGGCCCGCCCCGCTGGAGCGCGCGTCATGACCCTGAACGTCCTGTGGTACTCGACCCGTGGCGCGGGGATCGTCTCGCTGATCCTGTTCACCGCGGTCGTCTGCCTCGGGATCGTCGCGGCGGTCGGCTGGCATCGCCCGGGCTGGCCCCGGTTCATGAGCCAGGCCGTCCACCGGACCCTCGCCCTGACCTCGCTCATCTTCCTGGGCATCCACATCGTCACCGCGATCGTCGATCCGTACACCGCGCTCGGCCTGGCGGCCGCCGCGATCCCGTTCGCGTCGTCCTACCGCCCGCTGTGGGTCGGGCTTGGCTCGGTGGCGATGTACCTGGTCGCCGCCCTGATCGTCTCGAGCCTCGTGCGCGACCGGATCGGGCTGCGGACCTGGCGAGCCATCCACTGGACGGCCTACGCCTTCTGGCCGCTCGCCCTCGTCCACGGCTTCGGGGCCGGCACCGATTCCGGTGCCCTGTGGATGCTCGCGATCCAGGCCGCCTGCGTCGTCGCGGTCATCGTCGCCGTCGCCTGGCGGCTCGTCGATGCGACGTCTCGCCATCCCCTGGTCGCCTACGTCCCGGCCCGGCTTCGACTCGCCGACTCGAGGATGCTCAACCCGGCCGGGTTCCCCGGCGGACCCCGGGCCGAGGTCGGCGTCTCCGGCGTCGGTCGGATCGACCGGGCCGACCGGCTGCTCGCCGGCCCGATGCCCGCCGCGGGACCGGAGCGGCAGATCGACCACCGGGCCCGACTCGGACCCCTGCCGCGGGCCGATGCGGCGCTCATCCCGATGCTCGAAGCCGCCGGCATCGAAGGGCGCGGGGGCGCCGGCTTCTCGATGGGCAAGAAGTGGCGTTCGATCGCCGAGCGGGCCGATGGCCACGCGGTCGTCCTCGCGAACGGCGCTGAGGGCAAGCCGACCAGTCGCAAGGACGGCGTCCTGATGGCGATCCGGCCGCATCTCGTGCTCGACGGCGCCGAGCTGGCCGCGGACGCGGTCGGGGCCGAGGAGATCGTCATCTACGTCGGGACCGACCATCGCGCGGCGATCTCCGCGCTCGGCCAGGCGATCGAGGAACGGCGCTCGACCTTCCGCGTCCCGGTCGAGCTGATCGAGGCGCCCCACGGCTACGTCGCCGGCGAGGCCTCCGCAGCCGTCCACTACGTCAACGACCGCGATGCCCGGCCGACCGGGTCGCCGCGTCCGTACGAGGCCGGCGTCCGGGGCCAGCCGACCCTCGTCCAGAACGTCGAGAGCCTGGCCTACGCCGCGCTCGTCGCACGCTACGGCGACGCCTGGTATCGAACCGCCGGCCGCGCCTCGACTCCGGGGACGGCGCTGGTGACCGTGTCGGGTTCGACCGATACCCAGCGGGTCGTCGAGATCGAGTATGGGACGACCGTCCGCGAGGTCCTCGACCGGGTCGGCGGCGTCGCCCGCGCCGGGCAGGCCGTCCTCCTCGGCGACTCGTTCGGCGCATGGGCCGACATCAGCGGCGCCTGGGACCTGCCGCTCGACCCGGCCGTCATGCGCCAGGAGGGGATGGCCTTCGGGGCGGGTGTCGTGTCGGTCGTCCCGGTCGGCACCTGCGGGGTGGTCCAGGCGGCCGGCATCATGGCGTTCATGGCGGGCGAGAGCGCCGCGCAGTGCGGTCCGTGCGTCTTCGGCCTCCGATCGCTGGCCGATGCCACGGCGCGGGTCGCCGCCGGCAGGGCGCAGTCCGAAGACCTGGAGCGGATCTCCCGCTGGGGTGGCCAGCTGGCGGGACGTGGCGCCTGCCGCCATCCCGACGGCGCCGCCGCGTTCCTCGGAAGCGCACTGCGGGTCTTCGGCGACGAATTCGCGCGCCATGCCGCGGGTCGGGCGTGCTCGATGAGCGCGCAGGCGAGTGCCTGACATGGACGCGCGGCTCGAGATCGACCGGATCGCCTGCGACGGCCACGGGGCCTGCGCCGAGGTGCTGCCCGAGCGGATCGCCCTCGACGACTGGGGCTACCCGATCCTCCTGCCCGGACCCCTGCCCGAGTCGATGGTCGAGCTGGCCAGGCTGGCGATCGAGACGTGCCCCGTCCGAGCCCTGCGACTCCGCGGGCTCCCGCGCGGCGCGGTCGGGGCCGCGATGCCCGCCCGGGTCTCCCGGACCGCCGTCGCCGACGAGCCCAGCTGGGGACGCTGACGCGCCGAAGGGGCCACCGGGCCGGGACCAACGGGCCACGGACCCGCTGGAGCGAACGGCCTAGCGTCCGTCCATGAGTTCGCGTGAGAACGCGATCGAGAGCCGGCGGGCTCGCACCGCCGCGTCTCGCTTCGTCGCCCTGATCGAGTCCCTTCGGACGCTGCCCGCTCGCGTCCGCGAGTCCGAGTACCAGCAGGTCGGGCTCAGCCCGCGGTTCCGGGCCATCCAGCGCCGCCGCGTCCGGGCGGCCTGCCGGGTCGGCTTCCTCGTCGTCGCCGCGGCGGTCGCGTTCGACCTCGTCGCGCTGTTCGGCCTCGAGGGCGGGCAGACGACCGTCGCCATGGCGTTCAGCATCGGCACGATCCTCCTTTCGCTGGTCTGCTGGTGGCTGCTGCCGCGTCGGCTCCGGCGCTATCCCGAGATCGCCGCCTGGATCGTGACCATGGGGGTCGCCGCGTCGACCGCCGCGACCGGTGTCGCGGTCCCGTCGCTCGCCGTCCAGACCGCCGGCTACCTGCTCGTCCTGCCGGGCCTGGTCGCCCTCGTCCTGCCGTGGCGGACCGCGAGCCACGTCGCCTGGCTGTTCGCCTACACGTTCGTGGCGGTCGGCTACTTCATCCTCGATCCGAATGGCGCGTTCACGGCCTCGGAACGGAGCGACCTCGTGGTCGTGCTGCTGGTCGCGCTCGGCGCCAGCCTCGCCGGGCACGTCCTCCTCCAGCGATCGCAGATCCGCAGCTTTGCGCAGCTCGAGAGCATCCGCGTCCTCCAGCGCCGGGCCGCCGACGATATGGTCGAGCTGGAGCGGGTCCACCACGCGCTCGAACTGACCGCCCGGACCGATCCGCTGACCGGCGCGGGGAACCGGCGGCGGCTCGACGAGGACCTGCGCGCCGTCCGCGCGCATATCAACCGCTCGAACTTCACCTACGGGCTGGTCGAGATCGACCTCGACCGGTTCAAGCTGGTCAACGACCTGCTCGGCCACGGTGCCGGCGACGCCGTCCTGTGCCGCGTCGTCGAGGCGATCCAGGCCACGCTCCGCGCCAACGACGCCGTCTACCGCCTGGGCGGGGAGGAGTTCCTGGTCGTCCTGTCGGTGCCGACGATCGAGGGACTCGCCGCGGCCACCGAGCGGCTGCGGATCGCGGTCATGGCGCTCGAGATGGACCATCCCGGCAATCCGCCCCACGGACGGATCACCGTGAGCATGGGCGGCAGCCTGATCGGTCAGGCGGACCTCGGACTGACCGACGAACAGTGGCTCCATCGGGTCGACGAGGCGCTCTACCGGGCGAAGGACCTCGGTCGCAACCGGGTCGAGCTGATCGCCCCGCTGGTCGCCGTCCGGGACATCGCCGAGACCGCCTAGAGAGGCCGGCGTCCGGCTATCGTGGCGCGGTGATCGCGGCCAGGCTCCCGGCCATCTTCGGCATCGCCGGGTTCCCGGCGCTGTGGATCAGCCTGTCACTGGCCGGGCTGGCCGCCTCGATCGCCCAGATCGCGCTGGCGTGGACGACCCTCGAGCTGACCGCCTCACCGCTCGGCGTGGCGCTGACCCTGGCGGTCCGGATGGTGCCGTCGCTCCTGCTCGGGATCCCGCTCGGGGCGGTCAGCGACCGAGTCGACCGACGTCGGCTCATCCGCACGGCGAACCTCGTCGCCGCCGGGGTCGGTCTGCTGGTGGCAGGGCTCGCGTTCGGCGGCCATCTCGGGGTTCCCGCGATCGTGTTGTCCAGCTTCGTGTTCGGGGCCATCGACACGGCCCGAACGACCGCCACCCAGGCCTACGTCTACGACCTCGTCGGCGCGGACCGGGCGACGAACGGCCTGGCGACGTCGAACCTGGGCACGCAGCTGTTCGGGTCGGTTGGGGCCATCCTGGGTGGCGTCCTGATCGCCGCCGGTGGGCTCGGCTCCGGGTTCGGCGTCGCGACCGCCTGCTGGCTGGTCGGGGCGATCGTCCTCGGACGGACCGATGCGACCGGGAGCGTCGCGGTCGACCGGCTCGTGCCGAGCGCCCGCAGCGCCCTGACGCTGCTGGGCCGGAACCGCGACGTCCGCTGGATCCTGGCCATGGTCGTCGTGACCGAGGTCCTGGGGTTCTCGAGCATGACCCTGACGCCGACCTTCGCCCGGGACGTGCTCGACGTCGGTGCCGCCGGGTTGGGCGTCCTGGTCGCCGGTCGGTCGATCGGGGCCGTCGTCGGGCTGCTCCGGCTGACGCGCGTCGGCTCGGGCACCCGGACGGGCCGGTTGCTCCTGTCCCTCGGGGCGGCGTTCGGGCTGCTGCTGGTCGCCTTCGCCCTGAGCGGGCTGTTCCCGGTCTCGCTCGCGGTCATGTTCGTCATCGGGGCGGTCGCCGCGGGGGTCGACACGCTCGCCCAGACGCTCCTCCAGCACGCGACCGACGACCATGAGCGCGGGGCGTCGATGGGCGTCTGGGTCTTCGGGGTCGGCTTCGGGCCGATCGGGTTCATCGGCCTGGGTGCGGCAGCGGCGGCCTTCGGCGCCCCGGCCGCGCAGGCCGCCGCCGGGGCGCTGCTCGTCGCGGCGAGCCTCGTCGTCGCCGTCGCGGGCCCGATCCGCCGCCTTCGCTGAGGGGCCGTTTCCCGGTCCCGCGGTACCCTTGGCCGATGACCCAGCGTTCCAGGCTGCTCGCCGCGCTCGGGGCGCTCGTGGTGATCGGCGTCCTCGGCGGGCTCCTCCTCGGTGGGGTCATCGGGCCGACGGCCGGGCACCCGCAGGGCGGTTCCGGAGACCCGGGGAGCCGTGGGAGCGCCGTCGGCGCCGCGACCCCGACGCCCGTCGCCACCCCGCGACCGAAGCCCGGCCACGAGGTCTACGGCTTCGTGCCCTACTGGGAGATGGACGAGCGGATCGCCGCCCACCTCGCGACGACGGACCTGACGACGCTCGCCCTGTTCTCCGTCTCGAACCTTCGGACCGGCGCGATCGACACGGCCGGGAAGGGCTACCTCAAGATCACCGGACCGCTCGGTCAGCAGCTGATCTCCGAAGCGCACGACCGAGGCACCCGGGTCGAGATCGTGTTCAGCAGCTTCGGTGCGACCAAGAACAAGCGGCTGTTCGGTTCGCTCAAGATCCAGGACGCGGTCATCAAGGATCTCGTCGCGCTCGTGGGTTCGACCAGGACCGACGGCGTCAACGTCGATGTCGAGCAGCTCGACGGGAGCCTCGTCCAGGCGTACGGGGCGTTCGTGGGGCGGCTACGGGCGGCGCTCGTCGCCGTCCAGCCGGCGGCGCAGGTCTCGGTCGCGACGCCGGCCAACGCCGACGGCGCCGAGATGGCCGCCGCCGCCAGCGCCGCCGCCGCGGACCGGATCTTCCTGATGGGCTACGACTACCACTACTCGGGGTCCGCTCCGGGAGCCTCGGCGCCGATGGTCCGGCGCGACGGCAGCGAGAAGGACCTCAGCTGGTCGCTCGACCTGTACGAGGCACTCGGGGTGCCGGTCGAGAAGACGATCCTGGGCCTGCCGCTGTACGGGATGGCCTGGCCGGTCACCGGACCGGAGGTCGCCGCGCCGCAGACCGGCAAGGGCGTCGCCTGGTTCCCGAGCGACCATCTCGACATCCTCGGGGACCCGACGATCGTCCCGGTCCTCGACGATATCGAGCAGGTGATGGTCTACACGCTACCGGTCGACAAGAGCGGCAAGCCGACGGCCGACCCGAGCCCGGCCGGCTGGCTGGCGATCTACGTCGACTCGCCGGCGACGCTGACGCCCAAGGTCCGCCTCGCCAACGAGCGCGGGCTGGCCGGCGTCGGCTTCTGGGCGATCGGCTACGAGCAGGGCCTGCCCGACTTCACCGCCCTGATCACGGACTTCCGAGCCGGCAAGCTGGACTGAAACGGAGGAGCCGCCTCGATGCCCTTCCCACCTGGCTTCCTGTGGGGTGCCGCGACGGCCAGCTACCAGATCGAAGGTGCGGTGGCCGAGGGCGGCCGCGGCGAATCGATCTGGGACCGGTTCAGCCACACCCCGGGCATGATCGAGAACGGGGACACGGGCGACGTCGCCGACGACCACTACCACCGGTCCGGCGAGGACGTGGACCTGATCGCCGACCTGGGCCTCACGGCGTACCGCTTCAGCATCGCCTGGCCGCGCCTCTTCCCCGACGGCGACCGGCGGCTCAACCCGGCCGGACTCGACTTCTACCAGCGCCTCGTCGATCGCCTGCTCGAGCGTGGGATCGCCCCGATGGCGACCCTCTACCACTGGGACCTGCCACAGGCCCTCCAGGATCGCCAGGGCGGCTGGGTCAGCCGCGACACCGCCAGCCGGTTCGTCGACTATGCCGACGCGGCGTTCGCGGCGCTCGGGGACCGGGTCGGTCACTGGGTCACCCTCAACGAGCCGTGGGTCTCGTCGTTCCTCGGCTACCACGAGGGGCGGCACGCGCCCGGCGTGCGCGACCTGACCAGCGCGCTTCGGGCGGGCCACCACCTGCTCCTCGGTCATGCGGCGGCCGTCGACGCGTTCCGCGCGCGGGGCCTGCCCGGGGAGATCGGTCTGGTCCTGAACCTCAATCCCGCCGACCCGGCGTCCGACCGGGAGGAGGACGAGCGGGCCGCGATCCTGTTCGACGGCAACCTCAACCGCTGGTTCCTCGACCCGGTGTTCCGGGGCAGCTACCCGGCCGACATGGTCGACCACTATGTCGGGCACGGGGCGGACCTGGAGTTCGTCGAGCCGGGCGACCTCGAGTCGATCGCCCGGCCGCTCGACTTCCTCGGCGTGAACTACTACTTCCGGAGCATCGTCAGCGCGACGACCGAGGGGCTGGGCTGGGACGCGCAGCGGGCGCCCGAGGGTGTCGAGACCTCGAACATCGGCTGGGCGATCCGACCGGACGGCCTGCGCGACATCCTGGCCCGGCTCCGTGAGGACTACCCGGCGATCCCGACCTACGTCACCGAGAACGGGATCGCCCTGGACGACGAGGTGGGTGCCGACGGCGAGCGTGGACGATCCGCGCCGGATCGCCTATCCTCGAGGGCCACATCGCGGCGGCGGAGGAGGCGATCGGGGAGGGGACCGACCTGCGCGGCTACTTCGTCTGGTCGCTCCTCGACAACTTCGAGTGGGGGTTGGGATATCGGCCGCGCTTCGGGCTCGTCTACGTGGACTTCGAGACCCAGGCGCGGATCCCCAAGGCGAGTGCCCGCTGGTACTCGGGCGTCATCGCGGCCAACGGCCTGGGGTAGGGTCCGGGCGGGGTGGGATCCTCGTCCGTGATGCGGCTCGGCGCATCGGTCACGGTGGACGTGGCGCTCTAGGGCTGATGCGGGCTCGGTGCATCACCCGCGCCGAGGTCGTGATGGGTCCGCGCAGTCTCTACGATGGCGGCAACGCCCCGACCTAGGGTTCGACGCCGAGGAGGTTCAGCAGTCATGACTGCCCAGGCACCGGTGCTCCGCCGGCACGGCAATGCCTACAACATCTTCATCCTGGTCCTGACCATCTACTCGCTGGCGCTGATGGTCCTGCTGATCATCCCGCTCGACCCGGAAACGCATGCGCTGATCAACCTCTACGACAACGCCATCTGCGTGATCTTCCTGATCGACTTCGGGTTCAATCTCACCGGCGCGAAGCCCAAACGGGCCTACTTCATCAAGCAGCGGGGCTGGCTGGACCTGCTGGGATCGATCCCGAGCCTCGGCTTCATCCCGTTCACCGCTCTCTTCCGCCTGGCGCGGCTGAGCCGGCTCGGCCGGATCACGCGCCTTCTGGGCGGACAGGCCGGCAAGGATCTCGTCCTGGACGTCCTCAAGAACCGCAGCCAGTACGCGACGTTCATCACGATCCTGCTCGCCGGGATGGTGCTGTCGGTCGCGAGCATCCTCATCCTCCAGGAGGAGAGCCGTTCGGCCGGCGCCAATATCGAGACCGGCGGCGAAGCCATCTGGTGGGGCATCGTGACGATCACCACGGTCGGCTACGGCGACTACTACCCGGTCACCACGCTCGGGCGCATCACCGCGGTCTTCGTGATGTTCGCCGGCATCGGGATCATCGGCGCTCTCGCCAGCATCCTGGCCAGCCTGCTGGTCTCGCCGTCGACGCCGGACGAGCCTGCGCCCGAGGCCGCGGCGGTCCCCGAGCCCCAGCTCGCGACGGCGCCCCAGGCGCAGGTCGCGACGGTACCCCACGGAGCATCGGCCCCGGCGTCCGAGGCCGCGACGGCGACCGGTTCGATCGCCGAAGAGCTGGCGGGCCTGCGGGCCGAGATGGCCGGTCAGCGGGCCGAGATCGCAGCGCTACGAGCATCACTCGGGAGCGGGGGGAGCTAGGTAGCCCGACCCCCCGATGCGGCGGTCGCATCACCGCGAGTACCGAACGCCAACCCACGCGATGCGCCGAGCCGCATCACTCGCAGAGGAGGGCCCTGGGCGGACCACGACCCCGCCGCCCCCGGACCCCATGCGATACTGAGCCATGCCCGTCCGCACGGTCATCGAACACGGGCCCAAGGACAAACGGTCGGTGGCGTTCAGCCTCGACTGGCCGGGTTGGAGCCGGGGCGCGAAGAGCGGCGAGCTCGCCCTGGAGACGCTCGAGTCCTACCGGGAGCGCTACCGGCCGATCGCCGATCTCGCCGGGATGAGGCCCGAGTTCGACGCTGCCGGACCCCTCGAGATCGTCGAGGAAAAGGTCGGGACCGGTTCGGTCGACTTCTGGGGCATCTCCTTCTCGCCCGCGGCGACCGAGCACGGGCAGATGGCCGACGCGGACTTCGATCGTGCCATCACGCTCCTCCGGGCCTGCTGGGCGTTCTTCGACGACGTCGCGGCGCGCGTCTCGCCGGTGATGCGCAAGGGCCCGCGCGGAGGAGGACGCGACCGCGACCGGATCATCCGCCACACCATCCGCACCGAGAGCGAGGAATTCGCGAAGCAGATCGGGTTGCGGATCCCGGAGGAGGCGGCACTCACCCCGGAAGGACTACGCCGGCACCGCGAGACCTACATCGCGACGATGCACGCGTACAACGCCGGGGAAGTCACAAAGCGGATGCGGTCGTGGACGCTGCCGTTCCTCATCCGACACTCGGCCTTCCACACGCTCGACCATGCGTGGGAGATGGAGGACAAGGACCTCTCCGCCGAGGATGGGGCCTGACCGCCGCCGCCTGACCGCCGTCGCCCACCGATGCGCCGAGCCGCCATCACGCGCGGACCGGGACTCGAGATCGGGCCGATCGGCCCTTCCATCGCTCGCTGAGCCTGCGTACCCTCGACCCTGGAGGTACTGTCACCATGCTCAAGCGGATCGTCGTCGGCTCCACCCTCGCCTTCGCGGCCTGGGGCGCCTATCGCAGGATCAACGCGTGGTCGTCGACGTGGGGCGTCGACGAGGCCGAGCAGGACAAGTCGCTCCCCGGCGACGCGCTCATCCCGGACGGGACGAACCTGCTGACCCGCGGCATCACCATCGACGCGCCGCCCGAGAGCGTCTGGCCCTGGCTCGTCCAGATGGGCTATGGCCGCGCCGGCTGGTACAGCTACGACCGCCTCGACATGAAGGGCCTGAGCGCCGACCGGATCCTGCCCGAGCTGCAGAAGCTCGAGGTCGGCGACCGGCTGCCGACCCATGAGGACGGCGGCTTCGAGGTCAAGGTCCTCGACCCGAACAAGGCGCTCGTGGTCTATCTCGACACGGCCCTCGTCGAGAGCTGGCAGAAGAAGCCCGCCGAGTCGATCTCCGCGACCGAGACCCCCGGCCTGGCGGCATCGGGCAACTTCCTCGGCGCGGCCTCACCGCAGGAGTTCAAGGTCAGCTGGGCGTTCGTGCTCGAGCCGGCCGGCCCGGGTCGGACACGCCTGATCGAGCGCACCCGCGGCTGGTTCGGCAAGGGCAACCCGGGAACGAAGGTGCTCATGCCGACGCTCGGCTTCGGCGTCTTCGTCATGGAGCGCCGCCAGATGCTCGGGATCAAGCAGCGGGTCGAGCGCAGCGCGCACTTCGACCGTGTCGAGGGTGAGGCCGCCGTCCCCACCACGCTGACGACCATCGCCAAGAACGGCGCATCCGACCATCCCGTCATCGAGCCGTCGACCGCCGGCTGATCGACGTTCACGCCCGATCGCCCGGCGCCCCAGCGCCGGCCGGTCCGGGCTCGCTCGAGAGGCTTCGGCCCGCAACGTCGCGCTCACCGCGACCGGCGGGCCGATCCCTTTCCCGGCGCCTCGCGCCGGCGGCCGACCGGACCGCCGCGCCCGGCGCGACGCCTACTGGCACCGGGACGACGATCACGTAGTTGTCGGTCTTCTTGGGATAGGTCCCGAGCGGCCGCTTCCAGGGCAGGAAGTCCTGGTCCAGGTCGCCGACCTTGTACGAGGCGTCCGGTGGGCGCGAGTAGCCCCAGATCGACGACAGCCGGGGGTACCAGACGTCCTCGATCCGGACCGTCGAGACCGTGAAGTCGTCGGTCAGCGCGGGGTCGGCGCTGGCCGTGAAGCCCGACATGACCCAGGAGTGCGCACCGCGCCAGACCATCAGCCCGGCCGGCCGGTTCGTCAGCCGGATCTGTTTCGCCGCGGTCTGGATGGCCGCCTTGATCGACGGCTGGATGCTGACCTCGTAGTTCCCATAGCCGAGCTCCGTCAGGCCCTGCGCCCAGCCCTCGGGTTCCGCCGCGCCGTCGGGCGCCGGGTCGAGCGACCGGGTCAGGTCGAACACCTTCGACTGGGTCGCGCGGGTCGTGTCGGCGCCGTCGTCCATGATGTTCATCGACGTCTGGACCGCCGCCGCCAGGCACCACGTGTCGCGGAACTCGCCGACGTAGTCGCCCTTCTCGTAGAGGTCCATCGAGAACGGCCCGCTCGCCGTCGGGGCAGGGGAGGCGCCGGGCGCCGACGACGCGCCGGCACCCAAGCCCGAACCAGGGGCGGACGACGAGCCCGGGGCCGACGACCCGCCCGGACCGCCCGAGCCGCCGACGCCCGGCGAGCCCGCCCCACCGCCCGAAGCGCCTGGCCGGGGCGAGGCGATCGGCGGGACGGCGACGACCGCCGCGGGTGGCCGCTCCCTGGCCCACGGCGTGACGACCGGGGCGACCGCGAGCGTCGCGTCGTTGAGCGCCTTCCCGGTCGCGTAGACCGTGCCGACGGCGAGCAGCACAAGGCCGACCGCGACGAGCGCCTGGGTCGCCCGCCGGCGGACCGGCGATCCGCGGACCTCGAGGGTGTCCCGCGGGGTCTGGAGCGGACCGACGCCGATGCGCGCCATCCGCGGGGCGAGCGCCGCGCCCAGGATCCCGACCTTGACCGCCATCCCGATGGCGAACGCGGCCGGGACCGCCGACAGGCCGATCGTCGGGGACAGCGTCTGGCCGGCGATGACGATGACCACGAACCCCGTGATCGAGGCGAGGGTCGGCAGGATCGTGTTATGGGTGGCGTACAGCGCCCGGCTGAGCAGGTGGGTCAGGCTCTCGAACGGGATCGAGAAGGCGAACACCGCCAGGATCGTCGTCGTCCGGGCGATGTCGTCCTCCTCGAACGCCCCGCCGCCGAGCAGGATCCGGATCGCCGTCCCGCCGAACACGAACAGGACGAGCGCCGCGCCGGTCGTCAGGATCGCGATGACCGCGAAGTTGATCCCGAACACTCGGCCGAAGCCGCGCCGATCGCCGGCGGCCGCGGTCGACGACATGATCGGGAAGGCCGAGATCGCGAACGCCGCGCCGATCAGGCTGACCGGGACGCTCTGGAAGTTCCGGGCGAAGCTGACCGAGCTGACCGAGCCGGGCGCCAGCGTCGAGGCGAGCGCCGTGAAGTACAGGAAGGTCAGCGGCTCGATCGGATGGCTGACCATCTTCGGGATCATCAGCCGGATGAACTCGCCGACCCCCTTGGCCCGGAGCGCGAAGCTCGGCTCGCGGCCGGAACGGCGTCCGGTAGATGCCGATGAGCCGGACGCCGAGGTGGGCCAGCGCCCCCGCGAAGGCTCCCACCGCCGCGGCATAGATCCCGAGCTGGCCGTACAGGAGCACCGTCCCGGCGACGATCCCGCCGTTGTACAGGAGCGGGGCCAGGCCGTAGGCGAAGAACCGGCCGTTGGCCACGAGGATCTCGCCGAGGACGATCGACGCGGCGAAGATCACCGGCGTGAAGCACATGATCCGGAACAGGTTCACGTACATCGTCTGCTGGTCCGGCGAGAACCCGGGGGCGATGATCGCGATGGTCTGCGGCGCGAGGACGAACAGGATCGCCGACGCGACCGCCATGACCACGACCGCGAGGGTGAGGATCGTCCGGGCGAACGCCTTGGCGGCCTCGTCGGCCTGGGTCCGGAGCCCGATGAAGACCGGGATGAACGGGGCGACCAGGCCGCCGGCGACGAGCACGTCGAGGGCCAGCTCGGGCAGGACGAAGGCCGCGTTGTAGGCATCGAGCTCGGGGCCGGCCCCGAACGTCCGGGCGAAGATCCGATCGCGGACCAGGCCCATCGCATAGCCCATGAACCCGAGCACCGACAGGACGATCGCGCCGCGGAACAGCGCCGATGTCAGCAGCGTCCAGCCGCGCCGGATCAGGCTCGGAGGGTGGTCGGCCGCGGCCGCGTCGGTCGGTCGGCCGTCCTGGCTGAGGTTCGGCGAGTCCAGTGGTTCCTCCCCGGCCCGCGCGGGCCCGTCGCGTGAACCCTACGACGCCCGGGCGAGGATCCGGGTGGCGCAGGTGGTCCCCCGCCCGCCCGAAGGTGGTACCGGCCGCGGCAAGGACCTCGGTATCGCGCCACGAACCCGCTCGGCCTGCCCGCGGCATCGCGCCATGAACCCACTCGGCCAGCCCGCTGGTCCCGACGTCCCGATCGGGTCGTTTCCTTGCACCTCATGCAAGATCCCTGCCGCGCTTGCTTGTGGTGCAAACAACCGCTCCGGACCGCGGGTGGTCACGGTCCTTCGGCTACGAACGTGCATCCTGTGCAAACCGCGCGCAGCTTCGAGACCGAAGACCCGATCCTTTGCACCCGGTGAACGTCTCGTGCACGACCGACGCCCAGACCGCTGACCCGCTTCGGACGTGTGCATGGTGTGCAAACGGCCCTGGACCGCGGCCCTGGACCGCAAAACGGCGCTGGATCGCGGCCCTGGACCAACGGCCCTGGACCGCAAACGACCCTGGACCGCGGCCTTGGACCGCAAAACGGCGCTTGATCGCGGCCCTGGACCAACGGCCCTGGACCGCAAACGACCCTGGACGCGGCCCTGGACCTCGGCCCTGGACCTCGGCCCTGGACCGCGGCGCTCCCGCCCTGGAGCCCCGCCCTCAGCCCGCCGTCCGGAGCCTGGCGATCTCGGTCCGCCAGGCGAGCACCTGCGGGTCGGTCTCGGGGTCGCGCCCGAGGTGGATCGCCCGGGCCTTGAGCAGGGCCAGCTTGTTCTGCGCGTTGACCAGGTCGAGGCTCGCCCGCCGGTCGAGGCCCGGGATCGTCCGGAGCCCGAACCGCTCCTCGGACGTGACCCCGGCGTACTCCTCCGCGGTGATCGTCCGGCCGATCTCGTCCTTGAGCTGCTCCTGGATCGTGCGCGCCTCGTATCGCGCGCTGCGGATCAGCAGGATCGCGAGCAGCAGGTACGCCCACCACAGCACGAGGAGCGTGGCCAGTGCCACGGCCAGCCAGTAGACGACGTCCGGCAGCGACGAGACGAAGGTCGCGGCATCCATGTCGTACGGCATCGGGTGGCCGAGGAACATCAGCATCAGGAGCATGGCCAGACCCACCAGCCCGTTATGAGCCATGTGGGCGAGGATCCCGGCGGCCGCCCCGCCGATCGCCCCGAGGACGCCGCGCATCCCGCCGCGCTGGAGGAAGTACCCGATCCCGGCCCCGAACAGGGCCGTGAACAGCGCATGGCCGTTGATCCCCAGGAACACGAACCGCGCGATGACCTGCTGGTCCCACGGCACCACCCCGACGTCGGCGTACCCGTTCATGACGTAGAAGGGGACCTCGAGCAGGTTGAACCCGAGGCCGACCAGCAGTCCGAACACGATCCCGTCGTGCATCGTGAAGAACTGGCCGCGCAGGAGGAACGCGAGCAGCAGCAGCGCGATCGCCTTGGTCAGCTCCTCGATCGGCGGCCCGAGGAAGATCGCGGTCAGCAGCCTGGCGGTGTCGGCCAGGCCGTCGGGTGAGACGGCGCCTGACTGTGCGGCGGACAGGGCGTGGAACACATCGCGCACCGCCATGCCGTTGAGGGCGATCGACAGCCCGGTCGCCCCGAGCATCCCCCAGCCGAGGGCGAATGCGTACAGCCACGGTGACTCCCGCTCGCGCCGGTCGATCCAGGCGACGAACGCGACGGCCGGGATGGTCAGGATCGCGGCGACGGCCAGGGCCTCGAAGAAGACCCGGAGCTGGTCGGGCGCCCGGTCACCGAGGGTCTGGGCGATCGTCGCGAGCGCCGCCTGCCCGAGGACGGCGAGGACGATCATCGTGACGATCAGCCAGCGCCGCTGCTCGAGCCGCGACCCGGCGACGAGACCCGACGGACCCATCCCGGCGATCACCCTCCGCTGGCGCGACGTGCCGCTGCTTGGCGGATGGTACGTGGCCACCCGTCACCCGACGTCACGGACCGGGCGATGTTGCGTCGGTGGTGTGCGGCGGCACCTCTTGATCGGTTCGTCACTACCCGCCGAGACGGCCGTCTGCCACGATCGGGGCCGCGAGCCGTTCTCGCCGTCCTGAGGAGAGGGAAGATGCGCACGATCCTCGCGATCCTGACCCTGGTCCTGTCCGTGGGCCTGGTCGGCTGCGGCAACTCGGTCGCCCCGACGCCGATCATCGTCTACGTGACGCCGGTCCCGGCCTCGTCGCCCGCGGCCGTCGCGTCCGCCGGCGGCCCAGCCCACCGAGGCACCCGCGGCGACCCCCACGCCGAGCCCGACGCCGACTCCGACGCCGGCGCCGTCGTTCGCCACGGTCCCGCTGCCGAAGATCGCGGCCAAGGTGGCCGGGGCCACCAAGACGAAGATCTACGACGTCACCGGCTCCACGCCCGATGAGCTCATCGCAGCCGTGACGCAGAACTGCCGGGCGCAGAGCGCGGCGTGCGTCGACCTCCCGTACACCATCCACACCACGTCGACCACGTATGGATCGGGCGGCCCATGCAAGATCACGAAGGCGTTCGTCGAATTCAGGCCCACCGCCAACCTGCCCCGCTGGTCGGGCCCCGCCCAGGTCTACCCGGAGCTGGTGGCCTGGTGGAGGCAGGTCCTTGGGCACATCACGTCTGACGAGGCGAAGCTGATCAAGATCCAGAACGCCGCCAACACGAAGCTGCACTCGCAGCTGATCAACCAGAAGTGTTCGGCCAGCAACGGGATCATCCTCAAATGGAAGCGGAGTCTAGCCGCGTCGTACGCCAAGTTCGTCGCCGCGGATGCCAACTGGGCACTTCCGAACTACACCGGCCCATAGTCGGGCGTCGGACTCCCGGCGCCCTCCACGCTTACGCCTCGCTACCGCGCCCGGTCCATCGGGCGCGGTAGACTCGGGGCATGTCGACGATCCGGATCGCGGTCGCCTCGACGCCGCTGACGGCGACGCTCGATGAGGCCGTGCCCGCGGCGGTCGCCGCGATCGAGGAGGCCGGCCGGCTCGGCGCCCGGATCGTCTGCCTGCCCGAGACGGCCATCCCCGGCCACCGCGTCCAGGCTCGGCCCGTGCCCGACCTGTCGGCCGAGGCGCTCGAGCGCCGCCCTCGAGGTCGTCGCCGAGGCGGCTCGCCGCGCCGGGATCGTGGCGATCGTCGGGACCGAGCGCCCGACGCCGGCCGGTCGCGAGATCGTGTCGGTCGTGATCGGCGCAGACGGTACGCGGCTCGGCGTCCAGGCGAAGACGCAGATCGACCCGTCCGAAGAGCGCGACTACGTGCCGGGCGCCGGTCGCCGCGTCTTCACCGCCGAGGGCGTGACGTTCGGGATCGCGATCTGCCACGAGGCGTTCCGCTACCCGGAGATCGCCCGCTCCCTCGTCCTCGCCGGTGCGCAGATCGTCTTCATCCCGCACTACGTCACCACCGACGACGGCTCCCTGCCGACCCGCTGGTGCGATGCGTCGAACCCCTACAACGAGAAGGCGATCATGTGCCGGGCGCTCGAGAACACCGTCTACGTCGCCGCGTCGAACGTCGCCGGGCCGGACCAGGGCTCGGTGACCGGGATCATCGCTCCGGACGGGACGCTCGTCGCGAGCCTCGACTACGGCCGGGTGGGCGTCGTCGCCGCCGACATCGAGCTCGATCTGGCCGATCGCCGGCTCGCCCTGCGCTGGGCGCCGGAGCGCAACCTCGGGCCGCTGGACCGACCCGTCGTCGAGGTCTGAAGCGCGGCCACCGGATCGGCTCCCGTCGAGGCCTGAGGTCCGGCCACAGGCCAACGCAGTCGCGGCAAGGGCCAAAACCACGCGGCAGGCTCTTGACAGTGGCACGTTGCACTGTCATAATAACGCCATGCCCACCGACACCGGATACAGCCTGACCGACCTCGCCGACCTGGTCGGGGTCACGCCGCGGACCGTGCGCTACTACATCGCCCAGGGGCTGCTGCCGGCGCCCGACAAGGTCGGTCCCGGGGCGCGCTACACGGAAGGTCATCTCGACCGGCTCCGGCTGATCCGGCGGCTCCAGCGCGAACACCTGCCGCTGGCGGAGATCCGGACGCGCCTCGAGCCGCTCGACGACGACCAGGTCCGGGAGCTCCTCGGCGCCGAGCCGGTCGCCGCGGCCGAGGAACCGGCGATCGACTACATCCGCACCCTGCTGGCGAAGTCGACGGGCACCGCACGGGGGGAGCCCGCCGGCCCGCCGCCGGCTTCGGGCCCCGCACTGAGCGCGGCGCCCCTGATGCTTCGCCGGATGGACTTCCTGGAGACCGCCCGTGCGGCCGAGCCCGACGCGATCCCACCGACCCCTCCACCCAAAGCGCCCCCGCAAGCCGTCGGGGCCGACCGATCCCAGTGGGACCGGGTGGCCCTCACCCCGGACATCGAGCTGCATGTCCGACGACCACTCAGCCGCCTGCAGAACAAACAGGTCGATCGCCTGATCGCGATCGCCCGCGAACTCCTCGAGGGGGAACAGTCATGACCTTCACTGCCCGACCAGACCGCCACTACATCCGCCCGACCTATCGAAGCGACCGCTTCGTCCTCGCCGAGATCACCGCGCCGCCCGCCCGAAGCGAGCATGCCCGTCCGCCCGTCCGTCTCGCCTTCGTCATCGACCGGTCCGGCTCGATGAGCGGCGAGAAGCTCCGGCTGGCCAAGCTCGCCGTCGAGGAGTCGCTCGCGCGGCTCCACCCGACGGACCAGTTCAGCATCGTCGTCTACGACGAGCAGATCGACGTGGTCTTCCCGTCGGCGCCCGCCACGGAGGACGCCCGCCACTCCGCCCTGGCGCGCCTCCGCGAGATCGAGGCGCGTGGCAGCACCAACCTCGGCGAAGGCTGGCTGCGCGGGTGCGAGCAGGTCGCTCTCGCGTTGTCGACCGACGGCGTGAATCGCTGCCTGCTCCTGACCGACGGGCTCGCCAACGTCGGGATGACCGACCCGGAGGAGCTGGCGCGCCACGCCGGCGAGCTCCGCATCCGGGGCGTGACCACGACGACGTTCGGGGTCGGCCAGGACTTCGACGAGGCCCTGCTCCAGGCGATGGCCGACGCCGGCGGCGGCCACTTCTACTTCATCCGCGACGCGGCCGGCATCCGCGACCACGTGACGAGCGAGGTGGGGGAGACCCTCGAGGTGGTCGCCCGCGACGTGACCATCGAGCTCACGGCGGCGGACGGCGTCATCGTCACCCCGCTCAGCCCGTTCCCCGCGGAGACGCGCGGGAGCCGGACCACGATCAGCGTCGGGGACCTGGTCGCCGACCAGCGGCTCCAGGTCGTCCTGCGACTCAACTTCCCGTTCGGGGAGATCGGCCGCACGTCGGGGACGATCCTCGGCGTGTCGGACCGGGACGGCGTCCTCGGTCGAGCGATGGCCAAGCTCGGCTGGGAGTACGCCGACAACCACTTCAACGACGAGCAGCCACGGGACCGCGAGGTCGATCGGGCCGTCGCCCGGATCTTCGCCTCGAGGGCTCGCCAGGAGGCCACCGCCCGGAACCGGGCCGGTGATTTCCGCGGGGCGCGAGAGGTGATCGCCGCGGTGGCCCGACGGATCCGCGATTACGCCGGCCGGGACGCCGAGCTGCGGGCGATCGTCGCCGAGCTCGACCGCGAGACCGAGGTCCTCGCCGCGCCGATGGCCGAGATGTCCCGCAAGGAGATGTACTTCCGGAGCGCGAACGTGGCCCGGATGCGCAGCGCCGAGGGTCGAGCCGTCCGCCACGAGGACCAGCCGACGCGCTGATCCTGAGGTCGATCTTCCAGACCGATGTCGATTTCGGCACCCCGACGTTCGTCGTTGGGGTGTCGGGTCGACGAGGCGTTCGCCTCCAGCGCCAGGGACCCGGGAGAAGGAGTTCGAGCGATGGCAGGTGCACGGTTCATCCAGTTCGAGGTCGTCGGCAAGGACCAGAAGGCCCTCCAGGGCTTCTACGGCAAGCTGTTCGACTGGTCGTTCGACACCAACAACCCGACCGCCTACGGCATGACCGACCCGGCGGTGACCGGCGCCACCGTCGGCGTCGGCCCGAGCCAGGACGGGGGGAACGGTCACGTCACCGGGTACATCGGCGTGTCCGACGTCGACGCCACGCTGGCCCGAGCCGGTGAGCTCGGCGGCCGGACGATCATGCCGAAGTTCAGCCCGGCCCCCGGCGTCGCGATCGCCCTGTTCGCCGATCCCGAGGGTCACGTGATCGGCCTCACCGAGATGTGATCCGCGGGGATCCTCGGATCCCCGCTCAGGCGAACGTGCCCGGCCCCTCGGGGGAGCCGGGCACGTCGTCGTTCCAGCCGCTCCTCCGCCGCGGTCGGGTACGTCGTCGTTCCGGTCGTCGTTCCGGGGCGCTGTCGGCAACGTCGGGAGGCGGCGTCGTCGTCGGTCTGCCCGGGTCTCCATCGGGAGCCGGCGTCGTTCGTGGGTGGCCGCCGACTCGCTGCCGAGTGCCGGCCAGGCCGCCCCGCACGACTCCCGAGCCGACTCGGCACGTTCCTTGCATCGCGCGCAAGGACCCGACCGGGCTTGCACGGTATGCAACGCTCCGGCCCGGCTTGCACCGTGTGCCTGCAACGGCCCACCGTGTGCAAACATCCGACCCGGCTTGCACCGTGTGCAACGATCCGGCCCGGCTTGCACCGTGTGCAAACAACAGCCTCATGCGGACGGACAGAGGCTCGCACCTTGCATCGGGTGCAATCCGGGCCACGTTTCGGTCGACAGACACCGGTTGACGGCCCGATCGTTGCATCACCTGCAAGATCCGAGACCACGGCCCGGATCCTGAAGTGCCAAGCGACCCGACGTGTGCATCTGGTGCAAACGCCTTCGGCCGGAGCCGACCCTCGGCCCGATGCCGACCGCTCGGCCCGATCGCCGACCTTCGGCTGTCGCGGACGAGCCTACCTCGGAAGGATCCCCTCGAGGCTCCAGACTCGGGGTTCGTCCGGGATGAGCCTAAGGAGCACCCCCGGCTTCGACACCCGTTCGGCGGCGAAGCGCTCGCCGGCCTCGACTCCGAGGTAGCGTCCGGCGATCGCGCTCCGGAACGGCGTCATGTCACCGTCGGTCAGGGTGGCCTCACCTCGGACCTCGACGCCGCGGAACGGGGCGACCGTCTCGAAGATGAGGAGCGTGCAGCGCGGGTCGCGCTCGAGGTGCCGAAGCTTGACGTCGCCCCGGGCGATCACGACCTCGAACGCCGACCCCGTCCAGCGGTACCAGACCGGCGAGGTGTGCGGCGTCCCGTCGCTCCGCATCGTTGTCAGGACGGCCGCCGACGGCGCATCGAGCAGGGTGGCCACGTCCTCGAGGGAGAGCGACATCCGAACGAGGATACCGCCCGCCGGCGCCGTGTCGGACCCCGGCGAACGTGCCGAGGTGGTCGGATTCGAACGAATGTGCTAGGCTTGTGACTCGCCAACCTTTGGCGAGCCTACGCGTGGTCGACCCCTTTCTCGAACAGACCGTGCGCCTGCGGTTCCCAGTTCGGGAAAATGTGGAGGTCACTGTGACCACCGGTACCATCAAGAAGGTCGTCGCCGATCGCGGCTTCGGCTTCATCACCGCCGATGACGAGAAGGATTACTTCTTCCATCGTGGCGGCCTCGACTCCTCGCTCGACTTCGACCGTCTGGTCGGCGGCGAGAAGGTCACGTTCGACATCGAGCAGAGCCCCAAGGGCCCGCGCGCGCTGAACGTCCAGAGCGCCTAGTCGACGCACCGTTCCCCTTCAGGGAGCACACGAGACCCCGTCTTCGGACGGGGTCTTCTGGTATCCGGCGCTGACCGCGGCGAACGAGGCCACGAGCTTGCGGTCCGCGTCAGCCGCTCCAGCGGACGCGGACCACCTTGACCGGCTGAGCCAGGCCCTTCAGTGCCACCGTCTCGACATCGGCCGCCGCGAACTCCCGGCCGGACGCCTCGACGGTCTCGACGCTGGCCAGGATCTCGTCGCCCGCAGCGTGCCCACCGATCCGGGCGGCCTCGTGAACACCACGCCCCGCATACCCCTTGTCCACACGCACAGCATCAGCCTGGTGGATGCCCACCCGAACCCGCGGGGCGAAGCCGGTCCGCAGGCGATGCTCGGCGAGGTCGCGTTGCAGATCGATCGCGCAGGCGATCGCCCGATCCGGCGAGGCGAAGGCGAGGAAGAACCCGTCGCCCGCGTGGTCGATCTCCTCGCCGTGGTGGCGCGTCAACAGCGCTCGGACCGCCTGGCGATGCCAGCGCAGGAGGTCGTCCCAGGCGTCGTCGCCGATCGCCTCGAGCAGTCCCGTCGAGCCGACGATGTCGGTGACCATGAACGTCCGAGTCACGCGCGTCGAGGCCCCGGACCGTTCGCGGTCGGCGAGCATCCGCCCGACCACGATCAGGTCGGGTTCGGCCCCGAGCCGTTCGAAGACCGAGCGCGCCGAGCGAAGCTCGACCGCCGCCGCCTCGTTCTGGCCCATCTCGCGCTGGATCGCCGCCAGCGCGACCCGTGCCCGCGCGGCTTCGTACGGACTGTCGGCCTCGATCCATTCCCGCACGGCTTCCCGAAGGTCGTTGCGGGTCTGGTCCGCCGGCACGGTCCCCGCCTCGGTCATGCCCCGGCTGTAGGCTCGCATCGCCCGGAGCGCGGCCGTGTCCCAGGCCGCGCCGATGTCCGCCAGCTCCGATGCCGCGGACCGCGCCGCCTCGGCATCGCCGGCCGCCAGGGCGATGTCCACCAGGGGATACAGGATCTTGGCCCGACGGAGGGGATGCGACGGCGAGCCGATCATCGGCTGCATGGGGAGCGTCATCGGGTCGTGCAGGAGCACCTGGAGCTCGGCCAGCGCCTCGCCGACCTGCCCTCGGGCGGCCAGGAGACGCGCCAGGCCGGGCTGCGGGTCGCGACCGAGCTCGTGCGCCTTCCCGAACGCCTCCTCGGCGGCGGCGTCATCACCCCGCTGCTGGAGGATCTCGCCGATCTGGTACCAGCCCTCCGCGGCGACGCCCGTGTTGAAGTCCTGCAACTCGGCGACGCCTCGACGAGCTTCGCGTTCTGCGTCCGCCCATGCCCCCCGCAGCCGGAGCACTTCGGCACGATGGATCCGACAGGTCCCCGGGAAGCCCGAGGCCAGGGATTGGCGGTCGCACCAGCGGGTGGCGGCGTCCGACAGCTCGCCGGCTCGACGGTATTCGCCGAGATCGTTCTCGGCCATGACCGACATGCAGTACACGCTGTTCGTGGTCAGCGGCTTGAAGCTGGCCCGAGATCGCCGCGATCCCGGCTTGACCGAGCATCCCGAGCCCGTCGTTGACGCGCGACAGGCCGATCAGCGCCCGGCCGTTGGCCGTGAGCCCTTCCGCCTGGACATCGAGGTCGCCCGTCTGACGCCCGAGCTCGACCGCTCCCTCGGCGGCGGCGAGCGCTGCGGCAGGATCGCCCTGCGCCAGCGCGAGGTGGGAGGCGTACACGGCGAAGCGACCGTGGACGGCCGAGGGAGGCTGATCGGCCAGGAGCTCCTGGGCACGGGTGAACCACCCGAATGCGAGCCCGACGGAAACCTTCTGGATGTGGTCGAACGCCAGGTTCAATGCGATGTTGGCTGCGCGCACGGGAGCCCCGGCCGCGACATAGTCGCCGAACGCACGCTCCCGAAGGGCGATCGCCTCGCCGAGATGACCGCACCACCACGCCGCATCGCCGAGCGCAGCGACATCGTCCGGGTCGACGAGGGTCGTGGGATCCACCGCCGAATAGGCGGTGTACGCCGCCAGCCAATCCCGTCGCTCGACCGCCGCCCGTGCGACCTCGACGCCGTCCGACATGCCCGTGCCCCCGCTGGGCGGCGAGTATGAGCGCGCCGCGTCATCGAGACAATCGCCTCCAGCCGCGACGCGACGGTGACGGCCGAGCCGTAGGGTCGGATCGTCGTTCGTTCGCTGAGGACGCTCGTCGATGGCCCAGCTCATCGTCGTCGCACTCCGGCTGGTCGTCCCGCTGACGATCCTGCGCTGGCCGCTGGCGGGCGGCTTGATCTCGATGGTCCTCGACGGGCTCGACGTCGTCCTCGTCGACGCGCTCGGGCGGGCGTTCGGCGAGCCGACCGAGTTCGGCCCGATCTACGCCCAGCTCGACAAGCTCCTCGACACCTGGTACCTGACCCTCGAGCTCATCGTCACCCGCCGCTGGGACGAGCAGCTCCTCCGCCGGACCGCCCTCGCGCTGTACGTCTGGCGGCTGATCGGGGCGATCCTGTTCGAGCTGACGGACCTCCACCCGATCCTGGTCGTCTTCCCGAACCTGTTCGAGAACTTCTACCTCTACATCCTGATCATGTGGCGCGTCGCCCCGAAGCTCGTCCCGCGGACCTTCCCGCAGCTCCTCCTCGTGCTGGCCGTGCTCTACGTCCCGAAGGCGATCCAGGAGTGGCTCCTCCACTGGGAGGAGGCGCATCCCTGGCAGTGGCTGCGTGACAACGTGATCCGCCCGATCACCGGCGGCTGACGGCAGCCACCCGACGATGGCCGGCACCTAGCTCGCCGCGTGCGCCGACGCGTCACCGACGCGACAGCGTCCGCGTATCGTTCGGTCCGTCACGGCCAGCGCGTTGGGGGCGGTGTGCTCGTGGGAGTCTCGACCAGCCCAGATCCAGACGCCCGGAGGAGGCCTGTCATGGCTCGTGCGATCCGTGTCGTGTTCGTGGTCGTCGTGTGCCTGCTGATCCTCCCGGGGTCCGCGCTGGCGGCCGACCCGAAGGCCCACCCGCACTTCCGACCGGGCGCCGCCGGAGCCGGCGATCCCTACTTCCCGCTCGACGGCAACGGCGGCTACGACGTCCAGCACTACGACCTGGCCATCCGCTACGCCCCCGCCAGCGGTCACCTCGACGGGGTCGCCACGATCACCGCGCGGGCGACCCAGGACCTCTCCCGGTTCGACCTCGACCTGGACGGGCTGACGGTGCGCTCGATCACGATCGACGGCCACGTCGCCGCGTGGAAGCGGAAGGGCCACGAGCTCGTCATCACGCCGAAGCACGGGCTTCCGAACGGCAGCACGTTCACGACCCGCGTCGGCTATCACGGGACGCCGATGGTCCTCGACGACCCGAGCCTGGGCCAGAACGGCTGGTTCCACACGGACGACGGCTCGGTCGTCGTCGGGGAACCGCATGTCGCGTCGACCTGGTTCCCGGTCAACGACCATCCCAGCGACAAGGCCTCCTACACCTTCCACGTGAAGGTCCCCGACGGCACCCAGGCGGTCTCCAACGGCGTGCTCACCAGCACGATCACCAAGCACGGCTGGACGACCTGGAACTGGGACGCCAGGGAGCCGATGGCCTCCTACCTGGCGACCGCGACGATCGGGAAGTTCGCGATGCACGCCTACAAGGCGAACGGGATCAAGTATTGGGACGCGATCGACCCGGACCTGTTCAAGCCGGTCGTGACGGCGCACGGCGGGACGCAGTTCGCGCTGTCCCAACAGGGCGACTCGTCCTACAAGCGACTGGCGCACACGATCAGCGTCCCGGCCGGCGGGGCGGACCTCTCGTTCTGGGTGGCCGGCGCGACGGAGCCCGAGTGGGACTTCATGTTCGTCGAGGCGCATACGGTGGGTCTCGACGACTGGACCACCCTGCCGGACCTGAACGGTCACAACAGCCAGGACACCGGGAACTCCTGCCCGGGCTGGCAGGCGATCCATCCGTTCCTCAGCCACTACCAGACCGACAACGGCGACGGCACCTGCTCGCCGACCGGCACGACCGGTGCCTGGTGGGCCGCCACCGACCAGCGCGACGGCTGGGAGCAGTGGAAGGTCGACCTGTCGGCGTGGGCCGGCAAGTCGGTCGAGGTCTCGATCTCCTACGCCAGCGATGATTCGGTCCAGGCCACCGGCCTGTTCGTGGACGACATCGTGTCGTCGACCGGCGTCGGGAGCACCGGCTTCGAGAACGACGGCGACCCGCTCGACGGCTGGACCACGCCCGGCGCACCGGCCGGAAGCGCCGCCAACCCGAACGACTGGATGGTCGGGACGTCGGCCGATGCACCACCTCCGGCCGGGGTGATCGCCCAGGGCTCGTTCGCCCGCCAGCCGGAGATCCTCGCGTTCGAAGCCCAGAACTTCGGTCCGTATCCCTTCTCGGCGGGCGGCGGGGTCGTCGACGATCTCCCGAACGTCGGCTTCGCGCTCGAGAACCAGACTCGGCCCATCTACGCCCAGGAGTTCTTCAGCGACCCGCTCAGCGGGGACGACGTGGTCGTCCACGAGCTGGCGCACATGTGGTACGGCGACAACGTCTCGCTGAAGCGGTGGCGGGACATCTGGCTGAACGAGGGGTTCGCGACGTACGCCGAATGGCTGTGGAGCGAGCACGAGGGACTCGGGACCGTCCAGGACAACTTCGACTTCTTCTACGGGGCCTTCGCCGACGACGATCCGTTCTGGACCGTTACCGTCGGCGACCCGACGCCGGACAACCTGTTCAGCTTCCCCGAGTACGCCCGCGGCGCGATGACCCTGCAGCAGCTGCGCCTGGCGGTCGGCGACGTCGCCTTCTTCAAGATCCTCAAGGATTGGGCCAGGAGCCGGGCCGGAGGCAACGGCACGACGGACCAGTTCATCCGGCTGGCCGAGCGGATCTCCGGTCAACACCTCGGTCCGCTGTTCCAGACGTGGCTGTTCACGCCGACCAAGCCGGTGATCGCGGCTCCGCTGACGCGGCGAGCTGCGACCGCGCGCGACCTCCGGCATGCACCGTCGGCCGCCCGGAGCCTGGTGCTTCGGTACGGACGCGGCACGAGCCTCTATCCGGCGAAATGACCCGTTCCAGCCCCGCCCCCGGTGGAGTGCCGGTGGCACCCCGGCCCTGATGAGCGAGATCGCGGTCGGGGATCGGGTCATCGGCACGATCCTGGGTGACATCACGCAGGTCCGCGCCGATGCGCTGGTGAATGCCGCCAACAGCGCGCTGGCCGGCGGGGGCGGCGTCGACGGCGCGATCCACCGTGCCGGCGGGCGGGCGATCATGGCCGACCTCGAGCGCCGCTACGGGCGGGACCGCCACTGCCCGACCGGCGGGGCCGTCCTGTCGGTCGCCGGCGATCTCCCCGCCCGCTGGGTCGTCCACGCCGTCGGTCCGGTCTGGTACGGCGGCGGGGCGGGGGAGCCGGAACACCTCGCCTCGGCGTATCGCACGGCATTCCAGGTCGCGAGCGACGCCGGAGCCCGCACCGTCGCGGCCGCCGCGATCAGCACCGGCATCTTCGGCTACCCGATCGACCAGGCGGCGACGATCGCGGTCACCACCGCTGCCGAGCACCTCGCCGGGCCGACCACGGTCGAGCGCATCGACTTCGTGCTGTTCTCCGGCGACAGCCTCGACGCCTTCGACCGCGCGCTCGGTCGGCTGCGCGCTGCCGGAGTCGCCGACCCTACTTGAAGGTCGAGACCACGCGGCCGGCGATCGCGGGGTCGGAGGTCGACAGGATGACGACGGCGCCGCCCTGCTCGAAGACGTAGTCGAGGGCGCCCTGGTCGCCGTAGTCGATGACCAGGACGGATCTTGCCGCCGACCGTCGTCGTCTTGGTCGTGATCCCCGACGCGCTCGCGCCGAGCCAGGTCTTGAGGAGCTCCTGGCGGAGCTCGCTCGGCGTGACGCCGTTGAGCTTGAGCGCGGTGATGTCCGCGTCGACCGTCGAGGTCGGGTCGAACGCCTCGGCGACCTCGAGGTCGGCGGTCTGCTTGCCCTTCGACGTGATCCAGGCGACCAGGTCGTCGCTCGTCGGGTCGCCGGCCAGCACGTCGGTCCCGGTCGTGCTCTGGACCGACATCGGGGTCCCGTCGACGGACTTCGGCATGATCGCCTCGAGGTCCGCGAAGGCGTGCGCCTCGGTGGGCGTCGGCTCGGGGATGTCGGACGGGATCTCCTCGGACGGGACCGCGCCCAGGTCGATCGAGGACCCGGGCGCCAGCGTCGGCGCCGGCCCGTTGATCGTCGGGCCCTTCGCCTCGGCTGCGACCATCGCGTCGTCGACCGCCGTGGCGGCCTGGGTGAGGTCGTCGGGCGTCATGTTCTGGGCCGCGATCGACGCGACGAGCGGGCCGCGGCGGATGTAGACCGAGGTCGTCGTCCCGGTCGAGTCCTCGGTCGCCAGCGCCTCGTCGCCGACGTCGGCGAACGGGACGTCCGTGCCGCCGACGGCCAGGTCCGAGTCGTGCGAGCGCTTGACGACCACGTGGCCGTCGGCGCCGTAGCAGCTGACCCGGACGTTCATCGCGGGGCCGGTCGTCGGGCTGCCCGAGGGGGTCGGGCCGCTCAGGCTTGCACCGTAGCCGTCGGTGTAGAAGCCGCTGCCGTTGATCGACCAGCCCGCCGGCAGCGAGTCACTGGTCGGGACGGCGTTCCAGGCGATCGTCCGACAGGCCGAGTCGGCGGCCGGCGTCTGCTTCGTGGCGGAGACGTAGAGCGCGACGCCGGCCACGATGAGCGCGAGCGCCCCGATCGTCCCCACGACGATGAGCCCGCGACGGTCGGTCTTCGGGGTCGGGGTGACGTCCCGGCCTGGCTTGCCGCCACCCGGGCCACGTTGGGCCGAGCGCTCGGCGGGATCGCGCGGAGACGTCATGCAGGGTGCCCCATGGAACGGCTGACTGTGGCTGCGTCACCTGACAAGGTACTGAGACTTGGCGGAACGTGCCGGGGGAGGGACGCCGCACCTCCAGGCCGCGTTCACACCGAGAAACCCGAAGGCTCTCGCGCTATCGTTCGAGGCATGTAGGGGGATCGAGTGGAGGACCAGGCCGAGGAGACCCGGGGCGAGGCCGCGGAGCGGCACGTCCACGACGCGCTCCGAGCGGCCCTTCCGCCCGAGTACCGGCTCTACGGCAACGCCCGCTGGTGCGCCAAGTCGCGGCCGGGACGGGCCTGCCCATGACGGCGAGGCGGACCTGGTCATCGTCCATCCCGAGGCCGGGCTGCTCGTCGTCGAGGTCAAGGCCGGCGAGCCGCGCCGCGGGGCGGCCGGAAGCTGGTGGCTCGGGCCGCACGAGCTCCGACGATCGCCGTTCGCACAGGCCGAGGCGGCCAAGCACGACCTCCGACGGGCCCTCGAAGCGCTCCCGGACTGGCCGGCCCACGACGAACCCCGGGCCGGGCAGGCCGTCGCCTTCCCCGACGTCGACCTGGCGAGCCTTCCGCACGGGCATGCCCTGCTCGGGCCGGACGCCCCGCTCGAGATCGTCCTCGACGCCGACGCGCTCGCGACGCCGCTGGCCGCTCGCGCCGCCGTCGATCGGGCCTACGGCTACTGGGTCGGCGATGGCAGTCGCGGCCGGCCGCTCGGCGCCGCCGGGATGCGGCGGGTCGACGAGTACCTCGCCCCGACCGTCGCGCTCCGTCGCCTCCTCCGCCACGACGTCGACGACGATCGCGCCCGGTTGATCGGCGCGTCGCAGGAGCAGCGTCGCGCGCTGGACGTCGCCCGCAACCTCCGTCGGGCGGAGGTCGTCGGGCCGGCCGGCAGCGGCAAGTCGATCGTCGCCGTCGAGAAGGCCCGGCGGCTCGCCCGCGAGGGCTTCCGGACGCTGTTCGTGTGCTTCAACCAGCCGCTCGCGACGGCCGTCCTGCACGACGTCGAGCAGCTGACGGCGGGCGATCCCGAGACCGCCTCGCGGCTCCACGTCTCGACCTTCCACCGCCTGTGCGAGACGCTCGGCGAGCGAGCCGGCGTCCTGGCGCCGAGGCCCGACGAGCCGCCGCGAGCCTGGTGGGAGGAGACGCTGCCGGCGGCCCTCGACGCCGCGATCGAGGCGCTGCCCGATGAGCGGTTCCACGCGATCGTCGTCGACGAGGGGCAGGACTTCGAGCTGGCGTGGCTCGAGTCGCTGTCGTTCCTGCTCGAGGACCCCGAGCACGACGTCCTGTGGATCTTCCACGACCCCGGCCAGGCGCTGTTCCGGGACGACCGCGTCGGCGAGCTCGGCCTCGAGCGGCTCGAGCTCTTCCACGACTACCGCTGTCCGGCGCCCGTCGGCGAGCTCGCGGCGCGCTTCTACCACGGCCCGGGCGAGCCGATCGTCATCGCGTCGGGCGGTCGCGCGCCGCGGGTGATCGTCGCTGCGCACCGACGCCGAGACCGTCGAGGCGCTCCGGGTCGAGCTCCATCGGCTGACGGTCGACGAGGGGATCCGGCCCTGGCAGATCGTCGTGCTGTCCGGCCGGTCCGCCGCCGACAGCGCCGTCTGGCGCGCTCGGACCTTCGGCAACCAGGTCCTCTGGAACGGCGCGATCGACGATGCCGGCCGATCCCTCCGCCTGCCCGCCGACGAGGTCCCCGACGAGCCCGGCGACGTCGTCCGGTTCGAGACGATCCGCCGGTTCAAGGGCCTCGAGCGCGAGGTCGTCATCCTGTGCGAGCTCCCCGAGACCGGCGAGCGCCTCGACCAGCTCCTCTACGTCGGCCTGACCCGCGCCACGACCCAGCTCGTCGTCATCGCGCCACGCAAGCTGTCACGACGACTCGGCAGGATGTCGTCGTGAGGCACGTACCGGGTGTCGAAGCGGCGAACGGGGGCGCGATCGGGCCCTCGGGTGCGGTCGCGCCCGCCAGCACGCCGTACGCCTGCGCCACCTGCGGCGCGATCCTGGACGGCGACCCCGACGAAGACCCGACCGGCGACGCCGGCCTCCCGATCTGCGGCGAATGCGACCGCAGCCGAAACTTCGATGTCGACGCCCAGCTGATGGCCGAGGACGACGCCCGATGAGGCCGACCGCCGATCAGGTCTTCGCGACTCGCTTCACCCCGCCTGGATACGGATGCGGCTCGCCGTTGTTGATCCGCGCCGAGGCGATGAGGTCCTGGCCCGCCCCGAACAGCCACGTTCGTCCTCCGGCGTGGACCGAATCCAGTGCGAGGGTTCGGGGGGCACGTCCGCCGTCGACCGCCGCGATGATGGCCGGCCAGGCATCGAGGGTCGATGTGAATCGCCCGATCACCTTGTTGGACGGGATCAACCGGAGCCGATACTCGATCGCGCCATCGACGCGGATCTCGGATCGCTCGCCCGGCCTCAGGGCATACCGTCCGATCTCGGCGGTTCGCCAATCCAGGTGGCTCGTGTCGGGACGGCTATCGCTGTTCGTAGACACGTCGTTCGCGCTTCGTGGCGCGCCATGCGGAGATGATCCGCGGCCGTGGGCCGCGCACCGAGAGTATCACCACGAGAAGCACGCCCTTCGCGGTATGGCCCAGGATCCGAACTCGTGGCTCGATGCTCGAATGCGTGGCGTCGGGCATCAGCAACCGCAACGGATCGCGGGCGGCCTGCGCGGCTTCACGAAACGTGACTCCATGCTTCCGGAAGTTCTCCTCGGCCTTCAGCGGATCCCAGTCGTAGCCGAACACCGACGGACGGTAGCGAGCGAGCTCTTCGCTGGCGCTTACTCGTCGGCGGAGTCGGCCATGACCGTCGTCGCCATCCCGTCGCCCTGACGCCTGAGCAGCGACGGATCGTCGAGTACGGGGATGGGCCGCTGGTGGTCATCGCGGGGGCGGGGACGGGCAAGACCCGGGTGATCATCGAGCGGGTGCGGTGGCTGCTCGAGACGAAGGGGGAGGGGACGGTCGACGTCGCAGGGGCGGCTCTTCCGGCCGAGCCGACGCCGACCGCCGAGCCGCACGCCGACGCCGACCGAGCCGACGCCGAGCTGACGACCGTGCGACGCCGAGCCGGTGACGACCGTCGCCGCCGAGCCGGCGCCGACCGCCGACGTCGCGACCGTGCCCGACCCACCGACCACCCATCTCAGCCTCTGGGACCCGCCGCCCGCGCCGCCAGTCGTCGCCGCGCCCTCGACGCCGACCGCGCCCAGCCTCGACCCAGCCCACGCCCCCCGACCGCGACCGGCCCTTCGACACGCCGCTGGTCCCGGAGCAGATCCTCGTGCTGACGTACAACGTCAAGGCGGCGAAGGAGCTCCAGACGCGGCTCGACGAGGCGGTCGGCCCGGCGACCCGCTCACGCATGACGGTGTCCAACTTCCATGCGTTCTGCAACCGGATCCTGACCGAGTCGGCCGCGGACGCGGGGTTGCCGCCGAACCCGGACGTGCTCGACGGCGTTCGCCAGGTGCTGCTCCTGCGCGACCTCCGGCCGCAGCTCCCGCTGATCTACCACGCGGGGCCGTGGTGGCTGGCGCAGATCGTCCAGTTCATCAACCGGGCCAAGGACGAGCTCGTCACGCCCACGGACTTCGACGCCTTCGTCGCCGCGGAACGCAGCATCTTCGAGGAGCGCTACGGCCCCTACGACGAGGCCGAGCGACGCCTCGAGCAGCAGGGCAACCTGGCCCCGCTCCGGGCGGTCCGCAAGGACTACGCCAAGATCCGCCAGCACGAGCGCGCCGAAGCCGCCGGCCAGGAACCCACCGCCTACGACGCGTCCGCCGCCGACAAGACCGCCGACCGCGAAGCCCGCCGCACCGTCAGCGGCATGGGCCGAGCCCTGTTCCGCGGCCAGTTCGACCCCGCCGACCACGCCCAGATCGACGAGCTCCGCGGAGACGTACGTCGAAGACGGCGCCGCGCTCGAGGTCATGCGCCTGACCGAGCTCGCGACCGTCTACCGCGCCTACCAGGCCGAGCTCGAGCGCCGCGGCGCGCTCGACTTCGGCGAGCAGATCGCGGCGGTCACCCAGCTGTTCAAGGTCCGCCCGAACGTCCTGCGTCGCTGGCAGCGCCAGTTCCGCTACATCCTGGTCGACGAGTTCCAGGACGCCAACGTCGCCCAGATCGAGCTCATCGAGATGCTCGGCCGGACGCCCGACCGCCCCGACAACGTGATGGTCGTCGGCGACGACGACCAGTCGATCTACCGCTTCCGCGGCGCCAGCTTCGCCGCCTTCACCGAGTTCGACACGCGCTTCTCGCGCCCGCCGACCCACGACCGGACCGCCCGACCGCCCGGCCCGCCGCCGCACCTCCGGATCGAGCAGAACTTCCGCTCGACCGACGACATCCTGGTCAACGCCAACCGCCTGATCGTCCGCAACCAGGCCCGCTTCGAGCCCGACAAGCGCCTCCGGACCGAGCGCGAGGCCGGCGAGCCCGTCCAGCTCATCGTCTGTGCCGGCCCCGAGGACGAGGCCGTCGTCATCGTCGACGAGATCCGCACGCTCGTCGGCGCCGACGCGGGCGGCGACGCGAACGCTGGCGCCGAGCGGCACGCCGGGGCCGGCACCCCCAAGCCGCGCTGGTCGGACGTCGCGATCCTCTATCGCAAGCACAAGCACCGCGACGCGATCGTCGCCCGGCTGCGCGACGAGGACATCCCGTACACGGTGGTCGGCGGGCTGTCGCTGTTCGAGGCGCCCGAGATCCGCGACCTCGAGCAGTCCCTCCGGGCGATCGCCGACGCCTCGGACGACGTCGCCCTGACCCGGATGATGACCGCCGGCCCGTGGCGGCTCGACGCGCTCGAGATCCTCCACGTCGCGCGGATGGCCAGGTTCGACCAGCGCCACCTCGTCGACGCGATCCGCGAGATCGTCGCCACCGGCGAGCTCAAGGCGGACAGGCTCACGGCCGACCCGACCGCCGAGGCCGCCACGACCGCCGAGGCCGACGCCGCCGAGGCCGACCCGACCGCCGACGCCGACCACGACCGCCGACGCCGAGACCCCCGCCGAGCCCGACCCCCACACCCACGCCACCGCCATCGCCGCCCCCGTCGCGCCCGACACCCGGGCCAAGCTCCGGCGCCTGCTCGGGATCCTCGAGGAGCTCGCCCCGCTGACCTGGCGCGAGGGGCCGTTCACGATCCTCGAGCGGTTCATCGAGCTGAGCGGCCAGATGCTCGACCTCATCGCCGTCGGCACGCTCGAGGCGCAGCGGAGCGTCGCCAACATCGCCAGCTTCCTGCGCTTCGCCAGCGACTGGCAGGGCGCCAACCCGAACGGGACGCTCGGCGGGTTCGTCGACTACCTCGACGCCTACCGCGACGCCGGCGGCGAGCTGCCGACCAGCGTCGAGCTGACCGAGGACGTCGAGGGCGTCCGGCTGATGACCCTCTACCAGGCCAAGGGGCTCGAGTTCCCGTACGTCTTCGTCCCGAGCCTGCTCGACGGGGAGTGGCCGGCCCGCGAGTTCGGCAGCGGCTTCTTCCCGCCCGAGCTCCTGCGCGAGGCCGTCCCCGCCGGCGACCTCCACACCGACGAGGAGCGCCGCCTCCTGTACGTCGCGATGACCCGCGCGCAGGAGCGCCTGATCCTCACGACCCACGGCGGCCCGACGGCGCAGACCGCCGCGTCGCCGTTCATCGCCGAGCTGCTCGACGGTGCCGGCCCGGAGCTCCTCCACGTCGACCGAACGCTAGACGCCGACGCCGGGGCAGGGGAGCCGACGACCACCGACGACGACGAAGCCGACGACGACACGACCGAGCACGACCCCGCCGCCGAGGCCCTCGAGCGGACGGCCGCGCTGACCCGCCGGTTCATGCCGCTCCCGACCAAGCGCGAGCGACGCCTCGCCCTGCGCATCCAGGCGACCGAGCTCATCAGCCTGCTCGAGGGCACCGACGCCGCCGACCCCGAGACCGACGACGCCCGCGAGCGCTTCACCGCCGACCTGGAGGCCATCGGCCGATCGGCCGCGATGGCGTCCGACGAGGCCCGGGCGCTCGGGCTCGACCCGCTGACCTTCCGCTCGGTCGCGCTCGACAGCGGTGCCGGGGCGAACCTCCTCCAGGTCGCGCCGCTGCCGCCCAGGTTCAGCTACTCGCAGTTCGACACGTACGACCGCTGCCCGCTCCAGTACGCGTTCGGCTACGTCTACCGGATCCCGACCGCCAGGACCGTCGCCGCGTTCACCTTCGGGACCACCGCCCACGAGGCGTTCGAGGCGTTCACCCGCGAGCGACGCGAGCGCGGCGCCCGCGGCGAGCCGCCGCCCACCCGCGACGACCTCGAGCGCCTGTTCACCGAGCGCTGGACCCCCACCGGGTTCGGCGACAAGACCACCGAGGAGGGCTACGCCCGGCGCGTCCAGGGCCTCCTCGACAACTTCTGGGACGGCGAGCTCAAGGGCCTCGGCCAGGCCATCCACGAGGAGCTGCCGTTCGAGCTCACCCTCGACCCCGCCGACGGCAGCCCGCCCGTCATCATCGGCGGCTCGATCGACCGGATCGACCGCCTGCCCTCCGGCGGCATCGAGGTCATCGACTACAAGACCGGCCGCGCCTCATCCCAGAAGGGCGTCGACGAGAGCCTCCAGCTGTCGATCTACGCCCTCGCCTGCCGCGACGCGCTGGGCCTCGGCACGCCCGAGCGGGTGACGCTGTACTTCACCGAGTCGGCGACGCGGCTGAGCACGACGCGGACGGACGAGCAGCTGGACGCGGCGCGGGAGGACATCCTGGCGCGAGTCGTTCGACTGCGAGACGGGGACTTCGTCGGCGACGCCGGGCAGGGCGTGCCAGTGGTGTGACTTCGCGCCGATTTGTCCGAGTCGATTGTGATTGGCGGACACATACGAGGGCAACGTGGGGATCGAATGTCGTCAGGTATCCGAGGAGGAGATCGATGCGAGGGACCGATAGCGCCGGACACACGTACGAAGAGTTCGCCATGTCGGACCAGGAACAGGTTCGGGTCACCTACATCCCGCACCGCGACTGGGCCAAGGGTCCTACGCGAATACAGAAGCGGGCCTTCGACGGCCGAGTCGTGCCGGGTCCCGAGTTCCCGGCGTCGAAGGTCGAGGACCTCATACGGGCAGTACGCGACGCCCTTCCGGAGTAGACGATGGACACGATTCTCATGGGCGTCGATCGCTAGCACCTCGAGTCGGCCCTGGCGGACGGACTGGGACGCGGCTTGGGCCTCAGCCTCCCCACGTTCTGAAGACCCGAGCGCGCTCGGCTTCAACGAATGCCTTCTGGTCGTCACCCTTCCGGAAAAGCCCGAGGTCCTCGGCGCATGCGATGAAGCCCGGACCCGGATCCGTTGTGCCCTTGTGGACGACGAGGATCGACAGCATGGGACGGCCCTCGATGTGCTCATGCCGGTTGATCTCGTCAAGGAGCGGGCCGATCACGGCCCGACTCTTGCCGGTTGCGCTGTACGCCACCACCTCACCATGGCGCGCTCTCTCAACGAGGAGGCCATACAACTTCACATCCACTTCTGTCCTCCAGCTTCCAGGTGGCCGTGGTGAATGCATCCCATGATGCCTGCCGAAGCTGATCGCATACGCGATGCGATGATCCGTGCGGCGCACGCTGCCTCCGACTTCGGACGACTTTGCGGCGACGCCATCGCAATATGCTCCGGTACGACAGTCGCGAGATGTGCGCGGATCGCCCTGCCTGATGCATGGCGATAAAGCGCAACTAGGGACCAAGGAGCAGCCTAGATGGCAACGTTCGACAGCCCAGACCTGAACCTCGGACAGCTGCTCCGCGACGTTCAAGACGGAGCCGTCCAGCTCCCCGATTTCCAACGGGAATGGAAATGGGACGACGACCACATCAGAAGCCTCATCGCCAGCATTGCACGAGGCCACCCAGTCGGAGTGCTTATGTTGCTTGAGGTTGGGGGTGACGGAGCTCGCTTCGCGCCGACGCCGATCTCGGGCGTGTCGCTGTCGTCTCCGGTCGAACCGGATCAGCTGATCCTTGATGGTCAACAGCGACTTACCTCGCTCTACCAGTCGCTCGTTTCCGGCCGACCGGTGCGAACCACGGACTCGCGAGGCGGGAAACTCGAACGGTGGTACTACCTAGACATCAATGGGGCGCTGGACCCGGCGATCGACGTCGAGGATGCAGTCCTCTCGATTCCGCCTGATCGGGTCATCCGCGATGACTTTGGCCGCAACGTTGTCGCGGACTACTCGACGATCGACGATGAGTGCAGAGCCGAAGTGTTTCCCTTGTCCCGGGTCTTCGACCCCGCGGCGATCTTCGAATGGCACGGCCGGTATGTGTCGAGCGGTGTGGATGCCGCGGCACGAATTGAGCGTTGGAACACCTTCTACCTAAGCGTTCTCCAGAATCTGGTCGGCTACACCATTCCTGCAATCGTCCTCAAGACCAGCGCCTCGGTC
>CAWAHN010000004.1:0-448150 GCA_963781845.1 uncultured Chloroflexia bacterium | reverse complement strand
TCGGCAAGGGGCCGTCGGCGCGCTCGCTCAGGCTGACCCTCAAGCCGTTCACGATCGTCGGCGCGACGACCCGCGCGGGCCGGATCTCGAGCCCGCTGCGCGATCGGTTCGGGGCCACCTATCGGCTCGACTTCTACGACGAGGCGGACCTGACGGCGATCGTCGAACGGTCGGCCGGGATCCTCGGGGTCGAGATCACCCGCGGCGCCGCGCACGCCATCGCCCGGCGCGGACGGGGGACGCCGCGCGTCGTCAATCGCCTGCTGAAGCGGACCCGGGACCACGCCCAGGTCCACGGCGACGGCCGCGTGGACGAGGCGGCCGCGGATGTCGCCCTCCAGGCGATGGAGATCGACGACGCCGGACTCGACACCACGGACCGCAAGCTGATGGCTGCGATCGCCCAGAAGTTCGGCAGCGGACCGGTCGGGGTCGCGGCGCTCGCCGCCGTGCTGTCCGAGGAGGTCGAGACGATCGAGGACGTCTACGAGCCGTACCTGCTCCGCCAGGGCTTCCTGGATCGGACGCCGCAGGGCCGGATCCTGACCGAAGGCGGCCGCGCCCACCTCAGGCGGCTCGGCTACGAGGTCCCGCCGAGACGTCGACCGGAAGCGGACATGCCGCCGCTCTGGGACAATTCGGTCCTCGAGGAGTCCGAGACCTCCTCATGACCGCGCCCGCCGCTCGCTTCGAGGTCCTCGTCCCGCCGCCCGCCGACGGTGCCACCCAGGCGCGGCTCGGGCGCCTGACGGTCGGCCACGGGGTGATCGACACGCCCCAGTTCATGCCCGTCGGCACGAACGCGACGGTCAAGGCGCTCCACCCCGACGACCTCGACGAGGTCGGGGCGTCGATCATCCTGGCCAACACCTACCACCTCTACCTCCGGCCCGGTCACGAGCGGATCGAACGGCTCGGGGGGCTTCATCGGTTCATGGGCTGGGACCGGCCGATCCTTACCGACAGCGGGGGCTTCCAGGTCGTATCGCTCGGCGAGCTGAGAGTGGTGGATGACGACGGGGTCACCTTCCGGAGCCACATCGACGGGTCGCTCCATCGGTTCACGCCCGAGCACGCCATCGACGTCCAGCAAGCGCTCGGTTCCGACGTCGCGCTGGCGTTCGACCAGCCGGTCCGGCCCGGTTCGTCCTCGCGGGCCGCGGTGGCTGAAGCCACCGAACGGACCCACCGCTGGGCGGAGCGGTCGATCGCCGCCCATACGCGCGCCGACCAGGCGATCTTCGGGATCGTCCAGGGCGGGCTCGAGGTGGACCTCCGGGCGGACAGCACCCGGTTCATCGCCTCGTTGCCGTTCGACGGGATCTGCCTCGGCGGCCTGGCCGGGGACGAGACCGCCGATGAACGCAACGCCGCGCTCGACGTGTCGGTCCCGATCCTGCGTGACGACCCGCGGGTCCGCTACCTGATGGGTCTCGGCTCGCCCCTCGACATGCTCGAGGCGGTCCATCGGGGCGTCGACCTGTTCGACTCGGTCCTTCCGGCGCGGGTCGCCCGGACCGGCCAGGTCTGGGTCCCGGAGGGCCGCCTGAACCTCCGCAACCAGCGCTTCCTCGACGATCCGGACCCGATCCAGGACGGCTGCCCGTGCCTCGCCTGCCGGCGCTTCTCGCGCGCCTACCTGGCTCATCTGTTCCGGGCCAAGGAGCTCCTCGCCTACCGTCTGGCGACTTGTCACAACCTGACCTTCACCCTAGACTTCATGGCCAGGATCCGCTTCGCGCTGCGCGCCGGAACGTTCCCAGGATTGCTCCCGGATCTGCGGTCGCGCGCAGGCCGGATAAGTGCCGGAGAAGCGGCCGTGCAGTCGGCGTGAAGGTGTCAGCCGTACCGTCCACCACATCGCGGAGGATCGTCGATGGGTTCCCGGGATCGTCCCAGCCGCGAACACAAGAAGAAGCCCAAGGACAAGAGCGCGCCGAAGCTGCAGCCGATGATGGATCCGCCGCAGAACGTCGAGCTGATCCGGAAGCCACGCAAGCCGAAGCCCGTGGCCGAGGAGTCCGAGGAGAGCTGATCGATCGGGCGGGCGCCTTCGCTCCGTTCCGTCGAGCCATGACGACAGGAGCGACAGGACGATGACGATCACCGGCGACCGCGAGCTCGAGCGCAACGGCGAGAAGTCCCTCGGCGAGCGGACCAAGGCCGTCGACGCGGCGATCCTCTCGATCGAGAAGCAGTTCGGGCGCGGCTCGATCATGAAGCTCGGGTCGGCCGAGCGGCAGTCGGTCGACTCGATCCCGACCGGCTCGATCGCCCTCGACCTTGCGCTCGGCGTCGGCGGCATCCCGCGCGGCCGGATCACCGAGATCTTCGGTCCGGAGTCGTCGGGCAAGACCACGGTCTGTCAGCACGTCATCGCCGAGGCGCAGGCGCGCGGTGGTGTCGCCGCGTTCATCGACGTGGAGCACGCCCTCGACCCGGGCTATGCCCGCGCCTGCGGCGTCAACGTGGACGAGCTCCTCGTCAGCCAGCCGGACACCGGCGAGCAGGCGCTCGAGATCACCGAGACGCTGATCCGGTCCGGTGGCGTCGACTGCGTCGTGCTCGACTCGGTCGCTGCGCTCGTGCCGCGCGCCGAGATCGAAGGCGAGATGGGCGACTCCTTCGTCGGCATCCAGGCCCGGCTGATGAGCCAGGCCCTGCGCAAGCTGACCGGGGCGGTCAGCCGCTCCAACACGTCGCTCGTCTTCACCAACCAGCTGCGCGAGAAGATCGGGGTGATGTTCGGCAATCCCGAGACGACCCCGGGCGGCCGCGCGCTGAAGTTCTATGCCAGCGTCCGCCTCGACATCCGGCGGATCGAGACGATCAAGACCGGGACCGAATCGGTCGGCAACCGGGTCCGGGTCAAGGTCGTCAAGAACAAGGTCGCGCCGCCGTTCCGGGTCGCCGAGTTCGACGTGATGTACGGCGAAGGGATCAGCAAGGAAGGCGGTCTCCTGGACGTCGGCGTCGCGATGGACGTCGTGACCAAGACGGGGGCCTGGTTCACCTTCGACGAGACCCGGCTCGGGCAGGGCCGAGAGGCGTCCAAGGAGTTCCTCAAGGTGAACCCGGAGATCGCCGCCGAGATCGACCGCCGGATCCGCGGGCGGATCGACGAGGTCAAGGTCCCGGTCGAGGGCATCGAAGAGGCCGAATGACCGGTCGCGACGGCCCATCGCGGGTGACGGCGCCCGGTCGGCGGCCGCCGCGCGAGTCGTACGCGGAGCGTCGCGCCCGGCGCGCGGAGATCGACGACCCCGAGGTCGTCCTCGCCGCCGGTTTCCGGTTCCTCGAGGCGCGAGCCCGCTCCGTCGCCGAGGTGCGCCGTCGGCTGGGCGACGCCGGGTACCGGCCCGAGCTCGTCGACGGCGCGATCGTTCGCCTCCTCGGGATCGGCCTGCTCGACGACGAAGCGTTCGCCCGACATTGGGTCGAGTCCCGGGACCGGGCCCGGCCACGCGGCGAGATCGCGCTCAAACGTGAGCTCCGACTCCGAGGCGTGGACCCGCAGCTCATCGCGAGCGTCCTTGAAGAACGCGCGGCGGGCGGTGCCGAGGACCCGTTCGGTCCAGCCCGATCCGGGGCGGATGAGCCGGATGCCGATCGCCCCGCCCCGGACGAGGCTGCGGCCATCCGGTTGCTCGAGCGGCGTCGGCGTGACCTCGAGCGGGTGACCGACCCGCGCAAGCGGCGCGGGCGAGCCTACGCCCTGCTCGCACGGAACGGCTTCGGACCCGAGATCGCGTCGCGGCTGTCGGCTGCGTTCGGCACCGCGGCGGACGGCGGTCCCGCCGAGGACGAGTGAGCGGAGGCTCCGGTCGATCGCCGTCCGGCGTTTGACCCGCCATCCCGCGCGGCCGTAGGCTACGCACAGAACAAGTCGCGCCGCGGGCCCTTGCGGCGCCTCGAACGGAACAGCCGGCACGGGGGAGCGAAGCCCACTCTCTTTCGCCCTTCACGGCCGCCACCGTAGATGCACACACCTTCGACCGGTGTCGGTCGGACGGGAGGAAGACACGATGGATCCGCTCGTCGTGGCGGCGGCCAGCCTGCTGGCCCTCGCCGGAGGAGTCGTCCTCGGATTCGCGGTCCGCGGCCGGTTCGCGAGTCAGTCGATGAAAGAGGCCGAGGAGAAGGCCGCGCTGATCGTCGAGAAGGCGCGGACCCAGCAGAAGGACCTGATCCTCGAGGCGAAAGAGGAGAAGATCCGGCTCCAGCGCGAGGCCGAGGATGAGGCCCGCGCCAAGCGCTCCGAGCTCGCCAACCTCGAGCGTCGCCTGCTCCAGCGGGACGAACAGCTCGACCAGCGAGCCGACATGCTCGAGGGCCGCGACCGCAAGCTGATCGACCGCGAGCGGGAGATCGACAAGGCCCGCGAGGACGTCGCCCGGACCCACCAGGAGCAGGTCGAGGCGCTCGAACGTGTCAGCGGGCTGTCCGGCGAGGAGGCCAAGGGGATCCTGCTCGAAGCCGTTCGCGAGGAGGCCGAGCACGACGCGGTCAAGCTCGCCCGAGCGATCGAGCGGCGAGCCCGCGAGGACGCCAACGAGAAGGCGCGCGACGTCATCGTCACGGCCATCCAGCGCGTCGCCGCGGATCACACCGCCGAGCACACCGTGACGGTGATCCACCTGCCCTCGGACGAGATGAAGGGCCGGATCATCGGCCGCGAGGGCCGCAACATCCGCGCCCTGGAGCAGGCCACGGGGATCGACCTGATCATCGACGACACCCCGGAGACGGTCGTCCTGAGCGGCTTCGACCCGGTCCGCCGCGAGATCGCCCGGCTGGCGATCGCGAAGCTCATCAGCGACGGTCGCATCCACCCCGGCCGGATCGAGGAGGTCGTGGCCAAGGCCCGCGCCGAGGTGGACCTGGTCATGCGCCAGGCCGGCGAGCAGGCGGCCTACGACGCCGGCGTGCCGGGGCTCCCGCCCGAGATCGTCAAGCTCCTCGGGCGCCTCAAGTACCGCACGAGCTACGGCCAGAACGTCCTCAACCACGTCGTCGAGACGAGCCGCCTGGCGGCCGTCATCGCCGCCGAGACCGGCGCCGACGTGCAGATCGCCAAGATGGGCGGGCTGCTCCACGACATGGGCAAGGCCGTCGATCACGAGGTCGAGGGTCCGCATGCGGCGATCGGGGCCGCCATCGCCCAGCGGCACAACCTGCCGATGAAGGTGGTCAACGCCATCGCCGCGCATCACCAGGAGGTCGAGTACGCCTGCGTCGAGGCGCCGATCGTCCAGATCGCCGACGCGATCAGCGCCTCCCGGCCGGGTGCCCGGGGCGAGTCGATGGATACCTACGTCAAGCGGCTCGAGGATCTCCAGGCGATCGCGGAGAGCTTCTCGGGGGTCGAGCGGTCGTTCGCCGTCCAGGCCGGCCGCGAGGTCCGGATCCTTGTCCGCCCGGAGGAGATCGACGACCTGACGGCGACCCGACTCGCCCGCGACATCGTCAAGAAGATCGAGGAGCAGCTGACCTACCCGGGCCAGATCAAGGTCACGGTCATCCGCGAGACCCGCGCCGTCGAGTACGCCAAGTAGAGGGTGCCCGAGGTCGGCAGGACATCGGTTCGGGGCCGGCCCCGGCTCACGAAGGCCCGGTCGCGTCCTCCGGCCACCGACGCAGCAGCACCCACACGACGATCAGATCGGGCACGGCCGTGAGGACGATGCTGACGGTGACGTTGGCCAGCAGGTCCGGCGGATCGAGCACGGGTACCTGGGCCATCATCCGGAGGACGAGCAGCACCAGATCCACGCTGATGACGCCCAGGCCGAGCGCACGACCCCACGGCCGGCCAAGGAGCACCCCGCCGCCCGCGACCAGCCCGAGGATCCCGAACACCCACCAGAGGAGGGGGACCGGGGTGTCGCTGAACGGCGGGAAGGGCATGAAGCCGGCGTACAGGATGGTCAGCCCGCCGCCCAACGCGAGGATGGCCGCCGCCAGGATCTGCGAGCCCGCAGGGCGGGTCGACCTCATCGCGTTCCTCCTGGTTTCGTCGTCAACGACCTTACGACGCGGTCGTCACCGGGACGTTGCAGCGGGCCGGACGTCCCGCGCGCTCGACCACCTCGTCGGTCGGGCCGTTAGTATCCCGACGTGACCGACGAACCACTGAAGACCGCCGGGCGGACCCGTCTCGGCAACCCGCCCAATGGCGACGCACCTCGCCCGGCCGGCGCCTGTCGGGTCCTGATGGTCGGCGACCTGATCGGGAAGCCCGGCCGCCACGCCCTCGAGCGCGTCCTGCCCCAGCTCCGGGAGGAACGCGGGATCGACTTCGTCACGGCCAACGGCGAGAACCTGGCCGGAGGCATGGGCCTGACGCCCTCGCTCGCCGAGGCCCTCTTCGCGGCCGGCGTGGACGTCATCACGTCGGGCAATCACATCTGGGACAAGCGCGAGATCTACCCGTTCCTGGATACGTCAGATCGGGTCCTCCGTCCTCTGAACTACGGGACCCGCGACGTGCCCGGCCGGGGCATGGTCGTCCACGGTGGGCTCGACGGCACCGACATCGCGGTGATCAACCTCCAGGGCCGGACGAACATGCAGCCGATCGACAATCCGTTCACCGAGGCGGACCGGTTGTTCGACGAAGCCGCCGACCCGCTCCCGCCGGTCCGGCTGGTCGACTTCCACTGCGAGGTCACCAGCGAGATGAACGCCCTCGGCCTGTATCTCGACGGGCGGGTGAGCGCGGTGGTCGGGACGCACACCCACGTGGTCACCGCCGATGAGCGGATCCTGCCCGGGGGGACGGCCTATCAGACCGACCTCGGCATGACCGGCCCGATCCACAGCGTCATCGGGTTCGACCCGAGGACCGTCCTGCCGCGGTTCCTGAACGCGCTGCCCACCCGGTTCGAGGTGGGGGAGGGGTCGGTCATCCTCAACGCGACCCAGATCGACATCGATCCGGCGACCGGGCGCGCCCTCGCGATCGAGCGCATCCAGCGCCTCGTCGAGGTCTGAGCCCGGTGCCGCGCCGGCGTCACGATCCGGCCGTCGATCCGGTCGCGCCGCCCGGCCCTTCGACGATCGATCTGCACACGCACACCATCCGATCCGACGGCGTCCTCGAGCCGGCCGCCCTGGTCGAGGCCGCCGTCGCCGCCGGCGTCCGGCTCCTGGCCATCACCGACCACGACGACCTGTCCGCCTACCGCGAGCTCGTCGCGCCCGGTCGCCCGACAGTGCCCCCCACAGGGCTGACCCTGCTTCCCGGCGTCGAGATCAACTGCCTGACCGGCGCCCTGCCCGACCTGTGGGAGAGCGAGCTGCACATCCTCGGGCTCGGCGTCGACCCGCTGGACGGATCGTTCGAGGCGACGCTCGCCGAGCAGCGTAGCCGGCGCCGGGTCCGGTTCGATCGGACGCTGGCCCGGCTGCGCGAACTCGGCCTGTCCGTCGACGACGTGGCCGATCGGCTCGATCCCGCCGAGACCGCCGCGCTCGGACGTCCGACGATCGCCCGACTGCTCCAGGCCAAGGGGTACGTGACGAGCGTCGAGGACGGCTTCGCGCGCTATCTCGGACGCGGCCGACCGGCCTACGTGCCGCGCGACGGGATCGGACCGCTGGAAGCGATCGACGCGATCCGCGCCGCCGGCGGCCTCGCGTCCCTGGCCCACTTCTCCGAGGCGGCGCAGCGGATCCCGATCATCCGCGAGCTGCGCGACGCGGGTCTGGGCGCACTCGAGGTGTACTACCGGTCGTTCGACCGCGACACCGTGGCGTCCGTCGGGGCGGTCGCCGCGGAGCTCGGCCTCGTCGCGACGGGCGGCTCCGACTACCATGGCGACACCGGCACGTACGCCGAGGCCCACGCAGAGTTGTGGGTTCCCCCCGACGTCGGCGACCGCCTGGCGGCAGCGCTCGGTCCTCGCCCGACCTCGACCCATGATGGACCGAGTCCCGACTGATGGCCCGCCAGCTGCCGATCCTCGACCTCGTCCCGGCCTCGGCGCCGGGGAGCGCCGCCCGCCGACCGGAGATGCCGGACGATGGACGCCTCGCGGAGTACCTGCCCGACCCTCGTGCCCTCCCGACGTTCCACATCTGGACCCTCGGCTGCCAGATGAACCGGAGCGACTCGGAGGAGATGGCCGGCCGGTTGCTGGCCGCGGGCTGCGGCGAGGCGGCCAGCCTCGATGAGGCCGACCTGGTCGTCATCAACACCTGCGCGATCCGAGAGGGAGCCGAGCAGAAGGTCATCGGGCGCCAGGGCCACCTCAACCGGCTGAAAGCGGCCCGACCCGGCCTCCGGGTGGTGCTGACCGGGTGCGCGGTGCGCGAGCCCGATCGGGCGGGGCTCCGCCGACGCTACCCCGCCGTCGACCTCTTCCTCCGTCCCGACGAGGAGCCCGAGCTGGTCGATCGGCTCGGGCTGGCCTCCGCCCAGGCGGCCATCGGAACGATGCCGACCAGCGGGACCGTCGGGACGACGACCACCGTCGGTCGAACGGTCGTCGGGGCCGCCGACGGTCTCGCGGCGACCCGCGCCGCGGCGGTGGCCGGCGGTCAGGTGGCCCGCGGGTCCGCCGTCAGTGCCTGGCTGCCGATCGTCTACGGCTGCGACAAGACCTGCACGTATTGCATCGTGCCGTTCAGCCGCGGCCCCGAACGGAGCCGGCCGTTCGACGAGATCGTCGCCGAGGCGCGATCGCTGGCGGCCGCCGGATACCGCGAGGTGACGCTCCTCGGCCAGAACGTGAACTCCTACGGCCACGACCTCCCGGCCGAGGCCCGCTTCGGCCACATCGCGACCGAACGCTGGGCCGGGCGGCGACTCGACCTGGCCGGCCGACCGGATCTGGCCGAGCTCATCCGGACGATCGATGCGATCCGCGACGGCCGACGGCGTCCCGGCGATCCCTCGTCTGCGCTTCGTGACCTCGCATCCCTGGGACCTGTCCGACCGCCTGATCGCGGCGATGGCCGACTGCCCGTCGGTCTGCGAGCACCTGCACCTCCCGGTCCAGTCGGGCGACGACGCGGTGCTCCGGACGATGGGTCGCCAGTACTCCACCGGGCACTACCTCGAGCGTCTGACGGCGATCCGCGCCGCCGTCCCGGGGATCGCGATCTCGACCGACGTGATCGTCGGGTTCTGCGGTGAGACCGAGGCGCAGTTCGAGGCGACGCTCGAGCTCCTCCGCGAGGTCCGCTACGACCAGGTCTTCGCGGCCGCCTACTCGGTCCGTCCCGGCACGCCGGCCGGGCGGCTGGCCGACGATGTGGCGCCCGCGGACAAGCGGCGTCGGCTGAACGAGCTGCTCGCGGTCCAGGAGGGGATCGGGCTGGAGCGGAACCGCGGATGGTCCGGTCGGACGGTCGAGGTCCTGGTCGAGGGCGTCGTCCCGCCGCGCTCGCACGGGCACGACGAGCCGACCGAGGAACGACCCGCGGCCCCGACGATCGGGCAGGGGGCGGGACGATGGTCTCCGGACGTTCCCGCGAGCACAAGCTCGTCCACCTGGCCGGAGGTCCCGAGCTCGTCGGACGCCTGGTGACGGCGCGGGTCGACCACGCCGGGCCGTACTCGCTGCGGGGATCGGTCGTCGAGGCGTGACGAGCGCCCCACCGCTGGTCGTGGTCGCCGGCGCGACCGCGACGGGCAAGACCGGCCTGTCGATCCGCCTCGCCGAATGGCTCATCGCGCAGGGCCACCCCGCCGAGATCGTCTCGGCCGACTCCCGCCAGGTCTTCCGCGGCCTCGACATCGGGACGGCCAAGGTCGGTCCGGGCGACCGTGCCCGGGTCCGGCATCACGGTCTCGACCTGGTCGATCCGGACTCACCGTTCAGCGTGGCCGAGTTCGCGACCGACGCGCGGCGCGCGCTCGCCGGGATCGCCGAGCGCGGTGGGGTCGCGCTGCTGGTCGGCGGGACCGGCCTGTACCTGCGCACGATCGGCCGCGGGATCGCGACCGAGGCGTTGCCGAGCGACGCAGCGGTCCGTGCGCGGATCGAGGCGGAGCTGGTCAGCGACGGCCTCCCGGCGCTGGTCGCCCGGCTCCAGGCGCTCGCCCCGACCCTGGCCGCGCCGATCGACCTCCGCAACCCGCGTCGGGTCGTGCGGACGCTCGAGATCGCGGAGCTCCGGGGCGACCGCCCGCTGCCCGTTCCCGAGGGCTACCCGGGTCCGATCGCCTGGATCGGGCTGCGCGCCTCGGCCGACAGCCACGCCAGGTGGATCGCCGAACGGGCGCGCTCGCAGTTCGCAGAACGGCCTCATCGAGGAGGCCCGGGCGCTCCGCGAACGGTACGACCCGACGCTGCCGGCGTTCTCGGCGATCGGCTACCGGGAGGCCTGGGAGGTGCTCGACGGAACGCGCACGCTCGACGAGGCCATCGCGCTCGACGCCTCTCGCAACATCGCGTTCGCCAAGCGCCAGCGGACGTGGTTCCGCGCCGAGCCGGAGATCGAGTGGCTCGAGGTCGGCGGATCCGAGGAGCCCGACGTGCGCGCCCGCGCGGTCGTCACCCGGCTGCTCGCCGGCGCCTGACGTCGATCCCGGGTCGAGGGGCTATCCTTCCGGCGATGCCGAAGTCCATGATCGACCTGTCCGAGCCCGTGGAGCGGGCGTTCCTGGTCGGGGTGGACACCGGGCAGGATGCCGGGTGGCCCGTCGAGGACTCCCTGGCCGAGCTCGCCAGCCTGGCGACGACCGCCGGCGCCGACGTCGTCGGGGCCGAGTGGCAGAACCGCCGCCATATCGACCCGAACTGGTACGTCGGCAAGGGCAAGGCCGAGGATCTCGTCGCCGCCAAGAGCGAGACGGGCTTCGATGTGCTCATCGCTGACGACGAGCTGTCGCCGAGTCAGCAGCGAGCGCTCGAGGAGCTGCTCAAGGTCAAGGTCATCGACCGCAGCCGGCTGATCCTCGACATCTTCGCCCAGCACGCGCAGACCCACGAGGGTCGGCTCCAGGTCGAGCTGGCCCAGCTGGAGTACCAGCTTCCGAGGCTGACCCGGATGTGGACGCACCTGTCGCGGACCGGCGGCGGGATCGGGACGCGCGGCCCCGGGGAGTCACAGCTCGAGACGGACCGGCGGCTCATCCGTGAGCGGATCAAGAAGATGAAGGAACGGGTCGAGCAGGTCCGTCAACAGCGGGAGACCGCGGCCCGCGTCCGGGACCGGCGGCTGATGCCGACCGTCGGCATCGTCGGCTACACCAACTCGGGCAAGTCGACGCTGCTCAACACGCTGGTCGGCAGCGAGGTCGCACTGGCCGAGGACAAGCTGTTCGCCACGCTCGATCCGACCAGCCGCCAGGTCCGCCTGGGCGAAGGACAGACGGCGATCGTGACCGACACCGTCGGGTTCATCCACAAGCTCCCGCACCAGCTGGTCGACGCGTTCCGGGCCACGCTCGAGGAGGTCAACCGATCCGATGTCCTGCTCGAGGTCGTCGATGCCTCCGACGCGCACGCCGCCGAGCATCGGCTGACCGTCCAGGCGGTGCTCGACGAGCTGGGGGCGGGCGACAAGCCGCGGCTGGTGGCGTTGAACAAGGTCGATCTCCTCCACGACGGGGCCCGGACCGATACGGCCCGGCCGTCGCCGATCGTCGGGGGCACGGTCCCGATCAGCGCGATGACCGGCTTCGGCCTCGACGCGCTGCGGACCGAGCTCGCGGCGGTCCTCGCGTCGCTCTGGGTGGACGTCGATCTCGACGTGCCGTATGCGGCCGGCGACCTGCTCGCCCGGCTGCGCGAGCGCGGCGCCGTCGACATCGACTACCGGTCCGACGCGGTCCATGTCCGCGGCCGCGTGGCTCCCGCGCTCGCCGGCGAGCTCGAGCTCGTCGCCGCCAAGGCGGCCGAGGCCGCCCGGGCCTGATGGCAGCGAGCTCCGCGCCGACCCGGCTCGGCGGGCGCACGGACCTGCCGACGGGCGTCGTCGTCGTCTGGTCGGTCGCCGACGGGCGGCGCGGTCGCCGCTGGCGCGAGTCGACCTCACGGGACGGGGTCGCCGTCCGCGCGCTCCTGGTCGAGACGAGGCCGGACGGAGGGCTCAGCCGCCTCGAGCTGTCGACCGCGGCCGGCTCGCTCACGCTCCATCCCGACGATGACGGCACGACCCTGCACGGGAATGTCGTCACGCCCGGCGGGGTCCGCCACCTCGCCTTCGCCTGGGGACCCGACCGGGTCGTCCTGGTCGTGGACTCGCCGGCGGTCACGGCCATCGCCGTCGCGTGGCTCGGTCGCAGCCTGGAGGTCGGTCGCTCAGCCGACGTCGCCGTGCTCCGGGTCGACGACCGGTTGGTCCCGGAGACGGGATCGATCGGGTTCGAGCGTCTTGGGACCCGCAGGTGGCGGCTGTCGAGCGACGACGGGGCCGACGACGGGATCGTCGTGACCCTCGATGCGGACGGCCTGCTCACGACCGCTCGGACCGTCTGGCCGCTCGAGCGCTGACACTTCGCCCCGCTCGACGGGCCGAGGGCGTGGACGGACCGTGGACAACGACCGAGGAATGACCGGCCCGGTGCCCAAGTTCGTGGATAACCCCATAGCCAGCACGGGCGGCCCGCCCATACAGTAGGTCTTGCCCGAAGGGGCCATGACGGACCGGCAGCGGCGACGCAGGTGCTTGCATCGGCGGCGACGAGGACGGACCGGGATACGATGGGACCGAGTCGCAGGTGCTTGCATCGGCGGCCACGGACCAGCGGATCGATTGGTTCCTTCGGGCGTTTCCGTGCCCGGCGCTGGTTTGACGCTCCGTTCACCCCTCGACGCTCCGTCGGCGTCGTTTGACGCCCCGTCGGCGTCGTTTGACGCTCCCGTTCCGTCCCTCAACCTCCGTTGGCGTCCGTCCGACCCGGATCGAGCCTAGGGATCGATGCCGGCGCCGTTCCCGACGCCGGGACCGTTTGCGATCCATCCAGGGCCCGGCGCGGTGGACGAGCGGTGGACAACCGTCTGGATTCGGGGCCTGCGATGTCAAAGGTCGTGGATAAGCCGCTAGCCGGGTTGGGGAGTCGCGGGCCATAGTAGGTCTTGCCCGAAGGGGCCGATGGACCGAAGCCTTGAGACCGCTGGAGCTTGCTTCAGGGGACTCGGCAGAGGGCCGACGGTTCCTCCGGGCATTTCTTCGTGTCCCGCGTCGGGTCGGCTCGGCCTGTGGACGAGCGGGATCGGGATCTCGGTGCCACGGTCGGCCCACTCGGTCGCCCGGCCCGATGACTCGTGCCCGACCTTGGCGCTCGCCGTGACTCGGGCCCGACCTTGGCGCTCGCCGTTGTTCGCACCCGACGTGCCAGCCGCGGTGGGCTCTCGGGCTCGAGGGTCCCCGCTCGGAAGTGCCTGCTCGAGGCGCCGCCCGACGCGACCTGGTCATCGGCGCACCACGCGCACGTAAGAGGGCCAACTGATGCGATCGCTGCATCACCGGCCTCGATCTCGACCGGCGCTGAGCGTGGATCGAGCACGAACCTGGTCCCGATCCGCCGCGCACGTCGCCCAACGTGCGGGGCATGCGCGCCTGACGGGGGACCGGGCGGCCGACGACACTCAACGTGCGGGGCATGCGCGCCTGACGGGGGACCGGGCGGCCGACGTCGCCCAACGTGCGGGGCATGCGCGCCTGACGGGGGAGACAGGCGCCCAGGCCACGATCCGAGGGTCAGGCCCCGGTCGGCGGGCCGAGGGCGTGGACGGACCGTGGACAACGACCGAGGAATGACCGGCCCGGTGCCCAAGTTCGTGGATAACCCCATAGCCAGCACGGGCGGCCCGCCCATACAGTAGGTCTTGCCCGAAGGGGCCATGACGGACCGGCAGCGGCGACGCAGGTGCTTGCATCGGCGGCGACGAGGACGGACCGGGATACGATGGGACCGAGTCGCAGGTGCTTGCATCGGCGGCCACGGACCAGCGGATCGATTGGTTCCTTCGGGCGTTTCCGTGCCCGGCGCTGGTTTGACGCTCCGTTCACCCCTCGATTACGATGCCGTTCGACCGCGCCCGTTCCGAGGGATCTGTGACGACGTCCGATTCGAACGCCCAGGTGCCCACGCGCTGGCATCGCCGACCTCGGGTTCGTCGTCTCTTCCGATCCCTCCTCAGCCCCTCGAAGTTCGCCCTCGTCGGGATCTCGGGCATCGTCGTCAACGAGGTCGCGCTCCACTTCTTCGTCACGGCGATGGGCCAGCAGCAGCTCCTGTGGGCCGCGCTCCTGTCGTCGCAGGTCTCGACCTTCACCAACTTCGTCCTGATCGAGCTGTGGGTCTTCCGCGGCCGCGAGGTCGGCGGCCACCTCCTGTGGCGCTACCTGACGTTCAACCTGCTCAACCTCGTGACCCAGATCATCCGCCTGCCGACGCTCCACATCCTCACCGAGATCGCCGGCATCCATTACCTGATCTCGAACCTGGTCGCCCTCGGGCTGACCTTCGGCGTCCGCTACCTCGTCGCCGACAACTGGATCTGGGCCGGCCGCGACCGACGCGACCAGGTCCCGATCGACGGCTCGTACCAGTACGACGTCCACGGCATCGTCCGGATCACCTCGACGGTCCATCTCCCCGAGCTGGCCGCCTTCAACGTCACCCACCGGGTCGAGCCCGACATCGTCATCTCGCGACGGGCCATCGGCGGTGGACCGCACCTCCACGTCTCGACCGTCAAGGGGTCCGACGGGGTCATCCGCTACCGCGAGCACTTCGGCATGTTGTCGGCCGCCTTCGACGTCCGGATCGGCGAGCGGGTCGAGCTCGACGCGAACTGGCTGCTGACCTGGTCGCACCACGTTCTGTACACGAACATGGTCGAGCCGTTGCTCCGCTTCTGGCTGGTCTCCCGCGGCTACGTCCTGCTCCATTGCGCGGCGATCGACGCGGAGCGTGGCGCGATCATCATGTCGGCTCAGACCGACACGGGGAAGACGAGCACGGTCCTGCGCCTGCTGATGCAGCGGAGCTGGGGCTTCATCTCCGACGACATGGCGATCCTCACGGCCGAGGGCGAGATCCTCAGCTACCCGAAGCCGATGACCCTGAGTTCGCACACGATGAGCGCGGTCAACGACCAGGCGCTGCCGCGGGCCGACCGGTTCATGCTGGCGATCCGAAGTCGGGTCCATTCGAAGGGCGGCCGGAGCGCCGGCCATGCCCTCGGTCGGCTCAACGTCCCGATCGTGACGATCAATTCGTGGGTCCAGCTCATCGTCCCGCCGCCCAAGTACCACGTCCAGTCGCTGATCGACTGCGACATGACCGACCGAGCGCCGATCGACTCGATCGTCCTGATGGAGCGCGGCAGCCCGCCGCTGGCCGAGGAGCCCGCGTTCGAGCTGACGATCGACCGCCTGATCGAGAACACCGATGACGCCTACACCTTCCCGCCGTTCGCGGCGCTCGCCCCGCTGATCGCGATCGGCGACCTGGACCACGACGCCCTCCGGAGGCGCGAGCGACAGCTGCTCGAGACGGCCGTGGCACGTGCCTGGCGGGTCCGTGTCCGGGTCGTCGGGCACAACTGGTCGGAGCTCATCCCGACCCTCGTCGAACGGCACCGCGCGCAACTCCCGCCGGCGGAGATGGCCGCGGCGGCCCGCGAGGCCGACGCGGCGATCGCTGCCGAGGTCGCGGCCGCCGACGCGCCGGTCGGTGCCGGCCGGGCACCCTAGCCCGCCCGACGTGCCGGCTCGAGCCTGTCGCGAGCTCGAACCGGGCGCCATCCGGGCCGCGTCGCGGACGTTGCATCCCGCGTTCGTCGGGTCACCGCAGTTCGTCCACGACGGCCTCTCGGCGCGCGCCGGTCGGCCGGTCGTGGTCAAGGTCGAGACGGTCAACCCGATCCGGTCGTTCAAGGGCCGTGGGACGTGGCACGCCGTCCGCGAGCTGGTGGGGGAGGGGTCGATCGGCCCGGACCGTCCGCTGGTCGTCGCGTCTGCCGGCAACTTCGGGCAGGGCGTCGCGTTCGCGGGTCGCGCGCTGGGCGTCCCGGTCACGGTCTACGCCTCGACCGCCGCGAACCCGGTCAAGGTGGAACGGATGCGCGCGCTCGGTGCGACCGTGATCCAGGAGGGACGCGACTTCGACGAGGCGCGGCAGGCGGCCGAGGCGCATGCCCGATCATCCGGGGCCCGCCTCCTCGTCGACGGCCAGGATCCCCGGATCTCGACCGGTGCTGCGACGCTGGCGGCCGAGCTGACGGATGCGATCGACGCCGGCGCGCTGCCGGAGCTCGGGACCGCCTACGTCCCGGTCGGCAACGGCGCCCTGATCGTCGGGGTCGGGTCCTGGCTGCGCTCGTCGGCCCCGGCCTGCCGGGTGATCGGCGTCCAGGCCGACGGTGCCCCCTCGATGACCCTCTCGTGGCGGCAGGGGAGGCTCGTGCAGACGACCACCGCCGCGACGTACGCCGACGGGATCGCGACCCGGGTGCCCATCCCGGAGGCGCTCGATCTGATGGTCGGACGCGTCGACGACATGCGGCTGATCGCCGAAGCGCGCTTGCACGACGCCGAGGCCGAGCTGACCGCCGAGCTCGGGGTCACGGTCGAGGGGTCAGCCGCGGCGTCGTGGGCGGCGGTCATGGCCGACGACGACCCGGCACCAGGCGCCGCGCTGGTCATCGTCACCGGGAGCAACGTCGCGTCGGCCGCCGGGACCGACCCGGCTTGACCGTTCGCGCGGCGCTGCCCCGGGATCCGGCCGGGGCAGCGCGCGCCCTCCTGCCGATCGCCATCCTGATCGTCGCCGCAGCCGTACGGGAGACGCGGCTGGCGGTCCTCGTCGCGCTGATGGCGGGCACGATCGTGGCGATCCGACGGGACGCTCCCGTGCGCTGGGCCTGGGCGGCGCCGGTCCCGGTGGCGCTCAGCCTGTGCTTCGGACTGATCGCGCCGCCGGCGGCCGCGCTGAACGGAGGGGATTGCGGGAACGTCCTGTCGCCGCCGGCCGTCTGGCGGCTGATCGAGGCCGTGATCGTGCTCGGAGCGGTCGCCTTCCTGGCGGTCATCCTGCGCGCCCGTGCTGCGAGCCTGTGGCTCCTGCGACCGTCGGTCCGCGTCCTCGAGATCGGCCTTGCCGGATTCGCCCTGTTCGGGGTCCTCGGACTCGTCCTCGGTCCGGCCCTGGCCCGACCCTTCTTCGGTTCGATCGGCCTCGACACCTCGGATCCCGCAGCGCTCGTGCCTGCGCTCGTGTTCGCGCTCGCGAACGGGATCATGGAGGAGATCGCCTACCGTGGGGCGCTGATGGGCTGGTCCGCCCGCGTGATCGGGCTGGCGCCGGCCGTCGGCCTCCAGGCCGTCGTCTTCGGCCTGGCGCATGGCGGGCCGGATGTCATCGGCTCCGCGCCGATCCTGGTCCTTGCGCTCGCCGCCGGCGGTCTGATCGCCGGTCTGATCACCGTCCGGACGCGATCGCTGTTCCTGCCCATCGCGATCCATGTCGCACTCGACCTGCCCTTGTACGTCTACCTGGCCTGCCGGGTCGCGTGATCGGGAGCTCGATCAGCCCGTCTTGGACGGCGGGTCGCCGGCACCCGGTGGCCGACCCCCACGAAGGTCGTACGAACAGGCCGGACACGAGCTGACCGCCGGGTCGACCCGCCTGCCACACCGGGGACAGGGGGTGGTCGTCGCCAACCACCACAACCCGTTGGCGACAACGGCGACGATGAGCCACACGGCGACGACGATCACCATCATCCCTCGGGCGACGTCCGCGTTGAGCGAGCAGTACTCGAAGCAGCCCGGTTCGGCTGGCGTGCGTGCCGTACTCACCAGCAACGCGAAGATGGCCAGGCAGATGACGGTCCACAAGATCGTGAACCGCCTGCGGATACGCACACCCGACCTCCAGGAACCGTTCGGCCCGTGGCCATCGAGTGTCGGCGCGCTCGATCGGCCTGGCAAGGGGAACGCACGAAGTCCGGTGCGTCAGCCGGTGCGTTCAGCCCGTCCATCGGCCGCAGCGCGTCGCGAACTCCCCAACTCACTGCCGATAAGGTGAGTTATGTCTCCTTGGCCTCAAGGCGCGGGTTGACCGGAGGGTCCATCATTCGACTCGATGATGCGACGTCCTGTTGTGGTCGTAGCCGTGGCAGCGTTGATCGCCGGATGCTCGGGATCGCCAGTGGCGGCGCCATCATCGGCGGAGGCGCCTTCAGGTACGGCACCGACCGCCTCGGCGCCCATCGCCACGGCGCCAGGGGCGACACCGTCAGCGACCGCGAGCTCGGCCGCAGAGCTCATCGTCGGTGGAGATCGCCCGGTCGTTGTCCACGTGCCGGCGTCCTACGACGCAAGCCGGCCCGTCCCGCTCGTGGTCCTCCTGCACGGCTACACAGCCTCCGGCAACGACGTTGATGCCTACTTCGACATGGCGGCTGCGGCGGAACGAGATGGGTTCGTCTATGTCACCCCCGATGGCACGAAGGATGGCCATGGGGACCGCTTCTGGAACGCGACCGACGCCTGCTGCAACTTCGGTCACTCGACGGTCGACGACGTGGCCTACCTGTCCAGCGTGATCGCCGACATCGAGAGCAAGCTCGCCATCGACCCGAAGCGGATCGCGGTGGTCGGGCACTCGAACGGCGGCTTCATGTCGTATCGCATGGCCTGCGAACGAGCCGACCTGCTTGCCGCGATCGTGAGCGTGGCCGGCGAGACCTACGCCGATCCAGCCGACTGCAAGCCGAGCGAGCCGGTCTCCGTGGTCCAGGTCCAGGGCACGGCGGATGAGGTGATCAACTTCGACGGCGGCGGGCCGCTCAGCGGCAGCACCGGGCCCTACCCGGGCGCCAAAGCGACGGCCGCGGCATGGGCAACGAACGACCGGTGCGGCGGGAAGGCGTCAGCGCTGAGCGCGAAGATCGATGTCGACGCGAACCTGGCGGACGGCACGGATCCGGCGGAGACGTCCGTCCAGGAGTGGTCAGGTTGCGACGACGGCGCGAGTGTCCAGCTCTGGACGATCCCGAACGGCACACACGTTCCCGCACTCACGCCAGCATTCACGGATGCGGTCATCCGCTTCCTGGTCGAGCATCCCAAGCCGTAGCCGACCGGCTACCTCCTCGGTCTTGGGCCGTCAGATCGCCGGAGAACGCCGATCTGTGGGATGGTTGCTCACGCAACCGAAGCGCGCCGCTGAAGTCCGAGGATCCTCGATGACCGACTACGCCGACTGGACGAAGAACCTGATCGCCGACATCCGCGCCAACGGCCGGCCCACGAGTGGCTACTTCGAGGGGCGCCCCGTGATGGTCCTCACGACGACCGGGGCGAAGAGCGGCGAGCCGAGAACGGTCGTCGTGTCCTTCTCGCGTGATGGGGACGACTACATCGTCGTCGGGTCGAATCGAGGCGAACCCGGGGACCCAGCGTGGTTCACGAACCTCGTCGCGAACCCGGTCGTGACGGTCGAAGCCGACGGCGAGATCGTTCAGGCCAGCGCGACGGTCGCGAGCGAGGCCGACCGCGACGCCCTGTGGGACCGGCACGTCGCGGAGCATCCGCAGTTCGCCGACTACCCGTCAAAGACCGACCGGATCATCCCGATCGCCCGCCTCAAGCCGCTCGGCTGACCAAGGTTCGCTGGAGGCGGCTCGCATCCGCCTCCCTACGACTCACGGCTCGCGTCGTCGTCAGGCATTCCTCGGCTCGCCGGCGTGAACGATGAGGTCGAAGTGACGCCACAGGATCGTGACGAGCAGCGCCGATCCGAAGAAGCCGAACCAGAACGGGGCAGTGATCCCGAACGTCCGGGCGAGCAGGCCTCCGATCGGGGCGCCGATGACCAGTCCTCCGACGATCGCCACGCGATAGACGCCCGTCACCCGGCCGAGCAGCTCATCGGGGACGGCCCGCTGTCGCACGACGGTCGATGTCGTGCCCCAGATGAAGTCGTGGGCGCCGAAGACCACCAATGTGGCGAACGCGACCGCGGGTGAGGTCGTGACGGCGAGGGACAGATGGGTGGCGGTTTCGATCAGCAGGCCGACGCGCATGATGTCGCTGAGCGAGAACCGTCGCTCCAGTCGCCCATAGGACACGATCCCGATGACCCCTCCGACGGCGAGCGCGGTCGTCAGGAGACCGAACCCCACGTCGCCCATCCCGAGTCGCTGGCTGGCGTAGAGCACGAGGACCGACCAGGCGGCCCCGAACGCGACGTTGAAGGTGAAGATCGTCAGCGCCAGGGTCCGCATGGGCGGATGCGCCAGGAGCCAGCGGATCCCCTCCCCCATCTCGGTCCGAAGGCTCGATCGCTCGCGCAGCTCATTGGTGGTGCTGGTCACGACGCGCGATACGAGCAGCGCCCCGAGGACGAAGCAGACCGCGTTCGTCGCGAACGGGATCGCCGTGCCGGCGGCGAACAGGAAGGCTCCGATCGGTGGAGCCACCAGCTGGTTGGTCAGCAGGAATGCGCCCTGCATCCGCGCATTGGCGATCCCGAGGTCGTCGCGAGCGACCATGCCCGGCAGGAGCGTGCTGCTGGCGGAGTCAGCAAACGTCTCGGCCGTGCCGAGGACGAACAAGGTGACGAGCACCACACCGATGCCCACGGTCCCGCTGACGATCGTCGCGACGAGGACGATCAGGGCGAAGGCCCGCCCGACGTTGGCCACGATGACCATGCGCCGTCGGTTGAAGCGATCCGCCGCGGCGCCGCCGAGGACGCCGAAGAGCAGGACCGGGAGGTACTCGCTCAGGACGGCCAGCGACACCAGGAATGGATCGCTCGTCAGGGACGCGACGAGCAGCGGGCCGGCCGCAAGGACCACGCCGTCGCCGATGTTGTTGACGATCGTGGCCGACAGGAGCCAGCGGAAGCTCCGACCGAGCCTCGTCGGCACGACGGTCTCGATCGCCCTGCTCAATCGTCCGCCGTGAGGGTCATCGTCCAGGGCCGATCGCCACGGTCCGGCTCCTGGAGTCGGACCGGCCAACTCTCGGCGAGGATCCGGGCGAGCGCACCGGGATCGGCCGGTTCATCGACCGTTTCCAGCAGCCGGCGAGCCGCCTGGCCGCGGATGCGCTTTGCGAGGACATCGCCGATGGGACGCCCGTCGCTGGCCGATCGGTCGACACGCAGCGCGATGGTTCGGTCCCCAAGACCAGTCGGCATGCCCATCGCCTGGTAGCTGGGCGAGCGGAGGTCGAGCACGATCCCATCGGGACCGGCGGCGTCGGCCAGGCGGTCGCCGAGGACCGTACGCCACGTCGGCTCGAGGCGGTCGATGCCGACCAGCCGTGAGCAGACGTGGAGGCGATACGGCGGGATGCGGTCGGCCGGTCGGACGAGACCCCACAGCGCAGACGTGACGACGAGACCACGCTCCGCGCGCTCGGCGGCCGCCGCGGACCACGACGACGCCGCGAGCCCGTCGTGGAGGGGGCCCGAATAGACGTCCAGCGCGGGCATCGCCGGCAGCTCGCGCAGCCACGTATTGCGGGCGACCTCCGCCGCCTTCGTCGGGCGGACCTGCAATCGCTCGAACGCATCGGGTCGAGCGCTGGTCGCGATGAGGGCGTCGAGGACCCGGGTCCGAACGACCGTGAGCTCCGGGAACGACAGGCCGTCCAGGGCGACCGGGAGGCCGTGATCCAGAGGCGGTCGCTTCGACTCCGACGGAGGCACGATGATCAGCATGACGTCACTCTAGAACGCGCACCGAGGCAGGTGACGTCTCGTGCGATCGCTGGCGTGCGAGGTGTACGGTCGACCCATGAGTCCTTCGAGCTTGCCGCCCGGGCCGACGCCGGAGGCGATCCGCACGGTGATCCTCGAGCGATACCCCGAGACGGTGGAGAAGCCGGACTTCGCCGCGTACGACCGGCTCCTCCCCCACCCCGTCTACGCGAAGCAGCTCTGGATCTCGCTCCTCAACCCGAGTGACGCCACCTTCGATGACGTCGTCATGCCGCTCATCGCCGAGACCCACGATCGGCTCGCCGCGACAGAAGCCCGGCACCGGACGGCGACGGACGGCCACGATCCAACGGGATGAAGGCCGTCGTCCAGGACCGTTACGGACCCCCGGAGGTCCTCCGGATCGAGGAGGCCGAGCGGCCGGTTCCGAAGGGCGACGAGGTGCTCGTCCGGGTGCGCGCCAGCACGGTCTCGCAGAGCGACGTGCACCTTCGGCGAGCCGATCCCTTCCTGTGGCGGCTGCTGGTCGGGCTCCGCCGGCCGAGATGGCGAACGCTCGGGGTCGAGTTCGCGGGCGATGTCGAAGGCGTCGGCATTGACGTGTCGGAGTTCACGTTCGGCGACGCGGTGTTCGGCCACCCGTCGACCTGGATCGGCGCCCACGCGGAGTACGTGTGCGTCCGGGCGAGCGCGCCGCTGGCGCTCAAACCGACGACCATGAGCTACGAGGAAGCAGCCGCGGTCTGCGACGGAGCGGCGCAGGCCCTGTCCGCCCTGCGCCTAGCCGACGCCCGAGACGGTCGACGCCTGGTCGTCTACGGCGCGTCCGGCTCCCTCGGCAGCGCGGCCGTCCAGCTCGCCAAGCACTTCGGGGCGCACGTGACGGCCGTCTGTGGCACAGCGCACGTCGAGCTGGTCCGGTCACTCGGCGCGGACGAGGTCATCGACTACCGACAGGAGGACTTCACGAAACGGGGCCCGACCTACGACGCGATCGTCGACGCGGTCGGCAAGTACTCGTTCCGGCGCGGCCGTCGCGCGCTGAGGCCCGGCGGCGTCTACGTCGCGACGGACGGCGGTCGGTTCCTCCTCGATACCTTCGCCTGGCTCATCGTGACCCGGTTCCTCGGCTCGAGGCGGGTGCGGATCGCGGCGGCTCGGCGGAACAAGCCGGACATCCTGTTCCTGAAGGAGCTCATCGAGGCGGGTGAGTTCCGGGCCGTGATCGATCGGCGCTATCCGATGAGCGAGGTCGTCGAGGCTCACCGCTACGTCGAATTGTGGCGCAAGGCGGGCAACGTGGTGCTGACGATCCCATAGGTCGTTGCGCCCGCAACTAACTGGTGCGTATACTGTCATCGGACGCGATCACCGCTCGTGGTCGCCGGCAAGGACGGGCGAGCCGTCAGAGGAACGCGACAGAGCATGCAATTCGGTGTCTTCACGGTGGGCGACGTCACGCCCGACCCGACCACGGGCCACGCGGTCAGCGAGGAAGAGCGCCTCAGGATCATGGTCACGGTCGCGCTCAAGGCCGAGGAGATCGGCCTCGACGTCTTCGCGACCGGCGAGCATCACAACGTCCCGTTCGTGCCGTCCTCGCCGACCACCCTGCTCGGCTACATCGCCGCCAAGACCGAGCGGCTGCAGCTGTCGACCGCGACCACCCTGATCACGACCAACGACCCGGTCAAGATCGCCGAGGACTACGCGATGCTCCAGCACCTGGCCGACGGCCGAGTGGACCTCATGCTCGGCCGCGGCAACATGGGCCCGGTCTACCCATGGTTCGGCCAGGACCTGCGCAATGCCATCCCGCTGGCCATCGAGAACTACGACCTCCTCCGTCGCCTGTGGCGCGAGGACGTGGTGGACTGGGAGGGCCGGTTCCGCACGCCGCTGACGGGGTTCACCTCGACCCCTCGCCCGCTGGAAGGCATCCCGCCCTTCGTCTGGCACGGCTCGATCCGCAGCCCGGAGATCGCCGAGATGGCGGCCTACTACGGTGACGGCTTCTTCCACAACAACATCTTCTGGCCGAAGGAGCATGTCCAGCGGATGGTCGAGCTCTACCGGCGTCGCTTCGAGCACTACGGGCATGGGCCTGCCAGCCACGCCATCGTGGGTCTCGGCGGGCACGTGTTCATGCGCCGGAACAGCCAGGACGCCATCCGCGAGTTCCGTCCGTACTTCGACCACGCGCCGGTCTACGGCGGCGCGATGTCCCTCGAGGACTACATGGCGCAGACCCCGATGACGATCGGCAGCCCGCAGCAGGTCATCGATCGGACGCTCGGCTTCCGCGAGTTCGTCGGCGACTACCAGCGCCAGCTGTTCCTCGCGGATCACGCCGGGCTCCCGCTCACGACGGTCCTCGAGCAGCTGGACATCCTGGGCTCCGAGGTCGTGCCGGTGCTCCGCCGCGAGTTCGAGGCGCTGCGTCCCGCGGATGTGCCGGCCGGGCCGCCGCTCCACCCTCGGGTGGCCGCGACGCGGATGGACGAGGTCGCTTCCCCCGCCACGGTCCCGGCGGCGTCGGCATGAGCGCTCACGCGACCCGCTCGCTCGTCGTCGTGACGGCCGGTCTGTCCGAGCCGTCCTCGAGCCGGCTGCTGGGCGACCGGCTGGCGGCCGCCGTGGAGCGTCACCTTCGCGAGGACGGCCTCGAGCCGCGCCTGGAGGTGGTCGAGCTGCGCGCCCACGCCGTCGAGCTCGTGAACCAGATGCTCACGGGCTTCCCCACCCCGTCGCTCCAGGCCGCGCTCGATGCCGTCCTCGCGGCGGACGGCATCATCGCGGTCACCCCGATCTTCAGCGGCTCGTACAACGGCCTGTTCAAGATGTTCTTCGATGCGATCGATCGGGACGGCTTCCGAGCCAAGCCGGTGCTGATCGCCGCCACCGGCGGCACGCCGCGGCACTCGCTGGCGATCGAGCACGCGGTCCGCCCGCTCTTCGCCTACCTCCGGGCCGCGGTCGTCCCGACCGGCGTCTACGCCGCTGCCGAGGACTGGGGCCAGGGCGAGGTCGCCACGGATGGCAGCCTCGTGGAGCGGATCGAGCGGGCCGCTACGGAGCTCGCCGTGGCGATGGCCGCGCAGCCGCCCAGCGGATCCCCGGATCCGTTCGCCGATCCGGTGCCCTTCGAGGACCTGCTGCCCGGTTAGGTGTCGCGGCCGCCGGCGTCGGCCGGAGGTACCACGGCTCCCCCGCCCCGCGCGTACCAGTCGAGCACCCGCATCGCTCGAAGCGTGTTCCACCGGCTCGGCCGGCCCTCGCCGTCATCGATCTCGACGTGGGTCTCGCCCTCGTGGACGTTCTCGAGCGGCCAGCGGCCGTCGGGACCCCGGCGGTCCCCGATGATCCCGATCGCTTCGGCGATCCGATCATCCGGCTGGATGCGCGCGTCGCGCAGGTAGTCCAGCGCACGCAGGACGTCGTAGTGATACCAGGTCGGGTACGAGAAGCGGAGCCAGTCCGCGTCGATCACCTGCCCGGTCGACTTCCGCCGGAACAGGCGGCGCTCGAGCATGTACCCTTCGCCGCGCCGGCGCGCCTCCCGCACCGCAGTCGAGCCGCCGATCGCCCGCTCGTGCTCGAGCAGGCCCTCGAGGACGTTGATGGTCGTCCCGAACGACGACACCGTCGCTCCGTTCTCGACCTCGCAGTTCCAGCCGCCGTCAGGCAGCTGTTCGCCCAGGAGCCGCTCGACGAGCGGCGCCATGTCGACGCCGAAGTACGAGCCGGTCGCGACGACGTTGCCGTTGATGCACGGCTCGACTTCGCCCTCGAAGAACCGGTTGTCGGCCCACGGCGTCTCGAAGTCAGGATCGCGCCAGGTGACACGCGCCCGGACCAGAGCGACCGCCCGACGGGCCGGCTCGCTCTCGGGATCGAGTCCGAACCGTCGAAGCAGTTCCAGGACGTGGAACGTGTCGGTCCAGTCGTGCGACCACGGCCGGCCGCCCCACGTCCCGTCCGCTGCCTGGAGCGCGAGGAGCCGGGCGCCCCAGCCTTCCGTCGCGACCCTCGACCGCTCGACCGCGATGGCGTCCTCCCGCTCGTCCGTCATGTCGCGCATGACCTGCCAGCGGATCGAGGGATCGGAGTCGAGCAGCCAATCGATGACGGTCATGTCGCCTCCCTCGGCAGGATAGAGGAGGCTTGCGAGGTTACGCCAGCAGGTCATCGGGACGTAGAGTGGGCGCACGATGGAATTCGGGGTACATCTCCCGCAGATCAGCTGGGACGACGAGCTGCCGTCGCTGGATCGCCTGATCGCCGCTGGCGACCGCCGCGGAGCGCCTCGGCTTCGGGACGATCTCGGCCAACGATCACCTCACCTACGGCCGACCTTGGCTCGACGGTCCCATGGCCCTGGCCTCCATCCTCAGCACCGCACCGACGGTCCGGCTGATGACGAGCGTCTCCCTGCCGGTCGTGCGCGGACCCTTCGCCCTTGCCAAGGCGCTGGGTGCGCTCGATCTCCTGTCCGGCGGCCGCCTCGACGCCGGTGTCGGACCCGGCTCCTCGCCGGCCGACTACGGCCTGGTCGGGCTCTCGTTCGAGGAGCGCTGGACCCGCTTCGACGAAGCCGTCGCAGTCATGCGCGCCCTCTGGGACGGCGACCGAGCACCCTTCGTCGGGCGCTACTACGACACGACCGGCGTCCGACTCGCTCCTCCCCCGGCGCAGCCGAAGGGTCCGCCGATCTGGATCGGGAGCTGGGGGTCGATCGCGGGCATGCGGCGCGTGGCGAGACTGGCCGATGGCTGGCTGGCCTCCGGCTACAACACCACCCCGGAGTCGTTCGCGACGACCTGGACCATGCTCGCCGAGATGCTCGAGGCGGAAGGTCGGGATCCGGCGACATTCCCGTCCACGATGGCGACGACCTGGCTCTGTGTCACGGACGATCCGGCCGAGGCGCGAGCGGCCATCGAGCGGCTCAGCCTGATGCTCCGTCGCCCGGTGGATGAGATCGAGGGCCGGCTTCCGATCGGCTCCCCTGCCGCCTGCGTCGACCTCCTCGGGAGGTATCAGGCCGCGGGTCTGCAGCGGATCCTGCTCTGGCCGATGAAGGATGAGGTCGAGCAGCTCGAACGCATCGCGCGGGACGTCCGCCTGCAGCTCCGATCTGCGTCCTGATCCGGTCGGCACCCCGAAGTCCACGTCCCCGCCACGAGCGGCCGCTCGGCGCTTGACAGGGCGTCGATACAACCGTATGGTTGTATCAATGAGCGACGCCTTCAACGCCGATCACGTCTTCGCCGCCCTGGCGGATGCCACCAGGCGCGACATCGTCCTGCGTGCGCTCGGCGGAAGCGAGGGCGTCGCCGAGCTGGCCGGGCACTACCCGATGAGCTTCGCGGCGGTGCAGAAGCACGTCGCGGTGCTCGAGCGGGCGGGCCTGGTCACCAAGGAGCGCACGGGCCGGCGCAAGGTCGTGCGCACGAACATCGAGGGGCTTCGCCTGGCGCGCGGCCTGCTCGACCGGTACGAGGCGCTGTGGCGCGGCCGCGTCGAGCGCATGACGGAGCTCATCACCAGCACGGAGGACTTCATCGCATGACCGTCACCGCCGTCCGCAAGGATCCCGAAGCCCTGACCATGACCCTGACCGCCGAGTTCGACGCGTCGCCGGAGCGCGTGTGGGACCTCTGGGCCGATCCGCGCAAGCTCGAGCGCTGGTGGGGTCCGCCGACGTACCCGGCCACGTTCACGGCCCACGACCTGGCGCCCGGCAGCCACGTCGAGTACCACATGACCGGACCCAGCGGCGACCAGCCGCACGGCTTCTGGGACATCATCGAGGCCGATCCACCGCGCCGGCTCGTCTTCCTCGACGGGTTCGCGAACGAGGACGGGACACCGAACGACGCCTTCCCGCGGAACGAGGGCCGGGTGACGATCGAGCCGATCGACGCCGGCCGGACGCGGATGTCGATCGAGAGCCGCTTCCCGAGCACCGCGGCGATGGAGCAGGTCCTGGCGATGGGCATGGAGGAAGGACTCACCCAGGCCGTCGGCCAGATCGACGCGATCCTCGCCGAAGATGCCGTCCGCTCGGCGTAAGCCATCAGCAGCACGACAGGGAGACGAACCATGACCACGATGACCGAGCCCACGACGAGCACCCTGGACGCGCCGGGCGCCGTCCTGACCTACGACGTCCGGTCCGGCGGCTCCCCGACGGATCCGGTGCTGCTGCTGATCGGTTCGCCGATGGGCGCCGGTGGGTTCCAGACGCTCGCCGGGCACTTCCCCGATCGCACCGTGGTGACCTACGACCCGCGCGGCGTCGATCGCAGCACGAAGGCGGATCCGGCCAGCCCGTCGACGCCTCAGCAGCACGCCGACGACCTGCATCGGATCATCGACGCGCTCGGCGCGGGGCCGGTCGACCTGTTCGCCAGCAGCGGTGGCGCGGTGAACGCGCTCGCGCTCGTGGCCGCGCACCCGGAGCAGGTCCGGACGCTCGTCGCGCACGAGCCGCCGCTCGCCTCGATCCTGCCCGACCGCGAAGGGGCGATGGCGGTGACCGAGGCGATCCACGACACGTACGAGCGATCGGGCTTCGGTGCCGGCATGGCGCGGTTCATCGCGGCCGTGAGCCACAAAGGGCCGATGACCGTGGACGATGCCGCTCAGCCGGGTCCCGACCCGGCGATGTTCGGTCTGCCGACGCAGGATGACGGCAGCCGGACGGACGCGCTCCTGGGTCAGAACATCATCTCGTGCACCCACTACGAGCCCGACGTCGAGGCGCTGCGGGCGGCCTCCACGCGGATCGTGCTGGCCTCGGGCATCGAATCGGAGGGCACGATGGCGTCCCGCGGCGCGTTCGCCGTCGCCGAGCGGCTCGGCACCGAGCCCGTGATCTTCCCGAGCAACCACGGCGGCTTCCTCGGCGGCGAATACGGCCAGACCGGCGATCCGGATGGCTTCGCCGCGAAGCTGCGGGAGGTCCTCGCCGCGAGCTGAGCGACAGATCTCCTGGTCCGACCGGGCGAGGTAGCCTGTCGAGCATGACCGACCCGCTGCGCGTGATCCTCGAGATCGGCAAGAAACGCCGGGTCGTGGCGGGTGCCATGGACTGGCCCGGGCTCGATCGCTGGGGGACATCCGAGGACGACGCCCTCGCCAGGCTGTCGTCGTATGTCCCTCGGTACGCCGGCGTCGCCGAACGGGCCGGCCTGGCGAGCGCGTTCGCCGCGGAGCGCGACGTGGAGGTCGTCGAACGCGTCCCCGGATCGAGCTCGACCGACTTCTGGGGCATCGCCCACGTACCGTCGCGGATCGAGGCCGAGGTGCTGCCACCGGCCGACCTGGAGCGGCGGCTCGAGCTCCTGCGGGCCTGCTGGGCCGACTTCGACGACGTCGCGGCACGCGTCCCTGCCGAGCTGCGGCCCGGACCTCGCAGCGCCGGGCGCACTCGCGACCAGATCATCCGCCACGTCTACGCCAACGAGCCCGAGCAGTTCTCACGCAAGGTCGAGGTCCGAACGCCGCGCGAGGTCGTCCTCACCCCGGGTGGCCTCGCGGCGCATCGGCAGGACTACCTCGATGCCATCCGTGCCTACAACGCCGACGGCAGGCCGGCGCGCTCCTGGCCGATCCAGTTCCTCGTGCGACGCACCGCCCACCACGTCATGGACCATGCGTGGGAGATGGAGGACCGGGGGCTGCCCGCCGCCGATCCCAGGGCCTGACCGCCGAACGCTCGACGCGTCACCGTCGGTGGATCCGTGGCGGGGGTCCCCTGTCGACACTGCGGAACGGTTCGCGTCTCGGCGATCAGGCGCACAATGCCCTCCCGGGCCCCTCCGAGGGTGCGGCGCCAGCACGTGGAGGTGCATGTCGATGACGAACGCAACGACCGCGATCGTGAACAAGCCGGCGTGGGTCGACCTCGGGACGACCGATGCCGCCGGCGCACGCGAGTTCTACACCAAGCTGTTCGGCTGGGACATCCAGGTCAGTCCGGATCCGCAGTACGGCGGCTATGGGCGAGCCCTGCTCGACGGCAAGGACGTGGCCGGGATCGGCCCGACCATGTCGCCCGACCAGCCGACGGCCTGGGCGGTCTACATCGGCACCGACGACGCCGACGCCCTGGCCCGGAAGGTGCAGGCGGCCGGCGGCCAGGTGGTCATGCCGGCCTTCGACGTCGGGGACCAGGGCCGGATGGCCGTCTTCGCCGACCCGGGCGGCGCGGTCATCTCGGCCTGGCAGCCGACCACGATGAGCGGGTTCCAGACCGAGGGCGCGAACGCCTACTCGTGGGCCGAGCTCAACTCGCGCGCCGTCGAGCAGGCGCTGCCGTTCTACCGCGACGTGTTCGGATGGGCGCTCAAGCCGAGCACCAGCCCGGAGATGGCCTACACCGAGTTCCTGGTCGACGGCCGGAGCATCGCTGGCGCGACCGCGATGAGCGAGCTCGCCCCGGCGGCGATGCCGAACTACTGGCTCGTCTACTTCGGTGTCGACGATGTCGACGCGTCGACCCGCAGGGCGGTCGAGGCCGGCGGCAAGGCGATGCTCGCGCCGATGGACTTCCCCGGCGGGCGGATGTCGATGGTGGTCGATCCCCAGGGTGCGATCTTCGGCCTGCTGCGCATGGCGGACGTGTAGTCCGATCCGATCCACGGCGCCGGGCGACGGACGCGTCTCCGGGCCCGGCGCCGCGGAGGATCAGTCGTCGGTCGGCGGCGACCGTCGGTGATGGCCGGGAGTCACCCGAGAACGGGCCGATCCGCACCTGACACGGCCATCGCCCCCGCTCATGATCCGTTCGAGCGCATGACGCGCGATGCCGTTCGTTCGAGCGTGAGGATGAGATGGATCCTCGACAGCCCTCTGACAGCGGGGGCGGTGCGCTGTCATCTGCGATCCGGCGCCACCCACTGATCGCATTCTTCGCGACGGCCTACGCCTTCAGCTGGCTCGCCGAGTTCGTGCTGTTCACGGTCGTCGGTGCACCCCCGGCCCTCGTCGTACCGGTCGTCACCCTCGGACCCACCGTCGGCGCACTGATCGTGACCGTCCTCGTCGACGGCCGCGGCGGCCTCGCCCGGCTCGCCGCCAGGATGAGGCTCTGGCGCGTGGGCGGCAGATGGTACCTGGTGGCCCTCGTCGGCATCCCGCTCGCCTACCTCGTCGGGGCGCTCCTCCTTCCTGGTGCGCTGGCGAGCTTCACGCCGGCCTCACCCGCCTATGTCGTCGTGGAATACCTGATCGTCCTGACGCTCGGCGGCGTCATCGGCGGACCGCTGTTCGAGGAGCCCGGCTGGCGTGGATTCGCGCTGCCGCGACTCCAGACGCAGCTGGGTCCGTTGCGCGCGACGCTGCTCCTCGGCGTCCTGTGGGCCGGCTGGCACTTCCCGCAGTTCCTCATGCCGGCCTGGGCCGACCAGAACGGCGGCCTGTCGGCGGCGAGCGTGGGGATCTTCGTCCTGACCGTCATGTCGATCTGCGTGATCATGTCGTGGATCTTCAACCACACCCGCGGGAGCGTGTTCCTGGCGATCCTCGCGCACTCGAGCGTGAACACCTCCCAGGTGGTGTTCAACCAGCTCTTCCCGGGCAGTGCGACCAGCGACATCGCCGGGCTCATCGGCTTCGGGCTGCTGGCGATCGCGCTCCTCGTGGCGACCCGCGGTCGTCTCGGCTACGGAAGCCCGACGACGCGAGTCGGCCTGTCGTTCGCCACCACACCGGCTCGGCCCTGATCGAGACGCCCGCCCGCACAGTCGGCGCGGCACCGAACGGCTAGGGGCCCTCCGGCTTCGTGGCCTTGAGCGAGAAGAACAGCGGGAGGCTCCCCTTCGAGCCGGCGGGCAGGCGCCAGCGGCCGTCGTCGCCCTCGACGAGGTAGTCCACCGGCCACCTTACGAAGTCGAACTCGTGGAGGAACTCCAGCCGGAGACCGGCGTCGGCCAGGGAGGTCACGATCTCGCCGAGCGAGTGGTCCCAGCCATACTCGACGAGACCCTCCGTGGGTGCGTCGCGGTCGGCGTAGGAGCCCTTGACCTCGAACCGGAGCGGCTCCGGCTGCGACCAGTACGGGTAGGCGAGCCGGAGCTCGCCGGGATCCACGTCCTCGTTCTCGAAGGCCTGCGCGACCGGATGGATCTCGGTGACGTAGAGGAAGCCGCCGGGCCGGACGAACCGGGCCGCGACCCGCCCCCAGCTCGCGAGGTCCGGCAGCCAGCCGAGGACGCCATTCGACGTGTAGACGATGTCGAACCGCTCATCGAGCACGTCGGGGAGCCCGTCGATGTCGGATACGAGGAACCGCGCGGGCAGCCCGACCTCGGATGCGAGATCCCGCGCGGCGGCGACCGCGGCCTCGCTGAAGTCGATCCCGGTGACGGTCGCGCCGAGGCGCGCCCAGGACAGCGTGTCCAGCCCGAAGTGGCACTGAAGGTGGAGGAGGGTCCTGCCCTCGACGCTCCCCACCTCCTCGCGCTCGTAGTCGGCGATCCGGATGGGCCGTCGGCCGTCGCGGAAGGACGCGACATCGTAGAAGTCGGACGCGACGTGGATCTTCGTCCAGGCGTCCCAGAGCCGGCGGTTGCTGCGCAGGGCCTCGTCCACGGTCCGGCGAGTCTACGACGCGACCGTGGGTCGATGTCGCCGGGACCGAACGACACACCGGCCAGGCGCTATCGTCGCCGACATGAGGCACGCCACCCCGTCGCGCCGGCCCGGGATGGGCGCCCTCCCCCATGCTGGCGGCACGACCTTCCGCGTCTGGGCACCGCACGCAACGGCCGTCTTCGTGACCGGCACGTTCGACGACTGGGCACGCGACCGGACCCCACTCGGGCGGGACGGCGATGGCTCCAGCGGCACGTGGTCCGCCGACGTCCCCGGCGTCGCCCCCGGCGCCGAGTACCGCTTCACGATCCGGACCCGGGACGGCGATCTGTCCCGGATGGACCCGTACGCGCGGCACGTCACGAGCTCCGTCGGCAACGGCATCGTCTACGATCCGGCCGGCTTCGACTGGGGGGACGACGAGTTCCGGATGCCGACCTGGGACGACCTGGTCATCTACGAGATGCATATCGGCACGTTCGCCGCGACCGCCGACCGGCGCGGCACATTCGATGCCGCGCGGCGTCGGCTCGACTACCTCGAGCGGCTCGGTGTGTCCGCCGTCCAGGTCATGCCCCCGTTCGAGTTCGCCGGCGACATCTCGTGGGGCTACAACCCGGCCCATCTGTTCGCGATCGAGTCGGGCTACGGCGGGCCGGACGCGTTGAAGCGGTTCGTGCGCGACGCTCATGCCCACGGCATCGCCGTCATCCTCGACGTCGTCTACAACCACCTCGGGCCATCGGATCTGGACCTGTGGCGGTTCGACGGCTGGTCCGAAAGCGACGGGGGCGGGATCTACTTCTACAACGACGAGCGGGCCGTCACGCCGTGGGGTGCGACGCGACCGGACTACGGACGCGGCGAGGTCCGCACATTCCTGCGCGATAGCGCGATCGGCTGGCTCGAGGAGTTCCAGTGCGACGGCCTTCGCTTCGACGCGACCGTCTATGTCCGCACCGTGGACGGCGACGCGACCGACGCGGGCTCGGCCCTGTCCGACGGGTGGTCCTTCATGGCCTGGCTCAACGACGAGGTCCGGACCCGCCAGCCGTGGAAGATCACGATCGCCGAGGACATGCGGGACGACCCGACCCTGGTCACGCCGACCGACGAGGGCGGCGCGGGCTTCGTGGCCCAATGGGACGCCGGGTTCATCTATCGGGTCCGACCGGCGCTGGTCGAGCACGACGATCGGGCCCGGGATATCGACGACGTGGTGACGGCGATCGTCGGCGAAGGCCGAGGGCCTGCCCTGCGTCGGGTCATCTACACGGAGTCGCACGACGATGTCGCCAACGGCCAGACCCGGGTCCCGGAGGCGATCTCGCCGGGCGATGCCGACAGCTGGTGGGCGAAGAAGCGCGCCGTGCTCGGCTCGGCCCTGGTCCTCACGTCACCGGGTATCCCGATGCTGTTCCAGGGTCAGGAGCTGCTCGAGGATCGCTGGTTCGACGACACCGTCGCCATGGACTGGGAGAAGGCGAGCACCAACCGAGGCATCCTCCGCCTCCACCGCGATCTGATCGCGCTGCGACGCGCCCGCGACGGCACCACTCTCGGACTTCGAGGCGCCAACGTTGCGATCCTGCGGGCGGACCCCGAGGCCAAGCTGCTGGCCATGCATCGCTGGATGGACGGTGGGCCGCACGACGACACGGTCGTCGTCGCCAACTTCGCCGACCGGACGGTCGACGACCTCCGGCTCGGCTTCCCGGCCCCGGGCCGGTGGAACGTGCGGTTCAACTCCGACGCCAGCACGTACGCCCACGAGTTCGGCAGCCACGACGCCCTGGACCTCGACGCCGATGGACCGCCCCTCGACGGCTGCCAGCAGAGCGGTCTGGTGGCGCTGGCGCCGTACAGCGTCGTGATCTTCTCGCGCGAGGACTGAGGAGTTCGGCGGGTCGGGCGCAGGCGCGCAGGTACCCATGCCTGACCGGACGACCGGAGTCCCGCGCCGGGTCGGCCATCGCGTACCCTACCCGCTCATGCTACCCGCCGGTCGTCCCGGTCCGGCCGGGCTACATGGCGGACGGGCGGGTCGCCGTGTGCCGCCGAGTCCCCTCAACGCTGGAGGTCGATCGATGACGCAGGATCGAGGATCGCTCCCGGGATCCCACCCATGAGCACCGAGACGTTCACGGCGGTCCTGCTGATCGCCGTGCCGATCGCCTTCAACCTGGCGTTCCTCGAGCTCGGGCGAGCGTTCGACTACCCGAACATCCTGCGCAAGGAGCCCGACGAGATCCTGCGCCGCTTCGCCGCCGGGGGCACCGGCCTGCTCCTCCGCTGGCAGGCACTGCTTCTCAGCGCCCTGCTGATGGTGCCGCTCACGGCGCTCCTCGCCGTCGCGCTCGCCGCCCCGCCGGCCCTGACGGCCCTGGCGATCGTGATCGGGGTCACGGCGGCGCTGGTCCAGACCCTCGGTCTCGTGCGCTGGCCGTTCGCGGTCCCCGAGCTCGCCCGCCGCTATCTCGCGGCTCCGGCCGGACCCGACGGCGACGCGACCCGCCGCACCGTCGAGGTGATCTTCGCGACGCTCCACCGCCTGCTCGGGGTAGGGATCGGGGAGCACCTCGGCTATCTGTTCACCGGCCTATGGACCCTGGTGGTCGGGGTCTCGATCCTGTCGACGGCCGCCCTGCCCGGCTGGCTCGGCGCGGCCGCCGTGCCGATCGGCATCGCGCTGCTCGTCGGGACGCTCGAGTTCGTCGGCCCGAACGAGCGAGACGGCTGGCCGCTGGCCGGGACGCTCGTGCCGATCGCCTACGTCGTCTGGTCGCTCTGGCTCGTCCTGCTGGGCGTGTTCTTCCTGCTCTGATCCGCGAGCGCATCGGGCGCCGCCCGGGGCGACGCCCGATGCCGGACCGGCTACGCCTTGGCCGGTTCCATGCGCTCGACGAAGTCGGCGCGCCAGGCCGGCGGCTCGAACGGGTTGGCGAAGTACTCCGTCATCCGCGACACCTTGTCGCCACGGAGCTCGCCGATCCCGACGTAGCTGACCGGGATGCCGTCGCCGTAGTCGACGGTGCCTTCGACGACGAAGACATCCCCGCCACCGAGCATCCGCTTGTAGGTGAACGTGGGGGTCGTCCCGGACATCTCGGGGTAGCTCTCGGCCATCCGCGCCGAGACCGCCTTCGTCAGGCGCTCCCCGGACTGCGGCCACTCCTCGACGAAGTCGTCGGTCCCGTACTCCTGGAGCAGCGCCCCCAGCCGACCGAAGTCGCCGGACCGGAGGACCTCCTCGAACTTCGTCGCCATCTCCTGCGTGTCGCCCATCGGGTCATCCCTCCTGCGGTGCGTGGACGTCCAGAGTGGACCTGCGCCGGGGCGGAGGCAAGCGGCCAGTTCGCGCCGCTCTTCTTGGCGGGTCGCTCGTCGGGGAGTAGCCTTCGGGGGCACCCGAGGCGGACACTGACCCGGTCGACATCGCAGGAGCAACGAGCGTCCGTGACCTACTCGATCGTGGCTCGTGATCCTGTGACCGGTGAGCTCGGCGTCGCCGTCCAGACCCGCTGGTTCAACGTGGGCAACGGCGTGCCATGGGCGGAGGCGGGCGTCGGAGCGGTCGCGACGCAGTCGTTCTCGGAACCGAGCTACGGCCCGCTCGGCCTGGCCCGGATGCGGGCCGGTGAGGCCGCCCCGGACGTCCTGAACGCCCTGGTGGCTGCGGACGACGGTCGCGAGGCGCGCCAGGTCGGGATGATCGACGCGACCGGTCGGTCGGCGGCGTTCACCGGCGCGCAATGCGTGGCCGAGGCCGGTCACCTCGCTGCGCCCGACGTGTCGGTCCAGGCGAACATGATGGAACGTCCCACCGTCTGGCCCGCCATGGCCCACGCCTTCGGGTCGACCGAGGGCCCCCTCGCGGACCGGCTGCTGGCCGCGCTCCGCGCCGCCGAGGCCGAGGGAGGCGACATCCGCGGTCGCCAATCCGCGGCCCTGCTGGTCGTTCCAGCGGGCGGGTCCGCCTGGACGACGACCTACGACCTGCGGGTCGAGGACGATCGGGCGCCGCTCGACGAGCTCGCCCGGCTGCTCCGCATCGCCCGGGCGTACGAGGCGTTCGACCGGACCGAGGAACCGGTCAGGCGAGGTGACCTCGCGGCCGCCTCGGCGATCATGGAGGAGGCGCACGAGCTCGCACCGGACGACGACCAGATCACGCTCTGGACGGCGATGCTGTTCGCTGGGGCGGGGCGCATGCACGAAGCACGGCGGCTTTTCGCCGAGGCACGGCGCGCAGAGCCGCGAGCGGCGGAGCACATCCGACGGTTCGTCGCCGCCGGCCACCTCCCCCCACAGGCGGGCGCTGCGATCGAGGCGCTGGAGGCCGAGCCGGACGCCTAGGGCTGGACCGGCTCGGAATGGCCCTCGATGAGGTCCGTCGGCATCGGTTCGGCAGCGAGCCAGCGCCCGCCATCGCCGGGTCGGAGGAGCCGGTGCCGTCCCGTCGCGAGGTCCCACTCGTTCCGCGTGAACCGCCGTTGGTCGTCCCCGGTCACGATCAGGACGTACGCCGGGCTGCCGTGACCCGTGAGATGCCCGTGGTCGTGAAGGTCGTCGGGCGGGAGGAGGGTCGTCACCCCGGCCGGCTCGAGGGCAAGCGCTTCGGCGACGACGGGATGAGCCGTCGCGCCCTCGCCCACGACCCGATATCGGCGATGCGTCTCGAGGCCGACGACCGGGCTGACGGCGACCCACGTCCCGTGGTCGTGGATGGCGCCCATCTCGCCCTCGCGGCGGTGGACCAGCATCAGCCGGGGTCCGCGAGCGGGAACGTGGATCGGCAGCACTCCACTGGTGTCCCCGAGTCGAGCGACCCAGGGGGCCAGGTAGTCGAGATCCGAGGCGAGGTCGACCAAGGCGGATCCGATCGCCTCGAGGTCGGGTCGGACCGCCGCGGCGGGACCGGCGATCCGCTCGAACAGCGTCCGGACCGGGGCATCGAGCGCTCTCAGCTCAGGCGATCCGGCCCCGTGGCCCTCCTCGGTCCTCATCCCCTGCCCTGTCGTGTTGCTGCAGCGTCGGGCGCGGTCGTCGCGGTCGCGATCCACCGATCGAGCGCGTCGACCTCGAGGGGGATGGGCCGGCCGCGGTCGTCGACGAGCCGCCACCGGATGCCGAGCCGATCGTCGCGGCCTTCGGCGAGCAGGCGCGCGACGGTGGCCGGCGACGCGTCGGGATCGAGCCCCTCGATGGCCCGCCGGACCGCGTGGGCGGCGGTCGTCGCCACGTTTCCCTCGATGTCGCGCCGGACGATGCCCTGTGGGTCACGGGCGCCGTCGGCGATCAGCTGGGCGAGGAGGCCACGGGCGCGACGTCGGTCGGTCGGGTCGAGCGCGGTCAGCCAGCGTGGCTCGACAGGCTCCACGGGCCGGTCTGGCGCGCCCGGGCGTGGGACCGGCTCTACGGGCCTGAGGGCCCGTGCGCCCGCGGGCTCGGCGTCCCGCCCGACCTCGGGCAGGGCGGCGGGGCGCGCGGTGGTCCGTCGCGGCGTCGGCTTGGCGGGCGATGCGGCGCTCGACGCCGGCTCGGGTGTCGGGTCGTCCCGGGTTTCCGGCCGCGACGCAGCCACGCGAGCCTCGAGAGGCGAAACGACCGCGACCGCCCGGCGCGCGGCCTCGATCGCATCCTTCGCCGCGTTCAGGCTGCTGAACGGACCCCGAACGAGGGGCAGCCCGAGGTCATCGGTCTGCTCGGCGTCGATGACGACCCATGTCCCCGACTGCGGTTCGATGGTGAACCGCTCATCCCGGGTCTGCCAGCGCCCGCCGCCGAGTCGTTTGAGCGGAGTCGACCCGGTCGGAGCGCCGCTCACTGCAGCGTCGCGAGGAAGCGGAACACCGGGATCGCCGTCGCGTAGCCCTCGACCAGGAGGTCCGGCAGGTCCGGTGAGCAGACGTCCGCATCGGACAGGCGCCGGCCGAAGACGACGTCCTTCCAGCGGAACATGTCGGCCATCGGATGGTCCGCCGGCCAGCCCGATGGGACCCGCTTGAGCGCCTCGTGTGTCCGGACCCCTCCGAACCAGGCCACGAACGCCGGGTCCTCGAACGCCGACGACACGCGGTCGGGTGTCTCCACGATCGCCTTCCGGAGAGCCTCGAGGCGCGGCTTCTCGGCCATCCACATCCCTCCGCCGGCGTACATCTCACCCGGCTGGAAGTTGAAATACCCGCCGTTCCCGTGCGCGCCGGCGTCGACCTGGACCGGCCCGGAGCCGTCCGCCTCGACCCACGGGAAGCTAGCGCCCAGGTGGGTCTTGTAGGGCGACTTGTCCCTGCTGAACCGGACGTCCCGGTAGATCCGGAACGGTGACCGCTTCGGGTCGGCCAGGAGCGGGATCCCGCGCGCACCGAACCGATCGGCCAACGCCAGGCAGAGCGCCTCGAGCGGCTCCCTGAGCAGGCGCTCGTAGTCGCCCTTGCGTGGCTGGAACCACGTCCGGTCGTTGTTCTGGGCGAGATCCGCCAGGAACTGGATCGCTTCGGTCGAGAAGCCAGTGAACGGAGGCGCGCTGATGGCCATCGGATCCCTCCCGACTACTCCCAGGCGATCGCCGCGAGGTCGACCGGTTCGGAGACCCCCTTGACCGGCGTTCGCCGAGAGTCCGATGTCCGCACGTCGCCGGCTTCCGCCAGCGTCTCGGCAGTGGCCAGGATCTCGCCGCCGCGCGCCAGCGAGGCGACCCGGGCGGCGACGTGGACACCCTTGCCGCTGTAGTCGGCCCCGCGGCGGCTGGCCTCGGCGGTGTGGAGGCCGATCCGAACGGACAGGGCGAACCCGCCCGTCGTTCGTTGGTCCAGCAGGGCCCGCTCGATGGCGACCGCGCAGTCGATCCCGGACCGGGCCGACGCGAACGCCGCGAAGAACCCGTCGCCCGTCGAGTTGACGATCTCCCCTCCCCCGCTTCCGACGAGTCCGCGGAGCACGTCGTCGTGCCACCGCAGCAGCCGCTCCCAGGCCGCGTCGCCGAGCGCCTCGGCCAGACTCGTCGACCCGACGATGTCCGTGAACATGAAGGTCTTGCGGGTCGACACCGGGCCGCTCCGTCGGTCCTCGAGGTCGCGTTGCTCCCGCTCGGCCCGCTCGACGTCGATCCGCGCCCCGAGCCGGCGGAAGTCGTCGAGCGCGGCCTGGAGCTCGAGATCGGCGTCGTCGTCGTGCTCGACGGTGCGCAACGCCTGCGCCAGGAGCCACCTCGCGCGTGACACCTCGTACGGCGCACCGACCTCGCGCCAGCCCTTGATGGCCGCGCGCAGCTCGCGGATGGCTGCGGGAGCGTCGTCCTCGGCGATCAGCACTCGGCCGAGCGAGACCAGGCGGCCCGCTTCGAGCGCCGGCGACGGGTATCCCGAGACGATCGCGCCGAGCTCGTCGACCGCGGTCCGCGCTCGCTCCTTCTCCCCGGCCGCGATCAGGATCTCGACCTGCGCCGGGAGCAGGCGGGCCCGAGCCCACCGGTCCCAGGTCTCGTCCGCGACCGCGGCGTCGATCGCTGCCACGGCGGCCGAGATCCTGCCCTCCGCCAGGCGGACCAGGGCGAGCGCCGGGTGCGGGCTTCGACCGCGGCCGTGCGCCTCGCGGAGCGCCGCCTCGGCCCCGGGGAAGTCGCCGCGGAGCCGGCGGATGTCGCCGATGGCGTAGAAGCCGTCCGCCTGCGGGGGCGTGGCGTTGAACGCTCCCAGCTCGACGGTGGCTCGTTCGAGCTCGTGCTCGGCCCGCTCCCAGGCCCCGCCGATCGCCGCGACCTCGGCCCGATGGACGCGGCAGACACCCGGGAAGCCCGACAGGGACTGCCGGTCGCAGTACTTCTCGGTCGCCTCGATCCACTCGCTGGCCCGACGATAGTCCGTCAGGTCGCGACAGGCGCCGATCATCCGACAGGCGGTGACTCCGGTCGTGAACGGGGAGAGCTCGCCGTTGACCGCGGCGATCGACGCCTCCTCCATCAGCTCGAACCCGTCCGCCGTCGCACCCGTGGCGATCTTGAGCGCGCCCAGGTTCGACAGCGCGTAGGCATGCAGGTCCACGTCCGCCGCGCTGTCACCGATCGCGACCGCTCGTTCAGCTTCGCGGAGAGCGGTCTCGAGGTCGCCGGTCGCCCCGGCGGCCTCGCTTCGGACGAGGGCCAGGTACCCGTGGGCGTAGGTCACGCCGTCGTCCGGACCGATGATCTTCTCGGCCCGGCGGGTCCAGGCCGAGGCGATCGAGTGCTTGCCGGCGTATCCGTAGTTCCGAGCGATATCGAGCGCGAGGTAGGCGGCTCGAACGTGGTCGCCTTCGACCTCGTAGGCCTTGAATGCCCGCTCCTTGACGCTCACCACCAGGTCCGCCTGCGCGGTGAAGAAGGCGGCCAGCGCCAGGGACTCGAGATCGGCGGCCGCCAGCAGCCCGTCACCGTCGGCCCGCGACAACTGCTCGAAGGCTCGCGACCAGTCGTGGCGGACGAGCGCGTCCCGGCCGGCCTGGACGGGATCCGGCGTCGCTTCGAGGACCGGTGGCTGGGTCTCGCTCACCCCGGCATTGTGCACCAGTGCCTCAGCGGGGTCGTGGATCGGCCGGCCGCGCTGGTTTCTCGACCTTCGCGTCGATCTCGGCCATCCGCTCGTGGACGAGCGCGGTCACCAGCGAGTCCGGCAAGGGCCGATCGGGGGTGAACCTGATCGTGCCCTTCGACGTGTCGAAGGAGACGAGATCATCGCGGTGGGCGACGATCACGGCGGGGCTCATGACGAACAGGGAGCAGTGCTCCTTGCTGGCGTGATAGGCGACGAGCGGCCGGCCCCGGTATCGGAACGCGGGGGCCCCGTAGCTGAACGCATCGACCGCCTCCGGGGCGGCCGCCTGGATCGTCTCCCGCAGGGCCTCGATGGCCGCGCGCTGATCGGACGCGAGCCCGCCGACGTAGGCGTCGACCTCCGGGGTCGATCGGCGATCGGAGCTCCGTTGCGCACTCATCCGGCGGAAGCGATCCGGTCGAGCACTCGCGCGAGCTCGGCCGGGCGGGTCAAGAACGGCGAGTGGCCGCCATCGAGTTCGATCGGCTCCGTGTCGAGGCGGTGCCGCGCGGCGGTCCGGACCCAGTCGGGATCGATCGCATGGTCGTCGCGACACACGACCGAGCTGCTCGCCACGTCGGGCCAGGTGGTGAGCGGCGTCGTCTCGCTCATCACCCGGTAGCACTGGGGGCGAAGCCGGGCCGTCGCCCATCGGGCGTCGGAGGCCGACGCGTCACTGAAAAAGATCTCGGTCGCGGTGTTCGGGCCGATCATCCAGACGTCGTCGCCGAGGTCGGTCCACTCTGCGGTCGTCGGCGGGACCCGACCGTCGATCGGCTCCGCCTGCCGCTGATCGTTGACGCTCATCCCCGGCGACGGGAGGAACGCAGCCAGGAAGACGAGGCGGCGGACCGGCCGGCGGGCGGCGACGAGCGGGATGACGAGACCGGCCATCGAGTGCCCGACGAGCACGGGCTCGCTATCCGGCACGAGCGCCGCCTCGACCGCGTCGGCATAGCCCTCCGCACCGAGGGTCGGATCGGAGATCGGCAGGTCCATCGTCGTCACGCGATGCCCGAGGAGCTCGAGGTGCGGCCGCAGCCGCTCCCAGCACCAGGCCCCGTGATACGAGCCATGGACGAGCGCGATATCCATGTCCGACTCCCCTGCTCCGTCGTCGACCTCGAGCGTGATCGCCTCGCGCGTTCGGCCGCTCAGGTCCTCCCGCCACATCGTGCACCGCCGTCGGTCCGGCGGCAACCGAGCCGACCGACGACCCGTAACATGCCCATCCATGGATGCGCCCGCCCTGACGGATTGGTTCGATGAGCGTGTCGCCGATCACCGGTTCAGCGGCGCCGCCCTCGCGTGGCGGGACGGCAAGCCGCTCTACGAATACGCCGGCGGACTCGCCCATCGCGGTCTCGGCGTGCCGATCACCGGCCGCACGAGGTTCGCCGTCGCGTCGGTCACCAAGATGGTCACGGCGACCACGATCATGAGGCTGATCGATCGGGGCCATATCGGCCTCGATCAGCCGGTCATCGAGCTCCTGCCACCCGACCAGCGACCGGTGGCGGTCACCGCCGACCACCTGGTCCGCCATCTCCTGGCCCACACCTCGGGGTTGGCGAACTACCACGATGACGACGATCCGACGTGGACGTCGTTCACTTCGATCTTCGACCGGATCCCGAGCTACCGGATGCGACGGCCGTCGGACATGCTCCCGCTGTTCGTGGACCTTCCGGCCGTCTTCCCGCCCGGGACCGCGTTCCAGTACAACGACGCGGCCTACGTCCTGCTCGGCCTCATCCTCGAGCGGGTCTCGGGCCGACCGTACCTCGACGTCGTCACCGACGAGGTGCTCCGACCGGCCGGGATGGTCGACTCATCGTTCGAATTGCTGGATGGCGACCCGGCGCGACTCGCGGTCGGGTACCTGACCTCTGACGACCACCCACCGGACTCGTGGATCTCGAACATCTACAGCGTCACGGCCCGCGGCATGCCCGACGGAGGGATGATCTCGACCCCCCGCGACCTGGTGCGCCTGGTCGAGGCACTCGTCGGCGGTCGCCTCGTGTCGCCCTCGAGCCTCTCCTCGATGCGAGTCCCGCAGGGACCCCCCAGCTCGATGACGGAGCAGTTCGGTCTCGGACTGGCGCTGACCATGGACGAGGGAGAGGTCGTCATCCTCGGGCACAGCGGTTCCGATCCGGGCGTTTCCGCCCTCGTGTCCCATCACGTCGCGTCCGCGACGACGATCGTGGTCCTCTGCAATCAGGACCGCGGGGCGCTGGCCGCGACGATCCGGCTCGAAGGATCACTCGGGATCGTCGATCCGCGGCTCTGACTTCCTGCTGGGACCCGGCCTCGAGGGCGCCACCCCATGCGCCGACGTGGACCGAGCAAGACGATGGCAGACACCCCAGGAGTAACGTGCTCCGCACGAACGCGTCTGATGGGCATCGATCCAAGCGATGAGGCATGCCACCATGCGAACTCCTGCCGCCCGGGCCCGACGCCGTTCACTCGTGACCGTGATCGCGATGGCGCTCGCCTGCACAGGGATCGGGGCCCCGATCACCGCCCCTGCCGTCGCAGCCGCCACAGCGTTGACGGCCATCTACGCCGAAGGCCCCGGCTGGCCGGCCGAGGGCCATTCGACCTACGCCACCGACGGGACGACCACCTGGACCGTGACTCGCAGCACGGACGGCAACTCGCTCGACATCGAGATCGTCGACCCTGGGACTCCGAGCAACGACTGGTCGCTCCGGCTGGCCGCGCCTTCCGGCGCGACGATCGGCGTAGGCGCCTATCCGGACGCCGGCTACCCGCAGGGCACGGGCACGCCCGGCCTCGACCTCGGCCACGATGGCCAGCGCTGCAGTCCCGCCTTCGGGGCATTCACGATCGCGGCTCTCGCCGTGAGTGGCGCGGGTGACGTTTCGTCACTCGCGTTGTCGATCGAGGAACACTGCCAGGCGGCCGACGCACCCGTGGCCTACCTCGACGTGCGGTTCGCTTCGACCGTCCCGCTCCGAGCGACAGGCCTCAGCCCGTCCCCCGTCGACTTCGGCTCACAAGTGACGGGACGGACGAGCACGACCCACGACATCACCCTGGCCGCTTCGGGCGACGCCTCCTCGACGGTCGCCTCCGTGGCTCTCGCCGGACCCGAAGCTGGCGACTTCAAGATCGCGACCGATGGGTGCGACGGAACCACCGTCGCACCCGGCACCACCTGTCAGATCTCGGTCACCTTCAAACCATCGGCGGTCGGGCAACGGCAGGCCACGCTGGTGGTGACGGATGACACGTACCCTGCCACGCATAGCGTCGACCTGACCGGCACCGGCAGGGCCTTCAGCATCGCCCCGCTGTCGCTCGACTTCGGGCAGCACAAGGTGTGGACGACGAGCTCGGCCACGATCACCCTGGTCAACGGGAATCAGGCCGCCGCGGTCGACACCTACTTCACGTCCTACGGGCCGATGGTCAACGATTTCAGCATCCGCAAGGCCAGCGGCTGTTCGGCCTTGTCGACGGTCCCGGCCCTGGGATCGTGCGACCTCACCATCGACTTCGTGCCGACGATCTTCGGCACCAGCAGCGCGACGCTGGGTTGGTCGGTCGGAGGTGACACCGGTACCAGCGTCCAGCTCAGCGGGACCGGGATCCCGACCTCGGGCGTAGGTTGGGCTCCGCCGCGCACGGTCCGTGGCGCGACCTGGACCTCTGGCAAGTCCCTCGCCAGGACGACGCACGGAACCGCCTCGTACCTGCATACGGTGGTCACCCTCGATCTGATCCAGAACCACTGGGTCACCGACCACGGCCCCTACCTGGGGGTCTACTACAAGCGCAGCGCCAATGGCGGCGGGCGCTACGGTCCATCCGTCCGCCTGAACCCGATCAACAAGCATGGCGATCGCGGAGCCGTCGCGAGCCAGGGCGCGAACGTCTACGGGATCTGGGTATCGCAGACGAAGTGGATCAAGTACTCCCGCACGGCGCCCCGGGTCCTCTACATCCGATCGAACAAGCACTCCGGCGTGGGTGCCTTCGGCGCGGCGCATCGCCTGACGCCGCTCGCGGGTCGGGTGGACTACCCGGCGGTCGCGACGTACGGCAACTTCGTGTACGTCGCCTACACCGACGCATCGAGCGGCAAGGTCAGGGTCGCCATCAGCCGCAACGGAGGCCGCACCTGGGCGACGGTGACCCTCGGGTCGACGACCCAGACCTTCAGTGATGGCAAGGCCGGGATGCCGAGCGTCTCCGCCACCGGTGCCCTCGTGGTCGTCGCCTGGACCGCGGATGCGTCCGGCAAGGTCATCGCCAAGACATCGACCAGCGCTGGCCGCACGTGGACCGGCGCCACCCTCGATACCGCATCGTCGAGCGACGTGGCGACCGCGGCCGGGAGTGGCCGCCTTGCCGTCGCCTGGGTCGGGCCCGACGGCCTCCGGCTCCGCACCTGGCAGGCCTCCGTCTGGGGCCCGGTGGCGGTCGCCGCTGCCCCGGGAGTGCCGACCGACTACTCGTGGGCCACGACGCCGGCGATCGCGCTGCTGGGCACCGGTCAGGTCGGCGCGACGTGGGGTGCCTGCCATCTCGACTGCTCGACCGGTGAACCGAAGGTCGACCTGCTCTGGACGGAATCGACCGACGGGGGCCTCACGTTCCCCTTCCGCCAGGTCATCGCGATCGGCATGTTCAGCGGCCCGAACTACCCGCAGAACTGGTACCCGTCGCTGGTCTGGGGATCGGCGACCAGTCGATACGTGATGTATTCCGCCGAGTCGATCGGCGAGGGCGGGCACCAGGTCAGGCTCCTGAACGGGCTCGGTTCGCCGAATTAGGACCCAGCGGACCCGCCGTCAGACACCGGGCGGGATGTTGAGGTTGAACCGGAAGACGTTGTCGGGGTCGTAGCGGCGCTTGATCGCGGCCAACCGTTCGAACCGCTCCGGTCCGAACGCTGCTCGGACTCGATCGGGTGACTCGTCGACGGGCGCGTAGTTGGCGTACCCCGCACCCGTCAGCGAGGCCGAACCCCAGGCATCGTTGGACTCGCGGGCCCAGCGGATCTGCCTGGCGTCATCGGCTGGGTCCTCCCAGATCGCGATCGCACTGACGTTCCAACGAGCCTCGCGCTGGCCGAAGGCCGCTCCGCCGTCGGGCTCGCGCCGCGCGGCGCCGATGATCGCCTCGATCAGGACGAATGAGCTCGTCTCCGGCGCGGTCGCCATCGCCTGCACGATCGCGTCGATCGCCGGACCGTCCATGTCGCGCAGGAAGTGGCCCTTCCAGTAGTGCCGCAGGCCGAACGGGAGCTGGCCGTTCATCGCCTGGACCTCGGGGTACGACATGACGGTGAACGTGTCGGCCACGATCGGAAGGGATCGGAGAGGCTGGATCGCGGCCCGGGCGTCCTCGGGGCTGCCCTGGAAGACGATGGCGATGTTGAAGACGGGCGGCTTGGCTGCTCCGGTGTCCGCCTCGGCCCCGGGCTCGACCTCCGCTCCGGCCTCGACCCCGAGGACCGCGGGCCCCGTCGCGAAGATCACCAGCTCCGGCGGGGCCTCCCGGGCGAGCGACGCGATCGCCTCCAGCGCGCGACCGGCCGCATCGATCGGGACCGACAGCTCACCGGCGTACAGCGGGCCGACCGGCCGGAGCGCGAACTCGAACTCGGTGACCACGCCGAAGTTGCCACCCCCGCCGCGGAGTGCCCAGAGCAGATCGGGGTCACCTCCCTCCCCTGCGATCACCACGGAACCGTCCGAGGTGACGACCTCCGCCCGGACGAGCGTGTCGCAGGTCAGCCCGCCGGTGCCCATGAGGTAGCCCAGGCCGCCACCCAGCGCCAGCCCGCCGACGCCGGTGTCGACGAAGGTCCCGCCGGGCATGGCCAGCCCGTGCGCCGTCGTGGCTCCGTCGACGTCCTCCCACAGGGCACCGCCGCCGACCCTCGCCCGCCGAGCCACCGGATCGACCGCGACGCCCCGGAGCCGCCGCAGATCGATGACCAGCGCGTCGTCCGCGGTGGCGTGCCCGGCGACGTTGTGCCCGCCTCCTCGAACGGCGATCGGCAGACCGGCACCTCGAGCCCACCGCACGGCCGCCACCACGTCCTGCGTGTCGTTGGGTCGGACGACGACCTCCGGGCGCCGATCGATCGTCGCGTTGAACGTCGAGCGAGCATCGTCGAACCCGGCATGGGATGGGTCGATGACCTCCCCAGCGACCGCCAGGCGGAGCGCATCAAGCCGTGTCTCGGTCACCATCGGACATCCTCCCGTGATCGGCTGGACGTCCGCCTATCTGACGGGGAGGACGAGGACGTAGCGGCCGTACCACGCATCATCGGCCGCCAGGAACCCCGGTGTATACGGGTCGTCGCGCGGGCTATCGGTCTGGCGGTACTTGCGGAGGCGGTACTTGAGCGGACCGTGGATCAGGTTGGCGTACGAGATCTTCTTGTTGCGGAGGAGGTCGCGCTTCAGCGGGTCGGTGACGTAGACGTACTGGACCGTGAAGTCCGTGGACACCGCCGGATCCTGGCCGTAGACGACGTAGCCGTTGAGGACCTGTGCGTGGCCGCCGGCCCAGGCGAGGATGCCGACCGGGCGGCGGTAACGCGCCATCGCCACGATCGCGGCCTTGACCGTGGCCCCGTACGACGTCGAGGCGTAGACCTGGTAGGTCATCGCCGCCGGATCCTGGTAGTCAGCCCAGCCGTATTGGTTGAGCGCGTTGCGCCACCCGTTCGGATCGGTCCCGCCAGGCCCGGCCTCGAGCGTGTCGTGGGCGCGGGCCCAGCGCATGATCGTCCGCTGGCGGCCGAGGGCGACCGATGGGGTCCAGGCGAACCCATCGCCCTTGCGACCGTTGGTCGCCACTTCGTTGAGCATGATCAGCGTCGAGGCGGCGACGCACGAGGTCATGTCGGGGTTCTGGTAGCGGACCAGGCTGCTGTACAGGTTGCGGCTGTAGGTCCGGTCCGGCGGAGGTTCCTTGATCGTCACGCCGTGGGATGTCTGGTCGGAGCCCGCGTCGTTGGTGACGGTCAACGTCACCGTGTACTTCCCCGGGGCGTAGGTGTGGGTCGGGTTCTGGTCGACCGACGTGGCACCGTCGCCGAAGTCCCAGGCCCAGGTCGCGGGTTCGCCGGTGGACGTATCGGTGAACGTGGCCACGGTCCCGACCACCGATACATCGAAGCGTGCGTTCGGGGCGGACGCTGCCGCGACGACCGGGGCGGACACGGCCGCCATGAGGAGCGCCGCGAGCAGACCGAGCCGAAGGAGCGACGCTCGTGGGGAGATGCGCATGGTCGGGCTCCATGTGGGGCGGCTCTCCGACCGCTGGCCGCCGCGTTCGGGTCCACCATACCCCAGCCGGGCACGCCGCCGCCCCCTGACCATCGTCGCACCCGAGGCGGAGCCGGTCGCTATCGTCGGACGATCTCCACCTCGTGACGTGTCGCGTCCGGCGCGAGGAACCCAAGGAGGGACCGACCCTCGGCTTCGAGCGGCGCCGCCTGGTCCTTCTGGATGGACCGCGTCGGCCGGAGGATGAGTCGGGCGGACCCGGAGTCGCGAACGACCTTCCACGTCCCACTCACCTCGCCGTCCACGAGGTACGTGCTGACGGGCTCGTTGTCGCGAACTCCCGACCTGACGTCGGTCCCCGCCGGGATCAGCCGCGTCCGGTCGGCGTAGGACAGGAGCAGGTTCTCGTAGTCATAGAGGAATCGTGGCGGTGCAGGCGTGTCCGGGTCCGGACGCGGCGAATTGGGCAGGTCGTACAGCTCCCGACCGCCATCGTCCCTGAAGACCACCAGGGCCCCGCGCAGTCGATCGAAGACCTCGCGCAGGCGGGTCAACCCGCACCACGCCTGGGCGTCCATGACGCCGGCCGGGCCGAAGGCCGCAAGGTAGCGGAGGACCATCGTGTCGACCGACATCGTCGGGTGCGGACGATCGGGACCCAGCCATGCCTCGATCGACGTATGGGCGATCGGTCCACTGCGGCCCCACAGACCCCGCGGCGGTACCTGGACGAGGGGTACGCCGGCCCGGACGCCCTGCTCGAGCGCCATCCGGTCCCGGCCCGGCCACCGTTCCAGCAGGCGATCCCCGAGCGCCTTGAAGGTCCGCGGCTCGGCCTCCACGTACGCTCGACCGAAGGCGACCAGCTCGGTCGTGTCCACATCCTCGAGTCGGCGCCCGAACTGGCTCCGCTGGGCCCGGTCGAAGACCGGCTGGACGAGCGGGCGAAGGTCGACGGCGTCACCCGCCGTGACCAGATGGATCGTCCCGCGCATGAGCGCGACCCGGACGACCGCGCGCCGGACGAGCAGGTCAGACAGGTCCTCGGGGTCGAAGCGTTCGAGTCGCGTCCAGAGACCGACGTAGGCGGTATGCGGTGTCTGGGCCTGGAGCCCGACGAGCCGCTCGATCATGGCGATCGTCGACCCGCTGGACCGGTGCAGAAGGCCTTGCCGCTGGAGCGACGCGCGGTTCAGGGCGCGACGCGTCAGGACCCGGGGCGGCGGCATCGGGGCATCATGCCGCATCGACCCGCCGCGGGTGCCGCCATCGTGCGCCGGTTGGTGGTGCCGAGACGCACCGGAATCTCGGATTCCGGTCCGAAAGTGTGGTAGTACGTTCGTCTGGGCCGGGCACCGGACCATGGGGAGGGTACGGACATGCGATCCATCGAGGGTTGGCCTCATCTCACGCTCGGCGAGCAGCGCGGCCAGGGTCTGGCGGAGTACGCGCTGCTGCTGGCACTCATCGCGATCGTCGCGATCGCGGCACTGCTGTTCCTCGGCGGCCAGATCAGCTCGATCCTGAGCGACGTCGGGAACTCGGTCTAGCTAGCGGACCAGCCCGAACGCGACGTTGCTCCAGGCCCCGAGTGCGCCGAGGGCGACGGCGAGGGCGGCCGACCGGCCGGCATAGCCCGGGAACCGGACGGCGATCCGCCACAGGACCAGGACGATGAGACCGATGGCGGCGACCTTGTAGGCCGCCGGCCCGGCACTGCCCAGCGAGCCGAACAGGCCGCGCGCCACCGGGTTCTGTTCGGCGTGGATCCCGACGTTGGCGATCGCCGCCAGGAACGTGGCCAGATCCGTCAGCTGAGCCACGACGACGAGCGCGAACAACCGGCGATGTTCGAGGAGCGTTGACACCTCGCCATCGTTCCGGAGCGGCGCGGCCGCGTCCCTAGGACGGCGGTTCCCAGCTACACCGCCGCAGGTACCGGGCCGCCCGACGAGACCGGTCGCTAGTAAGAATGGACTGGTGCATCGGTTCGACACGTGAGACCATGCGTGACGACACCCGGGCGGACGATCATTCTCGTCCTCCGCCCGACTTCGCGGCCCTGGGGAGCTCGTCGATGAACCGTCGTGGCCTGATCACGGCGCTAGCCGTGTCCGCTTTGTGTGTCGCGTCCCTCTCCGGCTTGGCCGCCCGACCGGCCCTGGCCGCGTGCGGTTCGGGCATGACGTCGCTCCAGAACGGGGGCTTCGAGTCGCCGCCGGTCGCGCCGAACACCTTCACGCTCTTTCCGGCCGCCTCGGTCCCACCCTGGCAGACGACCGACTCCCTGAACCAGATCGAGATCTGGGGGACGGGCTTCCTCGGGGTCCCGGCAGCCCAGGGCAACGCCTTCGCCGAGATCAACGCGAACTCGGCGGGGACGCTCTACCAGGATGTCGTGTCGAACCCGGGTGACACGATGACCTGGACGCTCGAACATCGCGGGCGGAGCGGCAACGACACGATGGAGGTCCTCATCGGCGACGCCGCGGTCGCCGATGTCAACGGGAACACCGGCTGGGACTACACCTCGCCCGGGCTGACCGACGGGACCGCGGCCTGGGGGACCCACACGGACACCTACCTCGTCCCGGCCGGGCACACCTGCACACGGTTCGCGTTCCGGGCGGTCAGCACCGCGTCCGGCAACGACTCGATCGGGAACTTCCTCGACGAGGTCAGCTTCGCGATCGCCCCGGCTCCGACGCCCACACCGACGCCGACCGCGACGCCCGCACCGACGCCGACCCCGACCGGCACGCCGGGTCCGACGCCGACGCCCACCGGCACGCCCGATCCGGGATCGAGCACCTCGATCACGCCGCCGCCGACGGACACGAGCGGCTCGATCATCGAGCCGGCGGCCGTGCCGGTCGTCCCGATCGCGGCCGTGCTGCTCGTCGGGCTCATCCTCGGGCTCGGGCTGGTCGGTCGACGGGTGCGCCCGCGGCGGTAGGCCGGGTCGTCCGCCTGCCTGGGGTGATACAGCGCGGCCCTGGGTCTCGGCGGGTCCCGAGCGAGGGTCGGGATCGGCCACGGTCGGATGAGCGCCGGCAGGCTGGACACCCGCGCTACGATCGAGCCATGATCGACGACGAGGTCGGAGCGCGGCCTCACCGGCGGCGACGGATGTCCCTCGCGCCCCGCCCGGCCGCGATCTGCAGCGGACCCGGCCACGTGGTCGTGTACGGCAACCCGGCCTTCGTCGAGACGTTCGGAGCCGATGCCGTCGGGCTGCCGGCGCGCGAGGGGGTCCTCGGGTTGGACCGCTCGGCGTTCACCCTGCTGGACGCGGTCTACCGCCGCGGACGGCCGCTCGGACGGTGGATCGACCGAGAAGGGACGACCTGGCGGATGACCGGGGTCCCGCGCCGGGATCCGGAGACCTTCGAGGTCGACGGGGTGGCGTTCAACCTCCGCGAGCGTAGCGACACGCCGAACCCGACCGACTGACCTCGCCCAGGCCACCGGGACCTCGCGACCCTCCCGACGCCGACGAACGTCGGGTCGCGGGTTCGGACATTCGTCGATGGCCCCCGGACCGGCCCGGAGCCACGATCGGGACGTCGACCATCCGAACCGATCACGGAGTCCCGAACCGATGCAGGTCTTCGCCGCCTGGGCCATCTCACGGTCGATGGCCACGGCACCGATCCGACCGTACGCCGCGCACCGGCCCGACGTCGTCACTCGGATCCGTCGGTTCGTCGGCCGATCCCCGGCACCGACGTCCGCTCCCGCGCAGGACGAGCCGTGGTTCGACGCACCGCCGCTCAAGGGCAACCCGACGAGCCGCTAGGACCGCTCCTCGGGGACGACCCGCCCGAAGGGTCTCGCTCGGAGGGCCGTCCAGACCCCGGCCAGCATGTAGATGTCGTCACGGAACAGGTCCAGGGCTTCCGTCTCGGAGTCCGCCCGCACGAGCAGCAGCGCTGTGCTGAAGTCGAGGTAGCCACCCGCCTCGATCAGGACGCCGTCCCGGATGAGGCGAGCGACCCGGGTCAGGTGTTCGGGCCGCACGGCCGGACGCAGATGCTCGGCATCGGGGCCGTAGTCGGCCTCCACGACGTAGATCCGCTCGACCCGCAGCCCGTCCGGGATCTCGCTCGCGCCGAAGCCGATGAACGTCCCGTCCGCCGTGCGAGCGATCGGAGCCGCACCGAGGACCGCCCCGGGGTCGATCGGCCCGTAGACGTGCGGATAGCGCTCGTTCGGGTCGTCGAACCGCCAGGGCGAGCCGGTCGCGTCCAGGTCGATGGTCAGGACCACGAAGGTGCGCGGGTCGTCGCGGTAGTGCCGGTTCGCGGTCGCCAGCATCGCCTCCGCGCCGTCGGTGCAGTGGATGAAGCCTTCGACGGCCAGGCTCGGCGGTGCGATCGGTGCGGTCGGGTCGCGCCCTGCCCACGCGTCGGCGGGAGCCAGGTGGAACGTCGGGCGCATCGGTGTCGACGCTCTCAGCCGGGATCGAGCCGCCCGACCGCCTTCCAGCGCCGATCGACGGCGACCTGGATGACCGTCGGGATCTCCGCGGCCAGCGCTTCCGCCAGCGCCGGACCGAAGGCCGCGTCGTCATCGACGCGGATCCCGTTCGCGCCCGATCCTCGTGCGATCGCGGTGAAGTCGAGCGGTCCGAGCTCCGTCCCCTGGCCGACGCCGGTCCCGCGCGCCTCCTGGTGGACGCGGATCGTCCCATAGCTCGCGTTGTCGAAGACGAGCACGACGAGCCGGCTGCCCTCGCGCACGGCGGTCTCGAGCTCGTTCATCGTCATCGCGAACCCGCCGTCCCCGGTCAGGGCCACGACGGGGCGACCGGGATGCTCGAGCGAGGCGGCGATCGCCGCCGGGAGTCCGTAGCCCATCGCCCCGGAGGTGGGACCGAGGAAGGTGCCCGGTCGGCGGAAGCGATAGCCGCGGGCCGCCCAGCCCGCGAAGTTGCCGGCGTCCGTCGTGACGATCGCCTGTGGCGGCAGGACCTCGTTGAGGGTCGCCACGATCCGGCCGGGATGGACGCCGGGGCCGCTCCACGGGATGTCGTCGACGACGCTGGCCGCCTCGAACGCCGCACGATCCACTTCGTTCGCGGCGCGCCGGGCGTCGAACGGCTCGGCGAGCAACACGCCCGATGAGATCCGTCGACGGGCCACGCGCACGAACGTCCGGGCATCGGCCACGACCCCGAGGGTCGGTGCGGACAGGCCGGCGTGGGCAGGTCGCGGCTCCAGGTCGACGTGGGCCCATGGGAGGTCGGTGCGCGGCTGGCTGTACTCGTACGAGGCGATCTCGTTCAACCGGCAGCCCAGCACGAGGAGGGCGTCGGCCGTCTCGAGGCGCTCCCGGACGGTCGATGGCGACCCGAGGCCCGTCATCCCGAGGTAGAGGCGGTGGTCGTTCGGGAAGACGTCGCCGCGGCGCCACGACGAGACGACGGGGACCTCGAGGATCTCGGCCAGGCGGACGAGGTCGGCGGTCCCTCGCGACCGCAGGACGCCGGCACCGGCCAGGATGACCGGTCGACGCGCCGCAGCCAGCATCTGGAGGACGGCGCGGGTCTCGTCGGGTCCGGGCTCGATCCGGGTGGGCCGGAACGGTTGCGGCTCCTCTGCTGCCCCGGGGACCAACTCGTCGAGGACATCCTCGGGAACGGAGATCACGACCGGCCCCGGCCGCCCGGCGACCGCGTGGCGGACGGCCTCGGCGACGAGGGCCTCGGCTCGGCCAGGCTGGTCGAGATCGACCGACCACTTCGCCAGCCGGCCGATCGATCCGACGATGTCCGCGTCCTGGAACGCCTCGCGGCCGCGATGCTCCCGACGGACGCCGCCGACGATCGCGAACATCGGCGTCGAGTCGGCTCGAGCCGTGTGGATGCCGATCGCCAGATTCGCCGCGCCGACGGCGCGTGTCGCCAGGCAGACGGCCGGACGCCCCGTCAGCTGGCCATGCGCCTCGGCCATGAAGGCGGCGGCGCCCTCATGACGGGTCGCCACGACGCGGATCCCGACCTCCGGCAGCGCCTCCAGCAGGCCGAGGAAGCTTTCGCCGGGGACGGTGAAGGCCGTCGTGACGCCGGCCGACTTGAGCGCGTCGGCGATCAGTCGACCGACGGTCCTCGGTTCGACCCGGCGGACCGGTGGCGCCGGCTCGGCCTCGGCGGTCGGCTCGGGCTCGGCAACCACGGGCTCGGGCTCGGCGGTCGGTTCGGGCTCGGCGGTCGGTTCGGGCTCGGCGGTCGGCTCGGCCTCGGCGGTCGGTTCGGGCTCGGCGACGACTTGCGGATCGGGCTCGACCACGGGAGTACCGTCGGCGGGTTCGGTCGGGAGCTCCTCCGGGGCCTCGTCCCCGATCGTGAGCCCGGGCTCGCTAACGGTAGTTCTCGAACTGCAGCGGCACGACCTCGTCGAGCTCGCGCAGCCGGACGATCACCCGCTGGAGGTCGTCCTTGCTCTTGCCCGAGACGCGGACCGCGTCGCCCTGGATCTGGGACTTGACCTTCGGGAACTCGTCCCTGATGAGCTTGGTGATCCGCTTGGCGACGTCCTCGGGCAGGCCGCGCCGCAGGGTGACCTGCTGGCGGACCTTGTTGCCGCCGGCGGGCTCGACCTTGCCCCAGTCGAAGATCTTCAGCGACAGGCTCCGGCGGATGGCCTTCGACTCGATGAGGTCCTTGACGACGCCGGCGTGATACTCGTCGTCGGTCGTGATCACGAGCTCACCCTTGCCGTGCTCGATATCGATGTGGGCGTTCTTCAGGTCGTACCGCTGGACGGCCTCGCGGCGAACCTGGTCGAGCGCGTTCCGAAGTTCCTGCTCGTCGAAATCGCTTACCACGTCGAATGAGACGTCGCCGGCCATCGACCCTCCTCCGCTGTGGCCTGTGGGGACGCCATGGTACCGCGCGCGGGTCGGACGCGGCCCGCGAGGACGGCGGTGGCCGGTGGGCTCCTGGCTCGCCCGGCCCCCGGACCGGGTCGACGTGCACCACGTGCAAACAACGACATGGTCGACCATGTCTTCTCCCTCGGATGGCCGATCCGCTTGCACCTGACGCAAGGGCAGCAGCCATCGGCGGGTGGCGGGCGACGCTCCTTGCGCTCCATGCAAGGACACCCCGACGGATCGCACCGGTCGTGGCGTTGTGTGCACGACGTGCAACCGGCGCAGCTCTCTTGCCTCCCATGCAAGGGCAGCCAGGGAGAGCGGCCCCTGTCCCCGAACGGGCACCCACGCTCCCGGTCCGGAACCGCCCGCTCCGATACCATCGGGCCATGAAGGTGACGTTCCTCGGCCAGGCCGGCCTGTACATCGAGACCCATGCTGGCAGCATCCTGTGCGACCCGTGGTTCAGCCCGGCCTACTTCGGGTCGTGGTTCCCGTTCCCGGCCAACGACGGGATCGACCCGCGCTCGATCGGCTCACCGACCTACCTCTACGTGAGCCACCTCCACCACGATCACTACGATCCGGCCTGGCTGACCGAGCATTGCTCGAAGGAGGCCACCGTGATCCTGCCCGACTACCCGGTGAACGACCTGCGTCACGAGCTCCACGACCTGGGGTTCCGACGGTTCGTCGAGACCGCGGACTGCGAGCCGTTCGAGCTCGACGGCGGCCTGCGGATCATGGTCATGGCCCTCGACGCACCGACCGACGGCCCGCTCGGGGACTCGGCCCTGCTCATCGACGACGGCCGGACGCGCCTGCTCAACATGAACGACTCGCGACCGACCGATCCGGACAAGCTGCTCGCGTTCGGGCCGCTGGACCTGCTCTTCCTGCAGTTCTCGGGTGCGATCTGGTATCCGATGGTCTACGAGTTCCCGGTCAAGGCGAAGGAGACGCTGGCGCACAAGAAGCGGGTCGTCCAGCTGGCCCGGACCCAGCGGTACATCGAGATCCTCGATCCGACGTTCATCGTCCCGAGTGCCGGCCCGCCCTGCTTCCTCGACGACGCGCTGTTCGCCCAGAACGACTTCGATCGGTCTCCGACCAACATCTTCCCGGACCAGACCGTCTTCCTCCAGCACCTGACGGAGGTCGGGATCGACGGGGGTCGACTGATGCTGCCCGGGTCGTGGGGAGAGCTGAGCCCGGCCGCCTTCGACGTCCGGCACCCCATCCCCGACACGGAGGTCCGCCGGATCTTCGAGCAGCGCGAGTCGTACCTGCGCGAGTACCAGGCGCGGGTGCGCCCGCTGCTCGAGAGCGAGCACGCCCGGTGGGAACCCGAGCCGGACGCCGAGCCGCTCGACCTGCTCGCCGAGCTCAAGGCCTGGTTCGAGCCGCTGATGGGCTTCGGTGAGCAGATCTGCTCGGGGATCGGAGCCGCGGTCCTGCTCGACCTCGGCACGGAGGGGATCGTCCTGGACTTCGTCGACCAGAAGGTCCGTGGCTGGGACGGCGTCGAGGCGTGCCGGTACATCTTCCGGATCGACCGTCGGCTGGTCGAGGTGCTCGTCCGCGAGCACGAGGTCGACTGGGTCAACTCGCTGTTCCTGTCGATGCGCTTCAGTGCCGCGCGCAAGGGACCGTACAACGACTACCTGTACACCTGGTTCAAGTGCCTCGACCTGGAGCGCCTCCAGTACGCCGAAGGCTTCTATGCCGAGAAGGCCAAGACGGAGGGGTCGTTCGTCATCGACGGCTGGGAGGTCCAGCGGCGATGTCCGCACATGAAGGCGGATCTCACCCGGTTCGCGTCGATCGACGCTTCCGGCGTCCTGACCTGCTCGCTCCACGGGTGGCAGTACGAGCTCGAGTCCGGTCGATGCCTGACGTCGGACGGCCACGAGATCTCGGCCCGGCGGCTGACCGAGGACGAGCTGGTCGCACTGGCCGCGGCCGCCGAGGCCGGTGGCGCCGTGGTCGCGGTGGCCGCCGCCGACTGACGAGTCGCTGACCCGCCGGGCGCGTGCGTACCGCGGGTGCGGTGCGCCGACGCGCACCGACGGTTCCCGCGGGCACGTTACGCGACCGGATCGCGGCACCGACCGTCGGGCGCGCATGTCCCGCACGTTGCGCGGTCCGACCCTCGCTCGGACCGTCAGGCGCGCATGTCCCGCACGTAAGAGGACGTGAGCCGCGCGACACGACTGCGACGCGACAGGCCAAAGTCCGTCCGCACGCTCAGCTTTGGCCCGGTCAGGGTCCTCCGGGCCCGCCTGCCTGAAGATCCGTGACGGTTCATCTGCCAACGTGCGCACCATGCGCGATTGGCGGGTCACGGCCTGCGCCGGGCCGCGTGGCCTGTGGCGGAACCAGGGGTCAGTGACGGGCGGCCTAGCCGCGAGCTGCGAGCGCCTGCACCAGACGCTCCGCGATGACCGACGATCGGCCGCCGCCCATCACCAGGACGACGTCGCCACGCTCGACGAGGGGAACAAGCGCGTCGGCGGTCGCCTCGACCGAGCCGGGCGCGATGGCCGGCGTCCCGCGGGCTTCGACGGCGGCGGCGACGTCCGCGGCCGAGACGATCGTCGTGTCTGGGTCGCGGACCGCGAAGATGTCGGCGATCGCCACCCGGTCGGCCCGGGACAGGACGTCCGCGAACCGGTCGAGCATCGCCGCGGTCCGGTGGAACGTCAGCGGTTCGTAGACGGCCCACAGCCGCCGCCCGGGGTAGCGCAGCGCCACTGCCTCCAGGGTGGCCCCGATCGCGGTCGGGTGGTGACCGTAGTCGTCGAGGACGACCACCCCGCCGACGTCGCCCTTCAGTTCGAACCGCCGGCCCACCCCACCGAACGTGCGGAGACCGTCGAGCACGGCCTCGGGGTCGGTGCCGTACGCAAACGCACCGCCCGCCGCTCCCAACGCATCGTCGGCGTTGTGCCGCCCGACGAGCCGGAGATGGACGACGGCCGCCCCGGCGCGACCGGCGATCCCATCGACGACGATCCTCGCCGACCCGTCGTCATCGGCCTGGTAGCGGCCGACGAGGGCAGCGGCCGGACCGAGCGAGGTCCGGTAGTCGCGCTTCAGCGCCGTCCGGCGTCGCTCGGCCTCCTCCGCGTCGCCGACGATCACCTCGAATGCGATCAGTCGGCCGGGCCAGTCCACCAACCGCGGGAGCAGCTCACGGACACCGACATCGCCGGCATTCGCGACGAGCGTCGGAGCCGTCGTGCCACCGTCGCCTGCTGTGGATCCGCGGAACCGCCGGATCCAGCCCTCGAAGGTCGCGACGACGGCGGCTCGGTCGGCGAACACGTCGGGATGATCCCAATCCGCGTTGAGCAGAACGCCGACGACCGGCCGGTACGGGTCGAAATTCCCGGCGTATTCGTCGGCTTCGACGACGGTCGCCGGCCCCCGCCCGATGCGGACGACCGACGGCTCGGCACCGGTCAGCTCGGCCGGGAGGATCGCCCCGACGAACGCCGACGGATCGAGCCCTGCCCGGACCAGCAGATGGACGAGCCAACCGGTGGTCGTCGACTTGCCATGCGTCCCGGCGACCGCCAGGAGGTCGCCGCCGCGAGTCGCGATGGCGTCGGCGATGAGCTGCTGGCAGCTGGTCGCGGGGATCCCGGCCGCATGGGCCGCGTGGAGCTCGGGCTGGTCCGGATCGACCGAGGTGAGCGCCTTCGACACGGCGATCCTGTCGACGAGCGGCCGACCTTCGACGTCCACGACGTGTCGGCGGTCGTGCTCCCAGGCCAGGGCGATCCCGTGCGAGACGACCGCGTCGCTGTACCGGCTCGGCTCGCCGGAGTCGCAGCCGCTGACATCCGCGCCGGCGGCATCAGCCAGGAGCAACGCGGCGGAGGCGGCCGACCCGGCTGCGCCGACGACGTGGATCCGCTCCCCCGCCGGGATCGGAAGCGGCGCACGAGCCGGCTCGAGGCCCCGGGTGATGTCCTCGACGCTGCGCGTCACCGACCGGCGACCGCGGTGGGGCCGGTCAGCGGCGGTGCGGCCGAGGCCGCGCCGGCCTCCGCGGGGTCGCCTCCGGGCCTTGCGGCAGCCATTCGGGCGGACTGCTTCTCGGCGATCCCGAGGAGCAGCGTCAGGAGGGCCCGGGCGCTGGCCTCCTTGTTCTCGATCCGGTCGCCGGACCACACGTGACGCCGGATGTCCACACGGGCCGGGGTCGCGACGGCGATGAAGGTCAACCCGACCGGCTTCGCCGCCGTGCCCCCACCCGGTCCGGCGATCCCGGTCACGGCCAGGGCGAAGGTCGTGCCGAAGCGAGCCCGGGCGCCGAGCGCCATGGCCTTGGCGACGTGGGCGCTGACCGCTCCCCGGGTGGCCAGCAGGTCCGGCTCCACGCCGAGCAGCGCGGTCTTGATCCGGTCCGCATAGGCCACGATCCCGCCGAGGACGTACCCGCTCGACCCGGGGACATCGGTCAGCGTGTCGGCGACCAGCCCGCCGGTGCACGACTCGGCGGTCGCGACGGTCCAGCCGTTGGCCAGGCAGACCTCCTGGATCCGGACCGCGAGGTCGCGCAGATCGCTCGGAGACTCGGACCGATCCGGAGCTGGCAGGACGGGTCGGGCGGCGTCGGCGTCCATCGGCTCGCGGCCCGGGTCAGCGGTGGTTCGTCTGCTGTGGATCGGCCGGTGGCGGCGCGAACAGCCAGGTCTCGGGCATCCCGGATTTCCCGAGCTTGCCGATCGCCGTCCCGTTGAGGGTGAAGTACGTCACGCCGGACGACCCGGTGAAGACCTCGACCGAGTCGGTTCCACGGAACGCCATCGTCTTGCCGTCCTTGAACAGCTTGCCGGCCCCGACCCGCGGATCGAGCTGGCCGTCGACCCAGACCTTCATCCAGGCCGGTCCGCCCTTCACGCTGACCACGAGGTTGACGCCCTTGTAGCTGACGGTCACGTTCCGCGTCAGCGACGTGGTCTTCCCCTCGGAGCTCGCCGCGGTGATGGTCAGCGTCCAATGACCGGCGGTCAGCTCGACGGGGATGTTGAACGTGCCGTCGGCGGCGATGGCGGCCGTCTGCGGGCTCGGCGGCGCGGGCGTCTTGGTCGGCTTGGTGGCGCCCGCCGTCTGACCGGTGAAGGCGGCGCTCACGGTGACGGTCTTGGCATTGGAGGTCGAGCCCTGGACGAGGATCGCTCCGTTCTGGACGGTGACCCCGTCGGCGGGCTGGTCCACGGCCAGGGTCGGGACCAGGACATCCGGGAACGGGACCGTGATGAAGATGTCGACCGGCTTCTCGGCCGTCTTGGTCGTCTGCGGATCCGTGGCGCTGACACTGAACGTGTTCTTGCCACGCCGCAGCTCGACGTCGGCCGACCACGTCCCGGCGGCCGACGCGGTGGTCAGGATGGGCTGCCCGCCGGCGACGGTGATCGAGACCGTCGCGCCCGGATCGGAGGTCCCGCGGAGCGTGTAGGCGGTGGCCGTGTCGTCGACGGTGGTCACCGCGGCGGACGGATCCGTCACCGCGACCTCGGGCGGCCTCGAGAAGCGCATGACCTGGAAGCCGAGGTAGCCGATGAACAGCAGCACGCCCACCGTCAGGGCCGCGGCGACGAGCAGACCGATCGAGAACGTGAAGCCCTTGCGCGGTGCGCTGAGCGGCTTGGGCACGTTGATCGTCGGCTCGCCCTGGGCACCGCCGTCGCCACGTTCGCGCCGCCACTGGACGAGGACCTCGTCCGGGTCGAGGCCGAGGTACAGCGCGTAGTTGCGGAGGAACCCCTTGGTGTAGACCGCGCCGGGCAGCTCGCGGTAGTCGCCGCGTTCGAGCGCCCCGAGATAGCGGGCGCGGATCTTGGTGTCGCGCTCGGCGCGGTAGAGGTCGACGCCCTTCGCCTCGCGGGCAGCCAGCAACCGCTCCGGCAGGCTCGTCTGCGGCTCGGGAGGCGTCGAAGGGCGGCCGTTGCCGCCCCGCCCGCCACCGGTCCGGCGGCGGACATCATCTCGGGTGGTCATGTCAGTGAAGGTGGATCCCGTTGGTCATGGCGAGGGGCGCTCGGCCCGGATCGTCGGGCCAAGGATACCCTCTCGTGTCGAACCGTCCGGGCGACGGTCGCGTCAGTCCCCCGGATCGTCGATGTCGTCGTGACTCCGGAGCCAGTTGTCGGGCCCGTAGACGATCCTCGGCGCCGCCGGATTGCGCAGATCCTGGGGACCGATGATCCCGTAGCGCTCGAGCTCGTCCATCAGGCGGCTCGCCCGCGAGAACCCGACCTTGAGCTTGGTCTGGAGCATCGACGTGCTCGCTTTCTGGCTGGCGGTGACCAGCTCGGCGGCGCGTACGACCATGTCGTCCTCGGCCATCTTGGCGAGCCAGGCGAACTGGGTGCCGCCCGAGCCCTCCTCCCCGTCGAAGTACGCGAACAGCGCCTCGTCGTAGAAGGGCTCCGGCGCCTGCGCCTTCCAGTGGTCGACCACGGCGCTGACCTCCTTGTCGGAGACGAAGACGCCCTGCATCCGGACGGGGCGGGGCAGGTCGACCGGTTGGTAGAGCATGTCGCCGCGACCGATGAGGTCCTCGGCCCCTGGGGCGTCCAGGACGGTCCGGCTGTCGATCATCGAGGCCATGGCGAACGCGATCCGGCTCGGGACGTTGGCCTTGATCAGCCCGGTGACCACGTTGACGCTCGGTCGCTGCGTCGCCAGGACGAGATGGATCCCGACCGCCCGGGCCTTCTGGGCGATCTTGACGATCGGGTCCTCGACCTTGCGGCCCTCGCGCATGATCAGGTCGGCCAGCTCGTCGATGATCACGACCACGTACGGCAGGTGCTCGTCGGGTCCGACCTTCTCGTTGTAGGCGGCGATGTTTCGCACGGTGTTCGAGGCGAGCAGCTTGTACCGCTCCTCCATCTCGTGGACCGCCCATCCGAGCGCGGCCTTGGCCTCGTGGGGCTCGACGATGACGTGCTGCAGGAGGTGCGGCAGGGCGTCGTACGGCGCCAGCTCCACTCGCTTCAGGTCGATCAGGATGAACCGGACCTCGTTCGGGCGGGCGTGCATCAGGATGCTCGTGATCAGCGCGTTGACGCAGACGCTCTTGCCCGATCCGGTCGCGCCGGCGACGAGCAGGTGCGGCATCTTCGCCAGGTCGACCGCGTAAGGCTTGCCCGAGACGTCCCGCCCGAGCGCGAACGTCAGCCGGCTCGTCGACGCCAGCATCTGGGTCTCGTCGACGAGGTTCCGGAAGGCGACCGTCTCGCTCTTGACGTTGGGGATCTCGATCCCGACGGTGTCCTTGCCCGGGATGGGGGCCTCGATCCGGATCGAGCGCGCCATCAGCGCCATCGCCAGGTCGTCGGCCAGGCCCTCGATCCGGGAGATCTTGACCCGGGCATCGGGTCGGATCTCGTACTGGGTGACGACCGGGCCGCTGTTGACGGCGACCACCTTCGCCTCGATCCCGAAGCTCCGCAGCTTCTTCTCGATGTCCGCCGTGTTCTCGTCGTGGTTCATCTCACCGCCACTCGACGTGGAGGTGCGGACCTCGAGGAGCGACGCCGGGGGCAGCTCCCAGGTCAGGTCGCGGACGTCGACGAGCGGCTCGGCGGCCGTGACCGCGGCGCCGGCCCGAGCGGTCCCGAGGGCGCCGACCCCGACCGCCGTCCCGGCACCGACGCCGATCGTCACGCCCACCGGGTCGAGGACGGCCGGTCCGCCGCCCCGTGGGCCGGAGGCCGTCCCGCCGGGCCCGTCGTTGGCCGACCAGATCGTCTGGCTCATCGGGACCGGGCTGGGTGCCCGAGTCGTCGAGCGCGTGTCGTCGGGTGCCTCGTCGGGTACGACCAGCGCCGTGACCGGGACCGTCGCGACCTGGACCGGACGGCTCGGACCGCGTTGGGCCGCGGCCGCCTTCGCCGCGGCTGCCGCGGCCGCCACCTCGGGATCGGCGGGTGGGGCGAGCGTATCCGCCGCGGCCCGTGCCCCTCGCCCGAGCTGGGCGAGGACGGTCGGGAGCGAGCGGTCGATGGCAAGGAGGATGCCGCCGACCATCCCGGCCGCGAGCAGGACGAAGGCCGCCGGACGCGGGATGAGCCCCGGCTTGGTGCCCGTCCCGACGAGGAACGACTCGATCCCGTTACCGATATAGCCGCCGTGGACCTTCGGCAGGTTGAGCAGCGAGATGAGGCCGAGGAAGCAGATGTACGCGCCCAGCGCACCGAGCAGGGCCACGCCCCACCGTCCGCCGACGCCCTTGGCCTGCTGGACGTAGACGCCAGCCACGATCAGCAATGGCGGCAGGAACCAGCGACCGGCGCCCATCCACGGCGCGACGGCGTTCCGCCACAGGTCGGTCAGGCGCCCCTGGCCGGGCAGGATCAATGCGACCAACGTGATCACCCCGACGACGAGGATGGCGATGCCGACCAGCGAGCGGGCGACGTCCGGGCTGATCCGCGGGCCGCTCGATGCGGTCGAGGCGGTCGTCCGCCGCCGGCCCGTGCCGGTGGTCCGGCCGGTCGCCTTGCGCGGGCTCGCGGTCCGTCGTCGGGTGGCCATCGGTCAGACCTCGACCACGACCGGGAAGACCATCGGCCGACGCTTCGTCTGCTCGTACAGATAGCGCGACACGCCGTCCTTGATCTGGACCTTGAGCAGGCCGATCTCGCTGATGTGCTCGCCGGGGTTCTCGACGGACTTGACGATCCGCTCGATCGCGCCGCCCATGATCGGGTCCTGCTCGTTCCCATGGACGAAGCCGCGGGTGATGATCTCGGGTCGACCGATGATCGAGCCGGTCTGCTTGTCGACCGTGACGACGATCATGAACATGCCGTCGTTGGCGAGCGCCTTGCGGTCGCGCAGCACGATGTCGCCGACCTCGCCGACCGACAGGCCGTCGACGTACACGTAGCCGGCGGTGACGGGCAGTCCGCGCCTGGCCGTGCCGTCGTCCGCGATCTCGATCGGGATGCCGTTCTCGATGATGAACACGTTCTCGGGCGCGACGCCGGTCTCGATCGCGAGGCGTCCGTGCTGGACCTGCATCCGGAACTCGCCGTGCATCGGGATGAAGTACTTCGGCTTGGTCAGCCCGAGCATCAGCTTGAGCTCTTCCTGGCTGGCATGACCGGAGACGTGCGCCCGCTTGATCGTGTGATAGAAGACGTTCGCGCCGGCCTTGAACAGGTTGTCGATCGTCCGGCTGACGTACTCCTCGTTGCCGGGGATCGGGCTGGCGCTGACGATCACCGTGTCGCCCGGCTGGATCTCGACGAACCGATGGTCGCGGTTGGCCATCCGGGCGAGGCCGGCCATCGGCTCGCCCTGCGCGCCCGTCGTGCAGATGACCAGCTTGTCGGCCGGGGTGTCGTTGATCCGGTCCTTGGACACGATCTGGGACGGTGGGTACTTGAGATACCCGAGATCGCTGGCGATCCGGAAGTTCTGCTCCATCGACCGTCCGATGACCGCGACCTTGCGATCGAACGACGCGGCCGCATCGAGGACCTGCTGGACCCGGGCGATGTTGCTGGCGAAGGTGGCCACGATGACCCGACCCTCGAGCGGCTCCATGATCTCCCGGAAGGCCTCGCCGACCGTTCGTTCGGACGGCGTATAACCCGGGTTCTCCGCGCGGGTCGAGTCGGACAGGAGGCAGATGACGCCCTCCTCACCCAGGCGGGCGAGGATGTGGAAGTCGGACAGGCGGCCGTCGACCGGGGTGTGGTCGAACTTGAAGTCGCCGGTGTGGACGACGGTCCCGACGGGCGTCCGGAGGGCGATCCCCATGGCGTCGGGGATCGAGTGGCCGATCCGGAACGGGACGACGCCGAAGGGACCGATCTGGACCTCGTCCCCGGGCTCGAGCGCGAGCAGCGGGTTGTTGTGGAGCTTGTGCTCCTTGACCTTGTTGCCGAGCAGGCCGCGAGCCAGGGTCGAGGCGTAGACGGGGACCCCCGGGAACTCGGGCAGGACGTACGGCAGGCCGCCGACGTGGTCCTCGTGGGCATGGGTGATGAGGAACGCCCGGACGTTCTTGCGGCGCTCGACGAGGTAGGTGATGTCGGGGATGACGAGGTCGATGCCGAACATCTCCTCGTCGGGGAACATCAGGCCGCAGTCGATGACGACGATGTCGTCGCCGTATTCGAACACGTACATGTTCTTGCCGATCTCGCCCACCCCGCCGAGCGGGATGATCCGGAGCGGATGGTTGGATGAAGTCATGTGATCCTTTTCGATGGGTTCAGAACAGGGTGAGCTGGTCGGCGTCCGGTTCGGACGGGAGACCGGCGAGTGAGGGCGGGATCGGCTGCGGCTCGACGGCAGCCGTGGGCTCGGCGAACGTGGCGGGCTCGGCGAACGTGGCGGGCTCGGCGACCGCGGGCTCGACGGCGACCGCGGGCTCGGCGACCGCCGCGGGCTCGGACCGGGTCGCCGTGCCGGAGTCGTCGGGCGACGACCGCTGGTCGCGTCGCCGCCGAGACGCCTCGAGCGCGGCGGGCAGGCCCCGGATGTCGGCCTGAAGGGTCGAGCGGTTCGACCCGTCGTACAGGGCGAAGGCCGGGTGGTACATGGCGAAGACGAGCGCGTCGCGGGCGCCGGTCGATGGATCGGCCGGTCGCGACGTGCCGTGGACCCGGCCGATCCGCTCGCCCGGCATGAACACGTTGAGCGAATGCTTGCCGGCGGTCACGATCACGGCCGGGTCGAGGACCTCGAGCTGGCGCTGGAGGTAGGGCGCGCAGGCAGCGATCTCGTCGGGTTGCGGATCTCGGTTCCCGGGGGGCCAGCACTTGACCACGTTGGTGATGAACACGTCGTCCCGGCGCCAGCCGAGCGACTCGATCAGCTCGGTCAGGAGCCGGCCCGAGGCACCGACGAACGGGCGCCCCGCCTGGTTCTCGTCGCGGCCCGGGCCCTCGCCGACGACGACGACCTCGGTGTCGGGGTTGCCCTCCCCGGGGACCGTCTTGTCCCGTGCCTCGTGGAGGCGACAGCGGGTGCAGGTGCGGATCTCGGCCGCGATGGCCTCGAGCGCGGCGCCGCGCTCTGGGTCCGTCACACCGCGCTCCCGACGGCCGCACTCGATCGCGGACGGGATGACGCGCGGCGGACCCACCCATGCTCCACCAGCAACTCGGCGATCTCGACGGCGTTGGTGGCCGCGCCCTTGCGCAGATTGTCACTGACGACCCACAGCGCGAGTCCGCGCCCGTCGGGGATCGACGGGTCCCGGCGGACCCGGCCGACGAAGATCTCGTCGCGCCCCGCGGCGTCGATCGCCTGCGGATAGACGTGTCGACCCGGGTCATCCTGGACGACGACCCCGGGCACGGCCGCGAAGAGCTCGCGCGCCCGATCCGGGGAGATCGGGTCGCGGGTCTCGACGTGGACCGCCTCCGAGTGGCTGGTCACGACCGGGATGCGGACGGCGGTGCAGGAGATCCGGAGATCCGGCAGGTGCAGGATCTTGCGGCTCTCGGTCACGACCTTCCATTCCTCCCGGGTGTAGCCGTTGTCGAGGAACACGTCGATCTCGGGGATGGCGTTGAACGCGATCTGGTGCGGGTAGACGGACGCGGACAGCGGACTGCCCGCCGCGTATGCCCGGACCTGCTCCTCCAGCTCGGCGATCGCCTCCGCGCCGGTGCCCGACACGCTCTGATACGTGTCGACGACCACCCGCTCCAGGCCGACGCTGTCACGCAGCGCCATGAGCACGGGCACCAGCTGCATCGTCGAGCAGTTCGGGTTGGCGACGATGCCGTCGTGGAGCGCCGCGTCACTCAGGGTTGACCTGGCTGACGACGAGCGGAACCCCCGGCGTCATCCGCCAGGCGTTCGAGTTGTCGATGACCGTGGCACCGTGCGCGACCGCGTGCGGCGCGAGGTCCTCGGAGACCGTTCCACCGGCCGAGAACAGGGCGATGTCGACCCCGTCGAACGCCTCGGGAACGGCCTCGAGGATCGGATGATCGGCCCCGTTGAGCGAGATCGTGCCGCCCGCGGAGCGTCCAGAGGCCATCAAGCGCAGCTCGCCGACCGGGAACCGTCGCTCGCGAAGGACCTGGATCATCGTCCGTCCGACGACGCCGGTGGCGCCGACGACCGCGACGGTCAGCGGTTTCGAGGTCATCCCGGGCACGGCTCCACTACGATCCTCATCGATTCCGGGCACGGCGCGAGTATAGCAGCGCGCCGGCGGTCTCCCGCCGGCGCGCCGAGGTGGCGTAGGGACCGGCCGAGTCGGCCGGCGGTCGGTCAGACCGGTTCCTTGGCCAGGTGGCGCTGCATGGCGGCCTTGCGGGACAGGTTGATCCGACCCTGGCGGTCGACCTCGGTCACGACGACCATCACCTCGTCGCCGACGGACACGACGTCCTCGACGGTCGGCACGTGGTAGTCAGCGAGCTCGCCGATGCGGACGAGGCCTTCCTTGCCCGGCAGGATCTCGACGAACGCACCGAAGCCCATGATCCGGGTGACCTTGCCGAGGTAGAGCGAGCCGATCTCGACGTCGCGGGTGAGCGACTCGATCCAGGCGATGGCCTTGCGGCTGTTCTCGCCGGACACGGCCGCGATCTCGACGCTGCCGTCGTCCTCGACGTTGATCTCGGTGCTCGTCTCTTCCTGGATCTTGCGGATCATCGATCCACCCTTGCCGATGATCTCGCGGATCTTCTCGGGGTTGATCTTGATCGTGACGATGCGCGGCGCGAAGTCGCTCATCCCCTGGCGGGCCTCGGGCATGACCTCGGCCATCTTGTCGAGGATCTCCAGGCGGGCCGCGAGGGCCTGCTTGAGACCGCCCCGGATGATCGCCTCGTTGATGCCCTGGACCTTGATGTCCATCTGCAGGGCGGTGATCCCGTCACGGGTCCCGGTCACCTTGAAGTCCATGTCGCCGACCGAGTCCTCCTTGCCGAGGATGTCGGTCAGGACCACGAACCGACCGTCGGGCTCGCTGATCAGGCCCATCGCCGCGCCGGCGACCGGTGCGGAGATCGGCACGCCGGCGTCCATCAGGGCCAGGGTCGAGCCGCAGGTCGAGGCCATCGAGGTCGACCCGTTGGACGACATGCACTCCGACACGAGCCGGATGACGTAGGGGAAGTCCTCCTGCTTGGGAAGGACCGGGATCAGGGCTCGCTCGGCGAGGTTGCCGTGCCCGATGTCGCGACGGCTGGGCCCCCGCATCGGCTTGTTCTCGCCGGTCGAATACGGCGGGAAGTTGTAGTGATGGAGATAGCGCTTCTCGGTCTTCGGGCTGATCGTGTCGATCCGCTGGACGTCGGACGAGGAGCCGAGCGTGGCGATCGTCATCACCTGCGTCTCGCCGCGGGTGAACAGGCCGGAGCCGTGGGCGCGCGGCAGGAGCCCGACCTCGACCGAGATCTGGCGCAGCTCGGTCAGACCGCGGCCGTCCATCCGGATGCCTTCGTCGAGCGCGAGCTCGCGGCAGGTCTTCTTGTAGACGAGGTTGTAGAGGCCCTTGCTGACGCGTGCCGCGCGCTTGGCTGCCTCGAGGCTGGCCTTCGCGTCACCACCCGTCCGGGTCGACCGGACCGAGCTCGCGATGCCCTCGCGGAGCGCGGCGATCCGGCCGGGGAGGTCGTTCGCGAACCAGATCAGCAGGTTCGCGGTCGCCTCGGCGTCGGGCGCCGCCCGATGGGCCTGGGCGAGCTCGATGCCGAAGAAGTTCGAGAGCGTCGGAAGCTTGTAGTTCTCGAGGTCCGGATAGCCCTCTCGGGCGATGACCAGCGTGTCGAGATAGCGGCCCTGATCGATGGTCGTCCCGTCGCCGAGGGCGGCGATCAGGAAGCCGAGGTCGAACCCGACCGAGTGGCCGACGATCGTCGACTCGCCGACGAACGCGAGGGCCTGCTTGGCGGCCTCGGCCGGGCTCGGTGCCTTCTTGACGTCGGCATCGGTGATCCCGTGCATCTGGTGGCCGAGGATCGGCCGGCCGGGGTTGACCAGCGTCGACCAGCGGTCGACGATCTTGCCGTTCCTGACCTTGACGGCGGCGACCTCGACGAGGTCGGCCATCTTCGGGTCGGTCCCGGTCGTCTCGACGTCGACCACGACGAACTCGTCGCCGGCGGCGACCGCCTTCGTGAAGTCGAGCACCGAACCGGTGCCGGCCTCGAGGAACGGCGTCGACTTGGGCTTGCCCGCGGCCTCGCGGAGCTGCTCCTGGATGTCGATGAGCGGCTGGAGCGCGCGATGGCCGAACAGGATGGCCTCGGCCATCACGTCCTCGGGCAGCAGCTTCGCGCCGGCCTCGACCATCATGATGGCGTCGCGGGTGCCGGACACGATCAGGTCGAGCTCGGAATCGGCGAGCTCGGTGAAGGTCGGGTTGACCACGAACTCACCGTCGATCCGACCGACGCGGACCGCGCCGACCGGGCCGGCGAACGGGATCTCGCTGATCGTCAGGGCAGCCGACGCGGCGACGGTGCCGAGGACGTCGGGCTCGTTCTCCTGGTCTGTCGAGAGGACCGTCACGACGAGCTGGATGTCGTCCTTGTAGCCCTCCGGGAAGAGCGGGCGGATCGGGCGGTCGGTCAGGCGGGCGGCCAGCGTCGCCGCTTCGGACGCGCGCGCCTCGCGCTTGATGAAGCCGCCGGGGATCTTGCCCGCGGCGTACATCCGCTCCTCGAACTCCACCGTCAGCGGGAAGAAATCGAGCCCGGGTCGGGGATCCGATCGATTGGCCGTCCCGAGGACGAGGGTGTCGCCGTAGCGAACGGTCACGGCGCCGCCGGCAAGACGTGCGAGCTTGCCGGTCTCGATGATCAGCGGACGACCGCCGAACTCGATCTCGAAGGTGTGTGGCACGGGGTTCTGTTCCTCCTTATCGTGCAGGAGGAGCGACCTTGCGGGCGCGTGGCCCGCCGGTGCGGTGTCGGACGCGAGAGGACCCCGGGCGAACCCAGGGTCCGGAGCGGCGAACGCCTAGCGGCGGAGTCCCAACCGTCCGATGACGGTGCGGTAGCGGGCGTTGTCCTTCTTGATCAGATAGGCAAGAAGGCGGCGACGCTGACCGACGAGCTTGAGGAGGCCGCGGCGGGAATGGTTGTCCTTGGGAAAGCTTCTCAGGTGTGCCGTCAGCTCCTTGATCCGCTCGGTCAGGAGCGCGATCTGGACTTCCGGGGATCCGGTGTCGCCGTCCTTGACGGCGAACGCACCGATGACCTGTTGCTTCTGTTCCCGCACTAGCGGCACTCGGTCCTCCGAACACGAACTTCCATGGATCTTCTGTTCTATGACCGGCGGAGGATAGCAGGGTTCGCCCTCGGCGGCAAACGTCGACCGAACGTGACTCGCGCTCGCGTCCCCGTCCCGACGGCCGCTCCAGGGCTGGTCCGGACGACCCCGCCCTCGACGGTGACCCGGGCCCGTCGCTGCCCGCCCACGCGCCCGACCGCCGTCCACGCGGGCTCCACCGAGGCGTCGTAGCGCCCATCGGGGGGCAGCGCGACCGGGATCGGGAAGACGACCGTGTCGTCGGTCCGACCGCCGGTGACGGCCACGGAACGCCCGAGCGATCGGCGCGCCACATCCAGCCGGCCGTCGGCGATGTCCGCGCGGATCGCTGCACTCCGGACCGGGCGACCGTCGAGCCGGAACGGCGGCACCACCTCGACCTCGAAACCGAGCCGGCCGCCGAGCTCGGCGAGGGTGGTCGGGGTCCCGCGGCGCTCGTGGCCGAACGCCGCGTCCGGCGTCATCAGGAACCCGGCGAGGTCGACCCGATCACGGAGCGCACCGACGAAGACGTCGAACTCGGTCATCCGGAGCGCCGCGTCGAAGTGCTGCACGACCGTCACGGCGACCCCGGCAGACGCGAGTCGAGCCAGGCGCTCCTCGGGGTCGCACAGGAGCGGTGGCGCCGTCCCGACGACGATCTCGTCCGGGTGGGCGTCGAAGGTGATGACCGCCGGCCGCGCCCCGTGGCGGGCCGCCGCTCGGCCGAGCCGGTCGAGGAGGTATCGATGCCCCCGGTGGAGCCCGTCGAACACCCCGACCACGACGAACAGGCGCCCGTTCGCAGCGTCGAGCCGATCGATCCCGTGGACGACATCCATGCCGGCGATCGGACGACTCAGACCGGGCTCGACAGGGCGGCGGACGCAGCGCTTCCCGGCACGGGGTCGGGCGGATCGATGAGGACCTTGTCCGGGGCGAGCCGACCGTCCCGGACGGCCGCGATCGCGACGACCCGGCCGGTATCGTCGACCAGGATGATCCGATCCGCGGGATCGACCATCGACGGCATCCCGGCTGCCGGACGGACGAACTGGCCGCGACCGACGGCGACGATCTCGGGGCCGGTCAGGACGACCCGCGAGAAGCGGTCGAGCCCGCTGTCGAGCGGCAGGAGCAACGGCTCGAGGCCGGCCGGACCGTCCGCGACGGCCGAGCGGATCTCGTCGAGCGGGTGCGCCTCGTCGATGCCGAACCCGCCCGACGACGTGCGCCGGAGCGAGCCGAGGTAGGCCGCGCTGCCGACGGCCCGCCCGACGTCCCGGGCGATCGACCGGATGTAGGTCCCGGCCGAACAGTCGACCTCGACGACCGCCAGCGGACGGTCGGGGTCGGATCCGTCCCACTCGACGAGCTCGAGCCGGTCGATGGTCACCTCGCGCGGCGCGAGCTCGGGCGTCTGTCCGGCCCGGGCCATCGCGTATGCGCGCCGACCGGCGAGCTTGACCGCGGAGTAGGCCGGCGGGACCTGGACGATCGGTCCGCGGAATGCGACGAGCGCGGCCTCGACGGCCGTCCGATCCGGGGCCGGCCCGTCCGACGGGGTCAGCTCGCCCTCGAGGTCGTCGGTCGTGGAGCTCGCTCCGAAGCAGACCGTCGCCCGATAGGACTTGCGGTCGCCGAGGTGGTATTCGACGAGCCGGGTCGCCCGCCCGAGGAACACCGGCAGGACGCCCGTCGCGAACGGGTCGAGGGTCCCGCCGTGGCCCACCCGGCGGGTCGCCGCGAGCCGGCGGATGAGGGCGACGATGTCGTGCGAGGTAGGTCCGGCGGGCTTGGCCACGACCAGGATCCCGTCCAGCCCCGCGCCGCCGTTCGCGCGCGCCCGGCTCATCGGTCGACGCCGGCGGCCAGCCGCCGCGCGACCTGGAGCACCGCCTCCTGCGCCCCGGCCATCGGGAGCGGGACCGTCGCCCCGGCGGCCCGGGCGTGCCCGCCACCGCCGAACGTGCCGGTCAGGATCGTCGCGTCGACGCCGCCCGGCTTCGTCCGGACGCTGATCCGCGTCGCCGAGCCCTGTTCCTTGAACACGATCGTGACCTCGGCCTGGTCGGCCTGGGACAGGAGGTCGATGATCCCCTCCGAGTGGGCCGCGGCGGCTCCGGTCGCGACGAGATCGGCGTCGGTCAGGGTGGACCAGACGACTCGCCCCCCATCGACCGCCTCGAGACGGTGGAGCACCCGACCGAACAGGCGGAGCTGCGAATCCGGCTTCGACCGGTACAACCGCCGGGAGATCTCGCTGAGCGGCGCGCCTGCCTCGACCAGCGCCGCGGCGACCGTGAGCGTCCGTGGGGTCGCGTTCGGGTGGGCGAACGTCGCGGTGTCCATCACGATGCCGGCCATCAGCGCCGCGGCCAGGCTCCCCTCCCCCGCGGTCAGCGGGACGTTCATCCGAGCGGCGAGCAGGGCCACCATCTCGCATGTCGCGGCCGCGCCGGGGTCGATCCAGTCGGTCGCGCCGCCGCCTTCGTTCGAGACATGGTGGTCGATCACGACCGTCGGCACCGCCGCGAACAGGGCGCGGTGCCGGTGGCGGACCGCGCCGACCCGGTCGAGTGACCCGCAGTCGACCATCACCAGCAGGTCGTAGCGCCGGTCGGGATCCGGATCGGTCCGGATGCGATCGATCCCGGGCATGAAGGCGTACAGCGCCGGCGGCGGGTCGGTGCAGACCGAGCTGGCCCGGCCACCGCGGGACTCCACGAGGAGCGCGGTCGCGAGCGAGGCGCCGAGGGTGTCGGCGTCGGGGTTCTCGTGGCTGACGACCAGGACCTCGCGAGCGCTCGACAGCGCGTCGACCACGGCGTCGGGCACGGCCGTGGCCCAGGACGACAGGTCGACCGTCATCGCTTGGGCTTCCGGGCACCGCCATGGGCGCCGGACCGCGGTTTCGACGTCGGCGTCGACGCCTTCGCCCCGGAGCCCGTCGATCCCGACCCGGCCGGTCGGCGTCGGGACGCGGACCCGATGGGACGACGGCGGATCGGCCGCGGGCGGCGGCTCGTCGGTCAGGTCGCCGTCGTGGCGCATCCGGACGATCGGGGTCGGCAGGGTCTCGCCGTCGGGCGGCTCGTCGTCCGGCGTCCGGCCGGCCTCGAGCTCGTCGAGCAGATGGAGGATCCGCGTCCCGCGCTCGAGGGTGTCGTCGAGGTGGACGTGCAGGTTCGGGATCCGTCGCAGGCGGAGCCGGACGCCGAGCTCGTGACGGACGAACGGCATCGCCCGCTCGAGCGCAGCGATCGTCTGCCTGCGCTCGCCCTGCTGGCCGATGACGCTGATCCAGATCCTGGCATGGGCCAGGTCCGGGGTCGTCTCGACCCGGGTGACGGTCGCGAAACCGACCCGCGGATCCTTCACCTCACGGGTCAGGATCGAGCCGATCTCCTGGCGGAGGAGCTCGTCGATCCGGTCGGTGCGCTGGGTCATCGGGTCAGTTGGAGACCGCCCGACTGACACTCTTCTGGCTGAAGCATTCGATCACGTCACCCTCGACCAGGTCGTGGTAGTTCGCCAGGCCGATGCCGCACTCGAAGTTCCGCTCGACCTCGCGGACGTCGTCGCGGAACCGGCGGAGCGACTCGATCCGGTCGGTCGCGACGACCTTCCCGCCGCGCCAGACGCGGGCGCCGCCGCGGACGATCCGGCCGTCGGTCACGAAGCAACCGGCGATGACCGTGCTCTTGCCCACCTTGAAGATCTGGCGGACCTCGGCTCGACCCTCGATGACCTCGACGATCTCCGGCTCGAGCAGCCCCTTGAGCGCCGCGTCGATGTCGTCGGTCAGCTTGTAGATGATGTCGTAGATCCGGACATCGACCCCCTCGGCGTCGGCCGACCTGCGGGCCGTGTCCGTGATCTTCGTGTTGAACCCGACGACGATGGCATCCGAGGCCGTGGCCAGCATGATGTCGTTGTCGGTGATGTCGCCCGCGCCCTCGTGGAGGACGTTGAGTCGGACATCCTCGGTCGACAGCTGATCGAGCGCGTGGGTGATCGCTCCGAGCGATCCGGCCACGTCCGACTTGAGGATGATCCGGAGCTCCTTGGCCTGGCCGGCCTGGATCTGTCGGTAGAGGTCCTCGAGCGTCGCCCGCCCGCTGCCGTCGCCGCTCTTCGCGGCGGCCGCCAGCTTGCGCGATTCGACGGTCGCCCGGGCTTCCTTCTCGTCCGCGACCGCCCGCAGGATGTCGCCGGCCTCCGGGACCTCGGACAGTCCGAGGACGACCGCGGCCGTCGACGGGCCGGCCTGCTTGATCCGCTTGCCGGTCGAGCTCTCGAGCGCCCGGACCTTCCCGTACGTCTCGCCGACGACGATCACGTCGCCGACCCGGAGCGTCCCGGTCTGGACGATGGCGGTCGCCACGGGGCCCCGGCCCTTGTCGAGCTCGGCCTCCACGATCGTGCCGATGGCCGGTCGCTTGGGGTTGGCCTTGAGCTCCTGGAGATCGGCCACCAGGAGGACCATGTCGAGCAGCTCGTCCAACCCGAGGCGGGCCTTGGCCGAGACGGGCACGAGCGGCGTGTCGCCGCCGTACTCCTCGACGATGACGTTGGCCTCGGACAGCTCGGTCTTGACCCGATCCGGGTTCGCATCCGGCTTGTCGATCTTGTTCAGGGCGATGATGATCGGCACCTTCGCCGCCCGGGCGTGATGGATCGCCTCGAGGGTCTGGGGCATGACCCCGTCGTCCGCTGCCACGACGACGACCGCGATGTCGGTGACTCGAGCGCCGCGGGCACGCATGGCGGTGAAGGCCTCGTGACCCGGCGTGTCGAGGAACACGATCCGGCGGCCGTCGCGGGTGACCTCGCTGGCCCCGATGTGCTGGGTGATCCCGCCACGCTCGGCGGCGGCGACCTCGGTGGTCCGGATCGCGTCGAGCAGGCTCGTCTTGCCGTGGTCGACATGGCCCATGACGGTCACGATCGGGGCCCGGGTCTCGAGCAGCGACGGGTCGTCCTCCTCGTAGAGGACCTCCTTGGTCGCCTCGTCCGGGGCCTCCTCGCCGTCGGCGTCCGCCACGCCCGCGCTGACGGCGACCGTGTCGTCGACCTCGTAGCCGAGCTCGCCCGCGACGAGCGCCGCCGTATCCCGGTCGATGAGCTGGTTGATCGTGGCGAAGATCCCGCTCTTGATCAGCTCGCGGATGACGTCCGCCGGGTTGACCGCCAGGAGCTCGGCCAGCTCCTTGACCGTGATCGTCGCCGGCAGCTCGAGCGCGCCACGCTCCCTGGGATCCGCGACCTGGACCTGCGACTGCCCCTGGCCGTCGCGTCGCGGCGGCTTGCGCGGGCCGCGCCGGCCGCGAGTGCCGCTCCTACTCCTCGCCACGCTGGGTCCCTCCTTCATTCGTCGTCATCGTAGCGACCCGCCCGGCCAGCTCCTCGCGGAGCGCCGCCGGCAGCGGGACGCCGAGGGCCCGGCTGAGGGCCCCCTTGTCGAGCGCCCGGCCCCAGCAGGAGCCGTCGGCGCAGAGATAGGCACCCCGGCCGGCCATCCGGCCACTCGGGTCGAAGAGCACCTGGCCGTCCGGCGTCCGGACGATCCGGACGAGCTCGCGCTTCGCGCTCGTCGTCCGGCAGGCCACGCACATCCTGGTCGGCGTGGACCGGCGTCCCGCGCCGACCTCGGCGCGGGCTACGTCGACACCTCGTCGGGCGCGGCGGCCTTGGTCTTGCGGACGGCCTTCGGCTTCGCGACTGCGACCGGCTTGGCCGCGGCGACCGGCTTGGCGGCGGCGACGCGGCTTGGCGGCCGCGACGGGCTTGGCGGCCGCGACGGGCTTGGCCGTGGGCGGCACCGGCGCCGGGTCGGCGGCGACGGTCTTCTTCGCCCGGGTGGTCTTCGGTCCGGGCTGCGTCGTGGCGGCGGCGGGCTGCGTCGTGGCGGCCGGCGCGGCCTCGGTCGACGCCGTCCCTTCTGCGACGCTCTTCTTCGCCCTGGTCGTCTTCGCCTTGGCCGGCGCGGCGACGGCCGCGACGTTCCCCGCGGCCGGGGCGCCGGTGCGATCGATCGCCGCGTCTTCGGCCGGCGCAGCGGCTTCCTCGGTCGGCGCGGCGGCTTCGGCGGCGGCGGCGGCCTTCGCCTCGGCGACGGAGACATCGCTCCGGATGTCGATCCGCCAGCCGGTCAGCTTGGCCGCCAGTCGGGCGTTCTGCCCTTCGCGGCCGATCGCCAGCGAGAGCATCCGCTCCGGGACCGTGACGCTGGCGATGCGATGGTCCTCGTCGATCGAGACGTCGAGGACCTGGGCCGGGCTCAGCGCGTTGGCGACGAAGACCGCCGGGTCGTCGTTCCACGGGATCACGTCGATCTTCTCGCCGGCCAGCTCCGCGACGACCGCCTGGACGCGGGCACCCCGCTGGCCGACCGTGGCACCGACCGGGTCGAGGCCGTCCTGGCGGCTGGATACGGCGACCTTCGACCGGGAGCCGGCCTCGCGGGCGATGGCCTTGATCTCGACGGTCCCACTGTGGATCTCGGGCACTTCGAGCTCGAACAGGCGGCGCAGGAAGTTCTTGTGCGCTCGGCTGACGAACAGCTGCGGACCGCGCAGGCCGCGACGGACCTCGAGGACGAGGGCCTTGACCGGTTGGCCGATCCGATAGTGCTCGAGGGTCGACTGCTCGGTCGTGGCGAGTACGGCCTCCGCCCGCGCCTGACCGCCCTGGCCGACGAGGTCCAGGATGATCGCCCGCGGCTCGACCCGGTTCACGGTCCCGGTGACGAGCTCGCCCTCGCGGCTGGCGAACTGGTCGTAGGCCACGTCTCGCTCGGCCTCACGGAGCCGCTGGAGGACGACCTGTTTGGCCGTCTGGGCGTGGATCCGGCCGAACGCCTCGGGGTCGAGCTCTTCGGTCTCGACCAGGTCGCCGAGGCCGACGGCGGGATCGATCGCATGGGCGTCGTCGACGCTGATCTCGGTCAGCGGGTCCTCGATCTCGGACACCACCTGCCGCGCCCGGAACGTGCGGATCCGGCCGGTGTCGCCGTCGATCCGGACCTGGACGTCCTCGTTGCCCTCGGTCCGCCGGTAGGCCGACTGGATGGCGTCCTCGACGGTCCGGATGAGCTGGTCCCGCGGGACCTGCTTCTCGGCATTGAGCTGGAGGAGCGCAGTCACGAAATCACGGTTCATCGTTCGCCTCCCGTCCTGACTGCTGCCGACGCATCCCGCCGAATCCGGATCACGGTCCGCCCAAAAAGAAACGTGGGGGTCACCCACGTCACGGAGCGGCCGTTCAGTTGTCCCGACTATACACCCGGGCGGGTGGACCCTCAAACCGTCGGGGCGGCGATGCTCCCGAACCGTCGCTCGACGTAGCCCTCGAGGAGCGCCAGGAATTCGGGCACGATGGCCTCCCCGCGGAGGGTCCGGTCGAGCTTGCCGTCGACGAAGACCGGCGCCACGGGCTCCTCGAACGTCCCCGGCAGACTGATCCCGATATCGGCGTGCTTGCTCTCGCCCGGTCCGTTGACGACGCAGCCCATGACCGCGACGCGCAGGTCCTCGACCCCCGGGTACGACTCGCGCCAGACCGGCATCTGGTCCTTCAGGTAGGCCTGGATGTCGCGCGCCATCTCCTGGAAGAAGGTCGAGGTCGTGCGCCCGCAGCCGGGGCAGGCGCTGACCTGCGGGAGGAAGGACCGCAGGCCGAGCGACTGGAGGATCTGCTGGGCGACCTCGACCTCCAGCTCGCGGCCGGCACCCGGCTCGGGCGTGAGCGAGACCCGGATCGTGTCGCCGATCCCGTCGGTCAGCAGGAGGGCCAGGCCGGCGGTCGAGCCGACGATGCCCTTCATCCCCATCCCCGCCTCGGTCAGGCCGAGATGGAGCGGCAGGTCGGTCCGCGGCGCCAGGCTGCGATAGACGTCGACCAGGTCGCGGACGCCGGACACCTTGGCCGACAGGATGATCCGATCATGGCGCAGACCGGTCGCCTCGGCCAGGTCGGCCGACCGGACCGCCGACTCGACCATCGCCTCGATCATCACGTCGCGGGCGTCGCGCGGCTCCGCCGTCCGCGCGTTGGCATCCATCAGCTCGGTCAGCAGCGCCTGGTCGAGCGATCCCCAGTTGACCCCGATGCGGACCGGCTTGTCGTGGTCGATGGCCACCCGGACGATCGTCTGGAAGTTCTCGTCGTGGCGCTTGGCCCCGACATTGCCGGGGTTGATCCGGTACTTGGCGAGCACGGCCGCCGTCTCGGGGTAGCGGGTCAGCAGGAGGTGCCCGTTGTAATGGAAGTCGCCGATGATCGGCACGTCGACCCCGAGCCCGCGGACCTTGCGGACCATCTCGGGGACGGCCGCCGCCGCCTCCTCCGTGTTGACCGTGACCCGCACCAACTGACTCCCGGCGTGCGCCAGGCGGGCGACCTGGATGGCCGTCGCGTCAGGGTCGGCCGTGTCCGTGTTGGTCATCGACTGGACGACGATCGGGTGAGCGCTGCCGACGAGGACCCCGCCGACGTCGACGCTGACCGTCGCCCGGCGCCGCGGTCGGCCCGCGGCCGGATCGGTCATTGCGCCCGGCCGGGGGCCGTGATGTCGTAGAACGAGATCCAGGCCAGGAAGGTCATCAGGAAGACGAAGCCGACGAGGTACGTCAGGCGCTCGGCCCGCAGGCTGACGCGTTCGCCGGCGACCGCCTTGAGCAGGAGCACGGCCACCCGTCCGCCGTCGAGCGGCGGGAACGGCAGGATGTTGACCAGGGCGAGGTTCGCCGACAGGATCCCGGCCAGGTACAGGGTGAAGACCGGCCCGAGCTGCCAGAACACGTCACCGACCTGGCTGGCGATCCCGATCGGGCCCTGGACGGGCGGCGCCTCGGTCGGATGGTTGACGATCGAGTCGACCAGCTGACCGAGACCGTTCCAGATCAGGGTGAGGGCCTGGCCGGTCCTGACGACCGCGATCCGGGCCGCCTCGACCGGGGTGCGCTGGAAGTAGTCGCCCGTCGGCGATCCCTTGAGCTGCTCGATCCCGAGGGCGCCATGCCCGACGTCGATCTGATCGGCGGACCGGAGCGCGACCGGCACGGTCGCCGTCCCACCCCCGGCATGGGTGATCCCGAGGGTCACCGTCCGACCGGCCTGCTCCTTGAGCGCATCGGCGATCGCGGAATGCCCCGGGACCGCCTCGAAGGCGTCGAAGATCCGGCCGTCGACCGAATTGATCCGATCGCCGGCGACGAGGCCGGCCGCCATGGCCGGGCTATCGGCCTGGACCTTGGCGAAGGTCAGCCCCACGGTCGGATTGGCCAGCCAGGCGATCAGGAAGAAGATCGCGAAGGCCAGGGCGATATTCATCGCGACCCCGGCGATCAGGATGACCAGCTTGGTCGGCAGGCGCGCCCGGACGAACGATCGCGGGTCGTCCGAGTCCCCGTCCTCGCCCTCGAGCCGGACGAACCCCCCGATCGGCAGCCAGTTCAGGGTGTAGAGCGTCTCCCCGTGCGAGCGCATGACCTTCGCCCGCGGCGGGAAGCCGATCCCGAACTCGTGGACCCGGACCCCGGCCAAGCGGGCGGTCACGAAGTGGCCCAGCTCGTGGATGACGACCAGGGCGCCGAGCATCACGATGAAGATGACGATGGTGATGACGCTCTGGGCGACCGGCGTCATCGAGCGAGGCTCCCGGTGGCGTAGGCGGCGCGGACGTCGGCGTCCAGCGCGATCAGCTCGTCGACCGCCGGCGCCTGGTCGGCGCCCGCGCCGAACCGCTCGACCGCGGCCTCGAGGGTGCGGGCGATGCCGGGGAAGTCGAGCGAGCCATCGAGGAACCGACCGACGGCGACCTCGTCGGCGGCGATCAGCGCCGTCGTCGCGCGCGAACCCACCCGCCCGGCGTCGCGCGCGATCCGGAGGGCCGGGAAGCGGACGGGGTCGGGGGCCCGGAAGTCGAGCCGAGCCGTCACGAGCAGGTCCGGGGGCGCCGCCGGCGACGGGTGCCGGGTGGGGTAGGTCACGGCGTACTGGATGGGGAGTCGCATGTCCGGGGTACCGAGCTGTGCCTTCAGCGATCCGTCCACGAACAGGACCGCCGAATGGACGACGCTCTGGGGATGGATGACGACGTCGATCGCGTCGTAGCCGACATCGTACAGCCAGTGCGCCTCGACGACCTCCAGCCCCTTGTTGGCGAGCGTCGCCGAGTCGATCGTGATCTTGGCGCCCATCGACCAGGTCGGGTGGCGGAGCGCCCGCTCCGGAGTCACGGCGGCCAGCTCGTCGGGCGTCGCGTCGAGGAACGGACCGCCCGAAGCCGTCAGGATCAGCCGCGCGACGCCGGCCGGCGACTCCCCCGCCAGGCTCTGCCAGATGGCGGAGTGCTCCGAGTCGATCGGACGCAGCCAGGCGAGCGGGCTGGCCAGTGGATCGGTCGGCGTCCGGGCCGCCGTCGACCCGGCCAGTCGCCGCGCGAGCGGCATGACCAGGTGCCCGCCGGCCACGAGCGTCTCCTTGTTCGCGGTCGCCACGACCTTGCCGGCCTCGAGTGCGGCGAGGATCGGCAGCAGGCTGACGATCCCGCCGGTCGCGACGACGACCAGGTCCACGTCGGCCCGGGTCGCCAGGGTCACCAGCGCGTCCGGACCGGCCACGACCCGCGTGCCCGCCGGAAGGTCCAGGCGGGCGGCAGTCTCGGGGTCGCCGGGGAGCGCGACGGCCTCCGGTCGGAGCCGCCGGGCCTGGGCCTCGAGCAGGTCCGCCTGGCGACCGGTCGCCAGGGCGACCACCCGGACCGCCGGGCCGAGCCCGATGAGGACGTCGACCGCCTGGCGGCCGATCGATCCGCCGGAGCCCAGCAACGCGACCCGGATCGGCGCCGCCTCGCGCTCGGGCCGGCTCATCGCAGGACGGTCAGGACGTAGAGGGTCAGGACCGGGGCAGCGAACAGGAAGGAATCGACCCGGTCGAGGATGCCGCCGTGACCGGGGATCAACTGGCTCGAATCCTTCATCCCGGCGGCTCGCTTGAGCATCGACTCGGCCAGATCGCCCGCCTGCGCGGCCAGGCCGAGGATCGGGCCGATGAGCAGGGCGTGCCACGGCGGGGCGCCGACCAGCCACATCCCGAGCGCCAGGACGAGCGTCGTCGCGGCCAGGCCGCCGAACAGGCCGGCGTAGGTCTTCGAGGGCGACAGATGGGTCAGGAACTTCGTCAGCCCGGTCGCCTCCCCGAAGCGCTGGCCGAAGGTCTTGCCGATGAGGTAGGCCCCGGTGTCGTAGGCCCACACGGCCAGGACCAGGACGATCACCCACGCGCGCGCACCGTCGAGCGTGGACGCCAGCGGGGCACCGGCCGGGACGTCGGGTGCGCCGTGACCGAGCCTGAGGATGAAGCCCAGCATCCCGACGTAGACGCCGCCGAAGACGGTCGCCACCCAGGTGGCCAGGCCCTCCTTCGGGTCGAGCCGCGCGAACGCCCCGACCGCGGCCAGGATGACCGCGACGGCGATGAGGATCGCCGACGAGCCGGCCAGGTCGACCGGCACCGCGGCATCGGCCACGATCGCCAGCGTGAGCACGACGCCGAGGCCGACGAGGACGGGGTAGCCGGCCGCCAGGAGGAGGCGCATCGCCTCGAGCGAGGCGACCCCGGCCGCGATGAGGATGAGCGCCGCGAGCCACGGCCCCCCGAGGAGCAGGGCGACGACGAGGACCGGGACGAAGATGGCCGCGCTGATCGCGCGCTCGCGCATCCGCCCGTCCCTAGCGGCCGAAGCGTCGGGTGCGGCTGGCGAACTCGAGCAATGCCGCGTCGAGCGCCGCCTCGTCGAAGTCGGGCCACAGCAGCGGACTGACGTAGAACTCGGCGTACGCCGACTGCCAGATCAGGAAGTTGCTGAGGCGTTCGTCGCCGCCGGTCCGGATGACCAGGTCCGGGTCCGGCAGGCCGGCGGTGTACAGGGCGCCGGACACGGCCGCTTCGTCGATCTCGAGGGGATCGATGCCGCTGGCGGCCAGGCGTCGGATGGCGTCCACCAGCTCGGTCCGGCCGGCATAGTTGAAGGCGATGTTGAGGAGCAGCCGGTCACCCCCGCTGGTCGCATCGAGCGCGGTCCCGAGCGAGCGTCGCGTCTCCTCGGGGAGCTCCTCGATCCGTCCCAGCAGGCGGATCCGGACACCCTCCCGACGGAGCTCGTCCGTCTCGCTCCGCACGGCGGACTCGAGCAGACCGAACAGCCCGGTGACCTCGTCGTCCGGTCGGGCCCAGTTCTCGCGGCTGAAGGCGTACAGGGTCAGGACCGGCACGCCGCGCCTGACCGCGTGGCGAAGGAGCCCGCGGATCGCCTCGACCCCGGCGGCGTGACCCTCGAGCTCGGACAGGCCGTGCGCCCGGGCCCAGCGCCGATTGCCGTCCATGATGATGGCGACGTGACGGGGCGCCTCCTCGAGCGGGACGAGCCGCTCGGGAGCGGCCGGTGCGGCGGCGATCGGAAGGCCGGCGACACCCTCGGCCGGGGCGTGCGCGACGGGCGGGGCGTCGGTCGGGCGGGCCAGCGGCGAACGCGGCACTAGACCTCCATCACCTCGTGCTCCTTGTGCGCCCCGGCCGCATCGACCTCGGCCACGAAGCGATCGGTGACCTTCTGCAGGGTCTCGACCTCCTTGTGGGCCGCGTCGGTCCCGAGGTCGCCGTCGCGCTCCTCCTTGCGGATGGTGTCGTTCGCCTCGCGACGGAGGTTGCGGATCTCGACCCGGGCCTCTTCCATCCGCTTGTGGACCGACTTGACGATGTCGCGTCGACGCTCCTCGGTCAGCGGCGGGATGTTCAACCGGACGACCGCCCCGTCGACGTTCGGCATCAGCCCGATGTCGCTCTTCTGGATCGCCTTCTCGATGGCACCGAGGACGCCGCGGTCCCACGGCTGGATGACGATCTGATGGGCCTCCGGCACGCTGATCCCGGCCAGCTGGTTGAGCGGCGTGGGCGTGCCGTAGTACTCGACCACGAGCCGGTCGACCAGCGAAGTCGACGCGCGGCCGGTCCGCAGGCCCTGGAAGTCGCGCTCCATCGCCTCGACGGCGCGGGCCATCTTCCGTTCGGTCGCGCTGAGGACGTCGCTGCTCATGAGCGTCTACCTCCGGAGATCAGGGTCCCGACGGGCTCGCCCAGGGCGACCCGCACGATGTTGGCGGGATCGGTCAGATCGAACACGACGATCGGCAGGTCGTTCTCCATGCACAGGGAGACGGCCGCCGCATCCATGACCTTGAGCTGGTCGCGCAGGAGGTCCGCGTATTCCAGCTCAGCGTAGCGCCGGGCGTCCGGGTTCGTCAGCGGGTCGCTGTCGTAGACGCCGTCGACCTTGGTCGCCTTGAGCAGGACCTCGGCGCCGATCTCGACCGCCCGGAGCGCCGCCGCGGAGTCGGTCGTGAAGTACGGATTGCCGGTCCCGGCGACGAAGATGATCACCCGGCCCTTCTCGAGGTGGCGGACCGCGCGGCGCCGGATGTAGGGCTCGGCGACCTCGTGCATCGCGATGGCGGTCATCACCCGGGTGGGCACCCCGACCTTCTCGAGCGCGTCCTGGAGCGCCAGCCCGTTCATGACCGTGGCCAGCATCCCGATGTAGTCGCCGGTCGCCCGGTCCATCCCACGGGCGGACGCCGCCAGACCCCGGAAGATGTTCCCGCCCCCGACGACGATGCCGATCTCCACGCCGAGCGCCCGGACCCGTCCGACCTGTTCGGCGATGATCCGGCAGAACTCGGGGTCGACGCCGTACTGACGCGATCCGAGGAGCGCCTCACCGGACAACTTGAGCAGGATGCGCCCGTAGCGGACGCCGGCAGGGGCGTCCGTCGTCGCGGCCCGGCCGGGTTCGCTCACAGCTCCTCACCCAGCTCGTAGCGCTCGAAGCGTCGGACGCGGATGTTCTCGCCGATGGTCGCGATCGCGTCCGTGATCAGGCTGGCGATCGTCTGGTCGGTGTCGCGGAACGGTTGCTCGAGGAGGCAGACCTCCTTGAACCACTTCTTCAGCTGGCCGTCGACGATCTGGGGTCGGATCGACTCCGGCTTCTTCTGGGTCGTCTGGTCGGCGAGCAGCTCGGCCTTCTTCGCCTCGAGGACGTCGGCCGGGACGTGGTCGACGCTGACGTACAGGGGCCGCATCCCGGCCACCTGCATCGCGAGGTCGCGAACGAGCTTCTGGAATTGCTCGTTGCGGGCCACGAAGTCCGTCTCGCAGTTGACCTCGATGAGGACCCCGATCCGGCCGCCCGTGTGGATATAGCTCCCGACCAGGCCCTCACGGGCCTCACGACCGGCCTTCTTCGCTGCGGCCGCCTGGCCGCGCTCGCGCAGGAGCACGACCGCCGCCTCCACATCGCCGCTCGTCTCCTCGAGCGCGCGCTTGCAATCCATGAACCCGGCGCCGGTCCGCTCGCGCAGCTCCTTGACCGCCTGGGCCGAGATGTCCGCCATGCCTGTCCTGTGCTCCTGTTCCGTGTCTGTCGGGGGTGATCCGGCGAGGTGAGCCGCGGGCCCGCCCCGGTCGGGGTCGATCGACCCGGTCCGGCGCGCGCGGCGCCGCGACCGTCAGCCGGCGATCCCGGTTTCGCTCGACTCGGCCTTCTCGATCGCCTCGCGGGCCAGCTCGGCCGCGATCTCGTCGGCCGACGCCTCGGCCGGAGCCGGCTCGAGCGCAGCGGCGGCCGCGGCGCCACGGGCGCCGGGCAGCAGGTCGTCCTCGTCGGCGTCCGGCTCGAAGGTCAGCGCGGCTCCACCGGCGAGCGCGGCGACGAGCGCATCGGATGGCTCGCCTTCCTCGATCTCCGGCTCGACGGCCGTCGAGACCTCGGGCTCGGGCTCGACCGCCGCACGCGCAGCCCGGTCGCGGGCGCCCTCGATCGCCGCGTCGGCGACCAGGGAGCAGAGCAACCGGATCGCGCGGATCGCGTCGTCGTTCCCGGGGATGACGTAGGTCAGCTCATCCGGGTCGACGTTCGTGTCCCCGGTCCCGACGAGCGGGATCTCGAGCTTGTTGGCCTCGGTCACCGCGATCCGCTCGCGATGCGGATCGACGATGAAGATCAGCCCCGGCAGCCGCTTCATCTTGCGGATGCCGCCGAGCGTCCCGGACAGCTTGGTCAGCTCCTCGGTCAGCTTGGCCGCTTCCTTCTTGGACATGCGGTCGAAGTCGCCGTTGGCCTGCCGGGCCTCGAGCTGCTCCATCAGGGCGATCCGCTTCTTGATCGTCACGAAGTTCGTGAGCATCCCGCCGAGCCAGCGCTTGTTGATCCACGGCTGACCGGCTCGTCCCGCCTCCTGGGCGACCGGCTCCTGGGCCTGCTTCTTGGTCCCGACGAACAGGACCTGCTCGCCGCGGGCGACGGTATCGGACACGGCGGCGAGCGCGACCTCCAGGCCCTTGACGGTCTGGGCCAGGTCGATGATGTGGATCCCGTTGCGCTCCGCGAAGATGTACGGCTTCATCTTCGGGTTCCAGCGGCGGGTCTGGTGGCCGAAGTGGACACCCGCCTCGAGCAGCTGGCGCATGGAAACGGTCGGCACGGGGATGGACCTCCAGGTTCGGTTGCTCTGCCTCCGCGCGGCCTCGTCGCCGGGGACCGGGCCCGTGGGCCCGGCACCGCCCCGGTCGGAACGGTCGCGCGTGTGTGCTCCGCCCCGGACGGGACGGGCGTGATCGGCTCACCCAGGGCGAGCCGGGCGGGAGTGTAGCACAGGGGTCGCTCGACCCGGTCCCGCGGTCATCCGCCGAGCGCATGACGATGGTGACGGATGCGCGGTCGATCGGTCGGCCCGCGACGGGCCCCCGCACCGCGCGAAGGCTCGACCACCACGAGGTCGACCCGGAACGACGCCGTCGGCAGCGGACGGCCGTCAGGCAGTTTGCGCGCCTCGGCGAGCCCGACCAGGGCCGCCCGGAGATGGCCCTGTTTGCGACGGTCGAACGTCTCCTCGCCGAGCCCGAAGTCGCGCCGGGCGCGCCAGCGGACCTCGACGAGCACGACCCAACGCGGCGGTCCCGGATCGAATGCGACCAGGTCGATCTCCTGCCGACCGACCCGGACGTTGCGGCCGAGGATCGTCCAGCCGAGCCCGACGAGGTGCGCGGCGACCAGACACTCGGCGGCATCCCCGGCCCGCTGGGCGGTCGTCCGACCGGTCTCCTGACGCGGATCCACCCGGTAACGGTGGGGTGTCCCGCTCACCGCGCCGTTATCGACGCTGCGCGCGGCCTCACGACCGGATACGCCGGAGAGGTGCGCCGGTGCGCCGGCCCATCGTTCGGTGCCGACGGTACCCTCGGCGGTGGCGCTGTCGACCCGACCAGTGGCATACTCGGGCCCTGGCGCTCCGGCGCCGACGCGGACAACCGAACACTCGACCGCCCTACGGCAGGCCCGGATCGCGCTCACCGCTTCCGGTTCGCGTCTGTCCCCGCTTCCCATCCTGCCTCGCCCGGGCGGACCAGTCCCACCGTCGTCGTGCACCCGCACGACGTTCCGGCAGTGAGGAGGCAAGACATTGCGAGTGGTGGAAAACGGCGCCCAGAGGGCGTCCCAACGGAACCGGTCGGGCCGTCTGCTCGCTCTCATCGCGGCCATCCTCGCCGTCTCGGCCCTCATCCTCGCCCCGACCGCCGCCAGTGCAGCGAGCCCCACCAGGGTCGTCATCGTCGTCGGACCGGTCGAGGGCACCACGCACCAGTACATCCTCGACGCCAACGCCCTGGCCCGACAGGCCCGCTCGTACGGCGCAGCCGTCACCACCATCTACAGCCCGAATGCCACGTGGACCAAGGTCAAGGCCGCTGCCCGGGGCGCGAACGTCCTGATCTACCTCGGCCACGGCAACGGCTCCCCGAGCCCGTACCCCTACAGCACGATGACCAAGAACGGGCTCGGCCTGAACGCGTTGGCCGCGCACGGGAACTCGAACGTCAAGTACTACGGATCGGCCTACATGAAGCTGATCCACCTTGCGCCCGACGCGGTGGTCATCCTCAATCACCTGTGCTACTCCGCCGGCAACTCCGAGCCGGGCCGCAAGGCGCCGACCACGCTGGTCGCGAAGCAGCGCATCGACAACTACGCCGCGAGCTTCCTCAAGACCGGAGCCCGGGCGGTGTTCGCCGAGCCGAAGGGCGGGGCCGGCTACATCCTGACCGGCCTGTTCACGACGTCGATGTCGTTCCGCGAGGTGTTCAAGTCGGGCGGCGGGGGCACGATCTCGTACGTCTCGAAGAAGACGCCCGGCGCCACGACGATCGCGAAGCTCACCGTCCGCGCCGTCACCGGCTTCCTCGACATCACCGCAGCCGACTTCCGGACCGCCGGGGCCACGCCCTAGCCCGGAGGCGGCGAAGCCGGACCGGATCGGCCGACTCACCGCAGTGCATCCTTCGCCAAGGCCCGCCTCCGCCCAGAGGCGGGCCTTCGTCCGCCCGGCTCAGACGAGCTCGAGCTCGACCTGCTCGCCGCCGAACAGCACCCGCTGAGCCGTGATGAAGCTGCGCCGGTGGAACGGCGTGAGGCCCAGCTCCTCCATCGCGGCGCGGTGCTCGGCGGTGGCATACCCGGCGTTGTGCTCCCAGCCGTAGCCCGGATGTCGAGCCGCCAGCCGGGTCATCAGTCGGTCACGCACGACCTTGGCCACCACCGAGGCGCAGGCGATCGAGTAGCACAGGGCGTCGCCGTCGACGATCGCGGTGTACGGGCCGACCTCGTCCTCGAAGCCGCGGATCCGCAGCCCGTCGACCAGGACATGATCTCGATCGCCCACCCGATCGATCGCCCGCCGCATCGCCAGGTGGGTGGCGTGGTAGATGTTGAGCCGATCGATCTCGACGACCGAGGCTGCGCCCACGCCGACCGCGAGCGCCCGCCGACGGATGATCGTGGCGAGGCGCTCGCGCTGGGCGGCCGACAGCGTCTTCGAGTCGCGTACGCCGGGGATCCGCTTGCAGTCGGGCCGCATGATCACCGCCGCGGCGACGACCGGACCGCAGGCCGGCGCGACGCCGACCTCATCGACGCCGACGATCCGGGCCCGACCGTCACGCCAGTGGGAACGCTCGAAGCGCAGGGTCGGGACGATCGGAGCCATCGGACGCAAGGGTAGAGCAGCGGCGCGCCCGATGCCGGACGCCGGGGCTCGGACGACACTCCCGACCGACGGGGCCGCTCCCGGTCGATCGGCCTACCACCGGAGGGACCTCAGCTCTGGCGGCGTTCCCGGAGGGTCGCGGCCTTGCCGACGCGCTTGCGCAGGAAGTAGAGCTGGGCGCGCCGGGCGACGCCGTGTCGGACGACCTCGATCTTCTCGATCCGCGGGCTGTTGACCTTGAAGGTCCGCTCGACACCGACCCCGCTGGCGATCCGGCGGACGGTGATCGTCCGGGTGATGCCGCCGCCGCGGAGGCGCATGACCGTGCCTTCGAACACCTGGATGCGCTCGCGGGTGCCTTCGACGACCTTGGCCGACACCTTGACCGTGTCGCCCGAGGCGAGCTCGGGCAGGTCGGTGCGGATCTGGTCCTTGACGATCTCGTCGAGTACGTTCACGGATGGTTCCTGCTTCTCGTCGGGCAGCGCGGGCTGCGGGATGGGCGTTCGGGAACGGGCCGTCATGGACGACCGACGGCGGAGTATAGCACGAGGCCCCGCCGAAGCCCGCCGGCCGAGCGCGGGGTCAGCTGTCGCCGGGGTCCTCCGACTCGGCCCGGACCTCGTCGAGGAGCGTCCGTTCGAGCGGGCTCAGCGGCCGCCCGACGAGCAGGTCCGGCCGCCGCTCGAGCGTCCGTCGGAGCGCCTCGCGGCGGCGCCAGCGGTGGACTGCCGCGTGATCCCCGCTGGTCAACACCGCCGGGATCCCGACCCCATCGAATTCGGCGGGTCGGGTGTACTGCGGGTACTCGAGGAGGCCGTCGGCGAACGACTCCTCGACCGTCGATTCGGCATCGATCGCGCCCGGCAGGAGGCGAAGGACGGCATCGATGACGACGAGCGCAGGCAGCTCGCCTCCGGTCAGCACGTAGTCGCCGATCGACAGCTCGAGGTCGGCCATCGCCCGGATGCGCTCGTCGACCCCTTCATAGCGCGGGCAGACGAAGACGAGATGTGGCCGCTCCGCCAAGGCGAGCGCCCGTGCCTGGCGAAAGGGCTCGCCGCCCGGGTCGAGCAGGACGACCGTCGAGTCCGGCCGACGCAGCGTGGCCAGGGCGTCCGCCACCGGCTCCGGCCGGATGACCATCCCGGCTCCCCCGCCGTACGGCTGGTCGTCCACGGATCGGTGTCGGCCGATGCCCCAGTCACGCAGGTCGTGGACGCGGACCGCGGCGAGGCCGCGCTCCTGGATCCGCCCAGGGATGCTGTCGGCCAGTGGCCCCTGGAGCATCGCCGGGAACAGGGTCAGGACGTCGATCTCGAGCATCGGCGGGGATCCTCAGGCCTCGGGGTCGGCCGACCCGCCGGCCGCGTCGGGCGCGGCCCCGAGGGCCCCGTCGACCACGACCGGGTCGGCAGCCGATGGCCCGTCGGTCGACGCCGACGCCGTCGGGTCGGGACGCCCGACCCGCTTGTCGCCCTTCCGTGCCCTGGGCGGACGCGGCGGCTTGGGGGGACGCGGCGGCCCCAGGTCGAGGGCGATCGCGTCGACGACGATCTCGCCTCGCCGGGGCGCGAAGATCCGGACGAAGTCGCGCACGGCCGGCACGTCGAACTCGCCGCGCGGGCCACCGCGCACGACGTAGACGTCGTTGTCGGCGACCCGATAGATGTCGACGACCGAGCCGAGGACCTCCCCGTCGACACCGACGACCGGGGTGCCGATCACCTCGTGCCAGTAGGCGGCACCGCGGGCCGGCGCCTCCGCGGGAGGCACCTGACTCTCGAGGTAGACCCCGCGCAGGGTATCCGCGGCGGTCCGGTCGGGGATCTCCCGGAACCGGACCCGCCAGCCGGGACCGTCCTCGACCGGGACGGCTTCGCGGACGGTCAGCGGCGCGTCGGTGCCCTCGCGGAAGAGCACCGCATCGCGGGCGAACCGAGCCTCGGGACGGTCGGTCAGGATCTCGACCCGGAGCGCGCCGTTGAGTCCGTGGACGCCTCGAACGAGACCGACCACCAGGCGGTCGGCGATGGTCAGACGATCTCCAGCGAGACCGGCTCGCCCTCGCGGGCGGAGGTCACCTTGAGCAGCGTCCGGAGCGCCTTGGCGACGCTGCCGTTCCGCCCGATCACCTTGCCCATGTCGTCCTCGGCGACGTGGAGCTCGAGGACGATCCCGTCGCGATCCCGCGTCTCCTCGACGTGGACGGACTCGGGGTCATCGACGAGCGACTTCGCGACGTACTCGACCAGTTCCTTGGCAGGCATCGTGCGACCCCTACTTGGCGGCGGGCAGGATGCCCGTGGTCCGGAACAGCCGGGCGACCGTGTCCGACGGCTGGGCCCCCTGGGCGAGCCACTTCTTGGCCTTGTCGGCGTCGATCACGATCTCGACCGGCTCGGTCCGTGGGTTGTAATGCCCGATCGTCTCGATCGATCGCCCGTCACGGGCGTTGCGGGCGTCCGCGACGACGACCCGATAGGTCGGCTGCTTCGTCGCGCCCACCCGCGTGAGACGGATGCGTACTGCCATGAGCTGGATCTCCTCCTCGGTGCCGGCCCGGTCCTCGGGCTACTGCGGCTTGGTGACCGTCAACACGTACTTGATCGTGCCGTTGTCGCCCTTGGTCGAGGTCGCCCCCGCCAGGACGTCGAACGGGGCGACGTACGGCTTGACATCGGTGGCGTAGTTCGAGCCGGGCTGCTTGGCGATGAGCGGCTCGACGAGGGCGCGCGTGCCCGCGATGTCGACATAGATGCTCGAGACGTTGCTCGCGCCGACCCTGGCCATCGCGTCCTTGTAGCGGGCCTGGTCGGCCAGCGACGAACCGGGCTTGACGTCGACGATCGACTTCACCCAGGCCGGTCCGATGCCGACGATCACGACGCCGCCCTGGCTGGTGATCGACAGCTCGGCGTTCCCGGTGAGCGGGGAACCCGCGGCCGATGCCGAGCCGCCCATCAGCTTGTTGATGTCGCCGAAGTCGATCGTGGTGATCGTCCCGGAACCGTAGGGCTCCTCCTTGACGGTCGCTCCCGACGACCCGCCGGCGAGGGCCAGCAGGTTCTTGATCTGGGTGATGAACTGGTCGGCCTTCTTCGGGTCGGTCGGCACGATGACCAGGCCGCCGCCGGGCGTCTTCCCATCGGAGGTCACGACGATGCCGGTATCGCCGATCCAGCCGATGGCGTTGTCGAGCCCGCCGAGGATCGCCGCGGCCTGCTCGATCTGGGCGATCGAATCGGCATAGGCGGTCTGCTTCTTGGCCTCCGCCAGGGCCGTCTGGAGGGTCGTCCCGACGTCATGGGCCTCGAGCAGGGCGAGCGTCGTGGCCGGGACGTGCTTGGCGACTTCGCTCGGCTTGTCGACGACCTTCGGCGCGCCGCTCGGAGTCGGCACGACGACCTCGCCGGAGACGGCGTCGCTCTCGATCCGGGTACCGGATGCGAACCAGTCGGGGAGCTTGGCCAGCGTGGCCGCGTCGACGGCCGCGCTGGTCCCGAGCGTCGCGGCCATGTCCTTGAGGGCCGCGAAGTAGGCATGCATGTCGAGATAGGTCCGGCTGAGCTGGTCCCCGCTCAGCGACGACATCGCGGTCTTGTAGTTCGCGACGGTCGTCAGGCCGTCCTTGCCGCCGCGATCGACCGCCGACTTGACCGACGCCTCGTCGCCGACGAGCAGCACGCCGTCGGTCGCGGTCGCGGCGAGCGCCACGCCGCCGGCCGTGTCGGAGACCGTCAGGGTGACGCCGCCGTAGGACTCATCCTTGGTGGTCGCCGAGGTCACGGACTTGAGCCAGGCGATCGCCGCGGCCGGGTCCTTCTCGCTGACGATCATCAGGCCGTGAGCGTTCTTGGCATCGCCGCCGCCGGCGGCTGAAGCCGTCGGCAGAGCCGACACGGACAGTCCGACCTGGCCACCGAACCAGGGCTTGATCTCCTTCGTCCAGTCGTGCTTGTCGTTGGTCGCCTTGGCGACGATCCGGTCGAATGCCTCGTCGAGCTTCGCGTCGAGACTCGATTGGTCGGCGAAGCCCGGGAAGTGGGCCAGGAAGCTGCCGAGATTCTGGCGCTGGTCGCCGGGCAGATCCCCGCGGACCTCCGTGTAGACGACGGCGTCGGACGGTGCCCACGCAGCCACCTGCGAGCTGCCGGATGCGCCGGCGAGCGCGAACAGGCCAGCCGCGGACAGGGCCACGATGACCAGGGCGATGACCCCGGCCACCGCCCAGCGGGCCCGAGACGGCCGTGGGCCGTGCCGGACCTCGACCGGCGCCGTCACCGCGACGGTCGCTACCGGAGACTCGAATACCGGCGCGGGACCCGGCTCGACCACCGCCGGATCGTCCGATGACGGCATCGGTTCGACGACCGGTCCGGTCGCCGCCGCCGCCAAGGCTGCGGTCGGCTCGGCGACCGGTGCCTCACCGGGCATCGGCGGCTCGACCGCCTCCGGCCTCCACTCCGGCGCGTTCCCGCCGGTCTGGCCCACGTCGTCACTCATCGGTCTACCCCCTTCGCCTAGCGGCGTCCGAGCATGCTCGCGGCGGCCCGGCGTCCGCCGGTCCCCGAGAACTGCTTCATCAACTTCTGCATCTCGCCGAATTGCTTGACCAGGCGATTCACATCGGTCAGCCCCGTCCCGGCACCGGCCGCGATGCGACGTCGTCGGGAGGCGTTCAGGATGTTCGGGTCGCGTCGCTCGCGCGGGGTCATCGAGCGGATGATCGCCTCGATCCGGCTCAGGTCCCCGCGGTCGACGGCGTCCTGGGCCTCCTTGGCCATTCCGCCCATCCCGGGCAGCATCCCCATGATCTGGCCGAGCGGACCCATCTTCTGGAGCTGCTGGAGCTGGTCGAGGAAGTCGTCCAGGGTGAAGCTCCCCTTGCGAAGCTTCTCCTCCATCCTGGCCGACTGCTGCTGGTCGAACGTCTCCTGGGCGCGCTCGACGAGGGTCAGCACGTCGCCCATGCCGAGGATCCGACCGGCCAGCCGGTCCGGATGGAAGACCTCGAGCGCGTCGGTCTTCTCGCCCGTCCCGAGGAACTTGACCGGGAGCCCGGTGACGGCGCTGATCGACAGCGCCGCGCCGCCGCGGGCGTCACCGTCGATCTTGGTCAGGATCAGGCCGCTGAGCGGGATCGTCCGGTGGAACGCCTCGGCGACGGCGACCGCCTCCTGGCCGGTCATCGCGTCGACGACCAGCAGGGTCTCGACCGGCTTGACCGCTCCGGCGACCTCGGCGATCTCGGCCATGAGGGCGTCGTCGATGGTCAGCCGGCCGGCGGTGTCGACGATGACGACGTCGCGCACCTGCCGTCGGGCCGCCTCGACCCCGGCCCGGGCGATGTCGACGACCGACGTCCCGACCGGTGCCCGGAAGACCGGGATGTCGAGGCTCTTGCCGAGCGTCTCGAGCTGGTCCGCCGCGTTGGGCCGGTATGGATCGGCGGCGACCAGCATGGGTCGGCGACCGAGCTTGACGACGTGACGGGCGAGCTTGGCCGAGCTGGTCGTCTTGCCCGAGCCCTGCAGCCCGGCGACGAGGACGACGGCCGGGTTGCCCTGCAGGTGGAACGTCCGGTCCCCGCCCGACAACAGGGCGATCAGCTCCTCGTGGACGATCCCGACCACCTGCTGGCCGGCGGTCAGGCTGGCGAGGATCTCGGCACCGATCGCCCGCTCGCGGACCCGGGCGATGAACTCCTTGACGACCTTGAAGTTGACGTCGGCCTCGAGCAGGCTGAGCCGGATCTCACGCATCGCGGCGTCGACGTCGGCCTCGCTGATCCGGCCGCGGCCGGTGAGGTTGCCGAGGGTCTTGCGCAGTCGCTCGCTGAGCGTGTCGAACATCCGGCTGGGTGACTCCGTTCGGTCGGGCGGGACGGCGGGTCGGGCCGTTCCGGTGGCACGCGGGTTCTGGCGGGCCGAGGCAGGCGAAGTGTAGCGCATCGTGCTCGCCGACCCCCAGCGGCGGACCGCGGATGTGGTGTCGACGAGCACCGCGTCGGCCGACCGGGCACGATGGCGCGATGACCGTCGAACCCCGACCGACCGATTCGATCTGGCGGCATCGCGACTTCGTCCGGCTGTGGTGGGCGAGCAGCGTCTCGCTGTTCGGTTCGTTCGTGACCCGGACGGCCCTGCCGTTCGCCGCGATCCTCGTCCTCGGGGCCGGCCCGCTCGAGATCGCCATCCTGCGTGCGCTCCAGCTCATCGCCGGGCTGATCGTCGGCCTGTTCGCCGGGGCGTGGGTCGACCGCCTGCGCCGGCGGCCGATCATGATCGCCGCGGATCTCGGGCGGGCGGTCCTGCTCGGGTCGATCCCGGTCGCCGGTCTCGTCGGCGCGTTGACGATCGGGCAGGTCTATCTCGTCGCCTTCCTGGCGGCGCTCCTGACGACGTTCTTCGACGTCGCCGATCGGTCCTACCTGCCGACCCTGGTCGAGCCCGACCAGCTCGTCCGGGCCAACGCGGCCCTGACCGCCAGCGCGTCGATCGCCGAGTTCTCGGCGTTCGGGATCAGCGGCTTCCTCATCCAGCTGTTCAGTGCGCCGATCGCGATCGCCGTCGACGCCGTGTCGTTCCTCGCCTCGGCCATCCTCATCGGTACGATCCGCGCGCCGGAGCCGGCCCGCCCGGCCGTCGCCGATCGCGAACCCGTCCTCGACGAGATCCGCGACGGGCTGCGGGTCGTGGCCGGCTCGCCGATCCTGCGGGCGATCACCGGGGCGACGGCGTCGGCGCACGTGCTGTGGGGCGTCTTCGGGACGTCGTTCCTGTTGTTCGCGACGCAGGACGTCGGTCTCGGGCCGGCCGCGATCGGGATCATCGCCGGGCTGGGCGGCGTCGGGGCCCTGGTCGGTGCGCTCATCGCCGAGCGGACGGGCCGCCGGCTCGGGCTCGGCCGGGCGCTGCTCCTGACGATGATCGCGTTCACCGTCGGCAACGCCCTGATCCCGATGGCGCCGTCGGGTGCGGTCGTCATCGGGGCGGCGTTCCTCATCGGCCAGCAGCTGGTCGCCGACAGCGGCGGGAGCGCCTACGAGATCCTCGAGGTCTCGCTCCGCCAGTCGATCGTCGCCGACCGGATGCTCGGCCGGGTCAACGGGACGATCCGGTTCTCGGAGGACCTCTGCCAGCTGGCCGGGACGATCATCGGCGGGATCGTCGCCGAGACGCTCGGCCTCCGCGCCGCGATGGCCGTCGGGGTCCTCGGCGGGGTCGTCGCGGTCGGCTTCCTGTGGTTCTCCCCGATCCGCGGCCTGACCGCGGTCCCGCCCGCCCCGGTCGGGGCGTTCCTGCCTGGCGACGACCTGCCGCTGACCGAATAGCTCAGGCGAACAGGGCCGCGACGAAGGCGTCCGGGTCGAACGGCAGCAGGTCGCCGACCTTCTCGCCGACCCCGACGAACCGGACCGGGACCTTGAGTGCGTCCTCGATGGCGAAGACGATCCCGCCCTTCGACGTCGAGTCGAGCTTGGTCAGGACCACACCGGTCAGGCCGACGGCCGCATGGAAGGCCACGGCCTGGGCGAGACCGTTCTGACCGGTCGTCGCGTCGAGCACGAACAGCGTCTCCGGTCGGGCGCCGGGCAGCCGCTTGTCGACGATCCGGCGGATCTTCGACAGTTCGTCCATCAGGTTGACCTTGGTGTGGAGCCGGCCGGCGGTGTCGGCGATCACGATGTCGATGTGGCGGGCGACCGCGGCGTCGAGGGCATCGAACACCACCGCCCCGGGATCGGCGCCAGGCGCGTGCGAGACGATCTGCGACCCGGACCGCGCCGCCCACGTCCCGAGCTGCTCGATGGCCGCCGCTCGGAACGTGTCGGCCGCCGCGAGGAGGACCGAGCGGCCCTCGTGGTGGTAGCGGCTGGCGAGCTTGCCGATCGTCGTCGTCTTGCCGGTGCCGTTGACGCCGACGACGAGGATGACCGCCGGCGATCCCGGTCCGGCGGGCGCGGCACGCCACTCCCCCGGCTCGCGCGGAACGAGCAGGGCGGCCAGCTCGGCTCGAACGGCCGCCTCGGAGGTGGTCGCGTCGCGACGGGCTCGGGCGCGCTCGACGACGTCCATCGCCAGGCTCGCCCCGACGTCGCCGGCGATGAGGGTCTCCTCGACGTCGTCCCAGGACGGTCCGGCGGGACCGCCGGCCAGGAAGCCGCGCAATCGGCCGATGAACCCGGTCCGACTCTTCTCGAGGCCGGCGACGAGGTCGCCGGACGCCTCGTCGGGCCCGCCCGCCTGCGGGTCGGTCGGGACAGCGTCCGGCCCCCACAGCGGCCGATCGGTGACCAGGGGCGGCGGCGGCGCGGGACGAGCCTCGATCGTGTCGCCCGGGGAATCCGCCACGGGTGGGGGCTCGGCCACTGGTGGCGCGGCGGCGGGCGAGACCGCGACGGGCTGCGGCTCGACGCCCTGGACGTCGTCGAAGTCGGCGGGGTCCGGCTCCCAGCCGGTCGGGACGGCGTCCGGATCGACCCAGGGGCCGTCGGCCGTGCCCGATCCATCGGACGAGGCCGCGGCCTCCTCGGGACCCGCTCCCTCGATGTCCGCGGCCTCGTCGCGCGGTTTCCTGCGCCAGAACGCCATCCGCCTAGCCCGCGACCGGATCGAGCGCGCCGGCGCCGTCGCCGGACGACCTGGCGGCGATCGCCGTCGCCTCGTCGAGCCGGAGGCTGATCACCCGGCTCACGGAGTCGTCACCGACGGTCACCCCGTACAGGGCGTCGGCCGCCTCGATCGTCCCGCGGTTGTGGGTGATCACGATGAACTGGGTCGTGTCCGCCAGGCTTCGCAGCGCGTCGGAGAACCGGCCGACGTTCGCCTCGTCGAGCGCAGCATCGACCTCGTCGAGGACGCAGAACGGCACCGGCCGGACCTCGAGCATCGCGAACAGGAGGGCGACGGCCGTCAACGCCCGCTCGCCGCCGGACAGCATCGCCAGGGCCTGCGCCTTCTTGCCCGGAGGTCGGGCGACGATATCGACGCCGGTCGAGGCAAGGTCCGACGGATCGGTCAGGTCGAGCCGGGCGAAACCTCCTCCGAACAGCTGCTTGAACCGTGCGTCGAACGCGGCCTCGAGCGCGCGGAACGTCGTCCGGAACTGGTCGCCGATCATCGTCGTGAGCTCCTCGATCAGCGTCCGGGTCCGGACGATCGCGCTGCGCAGGTCGGCGCCCTGCGTCTCGAGTGCCTCGAGCCGCGCCTTCAGCTCGGCGTACTCCTCGACCGCCAGCGGGTTGACCGCCCCGAGCTCGTGGAAGCGACGACGGAGGGTCGCGAGCCGCCCGGGCGCGGGTGGGTCGACGCTCGGCGGCGCGGCCTCCCAGGCCGGCAGGACATAGGGCAGGATCGCCTCGAGGTCCTGTCCGTCCGCGAGGTCGTCGTCCCGTTCGTGGTCGGGCGCGTCATCGATCGCGAGGTCGTCGGGCAGGTCGCTCGCCGCGCTGCGCAGGGCACGCGTGCCGACCGCCCCGATCCCCGCGAGCTCGACCAGGACCTGCTCGCGGATCGCGTCGAGACCCAGGCGCATCTCGAGGTCCGCGACCTCGGCCGCACGGACACGCTCGTCGGCGGCCCGGAGCCGATCGCGGGCGGCCGTCGCGGCGGCCTCGGCGGCCTCCGACCGATCGCGATCGACCGCGTCCGCCGAGCGGAGCTCCTCGAGCGCGGCCCGGGCGGCGACCTCACGCGCGTCCGCCGCCGCGGCATCCACGGCGAGTCGTTCGCGCTCCGTGGCGAGCTCGGCCTCGCGACCGGCCGACGCACGCTCGTCGGCCTCGGCCCGGGCGATCCGCTCCTGATCGTAGGCAGCCGCGGCGACGGCCCGTGCGACGATCGCCTCGGCCTCGCGTCGCGCCCCATCGGCCGTGAGCAGATCGGCGGCCAGACGATCCCGGCGGCTTCGCAGCTCGGCCGCCCGCGTCTCCCAGGACGCCAGCCCCGACGGGTCGTCGGAGCCGCCTCGGGCGGCGGCGTCGGCGGCCCGGGTCCGCTCCGCCGCGGCCGACTCGAGCTGCGCCAGCGCCTCGCGGAGACGAGCCGCCGCGGTGTCGGCGCGGTCGGTCAGCGCGGCGTGCCAGGCCGCCTCGCGGGCGAGGCGCTCGGCCGCGCGTCCACCCGCCCGTTCGGCGTCCTCCGCGGTCCGTCGAGCGGCGACCACCGTCGCCTCGGCGCGGCGCGCCGCCTCGAGCGCCTCCCGGGCCTCCGTGGCCACCGCAGCCGCGAGACCGGCGGCCCGCTCCAGGTCCGCCGCCTCGGCCTCGGCTTCGGCCAGCTGCGTCTCCAGGCGCTCGAGCTGCGCCCGTCGCTCGAGCGGACCCTCGGCACGGCCGAGACCGATGGCGATCGGTCCGGCGACCGCTCCGCCATCCCGGCTGACGAGCAGCCAGCCGTCCGGCAGGTCGACCTGGAGCTCGACGACGGCGGCCAGGTCAGGGACCCACGCCGCTCGGGTCAGGATCCGGCGAGCCACACCCCCGGGATCGTGCCGGATCGCATCGGCGAGGATCCCGCCTCCTGCGGCGGCGAGCCGTGCTCGGAAGTCCGGCTCGGGATCGGGGTCGCCGAGCGCCCGGCCCGCATCGTCCACGACGACCGTCCCGCGCTCTGAGCGGAGCTGGGCGACCGCATCGCGCCCGACGAGATAGGCGCGCGCCAGCTCCCCGAGCGCTGCCTCGACGGCGGCCCGGAACGCGGGCTCGACCTGGAGCTCCTCGTCGAGGCGTCGGCCGCCGATCCGACGCGCCGCTCGCGCGATCCCGCGCGCCTCCTCCTCCGCCAGGCGCGCGCGCAACGCCTCGAGGCTGCCGCGGAGACCGGCCGCGTGCATGACGGCCGACGTCGCACGCTCGGACGCGGCCCGACCGGCACCTTCGGCGCGGTCGGCGGCCGCCCGCGCCGACTCGCGAGCCTCGACGGCCATCCGCTCCTCGTCCCGGGCGGTCGTGGCGAGCGCGACCGACTCGGCGTGCGTCGTCTCCGCGGCCAGGCGCTCCCGGGCAGAAGCCTCGGCGCGCTCCCGTTCCTCGTCGGACTGGCGTTCGGCCTCGGCGAGCCGGCGGCGCGCGAGCTCGAGCTCGCCGACCCGTGCGGCTTCGGCCCGGCGCAGGGTCGCCAGCTCGTCGCCGTGGGCCTGACGGGCCGCTCGCAGCGCGCCGATCTCCTCGAGTGCCTCGGCCAGGGCGCGCTCCGCCTCGGCCACCGCCACCTGGAGCTCGGGATCGGGCTCGGGAACCGGCGTCGCGGCTTCGCGGCGACGAACGGCGAGGTCCGCCTCGGCGGCCTCGCGCTCCGTCCGGAGGCGCTCCCGGTCGCGGACGAGACCGGCCAGGTCCGAGCCCATCCGCGCCTCCCGGAGCTGGAGCTCGGTGTGAGCGGCCTGAGCGACCTCGTGCGCTTCGCGACGGACCCGCTCGGCCTCGATCCGGGCCCCGCGGGCGGCGGAGATCGCCGCTGCCTCGCGGTCGGCCGCGGCCAACTCGGACGACGCGCGCTCGACCTCGGCCCGCGCCCGGCCGAGCCGATCGACCGTGGCGGTTCGCCGGAGCGCCGCCTCGTGCCAGCGGGCGTGCGCCGCGACCACCAGCGCGGCCGCCAGCTCGTCGCCCGCCGACGCCCGGCTGACCTGTTGCTCGGCCTGGGCGGCCAGCCGGCGAGCCTGCGGCCGGAGCTCGGCCAGGATGTCGTCGACCCGGGCGAGGTTCACCTCGGCCTCGGCGAGCTGCTCTTCGGCCTTGCGCCGGCGGCGCTCGTGGCGACGGACCCCGGCGACCTCCTCGAACAGGGGCCGGCGCTCCTCGGGCCTCAGGGCGAGCGCCTGATCGACCATGCCCTGCCCGATGAACAGGAAGGCGTTGTCGGCGAGGTGGGCCGAGTCGAGCAGGTCGACCAGGTCCCGGAGGCGGACGCGCTGCTTGTTCAGGAGGTAATCGTTCTCCCCGGACCGGTACAACCGGCGTCCCAGCTCGAGGACGGCATACTCGACCGGCAGCAGACCGTCGGCGTTGTCGAGCACCAGGGTCACGTCGGCCATCCCCAGCGCGGCCCGCCGCTCCGAGCCCGCGAAGATGACGTCCTCGCTCTTCCGGCTCCGCAACGCGCGACCCTGCTCCCCGAGGGTCCAGCGGAGCGCGTCGGCGAGGTTGCTCTTGCCCGACCCGTTCGGACCGACCACCGCGCTGATCCCGGGTCCGAACTCGACCACCGTCCGTTCGGCGAACGACTTGAAGCCCTGGAGGCGAAGGGCGAGCAACCGGGCAGGAGCGCTCATCCGGCGTTCGGGCCGTCGGCGGCGGGGTCGCGCAGCCCGGGGAGGGCGGCCTCGGCGGCGGCGATCTCGGCGGACTTCTGGGACCGACCGACCCCGGTCCCGAGCACCCGGCCGCCGACCGCCACTTCGACCCGGAACAGCTTCTCGTGGTCGGGCCCGGTCGCCTCGACCAGCCGATAGGACGGCCGCTCGCCGTTGACCCGCTGGGTGTGCTCCTGGAGCCGGCTCTTGGCGCTCTTCAGGCTCGACAGCGGCGCATCGCTGGTCAGCTCCGGGGCGGCCTGCTCGAGCAGCCAGTCCCGGGCGACGTCGTAGCCGAGGTCGACGTAGATCGCCCCGACGACCGCTTCGAGCCCGGAGGCAAGGAGCGAGACGCGCGTCCGGCCGTCGCGCCGCGATTCGCCTTCGCCCAGGCGGAGGGCCTCGCCGAGGTCGATCCGGCGGGCGATCCGAGCCAGGCCCTGGGCGCTCACGATCGCCGCGCGTCGCGCCGACAGGACGCCCTCATCGTCATCCGGGCGGAGACGGTAGAGCGCCTCGCCGATCACCAGGGTGACGACCGCGTCCCCCAGGAACTCGAGGCGCTCGTTGTGGCCGCTGACCGTGTCGCGGTGCTCGTGGAGATAGCTGCTGTGGGTGAGGGCCTGCTCGAACAGCGTCGTGTCACGGATCGGGAGCCCGAGTCGCGCCGCGAATGTGTCGGCCGGACGCATCGGGCGCGAGCGAGACTCCCCGCTAGGAGGAGCGCTCGTCGATGTACTCGACCGCGTCCCCGACGGTGCGGATCTTCTCCGCGTCCTCGTCGCTGATCTCGGTCCCGAACTCCTCCTCGAGGCTCATGATCAGCTCGACCAGGTCGAGCGAGTCGGCATTGAGGTCGTCGACGAACGACGCCTCCGGCTTGACGTCTTCCTCCTCGACGCCGAGCTGCTCGACCACGATCTTCTTGAGGCGCTCGTAGGTGGTGGCCACTGACTGTCTCCTCGGAGCTGGTTGCCCGGTCAGGCGCCGGGTCGATCTCTGGCGATCTTGCCCAGCACGCCATTCATCAGGCGTCGCGCCGGGTCACCACTGTAGGTGCGGGCGAGGTCGACCCACTCGGCGATCGCCACTCGGGCCGGCGTCGACGCGGAGTGTAGCACCTCGCCGATGGCGCAACGCAGCAACGACCGGTCCATCCGGGCGAGCTGGACGACCGGGTACTGCGGCGCCGTCCGCCCGATGAGGGCGTCGATCTCCTCTCGCCGGGCGACCACGATCGCGACCAGCGCCCGGGCGAACTCGGCGGTCGCAGGGTCGCCCTCCGTTTCGGCCAGGTGCCGTTCGAGGATCGCCTCGGGGGTCCGCTGGCCGAACTCGGCCTCGAACACCGCGGCGAGCGCCAGACGCCGTCCCGCATGGGCGGTCCGGGCGACGTCCGATCGAGCGTGGGTCCGGGAGCCCGCCACCCTCAGACGCCGACGCCGTCGACGACGATCACGATCCGTCCCGCCTCGAGCCCGACGAGGCGCTCGATCGCCGCGGCGACCGCGGCCCGCACCTGGCGGGTCAGGGGCACGAGCTCATGACCGGGGCGCGCGACGATCGTCAGCCGGACGTCCACCCGTCGACCGTCGATCCGGCAGACCGGACGACGACCGAGCAGGGCGATCGTCCAGTGACGGCCCGCTCCGTCGACCCGGACCACGCCGGGGATCTCCATCGCCGCGAGCCGGATGAGCTCGTCGACCACGCTCCGGGCGACGCTCAGATCCGCCGCCCCGGTCATCGGCCGACCATGCCGTCGATCGGTTCGCCGGCCGCCGCCGACGCGGCCGCCTCGTCGCCGCGGTCGGTCGGCTCCCGCTGGAACGTCTCGGCGATGAGGTCGGGGATCCGGGCCCTGGCCGAGGCCGCGCCGACCCCGATGGCGAAGCCGACCATCCGCCGGCGGGCACGACCGTGGGTGATGATCACCGTCCCCCTGACGCCGAGCAGCGGCGAGCCGCCGAATTGCTCGTAGTCGAAGACCTTCCGGATCCGGGCGACCCCGGGTTTCATCAGCGCATAGGCGAGCGGGCCGCGCGGGGGTCGTCGGAACTCGGTCTCGATCAGATCGAAGATGAACGTCGACAGCCCCTCGAAGAACTTGATCACGACGTTGCCGACCACCGCGTCGCAGACGACGACGTCGGCCATGTGCTTGACCAGGTCCTTGCCCTCGACGTTGCCGATGAACCGGAGGTCGGACCGGTCGAGCAGCTCGGTCGCCTCGACGATCCGCGCATCGCCCTTGCCCTTCTCCTCGCCGATCGACAGCAGCGCGACCCGTGGGTCGTCGACGCCGAGGACCTTCTCGGCGAACAGGGCCCCCATCTCGGCGTACTGGTACAGGTTCACTCCCGTCGAGTCGGGGTTGGCGCCGATGTCGAGGAACACGAACGGACCCGACTCGGTGATCATCTGGACCGCGAGCGCCGGCCGGTCGACGCCCGGCAGGCGGCCCAGGCGAAGGACCGCGGCGGCCATCCCGGCGCCGGTGTGGCCGGCCGTGACCACGGCGTCCGCCTCGCCGCGCCGGACCAGGTCCGTGGCGACGAGGATCGACGCGTCCTTCTTCTCGCGCAGGGCCATCGCCGGGTGCTCGTGCATCTCGACGACCTGCGAGGCGTGGACGATCGACACGTTCGCGGCCGGCAGCCCCGACCCGGCGATCGATCCGATCCGAGCGGCGTCGCCGACCAGGATCAGGTCGTCCTCGGGGTGCTCCGCGGCGTACCCAAGAGCGCCGTGGATGACCTCGTCGGGGGCGTGATCGCCGCCCATCGCGTCGACGGCGACGCGCACGCGACGAGCCTCCGAGGTGGCCCGGACGGCGCTCAGGTCCACCGGATCAGGAGGCCGAGTCGCCCGACTTCGTCTTGGGCTCGAGGACCTGACGGCCGCCGTAGTAGCCGCAATTCGGACAGGCGTGGTGCGGGCGCTTCGGCTCGTGGCAGTGCGGACACTCCTCGAGCTTCGGCAGCTCGATCGCGAGGTGGCTGCGGCGCTCGCCCTGGCGCGCGTGAGACACCCGTCGCTTCGGGACTCCCATGGTTCCTGATGGCTCCTTTCGGACCCGGGGCCGGCGCGGTCGGCGCGCCCGGGCGTGGTCGTCGTTCGTGGGCCGTCGCCGGCCGCGGACGCGCCGCGTTCGGAAGAGGGGCCGACGCGAGAGTTTACGCCGTCTCGTCGTCCTCGTCGACTCGGAAGGCCCGGAGCGCCTCGAGACGCGGGTCGATCGACGTGTCCCCGTGGTCGTGCGGCCCGCTCCCGAGCTCTTCCCCGCACTCCGGGCAGAGACCCGGACAGTCTGGCCGGCACAGCGGCGCGATCGGGGCGGCCAGCTGGATCGCCTCGCGAACGAACGGCTCGAGCTCGATCTCGTGGTGACCGGTCAGGCGGGCGATCTCCGGCTCGACCGTCGGGTCGAGCGGCTTCCCGGTCGCCAGGTCGATGCTCGGCAGCGCCTCCTCGTCGATCTCCTCCTGGACCGCGACCTCGATCGGACGGAGGCATCGGCTGCAGGTCTCCTCCAGCACGGCCCGGACGTCGCCGTCCACGAGTAGCCCGCGGTTGGTCCGGGTCAGGCGGAATCGGGCGTCGGCCGGGGAGGCGAGCGTCAGCTCGTCGCCGAGCTCGAGATCGAGATCGTCGAACGCCAGGTCGCGGACCGAGCCGCGAGGTTCGGCGAGCAGGGCCGCGACGTTGACGGTCAGGGCGTCGGGATCGTCCCGGGTCACGACCGGACGGGCCGGGACGCTCGCTCCTCTGCCTGCTCGGGCTCCTCGCCCCAGCCGTCGTCCTCGCCACCGTCGTCGATCTCGTCGTCGACCGCCTCGAGGGAAGCTCCGGCGACGTGGCGCCGTTCGTCGAGGAGGGCGATCCCCTTCTTGATGCTCTGGAGGGTCCGGACGACCTCGCCCTCGAGGCCGATCAGCACGGACGCGGCGTATTCGTCGGCGCCCCGCCGGACCTCCGCCGACTCGCTCTGGGCCAGGCCGATGATCCGCCCGCTTTCCTGCTCCGCTGCCGCCGTCAGCCCGCGCTCCTCGATCAGGAAGGCCGCCTGCTCCTGGGCGCTGGCGACGATCCGCTCGGCCTCTTCCTGGGCCTTCTCGATGATCCGCTCGCCCTCGCTGTTGATCCGCTTCGCGGCCCGGATCTCCTCCGGGATGGCAGCCCGCAGCTCGTCGATCAGATCGAACGCCGCGTCCTTGTCGATGACGACGTTGTTCGTCATCGGCAGCTTCTTGCCATTGGCGATGAGCGTCTGCATGCGGGTGACGAGGAAGATGATGTCGATCGGACCGGCCCTCCTCGGTAGTCGACCGGCGCCGATGGCGCCCGGTGGAGCGATTATCGCACCCGTTCGCGGCCGACGGTGCGCTCAGCCGCCGGGCAGCCTCCGAGCGAGCGCCGCGGCGGCCGGCGGCGGGACCATCCCGCTCACGTCGCCACCGAACCGGGCGATCTCCTTGACCAGGCTCGAGCTCACGTACCCGTGCTCGAGCGAGGTCATGAAGAAGACCGTGTCGATGTCCCGGGCCAGGACCCGGTTGTTGTGGGCGAGCTGCATCTCCGTCTCGAAGTCGGACACCGCCCGAAGCCCGCGGACCATGAACCCGGCGTCGACCGCGTGGCAGAACGCGACGGTCAGGCCGTCGAACGTCCGGACGTCGACCCGTTCGGACAGCTCCGGACCGGCGCTCGCGAGCGAGTCCCGGATGACCTCCACCCGTTCGGCGGTGTCGAGGAGCGGATCCTTGCGCGGGTTCTCGAGGACGGCGACGACCACCCGGTCGAACACCGCCAGCGCCCGTCGAAGGACGTCGAGATGGCCGTTCGTGATCGGATCGAACGAGCCCGGGTAGACCGCGCGCCTCATCCGCCCTCCCGCCGATAGAACGTCAGACCGGTCTCGCCGAACCGCCGGTCGCGCTCGGATGCTAACAGGCCGACCAGCGCGGGCGGACGGTCGCGCCAGAAGTGCTTGGCGACGACGCGCGCGCCGGGCCCGAGCAGCCGACCCTCGGCATCGGCGCCGAGGATCCCGAGGAGCCGGTCGAGCAGGTCCGTGTCGGCGTAGGGCGGGTCGATCACGACCAGGTCGAACGGACCGTCGTCCGGACCCTCGGTCGCCAGCCAGCTCGCGGCCTCCGAGCGGACGACCCGAACGCCGGGACCCCCGAGACCGGTCAGGGCGAGGTTCTCGCCGATGGTCGTCGCCGCCCGGCGGTCCCGTTCGACGAAGGTCGCCCTGGCGGCGCCTCTCGACAGGGCCTCGATGCCAACCGCCCCGCTGCCCGCGCACAGGTCGAGGAACGCGGCGCCGACGAGGTCCGGCTCGAGGACGGCGAACAGCGTCTGCTTGACGCGATCGGCGATCGGCCGGGTCCCCTCCCCCGGGGCGGTCAGCCTCCGTCCGCGTGCGGTGCCCGAGATCACCCGCCCGGCGTCAGCCACGCGCCCGCGGCCTCACGTCCCGCTCGCGGGTTCGCCCGCCGCGATGCCTTCGAGCCAGCCGGCCGCCAGCTCGTGACGGAGCGGGTCCAGGCCCGGAGCGCTCAGCTCGCCGGCGTCGTCGAGGATCGATTCGGCGTGACGCCGAGCCGACGCCGCGAGGACCCGATGGTCGAGCCGCTGGAGCGAGGCGATCCGGAGGCGGGGCAGACCGCTCTGGGCCAGGCCGAGCACGTCGCCCTCCTGACGGAGCTCGAAGTCCGCCTCGGCCAGCTCGAACCCGTCGAGCGTCCGGGCGACGGCGACCAGCCGCGCCTGCTCCGTCGTCTCGGTCGGCCGGCGGCCCGTCACGAGGTCGTCCCAGGCCGCCGTGCTCGCCGCCGCGTCCGAGACGAGGGCGCAGTACGACGCTGCGGTGCCGCGGCCGACCCGACCGCGCAACTGGTGGAGCTGGGCGAGGCCGAACCGGTCGGCGCCCTCGACGACCATCACCGTGGCCTCCGGCACGTCGACCCCGACCTCGATCACGGTCGTGCCCACCAGGACGTCGAGGTCGCCGTCCCGGAACCGGGTCATCTCCCGGTCCCGTTCGGCCGCCTTCATCCGGCCGTGGACGAGGCCGACCCGGAGCGGGTCGAGGAGCGTGCGCAGCCGCTCGGCCTCGGACTTGGCGGCCACGGCACCCTCGTCGTCCGACTCCTCGATCGCGGGGACCACCACGAACGTCCGGTGGCCGTCGTTCGCCTGAGCGCGGACGAACGCCCACAGTCGCTCGATCTCCGCCGGGTGCCGGACCAGCGTCTGGATCGGAAGCCGGCCGGCGGGCGGCGTGCGCAGGTCGGTCACGTCGAGGTCGGCGTACAGGACCTGCCCCAGGGTCCGCGGGATCGGGGTCGCGGTCATCAGCAGAACGTGGGGCGCCGTGCCGCCGGCCTTCGCCTCGAGCTGGCCGCGCTGCTCGACCCCGAACCGATGCTGCTCGTCGATGACGACCAGACCCAGGTCCCCGAACCGGACACGGTCCTGGAACAGCGCGTGGGTGCCGACGACCACGCCGGCCTGGCCGAGCTCGATCGCCTCGAGGGCGCCTCGCGTCCCCGCCGCGCTGAGCGATCCGGTCAGCAGGGTCACCGGGAGCCCGAGGTCGTCGAGGAGGTCGGCCAGGGTCACGGCATGCTGGCGGGCGAGCAGGTCCGTCGGAGCGAGCAGGGCGCCCTGTCGCCCCGCCCCGGCGACGAGCGCCAGCGCGTACGCCGCGACCGCCGTCTTGCCCGAGCCGACATCGCCCTGGAGCAGGCGGAGCATCGGCTCGTGCCGCCCCAGGTCCGCTCGCACGGCGGCCGTGGCATCGCGCTGATCGCCCGTCAGCTCGACGTCGTGCCCGAGCTTGCGGGCGAGCGACGCGCGGAGGGCGGTCGTGACCTCGGCGTCGCGGACGTCGTCGACGATGAGCGGGCGAGCCGTCGAGCGCACCCGTTGCCGCCGACGCTGGACCATCCCGAGCTGGAGGGCGAACAGCTCGTCGAACGCAAGCCGGCGCAGGGCGGCGTCGAGGACGTCCGGATCGGCCGGGTAATGGGCACCCTCGATCGCCCGGCCGATCCCGACCAGCGTCTCGGCCCGGACGAGGTCCGCCGGCAGGTACTCGGGATAGGCGAGCCCGGCCCGGTCGATCGCCTCGCGCATCGCCACCCGCAGCCGAGCCGCGGCGATGCCGGCCGTCAGCCGGTAGATCGGGACGATCCGCCCGGCGTGCAGCAGGTCGCCCTCGGCGTCCTCGAGCTGGAACTCGGGATCGTCGAACGTCACCGCGAAGCCGCGCTTCTTGAGCCGGCCGCTCAGCACGAGGCGGTCTCCGGCGGCGATCCGCCGCTCGATGTAGCGCCGCCCGAACCAGACCGCCTCGGCCTCGCCGGTCTCGTCACCGACCAGCGCGACGGTCCGCTGGATCCGCCGCCGGAACCCCTGCTCGACCCGGATGGAGCGGACGACCACCCTGGCGCTGACCTGCTCGCCGCCCGCGCGCCCCATCAGCTGGGCGATGGTCTCCATCACCCGCCGGTCGTCGTACCGTCGCGGAAGGTGGAAGAGCAGATCCCGGACGTACGCGATGCCCAGGCGCGGACCCACCCGTCGCAGCGTGGCCGCGCCGGTCAGCCCGCTGTCCCCGATCGGCGTCGACAGGAGCGCGACCGGGTCGGTCGGCGCCGGCGCGGGCCGGGGCGTCGCGACGCGCCGCGTGCCCGGGGCCGGGTTCCGACGGGGCGTCGCGGGGGTCACGGTCACTCGGCCGAGATGAGGTACCGGTAGTGAGGCTGGCCGCCGTGGCGGACCTCGACCTCGGCGCCCGGCCGGGCCTCGGCGATCCGGTCGGCGACGGCCTCGGCGTCGGCCAGCGCGGCATCCTCACCGTAGAACAGGGTCACCAGCTCGGTCTCGGGCGGCAGCGTCAGAACGGCCGCCAGGATCGCCTTGTCGGCGTCGGCATCCGCGCTGACCAACCCGTCGTCGGGGTCGAGCACGATCGTCTGGCCCTTGCGCACCTTGTGTCCGCCGACCCTCGCGTCGCGGACGGCGGTGGTGACCTGGAGGGTCGCCAATCCACGACCCCGCTCGGTCATGTCCGGGACGTTGGCGGCTCCGGACTCGCCCGGGTCGAGGGCCAGCAAGGCCGCGAACCCTTCGGCGGCATTGCGGGTCGGGACGACGTGGACCGGACGCCCGGCGAGTTCGGCGACCTGTCGCGCGGCGAGGACGACGTTCGGGTTGTTGGGCAGGAGCAGGACCTCGTCGGCGTTGAGGGCGTCGACCGCAGCGAGGAGCTCGCCGGTGCTCGGGTTCGCCGCCTGGCCGCCGCGGACCACCGCGGCCACGCCGAAGTCGGTGAAGATCGACGCCAGCCCCTCGCCGGCCGCGACCGCCACGACGGCCAGCGGGACCCGGGTGCCGTCGATGGCGCCGGGCGCGAACGTCGTCCGACCCGGCCCGGTCGCGGCGTCGGGCGCGGCCGCGACGGGCAGGCCGGGCGTCGCCGCCGTGCCTCCACCGTCCATGTCGCGCTGCGGCGCGTCCGCCCGTCCCGGTCCCGTTCCCGCTCCGGCGCCGGTGAATGCGGACGCCCGGTCCTCGCGGACGTCCCGCGCCTGGTGATCCAGGTTCTCGACGCTGATCCGGCTCAGCGCGCCGAGTCCGAGCCCGTAGGCGATCACCCCGTCCGGCCGGTCGCTGTGGACGTGGACCTTGACCGCCCGCGGGTCGCCGGCTACCACGACCGATTCGCCGATCGTCTCGAGATGGGTGCGGATGGCATCGATGTCGAGGTCGTGGCCCGGAAGCGGCTGGAGCAGGTACATCGTCTCGTAGCCGAACCCCTCATCGGCGTGGGCCACCAGGACGGACGGCCGGGCGGCGTCGTGGGTCCGACCCGGCCCGGCGACGGCGACGGCCTCGCCGACGACGAACCTGAGGGCTCCCTGGAACAGCCGGTAGAGGCCCTGCCCGCCCGAATCGACGACACCGGCCTCGCGCAGGATGGGGAGCAGGCTGGGTGTCTTCGCCACGGCCTTCTCGGCGGCGTCCACCGTCGCCGCCAGGACCGTCTCGATCGAGTCGTCGAGCTCGGCCGCGACCTTGGCCGCGACGCTCGCCTCGCGGATCACGGTCAGGATGGTCCCCTCGACCGGCTTCTTCACCGCCGCGTAGGCGGTCTCCGTCCCGAGCGCCAGGCAGTGGGCGAGGTCGAGGCCGTTGAATCGTCGCTTGCGGGTCAGCCCGCGGGCCATCCCGTTGAGGATCTGGCTGGTGATCACCCCGGAGTTGCCGCGCGCTCCCATCAGCGCCCCGAAGCTGATGGCGGCCGCGATGCGGTCCGCCGGCTGGCCCGCGGCGCCCTCCGCCTCCTCCAGCGCGACCCGGACCGTCGCGAACATGTTCGAGCCGGTGTCGCCGTCCGGGACCGGGAACACGTTCAGCTCGTTGATCTCGTCGACGTGCGCTTCGAGGTTCGCGACCGCGGCCCGGAATGCCGCCAGGAGCCCCGCCCCGTCGCAGCTCCGACGGGTCATCCGCCGTCCGTCTCGGGCGCGACCGGCGGGACCGCGGCGGAGGGCTCGTAGCGCATCGCCCCGACATGGATGGTCAGGCGGTCGGGCTCCCGGTCGAGCGCCCGCCGGAGGGCGTAGCGGACGGCCGAGTCGACCTGGCGCGCGACCTCGGCGACCGGCAGGCCGAACCCGACGGTCAACCGGAGATCGACGGTGAAGGCATCGCCGGTCCGGACCCGGATGCCCCGGCCGCGAAGGCCGACCAGCCGCCGGACCGAGCCGAGCGGCCCATCGTCGACGAAGCCCGAGACGCCGTAGCTTCCGAGCACGGCGGTGCGGACGATCTCGTCGATCGCCCGTCGGGTGACGAGCGACCGACCCGTCACGGAGGGCTCGGGCATGCGCGGCTTGCCTCCGCTGCGGGCCGCCGGGGTCCAGCCTGGGCGAGCGGCCGTTCGGGATCCCGTGGTCGATGTGCTATCGTACCGCCTGCCCGAGCCCGTCGCGGCCCGTGGCCAAGACCCGAACCACCGTCTGAGGACCGACATGGCCCGCGCTTGCGCCGTCTGCGGCAAGGTCTCGATGGGCGGCTTCAACCCGCAGTCGTCGGGGATGAACCGCGTGCGAGCCCACCGTCGCTATCAGCCGAACCTCCAGCCGCTCATCGTCCAGACGCCCAAGGGCGAGGCGAAGAAGCAGCTCGTCTGCACCCGCTGCCGACGCACCCTCGCCAAGGCGAGCCGCTAGCGACCCGCACGGCGCCGTCGCGCCGCCTCAGCCCGCGGTGTCGAGCCAGATCGTGAACGGGCCGTCGTTGACCAGCTCGACCGCCATCTCGGCACCGAAGCGCCCACGGGCCACGGTCACCCCCAGGCCCTCGAGGGTCGCCGCGAAGCGCTCGTAGAGACGTTCGGCCAGGTCGGGGGACGCCGCTCCCGTGAACCCGGGCCGGCGGCCCTTCGCGGTATCGGCGAACAGCGTGAACTGGCTGACGACCAGGATCGCCCCGCCCGCGTCGGCCAGCGAGCGGTTCGTCCGTCCCTCGTCGTCGCGGAAGATCCGCAGCTCGGTGACGCGCCGGGCAAGGGCGTCGGTCACCTCCTCGTCATCGTCCGGCCCGACCCCGAGCAGCACGAGCAGGCCGAGCCCGATCGCGCCGACCGATCCGCCGTCGACCCGGACCTCGGCCCGGGCGACCCGCTGCAGCAGGGCGCGCACCCGCGGATCCCTCCGCCTACCGGCTGAGCAGGCCGGCGGCGCTCCGCCACAGGCCGCCCAGGATGGCCAGCCACGGCAGGAGGTACAGCGCGGTCGATCCGCCACCGAGCCCGCCCGTCGTGTTCATCCAGTACGCCAGCGCGCCGCCGAGCGCCGCGACGACCAGACCCTGGGCGACGATCGTCCAACGGACGCGCCGGCCGAGCCGCGCCAGGGCCCCTCGATCCCCCGCCTCGACCGCCTCGACGCCCGCCTCGAGCTCGTCGTCGGCGGCGTCGTCGACCGCCCGGCGGAACCAGGCGGGGGCGTGGATCACCGCCCAGTACGCGGCCGAGGCGTAGAGCAGCCCGCCGATGATGTCGACGACGTAGTGGTCGGCCAGGTACACGATCGAGAACCAGACGCAGACCGAGTAGGCCAGCAGGACCCAGCCGACGCGCCCGAACGCCCGCCGGGCGAACAGGAACCCGAGGAACGGGAACCCGGCGTGGAGCGACGGGAACGCCGCGACCTGGTTCGGGTTGATGTCATAGACCGTGTAGCTGTAGATGTAGCTGCCCTGGAACCCGAACAGCCCGGCCAGCTGGTCGAAGCCCTGCGCCTTGAGGTAGGCGATCGCCGGCAGGCCGTCTGGCCCGGGGAGGTAGCCGTGCTCCGCGGCCCACCACGGCGGCGCGACCGGCAGGAGGACGTAGGTGACGAACCCAGCCATCGCCAGCAGGATCAGCGCGGCCACGAAGTCGTAGTAGACCCGCCGGCGGCGGAGCCACAGGAAGAACCCGACGGCGATCGGCAGCGGGAAGTGGAGGAAGTAGAAGACGGTCGCCACCGAGGCGAGGACGTCGGGTCCGGTCGCCGGGTGAAGGGCGTCCTGGAGGACCTGGGTCGGGACGTTGCCGAAGAACAGCGTGCGCTCGATGGCGAGGATGTCGGTGACGTGGACCGCCAGCCCGATGTTGTCGGCGTAGCCGCGCATCAGCTCGTAGGCGAAGAACAGGCCGATGAACGGGATCCAGTCCCGCAGGAACAGCCGCCCGCGGCCCAGGAGCACGGCCGCCAGCCCGAACGCGACGAGCAGGACATCCGGGGTGATCGACACGCCGCGGACCAGCATCAGCGCCGACAGGATCACGATGTAGGCGCCGACCGCCCACATCAGGATGCGTTCGTTCCGCCGCCCGAGCCGGGCGGCCTCGGGGGTCTCGGCCGTCTCCGTCGCGTCGGTCACGACACGGGAGCCTCGTACGAGCTCCGCCACGTGTCGGCCTCTTCGTACGCTGCGGCGCGTTGGGCCGCGTAGCGCTGGAGGGCGAGCGTCTCGACCTGGCGTGGCACCATCAGCTCGTAGTCCCGCACGCCGTCCGGGTTCATCCGGCCGTCGGCCCGCAGCATGATCACCGGGATCCCGCCGTCCTCGATCACCGCCCGGAGCTTCGTCCCCACGTGCAACGGCAGGCTGGCGATGCTCCGCCACTCGTCGCGTGGGACCGGCGGCTTGCCGCGGTTGAGCTCGAACGCGTAGCCCTCGTCGGCCAGAGCGCGCACGAGGCGGATCTCGCGACCCATGTCGTGGCCCTTGTGGTACAGGGCCGAGCCGACCACGAGGATGTCGACCCCGAGCCCGCCGACGTATTCGGCCGTCTCGCGGTTGATCCCGCCGTCGACGTGGACCTCGCCGCCGAGCGGGAGGTAGCTCAGGAGGTCGTGTGCGCCGACGATCTTGCGGGCGGCGTCGCGCATGAACGACTGGCCGCCGAAGCCCGGCTCCACCGTCATCACCAGGACGATGTCGATCAGCTCCCGGTACCGGGCGAGCGCCCGGACCGGGGTCTTCGGCTTGATCGCCAGCCCCGCGGCCCGTCCGGCCTCGCGGATCCGGCGCAGGGTCGGCTCGATCGGCTCGTCGATCTCGACGTGGAACGTGATCGAATCACTGCCGGCGGCGATGAACTCATCGACGTAGCGACTCGGCTCGTCGATCATCAGGTGGACGTCGAACGGCAGCTCGGTCCGCGGACGAAGGGCCTTGATCGTCCTTGGGCCGAAGGTGATGTTCGGGACGAAGTGGCCGTCCATCACGTCGAGATGGATGCGGTCGGCGCCAGCCTTCTCGACCCGACGGACGGCATGCCCGAGGTTCGACAGGTCGCTGTCGAGGATGCTCGCGGCCACGCGAGCCCGACCGCCGGCCATCCCGGTCAGCCGCCGACCGCCCGGAGCGCCGCGGCGCTGTCGCGCACGAGGAGCTCGCGTCGGCGGGCCACGACCGGCGCGGCCGGCTCGCCCGCCCGCTCGGCGGCCAGCTGGCCGCAGGCCGCGCCGATCTCCTGGCCGCGGTTGCGCCGGATCGTGACCGCGATCCGGTCCTGCCGGAGCCGCGCCGCGAACCCTTCGATCCGGTCCATCGGGCTGGCCCGCCAGGGCGTGTGGGCGACCGGGTTCATCGGGATGAGGTTCACGTGGCAGAGGTCGTCGCGCAGGAGGTCGGCCATCGCGTCGGCGTCGGCCGGCGTGTCGTTCACCCCGTCGATGAGGGTGACCTCATACGAGATGCGGCGCCCGGTGACCTCGGCGTGGTCGCGCGCCGCGGCGACGACCTCGGCGACCGGCCAGCGCCGGTTGAGCGGCACGAGGACGTCCCGGAGCGGATCGCGGGCGGCATGCAGGCTGACGGCCAGGGTGAACTGCGGTCCGAGGGCGGTCAGGCGGCGGATCCCCGGCACGACGCCGCTCGTGCTGACCGTGATGTGCCGGGCGCCGAGGCCGAACCGGCGCGGGTCCGACAGGGCGGTCACGGCCTCCAGCACGCGATCGAGGTTGAGCAGCGGCTCGCCCATGCCCATGAACACCACGTTGGTCAGGCGACGACCCGCCGTCGTCAGGCGACGGGCTGCCGCCCGGACCTGGTCGACGATCTCCGCCGTCTCGAGGTCGCGCGCGAACCCCAGCTCCCCGGTCGCACAGAACGGGCAGCCGACCGCGCAGCCGGCCTGGCTCGAGATGCAGACCGTGTCGCGCTCGCGGTTCGGGCCCCGGGCGGGGTAGTGCATCAGCACGGACTCGACCAGCGCGCCGTCGGACAGCCGGTGGAGCGCCTTCTCGGTATGGCCGCCGTCTCCTGGTCGAACGTCGGTGGCGGTCAAGGTGTCGAATCGGAAGGCGGCGTCGAGCTCGTCGCGGAGCGCCGCGGGCAGGGTCCTGACCTCGGCTCCGACCCGGGCCCCGCCGCTCCCGCCCGCCCAGACCGCGTCCGCGACCTGGCGCGCCCGGTACCCTGGCTGGGAGCGCGCCGCGAACCAGCCCGACAGCTCGTCCGGCTCGAGGCCCGACAGTCCGGGACGTGGATCGCGGACCGGGCCGGCGGTCGGCGGCGTCGAGCCCGACCGGGCATCGGGCGTCTGGGCTTCGGTCACGCCGGGCATTGTCGCACGCGGCCCGTCCGCGATCGGCCGGCGAGACGGCAGGCGGTCATCCGTCCGGCAGCACGATCGGATCCAGCGTGCGCCCGCGAAGGAACGCGTCGCCGGTCATCCGCCGCCCGCCTGACGGCTGGACCTCTTCGAGCAGGAGACGGCCCGCGGCCGTGGTCAGCGCCGGACGGATGCCGTGCCGGACGAGCCGCCCGGGGACATCCCCGCCCTCTGACGGCACGGACAGGGCACGCCACACGGTCAGTCGACCGCCCGCGGTCCCCAGATAGCTCCCCGGCCACGGTTGGAACGCCCGAACCTGACGGGCGAGCCCTGCCGCCGGCTGCGCCGGGTCGAGTCGGCCGTCCTCGCGGCGCAGCGGTCGGGTCAGCGTCGCGGCCTCCTCCGCCTGGGGCCGGGCGACGATCGAGCCGTCCAGCCAGCGCGGGAGGATCCGCGCCAGCAGCTCCGCCCCGGTGGCCGCGGCGCGGGCCTCGAGCTCGGGGGCGGTCTCGGTCCCGTCGAGAGGCCACGCCTCGGTCGCGACGATCGGTCCCGTATCCAGGCCGGCGTCCATCCGGATGATCGTCACGCCCGTGGCCTCGTCGCCGGCGAGGATGGCGGCGGGGATCGGCGTCGCGCCGCGATGGCGCGGCAGGAGCGACGGGTGGACGTTGAGGATGCCGAGCCGGGGCAGGTCCAGGACCGCCTGCGGGACGATCCGCCCGTAGTCGGCCAGAACGCCGAGCGCCGGTCGAAGCGAGGCCACCGCGCCGATCGCCGACTCGTCGCGGATCCTCGACGGGCGGAGCACGGGCAGGCCGAGCGCGGCAGCGTGCGCGGCGACCGGGGTCGGCGTCGGTTCGCGTCGCCGACCCACCGGACGATCGGGAGCCGAGACGACGGCGACGACATCGACCTGGGGCGCGGACAGCAGCGCCTCGAGGATCGGGACGGCGAACGGACCGCTACCGAAGAAGACGGTCCGGACCGGGTCACCGGTCACGGTCGGGACCCGTCGGTCGGCATCGGACCGCCACCGTGCGTGCTCGGCCGTCCGCGGCGGCCGGCCTCAGGCCAGCGCGCCCTGGGCCTCGCGGATCGCCTCGGCGTCGGCCTCGCCGCTATCGTCCTCGTCCGGGCCGCCGACCGCGATCAGCTCGTCCATCGACTCGAGGTAGTCGATGTAGAGCTTCCCGTCGAGATGATCGAGCTCGTGCTGGAGGGCGCGGCCGAGGAGACCGGAGCCGGCCACCTTGTACTTCTTCCCGTGGCGATCCTGGGCCACCACCCAGACCTTCTCGTGCCGGGTCACGTAGGCGACGTACCCGGGGATCGACAGGCAACCCTCGAGGTCGCGGTCGTCGCCGGCGGCCCGGACGATCCGCGGGTTGACCAGCTCGTACAGCCGGCTCTCGACCTCGATCACACAGGCCTGCCGCGGCTCGCCGAGCTGCGGCGCGGCCAGGCCGACGCCGGGGGCGTGGCGCATCGAATCGGTCAGATCGTCGAGCAGCTCGTGAAGGTACTTGCCGAAGCTGTCGACGGGTTCGCCCTTCAGGCGCAATCGGGGGTCGCCCAGGAGGACGATCGGTCTCACACTCATGACCCGAGTATACCGAGACGGGCCGTGCGCTCGGGAGGAGTCGCTCCGGTCCGTGCGCCACCCGGAGGACCGGCCGGCCGACGCTCAGCGACCGGACAGGCCGAACCGCCGCGGTCCGCGTCCGGACGCCTTCGCCGGCTCGCGATCCAGCCGGAGCCCGCGAGCACGGAGCGTCCGGTCGATCTCCTCGTGGAGCCGGCTCCCCTGCGGCTGCTTGTCGAGCCACTCGAGGTAGCCCGGGTCGACCCGGGAGATCTCGCCGATCGACCAGCCGATGTGCCGGCCGAAGTCGAGCACCGTGCCCGAGGGGTTGCCCGGGGGCGGTCCGGCGCCGCCCTCGCCGTTGGGACCGCGGCGCCACACGGGCCGCGATGGATCGAGCGGACGGTCCGATGCCGCCGATCCCGTGCGTCCGGGGGAGGCCTGCGGCGCGGCGGCGGGACGGTTCGCCGCGGTGGTCCGCGCCGTCGAGTCGAGGATCACCCCGGCCAGGTGGGTCCGATCGTAGGTGGCCCGTCGCTCGGGGTCGCCGAGGGTCTCCCAGGCCGCGTTCAGGAGGGCCATCCTCGAGCCGGCGGCGGGATCGCTCGAGAGGTCAGGATGGAGCCGGCGGGCCAGCGCCCGATAGGCGGCCTGGAGGTCGTCCTGGGACGCGTCCTGGGCGACCTGCATGATCGCGTACGGGTCGAACTGGTCGGGCATCCCCCGCTCGTCTCCGATGTGCTCACCACGCTCCGACGAGCCACGCGCGCCGGCGACCCGAACGTACGTGGTCGATTCGAGCGTGTCAACGGACCACACGACCCCGGACCGCACCACCCGCGGGCAAGCTCAGAGCAGCGACTCGGGGTCCACGTCGACCGACCAGGGTGCGTCGAGCCCACCGTCGAGCAGCTCTGCCGGCGCCCGACCGCGCAGGACGACGTTCCAGCGCCATCGCCCCGCCCGCCGCCGGATGAACGCCGGGGCCGGACCGATGACCGCGACCGCCGCCTCTCGCTCGATCGCGCGAGCCCGCAGTCGCTCGGCCATCGCGAGCGCCTCGCGCTCGGCGCCATCGGCATCGGGCAGGCCGACCGTCAGCTTGACGAGACGGCCGAACGGCGGCGAGCCGAACCGCCGGCGCGCGTCGAGCTCCGCGTCGTAGAACGCGGCGGGGTCCCCACCCACGACGGCCTGGATCGCCGGGTGGTCGGGCTGGTAGCTCTGGATGATGGCCCGACCCGGACGGTCGCCTCGACCGGCGCGACCGACCGCCTGGGCGAGCAGCTGGTACGTCCGCTCCGCCGCTCGCTCGTCCGGGAGGTTGAGGGCGACGTCCGCGCTCACCACGCCGACCAGCGTGACCTCGGGGATGTCGAGGCCCTTGGTCACGAGGCTGGTCCCGACCAGGACATCCAGGCGGCCATCGGTGAACGCGTCGACCACCCGTTCGGCGGCCCCCTTGCGCTCCACCACGTCGCGATCCAGGCGCCCGACCCGGAGCTCCGGGAACCGCTCGCGGACCTCGCGTTCGACCCGTTCCGTGCCACCGCCGAGGTACCTGATGCGCGCCGACCCGCAGGCCGGGCAGCGGCTCGCCATCGGGGCCGTCGAGCCGCAGTGGTGGCAGCGCAGGGATCCGCCGCTGGCGTGGTAGACGAGTGGCCGCTCGCACTCGGAGCAGGCCTGGACGTGACCGCAATCGCGGCACATCACCACGGATGCGGTGCCCCGCCGGTTGATCACCAGGATGGCCCGTTCCCCGGCGGACGGGTCGAGCCCGGCGAGGGCGCGACCGAGCTCGGACGAGAGCAGGCCGCGGTTGCCGGCGGCCAGCTCGGCCCGCAGGTCGACGACCTCGACCACGGGTGGCAGCCCGATCGGGCGATCCGGCAGCACGACCCGGCGATAGGTCCCGTCCCGCGCCCGGCCGATCGTGTCGACCGCCGGCGTCGCGCTCCCGAGGACGACCGCGGCGCCGGCCAGGCGACCCAGCTCGAGCGCGACATCGCGGGCCTGGATCCGCGGCGTCCGGTCGCTCTTGTAGGTGGCTTCGTGCTCCTCGTCGACCACCACGAGGCCCACATCGGCCAGCGGCGCGACGACGGCCAACCGCGTCCCGACGACGATGTCGATCTCGCCGGCTCGGATCCGTCGCCACTCGTCCGTTCGCTCCCCCGCCCCGACGGCCGAATGGACGAGCGCCACGCGCGCGTCCAGATCGGCCCGGAGGCGGTCCACCAGCGGCATCGCCAGGGCGATCTCCGGGACGAGGACCAACGCTGGTCGGCCGGCGGCCAGGCAGGCCCGGATCGCCTCGGCATAGACCGCGGTCTTGCCGCCCCCGGTCACCCCGTCGAGGAGCAGCGGCGTCGGGTCGCGCTCCGCGATCGCCCGTTCGATCAGTGCGACGGCGTCCGCCTGCGGTGCCGTCAGGGTCACCCCGGCGGGACGTCCGCCGCGCGGTCCGGCCGGCCGCGACCCCAGCGGGTGCCGGGGCCGCTCCCGGACCTCCGTCTCCAGCAGCCCGCGCCGGACCAGGCCGGCGAGCGCGGAGGTCCCGTGCCGCCCGCTGAGGACGGCCGCCGGAAGCCCGTCCGCCGGGCCGGGATCGGCCGGCCCGGGGGCGAGCTCCTCGAGGAGGGCCACCTGGCGCGGGCCGAGCGGCCGGCCGGGAACCCGGCCGGCGGAGCGGACCGTCGCCGCCGCGATGCGACCCGCGTCCGTCAGCCTGGCCCATCGCTCGTAGCGTGGCCCACCGGTCGCGGCCATCAGGGTCCAGTCCAGGTCGATCCGGCCCGAGGCGGCCAGTGCGCGCAGGCGCCGGAGGAGGCCCGCCCGACCCTCCGGTGCGGCGAGGTCCCGGACCGGTCGCGGGCCGTCGGCCAACCGGGCCAGCAGGGCCCGATCGGGCGGCTCGAGGTCTGCCGATCCCGCCTCCTCCCGCGCCGCACCGTCCTGCCCCGGCGGGTCCGCCGCCGCGCTCGGGCGTGACTCGGCGACCAGTTCGAGACGCTCGAGGAGGCCCGGCGGGAGCATCGACCGGACGACCGTGCCCGGCGGCACGAGGTAGGTCGCGGCGATCCGCTCGGCCAGGGCCAGGGTGAGCGGCGGCAGGAGCGGACCGTCCGCCCGGACGCGGTCGACGATCGGGCGGATCGTCCCGGCCGTCGGTCCGACGACGGCCCGCCCGTCCGCGGCCGCCCGCCGGTCCGGCGAGCCGAGGACGATCCCGAGCGCCTGTCGCTTGCCGAAGTCGACGAGGACGGCCTCGCCCGGTTCGAGATCGTCCAGCCGAACCGGCACGGCGTAGGTGTAGCGGCGCGCACCGGCGCCCGGGGCATCGACCGCGACCTCGACCAGCCGCCCCGGTTCGTCTTGCCGGGCGGGCTCATCGCCGAGCTCCAGCCCGAGGTCGGGTCCGCCGGTCATGGTCATCGCCCGGCCATTCTGACAGCCGCTCGTGTCAGCTCCATCGGCATCGATCGCCGCTGGTGTCCGGCCGACAGCGCGCCGTCAGACGCGGACGCGACGCTCCGGCTCCAGCGCTCGCTCCGCGGCCAGGATCGCGTCGATCCGCTCCGCCGTCGCCTCGACCTCTCCGTCGCGGTTCTCGACGATGTAGTCGTAGTCGTCCTGACGAGCGAGCTCGATCGCGGCATTGCGCTGGCGGATCTCGAGCTCGTCGGCGGTCTCGGTCGCCCGCGACTTGAGGCGCTGGAACAGGCTCTCGAGCGACGGCGGGACGATGAAGATGAGGATCGCGTCGGGGACATTCTCCTTGACCACCTGGGCGCCCTGGACGTCGATCTTGAGGATGACGTCGTGGCCCTCGAGGAGCGCCTCGCGGACCTGCGCGCGCGGGGTCCCGTACCAGTTGCCGTGGACCTCGTTCGCCTCGAGCAGCTCGCCGGAGTCGCGCAGGGCGATGAATCGATCGCGGTCGAGGAAGTGGTAGCTGACCGCGTCGACCTCGCCCGGCCGGCGGGACCGGGTGGTGCAGGTGACCACGTAGTGATAGTCGTGCTCCCCGTCGCGTCGGCGCAGCGCGTCGATGACCGCGTCCTTGCCGACGCCCGACGGCCCGGAGATGATCACCAGCATCGCGCCGGGAGCGCCGGGCACGCCGACGCCGGCCATCGGGTCGCTCATCGGCCGGCACCGCTGGCGACCGGCACGCCGCGTGGCCGATCGCCGTCCCTGAGTCGCTCGAGCACTGCCTCGAGCTCCGCGGGCAGCGCTGCGGTCGCCCGGATCAGGTGTCCGTCCGTCGGTGAGGCGAGCTCGAGCCGCCAGGCATGCAGGAACAGTCGATCGAGGCCGTCGGGCCCGCGCCGGGACGTCCCCGTGCCGTAGACCGGGTCCCCGGCGACGGCGTGGCCGATCGCCTCGAGGTGGACCCGGATCTGGTGGGTCCGGCCGGTGACGAGGTCGAGCTCGAGCAGCGTCCACGCACCGAGCCGTTCGCGGACGCGATAGCCCGTGACCGACGGTCGCCCATCGGGCACGACGGCCATCTTCGTCCGGTGCTTCGGGTCGCGCCCGATCGGCGCCTCGATTCGGCCGACGTTCGCCGCGACGCTGCCCTGGACCAGGGCCAGGTACGTCTTCTTGACCCGACGCGCTTTCAATTGAGCCATGAGGCTCGCCTGGGCGGCGTCGTCCTTGGCGACCATCAGCAGGCCGCTCGTGTCCCGGTCGAGCCGATGGACGATGCCCGGCCGCGACACCCCGGCGATCCCGCCGTACTCGGCGCCGCCCGCCCGGCCGAGCAGGGCGTTGACCAGCGTTCCACTGGCATGCCCGGGCGACGGGTGGACGACCAGGCCGGCCGGCTTGTCGACGATCAGCAGGTCATCGTCCTCGTAGACGACGGCGAGCGGGATCGCCTCACCGGCGACGTCGAGCGGCACGACCGCCGGCACGTCGAGCTCGAGGCGATCCCCGGGCCCGACGACCGCGTTCGCCTTGATCGGCTCGCCCGCCAGCGTCAGTCGACCGTCCGAGATCAGCTTCTGGACGAAGCTGCGCGAGAGTCCCGAGACATCGGCCACGAACCGGTCGACCCGGCGCCGCTCGCCGTCCTCGGGGACGACGAAGCTGCGGGTCGTCGACGCCGGCTCGTCAGCCATCCGACGCCCTGTGCCCGAGCCCCGGCGCGCTGCCCGCCAGACCGGGCACGACCGCCAGCAGGAGGAGCAGCAGGATGGCCGTGCTGATGGCCGCGTCGCCGATGTTGAACGTCCAGAAGCGGACGCCGCCCAGGCCCGCATCGACCCAGTCCACGACATACCCGAGCCGGACCCGGTCGATCAGGTTCCCGAGGGCTCCGCCGAGGAGCAGGCCGAGCGCGACCGACAGCACGGGGCTCCGGCCCGATCGGGCGTGGTAGCCGACGATCAGCACCAGGACGCCGATGCTGGCGATCGCCAGGACCGGTGCCGAGGTCCCGAACAGCCCGAACAGCGCGCCGTCGTTCCGTGAATGGATCAGCCGGACGAGGTCGCCCACGACCGGGACCGCCGTGCCCGGGACGATGTTCGCGATCACCCACGCCTTGGACAGCTGGTCGAGGACGAGGACCGTCGCCGCGACCCCGATGAACAGCAGCCAGGCCGGGCGCCCCGCTGCGCTCGTCGCCGCCTGGGTCTGGGGCGGCGGATCGGTCTGCTCCAGGTCGCTGCCTCCGTCGGGTGGGATCGGTCCGGTCACTAGCCTAGCCCGCGTGCCGACGAAGAGCGAGCCGGACGGTCCCGGAGTCGAGCTCGACCGTGGCGGCGGCGGTCCCGGCCGGGCCCGAGCCCGGCGCGATCGTGTTGGCCAGGGTGTCGGCGGCGACCGAGGCCAGGTACGACCCGAGGCGGTCCGCGAGCGGCTCGACCCACACCTCGATCCGGTCGTCGAGCGCCAGCTCGGCTTCGCGGCGGAGATCCTGGATGGCCCGCTGGAGCTCGCGGGCGTCGCCTTCGGCCAGGAGCTCGGGGGTGAGGGTCGTGTCGATGACCACGACCAGGCCCTCGTCGTGGGCGACGGCGGTGCCCGGCAGCGGCGAGACCAGGAGCTCGACCTCGTCGGCGGCGAGGGTCACCCCGCCGAGCGTGACCGAGCCGTCGGGATGGATCTCGAACTCGCCGGCCCGGGCGGCCGCCATCACCGCCGGGACGGAGCCGCCGAGCTTCTTGCCGATCTTCGGGAGCAGCGGCTTGACCCGGCGTTCGACGAGCTCCGACTCGTCGCCGATCAGCTCGACGGCCTTGACGTTCACCTCGTCGGCCAGGAGCGCCAGCAGCGCCTGACGCTCCGGGAGCTCACCGCCGGGCAGGGCCAGCCACAGGCGCGCCAACGGCTGGCGCACCTTGATCCCCGCCTGGCCCCGGAGCGTGCGGACGAGCTCGACGGCGCGCCGCGTGGTGGCCATGGCGGCCTCGAGCCGGACGTCGCGCTGGGCGGCGGTCTCGGCGGCCGGCCAGGCCGTCATATGGACGCTGTCGGGTGCGCTCGGGTCGCCGCTGGCGACGAGGTTGTCGTAGATGCCCTCGGTCATGAACGGCAGGATCGGGGCGAGGACCCGGGCCAGGGTGACCAGCGCCGCGTGGAGGGTCGCGAACGCGGCGTCCCGGTCGGCTGGGTCGTCGGACCGCGAGAAGCGCCGGCGGGAACGGCGCAGGTACCAGGTCGACAGGTCGTCGATGGCCTCGTCCATGGCGCGGGTGGCCGCCTCCGAATCGTAGTCGCGGAGCCGGTCCTCGGCCCTGGCCGCGACCCCGGCCATCCGCGACAGGATCCAGCGGTCGAGCACCGGCCGATCGGCGATCGGGACCGCCGCCGAGGTCCCCGGGTCCCACCCGGCCAGACGGGCATAGGTCACGAAGAACGCGTAGACGTTCCACAGGACCAGGAGGCCGCGGCGCGCCTCGTCGGCCGCGTGCCAGCCGAACAGGATGTTGTCGTCCGGTCGCGCGCTCGCGTACATCCAGCGCATCACGTCGACGCCCATCCGGTCGGCGGCCTCGTCGAACTCGATGGCGTTGCCCGCGCTCTTGTGCATCGGCCGGCCGTCCTCGCCGAACAGCGTCGCGAACCCGAAGATCGTCTTGAACGGCGGCTCGCGACGGAGGACGGTGCTCATCGCGAGCATCGCGTAGAACCAGTTCCGGAACTGCCCGGGGAAGCTCTCGGTGATGAAGTCGGCCGGGAACCAGCGGGCCCAGTAGTCCGGATCCTCGCGATAGTGGATCGTGCTGAAGGGCACGATCCCCGCGTCGAGCCACGGGTTGCCGACATCCCGGATCCGGTCGACCGGGGCGCCGCAGCCGGAGCAGGCGATCCGAACGGCGTCGACGTACGGTCGATGCGGCGTGTGCCCGTCGAACGCGTCCCAACCCTCGACGGCGCGTTCGTGCAGCTCCTCGCGCCCGCCGACGACCGTGACCGCGCCACAGGCGCCGCAGTCGTAGATCGGCAGGGCCAGGCCCCAGTAGCGCTTCTTGCTGATCATCCAGTCGTGCATGTTCAGGAGCCAGTCGAGCTCCCGCTCGTAGCCGAAGCCCGGGATCCAGCGGATGCCGTCGACCACGCCCATGATCTGGTAGCGCAGGCTCCGTTCGACCTGGTCGGGCGTCAGCGTCTCGCGCGGCTGGTCGTAGACCTCACCCATGCTGATGTACCACTCGTCGACGAGCCGGAAGACGAGCGGCGTCCCGCACCGCCAGCAATGGGGATAGCGGTGGACGATCGGCTCCAGCCGATAGAACCGACGCTGGTGATGGAGCCGCTCCAGGATCGGGTCGGTCACGTCGCGCACGTCCCGACCGCTCAACGAGCCGAACCCGTCGAGGAAGATGCCCGACTCGTCGAGCGGGGCGACGACCGGCAGCCCCAGCCGTTTGCCCAGCTGGAAGTCCTCGGCGCCGCAGCCCGGCGCGATATGGACGATGCCCGTCCCCTCGTCCTCGCCGACGTCGTCCCAGGCGACGACCCGGTGCTCGTACGGGATGCCCGGAGCATCGGTCGTGCCCTTCGCGAAGGCGTCACGGACGGCCGGCAGGTCGTCGAACGGGCCGTCGTAGCGCCAACCGACGAGGTCGGCGCCGGGTCGCTCCTCGAGCACCTCGAACGGACCCGACAGCGCGACCTTCAGCGTGCCCCTCGCCAGCCAGAAGCGATCGTCATTCTGGCGGACCAGGACGTAGCGGAGATGGTCGCCGACCGCTGCGGCGACATTGGAGGTGAGGGTCCACGGCGTCGTCGTCCAGACGAGGAGCGATTCGCCCGGCCGGTCGACGAGCGGGAAGCGGACGGTCAGACCGGGATCCTCCCGGTCCTGGTAGCCCTCGGTCATCTCGTGCTGGCTGATCCCCGTCCCGCAGCGCGCGCACCAGGGCATCGTGTCGTGGCCCTTGTACAGCCAGCCGCGCCGGTGGCACTCGGCGAGGAACCCCCAGATGAGGTCGTTGTTCTCGTTGCTGAAGGTGAAGTAGCTCCCACCGAGATCGGGCATCCCGAGCCGGCCGACGAGCATCTCGACCGAGTCGGTCACGGGCCCCGCTGGGCCTTCGATCGTCGCGACCTGGGCCGGGTCGTCGGCGAGCAGGTCGCGCAGCCGACGGAGCTCCTGCGGGTCGTTCCAGTCCATCCACATCCCGAGCCGGATGGACTGCTCGGTCTGGCGTGCGGCGAAGGTCAGGACCCGCTGCTTGCACAGGCTCACGAACTCGGCGATCCCGTACGCCTCGATGTCGCGCTTGCTCGTGAAGCCGAGATCCCGCTCCACGTTGACCTCGACCCACAGGCCCTGGCAATCGAACCCGTTCTGGTAGCGCTGGTCGTGGCCGAGCATCGCCCGGAAGCGCTGGTAGATGTCCTTGTAGGTCCGGCCCCAGGCGTGGTGGACGCCCATCGGGTTGTTCGCGGTGATCGGTCCGTCGAGGAAGCTCCAGCGTTCGTTGCCGGCGTTCTGGGCACGGAGGCGGGCGAACGTCCGGCGCTCGGCCCAGCGGGCCAGGACCTCGTGCTCGATGGCCACGAGGTCGGGCTTGGGGCTGACGGGTCGGAACATCGGACCTCGACTGGACGGTTGAGGGCGGGCCGGGTCGGTGGGGCTGGGACAGGGCGATCTGGGACGGGGCGGTCCGTCGGCGTCACATGCCGACGGGGCGAGGCGTCGGAACCCCTCGGCACGCCACCACGAGGTTCAAAGTATCCTACCCGCGATGCAGCAGCCGCCGCAGGAAGCCAGACCCCGACACCGTTCCGCGTTCGCGGCCGCCTTCCTGTCCCTGATCTTCCCCGGACTCGGGCACGCCTATGCCGGCGCCTGGACCCGGGCCCTCGGGTTCGCCGCGCTCCCGATCCTGATGATCGCCCTGACCGGCGGGATCGCCCTCAGCTCGGGCATCCAGGTCTTCGGCGGCGAGCTCATCGCCAACCTGCCGCTGATCCTCATCGGCAACGTCCTGTTCCTGGTCTACCGGATCGTCGCGGCGGTCGACGCCTATCGGGTGGCCGCCTTCCTCAACGCCGTCGACGCGTCGGGCGGTGGCCGGTTCGGTCGGCCGTCCCTCCGGCTCAACCCATTGTCCGTCGCGGGGCTGCTGGCCGTCTGCCTGGTGATCGCCGGCGGGCACGGGGTCGTCGCCTACTACGGCGTGACGGCCCAGGATGCGCTGGCCTGCGTCTTCGACCCGAACTACTCGTGCGACGACACCTCCCCCGACGGCAGCCCCGCCGCGAGCGCGAACGCCGCCGCCAGCGACGGGTCCGGGGGCGACATCCCGAGCGATGCCCCGACCCCCGCCGTGACCACGGCTCCACCGCTCGGGACCGCGGTCCCGACGACCGCCCTGCCCGACTGGAACGGCACGGACAAGCTCAACATCCTGCTCATCGGCGCCGACCAGCGGCCCAAGGAGGGGACGTTCAACACCGACACCCTGATCGTCGTGTCGATCGATCCGAAGACGAAGCAGGTCGCGATGTACAGCCTTCCGCGGGACACGGTCGACGTGCCGATCCCGGCCGGGCCCGCTCGATCGGTCTTCGGTTCCGCCTACCAGGGCAAGATCAACAGCCTCTGGCTCAACTCGCGCTTTCGCTCGGATGCCTTCCCCGGGAACGACAAGTCGCGCGGCTTCAATGCGCTCAAGGCGACGCTCGGCGAGCTCTACGGCCTCGACATCCAGTACTACGTGATGGTCAACTTCGACGGGTTCCAGAACATCGTCGACACCCTGGGCGGCGTCACCATCAACGTCCAGAACCCGGTCCTCGACGACCATTACCCGGGCGGCCCGAACGGGGCGAGCATCCGCGTCTACATCCCCGCCGGGGTCCAGCACATGGACGGCGCCCAGGCCCTGGTGTACGCCCGCTCGCGCCACACCTCGAGCGACTTCGACCGGGCGCAGCGCCAGCAGCGGGTCATCCTGTCGATCCGCCAGCAGGCCGACCCGCAGACGATCCTGAGCAACCTGACCCAGCTGCTCAAGGACCTCAAGACGTCGTTCAAGACGGACATCCCGCAGAGCAAGCTGCCGCAGCTGATCGGCCTGTCGAGCCAGATCGACTCGACGAAGATCCGCTCGTTCGTGTTCGCCCCGCCGACCTACGCGAGCAATGCGGTCGACCAGCGAGGCGACATCGTCGAGCCGAACGTCAGTCGCATCCGCCAGGCGGTCGCGACCGCGTTCAAGCTCGACCCGACCATCGAGAAGCAGCGCGAAGCGGTCGCCGGCGAGGACGCCGTGATCTGGGTGGTGAACGGGACCGGCCAGGTCGGCCAGGCGACCTCGGTCGCCAACTACCTCGAGTACCTCGGCCTGACCGCGAGCGCGCCCACCAAGCGCCCGGACGGGACGACCACCCAGACCAAGATCCGGGTCTACAACGGCCGCGAATCGGACCTGCCGGCAACCATCGCCCTGCTCGAGAACGTCTTCAACGTCCAGGCGACCTTCGTCGACGACCCATCGGTCACGGTCGACGTCATCGTCACGACTGGGACGAAGACCCCGAACCTGGCGGCACCGGCCGGACCCTGACCTCCGCGGATCGAGGGCGTCAGGCCTTCTCGGTGACCCGGTACTCGAGGTACTTGCCGGCCATCATCCGGGTCTGCGCGTCGAGCGCCGGCAAGGTGCTGAAGACGAGCCCGACGACCGGCAGCGCCAGCCATTGCAGGTACGACGTCGCGCGCTGGATCCAGCCCCAGGCGGCCGGCCGCTGCGGCGCGATCTGCTCCTCGACGAAGACCAGGATCAGCAGGCAGCAGAACGCACCGGTCAGCAGCCAGGCGGCATAGAGCGGCAGGTTCTGGCCGAGCGTCGTCTGGGCGAACGCCGGGTTGATGAGAAGGGGCAGGTTCGACCCGAAGATGATGATGAACGGGGCGATCGCCCAGTTGATGTGGTCCATCCACAGGTCGATCAGGCGCCGGATCCGGAGGCCGCGCGGGATCTCCGAGTGGGCGAACGCGTTCCGGATGTAGTACGGGATGTCCGTGATCCCCCACGCCCAGCGTCGGATCTGGGTGTACTGCTCGACCAGCGATCGCGGGTACGAGCGGGCACGCACGGCGTCCCCGTACATCGGGATGAACAGCGGCACCGCCCGGAACTCGCCGCTGAAGCGGAAGAAGCTCTTCCAGTAGAAGCGGCTGTCCTCGGGGATCGCATCGGTCGCCCAGTAGTCGACCTCCTGGACCGTCCGGAGGCTGACCGCGTACGAGGAGAACGACACGAGCTTGCGCGGCGTCAGCGATCGCCACATCTGGACGTGGGTCGCGCCGACCGCGACGAGACGGACCGCCAGCGGCGTGTCCCACAGGTTGTTGTGGAACATCGGGATCGGCTGGTACAGCCGGCGGAACCGATCCGGGTCGGTCAGGAACGTGTACGTCAGGTAGCCGAAATACTGCGGGTGGACCCGGTAGTCGGAGTCCAGGTCGGTCACGACGACCGTGGCCGGGTCGAACCCGAGCTCGACCAGCTCGCGGTACAGCCAGCGACCGCCGTAGGCCATCGCCGAGCTCTTGCCCACGACGATGCCCGGTTCGAGTGGATCGAGGATGTGGAAGAAGTGGAGGAACCGGTCACCGAAGACCTCGCGCAGCCGGGCGACGTTGTGGCGGCCGGCCAGGTCCGTGTCGCGGGTGATGATCGCGACCATCAGCTGCTCCCGCGGGTAGTCGGCCTCGGCCAACGCCCGGACCGTCTCGTACAGCTTTTCGTACGGCTCCGTGTACGTCGGGACCAACGCCACGTGGAACAGCCGGCGCGGATCGGCCGCCAGGTCGGGCCGGGCGGCCAGGAGCCGGGCGAGGTCCCGCCGCTCGGCGTCGAGGCGAAGGAGCTCCCGCCGACCGCCGACCGCGGCGAGCGCCCAGCCGTCGCGTTCGAGCCGGTCGATCCTCGCCCGAACGAGCGGGACGAGCCGCTCGATGTCGACCAGCCGACCGGCCGGGTCGCCCAGCGCCAGGGCGCGTGCTCGCCAGTCGGCGGCCATCGTCCGACGCATCCGGCCGAACGTCACGCAGACGCTTCCGGTCAACACGATCGCCTTGTACAGCCAGTAGAAGTCGAACGTCAGGACGAACACGGCGACGATCGCCGGGAACCGGAAGGACAGGATCAGCGGGCTCAGGATGAGCAGCCAGCTGACCAGGCCGGGGACGATCTCGAGGACGCGCTGGATCAGGCGCGCTCGCGTCGGGTCGCCGGCGTCGGAGACCGGTCCGACCGCCGCGGACGCGGATGAATCCCGTCGCTCCGAGCTCGATGCGGGCGCCTCGTCGACGAGGTCCGGAAGGGATGGCGCCGTGAGCGCCGGCGGACCCGCGGTCAGGGTCGACGCCCGATCCTCAGCCACCCTCGCCGATCGGGGTCAGCCAGTGGCGATACTCGGGTAGTCGTCCGCGGACCGCCGCGAAGTAGCGCTCGCGCACGACGCGCGAGATCGGGCCGACCTCGCCCGATCCGACCGCCCGATGATCGATCTCGATCACCGGGGAGACCTGGACGCCGGTCCCGACCAGGAACATCTCGTCGGCGATGTACAGCTCCGACCGGTCGATCGATCGGATCTCGATCGGGAATCCCTCGTTGGCGGCGATCTCGAGGATGGCCTTGCGGGTGACCCCCTCGAGGATGTCGTCGGTCACCGGCGGAGTCAGGAGGACCCCGTCGCGGACGACGAACAGGTTCGCCGCGGAGCCCTCCGACGCGTGCCCATCGGCGGTCATCACCAGGGCCTCGTCGAACCCGTTCAGCTCGGCTTCGGACTTCTGGAAGGCCATGTTGACGTAGCCGCCGACGATCTTGCCGCGGGCCGGGATCGTCTCGTCCATGTTGCGGCGCCAGGACGACGACATGACCCGGACGCCCGCCTCGGTGTCGATGTAGTTCCCGAACGGCAGGGCGACGATGTACAGCTCGTGCTCGAGGTGATGGAGCCGGACGCCGATCTGACGGGACGACTTGTAGAACGACGGACGGACGTAGACGTCCTCGCTGAAGCCGTTCTTCCGCACCGTCTCGAGGATCAGCTCGACCAGCGCGTCGACCGACGGCAGGTCGTCCATCAGGAGCATCCCGGCGTTCCGTCGGATCCGCTCGACGTGCTCGCGGATCTTCAGACCGTAGAGCGCGTGCTGCTCGGGGTTCCAGTACGCACGGATCCCTTCGAACACCGCCGTCCCGTACATGAACGCGTGGGTCATGATGCTGACCTTGGCGTCCCGCATCGGGACGTACGCGCCCTCGAAGTAGCAGATCAGGTCATCGACCGGGACGGCCGGTCTGGTCGCTGCGGGCGCGGGTTCGAGACGGTCCGGCGTGGTCTTCTCGGTCAGCATGGTCGGGGGCTCCGGTTCCGGCTGGTCCCGCGAACGGGCGCGGGTCGGCTGCGAGGCGTCGGCCGAGTATACCAGCGGGCAGGATCGCTCCCGGTGAGGGGCGGTCCTCCTCGGACTCAGACGGTGACACCGGCGAGCTTGAGCAGGACCAGGCCGACGTACAGCAGGTAGAGCGGCCCGCCGACGAGCAGCGTCCGGGCGCCCAGCGGCCGCCCCCGGACGAGCGGCAGGAAGATGATGCCCGCCGACAGGAACGCGATCCCGGCGGAGGCGAACGCCAGGATCGAGTCGCTTGTCACGGCCCAGCTCGACGACGCGAAGACCAGGGCGACGGACGTCGGGATGACGCTCTGGAAGACCATCGCGCCGGTGATGTTCCCCATCGCCAGGGTGTCCTTCCCCTGGCGGACCCAGATGACGCTGTTGAACTTTTCCGGCAGCTCGGTCGCGATCGGGGCGATGATCAGCGCCAGGAGCACCTCGTCGATCCCGAGCGACTTGGACAGGTCGGTCACCGCGCCGACGAACAGGTACGCCCCGCCGACGATGCAGGCGAGCGCGACGAGCACCTGGATGGTCACGATCCGCAGGCGGGGCGGCTCGGGGTGACTGGGAGCGCGCACGTCCAGCCGATGAAGCCGGAGCGGCGCGAGATCGGGGTCGCCTTCCCCGGCCTCCGCCTGGAAGTGCTCCCGGACGTAGTAGGCGTAGATCGACAGGAGCACGATCGCGACCCCGATCCGCGGCCAGGTCAGGTCGGCGGGCAAGAAGGCGACCGCGATCGCCAGGGCGTAGGCGACCGCGAAGAACTTCATGTCGTGGACCAGGACAGGGCCGTCGACATCGAGGGTCGCGCCCGTCCTGCGTCGAAGGGCGGTCAGGAGGATCGCGGTCCCGGTCACGAACATCGCCAGGGTGGCGAGCATGAACGGCGCACCCAGGATCGCGCCGATGCCGACCTCGTCCGATGCCACGCCGGTCCCGGCCAGGATCGCGATGAGCGGGATCATCGTCTCGGGCAACGCCGTGCCGACCGCCGCCAGGACCGACCCGACGGCCCCCTCGGCCAGCCCGAGCTTGTGGCCGAACCATTCGATCCCGTTGGTGAACAGCTCCGCGCCGAGCAGGATGATCAGGAAGGCGACGACGAGCAGACCGAGTTCCACGATCAGTGCTCGACCGCGACGCCGAGGAACACGCCGACCGCGATCACCGCCAGGATCGCGACCGCCACGAGCGCCATCCGGCGCTCCCCGGCAGCGGCGAAGCCGATGCCCGAGGCCGCGACCCGGACCAGCGGGGTGGCCAGGATGACCAGGAGCCCGAGCCACAGGAACCCGACCGGTCGGAGGGCCAGGATGTCGGCCGGGATGGAGGCCGGATCGAACGGCGGCGCGACCGCGAGTGGCGAGACCCCGTCGATCAGCATCAGGACGACCCCGATCGCCATCAGGCCGATGCTCAGATATGTCCCGCCCGTCAGGAGACGGGCGACGGACCGCTCGAGATCGCGACCCGGCCGGCCGTTCGCCGCCGGCAGCGCCTTCCCGGTCATCGGAGCGCGCGCCCGGCCATCTGCCAGGCGGTGAAGAGAAGAACGACGACGAACATCATGCGGAGCAGGCGGACATCGATGCGGTGCGCCGTGCGCGAGCCGAGCGACGCCCCGAGGAAGACCCCGACCGCGGTCGGGCCGGCGACGTAGGGGTCGATGCCGCCGCGCACGAGATAGATGATCGCGCTCGCCGCGGCAGTGATGCCGATCATCAGGTTGCTCGTCGCCGTCGCGACCCGCAGCGGCACCCCCATGGCCAGGTTCATCAGCGGGACCTTGATCAGGCCACCGCCGATCCCGAGCAACGCGGATACCACGCCGGCGAACAGGCTCCCGACGATCCCCCACCCCAGGTGGCGGATCGCGTACGGCGGGATCTCGGGGTGGGCCGGCGCGCTGGTGAACCCCGACGCGGGCGCGGGCGGCTGCTCGTCGGGGATCGGATCGTCGCCCGGAGCCGGCTCGCGTCGCCGAGCCATGGTGAGGGCGGTGTAGACCAGGAGGACCGTGAACAGCCCGGCGAGGACCTGCTCGGACAACAGGAACGCCACGGTCCCACCGATCAGGGCACCGGTGGCGGTGAATAGCTCGAGGCTCATCCCGAGGCGAAGGTTGGCCACGTGACGTTCGAGATAGACGCTGGCGGCCGCCGAGCTCGTCACGATCACGGCCACAAGGCTGACCCCGACGGCCTCGCGCAGCGGCAGACCGAACCCGAGGGTCAGGATCGGCACGATCAGGACGCCGCCGCCGAGGCCGAGGAGCGACCCGAACAACCCGGCCGCGGCACCGCTGGCGACCATCAGGAGGGCGATCCCGGCATCCGGCATCGGCGACCCGCGCTGACCGCCCGCGCGACCGCTACGGCCGCAGGTGCTGGGGCGCGTACGGCAGGAGAGCGACGTGTCGGGCGCGCTTCAACGCGACCGACAGCTCGCGTTGATGGCCCGCGCACGTGCCGGTCTTGCGACGCGGCTCGATCTTGGCGCGTTCCGACAGGTAGCGGCGGAGGCGGTTGACCTCCTTGTAGTCGATCTGGACGGTCTTGTCGGCGCAGAAGGCGCAGACCTTCCGTCGTCGCCGATCGCGGTAGTAGTCGTCTCGCTTCTTGGCTCGGGTGACGGGTGGCATCGTGGTTCAGGTCTCCGTGCTGTCGTCGGGTGAGTGGTGCGATCAGAAGGGCAGGTCGTCGAAGTTGCCGTCGTCGAACTTCTCGCCGGTGGAACCCCCGCCGTCGCCGGCCGGGGCGGGTGCCGGGCGCGTCGGTCGGGCGGCGCCCGCCGGGGCGCCCTCGTCGGACTCGTCGCGCGTCCGGCGCTCGAGGTTCGTGACCTGGTTGGCGACGAGCTCGGTGGTGTACCGCTTGGCGCCGGTCTGGTCTTCCCACTGACGGGTCTGCAGGCGACCCTCGATGTAGACCTTGTTGCCCTTGCGCAGGTACTCGGCCGCGCGCTCGGCCTGCTGGCCCCACACGACGACCCGGAACCACTCGGTCTCTTCCTGCCACTCCCCGTTCTGGCCCTTGAAGTTCCGGTTCACGGCGACCGTGAACTGGGTGACCGCCTGGCCGCTCGGGGTGTAGCGCATCTCGGGATCCCGCCCGAGATTGCCGATGATCATCGCCTTGTTCAGCGACATGGCACTCGCCTCCGGATCGTGTGGCTGGCCGTCAGTCGATCGCGGCCGGAGCGGCTTCGCTCTCGGACTCGTCGATCTGTTCGCCGGACTCCTCGTCCTCCTCGTCGACCGCCGACGGGAGGTCCGCCTCGTCGAGCTCCAGGTCCACGTCGTCCTCGCCATCGCGGCGAGCCGACTTGGCCGGACGTTCGACCCTCGTCACGAGGTGGCGCAACAGCTCCTCGGTGATGAGCAGCCCGCGCTCGAGCTCGAGGATCCCCTCGGGCGGGGCCTCGAAGATGACGATGTGGTAGGACCCCTCGCGATGTCGGTCGATCGGGTAGGCCAGCCGTCGGCGGCCCCACGGGGCGACCTTGACGATCTGACCGCCGGACGCGGCGATCTGGCGGGTGGTCCGGTCGATGATCGCCTGACTGCGATCGTCCGGGATGTCCGGCCGGAGGACGAGCATGAGTTCGTAGCGGCGCATCCGCGCTCACTCCTTCCTGTGGGGACGCCCCGCTGAACGGTCGGTCGAGGCGCGACGCGCCCGCCGGATCCGAGTGCGGAGCCGAAAGGAACCAGCGGCCAGTCTACCATGAGGCTCCCGACGACCCGGATCGTGCGACGGGTGGGGGCTCGCCGGTGTCACTCGACCCGGACGCCGTCGGCCCCGATGTATCCTGACGTCCGTTCGACATCCGCCGCCCACTCGGAGACGACGTGCCCGCCAGCTCCATCCTTCTGCTCGAGACCGACGCGATCGCCGGCGAGGCCATCCGGACCGTGCTGTCCGGGGTCGGCTACGCGGTCGACACCGTGACCGACGTCGGCGAGGCCCTTCGGGTCGCGGCCGATCACACGATGGTCATCATCGACGTCACCGGTCCGACGACGACCGCCGCGGACGTCTGCCGGGAGATCCGCGGGACGCCGAGCCTGGCAGCGGTCCCCGTCCTGTGCATGTCGGAAGCCGACGACGTCGAGGAGCGGATCCGCTTCCTCGAGGCCGGAGCGGACGACGTCGTGGCCAAGCCGTTCGACCGACGCGAGCTCGAGGCCCGGGTCGAGGCGCTCCTCGTCCGGTTCCAGCGATCGCGTGGAGCGGTCTCGGCGATCGGCGGCGGGCTGTTCGAGCAGCCGCGGCGGATGGTCGCCGTCTACAGCCCGAAGGGCGGCGCCGGGACGACGACGATCGCGGTCAACGTGGCGGTCGCCCACGCGGCGTCGCGGCCCGGGCGTGTGCTGATCGTCGATCTCGATCTCCAGTTCGGCCAGGTCGCCACCCACCTCAACGTGATCCCGCGCCAGACGGTCGCCGACCTCGCCCGCGACGAGCAGTCACAGCGCGAGCCCGAGCTGCTCCGGACCTACGCCACGCGCCACGAGGCATCGGGCCTGGACGTGCTGGCCGCGCCGGGCTCACCCGAGCTGGCGGACCTCGTTTCGGCGACCCACGTCGAGCGGATCCTCGAGACCGCGCTCCTGGCCTACGAGGCGGTGGTCGTCGATGCGGGCTCGACCCTCGACGAGCGATCGCTGGCGGCGCTCGAGGGAGCCGAGGTGGTCCTGCTGCCGGTCTACCCGGAGATCTCGGCGCTCAAGGCGGTCCATTCGTTCCTCGACTTCGTCAACGAGGCCGGGTCGATCGCGTCCAAGACCACGTTCGTGCTCAACAGCGTGTTCGCCAAGGAGCTGCTCAAGATGCGCGACGTGGAGAGCGGGCTCGGGGCGAAAGTCTCGCTGACGCTCCCATACGACCCGTTCCTCTACCTCAAGGCCGTCAACGAGGGCAATCCGGTCGTGATCGGGGCGGCCCGGACGCCGGTGGCCGCCGCCATGCTCAAGCTCTCGAACGCCGCCTTCGGCAGCACTCCGGCCCTGCCCGGCGCACCGGTCGAGGACAAGAAGTCGCGCGGCCTGAGCGGCCTGCTCAAGCGCACCTGACCAGACGAGCCTACCGACTGGGTCCCTAGCAGGTCGCGGCGTCGGTCCAGTCCGGCTGATGCTCGTCCCCGGTTCCATCGGCGACATTGCCGAAGTCGCTGCCGTCCGGCCGGATCATCGCGAGCCCGACCGTGGATGTGCCGTCATCGAGGAAGCGGCCATGCAGGAGGAGGATGACGGTGCCGTCCGGCGACCAGACGGGATCGGCGAACCCGTCTGTCACGCCGGGGACCGTACTCTGAGGGACCAGGCTCCGCAGCCCGGTCCCGTCCGGCCCGACGAGCCAGGCGCCACCACGCGGGTATTCGGGGGTGTCGGCCTCGAACGCGATCTGCGTCCCGTCGGGCGACCAGACGGCGTCGCCGGGCCTCATCGTCTCCGGGGTGATCCGAACGAGGTTCGACCCGTCCAGGTCCACGACGAACAGGGCGGCGGTGGTGTCGTCGACGTTGCGGGTGAAGACCAGCCGCTTGCCGTCCGGCGAGAAGCGTGGCGCGTGGTCGTCCGACGCCTCCGGTGGAACCGTGGTCACACGTCGAACACCAGTCCCGTCCCTGGCGTTCATCACGTAGATGCCTTGTTTGGCGTGACCGCCGCCTCGGTCGGCCTCGAACGCGATGAGCTTGCCATCGGGCGAGTAGCCGGGATCGCCGCTGACGCCCTTCGAGTCGGTGAGCTTGCGGAGGTCGGTGCCGTCGGCCTTCATCGTGTAGACGTCGTTGACATCGATACTGTCCGCGGTGTTTGGATCGTCGCGGTCGGTATCGATCGCGATCCGCGAACCATCTGGCGACCAGACCGGCCAGCCGCTGGTGCGCCCGTCCACGTTCGTCAGCTGCTTGGCGTTGGTCAGGTCCGCACAGGCCGTCCACGTCTGGTCATCCTTCATGAAGGCGATCTTGCCAGCCTGCTTGGCGAATACCGGTAGGGCAGAAACGGAGGCTGGGGGCGCGACGGATGAGACCGCGTCTGTTGGCGCTGGTGCCACTGAGGTGCCAGCGGTTACGGGCACAGGTGGCGTGTCGGTCGTGGTGACAGCGCAGCCTGCCAGGATGACGACCAGCGTCGCGACCACGATGAGTTTCATCGCCGGAGTCCCTCAGTACCGCAGCAGCGTCATCACGGCCCCCACGCGGTTGAACAGGTACAGCCCGAGCGGCAGCGTGATCAGGATCACGCACAGGAACCAGGCCAGGGCGAGATAGAACGCTCCCAGCCACCAGCCGACGAAGATGAAGTAGACCGCCCTGACCCACATCGGCCGCTGGGGCACGTTCCCACCGGTGACGTAGGTGACGCCGTCGATCACCTCGGTCGTCTGCATCTCCGTTCGCGGTCGCAGGGTCAGGATCGTGGGCAACCGGTTGAAGATCGCGAAGCCCAGCGGCAGCCCGACGATGATCAGACAGAGGAAATACGCCAACGCGATCGCGAACCAGCTGAGCCACCAGCCGATGAAGATGAACCAGAGAGCCCGAACGAGGAACCCAGGCCCGTTCGATCGCTGGTCGATCACGATGCTGTGGGTGACGTTGACGTTGACCGGAGCCGGCGGGACGACTGGCGCCGCCTCCGGTTCCGGCGGCATCGCTGGCAGCTTGGCCGGAGTCGAAGGGACGACAGCGTCGCTCGGGATGCCTTCGTCCTCCGTCATCGATCCTCCAAAGCGTCGAGACACGCGCATGGGGTGACGCTGGCCATCGTACGCGGCGTCCGTTGCACGGTGTCTCAGAGTGAAGACGCCCCGCGACCCATGTCACGCAGTTCCCACGCTACGCTGACGACTGCATGAAGATGAGGATCGCGCTCCTGCTTCTGGCAGCGACAACGACCTTCCTTCTACTGTTCTACCTGAACGCAGGCTCAGTGCATCGGGCTACCACGACGAGCGCTCCGCCGACGGTGATCTCACGCGAAGGTCCGAACTGGCTGATCCCGACGGTCGGAGCCGGTGTCGTCCTACTCGTGGGCGTAGCCGTCCTCAGGCGTCGTCACCGTAAGGCCGAAGGCTGAACTCGATTTGGTGGCGGCGAAGCGCGTGGCGACCGTCGACCGCCACCCCGGCCCTATTCGTTCGCGCGCCGGGATCGGTCGCGTTTCGTGTTCAGAACGTGGTGCCGAAGGTGGGGTTCGAACCCACACGACCCTTGCGAGTCAGCGGAGTTTAAGTCCGCCGCGTCTGCCGGTTCCGCCACTTCGGCCGACGCAAGGGTAGCGCCTTGCTCAGACCGACCTAATGGCCGCGATCGGGGTAGGCCGAAACGCTAGTGCAGACGCACGAGACGACACCGGACCCTTGGGCCGGGATCCGGTCGAGCGAAGCCCTAGACGGATCAGGGAGCGGTCGTCTCAGACGGACTTGCCGACGGTACTCAGGATCTTGCTGACCTGACCACCGAGGAAGAGCAGGGCGATGATGGCGACGATGGCGATGAGCGCGAGGATGAGTGCGTATTCGGCGAGGCCCTGACCGCGGGCGAGCCCGGAATTGATGCGAAACGCCCTGAGCTGGAACGCGAGGCTCGACAGGAAGACATGTGCTCTGAACAACATCGGACGAACCTTCGATTGGGGATGATGACCTGGCTGGTGTCGCGCCGCGGGCGCGGATGGGCCATGGTCCGTAGGTCCGGAAAGAAACGGGGTGAATGGAGGCGACGAGCGGATTCGAACCGCTGAATAGAGGTTTTGCAGACCTCCCCCTTAACCACTTGGGTACGTCGCCCCGGGACGGTCCGCCGCAAGGGGTACGGCGGTCGTGCGGCCAGTCTACGTGGTCGTTGCCCCTCGAGGATTCGAACCTCGGTTCGCGGATTCAAAGTCCGCTGTCCTACCACTGGACGAAGGGGCATCGGGCGAGTCGTCGGCGAAGGCCGGCCGGCCCGACCGTGCGTCGGACGAGATCTTGGAGCGGGAGACGGGGTTCGAACCCGCGACCTCAACCTTGGCAAGGTTGCGCTCTGCCAACTGAGCTACTCCCGCCCGTGCACCACCGATGTGGTGCCGAGAGCCAGATTCGAACTGGCGACACCGCGATTTTCAGTCGCGTGCTCTACCAACTGAGCTATCTCGGCCCGAAGGCCTGACCAGGCTGGCCGCCCGTCGGCGTGCCGGAGGATACCACGGGCTCCGAAGGGCCTTCAACCGACGGCATCCCCCCGCGGGGCGGCAAGCTCCTCGGCGGTCGAGCCGACGGGTGGCTGGCCGCGCAGCTCGCGGAGCCGGTTGATCCGATCGAGCAGCGGGGGGTGGGTCGAGAACCACGCGCTCGGTTCGCCGCCGCCGTCCGAGGCCTTCATGATCGGGTTGGTGAAGTACAGGTGCTGCGTCGCGCGGTTGGCGACCTCGAGCACCTCGGTGTCCCCGGCGATCGTCGCCAGGGCGCGCTCCAGGCCGATCGGGTTCCGGGTCAGCTCGACCGCGGAGGCGTCGGCGAGGTACTCGCGCTGCCGGCTGACCGCGAGCTGGACGAGCTTGGCGAAGAACGGCGCCAGGACCGCCAGGACGAGTGCGATCGCGAAGATGACCGCCTGCAGGCCTCCACCGCCCCGGTCGCTGCTGCTCGATCGGCCGCGACCGCCCCAGAACGTGAAGCGGAGGAAGAAGTCGGCGAGCAGGGCGATGCTCCCGACCATCACCCCGACCAGCAGCGAGAACCGGATGTCGAAGTTGCGCACGTGCGACAGCTCGTGCCCGATCACCCCCTGGACCTCCTCGCGGTCCATCCGGGTCAGCAGTCCGGTCGTGACGGCGATCGACGAGTGCTGCGGGTCCCGGCCGGTCGCGAAGGCGTTCATCGACGTGTCGTCGATGACGTAGACCTTCGGCGGCGGGATGTCGGCGGCGATCGTCAGCTCGCGGATGACGTTGAACAGCTGGGGCGCCTCCGCCTCCGTGATCTCCCGGGCGCCGGACGCCGCGAGGACGATCGCATCGCCCTTGTAGTAGGACACCATCGAGGCCGCCAGACCGATGACGATCGCGACCACCGTGGCGCCGATCGCGCCCGAGACCGACCCCGTCAGGGCGTAGCCGATCGTCAGGCCGAGCACGCCGAGGATCGCCACGAGCCCGAGCCCGAGCAGGAACGAGTCCCGCTTGTTGGCAGAGATCTGGCTGTAGAAGGTCGAAGCCACTGGTCCTCCGGTCTACCTGGACCGGATGCGCACCCTAGCGGAGCTGGACGCTCGGGACCTGGTCCGCTTCAGGCTCCGCGTCGAAGAAATCGCGCTTGAGGAAGCCCATCATCCCGGCGATGAGGACCGCCGGGAAGGTCTGGATCGCGGTGTTGAAGTCGAGGACCGTGGCGTTGTAGTGCTGGCGCGAGAACGAGATCTGGTTCTCGGTCGTGGTCAGCTGCTCCTGAAGCGCGAGGACGTTCTCGTTGGCCTTGAGCTGCGGATAGTTCTCGACGACCGCGAACAGGGAGCGCAGGGCCCCGGTCAGGACGTTCTCCGCCTGGGCCTGCTCGGCGGTCCCTTTGGCACCGGCGGCGATCGCCGCCGAACGGGCCTCGGTGACCTTGGTCAGGACGTCCTGCTCGAAGTCCATGTAGCCCTTGACCGCATTCACCAGGTTGGGGATGAGGTCGTGGCGACGCTTGAGCTGGACCTCGATCTGGGCGAGCGCCTCGTCGACCCGATTGCGCTTTCCGACGAGCCCGTTGTACAGGACGATCAGGAAGCCGACGATCGCGATGACGATGATGATGATGACGATCAGGAGCGGTGTCATGGTCCTCCTCCGGTGCGCGACAGAGCACGCCGCCCCGCGAGTCTAGCAGGGGGCGCGCGGGCCGCAGTGGCGACGGCCGACGAGCGGCGCCGGACGCCCAAGGGGGCGCGCTGACCAAGCGACTCGGGGACGACGTGGAGTACGGTGAACGCAGGCCCGCAGGAGTCGACCCAAGATGCCCACCGTCGGTCCACTCGAGCTTCTGATCATCCTGTTGATCGTCGGGATCTTCATCGCGCCGATCGTCCTCGTTGTCGCGATGGTCCGCCATCACCGTTAGCGTGCCCACCGCGCCGCCCGTGGCCCTCCGTCGGCCGGATCCTCCACCGCAGGACGTACGCCCGACGTGACCAAGGCCCGGCTCGAGCTCACGCGCGAACGGGTCCTCACCTACGCCGATCGGGAGCTCCCGCTCTCGGATCCGGGCCATCGTCGTCTGCTGTGGTCGCCCCGCGTCTGGCCCGGCGCCGTCAATGGTCGACGGCGAGATCGTCGGGACGTGGAGACACGCCCAGACCGACGACTGGATCCAGACGGAGCTCGAACCGCGCCGCTAGTACGACGGGACGACCGGCGGGTACGACTCGACGGGCGCCAAGATCTTCGATACTCGCCCACTGTTCATGAACGCCATGGAGAAGAACAGGACGACCATGATCGCGACACCCATCACCACGTACTCGAGCCAGGTCGGTCCCGCCGCGACGGCCTCGGCCACGCCGGCCGTGGGCGCCTCGTCAGACTCGGCGATGCGTTCGGCGCCTGGCACCGCGAGCCCGGGCCGCCCGACCAGCCAACCGGGTCGGAGTCGAGACGCCACGATGAGGACCGCCGCGATCGCCAGCGTCAGGACGCTCGCGGCGACCGTGCCGGCCTCACGTCGGAACGTCATCCAGTCGTATTGGCTTGCACTGAACCACGCCGCAGTCGCCACGGAGGCGATGACGATCAACCGGACGGGGTCGATGGCGAACGACCGCCGACGCGCGCGGCGTCGATCCGTCAGCGCAACGACGCCGGCGACGATCACGAGGACCCACGGCGAGACGACGAGTACGACCACACCCGTGCCTCGGATGAGGCCGACGGTTCTTGCCCAGACGATCAGACCGTACAGCGCGACGACGAAGACGCCGAGCACGACCAAGCCGACGACCTCTCGCAACCTCGGACTCAACGTCGGCTCTCGGCGGAGAAGGAGATACAGCCCGGCGTCGAAGACGATCCCGATGACAAGGACGGCGACGACCCGCCGCGGCTGACCCACCATCGGAGCGAGCGTGAGCAGCAGCAAGGTCAGGGCAGCCAGCATCAGGCCCCCGAGAAGGAGCGCGGGGACTCGCCGAGATGTCCGACCGGTCACGCGGCCAGCATGGTGGTCGACCCGCGGCGAGGCAATAGCCCGTCCGTCGGACGACCCGGTCGGTCCCGGTGCGCTGACCGCGGGGGGTCCCGGAAACGATGCCCGGCCTGGCCGGACGACCTCCGTCAGGCGGGCGGCGTCATGCCCAGGAGCTGCGCGAGATCCGGCCTCGTGAACGGGTCGTCTTCGACGATCCTGCCATCGGCGAGACGGTAGAAGGTGAGACCTTGGGCTGTGACCTTCTCCCCATCGGGACGGGTCACCTCGCTCGTGAAGCGAGCGACCACCGCATCTCCGTCGGCCACGAGGTCGTTGATGGTGAAGCGCATGGCGACCGCGGAAGCCGCCATCCCGGTCAGGATCGCCTTGAAGCCCGCCCGGTCGGCACCGCCCATCGCGGGGTTGACGTAGGTCGGGGCCAGTACCTCGTCGAGCACGTCGAGGTTGCCTCCCTGCAGAACCTCGGTCATGAACCGGCGGACGACAGCCTCGTTCTGCTCCGTTGACACGTCGGGCCCTCCTTGGGGTACTGGATGGAAGGCAAGTATGCTCGCAGCCGACCAGCTACCCGGTCATCGGCATCTTCCCAGGGCACTCGCCGATCCGCGACTGGCCGACGCTCGTCCGCAGTCTGTCAGCAAGGCCCTCCCCATCCCACTCAAGGCGGTCGGAGGAGCCATTTCGTGCTCCGATCGTGGTGGGCGGTGAGGGACTCGAACCCCCGACATCCTCGGTGTAAGCGAGGCGCTCTGACCGACTGAGCTAACCGCCCGGGCAGGGGCAGGATACGTCCGCGATCGCGGCGGGTGCCGTCGCCGCTCGCCGCTGCCGCCCGCCGGCCGCCGGCCGCCGGCCGGATAGAACCACCATTGCTAGGAACCGTCCGAGTGTGACTCTGGCAGGCGGCATCGGTTCACGTTGGACCACTTGCGACCCGAGATACAACGGCCGTGAATGAGGGCGCGCTCAAGGGCACGTGATGGCCCGGAGCGGACGGGCGTGGACGGTCCGGTAGCAATGGCCGTTCTATCGGGGCGGGCGCGGCACTGGGCGAGGGGAGGCGCATCTGGATCGGGGCGGGCGCGGCACTGGGCGAGGGGAGGTGCCGATGGCGGTCACCGCGGTCGACCGCCAGGACCGGCCCGTACCCGGAATTGGAACGGCGGTCCGGAGGTCGGACCGCCGTCGGGATCAGTGCGGGGATGGTGCCCAGGCCGGGACTTGAACCCGGATGAGTTGCCTCATACGCCCCTCAAACGTACGCGTATACCAATTCCGCCACCTGGGCATCGAACGCTGTCTGAGGCTCGGTCGAGGGTGGTACCGAGGAAGGGATTTGAACCCATACGCCCTTGCGGACACTAGCTCCTGAAGCTAGCGCGTCTACCGATTCCGCCACCTCGGCGAGAGTCCCAGGCGACGGAAGAGCGGGCTCAACCGCCGTCAGCGAGGCGCCATGATAGCACGTCCCAGAAGCGGTCACTGGCGTCCCCGAGCTCGCGGATGGCCTGTCCCTTGACCCGGTCCGAGACCACCACGAGCTCGTCGCGGAAGGCCAGCGGCAGGATGTAGTCCTTGGCCACCAGCCGAGCCTGGAGCTTGGCGTACGCCGCCTTGCGGGCCGCTTCGGACCCGGGAGCGCGGGCGTGGATCAGGTCGCGATCGAGGGCGACGTCCTGGATCCCGCTGAAGTTCGACCCCCCTTTGGCGACCTGGGTCGACGCCAGGAGCGGGTACAGATCGGGATCGAGTCCGATCGTGACGTCGATCGCGGCGGACTGGAACTTGCCGGCCCGCAGCCGGTCCTGGACGAACTCCGTGGGAGGGAGACCGGTGACCGTGGTCTGCAGCCCGAACCGCTGCCAGTCCTTGGCCACCGCCTCGGCCGCGGCCATCGCGGTCGGGTTCGTGGCGTGATCGGGCGAGATCAGCTCCATCTGGTACGGCTTCTTCGATCCGGGCGCGGCCCAGCCACCTGCCAGCCGCTTCCAGCCGGCCGCCTTGAGATCGGCCGCCGCTCGCTTCGGGTCGAACCGGACCGGGCGACTCGTCTTGGCGTCGAACGCCCACGACGACGGCGGGATGAGCGAGTCCGCCCGGGACGCCGCACCGCCGAAGACGTCGTCGATGAGCGTCGCGCGGTCGATCGCCGCGAGCAGCCCGTGTCGGACGAGCGGCGATCGGAGCTCGCCGTTGCCGGGCCGCAGGTTGAGGGCGATCGCGGTCAGGGTCGTCCGCGGGTAGCTCAGCAGGCGATTGCCCGGTTGCGCCGCGAGCTGGGCCGCCACGTCGGGCGGGAGCCCCGATGCCGCATCGAGGAGTCCCGCGCGGTACGCATCGGCGAGGGCGGCGGCGTCCGGGTAGAACGACATCTCGATGCCCGGGAGCTGCGCCTCGGGCCGCGTCGTCGGGACCGGCGACGGCGTCGGTGCCGGGGTGGGCCTCGGCGTGGCCTTCGGCGAGCCGCCGGGCTTCGCCGAACCCGTGGCCGTCGCGGCGGGCCCTGGGGTCGCGCTCGGCGTCGGCTCCGGGGTCGCGGTCGGCTCGGGCGTGGCCGCGTCCGGGCTGGGGCTGGCGTCGCCGATCGGCGTGTCGGATCCGGCGCTCGGGTCCGCCGCCGGGATGTTCGCCGCACTGGCCGGGACGAGGCTGGCGGATGCCGCGTTCCACGATGTCAGGACGAACGGGCCCGACCCGACCGGCTGGAGGCTGAACGGATCGTCGGCCAGCGTCTCGATCGGGGCCTGGTCCAGGAGATGGACCGGGAGGAGACCGACGGTCGCGGCCTGGAGGAACCCGCCGATCGGCGTGGTGAGCTCGAACCGGACGGTCTTGTCGTCGATCGCGGTCACGTTCACCTCGCGCCACGACGCCCCGAGCGGCCCCGTGTAGCTCGGATCCTTGAGGACGTTGACGGTGTAGACGACGTCCGCCGACGTGACCGGCACGCCGTCCTGCCAGGTGGCGTCGTCCCGGATCGTGAACGTCCACGTCTTGCCCTTGTCGTCGACGCTCCACCCGGACGCGAGGTCGGGCCGGTAGGTGCCGTCCGGGCCGAGGGCGACCAGGCCGCTGAAGACGAGCGCGGCGAGGTCGCGATCCGCCTGGGTCCGTGCGGTCAGCGGGTTGATCGAGCTCGGGCGACCGATCGTCCCTTCCCGGTAGACGACGTCCGCGGCCGGCGTCGGACCGACCGACGGCGGCGGGGCGGACTCACCCGGCGGCGGCGCGGTCTGGGCGGTGCCGCTCGACGATCCCGGCAGCGCGACGGCGACCGACAGGCCGATGAGCAGGACACCGAGGACAGCGACGATCCCGCGGTCGCGATTGGTCAATGTGTTGGCCTCCGACGGGCGCTCACGCCGCGTCGTCCGACGGGTCGCCCATCAGCGGGCGATCGTGCTCGTCAGGTCGACGGCGTCGTGGTGTACAGCGCGAACGAGGCCAGCGAGAACGTGACGAACAGGATCATCAGGACGATCGTGAACTGCCACAGTCGTCGTTCGACGCCGCGTCGGCTCCGGTAGACCGCATTGTCGCCGCCGAAGGCGCCGGACAAGCCGGTACCCCGGGCCTGGAGCAGGATCGAGATCATCAGGGCGATGCCGACGACGATCTGACCGACGGCGAAGAGCGGATTCACGGACGCGCAGACCTCAGTCTTGAAGGGCCGTCGGATGGTAGCACAGGCTCGAGCAGCGAGTGACCCACGACGCCCGGCCAGGCCGGCAGCCCGGCGAGCTCGAGGATGGTCGGGGTGACGTCGGCCAGGACCCCGTCGTGGAGGCGGCGGCCGGCCACCGCTCGGCCGACGGCCACGATCGGGACCGGGTTGAGCGAGTGCGCGGTGACCGGGGCTCCGGCCGCGTCCCGCATGGCGTCCGCGTTGCCGTGGTCGGCAGTGATCAGCAGGACCGACCCGGTCCCGTCCGGATCGTCGCGGCCGACCGCGTCGACGGCCTCCACGACCCGGGCGAGGCAGACGTCGATCGTCGCCAGGGCGCGCAGCGTGGCATCCCAAACCCCGGTGTGGCCGACCATGTCCGGATTGGCGTAGTTGGCCACGATGAAGTCGTAGGTCCCCGAACCGATCGCGGCGACGAGCGCATCGGTCACGCCCGGCGCGCTCATCTCGGGCTGCAGGTCGTAGGTCGCGACCTTCGCGCTCGGGACCAGGATCCGGTCCTCGCCCGGCCAGGCCGCCTCGCGACCGCCGTTGAAGAAGTACGTCACGTGGGCGTACTTCTCGGTCTCCGCGACGTGGAGCTGACGCCAACCCGCCGCGGATACCGCCCCGGCCAGCGAGGGCACCTCCTCCGGCGGGAACGCGACCTCGACCGGCAGATCGCCCTCGTACTCGGTCATCGTCACGACCAGCAGGTCGCGCGGCGGCGGGGATCCGTCCGGGCCGGATCGATCGAACGCGCCGAACCCCGCATCGGCCAGGGCGTGGGTCAGCTCGCGGGCCCGATCGGCTCGGAAGTTGGCATGGACGATCGGATCGCCGTCGCGGACCCGTCCATCGACCCCGTCGACCACCGTCGGTCGAACGAATTCATCCGTCTCACCCCGAGCGAGCGCGGCCGAGATCGCCGCCGCGGCCGATGGGGCACGCTCCCCCACCCCGTGGACGATCGCCCCATACCCGAGGGCGACCCGCTCCCAGCGCTTGTCGCGATCCATCGCGTAGTAGCGGCCGCCAACGGTCGCGATCCTCGCGTCGGGATGGGTCGCCGCGAGGCGCCGTTCCAGATCGGCGACGAACCCCGCCGCCGAGCTCGGTGGCGTGTCCCGACCGTCGAGGAGCGCGTGGATCCGCACCTCGGGCACGCCGCGCCGGGCGGCGAGCTCGACCAGCCCCACGAGGTGGCGGTCGTTGGCGTGCACCCCGCCCGGACCGATCAGGCTGATGAGATGGAGCCGCCCGCCCGGCCGGGCCGCCCGATCGCACGCGGCGAGCAGCGCCGGACGGTCGAAGAAGGACCCGTCGGCGAGCGCCGCGTCGATCCGCGGCAGGTCCTGGAGCACGGGCTGTCCGGTCCCCAGGTTCAGGTGTCCGACCTCGGAGTTGCCCATCTGGCCCGGCGGCAGCCCGACCGCGTCCTCGGACGCCCGCAGGACCGCGTTCGGCCAGCGTCCCAGCAGGTCGCGCCAGGTCGGCATCGATGCCGCCGCGACGGCGTCCGACGCCCGATCGCGGCCCAGCCCGAACCCGTCGAGCACGACCAGGACGATCGGTCGAGGCCGGTCGGGTGGTCCGGCCGTCACCCGCGTCCGCCGGCCCGGGCCGTGGCCGTCAGGCCGGCCCGGGCGACGATGCCGGCCATCTCGTCCGGCTTGAGCGACGCCCCGCCCACGAGCGCCCCGTCGATGGCCGGTTCGGCGAGGAACTCGCCGATGTTCGCCGCGGTGACACTCCCGCCGTAGAGGACCGGGATCGCCTCGGCGCCGGACCCGAGTCCTGCCTCGGCCATCGCCCGGCGGATGGTGTCGGCCATCGCCGACGCGTCGGCCCCGGTCGCGTTGCGCCCGGTCCCGATGGCCCACACCGGCTCGTAGGCGATCACCGTCCCGCTCGACGACAGGTCGGTCGCGAGGTCGGCGGGCGCACCGTCGCCGAAGGCCTCGAGGATCCCGCGGATCTGGCCGCTGACCACGGCGTCCGCGCGGCCGTCCTCGCGCTCGGTGAGCTGCTCACCGACGCAGACGATGGGGCGGAGACCGCCGTCGACCGCCCGGCGCAGCTTCCGACCGATCAGCGCATCGGTCTCACCGGCGTCTCGACGACGCTCGGAGTGCCCGACGATGACCCACGACGCGAGCCCGACCAGCATCGGGACGCTCGTCTCGCCGGTGAACGCGCCGGTCAGCTCGTGATGGACGTTCTGGGCGCCGACCGCCACCCCCGTCCCGGCCAGGGCATCGCGCACGGCCGCGAGGCAGACGAACGGCGGACAGATGACCCGCTCGACCGGGCCGTCGACCTGCGTCCGTCCAGCGATCGTGGCCGCCAGCTCGGCGGCATCGGCCGGGGTCGTATGCATCTTCCAATTGGCGGCGATGACGACGGATCTCATCGGCGAATCATGCCAGAGCGGCGGCGGCTTCCGGGCGCTCGGCCAGCCGCTCGACCCGCTCGAGCGCCCGCTGGACGGTCGAGCGGTGGAGCTCGAGCCTGGCCGCGAGCTCGGCGAAGGTCGCCTCGGGCGTGTCCCGGCGAGCCGCCGCGACGATCCGGACCACGTACGGCTGGTCCGCCAATCGGCCGTCGGCCTCGAGCCGGTCGATCGCCCGAAGCTGCCGGGCCGAAGCGACGACCGCCCGCTGCAGATTGGCCGACTCGGCGTTGATGACCCGGTTGATGTCCCCGCGCAGCGCGCGCGCCACCTGCCGGCTCTCCAGCTCGAGGATCGCCGAGCCGGCGCCGATCCGGCGGAGGAACGTCCCGATGGTATCGGCGCTCTTCCAGGTCACCACGCCGCGCCCGCGTCGCAGACGCCACGAGGCCGGCATGCCGAGGGCGTCGAGGCGAGCGGCGAGGACCGGCGCCTCGTCCGGCGCGACCACGAATTCGAGGTGGGCCCGACCCGAGGCGAGGCTGAGCGAGCCGCGGGCCAGGAACCGGCCCCGCAGCCAGGCGAGGCGGCAATGGTCGGCCGCGTGGTCCCAGTCGAACGGCGGGGCGTCGGCGGCGCCCTCCTCGACCCGCACGTGCTTGGTCCGGCGGGGCGTCGTCAACAACCGGCCGGCCTCGGTCGGCTCGCGCCCGAGGCGGACCGCGAGTCGGGCGACCGCGGCCTCGCGGGTGGCCAGCGCCGTCCCCAGGCCGGCGGATTCCGCCTCGCGATCGCAGGCTCGACCGGGGACGATCGAGGCGAGCTCGGCCCGGATGGCACTGACCAGATCGCGATCCGTGCCGCTCACGCCCGACGGCACCGGCTCATCGCCGCCCCGTCCGGGCGGCGCGACGGGCGACGGTCACGCGGTCCGAGCGACGCTCCCGCCACGCCGGCGGGCGGCGCCGTCCCGCTCGGCGATGCGGATGATCGCGGCGGCCAGGCGGACGGGGTCGTGATGGCGGGGGTCGGCTGGATCGACCAGGTCGTCGAGGACCAGGCGCGGCGGGCGCTCGACGTTCGGCGGCCAGCGCAGCCGGATCGCGTCCCCGTCGTGGACCTCGACGGCGCCGGCGTCCTCGGTCCGTCGCGGCTCGGCCCGGTTGTTGGCCAAGACGATGTCCACGATGCCGCTAGAGACGTGCCGTTCGAGCGCCTCGACGTGATCGGCCAGGTCGAAGTCGCTGGTCTCCCCGGGTTGGGTGGCGACGTTGCAGACGTAGATCCGCGGCGCGGCCGAGGCCAGCACCGCCGCCCGGATCTCGGGCAGCAGGAGCGCCGGCAGCACGCTCGTGAACAGGCTGCCGGGACCGATCACCAGGACGTCGGCCTCGGCGATCGCAGCGATCGCGTCGGACGAGGCGTCGACCCGCTCCGGCATCAGCCAGACCCGCTCGATCCCGCTCGTCGCCGCGATCCGCGACTGGCCGACGACCTCGGTCCCGTCGCTCAACGCCGCATGGAGGATGAGCGGGGTCGATGACGCCGGGACGACCTGCCCCCGAACGGCGAGCACCCGGTTCATCTGCCGGACGCCTTCCTCGAAGTCGCCGTCCTGGACGGCGGTCATCGCGGCGATCAGGAGATTGCCGATGGCATGACCGCCCAGGCTCTCGGGGACCTCGTCGCCGGGGAAGCGGTACTGGAGCAGGCGACCCATCAGCGGCTCGGCGTCGGCCAGGGCGACGATGCAGTTGCGGATGTCGCCGACCGGCGGGACGCCGAGCTGCTCGCGGAGCTTGCCCGACGAGCCGCCGTCGTCGGCGACGGTCACGACCGCGGTGAGGTTGCTGGTGTGTTCCTTGAGCCCGCGCAGGAGGGTCGACAGGCCGGTCCCACCGCCGAGCGCCACGATCCGTGGGCCGCGGGCGAGGAAGCGCTTCTGGTAGATGACCTCGACGAGCGGCCGGTCCTCGTCGTCCGAACGATACGGGCCGGTCAGGACGCGGACCACCTTCCAGGCCGCGAAGGCGAAGATCGCGACGCCGACGGAGGCCAGGATCAGGGCGCGCAGCCAGTAGGGCAGGAACTGGAGGGTCACCGTCGACACGATCGACTGGGCGGGCTCGCCCAGCTCCACGTCGCGGTAGACCTGGCGGAGGACGAATGCCAGGCCGAACGCCAGGCCGAGCTCGCCGAGGAAGACGACGACCAGCCAGCGCTTGATCCCGATCCCCGGCGTCAGCCAGCGACGGAGGCCCAGGGCGGCGGTCCATCGATGACGCGGCTCGCTCATGTCCTCACCCGCGCTCGAGCTCGCGATGGAAGACGGCCACCGTCCCGAGGTCCTGCTGCCGCAGCCAGGCGGCGAGCTCCTCGGCGATCGCGATCGAGCGATGGAACCCGCCGGTGCAGCCGATCCCGATCGTCAGCCGGGTCTTCCCTTCCCCGACGTAGGCCGGCACGATGAACGTCAGGAACTCCTCGAGGTAGGCCATGAACCGGACCGTGGTCGACTGCGCCAGGACGAACGTCCGGACCGCCTCGGTCAGCCCTGACGAGGTCCGGAGCTCCTCGATGTAGTACGGGTTCTGCATGAATCGCACGTCGAACACGAGGTCGGACTCGAGCGGCAGCCCGTACTTGAAGCCGAAGCTGATCAGCTGGATCGCCAGGCGATCCGGGTCGGGCGAGTCGGCCAGGTGGGTGAAGACGCGCTCGCGGAGCTCGCGGAGTGCGAGATCGCTCGTGTCGAGCACGACGTCGGCCTCGTCCCGGATGGGTTCCAGGCGACGACGTTCCTCCGCGATCGACGCGGCGATCCCGCGTTGGTCGGCCAACGGGTGGCGATGGCGCGTCTCGGAGAAGCGCCGGATGAGGACCTCGTCGCGCGCCTCCAGGAAGAAGACCTGGGGCTTGATCCCGCGGCCTTCGAGCGCCCCGCGCATCGCCGCCAGGGCGAGGACCGCGTCGCCGGCTCGGACGTCGAGCACGATGGCCGTCTTGTCGAAGCGCTCGCGGTCGCCGGACACCAGCTCGGCGAGCTCGGGCAGCAGCTCCCCGGGGAGGTTGTCGACGCAGGTGTAGCCGAGGTCCTCGAAGAGCTTCGTCGCGGCGGTCTTGCCGGCGCCGGACAGCCCGCTGAGGATCACGACGTGGGGGTTCGCGGGCGGCCGGGCGGCCGCCGCCGGATCGGACGGGTCGAGGGGACCGGGGCCGCTCATCCGGTCCAGTCTACGCCGCGATGGCTCGGCGACCGGTCGGGCATCGGTCCGACGGCGTCCGGCTCCGCGCTCAGCGGCCGCCCCGGGCGATGAACCAGGTGGTGGTCTCGTACAGGACGTACATCGTCACCCCCAGCACGAACGGGCTGACCAGGTCGCCGCCCGGGGTCACGACCGTCGCGAAGATCGTGATCCCGAGGATCACGTAGCGGCGCGACGCGCGGAGGCGCTGGGAGCTGAGGATGTTCACGCGCGACAGCGCGTACAGGATGATCGGGAACTCCATGACCAGCCCGAAGGCGAGGAACAGGGTCGTCACGAAGTCGAAGTAGGGTCCAGCGGCCAGCGACGCGATGAGCGTCGTCCCGTTGGTGAAGCCCAGCAGGAACCCGACCGCGTACGGCAGGATCACGTAGGCGATGGCGACCCCGAGGGCGAAGAACAGGATCGCCATCGGCAGCCACGGCCGGATCGTCCGACGCTCCTGTGCGGTCAGACCGGGTCCGACGAAGGCCCACAGCTGGTAGAGGATCACGGGCATCGCCAGGATGATCCCGATGACGATCGAGATCTTCATCACGATGAAGAACGCGTCGCCCGGGCCGAGCACGATCAGCCCCTTCTGGAGCCCTCCCAGCGGTGCCTCGAGCAGGACGATCACCCGGTCGCTCAGCAGGTAGCCGACGACCGACCCGATCGCCACCGCCGCGATGATCTTGAATAGCCGGTCGCGCAGCTCGCCGAGGTGGTCGACCAGGCTCATCGTGGACGGATCGGCCGGCGTCCCCGGCGCCGCGCCAGACGTCGTGCCGGCCGCCGGCTCGACCGGCACCGGGACCGGCGCAGCGATGGCCGCGGCGCTCGGGCCGACCGGAGCGGCCTCAGCCGAGGACGGGTTCTCGGTCATGGTGATCGCCGGGTCCGGCCCCGCGGGCGCGGGTCAGGACGCGTCGTCGGAGCCGGGCTGCTCGGCCGACACCGGGTTCGACACCGGGCTGGCGACCTCCGCGGTCGGGGGAGCCTCGACCGGGGGGACCCCGGACGCTGCGGCCGCCATCAGCGGCGCCGTCGGCTCCGGCGGGAGCGCGAACGACTCGGGCGCGGCCGGGGCCGGCACCGGTGGGACGGGCTCGACCGCGATGGGGGCCGCGGACGGAGCGGCCGGCGGAGCCGCGGCCTCGACGATCGGCGCGGCGGCGGCTGCGACAGCGACCGGCGCGGCAGCGGCCTGGGCGATCGTCGCCGGAGCGGCAGCTGACGCCGCGGGTGGAGCGGCGACCTGCGGGGCGGAGGCGGGTGGCGCCGGCGCGGCGGGATCGGCCGGCAGTGGCGTCGTGTCGACGGAGACCGAATCCTGGATGTCCGACGACGCCTTCCGGAACTCGCGGATGCCCTTGCCGAGGGCCGCGCCGACGTCCGGAAGCCGGCCTGGGCCGAGGATGAGCAGCGCGATCACCAGGATGACGACGAGCTCGAGCGGTCCGGGCATGGGCATCGGTGTGCGCTGCTCCTTGCGATCAAGTTGCGCCCAGCGGCGGGGCCTACCTTAGCATAGGGAGGCGTTCGGCCCATCCGCGGGCGGCCGCCTCGAGGACCTCGCCGAGGTCGATCGACCTCCCATCCGCGGGCCCCTCGATCGCGGCGCGCGCGATGCCCCGCGACACGTTGACGAGCAGCCCGCCGCCGTCGCGGCCGCCGGCCGGTGACACGCTGGCCGGGCCATAGAGCAACACCGGGTCGATCTCCCCGCCCTGGGCGCCGATCCCGGGGACCAGGAACGCCGACCCGGGAGCCGTCGCCCTGATCCGGGCCATCTCGTCCGGCGCGGTCGCCCCGACCACGAGGCCCACGGTCCCGCCCGGCCCCCAACCCGCCACTCGGCGGGCGACGCGTTCATACAGCCGCTCGCGGGGCGCACCGTCGGCGTCGGCCTCGACCACCAGGTCCTGCAGCTCGCTCGCACCGGGATTCGACGTCCGGCACAGGACGTAGGCGAACCGATCCGAGCGCTCGAGCAGGGGTTCGATCGCCTCGCCGCCGAGATACGGGTTGACCGTGATCGCGTCGGCGCCCAGTCGGTCGAACAAGGCCGCGGCCTGGCGTGCCGCCGTGGAGCCGATGTCGCCCCGCTTGGCATCGGCGACGAACGGGACGTCGGCGGGGATCAGGGCGCGGATCCGCTCGAGCGCGGCCAGACCCTCGGGTCCGAATGCCTCGAAGAACGCGAGGTTGGGCTTGACCGCAGCCGCCGATGGGAGGCAGGCCTCGATGAGCAGCCGGGAGAACGCCTCGATCCCGGCGATGTCCGGTGTGAAGCCCTCGGGCAGCGCCCGCGGATCGGGGTCGAGTCCCAGGCACAGGACCGTCCCCGTCCGGGCGGTCCTCGCCGCGAGCCGTTCGAGGTAACCGAGGGTCACGGAGCGGTCGAGCCTGCCGGGCTGCCGGCGGGCGCGGAGCTCGCCGGCGTCGCCGCCGGCGGGGGAGCTGGTCCGCCGGGATGTACCAGCTGGCGCCGGATCCGCCGTCCAGGCCGCTGTACTGGGTCACGTCCGGCATCTGGGCCGTCTTCCAGGTCGGGCCGTCGCCGCTCAGCCCGATCATCTTGAGGTCGACGATGAGACCGTCGATGTTCATGTACACGATCGAGTCGCCCTTCGGCGACCAGACCGGAGCCCATGAACGGCCGTCGTTGGTCAGGCGCAGGACCTCGGTCCCGCTCTTTGCATCGAGGATCGCGACATCCGTCCCGAGCGAGCTCGTCTTGGTGACGGCGATCCAGCGGCCGTCCGGGGACCACGACGGCTGCATGTAGCCCGGGGGGCTCAGCGGGCTGGACTTCTTGGTCGCAGGGTCATAGCGATAGATCGTCGGCGCGCCGGCGGTACCGTTCCGGCCGTTCTTGACATACAGGAGCAGCTTCCCGTCGGGTCGCCAGGCCGGGTCCTGGTGGCCAAGGGGCGGGTTCTCACCGACGGGCAGCCGCTTCATCGAGTCGGCCTTGACGTTGTACGTCTGGAGGACGACATCGCTGTTCGTCGGGTCGGGCCCGTCCGATACGAGGGCGACCGTGTTGCCGTCGGGCGAGACCCGCGGCTGCCGGATCCAGTAGAACCAGGTGTACTGGCCCTTGCGGAACCGCCCGCTCTGGAGCTTCTGCGCGCCGCTCCCGTCGGGATGGATCCGCGTGAGCACCGGGTAGTCCATCGAGTAGCGGGTCGCGGCGTTGCCGCCTCCCGGGAAGTACCCGGTGTCGTGGACGCTCTCGATGTAGTAGATCCACTGGCCGTCGGGCGACCAGCTCGGCATCGAGCCCGTGCCGCTGGTGGTGATCTGGACCGCCTTGTTGCCAGTCTGCGTCCAGAGGTTGCCCTGCTTGACGAAGACGAGCGTCCCGGGGATGTTCGTCCGCGGATCGACGACGACGACGTTCGACGGCGTCGGCGTGCGCTCGGGACCGAGCGCGGTCCCACCGCCTCCTCCTCCGCCACCGCCCCCACCGCCACCGCCGGTCGAGCCGGACCCCGGCAGCGGGATCGACCCGGTGAACAGGGCGACGGTGACGAGGGCGACGGCGATCAACCCGACCACCGCGATCGCCGGAGCGACGAGCGAGCCCGCGGGGCCGATCCCGTAGGGATCCGACGTCGGGCGAGCCCCAGCGCCGCGGGTACGGCCTGCTCGACGCGTCATCGCGCGACACCGGTCAGGAGCGGCTCACGGCCATCCTCGTCGGGCGCGAGCTCGGCGACATGGCCGGCCGGAGCGACATCCCGGATCTCGAGCTGGATCGATTCGTAGCCGCCGAACCGGCGCGTGACGACCCGCGCGACGACGTCGAGCCGGTCGCCCTCGCGCACGATCTCGGCGAGATCCGAACGCCCGAAGGCGATCCCGTCGACCACGTCGAGTCGCTTGCGCAGGGTCAGCTGGGAGTGGCCGCCGGTGGCGGCGCGGACACGGGTCACGGTGAGGCCCTCGACGGCGACGAGCGGATCGGGATTGCCCGGTCCGGTCGGATCGAGCCGATGCAGCTCGCGGATGAACGGGTAGTCCACCTCCGAGCCGGGCACGACGAGATCCACCTTCAACTCGGGGCGTCGATCGGACGACGGGGGCGAGACATTCGTGACGATGGCCAGGAAGCGCTCGCGGAAGACATCCCAGCGCTCGGCCGGGAGCTCGAACCCGGCGGCGCCCGGGTGACCGCCGTGACGGATGAACAGGTCTGCGCACTGGGCGAGGACGGCACCCAGGTCCACGCCGCCGGCACTCCGGCAGGACGCCCTGATCAGGCCGTCGATGTCCGTCCCGACGACCGCGGGTCGGCCGCGTTCCTCCGCGAGCCGCCCGGCGACGAGGCCGATCACCCCGACCGGCCACGCTCCACGCACGACGGTGGCCGCGGGATCGCCCGGCTCGGCCGCGAGGACCGCCTGGGCCTCCGCCATGGCCGTCTTCGTGAGGTCCCTGCGGGCGATGTTCGCCAGGTGGAGCCGAGCCGCGAGGTCGGTCGCCTCCGCGGGATCGTCGGTCAGCAGCAGCCGGGCGGCGTCGAGCGCATCGCCCATCCGTCCGGCGGCGTTGATCCGCGGCGCGATGACGAACGCGACGGTCTCGAGGTCCATGGCGCCGGACCCGGCTCCCGCGCCCACGAGGAGCGCGGCGATCCCGGCCGGCGGCGCGCTGCGGAGCCGGTCGAGCCCGATCTTCGCGATCGCCCGGTTCTCCCCGACGATCGGGGCGACGTCAGCCACCGTGCCGATCGTCGCCAGGGCGGCCATGTCGTCGAGCATCGTCGAGCCGGCAGGCAGGTCGGTCAGGATCAGCTGGGCGACCTTGAAGGCGACACCACTGCCCGCCAGGCGCGGATCGGGGTAGACCGAGTCGTCGCGGTGGGGATTGACCAGGGCCACGGTCGCGGGCAGGACGGGCGGCAGCCGGTGATGGTCGGTGACGATGACGTCGATGCCGCGCCGACCCGCCTCGGCGATCTCGTCGACGCTCGTCGAACCCGTATCCACCGTCACGATCAGCGACCGTCCGGTCGACTCGGCGGTCTCCACGGCTCGCACGCTGAGTCCGTGACCCTCGTCCAGCCGGCTCGGGACGTACGGTTCGACGTCCAGGCCGTAGGCCCGTAGCGCCCGGACCATGATCGCCAGGCCGGTCAGGCCGTCGGCGTCGAAGTCGCCGAACACGAGCACCCGATCGCCGGCGGATCGTGCCCGCTCCAGTCGCGCCACGAGCCGTCCGGCGTCGGGCAGGAGGCTCGGGTCGTGGAGTCCCTGGCCGCTCGGCGCGAGGAAGGCCTGGAGCTCCGACGTGCCGCGCACGCCGCGCGACTCGAGGAGGAGCGCGATGCGCTCCGAGATCCCCGCTGCGAGGGCGGCCGCGATCAGCTCGTCGGTCGGTCGGGCGCGCTTCGGAAGGTTCCAGCGGAAGCGGGGCTCGATCACGATGTCAGGATGCCACGACCCGCTGCACCGAGCCTTACCCGCACGCCGGGATCAGGACGCGGAGCGGCGGGCTGGTCGTCCGGTGGTCGCCACCCGCCCGCGCCGGCGGTCATCCCAGTTGTGCCAGACGACCAGCAGCGGCGAGGCGTTGAAGATCGAGGAGTACGTCCCGGACACGATGCCGATCAGCAGGGCGAGGACGAAGTAGCTCGTCGCGGCGCCGCCGAACAGGAGCAGCGCCGTAAGGGTGATGATGACGGTCAGGCTGGTATTGATCGAGCGCCCGAACGTCTGCAGGATCGAGTGGTTGACGATCCGGTCGAACGGCTCGCCGATGTGGCGGGCCCGGTTCTCCCGGACGCGGTCGAAGACGACGATCGTGTCGTGGACGCTGAAGCCGATGACCGTCAGGACCGCGGTCACGAACAGGGCGTCGATCTGGACGCGGAAGAACGTCCCGAGGATGGCGAACGTGCCGATGAGCACGAGCACGTCGTGGACGAGCGCCACCAGCGCGGTCGCACCGAACCTGACGTCGTGGAACCGGATGGTCATCCAGATCAGGATCCCGATCGAGCCGAGGACGATGAGCAGCGCGGCCTGCTGGGTCAGCTCCTGGCTGATGACGGGCCCGACGGTCGACAGCGCGCGCTGGGCCGCGATCGGCCCGAGCTCCTTCTGCAGCCCGGTCGCGATCTTGCCGAACGCACCGGTCGTCGGCAGTTGCGGCTCGGTGCTGCCGACGCCGATGCCCGGCGACGCGGACGGCGCGGCGGACGCCGACGGAGCGGCCGACGCGGACGATCCCGGGCTGGGCGAAACCGACGGACGCGGCCGACGCGGACGCCCCGGGCGACGCGGATGTGCCAGCGCCCGGCGAGGCGCTCGCCCCCGGCGATGTCGACGCTCCGGCAGAGGCCGAGGCGCCGGGTGACGCGGCGCCGCTCGGCGCGATCGACGGCGACGGGGTCGCGGCCGGCGGCGGCAGGGCGACCTGCCGCGAACGGATCTCGTAGAAGCCGCCGCTGGTCGCGATGACCGACGCGTCGGTCACGCCCTGGTCCGCGAGCGCCGACTTGATCTGGCTGCCGGTGACGGTCGGGTCCTCGAACCGGATCTCCCAGTTCGTCCCGCCCGTGAAGTCGATCGAGAACTGCAGCCCGGCCGCACCGTTGGTGATCGGACCGAGAAGGATGAAGATGAAGCCGGGGATCGTCGCGATCGCCGAGATCAGGAAGAACCAGCGACGTTTGCCGATGACGTCAAACACGGGCGCGCACCGGACGCGGACCGCGGCCCGGGGTCCGCGCCAGGAAATCGTCGTCGCTGACCCCCCACAACCTGGCCTTGCGCGCGAAGTCCTGACGGACGACGACCCGCAGGATCGTCCGGGTCACGGTGACCGCGGTGAACATCGAGGTGAGCACGCCGATGATCAGGACGAGCGCGAAGCCCTTGATCGTCGGCGAACCGAAGGCGTACAGGATCCCGGCGGTGATCAGGCTCGAGACGTTCGAGTCAAGGATCGAATTCCAGGCCCGGGCGAAGCCCGCCTCAACCGCGGAGTTGAGGGTCTTGCCCAACCGGAGCTCTTCCTTGGTCCGCTCGAAGATGAGGATGTTGGCGTCGACCGCCATGCCCACCGACAGGACGAAGCCGGCGATCCCGGCCAGGGTCAGCGTCACCGGGATGAGCCGGAAGATCGCCAGCACCACGATCGCGTAGTACAGGAGCGCCAGGTCGGCCACGATCCCCGGCAGCCGGTAGTAGACGAGCATGAACAGGAAGACCAGCCCGATCCCGATGGCTCCGGCGACGAGGCTCGAATGGAGGAACTCCGCCCCGAGCGTGGCGCTGATCTGCGAGTCCTGGACGGCATGGATCGGGAACGGCAGCGAGCCGTAGCGGAGGACGGCGACCAGGTCGTTCATCGACGCGACCGCGTCCTTGCCCGAGCCCATCGTGATCTGACCGGAGCCGTTGGGGATCTGCTCGCGGATGCTCGGGGCCGAGATGACCTTCCCGTCGAGGACGATCGCGAAGAACTCGCCGACGTGCGCCTTGGTGTACTCGGCGAACAGCTTGGCCGCCGTGTCGTCGAGGGTGAACGCCACGACCGGTTCGCCCGTCGTCTGGTCGTTCCCGGGGTTCGCCGCAGTCAGATGCTCGCCGGTGAACAGCGGCGTCAGGTTCGGATCGTCCGGCAGCGGCTGGCCGTCGAGCACGCCGTTCGGACCTCCGGTCGTCGACGTGCCGTAGCGGTCGGCCGGCAGCGGCACGAACGTCAGCTGCCCGGTCTGGCCGACGAGCCGCTCGATCGCCTCGCGGTCGGTGGCCCCCGGCAGCTCGACGACGACGCGGTCCGTACCCTGGACGACGACGATCGGCTCGGACACGCCGGTCGAGTTCACTCGCCGCTCGATGATGTCGCGGATCGTCGCCATCGCTCCGGCGTCGGGCGACTTGTCGCCGACCGGGAGCGCCTGGTACTCGACCCGGAGGCCGCCCTGGAGGTCGAGCCCGAGCTTCGTCTCGACGAGGCGCGACCCCGCCGAGGGGTCGCCGAGGGCCGGCAGCTTGAGGCCGGGCCAGAAGTCGATGGCGAGCGCGAGCAGGCCGATGACCACGATGAGGATGGGGACGAAGCGACGCATCGCGGCGGACTATACCAGTCGACGGCGGAGGGGGCGGAAGCGACTCCCTCAGGCCTCCATCGTCGCCTTGATCCGGGCGGCGAGGGCGGGCCCGATCCCCGGCACCGCGGCGATCTGTTCGACCGGCGCTTCGCGCACGCGCTTGGCCGAGCCGAACACGCGGAGCAGGGCCCGGCGCCGCTTCGGACCGACACCGGGGAGATCGTCGAAGGCGGACCGCACCGACGCCTTCGCCCGAAGGTCGCGGTGGTAGGTGATCGCGAACCGGTGGGCTTCGTCGCGCAGCCGCTGGACCAGGTAGAGCGCCTGCGAGGTGGCCGGCAGGAGGACCGGATCCGACCGGCCCGGAAGGAAGAGCTCCTCACGCTCCTTGGCGAGCCCGGCGAGCGGCAGGTCGTCGAGCCCCATCTCGGCCAGGACCTCGGCGGCCGCGCTGACTTGGCCCTTGCCGCCGTCGACGATGACCAGGTCGGGCAGTCGCCAGCGGAGCTCCTCCTCGCTGCCCTCGTCGCCGGCCTTGGCCCGCCGGAAGCGACGGCGGAGGACCTCCTGGTGGCTGGCGAAGTCGTTCGGTCCCTGGACGTCCTTGATCCGGAACCGTCGGTAGTCGCCAGTCCTGGGCTTGCCGTCCTCGAACACGACCATGCTCGCCACGGACTGGTCGCCCTGGAAGTTGCTGATGTCGTAGCACTCGATCCGGAGCGGCGGATCGGCCAACCCGAGGGCGTCGGCGAGCTCGCGCAGCGCGCCGAGGGTCTTGCCCTGGTCGGCGAGCCAACGGGCCTGCTCGCGCGCGAGCGCCTCGGTCGCGTTCCGCACGGCGAGCGCCATCAGGGCTCGCTTCTCCCCTCGCTGCGGGACGCGCAGGTGGACCGGACCCGCCCGCCGATCGGCGAGGAAGGCCGTCAGGACATCCGCGTCCTCCGGGCCGGGCAGGCCGGGTACGAGGACCTGGACGGGGATCGAGGTCGCCCGGCTGTAGTACTGCTCGAGGAAGCCGGCCAGGACCTCGTCGTCGGAAGCCTCGCGCGCGGCATCGAGCAGGAACACGTCGCGGCCGATCATCTTCCCGTCACGGATCACGAACAGCTGGACGGCCGCCTGATTGTCCTGCCGGGCGATCCCGATGAGATCGAGCTCCGTCCGTGCGAACGCGGCCATCTTCTGGCTCTCCATCGTCCGCTCGATCGCCCGGATCTTGTCGCGCAGGACGGCGGCGCGCTCGTACTCGGTCCGCTCCGCCGCGGACCCCATCTCGCTCTCGAGGGCCTTGACCAGCGTCTCCTGGCGCCCGTCGAGGAACAGCTCGACCTGCTCGATGTCGGCGCGGTACGCCTCCTTCGAGATCGCCTCGATACACGGGCCCTGGCAGCGCTTGATGTGATAGAGGAGACAGGGTCGCTGGAGCGCCCGCTTGCCGTCCTGGATGTCGATCGTGCAGGTCCGGAACGGGAACAAGCGCCGGATCAGGTTCATCGACTCGTCGACGCTCGTCGCCGACGCATACGGCCCGAAATACCGGCTGCCGTCGTTGGGCAGCTTGCGGGTCCGCTCGATCCTCGGGAAGTCGTCGGCCAGGGTGATCTTGATGTACGGGTAGCTCTTGTCGTCCTTGAGCCGGATGTTGAACCGGGGCGCGTACCGCTTGATCAGGTTCGCCTCGAGGAGGAGCGCCTCGGAGACCGAGTCCGTCATCGTGTAGTCGAGGTCGACGACCCGGTCGATCACGCTGCGGATCCGATGGATCTCGCCTCCGACCGCCTGCTTCTGCCAGTAGCTCCGGACCCGGCTGCGCAGGCTCTGCGCCTTGCCGACGTAGACGACCACGCCCCGGGCGTCCTTCATCAGGTAGACGCCGGGCCGGTCGGGCAGCTTCTTGAGGGTCGCGGCGAGCTCGGGGGTCACCCGCTGATGCTACCGCCGGTCCCCCGTGCCGGCAGGCGACCGGGTCACGGCGCGGGCGAGCCGGACGGTCCGGTCGCGTTCTCGAGCTGGAGCGGGAACGGCAAGGCCCCGTAACGGAGGATCGAGACCAGCTCGTTCATCGAGGCGACGGCATCGGTCCCGGTGCCGAGCGTGATGTGCCCGGAGCCGTCCGTGATCTGCTCGCGGATGCTCGGCACCGAGACGACCGTGTCGTCGAGGACGATGGCGAAGAAGTCGCCGACGTGGTCCCGGGTGTAGTCCGAGAACAGCTTGGTGGCCGCGGCATCGAGCGTGAATGCCACGACCGGTTCGCCCGTCGTCTGGTCGGTCCCGGGGTTCGCCGCAGTCAGATGCTCGCCGGTGAACAGCGGCGTCAGACTCGGGTCGCTGGGCAGCGGCTGCCCGTCGACGACGCCGGTCGGTTCCCCGGTCACGGACGTGCCGTAGCGATCCGCAGGCAGCGGCACGAACGCGACCTGGCCGCGACGCAGGACGAGCGGCTCGAGCTGGGCGACGTCGGTCCCGCGGGGCAGGTCCACGACGATCCGGTCGGTACCGTCCGCCGTTACGACGGGATCGGCGAACCCCGCCGCGTTCAGTCGTTGCTGGACGATGTCCCGGATCGTGGCGACGGCGACCGCGTCCGGGATCGCCGATCCGGACGGCAGGGCACGGAACGACAGCTGGACGCGGTCGGAAGCCGCGGCCGATGGGCTCGATGTGGGTTGTGGCCCCCCGATCGCGTCACGACCCTGGGAGAGCCGAAGGCCGACCGCGGTCGCGATGACGATGGCCGCCGCGATTCCGGTGATGGCGACGATGCGGACCGCCCGACCGGCCGGCCGGCGCAGGACCAGGCGGAGCCCGTGGCGCTGCTGCGTCCGGTGGATGCCGTTCCGGGCGGCCTCGGTCGCGCGTTCGGACAGCTGGGTGGGGCCGACCTCCAGCCAGTCGCGGACGATCCGATCGAAGTCCTCTCCGGTGCTCATGCTGGCCGTCCCGTGCTGGCGGCGGTCCGGGCATCGGCCTCGAGGGCCGCCCGGAGCGTCTGCGTGGCGTAGTGGAGCCGGGACTTCACCGTCCCGAGCGGGATCTCGAGGTTCTCGGCGATCTCGGGCTGGGACCAGCCGAGGTAGTGGTGGAGGATGAACACCGCCCGCTGGTCCACCGGGAGTCGCCGGAAGCCCCGGTCGAGCTGGTCGCGATCGGCCACCGCACCGGTGGTGTCGGGCGTCGCCGGGCCGTCGACCGGGATCACCTGGATCCGGCCGGTCCAGCGTCGATGGCGCTCCGCCTCCGCATAGCACGCGCGGACGAGGAGACGCATGAGCCATGGCTCGAACCGGTCCGGCTCGCGCAAACCGGGCAGATCCCGCCAGGCGCCGATGAGGGCGACCTGGACCGCATCCTCGGCGAGGTCGAGGTCGCGCAGGATCCGGAACGCCGTCGCGAGCAGACGGTCGCCGACCACGGTCATCAGGCCGGCGAACGCCGCCTCATCGCCGTGCATCGCCTCTTCGACCAGGCTTCGGTCCAACCGCCCGCTCCCTTCGGCAGCCGCCCATCACGGACGCTACACCCGTGATGGGGGTGAGATGCGCCGGATGGTTCGATCTTCGAGCAGCCGCCGGTGAGAGCTGCGCGCGACCATCGCGGCCATGGAGCTCCATCCCGACGTCCTGGCCCGCCTCGATCGGCTGACGCCGGACCAGCGGACGGCAGCGACCGCCCAGTCCGGCCCGGTCCTGTGCCTGGCGCCTGCCGGCAGCGGCAAGACGACGACCCTCGTCGCGCGGATCGCCTGGCTCGTGGCGACCGGGACTCCGGCGGACCGGATCGCGGCGATCGCGTTCAACAAGCGAGCCGCCGACGAGCTCGTCGAGCGCGTCGGCGTCGCCCTGGCGCCCCTGGACGTCCCGGTCGGGACCGTCCGCGTCCGCACCTTCCACGCGTTCGGGAGGGAGGTCCTGCGCGCGGCCGGCCAGCCCGTCGAACCGCTGGTCGATCGTGACCTGACGATCCGGGCCATCCTGCCCGACGCCGATCCCGCCGAACGCCGTCGGCTCGACACGGTCTTCTCGACGCTCAAGCTCGAGAGCCGAGTCGACCCGGCATCGATCGCGGTCGACCCCGACGCCGGTCCGCGCGCGCGGGCATTCGTCGCCTACGAGGCGGCCGTTCGCGCGACCGGCGGCCTCGACTTCGACGACCTCGTGGCCCGTTCCCTGTCGCTGCTGGAGGACGACCCCGCGACCCTCGCCGGCTGGCGCTCCGCGTGTGTCGAGCTGCTCGTCGACGAGGTCCAGGACGTGGATCGGTCGCAGCTCGAACTGGCCCTCCTGATCGCCGCGCCGGCGAACCGGATCTTCCTCGTCGGCGACGACGACCAGTCGATCTACGGCTGGCGGCTCGCCGACGTCCGGCGGGTGCTGGCGCTGGCCGATCGACTGCCCGGGCTGCGACGTCACGACCTGGTCACGAACTTCCGCTGCCCTGCCCCGGTGGTCGAGCGTGCCGTCCGTTTGGTCGAGCACAACGTGGAGCGGTTCGACAAGGAGGTCGCGGCGCGAACGGACGCTCCGGGGCGGCTGATCCTCGCGCCCGATGCCGCCGACGACGACGACCGGGCGCGGCACGTCCTGTCGACCTGGCCGGACGAGTCCGGCACGACCGGCGACGCCACCCGGGCGATCCTCGCCAGGACCAACCGCGAGCTCCTGCCGGCCGCGGCGGTCGCGCTCGAGCTCGGGCGTCCGTTCCGGGCCGATCGGCTCATCCTGCCGCTGGAGGATGCGCGGCTCGAGCCCGTCCTGGCCCGGCTGGCCGGCGACGAAGCCCCCGACCCGTTGCTCGTTCGGCTGGCCCGGATCCGGGCGGCCGGCACCCGGAGCGCGGAGGCGGGTCTCGGGGAGGACGAAGGCTCGTTCGACGACCTGCTGGCGGCCGTCCTCGCCTGGGCGGCGCCGTACCCGGACGCGGGGCGGTTCGTCGCCGCCGTACGCGAGCGACAGGCCGAGCTGGCCCGCCTTCGCCAGGACGATGCACGGCTCATCCTCGCGACCGTCCACTCGACCAAGGGACTCGAGTTCGACGACGTGGCGATCGTCGACATGGACGACGGTCGGTTCCCGAGCCAGCGGACGCTCGACGAGGCCGACGACCCGATGCGGGCGCTCGAGGAGGAGCGGCGCCTCGCCTACGTCGCGTGGACCCGGGCGCGACGCACCCTGACGCTCGTGTACGACCCGGCCGCCCCGTCGCGGTTCCTGCTCGAGGGGTTCGACCCGGACGAGCTCGGGCTCGAGGTCGAGCCGACCCGCCCCACGTGACGCAGATGGAGCCACCGGACGGTCGCGGGGCGACCCCTCGCCCGACCCCATGGCCGTGCCGCCGTCCTGACCTCGGACCGGTCAGTCGGTCCGGTTGCGCTCGTAACGCGCCAGCTCGCGGAGCAGCCGGTCGACCGCGTCGAGGAACGGCTCGGTGACATCCGCGGGGAGGGCGTCGCGGATCGAATCCTTCGGTCCGTACGCCGAGCGGGCCCGGACCGCGGCCCGACGGACATCGGCGAGATCGCCGTCCCGGAGCGCATCCGGGACGGCGGCCAGCTCGTTCGCCCAGCGCTTCGAGGCACGATCCCCGCGTTCTTGGGCCACGGCCAGCAGCCGGTCGCCCGCCCGAGCGGCGACCAGCGCCCGCTCATCGATCAGCGGGATCTCGTGGCGTGCCGGACGATGGGCGCGTGCTGCGTCGGCCACCGTCAGCCGCGGGCCGCGGCGCGCTTGGGGCCAGCGACGATCGGGAGCGGGATCGCTTCACGGCTCCCGTTGCCGCCGTTGCGGCTCCCCCGCCCCGCCTCGTCGGCGAAGGTCACGTCGCTGAGCGGGACGAGCGGTTCGCCGCGGAGGACCCGCGCAAGGTACTCGCCGGTCGCGGAGTCGACGGTCGCGGCCACCTGCTCGGGCGTTCCCTGGGCGACGATCCGTCCACCGCGGAACCCACCGGCCGGACCCAGGTCGACGATCCAGTCGGCCGTCTTGATGACGTCGAGGTTGTGCTCGATGACGAGGACGGTGTTGCCCTGGTCGACCAGCCGATGGAGGACCTGGAGGAGCTTCTCGACGTCGGCGAAATGGAGGCCGGTCGTCGGCTCGTCGAGCAGGTACAAGGTCCGGCCGGTCGCTCGTCGGCTGAGCTCGCTCGCGAGCTTGACCCGCTGGGCCTCGCCGCCGGACAGGGTCGTCGCCGGCTGGCCCAGATGGACGTAGCCCAGGCCGACCTCCGACAGGACGCGCAGCTTCGACGCCACGTTCGGGACGGCGGCGAACACCTCGAGCGCCTCCTCGATCGTCATCTCGAGGACGTCGGCGATCGACTTGCCCTTGAAGTGGATCTCGAGGGCCTCGCGGTTGTAGCGCTTGCCCTTGCACACCTCGCACGGGACGTAGACGTCGGCGAGGAATTGCATCTCGATCTTGAGGATCCCGTCGCCCTTGCAGTTCTCGCACCGGCCGCCCTTGACGTTGAAGCTGAACCGGCCGGCCTTGTAGCCGCGGACCCGCGCCTCGGGCACGCCCGCGAAAAGCTCGCGGATCGGCCCGAAGAGCCCCGTATAGGTGGCCGGGTTCGACCGTGGCGTGCGGCCGATCGGGCTCTGGTCGATCTCGATGATCTTGTCGATCGCGTCGACGCCGAGGAGGCGGTCGTGCTCGCCGGGCTCATCGCGCGCACCGTTCAGCTGGCGGGCCAGCTCGCGGTACAGGATCTCGGTCACCAGCGTGCTCTTACCCGACCCGGACACGCCGGTCACCGCGATGAACCGGCCGAGCGGGAACCTGACGTCGATGTCCTTGAGGTTGTGGGCTCGGGCGCCCTTGACCACGAGCGACTTGCCGTTGCCCTTCCGGCGCTTGGTCGGGATCGGGACCACCAGCTCCATCCGCAGGTACGCGCCGGTGACCGAGCGAGGCTCGCTCAGAAGCGTCTCGAGCGACCCGTTGGAGATCACCTCGCCGCCGTGCTCCCCCGCTCCGGGCCCGATGTCGATGACCCAGTCCGCCGTCCGGATCGTCTCCTCGTCGTGCTCGACGACGAGGACGGTGTTCCCGAGGTCCCGCAACCGCGTGAGCGTCGCGATGAGCTTGGCGTTGTCCTTCTGGTGGAGCCCGATCGACGGCTCGTCGAGGATGTACAGGACACCCATCAGCCCCGCGCCGATCTGGGTCGCCAGGCGGATCCGCTGCGCCTCGCCGCCCGACAGGGTCTGGCTGGTCCGATCGATCGTCAGGTAGTCCAGCCCGACGTCGACCAGGAACCCGAGCCGCGCGGCGATCTCCTTGACGACCTGCCGGGCGATCGCGATCTCGCGCTCGCTGAGACGCGCGGACACGCCCTCGATCCAGGCCAGGGCGTCGGTGATCGACATCGTCGAGACGTCCCAGATGCTCAGGTCGTCGACCGTGACCGCCAGGACCTCGGGCCGGAGTCGCTTGCCGTGACAGGTCGGACAGGGCCGGGTCACCATGAACCGCTCGAGCTCCGTCTTGACGTATTCGGAGTCGGTCTCCCGGTAACGCCGGGCGAGGTTCGGGATGATCCCTTCGAAGCTCGCGGTGTAGGTGTTCTCCCCTCGAGCGTGCCGATAGCCGATCACGACCTGCTCACCCTTCGGCGCGTTGAGCAGGTAGTCGAGGGCCTCGGGCGGCAGCTTGCCGATCGGGATCTCGGGATCCCAGCCATGCGATCGGCAGACGGCCTCGGCCACCTTGCCGAACCACGAGTCGGCCATCGGCATCCGGGCCCACGGTCGGAGCAGCGCACCGCCCGACACCGACATCGTCTTGTCCGGGACGACGAGATCCGGATCGATCTCCAGACGGGTCCCGAGCCCGGTGCAGTCCGGGCAGGCGCCGTGCGGCGAGTTGAACGAGAAGTTGCGCGGTTCGAGCTCGTCGAGGGTGAACCCGTCGTAGGGGCACGAGTAGCGCTCGGAGTAGCGCTGTTCCTCGAACGGCGGCGCCTCGCCCTCCCGCGGGACCGGCGCGATCACCACGACGCCCTCGCCGAGTCGTAGGGCGGTCTCGACCGAGTCGGCCAGCCGCGCGGCGTCCGGGTCCGGCAGCGGCTGGCCGGTGTCCGGGTCGAGCGGTCGTCCGTCGGCGTCCCGGGCGGCATCGTCCGACGCCTCGGCGCGATGGACCACGAACCGATCGACCACGACCTCGATGGTGTGCCGCTTGTACTTGTCGAGGGTCGGGGCCTCGGTCAGCTCGTACTGCTCGCCGTCCACCCGGACCCGGACGAACCCCTGCTTGCGCGCGGCGTCGAAGACCCGATCGCCCTCCGTCTTGCGGTCCTTGACGAGCGGTCCCAACACCAGCAGGCGGGTCCCCTCCGGGAGGGCGAGGACCTGGTCGACGATCTGCTGGACGGTCTGGCGCTGGATCTCGTGGCCGTTCGGGCAATGCGGGTGGCCGGCCCGCGCGAACAGCAGCCGGAGGTGGTCGTAGATCTCGGTCACGGTCCCGACGGTCGATCGCGGGTTCCGGCTGGCGCCCTTCTGGTCGATCGAGATCGCCGGGCTCAGGCCGTCGATCTGGTCGACGTCCGGCTTCTCCATCTGTCCGAGGAACTGGCGCGCGTAGGCGCTCAGGCTCTCGACATACCTGCGCTGCCCCTCGGCGTAGATGGTGTCGAAGGCCAGACTGCTCTTCCCGCTCCCGGACAGCCCGGTGATGACGACCAGCCGGTCGCGCGGGAAGGCGACGTCGATGTTCTTGAGGTTGTGCTCGCGCGCGCCGCGAACGACGATCTGGTCCTGGGGCATCTCACGCGCAGTGTAGCCGAACCGCCACAAACAGAACAGGCGTTCAGCCACGTCGGATCGACGGGCCGAGTCGGCCGCCGACGGCCGCGGTCTATCCTCATCGGGCCGGTCGTCGATCGCGTCGGGAGGGTGCATGGATCGAGCGCGCTCGCCGTGGGGGGTGGCGACCCTCGCCATCCTCGGCCTGTCGCTCGGCGTCCTGCTCGTCTTCATCGCGGTCCGGGCGACCACCCCGGCCGAGCAGGCGTACGTCTCGATCGACCAGTGGGACTGGTCGGTCGACGGAACGGCCGTCCGCTCGGTATCCACGGAGACCGTGCCGCCCGACCGACACCTCCGCGACGGGGACGCCGTCGTTGTCGTCGACGGCGTCCCGCTCGAACGGTGGGCGCAGGCCGCGGTCGATCCCAGGCTCGCCGCGCCGTTCGTCCCGGACCCTGCGGCCGTGCTCCGCTTCGACGTCCTCCGCGACGACGTCCCGACCGCGCTCGAGATCGCCCCCGCTCCGTTCCCGATCGTGCCGGTCCTGGCGGCCGGTTGGCCGCTGGGGCTGTTCGCCGGCCTGCTCGTCCTCGTATCGGGGTTCATCGTCCTGCGCCGGCCCGACCTGACGATCGCGCGCGTCCTCATCGTCGGCTCGGTCGGGAACCTGGCCAGCGCCATCCCGTGGCAGCTCGGTCTCGAGCCGACCGATCTCGTTCGCGGCGGACCGGGCCTGGCCTCGTTCGCGTTGACCGGGCCGATCAACCTCCTGTTCTGGTCGGCGGCCCTCCACATCGTCCTCGTCTTCCAGGTCCAGCCCGACGATCGGCGCCGCCGTTGGGCCGTTCGGGCGGCCTGGGTCGTCCCGCCCGTGGCGCTCGGGCTCGGGGTCCTCGCGACCCGGGTCACGAGCGCGTCGACGCTGGCCTGGATCGACAGCTGGGCGAGCGTCCAGTCGGCCGTCGTCGGCGTCGTCCTCGGCCTCGCCCTGATCGGGACCGTGATGGCGTACCGTCGGGCGCACCCTGCGCTCCGGCACGACGTCCGCTGGATCGCGCTCGCGTTCGGGGTCGCCGGGGTCGCGACGCTGGTCTTCGTGATCGTCCCCGTCGTCCTGACCGGCGAGCCGCTCGCCAGCCGGCCGGCGCTGGCCCTCATCGCCATCCCGATCCCGATCGCGCTGGCGCTCGCCGTGGTCCGTGACCGGCTGTTCGAGATCGACGTCCTGCGCCAGTCGCGCGAAGCGCTCGTGGTCGCCCGCGAGGACGAGCGACGACGGTTGCGGCGCGACCTCCACGACGGTCTCGGCCCGTCGCTGGCCGCGATGACGGTCAAGCTCGGCGTGGCCCGCCTCCAGGTCCGGTCCGACCCGTCGGCCGCCGAGTCCCTGCTCGACCAGGTGACGGTCGAGACGCAGGCCGCCATCGCCGAGGTCCGCCGGCTGGCCAGCGGGCTGCGACCGCCGGCACTCGACGAGGTGGGCCTGGTCGAGGCGATCCGACGTCGCGCGGACGGCTTCGCGGTCGAGCCGGGCCTGACGGGGGCGCCGCCGCGGATCGACGTCGTAGGACCGGGCCAGCTCCCCACGCTCGGCGCTGCCACCGAGGTCGCGGCGTACCGGATCGCGGTCGAGGCGATGACGAACGCGGTGCGTCACGCCGGCGCGACGAGCTGTCGCGTGACGATCGGCATCGGCCAGACCCTCGACCTCGAGATCGTCGACGACGGCAGCGGGCTCCCGCCGGGCTGGCGGATGGGGGTCGGCACCGCGTCGATGCGCGAGCGCGCCGCCGAGCTCGGGGGCTCGTGCACGATCGAACCCCGCTCCGGCGGCGGGACGCGGGTCGACGCCCACCTGCCGTTGGGCGCAGGATGACCCCATGACGGCCATCCGGGTGCTGATCGTCGACGACCACCCGCTGTTCCGGGATGGGATCCGGTCCCTGCTCGAGACGCTGCCGGATGCCGAACCGGTCGGCGAGGCCGCCGACGGTCGGATCGCCGTGGAGCTCGCGGCGACGCTCGAGCCGGACGTCGTCCTGATGGACCTCCATCTCCCGGTCATGAACGGGATCGAGGCGACCCGCCGGATCGTGGCGGCACGACCGGCGGTCGCGGTCCTCGTCCTGTCGATGTCCGACGACGACGAGTCGGTCTTCGCGGCGATGCGGGCCGGAGCCCGGGGCTATGTCCTCAAGGGCGCCGATCACGAGGAGATCCACCGGGCCATCGTCGCGGCAGCCGCCGGCGAGGCGATCTTCGGCCCGGAGGTCGCGCGACGGCTGATGGCCCTGTTCACCGCCCCCCGGATGCGCGGTCCCGGGGCGGACGCCTTCCCCGAGCTGACCGAACGCGAGCTCGAGATCCTCGAGCTGATCGCCCGGGGTACGTCCAACCCCGACATCGCCGACGACTCGGGCTGAGCCTGAAGACGGTCCGCAATCACGTCTCATCGATCCTCAACAAGCTCCAGGTCGTCGATCGCGCGAGTGCGATCGTCCGGGCCCGCGAGGCCGGTCTCGGGGTCGATCGGTCCGAACCCGCCTGAATCGGTTCCCGGTCGGGTTCCCGGCCGTGCGGGACCGCTGCCTCATGACTCGGGATACGGGGCCCACCCATACCTGCCCTATCGGCCGCACGGCCGGTACGGGAGGTTTCGATGGACCCAGCATCGGTCGACGGCGACGCGATCGTCGTGGCCTATCTCGATGAACACGGAGCCGCCCTGCAACGGGCGTTGACGGCCTTCACCCGGGACCCCGACGAGGCCGCCGACCTCGTCCAGGAGGTCGCCCTCCGACTCCTCGTCGAGGCTCGCCAGGGACGTGTGCCCGATCGGCCGGCCGCCTGGGCCATGACGGTCGGGCGGAACCTGGCGATCAGCCGGGCGCGGCGTCGCCAGACCGCCCAGCGGTCGCTGGATCGACTCACGCAGCCGACCGAGATGCCGTCACCCGAGCAGACCGCCCTCGAACGGGAACGCGACGCGGCGCTCGTCGGAGCGCTCCGCGAGGCGTCACCGGCCGACCGTCAGGCGGTCGTGCTGGCCGCCAACGGGTACCACGGTCGGGAGATCGCGACGGAGCTCGGCCGCACCGAGCTCGCGACGCGAGCCCTGCTGTGCCGCGCGCGCGGTCGGCTTCGCGCTCGGCTCGAGCCGATCCTCACGTGATGGTGGGCGTCGGTCCTGCTCCCGCGAGCGACGACGGGGACGCCCGCGACGGCCACGGCCCACGACGGCCTATCGTCGTCGGCGCGGCGGACGACCCCCCGTCCGTTTCACGACGTTCGGGGTGACCGTCCGATCCCAGGTCGGGCGATCGAGCCAGCGGGCCTGCCAGCCGCCATCGTCGTCGTGCTCGTCGCGGATCCCCGGCAGCCAGTCGGAGGCCGTGGCCGCGGCCGTCTCCTCGAGCGTCTCGGCCGGTTCCTCGGCGAGCGCCGGCAGGACCGTGACGGTGGTGACCTCCAGGGCGACCGCGGCCGGCTCCTTCGCCCGCTGACCGGGTCGACGCGTCGATGTGGCCCGCGAGCCGCTCGCGCCGGCCGGCGACGGCTCGGTGCGCCCGGCGAGCTCGGCCGCCCTCGCCACGTCCGCCGAGGCATCCTGCTCGAGGACCCGGAGCCGGATCTGCTGGACCTCGTCACGGAGCGCCGCCGCGCGCTCGAACTCGAGGTTCTTCGCCGCGTTGCGCATGTCCGCTTCCATCCGGGCGATCAGCGTCTCGATCTGGGCGACGCTCTGGGCACCGAGATCGCGCGGCCCGTAGCGGCCGGCCGGAGCACCGGCGACGTAGACCTCGCTGGTCTCGGCCACCGCCCGCAGTCGCTCGTTGATGTCGTGGATCTCCTTGACGATCGTCGTCGGCTCGATCCCATGCTCGACGTTGTAGCGGGTCTGGATCTCCCGGCGACGGTTGGTCTCGTCGATCGCCGCCTGCATCGACTCGGTCACGCGGTCGGCGTACATGACCACTTCCCCACCGATGTTGCGAGCGGCCCGTCCGATCATCTGGATGAGCGACCAGGCGCTCCGCAGGAACCCTTCCTTGTCGGCATCGATGATCGCGACGAGGGTGACCTCGGGCAGGTCGATCCCCTCGCGGAGCAGGTTGATCCCGACCAGGACGTCGAACACGCCGAGGCGCAGGTCGCGCAGGATCGAGACGCGCTCCAGGGTGTCGACCTCGCTGTGGAGGTACTGGACCTTGACCCCGAGCTCGTGCAGGTAGTCGGCCAGGTCCTCGGCCATCTTCTTGGTCAGCGTCGTGACGATCGATCGCTCGCCTCGCTCGACCCGTCCCCGGATCTCCTCGAGGAGGTCGTCGATCTGGCCCTCGGTCGGGCGGACCGAGATCTGTGGGTCGACGACGCCGGTCGGCCGGATGAGCTGCTCGACGATCCGTTCGCTCCGTTCGAGCTCGTACGGTCCGGGCGTGGCGCTCAGGTAGATCGCCTGGCGGACCGTCGCTTCGAACTCCTCGAAGGTCAGCGGTCGGTTGTCGAGGGCCGACGGCAGACGGAACCCGAAGTCGACCAGGATCTCCTTGCGGGTCCGATCGTTCTTGTACATGCCGACCACCTGCGGGATCGACATGTGGCTCTCGTCGACGACGAGCAGCCAGTCCGGCGGGAAGTAGTCGAGGAGGGTCCACGGGCGTGATCCCGGCGCCCGCCGGGCGAGGTGCCGGCTGTAGTTCTCGACGCCGGAGCAGTAGCCCAGCTCGCGCATCATCTCGAGGTCGAAGGTCGTCCGCTGGCGGAGCCGGGCGGCCTCGAGGATGCGGCCCTGCGCCTCCATCTCACCGACCCGGAGCTCCATCTCCGCTTCGATATCGACGAGCGCCTCGCCGAGCTTGTCGGCCGGCGTGACGAAGTGGGTCGCGGGGTAGACGTTGAGGTCGTTCCGCTCGGCCAGGAGCTCGCCCGTGAGCGGATCGACCTCGGTGATGCGCTCGACCTCGTCGCCGAAGAACTCGACCCGGACGATCCGGTCGTCCGATGCGGGCCCGATCTCGAGCGTGTCGCCGCGGACGCGGAAGCGCGCGCGCTGGAGCGCCTGGTCGTTGCGCTGGTACTGCAGATCGACCAGATGGCGGAGGACCGCGTCACGCCGGTATTGGCCGCCCTTGCGCAGGCGGAGCACGGTCGCCCCGTAGTCGACCGGCGCGCCGAGCCCGTAGATGCAGCTGACGCTGGCCACGATGATGACGTCCCGACGCTCGAACAGCGCATGCGTCGCGGCGTGGCGAAGCTTGTCGATCTCGTCGTTCCGGCTCGAGTCCTTCTCGATGTACGTGTCGGAGCGCGGCAGGTAGGCCTCGGGCTGGTAGTAGTCGAAGTAGCTCACGAAGTACTCGACCGCGTTGTCCGGGAAGAACTCCCGGAACTCGGCATAGAGCTGCGCCGCCAGGGTCTTGTTGTGGGCCAGAACGAGCGTCGGCCGCTGGTGCTGGGCGATGGTCCAGGCGATCGTCGCCGTCTTGCCCGTGCCGGTCGCTCCGAGGAGGGTCTGGTGACGGAGGCCCTTGGCCAGGCCATCGACGAGGCGCTCGATCGCCGCGGGTTGGTCCCCGGTCGGCTGGAAGTCGGCGACCATCTTGAACTCGGGCATCGCCGAAGGATAGCACGGAGGCAGGCAAACCGAACGGGCGTTCTGGGTTCGACCGGCCTCGGTCGGGGAGGTCGGAGCGGTGCGTCCGCGCCACTCCCGTACGAACGCGCGACACGCTCGGGACGAATTGCCCTCTCGGGCTGCGGAGGGCTCCCTGTCATCCTCGGACGACGGCCCGGTCGGAGTGCGCGCGGACTTGAGACTCCCCGTCGGTCGAGGTGGAGAGGAACGGGTCAGGGATGGTGCGCGACGTTCGCCGCCGCCGGCTCAGCGGGCGTCCGGCAGAGGCCGGGCAGGGCCTGGTCGAGTTCGCCCTGACGCTGCCGATCTTCGTCCTGCTGATGATGGGCGTGCTCGAGTTCGGCTTCCTCTACAACAACATCCTGACCGTCCAGTACGCCTCCCGGCAGGGCGTCAGCGCTGCCGCCCAGGCCGGTGGCGTCGACGGCGCCGACTGCTCCATCCTCAAGGCGGTCGAGCGCGCGCTGACGGCCCCGATCGACAAGTCCAGGGTCACCTCGGTCCTGATCTACAAGTCCGACGCGAACGGCGACCCCATCCCCGGGATCTCGAACGTGTACGTCCGGGCCGGCACCCTCGACTGCCCCGGCTCCGAGGACGAGCCGTACTCGCTGGTCGGCACCGAGGGTTACCCGCAGGCCGATCGACACGACTCGCTGGCCGAAGGTCTCGACGTCGTCGGCGTCCGGATCGCGTACCTGTACGCCGGCATCACCCCGATCGGATCCGGGCGAACGTGGGGGGTCTCGGACGGGGCGACCCTCCGGATGGAGCCCAAGCAATGACGCTGGCGCACGGCCGACCGTCGGTCCGCCGACGCCGACCCGACCGGGCGCGCTCGCGCGGCCAGGCGCTCGTCGAGTTCACCCTCATCCTGCCCGTCTTCCTGATGATCCTGATGGGCATGCTCGAGTTCGGCTCCGCCTACGACCATCGGACGGCGATGGCGTACGCCGTCCGCGAGGGCGCTCGCGTCGGGGCGACCCTGGGCAACGGCGGCTCGTACCCGGACACGGTGGACCCGATCATCCTGGCGGCGGTCCAGCGTGGGCTGACCGATCCGATCCTCGTCGAGAACATCAACTACATCGAGATCTTCAAGGCTGGCGCCGACGGCAAGCCGGTCGGCGGAGCCATCGACCGCTACGACCGGTTCGGGACCCTCATCGGGGTCGCCGGCTGGCCGGCGACCAGCCGGGTCGTCGGCCTCAACGGGGACTCGATCGGCGTCCGCGTCCGCTACGACTTCCACCCGACCACCCCGCTCGGCAACCTGCTCGGCCTGTTCTTCGGCGGGATGCCGCCCTACACCACGATCCCGATGACCGACACGACGGTCATGCACCTCGAGCCGACGCCGTGACCGGCCGGCATCCGGCGCGAGACGGACGACCATCGGCCGGCCCCTCCGATCCGGAGCCGCCGATCGACCGTCGGTCGGCCGTCCGGGGCGGCCAGATCCTCGTGATGTTCGCCCTGTCGACCGGTCTGCTCTTCGGAGTCCTGGCCATCGTCGTCGACGTCGGCAACCTGTGGAACTCGTCGCTCCACGCTCAACACGCCGCCGAAGCCGCGGCGCTGGCCGGCGTGCCGTACATGCCCGGCGACTTCCCGACCGCGTCGAGCAAGGCCCAGGCCGAGGCGGCCAAGAACGGCTACGCGGTGGCGACCGGGGCGACCGTCACCCCGGCGATCAACCTCGAGTCGAACCGGCGGCTGGACGTGACCGTGTCGGTCAATGCCCAGACCTACTTCCTCCGGATCATCGGCGTGTCGACCGTCCGCGTCACCCGGGTCGCCACCGCCGAGTACACCCTGCCGGTCCCGATGGGCAGCCCGCTGTCGATCTACGGCGACAACTCGGGCTTCTTCTGGGCGGCCGCCGAAGCGCAGGGCACGAACCGGTCGGCGGGCGACGCCTACGGCACGTACTACAACCCGAGCCCGACCCAGAACAACCAGTACGACCCGAACGGCTACCAGTACGCCATCGACGTCCCGGCCGGCGCGGGCTCGACGAACATCGACCTGTACGACCCGACCTTCTGCGCCGTGGACGACAAGAAGGGCACCGGCGACCACTGGATCCCCTGGAACCTCGGCGGCTGGCCCGCCGTGTCGACCTATTACACGCTCTGGTCGGACCCTGCCTCGACGCCGCTCGACTACTCGGACGATGTTGTCGTCGCGTCGAGCGGGACGCTATTCGAGGGCGACCGCCAGGTCGACAAGAGCGCCGCGCTCCGGGACACCAACGCCAGCTGGCCCGGGGCGAGCTTCTTCGCCCTGCCGGACTGCACCAGCGACCCGTATCACAACCAATGGTGGACGCTGACGACCGTCACGACGCCCGGGACCTACCGCCTCCAGGTCACGACCACGAACCCCGTCAACGTCAACGACCAGAAGGGCACGAGTGCCGAGAACATGTGGGCGCTCCGCGCCGTCAGCTCGGATCCCGTCTACAAGGCCTACGTCTACGGCCTGGGCAAGATGGTGATCTACGCCAACGTGGCCAACGGGACGACGCTGTTCTATCTCGGCCGGATCGAGGCCGTCCACGCCGGCAAGACGATGGTCGTCCAGCTGTTCGACCCCGGCGACGCGTCGGGGAACTCGAGCATCGAGGTGCTCAAGCCGACCGCGACGGGCTACACCCCGGCCACCTTCAGCTACACCGCCGATTCCAATGCGACCGGCTCCAAGAGCGGCTCGAATGTCACGTCGCTCAAGACGACCATCGCCGGCGTGGGCCAATACAACAACTCGTGGGTCACCCTGACCATCCCGCTGCCCAAGACCTACACCGCCCCCCTGCCGCCGGGTGAGCCGGCCGGGACGCTCGGCGGCTGGTGGAAGATCCGCTACTCGTTCGACAGCACGACGACCGACACGACCACCTGGCAGGTGTCGATCCGGGGCAACCCGGTCCACCTCGTCCTGCCGTGACCGTAGGCGCGCCCCCGACCCAACGGAGGGCTCGACCCGTACTTCCGAGGCGTGGGATCGGCCCGCGCGGGTCGCGATGATCGAGCGGCCCACCCGACCCCAGCGCTGACGACCGCGGAGGATCCTCGACCGAATGGAGATGGAGTACAACGACGGCCGTGGGCGCGGCAAGTTCGTCATCGTGGTCGGCCTCATCCTGGCGGTCGTCGCGGGCGGCGCGGCGTTCTACCTGATCAGCCAGGCCCAGCAGCAGGCCGCCAGCTCGGGTGCCACCGCGGCGATCGTGGTAGCGACCAAGCAGATCCCCGCCCGCAAGCCGATCGAGGCGAGCGACGTGACCGTCCGGGACGTGCCGATCGACCCGACCAACGCGGAGGGCGTGTTCACCGACCCGACCAAGGTCATCGGGCTCATCCCCGGGGTCACCATTCTCGAGGGCCAGCCGGTCTACGCCAACTTCCTCGCCTCGCAGTCCCAGGGCGGGCAGTTCTCGATCCTCCAGCCGGGCGAGACGATCGGCCCCGACAGCGAGGCCTGGCGCGCCGTGTCGCTGACCGTGCCAGACGATCGCTCGGTCGGCGGGCTCGTCCGAGCCGGTGACACGGTCGACGTGTTCGTGACGACGACGATCACCATCCCGGACGACGTCGCCGCGGCCGGCAAGTACTACACCGACAAGTCGACCAAGCTGACCTACCAGGACCTGGTCGTGCTGGCCAAGGCCGGGACGTTCTACGTCATCAAGGTCCCGGCCGGGGTCGCCGAGGAGATCAGCCATCTCCAAGCCAGCGGCGCGGCGGCGTTCAGCTTCGCGCTGCGACCGCCCGACGACACCCGATCTGTCGACGCCTCTCGATTGGGTGAGACGACCAACCTCCTCATCCAGCGCTACGGCCTCCCGATCCCCCAGACCCTGCCGACCGGCGGTCGGGTGACGGCATCGACCCCGTCCCCATCCCCCGCCCCGACACCGAGCCCATCCAAGTCGCCGACGCCCTGAGTCTCGTCGGGCGCCGGGAGACGCACCGCCGCGGTCCTGGTCGGCCGTCAGCCGAGGCGGTCGGTCGGCGTCCGACGCGGCCGAGGCGGTCGGTCGGCGCTCGAGGCGGCCGAGGCGGCCGAGCCGCTGTGCCGTGCGGGCCGAGCCCCTGTGCCGTGCCGGCCGAGCCGCTGTGCCGTGCCGCCGGGGACGGTGGTATCGCGCCGATGGACTGGGATCCGGCTCGTCGCACGGGCCCGGTGAGCGTGGATCTCGTCCGGAACGGGCCCTGGGGACCGAAGTCGCGCGTTTAGGATCGCCGTCGGCGGTATCGCGCGGGAGACTGCCCGCTCGGCGCGGGAGACTGCCCGCTCGGCGCGATCGTGCCGCCGAGGGCCGCCGAACGCGGCCTACTCGCTGGGCGGACTTGCGGAACGCAGGGCCGCGTCGAAGGCCCGGTCGACCTCGGCGAGGGTCTCGCCGAGGGGACCATCGGTGTCAAGGATCCGATCGGCCAGAGGCCTGACCCGGTCGACGAGCCCGACCTGGACGGCGATCCGGCGGTCCGACTCGGCCGGGTCGAGGCCGCGGCCGGCGAGTCGCTCGCGCTGGACCTCGGGTGCGCACGTGACGAGCCAGACCTCGTCGAGCAGGTCGACGTAGCCGCCTTCGACCAGGCGGATCGCCTCGAAGACGACGGCCGGGGCGGACGAGCCCTCAGCCGCCTCGAGGGCCGCGACGACCAGGGGCCGGATGAGCGGATGGGTGATGGCCTCGAGATCCCGCAGGTCCGCCGGGTCGGCGAAGACGAGACGGCCGAGCGCGGCCCGGTCGAGCGACCCGTCCGCGCCGAGGACGCCGGGCCCGAACCGGTCGACGATCGGCGTCAGCGCCGGCCCGCCGGGCTCGGTCACCTGGCGGGCCAGCCGGTCGCCGTCGATCAGCCGCGCGCCGCGGACGACCAGCCGCTCGGCGACCGTCGACTTGCCGCATCCGATCGGGCCGGTCAGGCCGATCCGGACCGGGCCGACGCTCGGGGCGCGGGTCACGGGGCGCGTTCCTCGAGCTCGAGCCAGGCTTCCTCGGCGGCCTCGAGCGCGGTCGAGATGTCGGCCAGCTCGCTCGAGATCCGGCGGAGCTCGACGAAGTTCGCCGCGACGGCCGGGTCGCCCATCGCCAGCTCGAGGTGGCTCTTGCGCAGGCCGAGTCGGGTCAGCTCGCCGTCCACCGCCGCCTTCTGGCGTCGGTACGCCTCCTTCGACAGCTTGGCCGGGCGAGCGGCCGGGCGAGCCGGCTTGGCCACGGCGACCGTCGTTCGGCCGGGCGCCGCCGCCGGTTCGTTCGCGTCGGTCGACACTCGGCGAGTCGCCGGGCGATGGTCGGCGTTCACGGACGGCAGACCCGTCCCGCCGGCGGTCGTGACCGTCCCCGCGACCGGCCGCCCGCCGGTCCGCAGCCGGCGAGCCTCGGCCTCGTTCGCGGCGGCGACCGTCCAGCCGGCCGAGACCGCCGCCCGCCAGGCGCGATAGCCGCCGTCGAACGGGGCGGCCGATCCCCCGTCGACCACCCACAGTTTGTCGCACACGGTCTCGAGCAGGCGCCGGTCGTGGCTGACCACGATCAACGTCGCCGGCGTCTCGCGCATGAACGTCTCGATCGCTTCCCGGGCGGGGATGTCCAGGTGGTTGGTCGGTTCGTCGAGCAGGAGCAGGTTGGACGGCATGATCCCGAGCAGCGCAAGCTCGAGGCGCGACCGCTCCCCGCCGGAAAGGGTGCGCACCTCCTTGAAGGCGTCGTCCCCGCGGAACAGGAACCGGGCCAGGTAGCCACGCGCTTCGCCCTGGGTGATCGGCATCGCCTCGAGGACGGCGTCGAGGACCGTCGTGCCCGGGATCGCCGCCCCGCGGAGCTGGGCGAGGTAGCCGATCGACACGCCGCCGCCGATGATCAGCTGTCCGTCGAGCGGCGGCAGGTCGCCGGCCACGGTCCGCAGCAGGGTCGTCTTCCCGGCGCCGTTCGGCCCGACGATCCCGATCCGCTCGCCGCGCTGGGCGGCCAGGAACGGGATGGTGCAGACCAGCAGCGGCTCGTCGGCGGCGACGGCTTCGCGACGAAGACGCGGCAGGTAGCCGATCGCCAGGTCCTCGATCCGGACGACGATCTCACCCGAGCGCGACGGCGCCGCCCCACCGAGGGCGGTCGTGGCCAGCTTCAGCCGCTTGGCGGACTTCGGCGCCTCGACCCGATCGGCCAGCAGCCGCTCGAGCCGTGCCTCGTGCTCGTGCATCTTCGCGAACTTCCGGTGGCTCCGATAGCGCTGGACGAGCTCGCGCTCGCGGGCGATCGAGTCGGCCTGGACGTCGACGTCCTTGTCGAGCCGGGCGTCGCGCTCCTCGCGCTGGCGGTGGTACTGGCTGTAGTCACCGCGAAAGACGGTCAGCCGGCGGTCGCGCAGCTCCCACACGCGGGTGACCGTGGCGTCGAGGAACGCCCGGTCGTGGCTCGCGACGAGGAGCGAACCGGACCGACGTCGGAGGTGATCCTCGAGCCACTCGAGGGCGTCGAGGTCGAGGTGGTTGGTCGGCTCGTCGAGCATCAGCAGGTCCGGGTCGGCGATCACCAGCCGGGCCAACGCCGCCCGGGTCTGCTCGCCACCCGACAGCGCCGACGGTGCCTTGGTCCACTCGTCGCGGCTGAAGCCGAGCCCGGACAGGGTCGCGTCGACGCGCTGGTCGAGGGTATAGCCCCCGAGGACCTCGAACCGATGCTGCATGTCGGCATAGACCGGATCGGTGACCCGGTGGAGGCGCTCGAGCTCGGCCAGCTCGGCCGCGATGACGTCGAGGTGGGCGGCGCCCGTCCGGACGGCGGTCCGGAGATCGGGCGAGGCCATGAACGCCGCGTCGAAATGCGCCTCCTGCGACAGGAGCCCGAGCGTCAGGCCGCGCTTGCGGCTGACCGTCCCGCGATCGGGTTCGTCGATCCCGGCTCCGATCCGGAGGAGGGTCGTCTTGCCGGCTCCGTTCGGGCCGACCAGGCCGATCCGATCCCCCGCCGCGACGGCCGCGGTGACCTCATCGAGGATGACGAACGTGCCGATCTCGCGGACGACCCGCTCGAACCGCAACAGGCTCACCGCCGAGCCCCGTCGGGGTCGAGCTGCTGGGAGGCCGGCTCCGGCGACATCGCCGCGCGAGCTGCCGCCCGGCGCCCGGCGGCGGCTCGCTTCGTCCGCTCCGTCCGGGCCCGCTGCTCGGCGCGCTGGCGCCTCGGCCGGCGTCCGACCGATGACGCCGTCGCCCGCCAGCTCGGTCCAGCGCCCGCCGGCGCGGACCGTCGGCCCGTCCGCTTCACCGGCGATCGTCCGCAGGATCGCGCTCGACCGCTTGCGATCGGCCGCCGACAGCCGCTGGCACCACGAACAGAAGTGGGTCGCACGTGCCCCGATGACGATCCGCCGGATCGGCCGACCGCAGCGCGGACAGGGCTCGCCGGTCCGCTGGTAGACCTCGAGACGGTCCTGCATCTGGCCGTCGCCGTCGGGAGCGGTGTAGTCGTCGATCGACGAGCCTCGCCGTTCGACGGCCTCGGCCAGGATCGATCGGATCGCCTCGTACAGCCGCCGTTCATCGGCCGGATGCAGCGACGGCGCGGACCGGAGCGGGTGGAGGCGGGCGGCCCACAGCGCTTCGTCGGCGTAGATGTTGCCGATGCCGGCCACGAACGCCTGGTCGAGCAGGAGCGGCTTCAGCCGGCCGGTGCGGCGGCGGAGCCTGGCCCGGAACGCGCGGAGCGTGAACGCCTCATCGAGCGGTTCCGGTCCGTGCCCGGCGAAGACCAGGGCCCCGCCCGGCTCGGTGACGAGCGCGCCGGTCGCCGGATCGCGTGGGTACAGGCCGACCTTGCCGAACTTGCGGATATCGCGGAACCGGAGCTCGCGGCCGTCGTCGAGCTCGAGGACGAGTCGGACGTAGGGATCGACCGGGAGGTCGCCGGGGACGATGAACAGCTGACCGGTCATCTTGAGGTGGATCGTCAGGGCGGCGTCGCCGGACAGGTCGACGACGAGGAGCTTCGCCCGCCGGCCGACGGCCTCCACGCGCCGGCCGACCACGCCCGCCGCGAATGCCTCGGGGGTATGGGTCCGGAGCGTCCGCGCCCAGGTCGTCCGGGCACCGACGATCGTCGCCCCGACGAGGCGCGGCCGGAGGTCCCGCGCGACGGTCTCGACCTCCGGGAGCTCAGGCACCGGCGATCGGCGCCTCGACGGGCTCGTCCGCCTCGGCCGCGACGGCGTCGGCGCGGCTCAACGGGATCATCGATTCCCAGTCGTCGCCGGCCTTGACGTCGACGGTCAGCGGCACGTCGAGCGCGAGCGCCGACTCCATCGTCGAGCGGAGGACGGGCACCAGCCGCTCGACCTCGTCGCGCGGCACCTCGAGGAGGAGCTCGTCGTGGACCTGGAGCAGCGGGCGCGCCCGGAAGCCGCCCTCTTCGAGCCGCTCGGCGAGGCGGATCATCGCGATCTTGATGATGTCGGCCGCCGTGCCCTGGATGGGCATGTTGATCGCCATCCGCTCCCCGGCCGCCCGGAGGCTCGGGTTGCGGGCCTCGAGCTCGGGGATCTGTCGCTTGCGGCCCAGGAGCGTCGTGACGAAGCCCTGCTGGCGGGCCTGCTCCTTGATGTGGAGCATGTAGTAGCTGATCCCGGAGTAGGTCGCGAAGTAGGTGTTGATGAACTCCTGCGCCTCCTTGCGCGGGATCCCCGCGCGCGTCGACAGGCCGAAGTCGCTCATCCCGTAGGCGATCCCGAAGTTGACCATCTTGGCCATCGAGCGCTCGTCCGACGTGACCTCAGCAGGCGCCTTGTGGAGCACCCGAGCGGCCGTCTCCCGATGGATGTCGGCGCCGCGGGCGAAGGCGTCGCGGAGGTGCTCGTCGCCCGAGACATGGGCGAGGATCCGCAGCTCGATCTGCGAGTAGTCGGCGGCGACCAGCGTCACGTCGGGGGCCCCGGCCACGAACGCCCGGCGGATCCGGCGACCCAGCGGCGTCCGGATCGGGATGTTCTGGAGGTTCGGATCCGACGACGACAGACGCCCGGTGGCGGCGACGGCCTGGTGGAACGTGGTGTGCAGCCGCCCGTCCGACGCGATCAGCATCGGCAGGGCCTCGACGTACGTCGAACGGAGCTTGGTGTAGGTCCGCCACTCGAGCAGCCCCTCGACCATCGGGTGGGCGGAGCGCAGCTCTTCGAGGACGGAGGCGTCGGTCGAGTACCCGGTCTTCGTCCGCTTGCCCTTCGGCAGGTCGAGCTCGGTGAACAGGACCTGCTCGAGCTGCTTCGGGCTCCCGAGGTTGAACTCGTGTCCGACGCTGGCGTAGATCTCGGCCTCGAGCCGCTCGATCTCGGCCCGGAACTCGATGTCGAGTGCGCTCAGGGCGTCGCGGTCGAGGGCGACCCCGACGGCCTCCATCCGGGCCAGGACGCGGATGAGCGGCAGCTCGATCTCGGTGAACAGACGGTCGAGCTTCTCGCGCTCGAGGGCGGCCGCCAGTGGATCGCGGGCGGTGATCGCGGACAGGGCCTCGAGGCCGGCCCTCGCGAACGGCGGCAGCTCGACGGCCGGCGGCAGGATGAGGTCGAGCTGCTCGGCCACGACGTCGGCGATCGTCTGGCTGCGGAGACTGGCGTTCAGGATGTAGGCCGCGATCTGGGTGTCGAACGCCACCCGGAGGCCCGGGCCGTCGCCACCGGCGGCGAACTGCTCGACGAGCAACGGCTTCGCCTCGTGGGCGACGAGGCCGACCCCGAGCCGCGCGAGGAGGTCGCGCAGACGTGCCGAATCCGCGGGTCCTTCGACGGCGATGGTCCGGCCATCGGGTCCGGCGACCGCCATCGCGATCGCTGTGCCAGCGAGCGGCCGCGGATCGTCGCTGACGAGAGCGGCGCCGACCGCCGGATGGGTCGCCAGCCACGGCTCGATGGCGCCGATGGCGTCGCCCGTGACGAGCTCGATCCGGCCCGCCGGATCGACGATGGCCGCAGCCAGTGCGCTCGGCAGATCCGCGGCCGGCTCGACCGGGCCGCTCGCGCCGCGCGACACCGGTGCCCAGCCGGGACCGCCGCTGCCGACGGACGCGGGATCCATCGCGGCGAAGTCCAGCGACAGCTGCAGGCCACTCCCCTGGCCCACCAGCGACCCCGGCGCGGGCGCCTGCCCGACGCGCGACCCGCCGGCGGGCGCCGGGCCCCAGCCGGTCGGCCGACCGGCGACCTGGGCGGCCCGGATCGGTTCGCCCGCATCGGCGGTCCGGAGCGCCTCGACGGTCTCGTCAGCGCGCTCCCCGGTGAGCGCCGGCAGACGCTCGATGAGCGTCCGGAACTCGTATTCGCGGAACAGGCGGATGACGCCTTCGCGATCGTAGTCGCCGAGACGGGCGGCGTCCCGGTCGAGCTCGACGGGGAGGTCGCGGACGATCGTCATCAGCTCGCGGGATTCCAGGACACGGTCCCTGGCCTCGATCAGCGCCGAGCGGAGCTTCTCGCGCGGCACCTCGTCGATCCGCTCGAACAGGCCCTCGAGGCTGCCGAACGTCTGGATCAGCTGGGCGGCGGTCTTGTCGCCCACCCCCGCGACGCCCGGGATGTTGTCGGTCGAGTCGCCCTTGAGCGCCTTGAAGTCGATCATCTGCGATGGGACCAGGCCGTAGCGCTCGAGGACCCGTGGCGGGTCGTAGATGATCGTGTTCTGGACACCCGAGCGGGTGGTCATCAGCCTGGTCCGGTCGGTCACCAGCTGGAGCATGTCGAGGTCGCCGGTCACGATCGTCGTGTCCAGGCCCTCACGCTCGGCCTGGACGGTGAGCGTCCCGATGACGTCGTCCGCCTCGTAGCCGGCGAGCTCGTAGACGGGGATCCGAAGGGCCTTGACGACCTCGCGGACCTTGGGGAACTGGTCCCGGAGGTCGTCGGGCATCCGCTGCCGGGTGGCCTTGTAGTCGGCGAAACGCTCGTGGCGGAAGGTCGGCCCGGACAGGTCGAAGGCGACCGCGACGTAGGTCGGATCGATGTCCTGGAACCCACGCAGGACGATGCTGCAGAAGCCGAAGACCGCGTTGACGAGCTCGCCCTTCGAGGTGGTCAGGGGCGGGAGCGCGAAGTATCCGCGGTAGATGAGCCCGTTGCCGTCGAGCAGCATCAGGCGTTCCATCGGCAGGCCTCGGGACGCGGTCGGAGTGGACACCGTGAGTGTACCCGGGCCCGACGGCCCGTCAGACGATGCGCGCTGCGACCAGGCGGAGTCCGAACAGGGCGATCCCGACGATGAGCAGGGTCACCGACAGGGCGGTCAGCGGGGTGATGGCGGAGGTCGAGCCGGTCGGTCCCGATGTCACCGACGCACGATCGACGTTCGTCGAGGTGGCGGGGCTGCCGGGTGCGGCGGCGACCGGGCCGGCGACGGCGGGGCTCGGGGAGCCGTCTCGCGACCCGCTCCCAGCGCCGCTCACGGCGGCGCCCCCGTTCGCCGGAACCGGGCTCGGGGCGGCCTTGGCGCTCGACAGGACCTCGGGCCCCGCCATCGGCGGTGCCACTCCCATCGCGGGACCCGGTCCGGCGTCCTGCGCCTGGACGGGCCCGCCGACGGTGCTGAAGGCTCCCTCGGGCGCGGACGCAGCCGACCCGCCGAGGCTCGCCGGCAGGGAGGCCAGGATCAACCCGGCGATCCCGAGGGTCGCCAGCCCGGTCGCCAGCGGCTTGGTGAAGGCGAACCCCGGGGTGCCGAATCGGGCGACCAGGCCGCGCCAGCCGCCCGGGCGCAACCGCGCCGCGTCGGCCTCGGTCAGCCGGAAGTCGCGGGTCCGGCTCGGAGCCGGAAGCGCCGCGGTCGCCGCCGCGATCGCCCTGAGATCGGACAGGAGCTCGGCGCAGGCCGGACACTCGGCGACGAGCTGCTGGGCGGCGCCGGCCTCGCGTGGGTCGACGTCGTCGACGGCGAGCCGGGCGATGAGCGACTCGTCGTGATCGGGGCGGGTGTGGGGCAGGTACGGCACGGCCTTCAGACGACCTCAACCACGGAACAGTTCCATCCGGTCCTCGAGCAGTCCGCGCAGCGCGAGCCTCCCCCGATGGATCCGGGACTTGACCGTCCCCAGCGACACGCCCGTCATCTCGGCGATCTCGGCATAGTCGTATCCCTGGACGTCGAACAGGACGATGGCAGCGCGCTGATCGTCGGTGATCCTGGCGAGCGCGGCGCTCAGGACGTGCGACCGCTCGGCGGTCAGGACGATGCGCTCCGGGTCCGCCTCCTCCCCCGTCGGCGGCTGCCAGCTGTCGTCCTCGAACTCTGGGTACGGCTGGACCGGCCGCCGTTTCCGCGCCCGTTGCGCATCCATCGCGGCATTGACGCAGATGCGGTTGAGCCACGACTTGACGCTGCCGCCTCGGAACCCGGCAAGGTTCCGATACGCCGAGAAGAACGCCTCCTGGACCGCGTCCGATGCCTGGTCTCGATCCGGGACCATCCGCGCGACGAGCGCGAAGAGCTGATCCTGGTACAGCTCGACGAGGTCGTTGAACGCGCTGAGGTCGCCATCGCGCGCACGCTCGATCAGGATGAGATCGCGCCGCTGGACGGGGTCGTCGACGGCCGCGGTCGGGCGACGGTCCTCCACGATCGGGGGCCACCTCCGGACGGGCTGGGTGAGGCGCGGCGAGTCTAGCATCGTCGTCGGCGGAGACGTCCGGGTCGGTGCCGCGGTTCCCCGGCCTCGCACGTGGATGGCCCGGACCGGTTCCCCCCGCCCGACCCGCTACCATCACGGTCCCACGAGCCGAAGTGGCGGAACTGGCAGACGCGAGGGTCTCAAACACCCTTGCCCGCAAGGGCGTCCGGGTTCAAATCCCGGCTTCGGCACCAACCAGACCGAATGAAGGCCGGACGGCCTGCGAACGCGGAGCGGACGCCATGCTCGGAGAACACCTCGTCTTCCCGATCCTGTTGTCGAAGGACCTCGCACTGAGCCGCGCGTTCTACCACGACACGCTCGGCCTCGACATCCTCCGGGAGGACGACGAGCGGATCATCTTCCGCTGCGGGCAGGGCTCGCAGCTGTCGGTCACGCTGAGCACGACCGGGACCTCGGACATGCAGACCCAGCTCGCCTGGCGTGTGCCGGATCTCCGGGCGGAGCTGGCCGACCTCCGGGCTCGCGGGGTCCGCATCGAGTCGTACGACGTCCCCGACCCGAAGACGGACGCCGAAGGGATCGCCGACATGGGCTTCGCCTGGGCGGCCTGGATCGTCGACCCGAGCGGGAACGCACTGGCGATCATCGAGCCGAAGAAGCCGGCCGCGGCGGCGCCTGGATGAACGCGTTGACGAACCTGCTCCGTCGCATCGCTACCAGCATCGGCGACCTCCTGCCGAGCCCGCCGCCGGCCGATCCGCCTCCGCCCGATATCGACGGTCGTCACGACGCCGGTGCGGCCGAGGACCTGACCGCGATCAAGGTCGAGTCGAAGGCCAAGGGCGGTCACGGCGGGACGCGCTAGCCGGCCTCAGGGCGTCCCGAGCGAGCCGAACAGGTCGCTGTAGCGGTCGGTCCAGGCAGCGAGGCGATCGGCGCCGCCAGCGGGCGCCAGCCGGGCTTCGTCGCGATGGGATCGAGATCGGCCTGGGACCGGGCGAGGACCACGACATGTGAGGCATCGGCGTCGCTCGCGACGCTCGGCCCCGGGTCGTCGACCCGGGCCAGGCCCGCCAAGCCGAGATCGCGCGCCGCCGCCGCGATCACCGGCTCGAGCGCGACGAACCGGTTGGAGATGTTGAACGCGACGACGCCGTCGGGCCCGAGCCGCTCGATGTAGCCCTGGATCGCCTCGCGTGTCAGCAGGTGGACCGGGATGGCGTCGGAGGCGAAGGCATCGACGACGACGAGATCGAATGCACCTGGAGCCGCCTCCTGGAGGCCGAGGCGACCGTCTCCGACGACCACGTCGACCCGGGCCCTCGTGTCGGCCAGGTAGGTGAACAGCCGGGGATCGCGGGCGATCTCCACGATCGCCGGGTCGATCTCGTAGAACGTCATCGTGTCGCCCGGCCGGCCGAACGCGGCGAGGCCGCCCACGCCGAGACCGATCAGCCCGGTGCGGGACGTCGGATGGCGCGCGCCGACCATGCCGACGACATCGGCGAGCGGGCTGCCCGGGTAGTAGTAGCCGACCGGGTCGCGTCGCTGGTCCATCGGCGAGTAGTGCTGGATGCCCTGGGTGGTCGTACCCGCCACCAGGGCATGGCGCCCGCGCGAGTCCTCGACGACGCGACGCTCCCCGTAGAAGGTCCGGGTCGTCTCGATCGCCGGTTGGAGCGCCAGCAGGGACAGGCCGAAGACGGCGCCCATCGACGCGGCGAACACGATCGGCCAGCGGGCTAGGCCGAGCAGCAGCCCGAGGACCAGGGCGCCGACCATCACGCCCGGATCGACCTCGATCCCCGCCCAGCCGAAGCCCAGCACGATCGCCAGCGCCGTCACGGCATACCGCGCCAGGAACGGCGTCCGCCACGCGGCGAGCGCGATCCGTCGGATCCGGTCCAGCGGTCCGGAGCCTCCCTTGTCGTCGGGCGCCGGCGGTCCCGCCGGTTCGTCGGTCCAGCTCCCGCCCCAGCGGACCGCGAGCGCGACCACCAGGGCGATCTCCCCTTCGAGCGGGATCACCAGGACCAGCGGCGCGACGATTCCCGCGAGGAGCCCGCCGAGCGCACCGCCGGCGGCGATCGCGAGGTCGTACTCGGTCAACCGCTCGGGGACGGGTCGCGCCAGCGACAGCCGGCCGTGGCAGACCAGACCCGCGCAGCCCAGCGCGCCGAGCTGGATCGAGAAGGTCGCCCAGAGAGGCAGGGCCGCGCCACCGATGAAGGTCAGGACGACCCCGATCGCCAGCGGTGGCAGGGCGACGTCGGCGACGCGCAGGCCGATCGGACGCGGACCGGCGAACGCCAGGATGAACGTCGCGAGGTAGACGGCCAACGGGAGGATCCACAGCATCGGGACGGCCGCGACGTCGATCGACAGGCGCGCGGTCGTGCCGATGACGAGGGCAGCCGGGACGGCGGACAGTCCCACCCAGGCGAGCCGGGTCCTGGCCGAAGGTGGCGCGCCACCCGGTGATGCGCCGGCGGCGATCGGTTCCGGCACGACCGCGCCGGCCGCCTGGATCCGACCGGCCCGCTCCGTCCGTGCCGTCCGCCGGAGCACGACGCCGACGCCGACGCCGACCAGCGCGGCGAACACCACGTAGCCGATCGCCCAGAGGCGGGCCTGGGCGTCCAGATCGAGGTTCGGCTCGACGAGCGTCGGATAGATGAGCAGGGCGACCAGGCTCCCGGCGTTGCTTCCGGCGAACAACCTGACGGCGCCCTGCCCGGCGGTCGGCCCACCGGTCGCGGCGAGCCAGCGCTGGAGGGTCGGCGTCGCCGTCGCCAGGGCGACGAACGGCGCGCCCACGGCGAGGGCGAGCAGCCCCGCCAGCCCGAGAACGGGTGTCGCCCCGTGGGCGGACGACGCGCCGGCCGGGAGCCCGACCGGCAACGCGAGCAGCGGGACGCACACGACGACGAGCTCGACGATGGCCGCCCGCCGGAGGCCGAGCCAGCGGATGGCGACGTGGGCCAGCGCATAGCCGAGCAGCAGCGCTGCCTGGAAGAAGACGAGGGCGGTAATCCAGACCGCCGCCGCCCCGCCGTACCACGGCAGCAGCAGCTTGCCGATGAGCGGTTCGACGAGGAACGCGAGCAGCGCGGCCAGGGTCGCCGTCGCCGCCGTCAGGAGGACCATCGGGGGCAGTCAACCACACCCGGCGATCGCGTCGTCGGACCCGTCGAGCCGACCCCGGGTAGACTCGCGCCGACGCACGACATCGAGGAGACGCATCCGATGGCCATTCGACGCTTCTTCAGCGGGGCGCCCAAGCCCGAACCCGAGCCCGAGCTCGTTCCCCGTCCGGTGGCCCCGTCGGAGGAGACCGCCACGGTCCGCCGGATCGTGAGCGAGCTGGAGGCGCTGCCGCCGGACCGGGCCCGGCACCTGGCCGGGTTCGCGTACATCCTGGGGCGAGCCGCCAACTCCGACGGTGTCACGACCGACGAGGAGACGGCGTTGATGGAGAAGATCGTCGTCGAGCACGGGAAGATCCCGGAGGCGCAGGCCGTCCTGGTCGTCGAGATCGCCAAGCAACAGGAGCGGCTTCTCGGCGGGACCGAGGACTACCTCGTGACCCGCGAGTGGGTCGAAGGCACGAGCCTCGAGGAGCGGATGGACCTCTTCCGCTGCTGCTTCCTCATCGACGCCGTCGACGGCTCCATTTCCGCCGAGGAGAGCGCCGTCATCAACGAGATCGCCAACGAGCTGCTCCTGGACTCCGCCACGATCGCCTCGGTCCGGGGCGAGTTCACCGACCGCTACGCGGTGGTCCAGGCGATGCGCGCGGGGAACGCCAAGAGCTGATCGGGGATCGCCTACTCCAGGCTGAGCGACGCCGCGCCGGATCCGAGCCGCCGCTGGACCTCGGCGAGCAACTCGGCGTCGTAGGCGACCCCCGAGCGAAGCTCCATCGGGAGCTCGCCGCCGCTCCGACCGGATGGGACGTGGATCACGACCCGGGTGGCCCCCGGATGCGCCCGGAGCAGTCGCTGGAACGCCTCCATCGCGTCCTCGGTCCCGCTGCCACTCGTGAATCGGACGTGGAGGACCTGGTCGGCCCCGGCCTCCACCGGCAGCGTCGGGGCACTCGCGGCGCGGGCGACCTGCGCGCTGACCTCGTCCGGGAAGGCCGGCTCGTCGTCGTCGTCCTCGCGTAGTTCCGCCGCCGGGACGAGGTCCGGCATCCGGGCCGGTGACGCGTCCATCCCGCGAGCCCCCGCCCGGAGCGGGCTGACCGCAGCCACCGCGACGCGGTCGGCTACGACCGGGACGCCGACCGACGAGCCCGGATCGGGTCCCGGACCGACCGCCACCGGAGCCCGCTCGCCGTCCGCCGGCCGGGGTCCGCCGGCCGGCCGGCCGTACCCGTTCTGCCCGTTGCCGTGCCCGTTCCCGTTCGCACCGCCGTTGCCGTTGAAGCCGGCACGGCCCCCGCGCCCACGCGACCGGTCGGCCGCGGCGACATCGCGGGCGAACGCATCGGGGCCACGACCGGCCGCCTCGTCCCAGTCGACCGCGAGGTCGGCCAGCAGCGACACGTCCTCGCCCTTGTGGTCGAGCCGACCGGCGACCAGCAGGATCCGACCGTCGGTCCAGGTCGGGCGGGTCTCCTCGTACATCCGTGGGAAGACGACGACCTCGACCGTGCCCTGGAGGTCCTCGAGGCTGACGATCGCCATCGTCGCCTTGGCCTTGGTCACGACGATCCGCACGCCGGTCACGATCCCGCCGACGACGACCCGCTGCTGGTCGAGCGACTCGTCGCGCAGGTCGCCCGAGTACGCCGTCACGAACGGGCCGATGGCCTCGGCGATCTCGCCCAGCGGGTGATCCGAGAGGTACAGCCCCAGGAGCTCCTTCTCCCAGCCGAGGCGGATCCGCGTCGGGGTCTCGGGCAGGGCCCGGAGCGGCGCATCGAGCGCGGCGGGTTCCGCGGCCAGCTCGAACAGCGAGGTCTGGCCGGTCAGCCGGTCGCGCTGGGCGGCGCCGCCCGTCGCCAGCGCATCGTCGAGTCCGTCGATGATCTGGGCCGGGTGACCGAACGCGTTGAGCGCCCCGACCCGGGCGAGCGCCTCGAGCACCTTGCGGTTGGCCAGTCGGAGGTCGATCCGCGAGCACAGGTCGCTCAGCGACCGGAACTCGCCGCCCTCGCGCCGGGCGGCGATGATCGACTCGATCGCCCCCTGGCCGACGTTCTTGACCGCCAGCAGGCCGAACCGGATGGCGTCGCCCTCGACGGTGAACTCGACATCCGACCGGTGGACGTCCGGTGGGAGCACCGCGATCCCGATGCGACGGCACTCGGCGACGGCCGCCGCGACCTTCTCGGATGTGTCCCGGACGGCGGTCAGCACGGCCGTCATGTACTCGACCGTGTAGTTCGCCTTGAGATAGGCGGTCTGGTAGGCGACCAGCCCGTAGCAGGTCGCGTGGGCCTTGTTGAACCCGTAGCGCTCGAACGGTTCGAACGCCTTGAACACGGCGTCGATCGTCTGCGCCGGCACGCCCCGCTCGGCGGCCTGGGTGACGAACTTCTCCTTCTGGGCGCGCAGGACCGACGACTTCTTCTTCCGGATCGCATAGCCGAGCGTGTCGGCCTCCGGTCCGGTGAACCCGCCGAGACCCATCGCCGCGGCCATGATGTCTTCCTGGTAGACGAAGATCCCGTACGTCTTCTCGAGGTACGGCTCGAGCAGCGGGTGGAGGTAGGTCACCGGCTCCTGGCCGTGCTTGCGCCGGATGTACGCCGGGATGTTGTCCATCGGGCCCGGACGGTAGAGGGCGACCATCGCGGCCAGGTCGTAGACCGAGGTCGGCCGGAGCTCCCGGATGTAGCGGCGCATGCCGGCCGACTCGAGCTGGAAGATGCCGGTGGTCTCGCCGCTCGCCAGCAGCTCGAACGTGGTGGCGTCGTCGAGCGGGATCGCATCGAGGTCGATGTCGACGCCCCGCTCCGCCTTCACCAGCTCGACCGCCTGGCGCAGGATCGTCAGGTTCGACAAGCCGAGGAAGTCGAACTTGAGCAGCCCGAGCGCCTCGACGGCGTGCATCTCGAACTGGGTCATCAGGCCGTCGGAGTTCGTGGCTCGCTGGAGGGGCATGAGCTCGGTCAGTGGCTCACGGCTGATGACGACGCCGGCGGCGTGGGTGCTCGCGTTGCGGGTCACGCCCTCGAGCTGGCGCGCCAGGTCCACCAGCTTGCCGACCTGCGGGTCGACGTCGACCATCTCGCGGAACTGGGGCGCGATCACCAGCGCCTCATCGAGCTTGATCCCGAGCTGGTTGGGCACCGCCTTGGCGATCCGGTCGACCTCGCCGTAGCTCATCCCGAGGACGCGGCCGACGTCGCGGATCGCCGCCCGCGCGAGCATCGTCCCGAAGGTGATGATCTGGGCCACGTGGTCCTGGCCGTACTTCCGGCCGACGTAGGCGATGACCTCCTCGCGCCGGCCGTCCTCGAAGTCGACGTCGATGTCGGGCATCGTCACCCGGTCCGGGTTGAGGAAGCGTTCGAACGGGAGCTGGTAAAGGATCGGATCGACCGGCGTGATCCCGAGGGTGTAGGTCACGATCGAGCCCGGGGCGCTCCCGCGGCAGGTCGTCTGGATCTTCTGCTCGCGGGCGAACCGGACGAAGTCCGCGACGATGAGGAAGTAGCCGGCGTAGCCCATCGTGGTGATGACCCGAAGCTCGTAGTCGAGCCGCTCCTGGAGCTCGGGGGTCACCGTGCCGTAGCGAGCCTGGAGCCCGCGCTGGCACTCCGCCGCCAGCCAGCTTTCGACGGTGTGACCGTCAGGCACCGGGAAGTGCGGGATGCGCAGCTGCCCGAGCGGGAGCTGGAGCCCACCGGTCATCTCGGCGATCTTCCGGGTGTTGAGCAGTGCCTCGCGCTGGTCCGGGAAGAGCGCGGCCATCTGGGCGGCCGACTTCAGGTAGAAGTCGTGGGTCTCGAACTTCATCCGGCCGGGCGTGTCGAGGTTGTTGCCGGTCCCGACGCAGAGCAGGACGTCGTGGGCCTCCGACTGGGCCTCGTGGACGTAGTGGAGGTCGTTGGTCACGACCAGCGGGAGGCCGGCCTCGGGAGCCAGTCGGAGGAGCTGCTCGTTCAGGCGCCGCTGCTCGGCCAGACCGTGGTCCTGGAGCTCGAGGTAGAAGCCGTCCTTCCCGAAGATGTCGCCGTACTCGCCGGCCAGCTTGCGCGCGAGCTCCCAGTCGTCGGTCTCGAGCGCCCTCGGGATCTCGCCGCCGAGGCACGCCGACAGCCCGATCAGGCCCTCGCTGTACTTCGCCAGGTGGTCGCGATCGATCCGCGGCTTGTAGTAGTAGCCGTCGAGGTGGGCGTCCGTGACCAGTCGGCACAGGTTGCGATACCCGACGTCGTCCTTGGCCAGCAGGATCAGGTGGAACGGCTGCGCGTCGGCCTTTCCCTCCTTGTCGGCCATCGACCGCCGGGCGACGTACGTCTCGACACCGATGATCGGCTTGATTCCCTTGGAGGTGGCCGCCTGGAAGAACGCGACGGCGCCGTAGAGCGCTCCGTGGTCGGTCAAGGCGAGGCTGTCGAAGCCCTGCTGGGCGGCCCCGTCGACGAGGTCGTTGATCCGTCCCAGACCGTCCAGCAGGCTGAACTCGGAGTGGACGTGGAGGTGCGTGAAATCGTTCGGGGCGATGGTCGTCACGGGAGGTCAATGGTAGCCCGGTCCAGCGGGTGAGGGGGCTGGACCGGACCAATCGATCTCACGTGGGAGGCGGTTACTTTGCCGGGTCCGCCGGCGCCCACCTCGGCGCGGGATCAGTCAGCCGGTCGGGCACGATGCAGGGATCCAGACGAGCGACGGCAGGCGGCTGCCGCGCACATGCTGCGGGTGGATCTTGACGCGGCCCGTGGTGAATGCGGCGACGGCCCGGACGGGCACGGGCTGCTGGTCGTCGCCTGTCATGATTTACTCGTCTGGCGATCGACGCGCTCGATCCGCGACAGCCGTTTGGTTAGGGTTGCCTCGCACGGTATCCCGCCTCTGCACTCTCGGGTCTTCTCAATCCCAGCTGGACCGAGCGATTTCGCGCGGGTGCTTCCTCAGTATCGGAGCCAAGGGCGGGTCAGATGCCCGTCGCGCCGTCGCGCACGGACGTCGCTGCGCGCTTGGCGGGTTCGTCGGCGTCGCTCGCGAGCAGGGACTGCTCCATCTCCGTGCGGTGCCGACGGTAGACCCAGATTCCGAACACGAGCATGACCGTCGACTCGATGACGTTCGACAGCACGATGGGGAGGCCGCCCAACTGGCCGAACAGGTCGCCCAGGAAGTGGACGAGCATGACCGGCCAGATCGTGTCCATCGCGAGCCTCATGGCGACGAGGCCGATGCCCTGGGTGAACGCGCCGAGCGCCTGTGCGGCCGTGATCGCAACCGACTGATCTGGCCGGCTGACGATATTGCCGAAATGGGCGAGCCCGAACAGGAGCGACGAGAGGACGACCGCGACGAGGAGCCCGCGCGAGCGCAGCACCCTCGGCATGATGCCGCGGAACATGCCGTCCTCGGCGATGCTGTTGAGGGCGTAGCCGAGCACCAGCAGTCCGATGGTGCCCGTCTCGACGTTCCGCACGCCGCCGAGGAACGGCAGCAGCGTGAGAGCGAGCGGTAGTACGAGGAGCCAGGGACTCCGCCACTCACGCATCGGGGTCGAGAACGCGGTCGACCGCCACCAGCCGAGGGCGGCGATCAGCCCGACGACGCCGGCGGCGAGCAGCGCTTCGACGATCAGGTCCCGCGCCTTGCCGTCCAGGTCGGACACTCGATCGAGGACGAGCGTCGCCCCGATCGAGACCACTTCGAATGCGACGAGCAACCCGATCGCCAGCAGGAACGGCCGGCCGGAAGGTGTGGCCGGGGTGGGGAGGTTCGGAGAACGCATTTCGGCAACCTCATCGTGCGTATCGATGTGGACGCCTCCGCCGAACGGCGTTTGGCCGGCAGGGATAGTAGCAACTCGAATTGGCCGTCTTCAAGTCCTCGCGCGTGGATTCGGTCCGCGTGCCGTGTGACCTGTCTCAGGCATCGGCCCTTCGGTCTCTCCCGTGGCCACCGCGACGGGTACGGCCGATGTGGTCAGAGAAGGACGACACTGTCAGTAGGCATGAGTCCGTCCCTCTGGCCCGTCAGACCAGACGCCAAGGAAGTGAGGTCGGCTTCGGTGGCTCCTCCCAGGGTCCGGCCATCTGCCTGGCGCTTGACCCTTTTCCAGGTGCTCGCCGTCGTCCTCGGCCTGGTCTACCTGCCCGGCGTGCTGCTGCTCGCCGCCCCGTGGGCGCCGTCCTCGATGGCGACCGCGCTGCCGCCACTGTCGCCGCTCATCTGGGCGTGGAGCCAGGCCGCTCACCCGGACCTCCAGCGCTGGACGTTCGCGCTCTCCGCGGTAGTCGACGCGGCGATCGCCCTCATCCTCCTCTGCCTGGCGTGGCGCCCGCTCGCTCGACCATTGCTTGCCCAGTTCCTGGCTCTCGCGCTTCTCGTCGAGGTGGCTGCGAACATCCCGTTCGACCCGCAGGTCGTCGTCGCCTACTCGCCGCTGCTCCTCCTGCTCGTCGTGTATCCCGAGCCGCGATGGCTGTTGACACCCATCTGGCGAGGGCCACTCGACGGTCGCCTCCTGGCCCTCGCGGTCGCCGTCGGCGTCGTGCTGTTCCCGAGTGTGTGGCAGGCGCTGCAGGCACAAGTTGCCGGGGCCGGCGAGCTGGCCCTGAACTACGGCTGGGCGAGCACCGTCGAGCACTTGGTCAATCTCTGGCTGATGGCGCTGCTGGCGGCCTCCCGGCGGCCGGGGTCCACGCTACTCGCCCTCCTGGTGGCGGGCTGCCTGCTCTACCTGGGCCTGGCGGCGATCGCCGTGCCCGGCAACCCCGGCAGCTGGGGCGTTTCGGGTGGCGCGATCGCCATCGTCGGCGGTGCTACCTACCTCGCCCTTACCCTGCCCGCATTGCGTCGGGCGCCGCCACCCGCCACGGCCTAGGCGCTCCGCGCGGGCGCGGCCAGGCCCCGGTGTCAGGCGAGTCCGAGCTCTTGGGCACGCACAAGCCCCTGGGCGATCGGCGCCTCAGCTCAGCGCCTCGTGCGCAAACTCCCACCGATTGACACGTGGAGCTGCGTGAAATCGTTCGGGGCGAGGTCGTCACGGGAGGTCCATGGTAGCCGCGTCGGCGGCTCGAGACGGTTCGCCTGGCCCCTACGACGCGGACGCCTCAGCCACGGCTTCCTGGAGGCTCAACCGCTGGCCCGCCTGCCAGACGGCCTCCGCCTCCGGTCCCAGGGCCGCTCGGGCCTCGCCCAGATGATGGTCGAGCAACGCCGTCCAGAAGGCGACCGAGAACTGAAAGCCCATCGACTGGAGCTGTGACTCGGCCGCTCCGGCTATCCGGAGCGCTCGTTCGGGCTGGCCGAGGCCGGCGAAAGCCATCGCCGTGCCCTGGAGCTCGATGCACGTCTCGATCTTGTCGCCGGATCTCGCGGCAGCGTCCAGGCTATGGGCGTAATGGGCAGCGGCGGCGGCATGGTCGCCTTGAATCAACGCACAGTCCGCCAGGAAATGGTGTGCAAAGTGCTCTGCCCAGTGGTCGCCCAGCGCCCGAGAGAGTTCGAGCGCCTCGGCCCCGAGCGATGGGACGGATTCGAGCTCGCCCAGGCTGATGAGGATCTGAAGCAGCCCGAGCTGGGATCGGTTGACGAGCGCCGGCTCACCGAGCCGCTGGCTGAGGTCCAGGCTCTCCGCCATGCAGCGCCGGGCCGTCGCATCGTCACCGATGAAGAAGCATCCCCAGCCCAGGTCGAACAAGGTCTGCGCCAAGTCGCGTTCCCGACCGAGCTCCCGCCAGATGCCGATGGCTTCGTCGAACAGTGGGCGACCCCGGTCGAGCTGGCCTTGGTAACCGGCCAGGGCGCCGGCGGCCGAAAGCGCGCGCGCCCGGTCCACGTCGCGCTCCGACCGATCTGCCAGAGCCTCCGCGAGGAGCGAACGGCCCTCCGTCAGGTGCGAGTGAGCGTGCCAGAACCAGCCGAGCTTGCCGGCCATCCGGAGCCGGCGGTCAGGATCCGTGCCGCCGAGTCGATCAAGCGCCGCACGGAGATTGTCGTGCTCACGCTCGAGTTCGTCCGCCCACTCCCCTTGGCGCACGATCGAATTGGCATTCGCGGCCGCCGCAAGCTGCTCGAAGAAGGTCGCGTGACGATCTCGGCTGACGGCTTCGTCCCCGGACGCCGATAGCTGGTCGAGGGCGTAACCGCGGATGGTCTCGAGCATCGCGTAGCGATCACCGTCGCGGCGGACGAGGCTCTTGCCAAGGAGCGAACCCAGCGTGTCGAGAGCGGCATCGGCGACCGCTTCCGCAGCCTGGAGCGTGAAGCCTCCCGCGAAGATGCCGAGTCGGGCGAAGAGCCGGCGTTCGTCGGGGCTGAGCAGGTCCCACGACCACGCGAGCGTCCGCTCGAGAGCCTGGTGCCGCTCCGGCGCATCGCGATGACCCCCCTTGAGGAGCTTGAGCGGCTCGTCCAGCCGCGCCAGGATCGCGTTCAGGGACAGCGACCCGACGCGGCTGGCGGCGAGCTCGAGCGCCAACGGCAGGTTGTCGAGACGGGTGCAGATGGCAGCGACCGCGGCGGCATCGTCGATCGTCATCTCGAACGACGGGTCGACCGCCCGCGCACGTTCGACGAAGAGGGCGACCGCGTCGGCGCGGACCAGGGGCGGGACAGCGTAGGTCCGTTCCGCTGCTACACGGAGCGGCTCGCGACTCGTGGCGAGCAGGCGCACGCGCGGCGCCGCGGCCAAGAGCCCGGCGAGATCTGCGGCAGCCTCGATCACCTGCTCGACGTTGTCGACGACCAGCAGGAGGTCCTTGGTCCCGATGAAGGCACGCAGGTCCTGGCCGGCGTTCTCGTTGATCCCGAGGGCCTGGGCGACCTGCGCGATGACCAGCGACTGGTCGGTGATCGTCGCGAGCGGGACGAAGAAGACGCCGTCCTCGTAGCCGTCGATCGCCTCCACCGCCGCGGACAGGGCAAGGCGGGTCTTCCCGGTTCCGCCTGGCCCCGTCAGTGTCAGGCACCGGACGTCCGGGTTCCGCAATAGCTCGACGATGTCGGCCAACTCCCGATCTCGCCCGACCAGCGGCGTTGCCTGCACCGGCAGGTTGGTCGGTCGGGCGCCAAGCGTCCGGAGCGGAGGAAACTGGTCGGGCAGGCCTTCGACTGTGACCTGGAAGAGGCGCTGCGGGCCGGTCAAGTCCTTGAGTCGATGTTCGCCCAGATCGATCAAGGCAAAGCCGGCCACGTCGTCGAGAAACAGGCCGTAAGCGGCCTGCGAGACCAGGATCTGGCCGCCGTGCCCAGCAGCACAGATCCGCGCCGCCCGATGCACCCCGACGCCGACGTAGCCAACGCTTGTCCTGTTTGCTTCCGAGGAGTGGATGCCCATCCGGACACGGATCTCGGCCCCATCCGGCCAGCGATGATCGGCGAGCGCCCGCTGGGCATCGATGGCCGCACGCACCGCATCATGCGGTCGCTCGAACGCCACGAAGAACGCATCGCCCTGCGTGTCGACCTCGTGGCCGCGATGGGCGGCGATCGCCGTGCGGATGAGCGCATGGTGGAGACCGAGGAGCTCGGCGTAGCGCTCGGGCCCGACCGCGCTCAGGATGCGGGTCGAGCCCTCGATGTCGGTGAACAGGAAGGTCACCGTGCCGCGCGGTAGATCGTCCATCCGCCGAAGGATACGAGGCCGGACGTGGTCGCGGTCCAGGAGCCCGACAACCGTCCGGGAGCCGACCACTGGTGGCGCGCCCGAGACGCACCCGCGGCCAGCCTACGTGCGCGAACTCCCACCTATCGACAGGTGGAGGTGCGTGAAGTCGTTCGGGACGATGGTCGTCACGGGACGTCAATGGTAGCCCGGTGGCCGAGGCGGGGCGACACGTACGATGGAACCGGGGTGGAGCACGTCGCCGAAACGGACTCTCGCTTCACCGACCCGCAGAGAGCCGTGGTGCTGCAGCTAGGTTCGATTCCTCGCGAACGGAGCAACCTTGCCCGGCACCGCGCGTGTCGAGGCCATCCCGATGGCGCGGAGGTCGCATCCAACCCTGTTGCGCGCACCGCGGCGCGGGCCGACGATGTCGACATGGATCACTGTCAGCATCACGGTGAGCCTGACGGCCCTGAGGCCGGGCTGGCACGGGATGGAACCTGGGAAGCCACTTCCTCGCTCGACCTGCCCGTCGCACATGAGCCGGGCGAGACGGTTCGCATCGATCGAGGAACGCTCCTGCGTTGTGAGCACTCGCTAGGCGGCTACGACCCGAGGTCACATCTCGAGACGTACGTCTTCCGATTCTTCGTGCTCTCCGGACCCAGCGCCGGGACCTGCGTGCTCATCGAGACCGATGGCACGGCAAACCTGTCACGGGCGGGCCTTGCCAGCCGCTCCTAACGCCGATAGGACCATGGTCCAGTGGCGCCGCGACCGTCTCGACGCCCACGCTTGAGCGGATGCACGCCAAGGCTAGCGGAGCTCAGCAACGTGAGCCGAGCGACGAGCGGACCAGCGTCTTCGAGGCAGGCAGTCGACGGGACGAGTTGGAGATGCTGGTCGAAGGCCAACGCCGCCTCCTCGACGTCAGCCGTGGGGTCCTCGCCTCACTCGACCCGACCGAGGTCCTGGAGCTGATCGCCGACTCGCTCAAGTCGCTCATCGCGCACGACAGTCTCGTCATCTCGGAGGTGGACTGGACCACTCGGACGTTCGTACCGACGCTCGCGCGTGCCGCGTTCATCGACGCCGAGGCGGCTGGCGCGGTTCTGGGGTTCTCCAATCCGATCGAGTGCGGCATCGCGGGTTGGGTCATCCGAACGGGCCAGCCGGTCAACCTCGTTGATGCGCATGAGGACCCGCGGGGCATCCTGATCCCCGGGACCGACGACGTGCCCGAGCAGGTCGTGGTCGTGCCGCTGCTGCGTCACGGTGTCGTCGCAGGCACGATGAAAGTCTCACGGCTGGCGCTTCGGGAGGACGCATTCACCGCTGTCGAGTTCGACCTCATCCAGCTGTTTGGAAGCCTCGCCTCGATCGCCATCCAGAACGCGGAGGTACATCGAGCCATCGTGTCGCAGGCCGACACCGACGCACTGACCGGCCTCCTCAACCACGGCGCCTTCCAGCGAGACCTGCACGAACACCTGCGGCGCCTGCCGACCGAGATCCTCGCGCTGCTCCTCATCGACCTTGACCGGTTCAAGTCGTTCAACGACACGCATGGGCACGCGGCGGGCGACGATCTTCTAGCCCGGACCGCCGGCGCCATCCGGGTCTCGCTGCGCGACAGCGATCGCGCGTACCGCTACGGAGGCGACGAGTTCACGATCCTGCTGCGAGGTGCGGACGCAGACGTTGCGAAGGCGATCGCCGACCGGGTCCGCTCGGCCATCGGCGCCCTGACGCACGAAGGATCGGTGCGCGTCACGGCGAGTGTCGGCGTCGCCTGCTGGCCCCACGACGCGTTGTCGGCCGAGGCGTTGGTCGACGTCGCCGATCGGCGGCAATACGAGATGAAGTCAGCCCGCGCCGTTCGACGACAGGCCTGAGCGGAAGCCCCGCGGCATCGCAAGGTTGACGGGCGCACACTAGCCACGTAATTTACGTGCTACACGTAGTCCACGTGGTGAGGTGCAGCGTGAAACGAAACATCACGGTCCAGCTTGACGACGCCACCGTCCAGAAGGCGCGGGTGGTGGCCGCCAAGCGCGGGAGCTCCATCAGCCGGCTGCTGGCGGAGCAGATCGACCTCCTCGCCCGGCAGGACGACGACTACGACCGGGCGATGCATGACGCACTGGCGGAACTCGAACGCGGGTACGACCTCGGTGGCGGTCCCTACCCTGCCCGCGACGAGGTGCACGATCGATGAGGACGTTCGTCGACACGAACATCGTCCTCTATGCGTATGACAAGCGCGAACCCGAGAAGTCGGCCATCGCTCGAGAGATCCTGTCCGACCTGTGGCGCACCCGCGAAGGGCTTCTGAGCACCCAGGTCCTCCAGGAGCTCTACGTGAACCTGACGCGCAAGCTCCGGGTCGTCGTTCCTCGGTCGAAAGCGCGAGCGCTCGTCGGACGCTACGGCCGGTGGCCCGTGTACGCCATCACGACGGGCGACATCCTTGAGGCGGCCGACCTCGAGCAACGCCACTCCCTGTCGTTCTGGGACGCTCTTATCATCGTCGCCGCCGCGCGAAGCGGCGCCGACCGGATCATCAGCGAGGATCTCCAACACGATCGGACGATCGGCGGTGTACGGATCGAGAACCCGTTCCGTCGCTGACCTGCGCGGGACCTGGGCGGTACCTACCGGATCCCTTCTGTCGTCACAGCGGGCCATCTCACGCGATGGGGTCGTCACGGACACTGGCAGCATCGACCTCGATGAGATCGAGGACTCCGATGAGATCGAGCCCGTCCCACCCATGCGCGTCCCCGCACTCGGGACACCGCTCTATGAACACGCCGGCGGACAGGAGCGTGTAGGCAAGTCCCGAGTCCATCAACGCCGGCCAGCGGCCGCCCGTAACGACTCGCCGCCCGGTCGCGGGGCACGGGACAACCACGGCGAGACGCGCTCCTGGACGCTGCGCGCCGGTTGGCGAGGTCTCTGCCATGGCTTGATCGTCGCTGCGACATCCCGCGGACGCAATGCATCGATGGTCCAGGACGTTCCCGCCACGGCGCTTCGCCGGGGAACAGCAGCCGCGGCTCGTCAAGGCGCTAGCCGCGCGACTCCGGGAAGGTCGTGCTGGGCTGAGATGCTGGCCTGGCTGCCGTGAGCGAGCGGGTCACCGACCGGCCGGACCCGAATCGAGCGCCACGTCAAGGGAATCAGTCAGTCGGGGCATCGGTCGGCCGCCGGCTGACCTCGAGCGGCCGGATACCATCCGGCCTCGCACCCCTCCCGTCGTCGACCTCGTAGAGACGGAAGCAGCGCCCGACGAACGGGCCGCCCAGGACGAAGAACCGGTGCCCGGCATCGTACGCGCGCCCGACGTGGTGGATGTACGAGGTCGGCACGATCCACAGGGTGGATGCGTCGAGGCGTAGCGGCGTTCCGACTGGCAGCGCTCCGACGTGCCCGTTGCAGACGCCGGTCGCGGTCGCCTCCTGGGCCGACACATCGCCGATCACCTCCCAGAGGCGTGGCAACGGGTCGATGTCGTCGCCGAACCACCCGACCCTCGCGTTGACCTCTTCCTGGTGGACGTGGCCGCACGGGATCTCGAGCACACAAGGGTCAGCGAGGTCCAGATCGAGTCTCGGTGAGTCAGGTCGCCCGAGAAGTCGGTCGAGCACGACCGCGCCCGGGGTCATGCCCCGGGGTCGCGCCTGCCCTCGGCCACTCACGAGAGCTGTGTCACGGGATGACCGCCCAACGCCACGCGACCGGCCCAAGGACCCTAAGTACGGTGAACTCGTCCCAGTCCATGTAGATGCTGGAACAGGGGTCGGCATACCCACCGGCCCGGAGGTAGCCCAGGCGTGTGCCGGGCTCGAGGTCGATCTCGTGGTCCCAGGTCCATCTTCGGACGCCGACCGGTCGCGGGTCCTGGAGGAACGCCGGCGTTGATCCGATCACGTGGAATCTGGATTGGGCCATCTCGGGCCCACTCTCGTCGTCTTCCACGACGGCCACAAGGATGACCAAATGGCTATGTCGAACGAGCCACAACGCACCGGCTGCCCCGACGAAGCGCGCGCATGTCATTCTTGGCCGGTCCAACCGGCAGCGACCACGGTGGAGGACCGTCGAACGCGATGGATCGCGACGACCCCGCCTACAAGGGCCAACGCGATTACTCGCGACTCCTCCTGAATGCGTACGACCCGCTGGTCCTCGGCCCCATCGCCAGGTACGTCTGGCGCTGCCCGACGACCCGACTCCTGGAGCGATACCGGCAGCGCATCCGCAGCCACCACCTCGACGTGGGTCCCGGCACCGGCTTCTTCCTCGAGCGATCGGGGCTCCCGGATGGCAGCCCGGTCACGATCCTGGACCCAAACCCGAACGTCCTCCGTCATGTCTCGCGGCGCCTCGGGCAGCTGGACATCACGGCGGTCGAGGCCGACGTCCTCAAGCCCCTTCGTGTGGGTGGGCCGTTCGACTCCGCCGCACTGCACCTGGTCATCCACTGCCTGCCGGGCCCGCTCACGCGCAAGGCGACGGCCGTCGCCAACGTGGCCGCGGTCCTTGCGCCGGATGGCGTGCTCTTCGGTGCATCGGTGCTCGGGACCTCCGCGCACCACACGTGGTTGGCACGGAGGTTCCTAGCCACCTTCAACTGGCAGGGTGGCTTCGACAACCTCGATGACACCGAGGAGGGACTCCGCGAGATCCTCGCGGCATCGTTCGACCACGTGGAGCTCGAGACCGTCGGCTCGGCGGTGATCTTCGCGGCAACGAATCCGCGCACGGACTCGTCGCACTGACCTGGCTACGGACGCGATCTGACGTCTCATGCGACCGCGGGCTGGGTCGCCCCAGCCCGCGTTCGGTGACTACTCGCTGTCAGCAGCTACCGGGTCGGCAGCGACCGGAGCGGCGCTCTGGACGGCCCGCGCGAGGATCTCGAACAGCGGGCCGAGCTGACCGAGGAGCGGCACGTTCTCGCCGTAGATGGACAGGTTCGCCCCCTGGAAGACCTGCGCGGCAGCCTCAACGATCTTCGGCGTCTGCTCCAGGGGCAGCATCTCGCGCCGCATCTCCTGCTGGGCGCGAGGCAGGAGCAGGTCATGCTCGACCTCGAGCGTCCGAGCCCGGGTCTTCAGCTCCCGCATCGCCAGCTCGTCGCGCAGGACCTCGCTCTCGCGCGCGATCTTCAGCAGCCGCACCGGCGCCTCGGCGTTGGTCTTCGCCTCCTCGGTCGCCATCTCGGCCTGATGCAGCTCCCGGGCCAGTTCGAGGGCCTGGCGCTGCGAGGCCAGGTTCTCGGTCTCGAGGCGCCGCTGACGGGCCACCTGGGCCATCTCCAGTTCCTCGGCCCGCCGCAGGTCCTCGCGGTCGCCCTCCAGCTTCTTCTCGGCCACCCGGCCGGCCGAGGCCATCGTCGACAGGGTCGCCTCCTGGGCCGTCTGGATATCGGACTGGTCGCTCTTCAGCTTGATCTCGTTGCGGGTCTCGGCCTCCAGCTGATGGCGCAGCTCGGCATCCACGATGAAGACCTGGGCCACCTGGGCCACCTCGACCGTGATCCCCCAATCGCTCACGCCGGCATCCGGATGCACGGTTTGTGCCAGCGCCTCGGCGACCACGCCGGACAGGGTGGTCTTCCGCTGCTCGATGCACTCGATCATCGTCATGTGGCTGACGGCGTGGCGCAGCTCGCCGAGGACGACGTGGGTGAGCAGGTTGCTGACCTCGACGATGCCCGCCCCGCCCGAGAAGTCGAACAGCCGAGCGGCAGCGATGGGATCGGTGATGCGGTAGATGACGATGCCCTTGAACCGCAACGGGATGCCGTCGCTCGTCTCCTGGCTGAACTCGAACGCGGCCTCCTGCTTGGTGCTCGGGACGAGGACGAAGACCGTACCGGGCCGGAGAAAGACCTGGACGGCAGAGCCGCGGTTGACCAGCTCCCCGTGACGACCCGTCAGCAGGAATTGGGTAGGGTTGGCCCGTACGACCGGCATGGGTGTGACCTCCTGGCGGCAACCCTGTGAGGTGGGCCACGCCCCGCCCCAAGCAGGTCACCCGGTCAGCATCTCAGCCAGACAAGCCACAGCGCAGTAGTACGAAGGTCCTACCCCATGGCACCCCTCGCCCTTGACCTCGGCGGGCCGATCAGTCGATCAACGCCTGACAGACGAGCGACCAGTACTCGTGACCGAGGCCCTCGAAGTCGAATGGTTCGTACTGCGCCATGAAGATGCCGATGAGCTCCTTCACCGGGTCGATCATGAAATGCGTGTTCCAGCCGCCGGCCCATTCGTACGTGCCGGCCGACCCGGCCATGGCCGCCACGCCGGGCTCCACGATGACGCCGACGCCGAGCCCGTACCCCTCTCCCTCGAAGAGGTGGTCGTAGACCTGGATCGGGTACTGCGGCGCGGCCACGTGATTCCGGGTCATCAGATCGACCGTTTCCGGCTCGAGCAGGCGCACGCCGTCGAGTTCACCACGCCCCTGGAGCATCCGGGCGAACCGCAGGTAGTCGAGGACCGTCGATGCGCAACCGCCGCCCCCCGACAGCAGAGGAATGTGTTGGGTGATCTCGTGAGTCTCGTCGTTGTCGATCCACTGCGGCACGCCAGCCACGGATCCGTAGACAGCGGCCAGCCGTCCCACCTTGTCCGGCGGCACATAGAAGCCGGTGTCGACCATGTCGAGCGGGTGGAAGATCGTCGAGGTGAGGTACTCGTCCAGCGCTTGCCCGGCGACGACCTCGATCACTCGGCCAAGGACGTCATGCGACGAGCCGTACCGCCAGCCTGCTCCCGGTTGGTGGACCAGTGGCTGCGCGGCGAGCCGGCGCATGAGCTCCGGTAGGGCGTAGCGGAAGTCTCCGAGATTGTCGTAGGTCGACTCGAGGATCGAGGTCCGGCGCGACCCCGAACAGTCCTGACGTGTGCGTCAGCAGGTGCTGGATCGTGATCGGGCGCTCGAGCGGCGCGAGCCGGACCCGCCCGTCCTCGACTCCGGCGAAGACCGCCAGGTCGGCGAATTCGGGGATGAACCGCGAGACCGGGTCGTCCAGGTGCAGCTTGCCGGCCTCGACCAGCTTCAACGCGCCGACGCTGGTGACCGGCTTCGTCATCGAGGCGATGCGGAAGATCGTGTCCGGTTCCATCGGCAAACCGGCTTCGATGTCGCGCGGGCCGATGCAGGCGAGTTGCGCGACCTGGTCATGTCGCGATGCCAGCACGACGGCACCGGCGATCTCACCCCGCGCCACGGCGGTCTCGACGCGTCCGCGGGCACGCGCCAGCCCTGCACTGGACAGCCCGACGTCTTCAGGAGTCGCTGGCAAACGTGACCTCATCGGCGGGAGATCGGACTCTACTCCTGAGCGCTGCCGCGATCCGCACGAAACCGCGGATACTTCCCGGGTCTGGTCGCGGTCGGGGTCGGGTCGGGTCGGGTCGGGTCGGGTCGCGAGGAGGGTCGGGCGCGTGATCGAGTTCGGGATCCAGCTAGGGGGACCGTCGGCCGAAGCGATGGGCGACCGGTTCGACTATTACCGCGACCTGCTCGATCGCGCCCCGGATGCGTTCTCGTCCGCCTGGGTCTCGGACCACCTGATGAAGGACGACCGACCGAGTCTCGAGGGCTGGACACTCCTGACCTATCTCGCGGCGCGGTTCCCGACGTATCGCTTCGGCAACCTCGTCCTCAGCCAGAGCTATCGCAACCCCGCCCTCCTCGCGAAGATGGCCGCGACGCTCCAGGCGCTGACGGGCGGTCGCGTGATCCTCGGCATCGGCGCGGGCTGGCAGGCCGACGAGTACCTCGCCTACGGCTACCCGTACCCGAGCGGCGCCACGCGCGTCGAGGAATTGGGCGAGGCGATCGACATCTTGCGAGCGATGTGGACCCAGGCCCCAGCGACGTTCGGGGGCCGCCACTACCAGATCCGCGATGCGTACTGCGAGCCAAGACCCGATCCGCCGATCCCGATCCTGGTCGGTGGTCGCCGGCCGAAGCTCATGCGGGTCGCCGCGGCGAAGGCGGACTACTGGTCGTGGGACGGACCGATCGAGCGCTATGGGCCGCTCGTCGACGAGCTGCGGACAGCCTGCTCCGAGGTCGGCCGCGACTGGGCCACGATGGGGCTCCATGCGGCCGGGGAAGCGTACTTCCCGGTGGATCCGGCCGACTTCCCGGCCCTCGGCGATCCCGCCGGCACGATGGCCTCGGTCACGACCGCCCAGGACCCGACCGGCCTGTATGCGGGCGAGATCGACTGGGTCATGGGCCCGACGCCCGATGATGCGATCCGTCAGCTGCGACCGCTCATCGACCTCGGCGTGACGATGGTCAGCGTGTACTTCCACGATCGACGCTCGGCCGAGGTCTTCGCCCGCGAGGTCATCCCGGCCTTCCGCTGATCAACGTCCCGCCTCAGGCGGATCCGGAGAGGGCCGCCCGGACGTCGGTCCGGTCGAGATGACCGAGCACCAGCGGTACGAGCGCTTCGACGTCCATGAACGTCGCGAAGTGGTCGCCGCGTCCGATGACGTGCACCTCGACCCCGAGCGCGGCCGCCGTGGCGGCAAGTGCCTCGGGCTCATCGCCGCCGCCGCAGTACAGGAGCGTCGGGGCGGAGATCCGGTCCAGGTCGACGGCATATTCCGATCGGTGCCAACCGACGTCGGCCGCGCCGATCGCCCGCGGGTCGCTCCGCATCATGTCCACGCGGTCGCGGTCGGACACCGCGATGTCGAAGGTGTTCCAGAACGAATCCCAGTCCCCGCGACACAGGGCCTCGGTCGACGGTGAGACCTCGGGACTCGGTCGTGCGAGCAGGTCTGTGCCACCCGCGACGAGGGCGGCGACGCGATCGGGGTGCTCGGCGGCGACCATCGCCGCGAGCCGCGCTCCGCGCGAGTAGCCCCACACCGCGGCGCGCTCGACCCCCGCATGATCCATGGCCGCGAGGACGTCCGAGCCCACCATCGGAGCCAGGTACAGCTCCCACTCGTGCGGGGTGTCGCTCGACCCGTGGCCGAGGGGATCGACGCTGAGCACACGGTATGGCGGGGCCAGTCGGTCGACGAACCCGAGCTCGCGCCATTCGGCTGCCCGGCCGCTCAAGCCATTGAGCAACACGATCGGAGGACCGCTCCCGACGTCCTCGTAGCTGATGTCGTAGCCGCGCGACGGGGCGCGGCGCAGTCGATGACTCATGACGTCGCCCGGCATCGTACTCCCCGCCTCAGTCGGGGAGGTCCTGCGCGATCGCCAGCAGGCGCTTGACGGCGGTCTGCAAACGGTCGGCGACGTCCCCCTCGACGGCTCGCCTGTCCACCAGGTCGCCGACCTGTCGATCGAGCCGGCCGGCCGCATCGCGCGCGGCCCCGGCGTCGAGCGTATCGAGCGCCCGGTCGAACCGGTCGAGCTGATCCTCGAGGTCCTTTGCTGCGTGACCCTTCAGGCCGTCCTTGCCTCGAGACGCCGCGATGGCAGCCCGCATCTCATCGCTTGCAGCGCGGGCCTGCGCATACGGGTCGATCGTCGGTCTGGGAGTCGGCGTCGGCGTCGGCTTGGCGGTCGGCGTCGGCGTCGGCGCCGGGCTCGGTGTCGGCACGAGGCTGGCCGGTGCCAAGGGACTGACCCCCAGGGCACCGCCCGGGATCGACGGCCGCTCGACGCCGGCAGACCCGCCGGGTCGAAGCAGAGCGAGACCCGTGGCTGCGACGAGGACGGCACCGATCAGCACCACCGCGACCGCGACCGCGAGCATCCGACCGCCCTCCGGGTCGCGAGTGTCGACCATGGCGGAGGTGGTGTCGCGATCGAGATCGAGGTCAAGCTCCGTGAGGGTCGTCGCGTCCGACGCCGCGGACGAGGTCGCGACCGGTGGCGCCTGGCGGGCGCGAGCCCTCGACGCGCCGAGCATGGCACCGAGGTCGGCCGCAGACGGTCGTATCGACGGGTCGGCGGCGAGCGCCCCGGCGACCGCGGCGTCGAACGCCGTGCCCAGCGTCGGATCCCGGACCGAGACGCGGTCGACCGGCCGGCGGCTCGCCGCCACCAGTCCGGAGACGCTGTCCGCGGGGCGTGGCAGTCCGCCGGTCAGGCCCAGGAACGCGACGATCCCGAGCGCGTGGACGTCACTCGCGGGACTTGCCGGGTCGCCCCTGAGCTGCTCCGGCGCGAGGTAGGCAAGCGTCCCGATGGCGGTCCCCGGTGCGGTCAGCTCGCTCGGGCCGGCGGCAGCGATCCCGAGGTCGGCGATGCGTGCCCGGCCCTCCCCCAGCAGGATGTTCGAGGGCTTGAGATCGCGGTGGACGATCCCGCGAGCGTGCAACGCCGCAAGGCCGGACGCGACGTCGACAAGGAGCGGCACGAGGTCATCCGGGGGGAGCGCCCGCGACGGAGACGTGGCAAGGCGATCGGCGAGGGATCCGCCCGTGCACAGATCCATGACGAGGAACGGCTCCGTGCCGGCCGCCGGGTCACCTGGGGAGACATCGTGGATGGCGACGACGTTCGGGTGGCTCACGGCGGCGAGCACCCGTGCCTCTCGGTCGAAGCGTGCGGCGACCACCGGGTCGCTCGCATGGTTGGCCAGCAGCACCTTGACCGCGACATCGCGTTCGAGCCGCAGGTCGCGGGCGTGGTAGACGGTCGCGAACCCGCCCGAACCGATCCGGGCCACGAGGCGGTATCGCCCCGTGAGGTGATCCCCGATGCTGGGCATGGCCCGAGGGTACCCGATGCTCCCGACGCAGAGCGGGGATGACGCTTTCGGGTGGAAGATGGTCGGCGGCCGACGACCGAGCGCCATGCCGCCGACGGCGTATGCTCGGGATCCGGTCGGCGACTCACGCTTCAGGCCCGCACCTCGAGGACCGTCATGGCCCGGTTGTTTCGGCTGGTTCTGGGCCTATGCGCCTGCGCGGCGCTCGTCGGTTGCGGCGCAGCTACGTCGACGGCGCCGGTCACCGGATCGATCGCCCTTGACTCGACGGCACCTTCGACGTCGGGCACGTCGAACCCTTCGACCGATGGCGGGATCAGCGTCACGCCGATGGCCGATCTCAGCGCCTTTCCCTCCGCACAGATCGGTGACGCCATCGGCCTCGGCAACGGATTCGTGGCGGTCGGCTACACGGCGCGGCCTGACAACGGCGTCGATGGATCGGTCTGGACCTCCGCCGACGGACTCACCTGGACCAAGGGCGCGACCCAGGTGAGCTTCGCTAACAGACTCCTGACCGACCTGACCGCGGTCGCGGGAGGCTTCGTCGCGGGTGGCCAGGAATGCCCGCCGACGGGTGGCGGGGAGTGCCTTGGCCTCAACCTGTGGACGTCGCCGGATGGAGCCGCCTGGATGCCGTCGACGTTCGCTGTCGCCCGGGACTCGGAGTGCTGCGTCCTCGAGGCCCTCGCCGCCGGTGGTCCCGGCGTGGTGGGCGTCGGCTCCGACATATCGGACGTCTCGTCGGGTCCGAAGGACGCGATGAGCCTCACCTCGGCCGATGGCCGGATCTGGATCGTGCACCGGCGCGATCCCGCCTTCATCGATGCGAGCGCAAGTGCGGTGGTGGCCGGTGGTCCCGGCGTCGTCGCGGTGGGCGGCCGCGCCGACGGCACGTTCGCCGCGTGGACCTCCCACGATGGGACCACCTGGACCAGCGCCGCCCCGCCCGCCGCTGGCGCGCCGACCGGCGTCGCCCGTGACGTTGTCCACGCCGGATCAAGCTTGGTCGCCGTGGGCAAGGATGGAGCCGATGCCGCCGTATGGACGTCGGTCGACGGTGCGGCATGGGTCAGGGTCCCGACAAGCGAGGCGCTCAAGGGCGGCGCGATGAACCGCGTGATCATGGCCGGGGACACGCTCGTGGCCGTCGGCAAGGCCGGGTTCGGCGCAGCGGTCTGGACCTCGTCGGATGGCGTCGCCTGGACACGGCTGGCCGACCAGGCCTCGTTCGACGGTGCCGAGATGACGAGCGTCGCGGCATCCGGAAAGACCCTGGTGATCTTCGGCAAGCGACCGACCGGCGCGATGCCTGCCTGGTCTGGGACGTTGCCGTAGCCGCGAGGCGGCCCGTCATCGGACGTCCATGGCCGCCGACCCGCGATCGCGGTGATACCGTCGTCCGGTCGGCGCACGAACCATCCCGGGCGTTTCGCGTACCCTGCTGGACCGGGGCGAGACAGGAGTCATGGCGTTGATCGAGGCATCCCCAGAGACCGGCCTTCCGGCGGGGACGGTCACCCTGGTGTTCACGGACATCGAGGGTTCGACGAATCTGCTCCAGACGCTCGGTGACCGGTATCCCCAGGCGCTGGCGGACCATCATCGGCTGATCCGCGAGGCGTTCGCGAAGCACGACGCGTTCGAGCGCGGATCGGCCGGCGACGGCCTCTACTTCGTCTTCGCCAGCGCACGCGAGGCGATCCAGGCGGCCATCGACGGGCAGCATGCGATCGAGGGCCACACCTGGCCCGAGGGTGCGACCGTCCGGGACCGGATGGGGATCCACACCGGGGAGCCGCGGAACGAGACCGAGGGCTACGTCGGGCTGGACGTCCACCGGGCGGCGCGGATCTGCGCGGCGGGCCACGGTGGCCAGATCCTGATCTCGCAGACCACGCGCGGCCTCATCGGCGAGGCGTGGCCGGCAGGCTTCGGGGTAGCAGACCTCGGGACCCATCGGCTCCGATCCCTCGACACGTCGATGCGGCTGTTCCAGGTCACCGGCCCCGGACTCGCCCGTGACTTCCCACCACCGCGCACGACCGATGCGCCGAGGAACAATCTCGAATTGGAGGTCACCAGCTTCGTCGGTCGCGATCGCGAGCTCGAGCAGGCGACCCGGATGCTCGGGGAGTCGTCGCTCCTGACCCTCACGGGTCCGGGCGGGGTGGGCAAGACCCGTGTCGGCCTCCGGCTCGCCCGAACGCTCCTCGATCAGTTCGATGACGGGGTCTGGGTCGTCGAGTGTGGTGCGCTGACCGACCCCGCGTTCGTCCTGCCATCGGTCGTCAGCACGATCGGCCTGACCGAGTCCGCCGGTCGGTCGCTCCTGTCGGCGATCGTCGATCACCTCAAGGGCAAGCGCCTCCTGCTCCTCCTCGACGACTGCGATCCGGTCCTTGGCGAGTGCGCGGAGCTGGCCGAGGCGCTCGTCCGATCGTGCTCGGCCGTCCGCGTCGTCGTGACCAGCCGCGAGGCGCTCGGCGTACCGGGGGAGGCGATCCTGCCGATCGCCTCACTGACCACACCCGACCTCGGCCCGAACGTCAGCCTGAGCGACCTCGGCGCGGTCGACGCCTGCCGCCTGTTCGTCGAGCGGGCCAGGGCGGTCCAGCCGACCTTCGCCCTGACCGAGCAGAACGCTCGATCGGTCGCCCAGCTGTGCCGGCGCCTGGACGGCATCCCCCTGGCCATCGAGCTCGCCGCGGCCCGCGTCCGGGCGCTCCCCGTCGAGCAGATCGCGGCCCGCCTCGACGATCGGTTCCGGTTGCTGACCGGTGGCAGCCGGGCCGCGGTCGCCCGACACCAGACGCTCCGGGCGACGATCGACTGGAGCTATGACCTCCTGACCGAGCCGGAGCGGGCGACCCTCCGCCGCTTGTCGGTGTTCGCCGGCGGAGCGACCCTCGAAGCGGCGGAGTCGGTCTGCGCGGGCGAACCCGTCGATCCCTTCGAGATCCTCGATCTGCTGGGCCGCCTCGTGGAGAAGTCCCTCGTGTCGACGGATCCTGGGGCGAGCGAGGCGAGGTTCCGATTGCTGGAGACGGTCCGGGAGTACGCCCGCGGCCGCCTGGTCGAGGCCGGCGAGGCCGACGAGACACTGCGCCGGCATCGCGACTGGTATCTGGCCCTGGTGGACGAGGCGTCGCCGGCGTTCTTCCAGGGTCCCGAGCCGGCCGACTGGCTCCCCCGTCTCGACCGCGAGCACGACGATATCCGGGCCGCCCTCGAGTGGTGCCTGGACCAGCCGGGCGAGGGTCGATCGGGTCTGCGCATGGCAGCCGGTCTGTGGCGCTACTGGGAGATCCGCGGCCATCTCACCGAGGGTCGGGGCTGGCTGGAGCGGATGGTCGAGGCGGTCGCCGACGAGATCTCGCCCCTCCGGGCGAACGCGCTCACCGGGGCCGGCAGTCTGGCCTTCATGCAGGGCGACTTCCGGGCCGCCTCGACGTTCCACGAGGCCAGTCTCACGCTCCACCGGGAGCTCGGTGATCGACAGAGCATCGCCTACGCGGCGAACAACCTGGCCAACACCGCCGTGCAGCTCGGCGACCACGCACGGGCGCGCACGTTGTACGAGGAAGCCATCGCCCTGACCGGGGAGCTGGGGGACGTACGCGGGGCGGCATTCGGCAGGATCAACCTCGTCGACGTGGCGACCCGCCAGGGCGACCTCGAGGCCGCCCGGGACCTGTACGCCGACGCGCTTGCCATCATCCGCGGCCTCGGCGACCGGTGGATGGAGGCGTTCGCCATCGATACCTTCGCCCGGGCCACGAGTCGGGCCGGTGACCGGGAGGCGGCGCGATCGCTCCACGTCGAGGCACTGGCCATCCTCGAGGAGCTCGGCGATCGCCGCGGCGTCGCTCGGATCCTGACGAGCCTGGCCGACCTGGCCCTGGCCGACGGCGATACCGCGCGGGCGCGCGGCCTGTTCAGGCAGAGCATGGCGATCCGCCAGGAACTGGGGGACATGCCCGGTCTCGCGGGCGCGATGGAGAACCTGGCACGCGCGGTCGGCGCGGACGACGCCGAGGCGGCCGCTCGGCTGCACGGAACGGCCGAGGCGTTGCGCGAGGCGATCCGGGCGATGATCCCGCCCCAGGCCTCCGCCCTCCACGACCAGAACCTGGCCGAACTCGAGGCCCGACTCGGCGCCGACCGGTTCGAGGCCGCCCGTCGCGAGGGGCGGCTGATGACCCCGAACGAGGCGCTGGCTACGCTCCCTCTGTGACCTGGACGATCGAGTCGGCGAGCAGTCCGTGGGCCTCCTGGTGGACGGCGATGGCGGCCTCCGGGTTCGGAGCCTCGACCAGACAGAAGACCTTCCCGGTCGCTTCGTCGTACCAGTAGCGGACGTAGCTTACGCCGTGCTTGCCCTGGCAGGCGAGATCCGCGGCATGTGCCTGCGTCACCGCTTCGGCGGTGAGGCCCGGGACCTTGTTGTGGGTATCGAGGTAGAGGGGCATCGCCGCGATCTCCTGTCGAGCGGGTGGGGTTCGGCAAAGCATGGACACGTCGTCACGATTGTCAATCGTGCAGCCGACACGCGGACGGTCGGCCTCGGACCCTGCACCGGGATCCCGTTGGCACCCGGCGCCGACCTCCGTCGGATCGGCGGCTACCCTGTGCGGACAAGGTGAGGTCGTCCGGTCGGGAGGGGATGCGCATGACGTTACGAGAGATCCAGGAGCCGATCAAGGCGCGCTACCGGGAGGAGCCCGACGCGGCGCGGATCACCCTCCGGGCGAGCGGGGCGATGGCCGGCGACGCGATGAGCTGCTCGGTCGACCTCGGGCGCGCCATCTACGCGGCCGGCGCCCATCAGGGCGTGGGGGGTAGCGGGAGCGCGGCCTGTTCGGGCGACCTCCTCCTGGCGGCATTGGCCGCCTGTGCGCAGCTCACCTGCCAGATGGTCGCCACGAACATGGGCCTCGAGGACGTCACGGTCACGGTCGACGTCGAGGGCGACCTGGACCTGCGCGGCACCCTCGGCACGGCGGACGTCCCGGTCGGCTTCGAGGCGATCCGGATCCGGTTCGGGCTGACCGGGGACGTGCCGCCCGAGCGGCTCGCCAAGCTGCAGGATCGAACGGAACGCTACTGCGTCGTCCTCCAGACGCTCCTCCAGCCGCCCCGGATCGAGGCCGACTGGAGCGTGCCCTGACTCACCCGATCCGCTCCACCGATCGCGCTCGTCCGACGTCGGGGCGTCAGTCGCGAACCGCCTCGATCCGCTGCGCGAGCGCGATCGGCCCGGGCCACCGCCAATCCGTGGCGCTCACGTGTCGCAGCGGGAGGTCCTCGATCTCGTCGGTCGGGCGGTGGACGTGGGCATGGAACGGCACCCTCCCCTGCTTCAGGTCCCAGATGAGCACCCGGCCGCCCGGCCGCAGCACCCGGGCGATCTCGTTCAACCCCGCGGTCCGATCGGCCCAGTGGTGCATCGAGAAGGTGCTGATGACGACGTCGAACGACGCATCCGCGAAGGGCAGGGCGGCCACGTCGCCGACGACGAACGTCGGTCGCGGGCCGTCGTCGCCCGATGACCGTCGAGCATTGGCGTCGGCCCGCTCGATCATCGCCGGATCGAGATCGAGCCCGGTCACCGCGTACCCGTGCGATCGAGCCAGACGGATCGACAGCTGCCCGGGCCCACAGCCCACTTCGAGGATCCCGGCGGCCGGCGGTACGACGCTCGCCACGTCCCCGGCGATGCCCCGGAAGAGCGAGTCGAACAGGAGACGGCTGAGTCGGTCGTAGCCGGCGGGATCGCCCATGAGGACCCCGCCGTGGGCGGCGTGACCGGTCGCGACCCTGGAGCCACGTCGCGCGAGCGCGATGGCCCCACCGACGATGAGCCCGATCAGGATCATCAGCCGGACGGAGGGCATCCTCATCGGGGACACGGACCGTCGATGGGTACTGACGGGACCTGCATCGGGCGAGGATACGCTGCCGTCGAGGGCCTGACTCGCGCCGCGTCAGACGGTCAGGTCCACGGGATCATGGCCGATCGTCGCAGCGCCCGCGGTCTTACGCGCCGGGACCGCCTCGAAGCCCGCCACGCAACCCGCCAGGAGCAGGACCGCGCCGACGGCGGCCAGGACGCCGACCAGGGCCGTCCACGCGAACCAGACGTCGTTGTCGATGGCCGGCACTGTGTCGCGCAGGACGGACGACACGGTCCACGCCGCAAGGTCCAGCCCGGCCCGGACGACGGTCGAGGCGACCAGGACGATCCCGCCGGCGGCGGCCAGCCTCCATCCCCGTCGACCGATCGCGAGCACCGCGCTGCCTCGGGTCGCGCTGAGCGCGATCGCCGTCCAGGCCAGCGGAGTCGCGGCGATGACGAGCAAGAGCACGAGATCGGCCCCGGTCCAGCCGACGACCGGATCGCTCCGGGCGTCCGGGAGGACGGCGACGGGCACGGCCAAGGACACGACCGTCGCGAACGACCCCGCGACGACGAGCGGCCATCGCCAGCTTGATCGCGATGGACCGGAGGCGAACGCGTCGGCCCGGTCGCGGAGTCCGAGCGCGATCAGCCCGCCCCCGGTCAGGACGAAGGCGGCCTGGACCGATCGGCCCAGGATCGCGACCGTCCCCATGCCGGTCTGGCCGAGCCCGATCTCGAACAGGTCGTCGGCCTCGAACGCACGGCGCGTTTGCCAGGCGACCGCCTCCCAGAGAAGGCCGAACAGGGTCGCGAGCGCGAGGATCACCGCACCGCGGTAGACCCGGTCGTCCATCCGCGTCGCGCCACCGCGCCCGACGAGGATGCCGGCCGGCAACGCGACGATCGCACCGACGAAGACCGCACCGGCGACCACGTCGATGAGGTTGACGGTGGTGAGCCCGGTCGGACCCACGAGGGGGCCGTGGCGGAAGAGTTCGATCCCGGCACCGACGACGGCAAGGCCGGCGAACAGCCAGCCGACGAGCGGGAGACGTAGGAGCCGGTCCGGCATATGAACCGTCCCGACGATGAGGTCGTGCGGGTCGGGTACCTGACCGCGCGCAGGAGCTCTCGCCGGTCGCTCGTCCACGAGCCCAGCGTGCGCGGACGGTCGAGTGGCGTCAAGGGTCGGTCGGCCGCGGGATCGACGCGTCCCGTGCCGACCGCGTCCGCGGTACGCTCCGTTCGATGTCACGACGATCCGTCGATCCGCTCGACTCCCCGTCGATCGGCCGCCGGCCGAGCCCGTCCGTCGAGAGCCGTCCAGCGCGGACGGAGACGGGATCGGCGCCGGACCCGTTCGACCAGGCCGGCTTCCGGGCGCGCTTCGACTGGGGCGAGGCCGGCGTACGGGCCCTCGCGGCGCGGGTCGGTCTCGTGGTCGTGGTCGACGTCCTGACGTTCTCGACCTCGACGTGCATCGCGGTCGAGCAGGGGGCGCGCGTCGTGCCCTCGCGGTCGGCCGGGGAGGCGACCGCTCAGGCGCGATCGATCGGGGCGATCCCGGCGGCTCCGGAGCGGAGCCTCGCTCACCCGACGCTGACGCCGACGAGCATCCTTGGGTCGCGGTCCGGCGAGACCCTGGTCCTCGCCTCTCCGAACGGCGGTGCGTGCGCGATCGATGCGGCCGAGGCCGGAGCGATGGTCGTCGTCGGGTGCCTTCGGAACGCCTCGGCGGTCGGCCGCCTCGTCGCGGCGCACGGTGGCGCCAGTGCGATCATCGCCGCCGGCGAGCGCTGGCCGGACGGCACGCTGCGACCGGCGCTGGAGGACCTGCTCGGGGCCGGTGCCATCCTGGCCATGGTCGGGTCGGCGGACCTCTCGCCCGAGGCTCGCGCGGCGGCGGCGGCGATTCAACGAGATCCGGATGACCCTCGAGGACGCGATCCGAGCGTGCGGATCCGCCCGTGAGCTCACCGACCGGGGGTTCGCCGCCGATGTCGAGCTCGCCGCGGAGCTCGATGCGACCGACCGGGTCCCCGTCCTGGTCGACGGGGCGTTCGTCGGCGGGATGGGCTGACCGCGGCGATGGCGGGCCGATGAAGGACCCAGCCGACGCCCAGGAGCGGCTGGACAACGCGATCGACGACCGCTTCGACGCGGCGATCGACCGAGCGATCGACAGCCTGCCGGACGCGTTCGTGGAGCGCCTCGGTTCGGTCGCCATCGTCATCGAGGACGAGCCCACCGCCGACCAGCTCGCCAGCGTCGGCGCGCGCGGCCTCTACGGCCTCTACCAGGGCGTCCCCAGGACGGCGTTCGGCGCCGAGAACGTCCCGCTCCCGAGCAAGATCACGCTCTTCCGCGGACCCCTCCTGCGGGGGTACGGGGTCGGTCCCCGGCTCGACGATGCCGTCGAGGAGACGGTCCTCCACGAGGTCGCCCATCATTTCGGTCTGTCCGACGCCCGGCTGCACGAGTTACGCCACTCGCACTGAGCGAAACCGCCGGAGGCGTCTCGGCGTGATTCCGGTGCGGCGGCGCACCGCGGCTCCCCCTCCGGCGAGTTCGCCGACGGCCCATCCGTACCGGGCACCCCGGACCATCGGGCTGGCGCTCCCGACGCCCGTCCCGTGGGATACCTACGCATGACCATCGGCAGTGCCTCGAGGTAGGCGACTTCGTGCATCAAGAACCGACGATGATCGAGGGAGATCTCGCCGCGGACCCGGGTCCGATCCGGCTCGTCCGGCTCCGGCTGACCCTCGCCCTCATCGCCATGGCGTTCATCCCGATCGCAGTGGCCGCGCCGATCCTCAGCACCGCTCTCGACAGCCAACGAGCCGCCGAGCAAGCGCAGGTCGAGCACGAGACGGCCGCGGTCGCCGCCGACGTCGAGCGTCGGCTCGACGGCGTCTCGTCGGCCCTGGTCAAGACGGGCGCGGTCGACGCCGTCGGCGACTTCGCCCGGACGTCGAGGGCGGGCCTCACCGGGGTCAAGGCGGCGCTGGCCGACCTGTCCGGGGACAAGCACGATGGCATCGTCGGCGCGACCCTCCTCGACGTCCGCGGGCGGCAGCTCGTCCGGGCGGTCGACGGCCAGATCGTCAAGACCCAGCCGACCACGACGGTCGATCCCCTGGTCGGCGCCACCCTGTCGGCCGATCCGGGTGCGGTCGTGTCGAGCCACGTCCTGACCGGGGACGACGGTACCGCCCATCTTGCCCTGGCTACCCAGGTCGTCGCCGGGGCGGACCCGGGCGCACCGGCCGGCCTCCTCCGCGTCGAGGTGTCGCTCGACCGCTTCCTCGAGCTCGCGAATGCCGGTGAGGTCAGCGGCGGCCAGGCCGTCCTGGTCGACGGCGCGGGTCGGACGATCGCTCCGGCGACGACGCCCGACCGGGGGACCGGGGCGACCATCGCCGCGACGAGCAAGCTCGCCGGCGACCGGGGCTGGAGCGCGCACCTCGTCGCACCGGCCCGGTTCGCCCCGCCGCCGCTGCCGCTGATCGGTCTCCTGGCCGTCTTCGTCGCCCTGCTCGGGATCCTGATCACCTGGATGGCCCGCCAGGTGCTCCGTCCCGCCCAGGAGCTCGAGGCGTCGCGCGGGCGGCTGCGCGACATGTACGAGCTGGCCCACGGCGATTCGCTCCGCGACGTGCTGACCGGCCTCGGCAACCACCGCGCCTTCCAGGAGGCGTTCGAGCGCCAGGTCGACGCCGCCCGGACGCGCAACACGTCGCTCGGCCTCGTGCTCATCGACCTCGACGACTTCCGGGCCGTCAACGACAGCGGCGGACACGCCGCCGGCGACCAGGCCCTGACCGCGTTCGGGCGGATCATCGAGGCGACCCTGCGGACGGCCGATCGCGGCTTCCGGACGGGCGGCGACGAGTTCGCCCTGCTCCTGCCGGGCCAGACCGCCGATGGGGCCGCGGCGGTGGCCCGTCGGCTCCTGGCGGCATCGATGGACGCCGATCCGGGGCGCGGTCGCAGCGCCCTGGCGGTCCGCTCGTTCTCGGCCGGCGTGTCGGCCTGCCCGGCCATGGCCACCGATCGACGGCAGCTGCTCGACCAGGCCGATGCCGCCCTGACCTGGGCGAAGCGCCACGGCCGGACCAGCGTCGAGATCTTCGACCCTGCCCGCCACGGACGGACGCCGACCGCGGTCACCCAGGTCGTCGACCAGCCGTGGATGGGCGTCGCCGAGGTCATCTCGCGGAAGCTCCTGCGGCCCGTCTACCAGCCGATCGTCGACCTCCGCAACGGGCGGATCGCGGGGTCCGAGGGACTCATCCGGCCGCTACCCGACTCGGGCTTCGCCAACCCGTCCGAGCTGTTCACTGCGGCAGAGCTCGCCGGCCGGACGGTCGAGCTCGACCTGGCCTGCCTGGAGATCGTGGCGGCCGGTGCCGCGGCGATGTCCGGCGACGCGATCCTGACCCTGAACATGTCGCCGCGGACGCTCGAGGCCGACGACTTCAGCGCCGGCCAGCTCGTCGCCCTGGTCCGGAAGGCGGGCCTCGAGCCGACCCGGATCGTGCTCGAGCTCACCGAGCGCGAGCAGATCGAGGAGATGGAGCGTCTACGGCGCAACGTGATCGCCTGCCGCAGCGCGGGCTTCCGCATCGCGGCCGACGATGTCGGAGCCGGCAACGCGGGGCTGCGGCTCCTCAGCCAGGTCCAGTTCGACATCGTCAAGATCGACCTGTCGCTCGTCCAGGACGGGGCGGTCCACGAGGCATCGATGTCGGTCGTCGGGGCCCTCCAGGATCTCGCCCGACGGTGGGGTGCATCGGTCATCGCCGAGGGGATCGAGACCGCCGCCCAGCTCCGCGTCGTGCGCGATCTCGAGATCGCGGCCGGCCAGGGCTACCTCCTCGGGCGACCGGGGACGGCCGAGGAGCTGGTCGCCCTGCAGGCCTCTGGGATCGACATCGAGAGCCTGTCGAAGCGGGACGACTGGCTCCATCGGATGGCTCGCGCCGGCGCGGGGATGACGGTCCCGACCTCGGCCCGCTGACCCCGTCCGCGAACCGTGCGGACGGCCGGTCGCGCGGACTATCCTTGCGCGAGTCCGCGGGCCCGGATCGTGGCTTGCCGGAGCTGTCGCAGCCCGGCTACGATGCGCCCCTGGGACGCGGTCCGGCGCCATTGCCGGAGCATCGCCGGCCGCCCCGCCTGCCGAGCTGGCGGACCATCGAGCCGATCATCGAGGAGGAAGCATGCGCATCCGTTCAGCTGGCCTGACCCTGTTCGCGGGTCTGGCCATCTTGCTCTCGGCCTGTTCGAGCTCGAGCACCGGGAACGCGGCCAGCCCGAGCGCGACGCCGCCGCCCGACCCGTGCGCGGGCGTGACGGCGGGCAAGACGCACACGCCGCCGACCGACTGGAGCAAGGCCAAGATCGGCGTCGTCACCGACATCGGCACCCTGAACGACAAGAACTTCAACGAGTACTCGTTCAAGGGCGCGACGGACGGCGCGACCGCCCTCGGTGCCGCCGCTCCGCAGTCCGTCGTGCCGAAGGACCAGTCCGACTACAAGAAGGACATCCAGACGTACGTCGACTCGGGCTACGACATCATCACCACGGTCGGGTTCAACCTGGCCACCCCGACGACCTGCTTCGCCAAGGCGAACCCCGGGATCTGGTTCGTCGGCGTCGACCAGTCGCCGATCTGTGTGACGCCGCAGGGCGCGCCGGACACGACCTTCGCCTGCAAGGGCGATGCCAAGACGCTCATCCCGAACTACATGTCGCTGGCCTTCCAGGAGGACCAGGCGGGCTACCTCGCCGGGATCGTCGCGGCGTCGCTGAGCAAGTCGGGTGAGATCGGAGCGATCGGAGGCACGACACTCTGTGCGCCGTGTGTCCGCTACATCCAGGGCTACACGCTCGGCGCACAGTCGGTCAACCCGAACATCAAGGTCACCCCGGCGTACGTGACCCGCGACTTCTCGGCCAAGGCCTTCCAGGACCAGGCCGGCGGCAAGGCGTTCGCGGAGAACTACCTCACGACCAACCCGAAGGTGGACGTCCTGTTCCAGGTCGCCGGCCTGACGGGCAACGGCGTGCTCGACGCGGCCTGCGCCAAGAACATCTACGGGATCGGCGTCGACGTCGACCAGTACCTGTCCTATCCGGCCGCCGACAAGTGCATCGTCACCAGCGCCGAGAAGAAGCTCCAGAAGGAGGTCTCCGACGCGATCAAGGCCATCGGCGGCGGGACCGCGGTCGCCGGTGACAACACGTTCAACGCCAAGAACGACGCGATCGGCGTGTCCGACTTCCACGACAAGGCATCGCTCATCACCGCGGATACCAAGGCCAAGCTGGCTGCGGCGTTCGCGGCGATGAAGGCCGGCACCCTGGTGACCTGCCCGGCTACCGGCTGCGGCGTCGGACCCAAGTGACCCCCCGCCGATGAACCTGCGGGTGGACCGGCCCGATACGGTCGGTCCACCCGCCCTCCACCTCACCTCTGCGGAGCTGAACGTGGCGATCGCCGGACGTGGCTGACCAGACGCAGGTTCCTGAGGCGCCGCACGTGCCCGCGCTCGAGATGCGCGGCATCACGAAGCGCTATCCCGGGGTGGTCGCCAACGACCACATCGATCTGACGATCAAGCCCGGTGAGATCCACGCGCTCCTTGGCGAGAACGGCGCCGGGAAGAGCACCCTGATGAACGTCCTCTACGGGCTCGCCCGGCCCGACGAGGGCGAGATCCTGCTCGATGGAACCGCGGTCGAGATCGCCAGCCCGTCCGATGCCATCTCGCGCGGCATCAGCATGGTCCACCAGCACTTCATGCTCGTGCCCGTCCTGACCGTGGCCGAGAACATCCTCCTCGGCGAGGAGACGATGGCCAATGCGGTCTTCCTCGACCGCAAGGAGGCCCATCGGCGGATCGTCGACCTCGGCCGGCGGTTCGGCTTCGAGATCGATCCCGAGGCGAAGGTCGGCAACCTGTCGGTCGGCTGGCAGCAGCGGGTCGAGATCCTCAAGGCCCTCTACCGCGACGCCCGGATCCTGGTCCTCGACGAGCCCACGGCCGTCCTGACCCCGCAGGAGACCGAGGAGATCTTCGCCGTGCTCCGACGGCTGGCCGCCGAGGGTCGGAGCATCATCTTCATCAGCCACAAGCTGTACGAGGTCCTCGAGATCGCCGACCGGATCACGGTCATCCGGCGCGGCCGGGTCGTCGGGGAGCGACTACCCGGGGCGACGGACGAGGGCGACCTCGCCGAGCTGATGGTCGGTCGGGAGGTCGAGCTCACCGTGGACCGGGGGTCGAGCCGCCCGGCTGAAGCCCGACTGGTCGTGTCGGACCTCCACGTCCGCGACGACCGCGGCAGCGAGGTGGTGACGGGCGTCGGCTTCGAGGTCCGGTCGGGTGAGATCCTGGGCATCGCCGGCGTCGCCGGGAACGGCCAGGACGAGCTGATCCAGACCCTGATCGGCCTGCGCCGACCCGTGTCCGGGACGGTCACCCTCGGCGGACAGGACGTCACCGGCCACCTCCCCCGGGCGATGAACGAGGCAGGGGTCGGCTACGTGCCGGCGGATCGTCATCGCTGGGGCCTCGTCCTGCCGTTCACGATCGCCGACAACATCGTCCTGACCAGCTACTACCGGCGGCCGTACGCCCGCCGCTTCATCCGCGACGAGGCGGCGATCGAGAAGGACGCCGACCGGGCCATCCACGACTTCGACATCCGGACGCCGTCCCCGACGGTGCATGCGGCGACCCTGTCCGGCGGGAACCAGCAGAAGGTCGTGGTGGCCCGGGAGTTCGACCGCGACCTGCAGCTGCTCATCCTCGACCAGCCGACCCGCGGCCTCGACGTCGGCAGCATCGAGTTCATCCACCGTCAGACGATCGCCAAGCGGGATGCCGGCACGGCGATCCTGCTCGTCTCGGCCGAGCTCGACGAGATCCTCGAGCTGTCGGATCGGATCGCGGTGATGTACCGGGGCGCCTTCGTCGCGGTGCGTGACGGCCGGACCGCCGACAAGAACGAGATCGGCCTGCTCATGGCGACGGGCGGCAAGGACCGCCCGGCCGAGGCGCCGACCGAGGCGAGCGCATGACCGGCGCCTCGACCGGGTCGCGGATCCGGGACCTCAGCGGGACCGTCTGGGCGATCATCGCCCTGCCGCTCATCGCCATCGGACTCGCCTTCGGCGTCGGCGCCGTGATCATCCTCGGATCCGAGCTCCTCGTCGGCGAGCCGTTCAACCCGCTCCTGCCGCTGACCGCCTATGGGGCCCTCATCCAGGGCGCGTTCGGCAGCTTCGATGCCATCGTCGACACGCTCGTCGCGACCAGCCCGCTCGTGTTCGGCGGTCTCGCGGTGGCCATCGCCTTCAAGGCCGGGCTGTTCAACATCGGCGCCCAGGGCCAGTTCCTGATGGGCGCCCTGGCGGCGGTGGCGGCCGGGGTCGCCGTGTCGAGCCAACCGCCGTACATCGCGATCCCGATCGCGGTGGTGGCCGGCGTGTTGGGCGGTGCCGCGACGGGCTTCCTGCCGGGCTTCCTCAAGGCGGTCTCCGGCGCCCACGAGGTCGTGACGACGATCATGCTCAACTACATCGCCATCAGCGTCCTGGCCGCGCTGGTCAGCGGTCCGCTCAAGGTCCCCGGCTCGCCGTCCCCGGTGACGTACGACGTCGGCAACGCCGGCTACCCGGTGCTGATCGGGCGCGACGGGCACATCGGGATCGTCCTGGCGGTCATCGCGGTCTTCGTCATCCGTTGGCTGCTGTATCGCACGACCCTCGGCTTCGAGATCCGGACCGCCGGAGCCAACCCGGACGCGGCGGCCTACGCCGGGATGCGCCCCCGGCGGCTGATCGTCCTGACGATGGTCCTGGCGGGCGCGCTGGCGGGCTTCGCCGGCGTGGACGTCGCCCTCGGTCTGACCCACCAGATGACCTCGAGCTTCGGGACGACGGTCGGGTTCGACGCGATCGCGGTGGCCCTGCTCGCCCGGTCGGAGCCGCTCGGGATCCTGCCGGCGGCGCTCCTGTTCGGGGCGATGCGGTCGGGTGCGAGCCTGATGCAGATCGAGGCCGGGATCCCGGTCGAGCTCGTCGACGTCATCCAGGCCACCATCCTGCTGGTGCTCGTCGCGACACCGGTCATCCGGCGCGTCCTCCACCTCCGTGGCACCCAGAACCCGTTGGCCACCTCGCCGACGATCAGCCGCTCGTACGGCAGCGAGTCGGTGCTCTGATGGACCAGCTCATCACCGCCCTCTACTCGATCCCCGTCCTCGGCCTGATCTTCCAGATGGCCGGCTACCTCATCGCGATCGTGCCGCCGATCTCGCCGATCATCCTCCGCTCGGCCACCCCGATCGCCTTCGGTGCCCTGTGCGGCGTCATGTGCGAGCGCTCGGGGGTCGTCAACATCGGGATCGAAGGGACGATGCTGGCGTCGGCCTTCACCGGCTGGGTCGTCGGTGTCGCGCTGGCGCCGACCCTCGGGACGCCGGCGACCGAGCTGTTCGGGCTGACCCCGGCCCTGGTCATCGCCCTCATCGCCGCGATCGGCGTCGCCCTCGCGATCTCGGCCCTGCACGCCTGGCTGTCGATCAGCGTGAGAGCGGACCAGATCATCAGCGGGACGATCATCAATATCGCCGCGTTCGGCGTCACCGGCTATCTCAACTCGATCATCGCCAAGAGCTCGCCGACCAGCGCCGGAGCGTTCTCGGCCTTCCAGCCGCCCGCCGCACTGACCGACCTTCCCGTGGTCGGCTGGCTGATCGGGATGTTCTTCGCGCAGGGTCCGATCTCGATGTCGTTGATCGTGTTCGTGATCGCCCTCCAGATCCTGCTGTTCCGGTCGCGCTGGGGTCTGCGCACGCGGGCCGTCGGCGAGCATCCGAAGGCGGCCGAGACGGTCGGCATCGACGTGATCGTCGTCCGCTATCGGAACGTGATCGCCGGCGGGCTGTTCGCCGGGCTGGCCGGCGCATCGCTGGCGATGGAGGCCACGAACTCGTTCCAGGCCGGGATGACGGCCGGCCGCGGGTTCATCGCCCTGGCGGCGATGATCGTCGGACGCTGGACGCCCGGTCGGCTCGCTGCTCGCGGCACTCCTGTTCTCATCATTCCTGGCCATCGGTCAGGCACTGTCGTTCGCGCCACCCAGCGGCCAGCTGGGCGACGTGATGTCCGCCCTGCCGTCGCAGCTGTACGACGCGCTGCCGTACATCGTCACCATCATCATCCTGGCCGGGGTCGTCGGCCGGACCCGCCCGCCGGCCGCCGACGGCCAGCCCTACGAGCGCGAGGCGGCGACCTGAGCCACGAGGCGGCGAGCCGAGAGGATCGACGCCGAGCCGAGGCGATCCTCGACCTCCAGGAGGGTCGAGGGGTCGTCCCGGTCCTCGACGACGACGGCATCGGGCGGGTCCTCCGGGCCAGCCGGCGGATCGCGATCGTCGGCGCCTCGCCCGATCCGGGTCGGCCCGTCCTACGGGGTGATGCGCTACCTGATGCACCACGGGTACGACTGCGTCCCGGTCAACCCGAACGTGCGCGACGTGCTCGGCGTGCCGGCCTTCCGGACGGTCGTCGAGGCGGTCGACGCGACCGGACCGATCGACCTCGTCGATGTCTTCCGCCGCTCGGAGCTGTGCGTGCCGCACGCCCGGGAGGCCGTCGAGGTCGGTGCGGCCTGTCTCTGGCTCCAGCTCGGCGTCGTGAGCTGGGAGGCGGCTCGGATCGCCGCGGCGGCCGGCCTCGACGTGGTCATGGATCGCTGCACCGCGATCGAGCATCGCCGACGGCGCGACGAGGAGCGAGCGCGGTCGGGCTGACCGGCGTCCGTCCGGCCGCTCGGCGCTACGACGTGACGGGCCTGGCGGGCTCCTCGAGGCGGAGGTCCAGGACGAGCTCGAATTCGTCGCGCAACGGGATCCCGTAGCTGCCGATCCCGGCGATCGACGGCTTGATCGACAGCCGGGCCCGGTCGACGGCCCCGACGCGGACCTCGCCGATCCGGAACCCGCGCCGCTGGTAGAAGCGCAGCGCGTCGAGGTTGTCGTTCGTGGTGACCACCCAGATCCAGTTGCGGTCGGCGGCCCCGACGGCGACGATGAGCGCCTCGAGCAGCGCGGAGCCGATCCCGCCGTGCCTCGGGTCGGCGGCGAGCGAGCTCAGCTCGACCGCATCCGCGTCGAACCGGTAGGTGAGCAGACCGGCCGGATCGCCGTGCCGTTCCGCGACGAACCCGAGGCCGGCCTCGAGAACGTCGATCACCTCGCCACGCCTCGCCTGGCGGCGCCCGCCGAGCCGTTCGTCGAGCCAGCCGGTCGCCCAGCCCTCATCCCGGTCGGGTTCGAACGGTCGGACGACATGCTTGCGGCGAGCCATCGCGCCCCCCTACTTCACGAGCAGACCGGCGACGACGAGCACGACGCCGAACGCGGCGACGAGCGCGCCGAGCCGGGCCTGGCGCTGGAGGATCTCCATCGCGACCGAGGCGCCGGTCTTGCCTTCGTCGCGCAGCCCGCCGCGCCACGCCTCGTACCGGGCGATGTTGGCATCCTCGGCCCGGAGCGCCCGATAGCGCGCCCACGGTCCGCGGGCCCGCCGCCAGCCGACGGCGATGAGAACCAGTCCGCCGACGATCAGGACGACGTTGACGAGGCTCATCGGTCGGCCGGCCCGGGTCCCTCCGCCGGGAGACCGTCCAGCCGGCTCCGGACGGCGGTCTGGACGAGCCCCGCGTTGGCCCGACCGCCAGTGGCCTTCATCACCTGACCGACGAGGAAGCCGATCGTCGGCTTGCCGGCCCGATAGTCGGCGACCGCCCTGGGGTTGTCGGCGATCACGGCCGTGACGATCCGGTCGAGCTCGGTGGTGTCCGAGATCTGGCGGAAGCCGCGTTCGTCGACGATGGCCGCCACCGAGCGGCCCGAGGCGATGTGCTCGTCGAGGACCTCGCGGGCATTGGCCCGGCTCAGGTCGCCCGATACCACCCGCCGGACGAGGTCGGCCAGCTCCGGTCCGGCGGCGCGCCCGACGAGCCCGTCGCCCGTGCGCCCGGCCGTCGCCTTCGCGGCCCGGGCGTAGTCACCGCTGACCAGGTTGGCGACCTCCTTCGGCGGCAGGTCGGGACCGGCCGACCGGATCGCCTCGAAGGCGGCCGACATCGCAGGGTCCGCGACGATCACCGCCGCGTCGTAGCTCGACAACCCGGCCTCGTCGACGTAGCGCTCCCGGCGTGCCGCGGGGAGCTCCGGCAGGGCCGCCCGGATCGCCGCCAGCCAGGCCGGATCGACCCGCAGCGGGGGTAGGTCCGGCTCCGGGAAGTAGCGGTAGTCGTGGGAATCCTCCTTCGAGCGCATCACGTAGGTCACGCCACGGGTGTCGTCCCACCCCCGCGTGTCCTGGGTCAGCGTCTCGCCCGCCTCGATCGCGGCCGCCTGGCGCTCGATCTCGAAGGCGATGGCCCGTTCGACCGACCGGAACGAGTTCATGTTCTTGACCTCGACCCGGGTGCCGAACGGCTCGGTCCCGCGCCGTCGCAGCGAGACGTTGGCCTCGACCCGCATCTGGCCGTGCTCCATGTCGGCGTCGGACACGTCGATCGCCCGGAGGAGGAGCTGGAGCTCCTCGGCGTACCGCCTGGCCTGCTCCGCGGTCCGGATGTCCGGGTCGGTCACGATCTCCATCAGCGGAGCGCCGGAGCGGTTGAAGTCGACCAGGCTGACCCGACGACCGGCGTCATCGGTCTCGTGGATGAGCTTGGCGGTGTCCTCTTCGAGGTGGGCCCGCGTCACCCCGATCGTGACCGGGCCGCCGCTGGTATCGAACGTCAGCGAACCGTGCGCGGCGAGGGGCAGCTCGTACTGGCTGATCTGGTAGCCCTTGGGCAGGTCGGGATAGAAGTAGTTCTTGCGGTCCCAGCGGGTCGCATCCGGGGTCGATGCGCCGATCGCCGCGCCGGTGGCGAGGACGCCCTCGACCGCCCGACGGTTGATCGTCGGGAGCGCACCCGGAAGCCCCAGGCAGACCGGACAGGTGTGGGTGTTCGGCGGGGCGCCGTCGTAGGCGGCCGAGCAGCCGCAGAACATCTTGCTGTCGGTCCGCAGCTGGCAGTGGACCTCGATCCCGATCACCGGTTCCCAGCGGTCGAGGATGTCGGACCCGGCCGGGTCGACGGCAGCCCGATCGCGCGATCCGTCGGCGCCGCTCATGAGAACGAGATCCCGCGGTCGATCAGGGCCAGTCCGTAGGTCGCGATGAGCAGCCACCCGATCGCGACCGCGGTCCGGCGGGCGAACGTCCTGACCCGCATCCGCGCGATCAACGGCCGGCTCGCGTCGATCGCCCGACGGGTCGGATCGCCGTCGTCGTGGACCATCGGCCCGACCGCCTCGCGAGCGACGACATACCCGCGCCAGGTCCCGACGGCGGTCGCGACGAGGCCACAGGCGACGAGGACGATTCCCACGCCGGCATTCTGGCATAGGCACCCAAGCGCCGGACACCGGATCCTCAGGAACCGGCTCCGGCGGGCAACGGTTTCGACCTTGTCCGAGCTACCGGAGCTCCGCGCCGATGCGGGCTGCCTCCGAGGCCCAGTCGCCGAGGAACCGGAGCACCGCGGCGCGCTCGGAGTAGTAGTGCCGCGGATCGTCCAGCACCTGTCCGCCGTAGCCGGTCTGGACCGCCTCCCGGGCGTTGCGGAGCGAGGCCGCGCCGACCCAGCCGTACTTCACGGCGGCGGCGCACATCGTCAGCCGGACCCGTCGCAGGTCGCCGTCCCAGCCACTCTCGCGCAGCCCCTCGGCGTAGCCGTCGAACAGCGTCCGATCGAGCTCGGCCAGGAGGCTCGACGGGAGGATCAGGTCGAAGACCGAGTCCGGCACGAGGTTGCCGAGGTCCTCACCGAGGCCGCCGACCCCGGCGAACGCCCAATCGATCATGACCGTCTCCCCGGTCCCGGCGAACAGGTTGCTCGGCCAGACATCGAGATGGCAGATCGTCCGCGGTCCGGCCTCGACCCACGCGAGGAGCTCGACCCTCGAGGCGCGCAGGCGGCTCGCGGACTCGCGCAGCCCGGGTCCTTCGAACCCGACGGTCGCGGCGGCGTTCCACGCGTCGGGGTCGTCGATGGCGCTCCACTCCTCGCGCCGCTCGACGTTGTCGAGGTACCGCCGCAGGAACGACCGTGACGCCCAACCCGGCGGCGCCTCACCCGCCCCGTCGACCGCCAGCCGCCCCTGGGCGCGACCGAGGCGACGTGCCGCGACACCGTACTCGGAGAGCGACCACTCCGCCCCGGGACGACCGGACACGTCCTCGAGGAACATCGCGGTCTGGCGCGTCGCGGGTCGCTCGACCCGGCGAAGGAGGGCCGGTCCCCGGATCCCGGCCGCCCGGTAGGCGGCCGGGAGGCCGCCGTCGAGGATCTCGACCTCGCGCCGTCGATCGTGGATCGCCGTCCGGTCGTCCGCATCGATCGCGCCAGCCGCAACCGGGCCGACGACCTTGAGGATGATCGAGCGATCGCCGCCTCGGAGACGCCAGACCCCGCGGGTCACGTTGAACCGGCTGTGGATGAGCCGCTCGACAGAGTCGACCGATCCGCCGATGAGCTCCTCGGCGACCGCGACGTCGCCCGGCTCGGGTCCGTCCGTCGGTCGGCTCAGGCGGCGGTCCGGGTGCGCTCGACGAACCGGCCGATCCGACGGAGCGCCTCCTCGATCTGGTCCGAGGCGGTCGCGTAGCACATCCGGACGTGGCCCTCGCCGGACGCTCCGAAGGCGCTGCCCGGCACGACCGCGACCCGTTCCTCCATAAGGAGACGCTCGGTGAAGGTGTCCGAGTCGAGGCCGGTCGTCGTGCTGACCTCAGGGAACGCGTAGAAGGCGCCCCGCGGCTCGAACGTGCGCAGGTCGAGGGCGTTGAGCCCATCGACCAGGAGGCGTCGGCGGCGGTCGTATTCCGCCACCATCCGCTGGACCTCCTGCTCACCGTGGAGGAGCGCCTCGAGGGCGGCATCCTGGGCGATCGTCGGGGCGGACATGATCCCGTACTGGTGGACCTTGACGATCCCCTCGAGGATCCCCGCCGGCGCGGCGAGGTAGCCCACCCGCCAGCCGGTCATCGCGTACGCCTTCGAGAAGCCCCCCATCAGGATCGTCCGGTCGCGCATGCCCGGGAGCCCGGAGAAGGCCCGATGGCGGTACGAGCCGTACGCCAGGCGGTCGTAGATCTCGTCGCTGTAGACCAGCAGGTCGTGGCGGGCGGCGATGGCGGCCAGCTCGTCCTGGACGGCATCGGGCAGGACCGCGCCCGTGGGGTTGCACGGGTAGCCCAGGAAGAGCGCCTTGGTCCGCGGAGTGACGGCCGCCTCGACCGCCGCCGGATCGAGCGCGAAGTCGTCCTCGAGCCGGGTCGCGATCCTGACCGGGACCCCTCCGGCGAACGAGATCGCCGGGACATACGCCACGTAGGACGGCTCGTGGAGGATGACCTCGTCGCCCGGATCGCACGTCGCCCGCAGGGCGAGATCGACGGCTTCCGACGCCCCGACCGTGACGAGGATCTCGGTCGCGGGGTCGTACCGGACGCTGTAGCGCCCGTCGAGATGTGCCGACAGCGCCCGGCGGAGCTCGATCGTCCCGTAGTTGCTCGTGTAGTGGGTCCGTCCGCGGAGCAGGCTGGCGACGCCGGCCTCGACGATGTCCGGCGGCGTGTCGAAGTCCGGCTCCCCCACGCCGAGGCTGATGACGTCGTCCATCGTCGCCAGGATGTCGAAGAAGCGCCGGATCCCCGACGGTGGCACCTCGCGCACCCGCTGGCTGAGCGCGCGCTCGGCGAGCGGTGGGCGCCCGGCGACGGGAGCGGCGGGAGACGGGTTCGCCTCGGTCGTCATGCTGGCGAGTATAGGGACCATCGTGCGGCACCGGTCGCATCCGCGGCCGGCGCCGGGATCCGCCGTGTCGGTCGCGCCGTACCATCAGCCAGACGCGCCGGGCTGGCTCCGGGGCGAGGGAGGCGAAGCGGATGCTCGGACGCCTGTTCATCAGGCTGATCGACGCTCAAGAGCCATGGGCGCGGCCGGTCGGCGACGGGGTCCATGGCCTGGTCGACGCGATCTTCCGGCGGATGGTCCCCGTCCGAAGCCTGCTCAACGGGACGTGGCTCGGCCACCCGCTCCACGCGGTCCTGACCGACGCCCCGATCGGCGCCCTGTTCCTGGTCATCGTGTTCGATGTCCTGGGCCAGCCCACGGCCGCCGACGTCGCCCTCGTCTTCGGGGTGCTCGCCATGCTCGCCTCGGCCGTGGTGGGGTTCGCCGACTACTCGGTGACCGACGGTCGGGCGCGGACGCGGGCGACGGTCCACAGCGCGCTGATGATCCTCGCGTTGATCGTCTACCTTGCGTCGCTCGGGCTCCGGGCCGGGGCGCCGGCCGACCGCACGATCCCGATCGGTCTGTCGGTGGTCGCCTTCCTCGTCCTGTCGGCCGGCGCGTACGCCGGTGGCGACGTCGTCTTCGCCCTCGGCAACATGGTCGATCGGCATGCCTGGCGACCGGCCGGCGCGAAGTGGCAGCCACTCGATATCGCCGAGATCCCCGAGGGCGTGCCGGTCAGGGCCAAGGCCGGGATCCAGAACCTCGTCCTGGTCAGGAACGGGGAGACGATCCTCGCCCTCCACGACCAATGCGCCCATGCCGGTGGTCCGCTGAGCGGTGGACGGCTCGTCGACGACCTGATCGAATGCCCGTGGCACGGCTCGCGGTTCGAGCTGGCGACGGGTCGACGGCGGCGGGGCCCGACCGCCTACGACCAGCCCGCCTACGAGGTCAGGCCCGCCGAGGCCGGCGGCTATGAGGCGCGCCGAACGTCCTGATCGTCCGAGTCCGGCTCAGCTGCCCGCGATCGGCTGTGCCGGGGGCACGCCGTCGAAGACGTCGATGTGGACCTTGGCCGCACGCACGTCCTGGGCCATCGCGGCGGATCGGACCTTGGCCATGGCCTCGGCGCTCAGACGATCGACCTTGACCAGCTCGAGGACCTCCTGCTCGTCCTCCTTCGCGCCGGCCCAACCGACCCGGACGCCGCCGACCCCGCGAACGTAGTACTTGAGCTGATGAGCGTCGGGCTCGTCCCGGTTGAACTCGTCGATCACCAGGACGTCCTTGAAGCAGCCGGCCGGGACGCAGGTCGCCGAGCCGGTCTCGAACACCTTCGCGCGATCCGTCCAGCCCACGGCTGGACCCCAGCCCTCCGAGTAGCTCGGCGCATAGGGCTGCGGCTCGACCTTCATCATGATCCCCGCCATGGCGTCCTGGCGACCGGCGATCCAGGCCGGAGCCTTGACGATCTTCCCCTCTTCCACTTCCTCGGGATACTCACCCATCAGCCACACCGTGCCCTGGTCGTCTTGGGCGTAGAAGGCGAGCTCCTGCTCCTCGAGCTCATCGGAGGTGTAGTCGAGGTCGTAGGTGACGACGCTCGGCACCCCGTCGATGACCTTGACCAGGTCGGTCACGGTGATCACGACCTTCCGGGTGACCCGCTCCTTGCCATCATTCGCCTTGCCCTGGAAGGTCCAGCGGGTTCCCGGGACGAGTGGGAACCAGGCGTTGTCGACCGCGGTCGAGGTGTGGAAGCTACCGTGATCGAACGGCTCGGTCGGCGCCTCGGTCGGCGCCTCGGTCGGCGTCGTGTCGGAGGTCGCCGGCGACGGTCTCACCCCCGTCGCCGGCAGGGTCGGGCGCAGGGCCGCGGGCGGGGTCGACGTCGCGTTGGCCGTTGGAGTCGCCATCTGAACGTCGCGAGACCCACTTGGGTCGACCTCGGTCGCGGGCCGGGCCACGCCTACGCAGGCCGAGACGACCAGGATGATGACCACCGCTGCCGGCGCCGGCGCACGTCGGAACCGTCGCTCACGACCGCCGCTTCGCGCCACCGGCCCACGGATCATCAGGCTGGCTCGTTCCCTGCGACGATGGCCGGCCCCCGGTCCGCTCCACGCCCGAAGCGCAGGTAGAGCGATGGCATCACGAACAGGTTGAGCAGGGTCGACGTGACCAGGCCGCCGAGGATCACGATGGCCATGGGATGTTCGATCTCGTGGCCCGGGATGTCGCCGGCGACCACCAGCGGGATCAGGGCCAGGCCGGTCGCGAGCGCGGTCATCAGGATCGGCGACAGGCGCTCCCGAGCGCCACGGATGACGAGCGCCGGCCCGAATGGCTCGCCTTCCTCGCGCTCGAGATGCTGGAAGTGATTGATCAGCATGATCCCGTTCCGTGCGGCGATCCCGTAGACCGTGAACAGGCCGACCAGGGAGCCGAGCTGGACGACGCCACCGCCGAGGAATGCGGCCAGAAGGCCGCCGACGAGGGCGAACGGCAGGGTCAGGAAGACGAGGGTGGCCAGCCGCCAGCTGCCGAACGAGGTCTGGAGCAGGAGGAGGATGATCAGCGCGGCGCCGAGTCCGAACAGCATCAGGTGATCGGACGCCTGCTGGCGCTCCTGGAACTCGCCCAGCAGCTCGGCGTGGTAGCCGAGCGGGAAGTCGACCTGGTCGACCGCGCGCTGGATGTCCGCGACGACCGCGCCCAGGTCACGGCCGAGGACGTTGGCGCCGACGTTGATCCGTCGGGTCAGACCCTCGTGGATGATGCTGTTGGGTGTGGGGGCGATCCGCACCTCCGCCACGTCGGCCAGCCGGACGACCTGGCCGCTCGGCGTGTCGATCGGCAGGTTCTCGACGTCGGTCAGGCTGTCCCGCGCCGCGGGCGTGGTCCAGACCTGGACGTCGTACGCCTTGCCGTCGTGGAAGACGTCGCCGACCTCCTCGCCGGACATGAACGTCGCGGCGGCGCGCCGAACATCGCCGGGCTTGATCCCGTAGCGCTGAGCGACGGCCAGATCGACCTTCACCTGGATCTGTGGGATCTCGACCAGCAGGTCGCGGTGGACGCCGTCGATCCCGTTGATCCGGGCCATGGCGGACTCGATCTCCTGGGCCTTGGCCCGGAGGACCTCCAGGTCCGGACCATAGATGCGAACGGAGATCGCGTCGCTTGAGCCGGTCAGGACCTCATCGATCCGCTCATTCAGGTACGTCTCGACGTTTCGGAACATACCCGGATAGCCCTGGGCCACCTCGTCGATCGCCTCGACCGTCGTGTCGTAATCGACGTTCGGATCGATGCTGATCCAGTTCTCGCCGAAGTCGACCCCAGCGATCTCCTCCCCGAGCAAGGCCTGGCCGATATGCGAACCGAAGTTGCGGACGCCCGGGATCTGCCGCAGCTCACGACTGGCGGCCAGGACGATCCGGCTCTCCTCGGGCTGGGACGTGCCCGGAGTCGTCACCCAGTGCATCAGGAAGTCCCGCTCCTTGAACTCGGGGAAGAGCGATGCGCCGAGCTGCGGGATGACGGCCACCCCGATGACCGCGGCGAGGGAGACGACGCCGAACGCGGGGCGGGCGCTGCGGACGATCCGGGACAGGACACCCGAATAGGCGGCCCGCAGCCGGTCAGCGACCGGTGACCGGCGCTGCTCGATCTTCGCGTTGGACAGCAGGATGAGCCCGAGTGCCGGCGTCACCGTCAGCGCGACCAGGAGCGATGCCAGGACCGCCAGGCCGTAGGCGATCGCGAGCGGCCGGAAGAACGCCCCGCTCAGCCCTTCGATGAACAGCACCGGCACGAGCGCCGCCACGTCGATCAGGGTCGCGTAGATGATCGCTCCCCGAACCTCGAGAGAGGACTCCAGGATGATCGAGGCGGTCGACCGGTCGCTCCCCTCGCTCCGCTGCAGGCGCAACCGCCGGGTGATGTTCTCGATATCGATGATGGCGTCGTCGACGACCACGCCGACCGCGATCACGAAGCCGGCCAGGATCATCGTGTTGATGGTCGCCCCGGTCAGATACAGGACCAGGCCGGCGGCCATCAGCGAGAGCGGGATCGCAACGAGGCTGATCAGGGCAGTCCGCCAGTCGTACAGGAACGCCAGCAGGACCAGGAAGACGAGGAGCGAACCGACCAGCAGCGTCGTGGTCAGGTTGTGGAGGGCCAGCTCGATGAAGTCGGCCGGCCGGAAGATCGTCGAGTCCATCTTGATCCCGGTCAGACCAGGCCGCATCTCGTCCAGGGCGGCCTCGACGCCGCGGGTCACGTCTAGCGTGTTCGCCCACGGGAACTTCTCGATGATGAGCATCAGGCCCGGCCCGTCGTTGACGATCGCGTCGCCGATCAGGGGTTGGTGGTCGATGACCAGGTCGGCCACATCGGTCAATGCCACCTCGTCGCCGCTGCGGCCGACCAGCCTGATGTGGGCGAGGTCCTCAGGTCCGACGATCGGTGGGACGTGCTTGATCGGGAGGCGCTGGCTGGCGGTCTCGATCTGGCCACCCTTGCCGATGACCGCGCCGGACGAGAAGCGCAGGATCCCGACGTCCAGCGCCTCGGCCGTCGCGTCCATCACCTGGTTGAGCGAGACCCCGTGCTCGGCCAGGCGGGCCGGGTCGACCTGGACCTGGAACATCTTCAGACGCTCGCCCCAGATCGGCACGTTGGCCACCCCGGGGACTCCGAGGAGTCGGGTCCGGATCTTCCAGTAGGCCGTCATCGACATGTCGATCAGCGACACCGAGTCCGATGACATCCCGATCTTCATGACCCGACTGGTGGCCGACAGCGGAGCGAGCATCATCGGCGGACCGGCCCAGGTGGGAAGGGTCGCCGAGACCGCCGACATGCGTTCGGCGACGACCTGGCGGGCGTGCATCAGGTCGCTGCCCGGCTTGAAGATCAGCTGGATCGACGAGACCTGGGGGGCCGACTTCGAGCGCAGGATGTCGAGGTCCTCGACGCCGCTGAGCGCCTGCTCGAGCGGCACCGTGACGAGCGACTCGACCTCCTCGGCCGACATCCCGAGGGCCGGCGTCTGGATCTCGACCCTCGGCGGGGCGAACTCCGGGAAGACGTCCACCGGCAGCTGCCGCAGCTGGGCGCCGCCGAAGAACATCATCCCGATCGCAAGCGCGATGACGAGATAGCGGAACCGGAGGCTCGCCCCGACGATCCGACGCATCATGGCTGGAAGGCCCCCAGCGCGGTCATTCCGGGTCGCCGACCCCGTTCTCGGCGCCGAACAGCTCGGCCACACCGACGGTCACGACCGCCGTCCCGGCCGGCGGACCGGCGCTCAGGTGAGCGAGCTCGCCTTCGATGTCCTTGACCACGATCTCGGCCCGGACGTAGGACAGTCCCTCGGGGTTCGTGAAGACCCACGTCTTGCCGGTCTCGTCGTAGAGCACCGCCCTGTACGGCACGACCGATCCCCCCGACGGCTCGACGGCGACGACCGCGGTCTCGATACCCAGTCGCTCGGCGGCCTCGGCCGACAAGGTGACCTTGCCCAACCCGGTCCCCTCGACCGGATCGACCTGGACGACGGGCTCGTTCGCCGCTGCCTCGACGGCGGCGGGGGCGCACGCGGCCAGCGGCAGGACGAGTATCAGCAGACCGATGAGCGGAAGATCCTTGAGTCGCATCGTTGCCCCTTCCATCAGGCCGGGCTGAAGCCCTGCTGTTCGAGGTTCTGGGTGGTCGTCTCGTCCGCCCTCGGGCTGAGCTCGACCTGGAGGTAGAGGGATGGCATCAGGAGCAAGGTCAGGAGGGTCGAGCTGAGCAGGCCGCCGAGGATGACGAGCGCCATCGGGTGAACCATCTCGAGCCCGGCCCGATCGCCGAGCAGGGCGAACGGCAGGACCGCCAGACCGATGGCCACCGCCGTCGTGATCGTCGGCATGAACTGCTCCCGCGCACCGCGCAGGATGAACTCCGAGGCGTCCTGCCGGCCGTGTTCGCGCTGGAGTCGCTGGTAACGACCGATCAGTGCGATGCCGCTCCGGATGGCGATCCCGAAGACGGCCAGCAGCCCACCGAGCGAACCGAGCGAGACCGATCCGCCGGTCAGCACCACGACGAGCAGACCGCCGCTCAACGCCGCCGGGAGGGTGAGGGAGACGAGCACCGCCAGGCGCCAGCTGGCGAAGGCGGCCTGCAGGAGCAGGAAGATCGCGATCGCGGCGGCCACGCCGAAGGCGACCATCCGATCTTGCTCGGCCGCTCGATCCGCGTAGCCCGGCAGCAACTCGGCATGGTGCTCGAGCGGGAATGCGATCCGCCCGATCGCGGCCTGGACGTCCCGGGCGACCGCCGCCGGGTCGCGGTCCTTGACCGTGATCCCGACATCGACCATCCGGGAGACACCTTCGCGCTTGATCACTTCGGGCGACGAGGCGATCTTGACGGCCGCGACGTCGCCCAGCCGGACCTGGTCGCCGTTCGGCGTGTCGATCAGCAGGTCCTGGATGCTCGACAGGCTCTGGCGGACCTCGGGCGTGCCCCAGACGACCACGTCGAAGACCTTCTGGTCCTCGAACAGGCTGCCGACGATGAGACCGGATAGCAGGGTGGCCGCCGCACGGCGGACGTCGCCCGCCTTGATCCCGTGCTTCTCGGCCGCGGCCAGGTCGACCGAGACCTCGAGGGTCGGCTGGTCGGGCGGAGCGTCGACCGCCGCGGCACTCACGCCCGCGATCCCGGCCACCGCCTCGCGGATCTCGGCCGCCTTCACGCGCAGGACGCCCAGGTCGTCGCCGTAGACGCGGGCGACCAGGTCGTGGCCCGATGCGGGCAGGATCTGGTCGATCCGCTCGCTCGGGTACGTCGTGACCTTGTGGGAGAGCCCCGGATAGCCGCCGACCACCTTGCGGATGGAGGCCAGCGTTGCGTCGTAGTCGGCGGCCGGGGCGATGGTCACCCAGAGCTCGCTTGAGTTGGTCCCGACGACCTGGTCGGACATCACGGCTCGGCCGATCTGGCCGCCGACCGAGGCGACGCCGGGCAGGGTCCGGAGCTCGCGGCCTGCCTGGGCCACGATCCGACTCATCTCGGTCGCCCCGGTGCCCGACGGTCCGTCGAACTGGACCAGGAGATCGCGGTCCCTGAACGTCGGGATGAGCGACTGGCTCATGAACGGGACGAGCAGGACACCCGCCAGCACCAGTGCGGCGGAGGCGACCACCGCGGCGCGGGGCCGTCGGACGATCCGGCCAAGACGCCCCTGGTAGCCGTCGAGAAGCCGGCGGGCGAGCGGTGAAACGCTCCGGCGAGGCGGGCGACGGGACATCAGGACCACCGTCAGGGCAGGGCTGACTGTCAGCGCGATGACCATCGAGGTGGCCACGGCGGCGACGTAGGCAAGGGCGATCGTCGGCAGGAACGTGCCCGCCGGTCCGCCCACGAACATCAGCGGGAGGAGCGCCGCGCCCATGATGAGCACGGAGTACACCAGTGCGCCTCGGGCTTCGAGCGTCGCCTCGAGGACGGTGGCGGTCGTCGAACGCCCGGCGCCCTCCTCCCCCTGCTCGCGCAGCCGCTGGAGGACGCGCTCGGTGCCGACGACGGCGTCGTCGACCAGGACGGCGACCGCGATCATCAGGCCAGCCACGACCATGACGTTGAGGGTCGTGCCCAGGAGATGGAGGACGCCGACGGCCGCGACGAGCGAGAAGGGCACCACCACCAGACCGATCAGCCCGGCCCGCCAGTCGAATAACAGCACTCCGAGGGCGAGGGCGATCAGGATGATCGCGACCATCAGGCCCAGCCCGACGTTGCCGGCTGCATCCTCGATGAACGTGGCCGGCCGGAAGAGCGACGCGTCGACTTCGATCCCGGCCAGACCTGGCCGGAGCGAGGCGAGCGCTTCCTCGATCCCCTTGGTCACCTCGAGGGTGTTGGCGCCCGGGAACTTTTCGATGACCAGGAACAGGCCGGTGCCGTCGTTGACCACCGCGTCGCCGATGAGCGGCTGGTGATCCTCGACCACCGTCGCGACGTCACCAAGGCGAGGTGCCCCGGCGACCGGGCCGGCGTTCGGGTCGACCGGCTCGATCGGAACTTCGGCCAGGTCGGCGGCCGAGCTGATCGCCTGGACGTGCTGGATCCCGAGTCGCTGGTTGGCCGTGTCGATGAACCCGCCGGTCCCCGGCGTCGACGCCTCGAGGAAGCTCAAGGGCGAGACCCACAGGGCGTTGCCGGCCGTGCTGATCACCTGGATGAGCGACACGCCCTGCTCGCGCAACCGGGCCGGGTCGACCTGGACCTGCAGCTGACGCTCGCGCTGACCCCAGACCGACACGTTGGCGACGCCTGGGACGCCCATCAGCCGAGGCCTGATCGACCATCGGGCGAGGACCGACATGTCGATCAGCGACACGTCCTTGGACGACAGCCCGACCATCATCACCCGGTTCGTCGATGACAGCGGCTGGAGCATCGCCGGCGGCAGCGATACGTGAGGCAGGCCGGGTGCCTGGGTCAGTCGCTCGGCCACGACCTGGCGGGCGCGATACAGGTCCGTGCCGGGCTTGAAGTAGAGGGTGACCGACGACAACCCGGGCAGCGACTCGGACTCGAGCCGGTCGAGCCAGGCGACGCCGGCCAGGAGATCCGCCTCGAGCGGGACCGTGATCAGCTGCTCGACCTCCGGCGCGGACAGCCCGAGCGCCTCGGTCTGGACCTCGACAGAGGTCGGCGTGTACTCGGGCAGGACGTCGACCGGCATCGATCGGAGCTGGGCGGCCCCGATCAGGACGAGAACCGCCGCAAGGCCGATGACGAGGCCACGGAACCGAAGACTGGATTCGACGATCGCACGCATCGCGCCTGGACCCCCCGATCCTGTCATGCGACAGGCAACGCCGCAGGTCGCCGGAGCTCGTTGGGCACGCTCCCGGCACCGGATCGCCGACGGGCCGAGGCTCTCTCCTGAGAACGGGTGTCGCTCACGGGATAGCGGTGACACGTCGTCGATTCATCATTGCCGTGCGGGCGGGGCCTTCCTATACTCACCGTCCATCATTCAGGGGGTCCGCCGATGACCACCTGGTCCACATCCGGTCGGACCGGGATCCTGCGCGACGGATGGCTGTTCGGTCTCGGACCGACCGGCGTACGCCGGCTGCTCAACGCGGCCATCGTCGGGCTGGTCGTCGCGATCCTCGCGCAGTGGGGCGATCCGGACCTGGTCCTGGATGTCCTGTGGGTCACCCTCGCCGTCGGCGCGTTCGTGTTCGGGCTGCGTGGGACGGTCGCGCGGATCCTGGTCGTGACCGTGGTGATCCTCGGATCGACCGCGATCGAAGGCAGCGTCTTCGACCAGGAGACAGAGATCGACCTATTCGATCCGGAATGGCCGCTGATGGTCGGACTGACGATCGTCATCGCGATCCTGGCCGACCGGGTATCGACGATCGCGCGTCACTACGCGAGGCTCTACCGGCAGGCCAGCGACCGGCTGGTGACAGCCCACGAGGACGAGCGGAGCAGCCTGGCTCGCGATCTCCACGACGGTGTCGGCCAGACCCTCACCGCGGTCGTCCTGACGCTGGATGCCGCGGAAGCCAGTCTGATCGCCGGACCGCAGACCGCAGGTACCGAACCGGCAGACGACACGATCCGGCGGGCTCGAGGGCTCGCCCTTGCCGCGCTGGAGGAGGCCCGAGCGGTGGCAGCGCAGCTCCGTCCGTCGCGGATCCAGGAACTCGGTCTCGGCGCCGGGCTGAGCGGCCTGGCCGAGTCGGCCGGCATCCCCGTCGACCTGCGGTTCACACCGTCGAACCTCCCGCCTGGTCTCCTCCAGCGCGAGCGTGAGATCGACGCCTATCGGATCGTCCAGGAGGCGGTCAGCAACGCAGGCCGGCACAGCCGCGCGAGCGTGGTCTGGATCGACGCCGTGGAGGACGACGGCTTGCTCGCGATCACGGTGGGTGACGACGGCGTGGGCTTCGACATGGCCACCACGCCGGTCGGGCTGGGGCTGGTGGGGATGCAGGAGCGAGCGACCATCCTGGGGGGACACCTTGATGTCCGCTCGGAGCCCGGAGGGGGCACCGTCGTCACGCTCCAGATGCCCATCGAGCCACCGACGGCGTCGATCGTCGCCCCCGAGATCACGGTCCTGGACGCCCAGGAGGGGGTCCGATGGACGAGCTGACCGGCGCGGACGGGCCACCGATCGAGGTCCCGGCCTCGTCCGGCGGATCCGATCCGAGCGCGGCCCCGACGTTTCGGCGCCAGCTGGCGCCGATCAGGGTCGCCCTGGTCGACGACCACCAGCTCGTCCGCGAAGGGTTGCGGCTGGTCCTCGGCGGCGACAAGGGCTTCGAGGTCGTCGGCGACGCGACCACCCACGAGGAGGCGTTCGAACTCGTGGCAGCCACCCGGCCGGAGGTGCTCCTGCTCGATCTCACCTTCCCGGAAGGGGATGGCCTGCCGCTCCTACGCGTCCTCCGGACGCGCTACCCCGAACTGAGGGTGATCATCGTGACGATGGACCGCGGGTCGGAGTCGGTCCGTCAGGCGCTCGTCGCAGGCGCGTCGGGTTACGTCGTCAAGGGCGCCCGCTCGCGCGACCTGTTCGAGGCGATCCGGGCCGTCGCACGGGGCGAGGTCTACCTTCACAGCAGCATCGCCGGCGCGATCGTCGACGACTCGATCCGCCTGACCAGGACCGGGCAGCAACTGAGTCTCCGGGAGCGGGAGATCCTGAGCCTGCTCGCGAGCGGCCGCTCGCCCGCCGAGGTCGGACGGATCCTCGGGATCAGCGTCCACACGGTGCGGCGCCATGTCGCCAACCTGTCCGACAAGCTCGGTATCCACGGTATCCAGGCTCTGACCATCTACGCCATCTCGCACGGGCTCACCCGCGAGATGTAGGTGCGTCAGTGGAGCACTGCGCGTCCGGCCGACGACGGGCCGTATCAGGGCGTCAGGCGTGGGCACCGGCCGCGGCAGCTCGCTCGGCCGGGGTCGGGACGGCAGGGTCGCCGCTGAGCACAAGATCGGTCGGCTCGAGGCCACGCCAGTCCGCGTCCCGCGTCAGGCCCTCGTATCCTCGGGCGAGCTCGAGCAGTCCGAGCTCGGACCACGGGGCGCCGATGAACTGGAGCCCGACCGGCAGGCCGTCCGCGAGGCCGCACGGGATCGACACGCCGGGCAGGCCGGCCATGTTGACCGGCAGCGTGCAGGCGTCGTTGAGGTACATCGCGACCGGGTCGTCCATCTTCGCCCCGAATCGGAAGGCGACGCCGGGGCTCGTCGGGCGCCACGATCGCGTCGAAACCCGCCGCCCAGACCGCGTCGAAGTCGGCCTTGATCAGCGTCCGCACCTTCTGGGCCTTGAGGTAGAACGCATCGTAGTAGCCCGCCGACAGGGCATAGGTCCCGAGCATGATCCGGCGCTTGACCTCGTCGCCGAAGCCGGTCCCCCGGGTGGCCAGGTAGTTGGCCAGGATGTCGCCGTCGCGCGCCGCCGGTCCGTAGCGGATGCCGTCGTAGCGGGCGAGGTTCGCCGAGGCCTCGGCGGGCGCGACGATGTAGTACGCGGCCAGGCCGTAATCGGTATGGGGCAGGCTGACCTCCTCGACGATCGCCCCGGCCGCCTCGAGCGCGTCGACGGCCGCCCGGACCCGCGCTTCCGTGCCGGGCTCCATCCCGGCCACGAAGTACTCCTTCGGGAGCCCCAGCCGCTTGCCGCGCAACCCGGTGGCGGCCTCGTCGTCGGATGCGGTCAGCTGCAGCAGCCCGTCTGGGACCGGGACCGGCGCCGACGTCGAGTCGCGCTCGTCGCGGCCGGCCACCGCGTGGAGCAGGGCGGCCGCGTCCCGGACATCCCGGGCGAACGGTCCGACCTGGTCGAGCGACGACGCGAACGCCACGATCCCGTAGCGGCTGACCCGCCCGTAGGTCGGCTTCATCCCGACGATCCCGGTCAGGGCAGCCGGCTGACGGATCGAGCCGCCCGTATCGGTCCCGATCCCGAGGGGGACGTGGAAGGCGGCGACCGCCGTCGCCGACCCGCCGCTGCTCCCGCCCGGGACCCGCTCGAGGTCCCACGGGTTCGCCGTCGGGCCGAAGGCCGAATGCTCGGTCGACGAGCCCATCGCGAACTCGTCCATGTTCGTCTTGCCCACGACGACGGCCCCGACGGCCCGGAGTCGCTCGATGATGTGGGCGTCGTACGGGGCACGGTAGCCCTCGAGGATCCGCGACCCGGCGGTGCACTGGCCGCCCTTGATCGAAACCAGGTCCTTGAGCGCGACCGGGACGCCGAGCAGCGGGTGCAGGGCCTCGAGCGCCGCCGGACCCGAGGCGCGGGCGGCGCGCAGTCCGGCATCGGCGGCATCGGCTTCCGCCAGGGCCCGCTCTCGGTCGATCGACAGCCAGGCGTTGAGCGCGCGGTTCCCGCGTTCGGCCGCCTCGATGGCCGCCGTCGTGGCCTCGCGGGAGCTGAGCTCGCCGGTCCGGAAGCGTCGCCGCCAGCTCGTGGGCGCCCAGACGGGTCGCGTCGGTCATTCGCCGGACATGATGGCCGGGACGACGATGAAGTCGCCGCGGCGCTCGGGTGCGTTGGCCAGCGCCTCCTCGACCGGCAGCGAGGGGGTCGCGACGTCGTCGCGCAGGATGTTCTCGAGCTCGATCGTCTGGGCCGTCGGCGCGATCGCCTCGGTGTCGAGCTCGGCCAGCTTGGCGTACTGCTCGAGGATGTCGTTCAGCTGCCCCTCGAGCCGGGTGAGCTCCGCCTCGGACAGCCCGAGCCGGGCCAGGTGGGCGACGTGCGCGACCTCGTCGCGGGACAGGGTGGCCATGACCCGATGATAGCGGACCGACCCGGATGGCCAGCCGTCCGCCTCGGCTACGATCGGTCGATGGACGATCAGGCGACGATCCGCCCGATGCGCGCCGAGGATGCCGATCCAGCCGCCGAGGTGATGATCGGCGGCGGCTGGGGGGACCGGCGCAGGTTCCTCGCCTTCGCCGTCCGGCATGCGGCCTGTCGGCCGTTCGTGGCGGAGGTCGACGGCCGGATCGCCGGAACGGGAGTGGCCACGGTCAACGGCCCGGTCGGCTGGGTCGGGATGATCTTCGTCGACGAGGCGCTCCGTGGACGGGGGCTCGGCACGACGCTGACGACCGCCGTCATGGACGCGCTCGAGGCGGCCGGCTGCCGATCGATGGCCCTGCTCGCATCGCCACTCGGTCGGCCGGTCTACGACCGCCTCGGGTTCAGGGCCGAGATGGACTACCGGGTGCTGGTGGCGCCGGCGGGCGGCGGTCCCGAGGATGCGACCGCGACCCCGTCCGCGATCGACGGGTCGGCCGGCCCGGACGGGGCCAGTCGCCTGCGCGCCTACGCCCCGGGCGACCTGCCGGCGATCCTGGCGCTCGACCGCGAGGCGACCGGCGAGGACCGCTCCCACCTCCTGCGCGAGGTGGTCGGCCCGGACGACACGGTCGTGGCGGTCCGGGTCTCGGGCGAGCTCGTCGGGTTCGACGCGCGCGTCCCCTGGGGGACGCACCCGACGGTGGCGCCGGCGCTCCCGGACGGGATCCGCCTGCTCGACGCCCGCCGCCGACGGTCCGCCGCGGGCAGCGAGGTCCGGACCGCCATCCCGGAGGTCAACCGTGCCGGCCTGGCGGTCCTCGAGAACCTCGGCTGGCGAGGCGAGCGCGGGCTGACTCGGATGGTCCGCGGCGCGGCGATCGACTGGCATCCCGACGCGATCTGGGGCCAGATCAACTACGCCATCGGCTGAGCCCGCCGGCTAGAGTGGACGCGTCGGGTCCCTGCAACGTCGGAGGCCGGTGCTGAAGCGACACCGCGGAGCGCTCCTGACATCGGCGCTCGTCCTGCTGGCGCTCGTCGGATGCGGCTCACCGGTCAACGCCACCGAGCCCTGCCCCGTCTCCCGCGAGCGGTCCCCCGAGCCCGTCGGTCGCGGCGGGTCGTCCTCCGGCCTGCGCCGAGATCGGCCAGCGGTGGGTGTCCCCGAGCGACGACGCGACGCTCGTCTGTGTCCCCGCGGCTTCGTTCCAGATGGGTGCCACCCCCGACGATCCCGCCGCGGAGCCGGATTCGAAGCCCCGACACCTCGTCCGACTGAGCGCGTTCTGGATCGACCGGACCGAGGTGACCAACGCGGACTGGCAGCAGTGCGTCGACGCCGAGGTCTGCCGCGCCCCCTCCACGGTTCCCGGCTCCACGACCACCGCCTCGAAGACGCATCCCGACTACTACCACGACCCGGCGTTCGCCGACTACCCGGTCCTGATCTATACGCCCGAGGAGGCCGTCGTTTACTGCACCTGCATGAAGCGGCGCCTGCCGACCGAAGCGGAATGGGAGCTGGCGGCGAGCGGCACCGACGGGCGCCGGTATCCGTGGGGCGACACGCTCGATTGCGACCACGCCAGCTACCTCGAGTGCACGACGGACACGACCGACGTCGAGACGCCGCTGGCGGGCGCCAGTCCGTACGGCGCCCTGAACATGGCCGGCAACGTCTGGGAGTGGGTGGCGGATCGCTACGGCGCGGACTACTACGCCGCGTCGCCCGTCCAGGATCCGACCGGGCCGGACACGGGTGCCTACCACAGCCGGCGGGGCGGCGGCTTCTCGAGCCTCCCGCGACAGCTCGTCGTCACCGTCCGCGCGAACGGAGACCCGGTCCACTACTTCGATGGACAGCATGGGCTTCCGCTGCGCCGCGAGTGCCGGCGCTCCGTGACGCCGGTCAGTCCGCTTCCTCGCCCGCCAGCAGCCGCCTGAAGCCGGCCTCGTCGAGGATCGGGATGCCGAGCTCCTGCGCCTTGGCCAGCTTCGAACCGGCGCTCTCGCCCGCGACGAGATAGTCGGTCTTCTTCGACACCGAGCCGCCGGCTCTTGCCGCCGGCGGCACGGATCGCGTCCTCCGCGCCCTGCCGGTCGAACCCCTCGAGGGAGCCGGTGACGACGACCGTCCGACCCGCCAGCGGCCCGCTCGCGACGCCGGCGCCGGCGGCCGCGGCGGCGGCGATCGCCCGGTCGTCCGGACGCTCCGCCTCGACCCCGGCCGCGACGATCTCGGCGAGGATCCCGGCCGTGACCGGATCGCTGAAGTAGCGGGCGATGCTGGCGCCGACCGTCGGGCCGATGCCGCTGACCTCGCTGAACGCGTCCGGCGAGTCGACGGCGAGCCGGCGGAGCTCCTCGGCGACCCGCCACGTCCAGCCGTGCGCGCCGGTCTCCTCCCCCATCGGCTCGTCCGGCGCCGGCGGCATCCGGCGGAGCAGCCAGTTCGTCAGGTCGATCGCCGTCTGCTCGCCGACCTGCGGGATCCCCAGGGCGTTGAGGATCCGGGCCAGCGGGCGGCGCCGGGCGCGCTGGATCGCGGCGTACAGGTTCTCCGCGCTCTTGCGGGCGAACCGATCGAGCTCCTCGAGCTGGTCCACGCGTCAACCGGAAGATGTCGCCGCGGGTCCGGACGAGCCCGCGCTGGAGGAGCTGCTCGAGGACGGCCCAGCCGGCACCCTCGATGTCCATCCCGCCGCGACCGAGGAAATGGGCGTACTCCTGGGCGACGCGCGCCGGGCACTGCAGGTTCGGGCAGTAGAAGCGGACGGCGCCGTCGTCCCGGACGACGGGCGTCCCGCAGACCGGGCACGCGGTCGGCATCTCGAACTCGCGCTCCGCCCCGGTCCGCCGCTCGGGCAGCGGTCCGACCACCTCGGGGATGACGTCGCCGGCCTTCTGGAGGATGACCTGGTCCCCGATCCGGATGTCCTTCCGGCGGACCTCGTCGAGGTTGTGGAGCGTGGCCCGGGCCACGGTCGAACCGGCGACCTTGGTCGGTCGCAGATGCGCGACCGGGGTGAGCGTCCCGGTCCGCCCGACGTAGGTCACGATGTCCTCGACGAGCGATCTCCACCTGCTCGGGCGGGAACTTGTAGGCGATCGCCCAGCGGGGCGCCCGCGACACGATCCCGAGACGCACCTGCTGATCGAGTCGATCGACCTTGACCACCACCCCGTCGGTCTCGTACGGGAGCGCGTGACGCGCCTCGCGCCAGCGCTCGGTGAAGGCGATCACGCCCTCGATGTCGAGCCCGGTCTCGCGATCCGGGTTGACCGGGAGGCCGAGCATCGCGAGCCGCTCGAGCGCCGCCGACTGGGTCGAGACGATCTCCGCACCGACCGGCGACTCCGCACCGGGCGGAGCGGTCCCGGGCGGATCGACCAGGCCGGTCGGCGCAGCGGGCTCATCGCCCTCGAGGAGCTGGTAGAACCAGGCCGACAGGCGCCGACTCGCGGTGACCGCCGGGTCCTGCTGGCGGAGCGAGCCCGGCCCCGCTGTTCCGTGGGTTCGCGTAGAGCGGCAGTCCGGCCTCCTCGCGCTCCGCGTTGATCCGCGCGAACTCCGCCTTGGGCATGAACACCTCGCCGCGCGCCTCGATGCCGGCGGGCTCGCGCAGCCGGGCCGGGATCGCGGCGATGGTCCGCAGATTGGCGGTCACGTCCTCGCCGGTCGTCCCGTCGCCGCGGGTCGCTCCCTGGACGAACCGGCCGGCCCCGTAGCGGAGCGAGACGGCCAGCCCGTCGATCTTCAGCTCGGCGACGTAGCGCAGGTCCGGGGCGTCCTCAGGGGCGGCGGCCAGCCCGAGCCCCCGGCGGACCCGCGCGTCGAACGCCCGGAGCTCATCGTGGCTGAAGGCGTTCCCGAGCGACAGCATCGGGCGCCGGTGGCGGACCTCGTCGAACGTCGACGCGATCGCCCCGGATCCGACCCGCTGGCTCGGCGACTCGGGCGTGACCAGGGCCGGGAACGCCGCTTCGAGCGTGATCAGCTCCCGCAGCAGCCGGTCGTAGTCGGCGTCGGCCAGCTCCGGCGCATCCTCGACGTAGTAGAGCCGGTTGGCGCGTTCGAGGATCGCGCTCAGCTCCGCGTGCCGGGCCGCGGCGGCGGCCGGGTCGCCCGCGGCCAGCCGGGCGACCTCGGCGCTGTCGAGCGGCGTGTCGTCGGTCATCGGAGGTGGGATCGTTCGATCCCGTCGACGTCGCTCACCCCCGAGCAGCGGCAAGGCCAGGGACAGCTCCTCGCGGAGGATCGCCAGCGCTCGCTCGACGCCGGCCTGCCCTCCGGCCGCGAGCGCCCAATACAGCGGCCGGCCGACGAGGACCCCGCTCGCCCCGAGCGCGAGTGCCGCGACCACGTCGAGGCCGGATCGGATCCCGCCGTCGACCCAGACCTCGACCCGATCCCCGACCGCCGTCGACGATCTCCTCGAGGACGTCGGCCGTCGCGACCGACCGATCGAGCTGGCGACCGCCGTGGTTCGATACGACGATGCCCGCCGACCCCGGCCTCGACCGCCAGCCTGGCGTCGTCGACGGTGAGGATGCCCTTGAGCACGAGCGGCAGCGACGACCACGTCTTGATCGTCGCGATGTCCGCCCAGGACAACGCGAAGTCCCGCCGATCCATCCCGCGGTAGCGATCCGCGCTGCGATCGAGCTCCGGCGGGAGGTTCGCCATCCTCGGCGCGCGGAAGCCCGAGTGGCGATCCCGCAGGCGATACCCGAGGACCGGCAGGTCGACGGTGAGGACGATCGCCTCGTACCCCGCGGCGACCGCCCGGTCGACGAGCGAGCGGGTGAAATCGAGGTCCTCGACGTTGTAGAGCTGGAACCAGCGCCGGCCGTCCGGGATCGCCGTCGCCACCGCCTCGAGCGTCATGCGACGACGAGGTCGACATGCAGAACGGCACGCCCGCGCTCGCGGCAGCACGAGCCATGGCCACCTCCCCGCCGGGGTGGGCCAGCGCCTGGAAGGCCATCGGCGCGACCGCGATCGGGAGGGCCGCCGGACGACCGAGGAACCGACCCGATGGATCGATCGACGCCGGGCCGGTCAGGACGCGGGGGCGGAACCGGTAGCGCCGCCAGGCCTGGACGTTCTCGACCAGCGTGACCTCGTCCCAAGCGCCGCCGGCGACGTAGTCGAACGCGCCCGGGGACATCCGGTCCCGGGCGTGGACCTCGAACTCGCCGAGCGCGGCGATCGCGGCCAGGTCCGCGGCTCCGAGGCGACCGATCATCGTCCCGTCCGGCCCGCGGTCAGCCGAGGAGCTCGAGGTTGGCGAGGCTGGCGAGCATCGTCTTCCGCCCGGCGCTCGGGTCGCGGAACGCCACGGTCACCTCCTCGTCGTCGCGGGTCAGCCGCGCGGTCACGACGATCCCGTCGCCGAACCGCACGTGACGGACCCGATCCCCATCACGATAGCGGCGCTCGCCCGGGACGATCGGTCGCGGCGGCACGACCCCGCGCTCGCGTGACCCCCTCGTCGGACCGGCGGACCGGGACCTCGTCGACGGGCTCGGCATCGTGCTCGTCGATCTCGTCCCAGGCGGGCACGTTCGCCTGCCGGCCGAGCGAGCCGGATCGGGCCCCGCCGGCGTACGCCTCGCGTTTGGCTGCGAGGTCGCGCGTCGGCTGGAACCCCGTTCCGGCCGTGCCCGGCTCGGGGCGTCGGCGCGCCCGGCCGACCGCTGCCCTGCCGATAGGCGCCACCGCCGGCCCGGATCGGCGTCCCGAAGCGCGACGCGCGTCGGGCCCCGAAGACGAGGTCGAGGTCGAGCGGGCCTTCGGCGTGGTCCAGCTCATCGGCGACCAGCGACGGGCCGACCATCAGCTCGGCCGGGATCTCGAGCAGGAAGCGGGACGGCACCGACGCGCCGCCCATCCCCCACGTCGCCCGTCGCCAGGCGTGCGACAGGTAGAGCCGACGCTTCGCCCGGGTGATCCCGACGTAGGCCAGGCGACGTTCCTCCTCGAGCTCGCGCTCGTCGTCGAGCGCGCGGCTGTGGGGGAAGACGCCTTCCTCGAGGCCGGCGATGAAGACGACCGGGAATTCGAGGCCCTTGGCGGCATGGAGCGTGATCAGGGTGACCGCGTCGGCCTCGCCCTCGTAGGAATCCTGGTCCGCGACGAGCGCCGTCTCCTCGAGGAGCCGGTCGAGTGCGTCCTCCGGCGACAGGTCGTCGTAGCGGGTCGTGACCGCGCGCAGCTCGAGCAGGTTGTTCCAGCGATCCTCGCCTTCCTCGGAGCCGTCGGCCAGCATCGCCCGGTAGCCGGACCGCTCGAGGATCGCATCGAGCAGCTCGGGCAGCGGCAGGACGCCGATCCGCGCCCGCATCGCCCGGACGAAGGCGACGAAGTCCGCCAGCGCCGTCCGGGTGCGCGAGGCGATCCCGTCCACCCGGCCGTCGACGGCGGCCTCGAGCGCGCCCCAGAACGTCCCGCGGTCGCCCGGCTCGGCCCCCTCGGCGGCCCCGGCACCCGGCCGCGACCGCGCTGCGCAGCGCCTCGATCGTCTTCTCGCCGATCCCTCGCGCCGGCACGTTGATCACCCGTTCGAAGGCGACGGCGTCCGTGTCGCTCCGCAGCATCCGCAGGTAGGCCAGGGCGTCCTTGACCTCGCGCCGCTGGTAGAACCGCGTCCCGCCGATCAGCTGGTAGCGGATCCCGTAGCGCAGGAACGCTTCCTCGATCGCGCGGCTCTGGGCGTTCGTCCGGTACATCACCGCGATCTCGCGCGGGGCGAGGCGGTCGGCGTCCTCGTCGGCCCGGCGGGTGAGGATCGAGCTCGCGCCGCCGGTCAGCTCCTCGACCTGGCGGGCGATCCACTCGGCCTCTTCCTCCTCGTTGTAGGCCTCGAACCGCTGGATCGGCCGGCCGCCGGCGTTCTCCGTCCACAGCTTCTTGTCCTTGCGCGCCGAGTTCCGGCTGACGACCGCATGGGCCGCGTCGAGGATCAGCTGGGTCGAGCGGTAGTTCTGCTCGAGCTTGACCACCGTGGCGGTCGGCTCGTCGCGCTCGAAATCGAGGATGTTGCGGAGATCGGCGCCGCGCCACGAGTAGATCGACTGGTCGTCGTCGCCGACGACCGCCAGGTTGTGGTAGCGCGCGGCGAGCGCCCGGACCCACAGGTACTGGGCGCGGTTGGTGTCCTGGTATTCGTCGACGTGGAGATAGCGCCACTTCTCCTGGTAGCGGGCCAGGACCTCGGGCGCCTCCTGGAAGAGGCGGACCGCCTCGAGCAGGATGTCGTCGAAGTCGAGCGCCCCGACGGCGCGCAGGCGCGCCTGGTAGGACCGCGCGAGCCGGGCGACGATCCGCTCGTGGTGGTTGAGGGCGACCTCGTCGAGGCCGTCCGCATCGATCATCTCGTTCTTCGCCCGGCTGATCGCCCCGAGGACGGCCGACGGTCGGAACTCGCCGGTCGTGGGCAGGTCCTCCTCGCGGAGGAGCTGCTTCATCAGCGTCTGCTGGTCGTCGGTGTCGTAGATGACGAAGCGCGGGTCGAGCCCGATCGCGGTCCCGTCCCGGCGCAGGACGCGGGCGCAGACCGCGTGGAACGTCCCGGTCTGGACGTCCCGCCCGGCGTCGCCGATGAGCGCCGAGATCCGCTCGCGCAGCTCGCCGGCTGCCCGGTTCGTGAAGGTGACCGCGAGGATCTGCCACGGGCGGACGCCCTTGACGCCGACCAGGTACGCGACCCGGTGGGCGAGGACCCTCGTCTTGCCGCTGCCCGCACCGGCCAGGATGAGCAGCGGCCCTTCGGTCGTGGTGACCGCCCGGGCCTGCTCCGGGTTCAGCCGCGCGACGATCTGCTCGGCCAGGACGGCCGTGGCCGCCGCCCGCTCGGCCGGACTCGGGCCCTTCGGGGCCGGGTTGCCCTCGGGGTCGTCCGGGAGCGGCGGCTCGTCGTCCGCGGGCTCGACCGGCACGACCGGCGGAGCCAGCGCGTCGGCAGCCTTCCGCCGACGGCCGCGACCGCGGCCCGTCCGAGGGTCCGGTCCGGCGTCTTCGACGGCCTCGGCGGCGACGTCGGCGGGCGGCTCGCTGAGCGGGAACGGGACGTCGTCCTCGGGCGGCTCCGGGAAGAGCCGGTCGGTCGTTGCTGGCACCTCGCCATTGTAGGTCGGCCGCCTTGACCGACCGTCGATGCCGCCCCACGACGACGGTAGTAAACTCGAGTTGCGGCGCGCTGGCGCCGCGTCCCCAACCAGTCAGGCTCGCATTCTGTGCGCCCGACGGCACAGGAGGAGTGGAACATGACCGATCAGGAACCCAAGGCGTCGGAGGGTGCGCCCGAGGTCAGCGGCGTCGCCGCGGTCGCCTACGACGGCGCATACACGCTGTTCGTGGCCGAGTTCACCGATACCGATTCGGCCTGGAAGACGTACGAGACCCTGCTGGGCATGGAGGACGGTCGCCACGTCGCGATCGACGGCGTGATCGTCGTCAAGCGCGATGCCGACGGCAAGCTCGACATCCAGAAGGCGACCGACCACAGCACCAAGAAGGGCGCCAAGTACGGCATCGTCGGTGGCATCGTCCTCGGCGTGCTGTTCCCGCCGTCGATCCTCGCCAGCGCCGTCAGCGTCGGCGTGTTCGGCGCCGCGCTCGGCAAGATCCGCCAGCTCCATCATCGGAGCGAGCTGGCCGATCAGCTGGCCGACGCCATCGCCCCGGGCAACTCCGGGATCGTGGCGCTCGTCGAGGATCCGGGCGTGGTCGAGGTCCGCAAGGCCCTCGTCGTCGCCAACCGGGTCGTCGAGTCCGCGGTCGACGATGTCGCCGCCAAGGACATCAAGGCCGCGGCCAAGGAGGCCGAAGCGGCCGAGCCCGAGGCCGAGCCCGCCAAGGCCTAGGGTCCGTCGTCCGCGACGGTCACACGACGAAGCCCGCCCCGGGCGACCGGGGCGGGCTTCGTGATTCGCGGGGCGGTGCCGAAGCCTACGGCGTCACGCCCGGGATCGAGAACGGCTGGTCGCTGACCTGGTCGGCCGGCGGCGCGGAGATGTCGACCGCGGCGTCGTACTTGGTCAGGTCGATGGTGACCCCGAAGGTGCCCTGGGCCCCACCGTCGACCGCGATGCCGACCCGGCACGGACGGTAGTCGGCCTTGCTCGACCAGATGTCGAGGGTGACCGTGCCGGCCGGCAGGTCGCTGGCCTGGGGCACATCGGTGTTGGAGACCTTCTGCTGGACGTGGTAGCAGTCGACGTCGCCGATCTTCTCGTCGGCCAGCTTGGTCGGCGCGGGCAGCTTGTCGAGCTCGGCCTTGAGCTGGTCGACCATCGCCGCGGCCGCGCTGGGGTCGGGCGACCCCGTGGCCGGCAGGCTCGGGATCGGCAGGCCGGCGGTCAACGTGGACAGGTCCAGCTTCTGGTACTTGTCGCCGGTCAGGCTCGACTTCAGGTAGAGCGTCCCGCTGTCCACGATGATGTCGGCCGTGAGGTTGAAGAGGCTCGGTGCGGCGATCGCGAGCTTGGCCTCGGACTTGGCGATGTCGATGTCGCCCTCGAGGGTCGAGCCCGTCAGGTCGACGGTCGCGCCCGCGCCCGTGCCGGAGCCGGCGCCGGTCAGCGACCCCGGATCGATCTTGCCGGTCAGGCCGGCCTTGACGTGGACCGACTTGATCCCCTCGAGCGAGGATGCGGAGTGGGTGAGGATGTCCTTCGGGTCGGTCAGCGCGGGCGCCGACGACGAACCGCCACAGGCGGCCAGGAAGACGGACGCCGCGACGGCGATGGAGAGCAGAAGGCGACGGGGCATGCGGGTGGTTCTCCGTACTGCGGATGGTCGCTCGGTGATGACAGCCGGCAGCGTCGCCGGATCGGACGACGGACGCCTCTCGACGCCCGCTCCGCGACGAGCGAGTCGGGCACCGCGCCAGCGTGGCGTCGGGTCCGATCGGTCGTCTCTGGCCCGATGGTACCGCCGCCGTCGAATTCGACGAAGCCCGGGCGGTCGGCCCGGGCTTCGACTCGTGGTTGACGACGGTCGGGACTAGAAGTCCATGCCCCCGCCGTGATCGTGCCCGCCTGCGCCACCGGGCGCCGCGGCCTTCTCCGGGATGTCGGTGACCAGCGTCTCCGTGGTCAGGACCATCGCGGCGATCGATGCGGCGTTCTGGAGTGCGGATCGGGTGACCTTGGCCGCGTCGACGATGCCCTTCTTGAACATGTCGCCGTACTCGCCCTTGAGGGCGTCGAAGCCATGGCCGAGCTTGGCCGCGCGGACCTGGTCGACGACGACCTCACCGCGAGCGCCGGCGTTGTCGGCGATCTGGCGGGCCGGAGCCTCGAGGGCCTTGCGGACGATGTCGACCCCGACCTGCTCGTCGCCTTCCAGCTTGAGCTTGTCGAGCGCCGGGATGGCCTGCAGGAGGGTGGTCCCACCGCCGGCGACGAGGCCTTCCTCGACGGCCGCGCGGGTCGTCGACAGGGCATCCTCGATGCGGTGCTTCTTCTCCTTGAGCTCGACCTCGGTGGCCGCGCCGACCTTGATCACGGCCACGCCGCCGGACAGCTTGGCGAGGCGCTCCTGGAGCTTCTCGCGGTCGTAGTCCGAAGTGGTGTCCTCGATCTGGGCCTTGATCTGGGTCATCCGGGCCTTGATCTGCTCGGGATCGCCGGATCCGTCGATGATGGTCGTGTCGTCCTTGGTCGAGACGACCCGGCGGGCCTCACCGAAGTCCTCGAGGGTGACGGAGTCGAGCTTGCGCCCGATCTCCTCGGTGATCAGGGTGCCGCCGGTCAGGACGGCGATGTCGCGGAGCATCTCCTTGCGCCGATCGCCGAAGCCGGGGGCCTTGACGGCCAGGACCGAGACGGTCCCGCGGAGCTTGTTGACCGCCAGCGTGGCCAGGGCCTCGCCGTCGACGTCCTCGGCGATGATCACGACCGGACGACCGGCCTGGACCGCCTTCTCGAGGGCCGGCAGCATGTCCGGGACGCTCGAGATCTTCTTGTCGGTGATCAGGATCTTGGGGTTCTCGAGGACCGCCTCCATCCGATCGGGGTTGGTCACGAAGTAGGCCGAGATGTAGCCCCGGTCGAACTGCATGCCCTCGGTGTACTCCTTGTCGAGGCCCAGCGACTGGCCTTCCTCGACGGTGATGACGCCGTCCTTGCCGACCTTGTCCATCACCTCGGCGATGAGCTCGCCGACCTCGGGATCCGCGGCGCTGATCGCGGCCACGGCGGCGATCTGCTCGCGGTTGTCGACCGGGCGCGACTGCTTCTTGATCTCGGCGACGATCGCCTCGACCGCCTTCTCGATGCCGCGCTTGACGACCATCGGATTGGCCCCGGCGGTCACGACGCGGAGGCCCTCGGAGACCATCGCCTGGCCGAGGACGACCGCGGTGGTCGTGCCGTCGCCGGCGACGTCGTCGGTCTTGGTGGCGACTTCCTTGAGGAGTTGCGCACCCATGTTCTCGAACGGGTCCTCGAGCTCGATGTCGCGAGCGATGGTGACGCCGTCGTTGGTGATCGTCGGGCTGCCGAACTTCTTGTCGAGGACGACGTTCCGGCCCTTCGGCCCGATCGTGACCTTGACGGCGTCGGCGAGGCGATCGATGCCACGCTTGAGCGAGCGACGAGCCGTCTCGTCGAAGATGAGCTGCTTAGCCAACGGGTGGTTCCCTCCGGGATGTATGGGGAGTGGGAGCGGAGACCGAGGATCAGTCCTCGACGACCGCCAGGATGTCCTTCTGGCTGACGATCAGCAGGTCCTCGCCGTCGACCTTGAACTCGGTCCCGGCGTACTTCGCGTAGAGGACCTTCTGGCCCTCCTTGACGTCGATCGGCTCACGCTTCCCGTCGTCGAGCGTGCGGCCCGGCCCGACCGCGAGGATCGTCCCCTCCTGGGGCTTCTCCTTGGCGGTATCCGGCAGCACGATGCCGCTCTTGGTCATCTCCTCACGCGGCGTGGGCTGGACGACGACGCGGTCCCCGAGCGGGCGAAGCTTCTTCGTGAGTTTCTTCGCGGTGGCGGTGGCCAAGGTGCGATCCCTCCTGTGACGGCTCATCGGCCGTCGACCGTTCGACAGTCGGGCCCCGGAGCGCGAACGCGACCGGATGACCCGTTCCATGTGATCGAGTGCGTCGCGTCGACCGCGCACGCAGCCTGTCAGGGCTCGTCGGGTCGCTCTGCTTAGCACTCTCGATGCGAGAGTGCCAAAACTGTACCCAGCCGCGCCGTCGCTGTCAAGGCGACCCGCCGGCCGGCCGTTCGCCGAGGACGGACGATCAGGGGTGGGCGATCCGCAGCGTGAGCGTCAGATGAGCCGGGTCGTTCAGGACGGTCACGCAGGTCGGCTGGTCCATCCCGACGATCCAGCCGCTGTAGCCCTCGAACTCGTCGTAGTTGACGACCTGGCGGAGCGCTTCGAAGTCCGGCTTCATGTCGTGCTTGCCGGTGTAGACCGGGCCGGTCATGCCTTCGAGGGTCATGTTGCGGAAGCGGACCTGGAGGAACTGGTCGCCGGCCACCGTGATCGTCTTGCCGCTCCCGCTCTCGGTGAACGGAGGCTTGGCCGCACTCACGGTCCCGTTCGGCGTCCCGGGGTTCTCTCCGCCGGGTTGGAACTTGAAGACGACCTTGTCGACCGCGACGGACGACTGGACCGAGATGTCGACGAGGCGACCGCTCGGCAGGGTCCCGAGCCACTTCGGCAGCGCACAGGCGGCGAACGACGCTGTCGGGCCGGGCGTGCCGGACGGCTCCGTCGTCGGGCTCGACGCGGGCGGGGTCGTCGGGGTCGGGCTGGCCGTCGGACTCGGGGTCGGGCTCGAGGGCGGGGCCGACGCGGTCGGCGAAGCGGGCGTCGGGCTGGGGCTCGCTGCGGCGGCCGACGAAGGCGATGCGGTGGCGGCCGGTGAGCACCCGATCAGGAGCGAACCGAGGAGCAGGACCAGCAGGCTGCGCATGCTCACTAGACGTCCGATCGTACACCCTCGTGACGGACGAACACGCGGTCATAGGCCGCGACGAGGCCGGCCCCGACGGCGTCCGGCGCCTCGGCGCGCTGTTCGGCGACCCAGCCGGCGGTGACCGCCACCCACTCGGGCTCGTTGCGCTTTCGCGGGGCACCGGGCGGCGACAGGAACGGGGAGTCCGTCTCGACCAGCAGACGGTCCGCCGGGACCAGCCGGACGACCTCTGCGCTCGCCTCCTCACCGGACCGGAAGACCAGCCCGCTGAACGAGATGGCCAGCCCGAGGTCCAGGACGAGCGCCGCGTAGTCCACCGGCCCGGAGAACGAGTGGATGACGGCGGGTGGGCGATCGCCGAACACGTCCAGACCGGCATCGGCACCGAAGCCGGCCGAGCGGAGCTCCCGGACGAGCAGGTCCTGCGCGTCGCGCTCCCCCGCCTTGGACCGGCAATGGAGGATCGCCGGCTTGCCGGTCGCCAGGGCGAGTGCCAGGTTGCGCCGGAGGTTCGCCAGCTGGTCCTCGAGCGGCGCGAACGCCCGGTCGGTATCCAGACCCGTCTCCCCGATCGCCACGACGCGCGGATCGTCCGCGAGTCGCACGACCCGATCCCAGCCGGAGGCGTCCACCACCGCCGCCTCATGCGGATGGACGCCGACCGCGACGTCGAGCCAGGCGTGCCGGTCGGCCAGCGCGAGGGCGTCCGACGACGACGCGGGATCCCAGCCGGGGACCAGGATCCGTTCGAGCCCGGCGAGCCGGGCGCCCCCGACCACGAGGTCGACATCCGCGCCGAACCGATCCGCCTGGAGGTGTCCATGGCTGTCGATCAGCCGCATCGGGTCCATCCGGGCACCGCGTCCTCCCTCGACTCAGCCGGCCGGCGGGGCATCCTCGGTGTCGAGGCGCGGGAACAGCGGATGTGGCGCGGTCAGCGTCCCCGGCTCGCCGGCATGGGCGCCCCACCGGAGCTCGTCGAGGAGTGCCGGGCCGTCGTTCCCGTCGGCGGCATAGGCATAGGCGTGATCGAGCTGGGCGAGCACGCGGGGCGCCGTCCCGGGCATGAACGGGGCGACGGCCAGCCCGATCAGCCGGCACGCCTCGACGAGGTCGCCGAGGACGGACGCCAGACGTCGTTCCGCAGCGGCATCGCCGGCCTTGGCGGCCTTGGCGAGGACCCACGGCTGCTCGGCGTCGACGAGCTTGTTGGCGGCGCCGACGAAGTCCCAGAGCACGGCCAGCGCCTCGTGGAGGAGGCAGGCCTCGAGGCGTTCCCGGTAGCGGGTCACGACGCCGGGCCAGGCGGCGCCGAGGGCGGACTCGTCCTCGGCCGCGGGCGCGGGGCGGGCCCCGCCGAGGTAGCGGCCGGCCATCGAGACCGTCCGGTTGACGAGGTTGCCGAAGTCGTTGGCGAGGTCGGCGTTGTAGCGCCGGACGAACGAGTCCCAGCTCACGTCCGCGTCACGGTCGAACGGGACCTCGCGGAGCGTGACGTACCGGGCCCCGTCCGCCCCGAATGCCGCGACGACGGAGTCCGGGTCGATGAAGTTGCCGCGGCTCTTGCTCATCTGCTCGCCGCCGGCCGCGAGCAGCCAGCCGTGGACCCAGACCCGGCGGGGCGCCTCGAGGCCGGCGCTCCACAGCATCGCGGGCCAGTAGATCGTGTGGAAGCGGGCGATGTCCTTGCCGATCACGTGCAGGTCGGCCGGCCACCACCGCGCGAACGCCTCCGGGTCGTCGGGGAACCCGGCCCCGGTGATGTAGTTGATCAGCGCGTCGTACCAGACGTAGATCGTGCCGGCCTCCGGATCCCAGCTGCCGTCCTCGCGCTGCGCGGTCTCGCCGTTCTCCGCGATCGGGAACGGGATCCCCCAGTCGGCCCCGGCCCGGCTGATCGAGAAGTCCTCGAGGCCGCCGCGGATGAACCCGAGCATCTCGTTGCGCCGGTAGTCCGGCTGGACGAAGTCGGGGTGGTCGGCGTAGTGGCGCTCGAGCCGCTCCTGGTAGGCCGACAGGCGGAAGAACCAGTTCCGCTCGGACAGCCACTGGAGCGGGACGTCGGGATGGTTCGGGCAGATCGTCCCGCGCGCCGTCTCCTGGACGTCGGACGCGTTGCGGAAGCCCTCGTTCGGGCAGTACCAGCCCTCGTAGGTGCCGAGGTAGATGTCGCCGTTGGCGTAGGCCCGGCGGACCATCTCCTGGGCCGCGCGGACGTGGTCCGGGTCGGTCGTCCGGATGAACCGGTCCGGGGCGATCAGCAGGGCGGCCTCGGCCGACGTGAACAGCTGCGACCTTCTCGTCGACGAAGGCGCGCGGCGACGGCCCTCGCTCGGCCGCCTGTTGGGCGATGTTGACCGAGTGCTCGTCGGTCCCGGTCAGGAAGCGCGTGTCGTCCCCGACCATCCGGTGCCAGCGCGCGATCACGTCGGCGCCGATCACCTCGTACAGCGTGTGCAGGCCGGGCCGGTTGTTGGCGTAGGCGATCGCCGTGGTCAGGTAGAAGCGGTCGGGCGGCGTCATGGCCGGCCGATGGTAGCAGGCGCCGACGGCCGGCCGGATCGAGCCCCCGACGTCAGGCGGAGGTCGCCCCCGCGATGTCGTCGGCGGCGTCGCCGACCGCATCCGCGGTCCGGGCGGCCGCGTCGCCCGCGGCATCGCCGGCGTTCGAGGCCGCATCGTGGACCGCCGAGGCCGCTCGGCGGCCTCGTCGGCCGCGTCGTCGGCGCCGTTCGACATCGTCGACTTGACCTTGTCGGTCGCGTCCTCGCCCGCCTGCGGACGTCGGAAGCGAAGCTCCGGCTCGCTCGGCGAGCTTGGCCCCGATGTCGCCGGTCGCGACCGCGACCTTCTCCGCCATGGTCCTGCCGCGTCGCCGGCCTTGGCGGCCACGTCGGCCGCCTTGGCGGCGACGTCGCGGACCGCCGGGCTGGCCTTCTCGGTCGCACTCTTGATCGTGGGACCGGCCTTCTCGGCGATGTCGTGGGCGATCGTCGCGACCGTCTCGCCGATCGTGGTCACGATCGATCCGAGATCGCGAGCGCCCTCCTCGGCACCGGGGTCGGCGTCGTGGCGTCGCCTCGTCGTGCTGGTGGGCCTCGTCGCGTGCGTGGCTGTCGTGCGTCTCGTCGGCGGTCGGGTCGTCTCGTCGTCATCGTGGGCGTCCTCCGTCGGTCGATCGGGCGGCTCGCTCATGTGCTCCGGGACTCGCGACCAGGTACGCGCCAGACCGGCCGGGCGGCCGCCGACGCCACGCCGGCGCGAGATCGGTCGGCAGCGATCAGTGCCGGAAGTGGCGGACCCCGGTCAGGAGCATCGCGGCGCCGGCGCGGTCGGCGGCCGCGATGACCTCGGCGTCGCGCACCGAGCCGCCGGGCTGGACGAACGCGGTGACCCCGGCGGCGAGGCACACCTCGACGCGCGTCGGGGAACGGGAAGAACGCATCCGAGGCGCAGGCCGGCGCCGACGCGCGCTCGCGTCCGGGACGGCGCGCCTTCTCGACCGCCTGCCGCGCGGCGTCGACGCGGCTCGTCTGGCCCGAGCCGAGCCCGACGACGCGCCCGTCCCTGACGAGCACGATCGCATTCGACTTGACGTCCGGGCGAGCCGCCAGGCGAGGTCGAGGTCGCGCTCGCTCCGCGTCCGGTCGGCGCGCGGCGGTGACCACCTCCACGTCGAGGGGTCGTCCGGAGTGATGTCCGGGGCCGTGACGAGGACCGCGCCGCCCGCAGTGCGGACGTCGCCTCGAGTGGATCGGAGCCGCCGGCGCGTGCGATCCCCGGCGAGCGAGGTCACGACGAGCCGGAGGTTCGGCCTGGCGGCGAGGACCGCGCGGGCGCGGCGTCAGACCGACGGCGCGACGACGACCTCGAGGAAGATCGAGGCGAGCGCGCTCCGCCGCGCCGGCGATCACGACCTCGCGGGTGAAGGCCACGACGCCGCCGAACGCCGACACGGGGTCGCCCGCCAGCGCCGCCTCCCACGCCGCGAGGAGCGTCGGGCCGCTCGGCGGCGCCGCACGGGTTCGTGTGCTTGACGATCACGCACGGCCGGACCGCGGAGGTCGCGGGCGAGCGCGGCGGCGGCCGACGCGTCGAGGACGTTGTTGTAGCTCAGCGCCTTGCCCTGGAGCGGCGGCCGCCGTCGCGAACGGCCCGCTCGCCGGGTCGGGCGCCGGGGCGCCGGTAGCGAGCGCGCCGGCTGGTGCGGGTTCTCGCCGTAGCGGAGCGTCGCCACCTTCTCGAGGCCGATCGTCGAGGGTCGGCGGGTACGGGTCGCGTCGAGCCCGGCAGACCGGCTCGTCGGGGAGCTCGACGCCCGCGGCGGCCATCCGGCCCGGCAGCTCCGCGGCGATCCGCGCGTCGTACGCCGCCGTGTGGCGGAACGCCTCGACGGCGAGGGCGGACGCGCAGGCCGGCCGGGACCGCGCCGTCCGGCGCGAGCGCGCGTCGAGGACGTCGGCGTAGCGCGCCGGGTCGGTGACGATCGCCACGCTCGGCGTGGTTCTTGGCCGCGGCCCGGACCATCGACGGCCCGCCGATGTCGATCTCCTCGACCAGCGCGTCGAGGGCGATCCCCGGTCGCTCGGCGGCCGGCGGCGAACGGGTAGAGGTTCACGACGACGAGCTCGAACGGGGCGATCGCGGCGGCGACGAGCGGCTCGCGGTGCGACGCGAGCGCGACGATCGGCGAGGATGCCGCCGTGGATCGCGCGGATGGAGCGTCTTCACCCGGCCGTCGAGCATCTCGGGGAACCCGGTGACCGCCGCGACGTCGGTGACCGGCAGGCCGGCGTCCCGGAGCGCCCGGGCCGTCCCGCCGGTCGAGACGAGCTCGAAGCCGAGCTCGACGAGCCCGCGGCCGAGCTCGACGAGGCCGGTCTTGTCGCTGACCGAGAGCAGCGCCCGGCGGGGCCGCGGCAGCGCGGCCTCGGCGCAGCGCGTCGGTCGACGTGCACGCGGCGTCCCGTCCGCGCGCAGCGCCCCGGCGAGGAGAGCGCGACGGCCCGCGGCAGGAGCCGGTGCTCGACGGCGTGGATGCCGGTCCGGAGCGTGGCCTCGTCGTCGCCGGCCAGGATCGGCACGGCCTCCTGGAGCACGATCGGGCCCGCCGTCGAGCGTCGCGTCGACGAGGTGGACCGTGACCCCGTGACGGCCACGCCGGCGGCGAGCGCGTCGCGCACCGCGTCGCGCGCCCGGGAATGACGGGCAGCAGCGAGGGGTGGGTGTTGAGGATCCGGCCCGGCGAACGCCTCGAGCGACGGCCGGCGCCGAGGATCCGCATGTAGCCCGCGAGCACGACGAGGTCGCGGACCGACCGCGTCGAGCGTCGCGGCGAGCGCCGCGTCCCACGGCCCGGGCGCCGCCGTCGCTCGCGCGGGGCGCCGGGCACGAGCGCGGTCGTCGATCCCCTGCTCCGCCGCCCAGTCGAGCGCGGGACACGGGCGATCGGCGAACACGAGGACGATCGCGCCACCGAGCTCACCCGTTCGGCCGCGGCCGCGAGGGCCCGGAGGTTGCTGCCCGGCGCCGGAGACTCCGACCGCGATCCGCGCCGGGCCGCCCGGTCGCCGTCAGCGGCCGCCTCGCGCGTACCGCGGCCGCCTCGGCCCCGGCAGCGGCCGTCCACGACCGCACCGATGAGCCACGTCGGCCGATCCGCTCGCGCGTCGGCGCGCGGCCAGCGTCGCGCGCCGACCGCGTCGGCGGGCACCACGAGCACCATCCCGATCCCGCCGTTGAACGTCGCCCGGAGCTCGGCGTCCGTCGAGGCCGCCGAGCGCCCCGAAGAGCCGCATGACCGACGGCATCGGCCAGGCCGACGGGATCGACGTCGCGCCGCCGAGGTCGGTCCGGGAGCATCCGCGGCACGTTGCCCGGCAGTCCGCCGCCGGTGACGTGGGCGATGCCGCGGAGGTCCGTCCCGGCGGCCACGAGGCGCGCCCGCAGCGCGAGGACCGCGCGGGCGTAGATCCGGGTCGGAGTGAGGAGCACCTCGCCGAGGGTCGCCAGCGCGAGGTCCGGCTCGGCCGCGAGGGCCGCCTCCGTGGCTCGCGTCACCGAGCGACCGGCGGAGCCGTTCCTGGTACGGCGGTCGCGCAGGTCGAGGTCGCACTGGGCGAGCAGCGCCCGGACCAGCGAGAACCCGTTGGCGTGGAGCCCGGAGGCGGCGAGCCCGACGATCGCGTCGCCCGGCGCCGGATCGCCCGTCCGTCGAGCGACCGGTCGCGCTCCACGACCCCGACGCAGAACCCCGCCAGGTCGAACGCGTCGGCCGCCCATGAGGCCGGGGTGCTCGGCCGTCTCACCGCCGACGAGGGCGCAGCCGGCGATCCGGACACCCGGCGGCGACCCCGCCGACGAGCTCGGCGACGTTGCCCGGGACGAGCCGGCCGACGGCGACGTAGTCGAGGAAGAACGAGCGGCTCGGCGCCGGTGCAGACGACGTCGTCCGCGCACATCGCCACGAGGTCGATGCCCGATCGTGTCGAACCGGCCGAGCGCGGTCGCGATCGCGGTCTTCGTCCCGACCCCGTCCGTCGCGCTGACCAGGAGCGGATCGCGCAGGCCGGCCGGGATCGCGACGGCGCCGCCGAACCCGCCGAGGCCGCCGACGACCTCCGGGCCGTCGGGTCGACTCGACCGCGCTCGCGCATGAGCTCGACGGCCCGCTCGCCCGCGGCGACGTCGACGCCCGCCGGACGTACGCCCGGCGGAGGTCGCCCCGCCCGCCCGACCCGGGGGCGATCGGCAGCGCCAGGCCGGGCACCGGCTCCTCCTCGAGCATGAACTTCCGGCTGCCGAGCGTCGTACGGGACGGGCTCCGGGTAGTGGCCGTCGAAGCAGGCGAAGCAGAACCGGTCGTACGGCAGGTCGAGCGCGGTGAGGACCCCGGCGATCGACAGGTAGCCGAGCGAATCGGCGCCGATGAACTCGCGGATCTCCTCGGTCGAGTGGGTCGACGCGATGAGCTCGGTCTCGATCTGCGTGTCGATCCCGTAGAAGCACGGGTGGTAGATCGGCGGCGCGCTGATCCGGACGTGGACCTCGGCCGCGCCCGCCTTGCGCAGGAGGGCGCACGATCTGCTTGGTCGTCGTGCCGCGGACGATCGAATCGTCGACGACGGTCAGCCGCTGCCCGCGGACGACCTCGCGGAGCGGGTTGAGCTTGATCGTGACGCCGCGGTGGCGCAGCGTCTGGGACGGCTGGATGAACGTCCGGCCGGTGTAGCGATTCCGGACCAGGCCCTCGCGGTACGGGATGCCGGACGGCTCGGCGTAGCCTGCGGCCGCCGGAGCGCCGGTGTCCGGGACGGGCATGACGAGGTCGGTCTCGACCGGATGCTCGTCGGCCAGCTGCATCCCCATCCGCCGGCGGGCCTCGTAGAGGTTGCGGCCCTCCATGTACGAGTCCGGTCGGGCGAAGTAGATCAGCTCGAAGACGCACAGGGCCGGCCTCGCGCTCGGCGAACCGGACCGACCGCGGCTCGCGACCGGGCTCGAGGACGACGATCTCGCCCGGCTCGACGTCCCGCACGAACTCCGCCCCGACGATGTCGAGGCCGGTCGTCTCCGAGCTGAGGATCCAGCCGGCGCCGGCGTCGTCGTCGCCCCACAGGCCGGGCTCGAGGGCGCCGTCGACCGCGTCCGGCGCCGGCAGCCGGCCGAGCACCAGCGGGCGGAAGCCGAACGGGTCGCGGACGCCGATGACCCGGCGCTCGTCGAGCACGACCAGGCTGTACGCGCCGTGGACCCGCGGCAGCACCCGGACCAGGGCGTCGACGGTGTCCGCGGCCGGCTCGTCCGCGAGGAGCGCGGTCAGGAGCTCCGTGTCGGTCGACGCGGGCAGGCGGGTCCGTCCGCCGCGGAGCTGGCCGAGCAGCTCGCGCGTGTTGACCAGGTTGCCGTTGTGGCCGATCGCGACCGCCCGTCGGGGCCCGAGCCGGAACGTCGGCTGGGCGTTCTCCCAGACGGTCGAGCCGGTCGTCGAATAGCGGCAGTGGGCGATCGCCAGGTTCCCGCGCAGGCTCGGCAGGCGCCGCTCGTCGAGGACCGTGGCGATCATCCCGAGGTCCTTGTAGAGCATCAGCTCCCGGCCGTCGCTGACGGCGATCCCGGCGGATTCCTGGCCGCGATGCTGGAGGGCGAACAGCCCGAGGGCGGCGATCTGGGCGGCCTCGGCGTCCCGGCCCGACGGCAGGACGACCCCGAACACGCCGCACATCTCAGCGGTCCTCCGGCAGCGACGCCGACTCGGCCGTCCTCGCCGAGCGCGCGGGCGAGCCCGATCCCCAGGCGTGAGCGCAGGTCCGCGACCGGGACGTCGACCGCATCGGCGATGCGCGATCCGCGCTCCTCGGCGGCGCCGGTCGCGCCGAGGCCGGCCAGCTCGATCACGAGCCGGTCGCCGCCGACCGTCCCGAGCTCCTCCACGGGGAGCCCGTGCTGGCGGGCGAGCAGGATGAGCGCCGGAGCGTGCCGCGGACGACAGCTCACGATCAGCCGCGACGGGCTCTCGCCGAACAGCTCGACCGCCGGTGCGCCGGCGATCGGCAGGCGGAGGTTCGCCCCGATGCCGCCGTCAGGACCCCAGATGCACGCCTCGGCGAGCGCGACGGCGAGCCCTCCCCCGCTGACGTCCTGGGCGGAGGCGACCAGCCCGCGGGCGATCGCCTCGCGGATGAAGGCCTGGAGTGCGCCCTCGCGCAGGAGGTCGAGCGACGGCGGACCGTCCTCGGAGGCGAGACCGGCGAGCTCGGCGTAGGCGCTCCCGAGCAGTCCCGGGGTCGACGAGCCGACGAGGACGACCGAGTCGTCCGCCGCGGTGAACGCCGGGTCCGACGCAGGTGGCGACGTCGTCGAGCAGGCCGACGACGCCGATCTCGGGCGTCGGCGCGATCGCCCCCGCGGGCGACTCGTTGTACAGGGAGACGTTGCCGCCGGTGACCGGCAGCCCGAGGGCGCGGCAGGCGTCGCCGAGCCCGCGGACACCCTCCTGCAGCTGCCAGAACGCCTCCGGACGGGTCGGATCGCCGTAGTTGAGGCAGTTCGTGACCCCGAGCGGCCGAGCGCCCGTGATCGACACGTTGCGGGTCGCTTCGGCGACGCTCAGGGCGGCCCCGAGCCACGGGTCCACCAGACCGACCGACTGGTTGCCGTCGGTCGCGGCGACGAGTGCCTTCGTGCTGCCCTTGATCCGGAGGACTGCCGCCCCGTGACCGGGCCCGGCCACGGTGTTGGCCTGGACGTGGCTGTCGTACTGCTCGTGGACCCACTGCCGGCTCGACAGGTTCGGCCCGCCGAGCAGCGACACGAGGACGGCGCCGGGATCCATCCCGCGCTCGGGCAGGCCCGCCGTCGACTCGACCGCGCTGCCGGGCGCCGGGGCGGCGCGGCGGCGCGGCGGGGGCGTGGCGAGACGGTCGTGGACGATCGCCTCGCTGGTCAGGGCCGGCGCCGGGATCCGGGCGAGCTCGACGGCCCCCGGGTTCGGGCGGCCGTCCGGGTCGAGCCCGCCCTCGACGATCGTGACGTCGCCGTCGGCGGTGACCCGGCCGATGATCGCGGACGGCAGACCCCACCGCTCGCACACCTCGCGGACGTCGTCCCACCGCTCCGGACGGACGACCGCGAGCATCCGCTCCTGGGACTCCGAGATCATCACCTCGAACGCCGCCATTCCCGGCTCGCGGCGCGGGATCGCGTCGAGGTCGACGAGGATGCCGGTGCCGGCGCGATCGGCGGTCTCGGACGTCGCGCAGGTGATCCCCCCGGCGCCGAGGTCCTGGAGCCCCTCGACCAGACCGCGTTCGATGAGCTCGAGGCTCGCCTCGATGAGCAGCTTCTCGGCGAACGGGTCGCCGACCTGCACGGTCGGACGCTTCGACGGCTCGTCGGCACCGAACGTGGCCGAGGCGAGGACCGACGCGCCGCCGATCCCGTCGCGGCCGGTCGTGGACCCGAACAGGACCGCTAGGTTCCCCGGACCGGGCGCCGAGGCGAGCGTCAGCAGCCGTTCCTCGAGCAGCCCGATGGCCATGACGTTGACGAGCGGATTGCCGCCGTAGGTCGGGTCGAACACGAGCTCGCCGCCGACGGTCGGGACGCCGACGCAGTTGCCGTACCCGCCGACGCCCCGGACGACGCCGTTGACCAGGTGCCGGGTGTGCGGATCGGACGGGTCGCCGAAGCGGAGCGCGTCGAGGACCGCGATCGGCCGTGCACCCATCGTGAAGATGTCGCGAAGGATCCCGCCGACGCCGGTCGCGGCACCCTGGTACGGCTCGACGGCGCTCGGATGGTTGTGCGACTCGATCTTGAACGCGACGGCCAGACCGTCCCCGATCGAGATGACGCCGGCGTTCTCGCCGGGTCCCGGCGACCACGCCCTCGCCCGCCGTCGGCAGCGTCCGGAGCAGCGGCTTCGAGCTCTTGTACGAGCAGTGCTCGCTCCACATCACGCTGAACATCGCCAGCTCGAGGTCGTTCGGCGCGCGGCCGAGCTTGGTCTCGATGACCCCGAGCTCCTGGTCGGTCACGCCCAGGCGTCGATGGAGCGGCTCGTCGACGACCGGCGGCACGGCCACGCCGCTCATCGGCCGGTCCTCATCGGGCGCCGATCGTGACGACGGCGGGTCGGTCGCCGTGGGCCCGCTCGGCCGCACTGTCGACGAGCGAGCGGATGATCCCGAGCCCGTCGTCGGTCCCGAGGACCGTCTCGACCGCGGTCTCCGGGTGCGGCATCAGGCCCGCCACGTTGCCGGCCGCGTTGGTGACACCGGCGATCGCCCGGAGCGATCCGTTCGGGTTCGCCCGATCCTCCTCGCCGCCCGCGACCGTGCCGTCGAGGTGGACGTAGCGGAACAGGACCCCGCCGTCCGCCTCGAGCGCGTCGAGCGTGGTCGGATCGGCGTAGTAGCAGCCCTCGCCGTGGGCGACCGGCATGCGCAGCGGGCGACGCGCGTCGATCGCCCGGGTGAACGGCGAGTCGAGGCGCTCGGCCATGATCGCGATCTCGCGCGACACGAACCGGAGGGACCGGTTGCGCAGGAGCGCACCGGGCAGCAGGCGGGCCTCGGTCAGGACCTGGAAGCCGTTGCAGATGCCCAGGACGTGCCCGCCCCCGTCGGCGAACGCCGCGACGGCCCGCATCACCGGCGAGAACCGGGCGATGACCCCGGCTCGAAGGTAGTCGCCGTAGGCGAACCCGCCCGGCAGGACGATCCCGTCGACGCCCTGGAGGTCCGCCGACTCGTGCCACAGGACGACCGGTTCGGCGCCGGCCACCCGGAGCGCGTTGACCGCGTCGATATCGCGGTTCGAGCCCGGGAACAGGACGACGCCGATGCGGACCATCAGGCTGGGATGCCGTCGCCGGCCGGGGAGGTCGCGGCCGACAGCTCGCCGAGGAGCTCGATCGCGAACGTCTCGATCAACGGATTGCTGAGGAGCTCGGCGGCCAGGCGTTCGACGGTCATCCTGGCCGACGCCTCGGTCGGAGCGTCGACGGTCAGCTCGACGCGCCGCCCGACCCGGATCGCCGAGACCCCGGTCACCCCGAGGTGGGGCAGGCTCCCCTCCACCGCCCGGCCCTGTGGGTCGAGGATGCCGTCCTTGGGCGTGACATTGACTGCGTAGCGGAATGCCGTCGCGGTGCTCATCGGGCGATGACGTCCTCCTCGAGGTAGCGCGCGAACGACGCGCCGGTGATCCGTTCGAATGCCTCGACGTAGCGCGCGCGGGTGCCGTCGACCACGTCGGCCGGAAGCGCCGGTCCCGGCGCGGTCTTGTCCCACGGCTGGGTCTCGAGCCAATCGCGGACGTACTGCTTGTCGTAGCTGGCCTGGGGGCGGCCGGGCTCGTACGCGGCAGCATCCCAGAAGCGCGAGGAATCGGGGGTCAACACCTCGTCGATCAGGATGAGCTGCCCGTCGGGCAGGAGGCCGAACTCGAACTTCGTGTCGGCCAGCAGGATCCCGGCCCGAGCGGCGACCGCCGCCCCGAACCGGTAGAGCGCGATCGCCCGGTCGCGGATCCGCTCGGTCAGCTCGTCGGCCGCTGCGAAGCCGAGGGGCCGGCCGCGCGAGCTCGACGGTCGCCAGGCGGTCGACCATCGCGGACAGGTCGATGTTCTCGTCATGGAGGCCCGACTCGGCCTTGGTCGACGGGGTCAGGATGGGCTCCGGGAGGCGGTCGCTCTCGCGCAGGCCGACGGGCAGACGCTGACCGCCGATCGCCCGCGTCTGCCGGTAGTCCTTCCAGCCGGAGCCGGCGAGGTAGCCGCGGACGATGACCTCGATCGGGAGCACGAGCGCCCGCCGGCAGATCATCGACCGGCCGCGGAGGTCGGCCGGGTCCACCGACAGCGATGCCGGGTCGAGCCCGGCGACGTCGGCCGACAGCAGGTGGTTGGGCACGATCGATGTCGTCTCGTCGAACCAGAACCGTGACAGCCCGGTCAGGACCCGGCCCTTGTCGGCGATCGGCGTGGGCAGGACGACGTCGAACGCCGACAGGCGGTCCGAGGCCACCAGCAGCAGGCGAGCGTCGTCGAGAGCGTACAGGTCGCGCACCTTGCCCGAGCGGACGAAGCCGACGGTCGCGGTCATCGCGCGGTCGCCTCGATCCGGTCGAGCCGGGCCACGATCGTCGGCACATGACGGAGGAACGCCGCGTCGTCGAAGCACTCGTCGAGGCGTCCGAGCGGCAGCACGCGGGCCACGACCGGATCGGTCGCCAGGAGCTCGCGCAGCGGCAGTCGTTCGTCGGCCGAGCGGAGGGCGCAGCGCTGGACGACCCCGTAGGCGTCTTCGCGGCTGAGACCCCCGAGCTCGACGAGCGCGACGAGGACCCGCGATGAGGCATGAAGGCCGAGCCCGCGCTCGATGTTCTCGCGCATCCGCTCCGGCCGGGCGATCAGCCCTTCGACCAGGCCGGTCATCCTGACCAGCATGTAGTCGAGCAGGATGGTCGCGTCCGGCAGGAGGACGCGCTCGGCGGAGCTGTGGCTGATGTCCCGCTCGTGCCACAGCGGCTGGTCCTCGAGCGCCGCCCCGGCGTAGCCGCGCAGGAGCCGGGCCAGACCGGCGATCCGCTCGGACAGGATCGGGTTGCGCTTGTGGGGCATGGCGCTCGAGCCCTTCTGGCCGGCGCGGAACGGCTCCTGGAGCTCGCCGATCTCCGTGTGCTGGAGGTTGCGCACCTCCGTCGCGAACCGCTCGAGCGAGCCGCCGGTGATCGCGATGGCGACCAGCAGCGCCGCGTGCCGGTCGCGCTGGACGATCTGGGTGCTGACCGGATCGACGCGCAGGTCGAGGGCGGCCAGGACCTCGGCCTCGAACTCGGGGTCGAGGTGGCTGTACGTCCCGACCGGCCCCGAGATCTTGCCCGTCGCGATCTCCGCCACCGCGTCGGCCAGGCGGCGCCGGTCGCGGTCGAGCTCGAACGCCCACCCGGCCAGCTTCGCCCCGAGCGTCGTCGGCTCGGCGTGGACCGAGTGGGTGCGCCCCATCATCACCGTGGCCGCCTCGGTCCGGGACCGGGCGACGAGCGCGGCCAGGAGCCGGTCGCAATCGGCCAGCAGACGCTCTCCGGCGGCGCGGAGCTGGAGCGCGAGCCCGGTGTCGACGACGTCGCTGCTGGTCAGACCGAGGTGCAGGTATCGACCCTCGGGTCCGACCGCCTCGGCGACCTGGCTGACGAAGGCGATCACGTCGTGGTCGGTCGTCTGCTCGATCTCGGCGATCCGGTCGAGGTCGATCCGGGCGCGGCTCTCGATCGCCGCGAATGCCTCTGCCGGGACGAGGCCGCGGCCGACCTGCGCCCGAGCGACGGCGAGCTCCACCTTGAGCATCCCCTCGAACCGGGCGGCTTCCGACCACACGGCACCCATCTCGGGCAGCGTGTAGCGGCGGATCATCGGGCTCCGCCCGGGATCGCGACCGCTGGCACGGGCGCGGACGCGTCCGCGAACGGGTCGGCGGACGGATCCAGACCGATGTCGTGGCGCCGCTGGAGCCCGTCCCAGGCGACGGCATCGGCGCCGCGCTCGGCCAGCGCCCGCGCCGACGCAAGGTCGTCGCCGCGGCCGACGACGGTCAGGACCCGGCCGCCGTTCGTCGCATACCCGTTCGGGGGTCGAGCGAGCGTTCCCGCGTGGAACACGAGGCAGCCGAGCCGGGCGGCCTCCTCGAGCCCGCCGATCGCCTGGCCCCGCTTCGGCGTCCCGGGGTAGCCGTCGGCCGCGAGGACGATCCCCACGGCGGCACCCGGCAGGGTCGGGAGGGACAGGCTGCCTGCCGGGAGACGCTCGAGGACCGGACCGAGGTCGGCGCGCGCGGCGGCGAGCAGGACCGGCCCGAGCGGTCCGGCCAGCCGCGGCAGGATGACCTGGGCCTCCGGGTCGCCGAGGCGGGCGTTGCACTCGAGGAGGACGGGCCCGTCGTCGGTCAGGATCAGGCCCGCGTACAGGAACCCCCGGAACGGCATGCCGCGACGTGCGAGCTCGGCCAGGATCGGCAGATGGAACGCGGTGAGCAGCCGAGCTGCTTCGTCATCCGGAAGATCGGGAACCGGGCTGAAGGCACCCATCCCACCCGTGTTCGGGCCCCGGTCGCCGTCGCCGAGGCGCTTGTGGTCGCGAGCGGCCGGCAGGGCGACACCCCGCGACCCGTCGGTCACGGCGATCACGCTGACCTCCCGACCGAACAGGCGCTCCTCGATGACGGCCCGCGGGGCGCCGGGCAGCTCGGCGGTCGGGTCCGCCGCCCGTCCGAGGGCCCGGACGAGCGCGTCCTCGGCCGCGGCCAGGTCGTCGCACACCGTGACACCCTTGCCGGCCGCGAGGCCGTCGGCCTTGACGACCAGTCCGCGGCCCCACCCGGCAAGCGTCGCCGCGTAGGCCAGCGCCCCTTCGAGGTCGCCCGCGACGAACGCCCGGCTCGCGGCCATCCGGACCCCGGCCGCCGCGGCGACGTCGTGGCAGAACGCCTTGCTCGTCTCGATCCGCGCAGCTGCCCGGCTGGGTCCGAAGACCGGGATCCCGGCGTCGGTCAGCGCGTCGGCGACGCCGGCCTCGAGCGGTGCCTCCGGCCCGACGACCACCAGCTCGGAGGCATGGCCGCGAGCGGCGGCGACGACGGCCGCCGGGATCAGCGCGTCGACCTCCCGGAGCGTTCGCACCCGCGGCTCGGCGCCGATCGCGGCACTTCCGGGGGCCACCGCCACCTCGTTGACACCCGGCTCTCCGGCCAGTTTCCAGGCGAGGGCATGCTCACGAGCACCGCCGCCGACGACCAGGATCCGGGTGGGCATGATCGGGAGGCTCATCCGGCCACCACCGTCGGACGATGGCGCATCGGGCGGTAGGCGCGTTCGATCGTCTGGGTCCGTTCCGGCCCGACCGACACGAGCACGATCGGGACGCCGGCCGCCACCTCGAGGGCGGTGACGTAGCGCCGGGCGTTCTCGGGGAGCTCGGCCAGCGTCCGGACGCCGTTGATCGGCTCCGACCAGCCGGGGAACCGCTCGTAGACCGGCCGCGCCCTGGCCAGGACCTCCGCGCTCGACGGCCAGCGGTCCACCCGCTGCCCGTCGATCTCGTAGGCGACGCAGAGCTGGATCTCGTCGATGCCCGACAGGATGTCGATCTTGTTGAGCATGATGCTGCTGACGCTGTTGACGGCGACGGCGAAGCGCAGCGCCACCGCGTCGAACCAGCCGACCCGGCGCGGGCGACCGGTCACCGTGCCGAACTCGTGGCCTCGCTCGGCGATCCCGGTCCCGACCTCGTCGGTCAGCTCCGTCGGGTACGGGCCAGAGCCGACCCGCGTCGTGTAGGCCTTCATGACCCCGATGACCTCGTCGACCTGGAGCGGCCCGATCCCGCCGCCCGTGCAGGCGCCGCCGGCGATCGGATTCGACGAGGTCACGTACGGGTAGCTGCCGTGGTCGATGTCGAGAAGCGTGCCCTGGGCGCCCTCGAGGAGGACGTGGTCCCCGCGGCGGAGCGCATCCTGGACGAGCCAGGTCGTGTCGGCCAGGTGCGGTCGCAGGCGTTCGCCCCACGCCATCGCCTGCGCGACCAGCGGTTCGGCGTCGAAGGGGGTCGTCCCGGGCATCGTGGCGAGCAGGGCGTTCTTGTCCGGGAGGACCTTGGCCAGGCGATGGCGGAAGGCCGTCTCGTCGAGGAGGTCCTCCATCCGGAGGCCGAGGCGCGACGCGCGGTCGGCATAGGTGGGCCCGATCCCGCGGTTCGTCGTCCCGACCTTCTCGCCGTCGAGTCGCGTCTCCATCGCCCGATCCAGGGCGACGTGGTACGGCATGATCACGTGGGCGTTGCGGCTGACCCGGACCTTGGCCGTGTCGATGCCGCGGGACGTCAGCATGTCGAGCTCGCCGATCAGCGTCGCCGGGTTGACCACGACCCCCGGGCCGATGATGCAGGCGATGTGCGGGTAGAGCACGCCCGACGGCGTCAGCCGGAGCTTGAAGACCTCGTCCCCGAGGACCACCGTGTGACCGGCGTTGTCGCCGCCCTGGTACCGGACGGCCATCGCGACCTGTTCAGCGAGGAAATCGGTCGTCTTGCCCTTGCCCTCGTCGCCCCATTGGAGTCCGACGATCACCGTGGCCGGCATCAGACGGGGAACCCTGGCCTGCGGCCGGGCCTCGGCGTCGCGGGCGAATCGCGTGGCCGCGAGGCCGTCGGACGTGAAAAAGCCCCCGGCCGATGGGCCGAGGACCGGGATAGACTGCTCCCTTCGTCGAGCCGTCGGCGTTCCGACGATCCCCAGGGCGATGGGCGTTCGTCTCACGGGGCGAACGTTCCTCGAACGATGGGATTGATCTCCGTCAGGCGGGGCAGGCCCGCGTTCCGTCACCCGCGGAGTATAGCGCCGGACGGAGCGCTGCCGCTCGTCCGGTCCGGGAGCCGATGTTCGGTGGTGCCGGATGCCGGTGCCCCACCGGTGCCCGTGAGCGTCCCGATACCACGGCCATTGCTAGGAAGTGGCTCCAGCTGGGCGTCCACCCTCTCGGAGTCGCTGAAACGCCCCCGTATAGCACCACCATTGATCGATCGCTGGGTTGACGGAGGTGTCGAGCATCTCGAGCGCTCGGAGCTCGTCGATCCCCCGGTTCGTAGCAATGCCCGTGGTATCGAGGCCCTCGGATGCATCGAGGACGGGCCCACCGGCCGGCCGCCCGACTACGTGACCTCGATCCGGATCGTCCCGCGCTGGAGGAGGACGCCGGGCGCGAAGGCGTCAGGCGCGTACAGGTACCAGTTGAGGTCGGCGGGGCCGGCACGGAATCCCGCTGGGATCAGGTGATCGGCGGACAGGTAGTACGGGGTCGTCGCAGCGTTGAGGTACCCGAAGTCGACCTGCTGGACGCCGACTGATGGTTCGGCTCGAAGGAGAGCCGATCCCGGATCGCTCAACGCTCCGGCGTCCGCGTAGCAGAAGCACAGACCCATGTTCGCGATCCAATAGGGCCACGAGTCGGGGTTCATCAGACCGAACTGGAGGACGAGGATCGACCCGCGGACCGGCGCGCCCAGTCCGATCTGGGTCAAGAACGGTGAGTGCGCCGTCCGTCCGCTGAGCTTCTCGATCAGCTCGGCGCGGGGAAGCGTCCGGCTGGTCATGCCCTTGCGTTCGAACTCGCGTTCGTGCTCGCTTGCATCCTCGAGGATCCGATCGGCCCACTCGGCCAGTTCACGACGGCCGAGTCGCGGCCGCTTCGTCGTGGCCTTAGAAGTCTTGCCGGCCATGATCCACCTCCCTGCTGGGATGACGCTTCCGGGCCGCGTCCGGTCCCTGCGCCAATAGGGTGACAGGTCGGCGTCCCCGGTCGGCGATGGCGGATCGCTGGGGTCTCGGCTCGGATGAGTCCGAGTGAAGTCGCGGCGAAGGCTCGGGTAAGACCCGCCCGCTATCGTCCAGTTTGCCCGTCGGCACCCGCCGGCCGTCGGGATCGACCCGCCGCAGATGCAGGGTCGGACCGGCACCGCCGGCCGACCGAGAAGGAGAGTCGGACCGATGAACAAGGTCCTGTTGACCGGGCGGCTGACCCGCGACCCGGAGTTGCGCGCGCTGGCCAGCGGCAAGAATGTCACGACGTTCAATGTCGCGTCGCACGAGTACGCCGGAGGCGGCAAGGAGAAGTCTGAGTTCCACACGATCGTCACCTGGGACAAGCTGGCCGAGGTCTGCGGCCAGTACCTCGGCAAGGGCCAGCAGGTGGCCGTCGAGGGCCGAATCCAGACCCGCAGCTGGGACGATGACACCGGCAAGCGCCACTGGAAGACCGAGATCGTGGCCAACCACGTGGAGATGCTGTCCGGTCGCAAGAAGAAGGACTACGAGGCCCAGGCCGCGGCCGACTCGCTCGAGACGCAGGCCGGGACCCTCGCCGACGAGCCGGGCCCCGACGACCCGATCCCCGACGAGCCCGTCGCCGCCTGACCGACGCCGGACCCGCCGCCGGCCGACCGGAGGCCCGCACCCGCCGGCCGACCGACGCTTCCCTCCTCCCCGCGCGACGGGGCGGGCGCTCTCCCCCTCGGGCGCCCGCCCCGGCCGCGCGTGGTGTCAGGCATCCGCCACGACTAGCCTGTCCCGCCCCGGCTCCGCGTCCGGGTCCTGCGCTTCGGCCAATGACGCGATCCCAGACCCCAACCGCGCGGATGGAGCGGCGATCTGCGCTGCGCCAGACCCGTCGTACCTGACTCGCGAGTGGCCCAAGGCCCGGCCCCGAAACGTCAGCGCACCCAGCCCAGCCACGGTGCACACGCGTGGTCCCAGACCTCCGACGCTGACAGGCCGCCCGAGGGGACCTGATGGAACGGTATCCCGACAATGACTTCGACCCATCGCCAGTCGATGTATTTCACCGCTCGGAGCTTCTCAGCGATCGAAGGAAGGGTCTCGGTACGATCGAGGGTCGAGGCGAGGACGTCAGGCTGGTGTGCGCCCAGGAGGTCGAGCTTACCGCCGGACAGCTGGTACCAGAGGAGTTCGGCGGCGAACCGGTCGCGATCCTCAAACGCCTCGAGCCTCGGTACGTCCACCACAGCTTGGCGGAACAAGAGGAGGAGCGGCAGCTCGCCCGCAGCCTCCTCGGCCGCCACGAGGTCGTGTTCGACACGTCCAGTCTCCATCTCGCGCGTGAACGCGCGCCAGATCCAGCCCTCGTTCATCACCAACCGCGAGCCACGTGCTGACTCCTCGAACGCCGACGCAGCGGCCGGACCGACGCCCTTCTCGACGTGCAAGCCGATGATCGATGCGCCGGGCGTTGCTTCCGTCGGGCGCTCGACGACGATCTTCCCGTCCGCATAGGCCGGGTTGTCCGTCGTCGGGGCGAGCCACCAGGTGTCCTCGGCCTCGGGCTCAAACCGCCTGTACGGAAGGGGGTGAGGTTTGACCTTCGCGGCACGTGCGGCGGCGTTGAGTTGGAGGGCGGCGTCGTGCAGCGAGGTGAACGCGAACTCAGCGACCATTGGTCCCTCTGGACTTCTCATCCTTAGCGGACCAGCAGCCCGCGAAGACCAGCAGGCCGAGCATCAGTCGCGGATGGCTGGCTCAGGCTATGCGGTTGCCGGCTCGTGCTCGAACTGCATGCAGAGCGTGCAGGCCCGGTACCTGCGCCCCCTTCGACTGGTCAAGGAGCGCAGATACTCCCCACCGTGTAGAGGACACTCCCAGCCAGGCCCGGTGGGCACATTCGGGTCCGGCGCACTCGGGACCTCCTCCATGGCGACTGGCTCGGGCACGCGCCGACCGAACGCTTGGTCGCAGGCGTTGCAGGACAGGTTGTACGGCCCCGGCATGCAGCCACCGAGGCGAACCTCGCCGGCCTTCATCCGTTCGTCGAGTGTCTCGCTCCAGGCCGGCAGGCCGTAGGCGATCCTTGCCACGCTCGTGGACCCGCACCTCGGGCACGGCTGGCTACGGCCAATCTCGGTCGGAGCTGCGAGCTGGTTCGGTTGATGCGTCGTCCTGTCTGCTGCCGGGTCGTCCATCGTTCGAGTCTCCTCACGCTGTCGAGCATCGACAAGATGACCAATGGCTGCTCCGACCCGTGACCTGCCGCGACGGGCAGCCAAGCGGCCCGAGCTAGCCTCGACGACCCGGCGATTACGACCGGGTGCTGCCGTCCCGCCACGGAGCCGCCAGCGGACCCGGAGCGACTGGGGGTCTTCACGACGAACGCCTCTAGACACGGGTGGTAGACGGGGGCCATGGTGAGAGTGGCTGAAGGGCATGCAGGCGTCCCCGGGGTGCGTCATGGCCGTCTCGGTCGGGCCACACACGGATAACGCGGGCCCGGTAGCGACCTGGCCCCCGCCACCGGTATCGGTCAAACGAGACCGGCGAGTCGGGCGACGGGTCCTCGGCGTGATCGCATTCGTGGCGGCCGGGATCATCGAGATGTTCCACATGGTCGCCCTGTACTACATGACTCAATACGAGTACGAGCAACAGTGGGAGGCGGTCGTAAACCCGCTGTTCGGGCTTGAGTGCCTGGTGCTGCTCGTCGGCTTCACCATGTGTCTGGTGGGGACCAGCCGTGCGCTTCGGGTGGCGGTGATCTGCGCCGCGATCTTCTTCTGTCTAGTGGTCGCCGAGGAGTTTGCTGTCGTGCAGCTGACGACCCTCCAGCTGAACGCCGAGATGTCAGTCGAGGACGTCTACGGCGGCAAACTCACCGACGCTTACAAAACCCAGATACAGGACCAGTACCATTCACAACCAGTCGGAATGGGCCTCCTCATCACGATCCCCGGCCTGATCCTCCTGCCAGGCATCTTCGTGATGAACCCGCGCATCTGGGCCAAGATGGTCCCGCCCTTGCCAGAGCAGGATCGCTAACGCGATCGGCCGAAATGACACCTGCTCCACAGTGGCCGCCAGCCTGCGTCCGGACGTGCGATCCCTCCTCGGAGAGCAGCCGAGCCGAAGCGACCGGGGGCTCCGTCAATCCTTGACGTGACCGTGCTGCGGTAATTCGCGAGGCCGAAGCACGTACCCAACCACGAGGATGCCGACCGATATCACGCCCCACATGACCATCCCGTTGATACCCGGAGCCCATGGCATGTAGCAGGTGGTTTCGCTTTGCACACATGCCCAGTCCTCGACGGAGGAGGTCGGCGACGGGACTGTCCCCACGGCCGCGAACACCAGGGTCCAGCCGATGAGGGCGATCAGCTCTGGCCGCTTGCCCCTGAAGCGGACGAGGCCGCCGATGGCCAGGGTGATGGTAGCCGCGAGGACCAGCTTGCGCCCGCCCCGGCCGCGCGTTTGGTGGCTCGCCGCAAATGCGCGAGCGGAAGACGGGCCTCCTCTCCAGACCTCGACTACGCCATGACCTGGGAGCCGTGCGGTTCGAACCAGGGCGCCTGCCGAGTCGTCGTCCGCGACCGGGCCACCGGCAAGGACCACGTCGTGTTCAGCCGCAAGGGTGCCAGCGTGCTCGCGTTCTGGGCGCCAGACAGCCGGTCGATCGTCGTCAATGTCTTCCAGGGGGCACCGGGCGACGTCGGGATATGGGCGGTCCGAGTCGACGGGTCGGTCGCGAAGCGGCTCTACGACGTCCCGGTGAGGCGGCTGGCCGATCGACTGACAACCGATCGGCCGTGACGGTGTTGGCCTTCGACGCCGAGTACAGCGGGATCGGCGCCGAGCCGGACAGCCTGTGGCTCTCGGAGATGACGAACGACCTCCTCGTCCACGCCGTATACGACCAGGCCTTCGTCGTGCCCGAGAACAACTCTGGGGCATCCAGATCGACCGGGTCCAGGGTCCGCCGTTGCTAAGGGACTCCGCCTTCTTGCGCGGTCGGGGGGACGTGCCGTCCTAAATCGGGATGAATGGCTCTGGCGAGGCCGCGGCCGGAACGCCTAGTCTCGACTTGGGCCGGGCTTGATGGCACGGCCTGAAGGGTGTGGCCGCGAAGCCATGACTGCCGAGCAGGTTGTCTTCGCCATATTCGGTCTGGCTAGCCAGGCGCTCCTTGTTGCGTTCTTCGCAGCCCGTCGCTCGTGGCCGAGTCGCGCCGACGGGCTCGGCAAGGCCTCCTACGGGTTTGCCGCGCTCGGGCTGCCGCTCGCGATCTTGCTCGTTGTCGGCGGGCAGCGTGCAACCCTATGGATCGGCCCGCTGCTCATGGCCGCCTGGGCGTTGTTCGGCACCATCGTCGATGTCTGGAGGCCGCGACCCTGGCGCGGTCCGCCGATCCAATGGAACGTGCTGGGGCCTTATCTCGTGGTCTACTTCTTCGCCCAGATGTTCATGTGGTGGCCCCTGTGGAACTTCGCGCGGGAGGCCTGGGTCGTATTCACCATCCTCTTCGCCGCGAACACCGCGCTGAATATCCAGGGACATCGTCGGCCAGGACCGAGCAGGACCTGACGCTGTCACCCCTCGATCGCCTTACGACGCGCGTCGGACAGTCAGTGCGACCATGTGGACGATGGCCGGGGTCCTCTCTTGTAACGGGACGAACCGCGTGACGTTCTCTCTGACGGACTCGGCGCTCTTGGATGGCCCGCCTGGTCCGCTAACGGCCCCGACGGCACCCCCTGGCGTCGGGGCCTCTTCCTGACCGCCGAAGGCATTGACGTTGCCGTCATCGATCGGGCCGTCGTGCGGCCAGCCCGTCCCGGCCGACCGGGTCGTTTCGTGACCGACGGCTCTTGGCATCGAGGGTAGACACGGGAGACACTTTCCACGTACGCGGGGGGCGATGACGCGCGGCCCGCACGCCCTGGCCGCCGGGACCGCGCTGAGCCACTGGCGAGACCGACCCGCCGCATGGGAGGTCGCGTCACCATGGATAGGCTGCGCAGCATCGATGTCGGGGCGATCCTCCTCGGGCTGATCGTCCTCGGGGCAGGTGTCTACTACACGCTCGTGAACGTGTTCGGCTTCCAGCTCGCAGAGCTGAATTGGGACATGATCTGGCCGCTTTGCCTGGTCGCCCTCGGGATCGGGATCCTCTGGGGTGCCTGGAGTCGGATGACTCCGCACGGGCACGGACCCACAGGCGCCTGACGGAGCGAGGTTCGCCGGCCGTCTGGGGCTCGGCCGCGAACCGACGGCACGTCGCCTGCAAACACACAAGGAGGTTGAGATGTCGATCCCGTGGCGAGACCGGATCGCGACACTGCTCGTCGCGACGGCGACGCTCATCTACCTGCTCTGGCTCATGGGCCCACTCGAGGGGCTCACGGCGAGCGCCATCGCGGTGCTCGTACTTGCGCTCGGGTTCATCGCATCCGCCTCGGCGGTCGTCCCAGGGTTCGCTGCCCTTCTTTCGGGGTCAAGGATGTATCTGGCTCTCGCGTCGCTTGGCGGGCTGGTCGCGCTGGTGTGTGGCGTTCTGACTGTCACCCAGGCGACCGAGCAGACGCTCGCGATCCTCGTCGGTTGCGACGATCGGGCTGTGGGTCGCCGCCACCGTTCGGCACACGATGGTTCACCATTCGACCGCGGACGCCATGGGCTGACGATCAGGGCGATCCGGGGGTCGAGGGACCGCCGTCATCATCGGGGGCGGGACGCTGATCCTGTCTGGTGCTGCGCTCGCCATCGCACACTGGTAGTCCTATTAAGCACCACTACGAATGTCCTCTCTAGGCGGCTGGACCCCCTGAAACATGGCGCCAAACCGCTCGTCCTAATCAGTGACGGGAGGCGCCACGATGGGCGGCCTGAACGTGATGAGCCACGTCGCGAGGGTGCTGGCGATCCTGCTCCCGCTCGTGGTCGCCGGTGCGCTCGCCGGCTGCGAGCCCGGCCCGATCACCATCCCGCCCGGCGCACAGGTGGTGCACGTGATCGTGACCGGCGACGCGGTGGCCGTGGAGCCGACGGCAGTGCGGGCGGGCGACATCTACATGGTCCTCGACGAACCCGGAACGAACGTGGTCCTCGTCGAGCGGATGACGGCGCCCGAAGAGACGCCGGGCCCGCTCAGCGACGACGACCTGGACCGCGTCGCCCACGGCGACAGCTATCACACGGCGATGACCAGCGGCTTCGCGAACGGCGAGCCACACGGGAACGTCACCAGGCTCGTGCTGGCCCCAGGCAGGTATGTGTTCCTGGCCGATGACCCCGAGTGCGTCGCCGCGCGAGCGGGAGGTGTGATCCCGCCGGGGTCGATGGCCGTCCTGCAGGTGGTGCCCTGACCCTCACTTGGAACGGCCCGTGGACTCGGAGCGACGCAGTCAGGTCACGACGAACGGCTCTAGCCAACGGCGGTCGCCCGCGCCCACAGTGATGCTGCAGAAGGTTGCTCCCACGCGCGGTCGACGCTCTGGCAGCCCGAACCGCGCCGAGCCACTGACGAGACCGACCCACCCGGCGCGCAGGCGCGCAAGCACGCTGAGAAGGTCGGTCATGAGGTGGGACATGGCCATTCGATCCCGATGGGACCAGGCCGCTTCTGTGACCCTCGCGGTCGTCGGTGTCCTGCTGCTCGTCGTATCCTTGCCGACGCTGGCCCGTCTCCTGCCCGACCTCCTCGGGGCCGAAGGTGAACATTCGGCGGGCGACGCCACACTCTTCGTGTTGATCGTCGTCGTCCCGCTGGCATTCGCCGGGCTCATGACCCTGATCCTGGCGCGCGGCCTGTGGCGTGGCAGCCGGAACGGCATCGCGCTGGGGCTGCTCTGGGTTGGGCTCGCGGGGCTGGCCTGCGCGGTGGTGACGGCAGGATCCGGGAATCTCCTCTCGTTTGCTCGGGCGATGGTGCTCGAGTCGGGGAGGTGGTCACTCTCGTGGCCGGAGCTCGGGGTCACCGGGAGCGACGGTGCGACCTACTACGGGAGCCTCGACGATCCCACCTTTTGGATCCCGGGGATCGTTGCCGTCGGGGCGCTGGCGGTGGCGTGCTTCCTGCTCGGCGCTTTCCTGCGCGATGAATGCCGTCGGGGGTGAGATCTGGAGGACGTGATATGTCGATGACCGACGCCGGACCCGCCGCCGGCCGACCGGAGGCCCGCACCCGCCGGCCGACCGACGCTTCCCTCCTCCCCGCGCGACGGGGCGGGCGTTCTCCCCCCTCGGGCGCCCGCCCCGGCCGCGCGTCGTGTCGGGTGAGCGGAACGGCCGCTTGAAGTGGTTCTCGCGAGGCCGCCGTGGGCGCGGCTCGGGGGCGGAGCCCAGGTGTAGCATCGTCGCCGCGACCCATGGCTTTGGCCGGAGATCAGCGTCATGCGACGTGGATTGGCACCTTCGGATCTCGGCGACCTGTTCGACCAGCCGCGCGCAGCCGTGATCTCCATGAGCCTGCCCGACGGCCGGATCCTCAGCCGGCCCATCTGGCATCGGTTCGTCGCCGGTCAATTCGTGTTCCAGTTCCCCGCCCACGATCGCAAGATCCGGATCCTGGAAGCCGATCCCCGGGCGACCGCCGTGCTCGCCGAAGACGCCCACCCGTACCGAGCGATCGAGGTCCGCGGTCGCGTCCGGATGACCCAGGACGGCTACCACGAGGTCGGGCTCGTGATCTGCCGGCCATACGTCGACGCCTTCGACCCTACGACGGACCCATCCGCGTACCTGAGCATCGACCCCGGGATGATCGCGGAGCTCGAACCAGACGTCATCACGTGCTGGGACTACGCGGACGACACGATGATGCCGCCGCCAGAGCGGCAGCCCTGAGCCCGGATGTTTCGGGCGGATGTCCCGCTCGTTGTCGAACGTCGCAAGCCGCCGTGTCTGAGCATCGCGAGCCGACCGGATCAGGTCCGGGGCGTGCCGAACCAGGTCGTCCCATCGGAGGCGGCGCACGACAGCCCGATCGCGACGACGAGCAGGCTTTGCGTGCAGTGATCGTCGAGCCAGCCGGACGACTGCTCCGGGCGACCCGTCAAGACGAGCGGGGTCCAGGCGCGTCCGTCGAACGACGTCCAGCCGGCCTGCTTGCCCCAGCCGCGGTAGGCGATCATCCGCTCGCCGTCGCCCACCAGGCTCCCGTCGGGGCAGGCGTCCTGGCACTCCTGCGCTGCCGATCCCGACATGGCGCCCAGCGGTGGGTACCCGGCCTGCGCCCGCCAGAAGCGTCCGTCGAGGGACCACCACCAGGTCCACGTTCCAGCCCCGTTGTCGTGGTACTCGAGTCCGGTCGCCATCAGTCCCGTGGCGCCGGGCACGACGACGTTGTTGCCCGTGCTCGTGGTCCCGAGCGCGTGGCTGGTCCAGACGCGACCGTCCGGCGACCACACGGCGACCGTCTTGGCTGCCGTATCCCCCACCGCGACCATGCCCGCCGCTGTCCCCACGGCGGCTTCCGCACGCCAGCCCTTCGGGAAGGCGCCGGTCGGCACGGCGGCCCAGGCGATCCCGTCGTTCGAGGTCGCGAGCGGCTGTCCCCGAAGCGTCACCGCGAGGAGCCGGCCGCCATCCGCGGCGATGAGCGTCGGTGGATCCTCGCCCTGGCCGGCCATCTCGGGAAGGGCGATGTCGGGGCCCGGGTGGGCGCTCCAGGTCGTCCCGTCCGAGGACGTCCAGACCTGGAGCGGTCCGGTCTTCGACCAACAGTCGGGGACGGTCAGGTCGAGGCCGGGCTCGCTGTCGCAAATGGCCGGTCCGGCCTGGAGCGTGAGCGCGACGAGCCCGTCCGTCGTCGCCGCCGTTCCGACGACGATCGTGGTCGGACCGAAGATGTCGGCATCCAGCGATTCCCAGGTCCGGCCGTCGGTCGAGGACCAGACCTTCGTGTGCGCCGAGCCGTCGGCGACGGCCAGGTCACCGGTCGCCAGGTAGCCGCCCCGCCAGCGGGTGATCGACCGGACGTGTCCGAGTGGATCGCTGGGCGCGAGGCGCTGCCATGTGATGCCGGTCCACGCCGTCGCAGCGTCGGGCGGGGCGGAGGTGACGAAGCCGTTCGCATCGTCACCCGCCGGCGGCGACGAGACGCCGGGGGTCGGGGATGGCTGGGCCGGCGAGGCCACGACAGACGAGGAGTCGTTCGGCATGGCGGTCGCCGGCGAGGCCACCGGGAGGCCAGGCGATCCCGACCCGAGGACGGGGCTCTCGGTCGTCGTCGGGCTGGCCGGAGGGCTGGAGGACGCGGCGCAGCCCGCGAGCAGCACGGACAGGATGATGCCGGCGATGGATGAGCGACGGTTCGCGTCCATGTGATCGCGCCTCCACGGAGCCATCTCGGGTGCGCTCGTCGACCACGTCGCGCAGCCCGTACGACGCGCGCCGGACACGCATGTGACTGTATCCGCCGCCGCGCTGGGCGGCTAGCCTGAGTCGACGACCGATGGGAGGCGATGCGGGACTGGGAGCGATCGCTCAGCATCGCCCGACACGAGATGCTGTGATGTCACCTTTCTCCAGGATTCGGCCCCTTAGCAGGTGTGGACATCACGATGGCGGCTGGCGACTGGAGCGACAGTGTCGAGACGCTATACCGCCAGGATTCAGACCGTCTCTGGAGGGCGCTCTACGCCTTCGCGGGCGATCCGGACATCGCCAACGATGCCGTGGCCGACGCCTATGCCCAGGCTCTCCGGCGAGGGCCCGCGATCCGGGACCCCGCCGCCTGGATCTGGCGCGCCGCCTTCCGCATCGCCGCAGGGGCACTGAAGGCGCGTCGCAGCGACCCCGACCAGCAATCGTCGGATCGCACCAGTCATCTCGACCGCTACGAGGACTCCGACCTACTCGCCGCCCTTCGACAGCTGCCGGACGCTCAGCGCGCCGCGATCATCCTCTTCTACTACGCGGACCTTCCTGTCCGCGAGGTCGCCGCACGGCTCGGCTCGAACGGGCTCGCCGTCCGCGCGAACCTGAGCCGCGGGCGCAGACGGCTCCACGCTCTCCTGGGTGACGGACATGACTGATCTCCACGCGCGCTTCCGCTCGCTCGACTCCGTGCCGGCTCCGGATCTCTGGGACGAGGTCACGCGACGCATCGACCAGCCGGTCAGCACGGTGTCGGTGACGCGGACCGAGGTCCAGCGCGTGCGATCCCGCGGAGGGCGGGCGACATTCCCACTGCGCGGGACCGCGCTGCTGATCGCGGTGGCCACTCTCCTTCTGGTCGGGCTCGTCGGCACGGCGCTCATCGGCGGGACACTGATCAACCGATCGGCGCCGGTCGTCCGGCCCTCGCCGGCTGTGCCGCCATCTCCGGCTGTGCTGCCATCTCCCGCGGTGCGGCCGGAGAACGGCCTGATCGCCGTCTCCGCCAACCCGAGCGACATCGGTGGTGGCGAGGTGGGCGATATCTATCTCGTCGGCGAGGGCGCTCCGGCACGACGCATCATCGGGTCCGTCGGCGACGGCCTCGCCCAGGCCTGCCCGCGGTTCTCCCCCGACGGTCGGAAGTTGGCGTACGGCGAAGCCCGCGCCTCCGACCCCGTAACGACATACCGAGGCGTGTGGCCGGTCACCGATCGAGCCGTCGTCGTGGTCGGACTGGACGACCACGGCGATGCATCGCCGCCGATGATGCGGGTGACGGTTCCCGGCGGCGGACCGATCGCCTGTCCGGAGTGGTCCCCGAACGGCGAGCAGCTGGCCTTCCGTGTCGGGCCCGAGCTGTGGATCACCGACGTGCCATCCGGACACCGGACGACGGTCTCGGTGACCCCGGAGTCCGGATTCGAACAGAACGAGCTCGAGTGGTCGCGTGACGGGTCCCGGATCGCCGTCGCCGAGCCGGGCCGGATCCGGATCGTCCGCGTGGCGGACGGGGCGTCCATGCTGATCTCGGTGGCGGGTGCCACACCGAGATCCCTGGGCTGGACGGTCGGCGACGACCGGATCGTCTACGTCGCGACCGACACGCCGGGCTGATGGGCTGGCTGTCCACGTGGTGGACGCCGACGGGAACAACGACATCCAGCTCACGCCGCCGATCCCGAGCTCACGCTCCGCGACAGCCCGGTCTCGCCCGACGGCACCCAGCTGGCATTCGCCGCAGCATCGGACACGCTGCACCAGCGATGGCTGTACCCAGGATCCGCCTGAGCTGGTGGTCATGGATACCGACGGCTCGACGAACGCGGTTCAGCTGCCGATCAGCTCCAGCATCGGACTGGATCGGGTGCAGTGGTCCCCGGACGGCAGGCGCCTGCTCCTGAGTTCGGGCGACGGCGTGTTCTCGGTCGAGGCCACACCCGGATCGTCCGTGGTCGTCCACTCGACTGGCGAGCTCAATCTGGAGTGGTCGGCGTCCGAGGTCACCTGGCAGCCGGTGTTCCCCGGGACGGGGGCCCCGACCGAGAGCGAGGCAGCCGCCGCGAGCGAGTCGATCGGCCCGGAGGTGGTCGGCGTCGAGCCGGGCACGACTCGAGGTCGTCGTGGCAGGGCATGGTGGACTCGCGGGCGGAAGTCACCTGCAAGGCCCTCGGCGACGGCGGGCTGAGCGTCACTCGTCGGCGCCCTGGAGGATGGCGATGCGGTCACCCTGGTGTTCCGGTCCGACGGGACCGTGTCCAGTCTGTCCGGCTCCATCCGGGATGTCGTCTGGAAGGTCACGCAGAACCCGCACGGGAACGCTCGACGCCGATAGGTCGGGCACCTTCTCGGGCAAGGACGCCATCAGCGGCGCGGACGTCTCCGGGACCTTCGCCTGCGAGTGACCTGAGCCCAGCCGGGTCAGTCCAGGCGACCAGCCGAGCCGGAGCGGCACTCGGATCGGTCGCCGACTCGGCCGGTCACCGCTGCAGTCCGAGGTCGGACCGGACCTGCATGGAAGCCTGGCCCTCCGCATCGAGGGCCACCGCGATGGCGTGGTCCTCGGCCAGGATGTCCGCCTCGTGTCGCGGATCGGCCCATTCGAGGTACAGACCGCGGATCCCCGCGTGGATGTCGATGAGTGCCTGGACATCGGCGGCCACCAGGCGGCCGGAGGCGGTCCGTCGGTCCGATCCCAGGATCGTCTTCACCTGGGACAGCGCCGTGATGTAGGAGTCCTCGATCCCGGCCGCCGCCGCGTAATAGGTCTTCCGCGTGTCGCTGCCGGTGCCTGGCGGTCGTGTCGCGCCCAGGGCTCGGAAGGTCGTCAGGTAGGTCGTCTCCGCCGCCTGGTACGCGGCGACCGCGGCACGGTCGTCGGCCGTCTCCGGGGACGGCGTCGGAGTCGGGCTGGCGGCCACGCTCGGGGCCGTCGCGGGGATCGTCCCTTGCGACGCCGGGGCCTGCGCTCCCCCGCAACCCACGAGGACCAGAACCAACGAGGCGATCAACCAGCGCATCGCCGCCTTACCTATGTCGCCGACCAAGGCGTCGATCCCATGATGCGCCCGACGCGGCTCCACGTCAGTCGGTGCCAGTGCGCGCCGTTTCCATGTCGATGGGAGTGCGGCGGGCACCCCACCGTCCTACGATGGGTGGCGACGCGAAGTCGCACAGCCCAACATCACGCGGCTCGCCGAAGGGAAGGGACTCCATGTCTGCCATCTTCAGCGCGATCCTGCCCAGGTTCGCGCTCCTCGTCGGGTGGGTCAACGATCCGACGTACTGGAACGCTGTCTTCGGGTCCCCGATCTGGCTCCTGGGAGGGTTCCTGATCCTCCCGTGGACGACGTTCATCTACGGATTCGTCTCGCAGAACGGCCTGAGCCTGATCAACTGGATCTTCCTGATCGCGGCGTTGGCCATCGACCTCGGCACCTGGGGGATCGGCTTCTTCGCCGGTCGCAAGGAGTACTCGGCCTACCGCGGCACCTAGCGAGTCGGCTCGCGCCCGCGGGCCGGCCGCTCTCCGATCGAGTCGACACCGTCGCGCGCTGACGGCGAGTCCTGCGCCGACCGACGCGCGCCGACGTTGATCCGCGAACCACGACCTCACGCGCGGTCGGTGCGGGGTCGCACCGGAACCGGTACTTCTGGCCTATCCCTCGACCGGTACTTCTGGCAGAGTCGCCTCTCGAATGTCGGGTCGGGGGGCCATGGCGACACTGCCCGCAGAGCGTTCATCGGGGATCCGTGGTCGGATCGGGACCGTCCGACCGCGCGTGCCGAGCCGGGGCTCGACCCCGGACGCCAGCGCGGCGCTCGGGTCCTTCGCCCGGGCCGGCCGGATCGCGCTCGTGGGCCTGGCCGGCGGCGTCGCGCTGACGGTCTGGGCCACCTTCACCGCGATGACCGGGACCCCGGTCGACGCGCGCTGCTACTTCTTCATCGACCCCGCCCGGCCGTACTGGACGACCGGCTACCAGTTCATCTATTCGCCCGCGGCCGCCCAGGCGATGATCCCGTTCCAGCTCCTGTCGTTCGACCAGTTCGTGGCGCTCCTGCGCGGCCTCGAGGTCCTCGCCCTGTTCGCGCTCACCGGTCCGCTCCTCCCGCTCGTGGTGTTCTGGTCGCCGCTCGCGTCGGAGATCAATGCAGCGAACGTCAACCTGCTGATCGTGGCGGTCGCCGTCTGGGGCCTGCGCTGGCCGGCGCTCTGGTCGTTCGTGCTCCTGACCAAGGTGACCCCCGGCGTCGGCCTGCTCTGGTTCGCGGTCCGGCGAGAGTGGCGCAACCTCGGCATCGCGATCGGCGTGACGGCGGCCATCGCGACCGCCTCCTTCGTCGTGGCGCCGGGGACGTGGTTCGATTGGGTCGCCTTCCTGCAGACCTTGACGCCGAGCGACGGCGTGCCGCTCTGGGCACGCCTGATCGGCGCGGCGGCGCTGGTGACCTGGGGCGCTCTGACCGACCGACCCTGGACCGTGGTCCTGGCGGTCACGATCGCCACCCCGCGGCTCTACCTCCAGACGCCGGCGATGCTCGTCGGGCTGCTCTACTACGTCCGCCCGAAGCTGAGCGACGTCGTCCGCTGGAGCGGCACGTCGATGCACGCCCTCGCGCGACCGTAGGAACGACGCCCGACCTCAGCCCTCGGGCGACGGGGCGCCGTAGAGGCGGCGCCGCGGGATCCCCGTCTCGCTCGCGATGCGCCGAGCCGCATCACCCCGGGCGACACCCTCGGAGACGAGCCGTTCGACGGCCGCTCGAGCGACCGCCTCGCGATCCTCGGAGGCTTCGCGCGCGGCCTCGGGCCCTCCGGCGACGCCGGCCCCGCGCCACTCACCGATCACCAGCGCGAACTCACCCCGGATCGTCAAGCCGCCGTCCCGTGCGCTCGCGGCCAGCGCTCCCAGGGTCCCCCGGACGACCTCCTCGTGGAGCTTCGTGAGCTCCCGACAGACGGCGGCCGGCCGTTCCGGCCCGCACGCCGCGGCCAGGTCCACGAGCGTCGCCGCGATCCGACCCGGAGCCTCGTAGATCACGCAACCGCGTTCGTCGGCGGCGATCCGGGCGAGCCGTTCGCGCCGTGTCCGACCGCCTCGCGGCAGGAAGCCCTCGAAGACCCAGCGAGGACCGCCGAGGCCCGACGCGACCAGCGCGGCGAGGACCGCCGAGGCGCCCGGGATCGGCACGACGACCCCGCCCTCGGCCGTCCACGCGCGGACGAGCTCCTCGCCCGGATCGCTCACGCCGGGCGTGCCGGCGTCGGTCACCAGGGCGAGGTCGGCGCCCGCCCGCAGGTGGTCGAGGAGCTCGGGCACCCGTCGTTCGGCGTTGCGGGCGTGGAAGCTGACCATCCGGGTGGCGATCCCGTGCCGGACGAGCAGCCGACGGCTCATCCGGGTGTCCTCCGCGGCGATCAACGGCACCGCCGTCAGCGTCGCGATCGCCCGCAGGGTGATGTCGTCCAGGTTGCCGATCGGCGTCGCGACGACGTACAGCCGCCCCCCGACCGGCTCGGTCACGAGCGCGACGAGCCCGGTCGTCGGCGCGGGTACAGGTAGTCGACGCCGGCGGTCCGCGGTCCGAGCTTCGCGATCGGCGGCACCTGGCGCTTGAACTCGGCGCCGGCCACGGCCCGGGTGGCCCAGGCGACCAGTCCCGGAGCGAAGCCCTTGCCGACCAGCTCCTCGGGCGAGCGCCGCTTGTCGATCAGCCAGAACAGGAGTCGATCGAGCTCCGGATAGCTGAAGCCGGCCTCGGACTCGTCGGTCTGGCCCGGCCACAGGTCGGCCGACGGAGCCTTGGCGATGATCGCGTCGGGGACGCCGACCGCGGCGGCCAGCTGGCGGACCTGGCTCTTGTACAGGTCGCCGATCGGGTTGAACGCGCAGGCGCTGTCGCCGAACAGGGTCGTGTAGCCGATCAGCCCCTCGGTCTTGTTGCCGGTCCCGACGACGAGCCCGCCCCAGGTCACCGATCGGTCGTACAGGACCGCCATCCGCATCCGGGCCATGAAGTTGCCGCGTCGCAGGGGCGCGGCTTCGAGACCCTCGAGCCCGAGCGCTCCGGGGACGTTGTCCCGGCCGTAGTAGCCGTCCACCATCGCGCTGATGTCGACCAGCTCGGACGAGCATCCCAGGCGGCGGACGACCTCCTCGGCATCCGCCCGCGACGCCGGCGACGATGTCCGATACGGCAGCATCACGCACAGCAGCCGGTCGGCGCCGATCGCCTCGCTCACGAGGAATGCCACGAGCGCCGAGTCGATCCCGCCGGACAGTCCGAGGACGGCCCGCTCGAAGCCGGCCTGGCGGAGCTGGCCGCGGATGAACTCGGCGATGACCCGGCGGGCGATGTCCGCATCGATCTCGAGCTCGGTCGGCAGCTCGAACACGGCGCCGGTCACTGTCGACCCGACCCGGTCGTGGGCGCCGGGACCGTCGGGCTGACGTCGAGACCGGGCGCGGCGTCCGGGTCGGCGGTGGAATCGCCGGCTAACCCCGCCCGCTCGGCCACGATCCGAGCGAGCTCGCGGACCTGGAGCTCGGGACGCTCGTCGCGCAGGAGCGGCAGACCGATCCTCGAGCGGCGGATCTCGCCAAGGTCGATGTCGACCTGGTACAGGCCGTCGTCGTAGAACGGGGCGCTGAACAGCGCGGCTCCGTCGGGTCCGATGACCTCGGAGCCGCCCCAGAAGCTGATCGACTCCTCGACCCCGACCCGGTTGACGAACACGACGAAGCTCGTCGTCAGCTGGGCGTACGTCCGCATCAGCGTCCGCCACGACGTCGCCGTCCCGAGCCCCACCTCGTTGGTCGCGGCGAGGTCACGGCCGGGCGACGACGACACGTTGATCAGGATCTGGGCGCCGTCGAGCGCCAGGACCTGCGCGACCGACAGGTGCCAGAAGTCCTCGCACACCGCCAGCCCGATGCCCGGCCCGAGGCGCGACGGGATCGCCCGGAGGAGATCGCCCGCGGCGAAGAACCGGCGCTCGTCGAACAGGCCGTAGGTCGGCAGGAACAGCTTCCGGTGGACATGGGCGACCTGCCCGTCCTCGAGCAGCGCCGCGGCGATGAACAGGCGGTGATCGGCCGACTCCTCGACGAACGACACGACGGCCGACAGACCGGCCGTCTCGGCCGCCAGGGCCCCGAGGCGCGGATCGTCGAGACGCATGGCCACCTCGGCGGCGAGGTCCTGGAGGAGGTACCCGGTCAGCCCCAGCTCGGGGAAGACGACCAGCCCCGCGCCGCCGGCGCGGGCCTCGGCCAGCAGGGTCCGATGGCGCTCGAGGTTCTCATCGAGCGCCCCGAGGCGCGGCGCGATCTGGGCGAGGGCGATCCGCAACGGCTGCACCGGCCGAGTCTAGCCCGTCAGACCCCGGGCGACGGGACCGACGGCGGTGCGCTCGGCGGGACGGGGGGCGTGACGGGCAGCGCGCCGAGGTCCGGACGAGGAGCCCCGTCCGGTCCGATCGACGGCGGCACAGAGCCGGCGGGCAGAGCGGACGGAGCCCCCCGACCGACAGCCTGGACCTGCTCGGCGGAGCCCGCGACCTCCTCGGCGAAGTGGCATGCGACCTCGTGACCCGTCGCCAGGACCCGCAGCGGCGGATCCTCGGTGCTGCAGCGCTCGGGCTCGCCGAGGCGCTCGCGCAACCAGCACCGGGTGTGGAACCGGCAGCCCGGCGGCGGGGCGGCCGGCGACGGGACGTCGCCCTTCAGGATGATCCGGCGGCGGCGTGCCTCGATCACCGGGTCAGGGATCGGGATGGCCGACAGGAGCGCCACCGTGTACGGATGGAGCGGCTCGCGGTTCAGGTCGCGCGACGAGGCGACCTCCGCGATCCGTCCGAGATACATCACCGCGATCCGGTCGCTGATATGGCGGACCACCGACAGGTCGTGGGCGATGAACAGGTAGGTCAGTCCGAACTCACCCTGGAGCCGCTGGAGCAGGTTGATGATCTGGGCCTGGATCGACACGTCGAGGGCGCTGATCGGCTCGTCGGCGACGATCAGGTCCGGGTTGAGGGCGAGGGCGCGCGCGACCCCGATCCGCTGGCGTTGACCGCCCGAGAACTCGTGCGGATAGCGGACGGCGAAGTCCGGGTTGAGACCGACCGTGGCGAGCAGGTCCCGGACCCGCTCCTGGCGCTCGGCCTTGGTGCCGACACTGTGGATGTCGAGCGGCTCGCCGACGATCCCCGCGACGTTCATCCGCGGATTGAGGCTGGCGTACGGGTCCTGGAAGATCATCTGCATCCGGGCCCGCATCCGCCGCAGCGCCGCCCCCTCGAGCGGCGCCAGGTCGACCCCGTCGAAGGTGATCGAGCCGGTGGTCGGCTTGTAGAGCCGGACGATCGCCCGGCCGGTCGTGCTCTTGCCGCAGCCCGACTCCCCGACCAGGCCGAGCGTCTCGCCCCGCCGGATCTCGAAGTCGATCCCGTCGACCGCGCGGACGTCGCCGATGTGCCGTTCGAAGATGAGCCCCTCGGTGATCGGGAACCAGACCCGTAGATCGTCGACCCGGAGGAGCGTCTCGCCCGCCCGGGCGGGGGTGCCGGCCGGACCTGGGAGGGCTCCCGTGGCCGAGCCGCTCTGCACGGTCGGGATCGCCACGGGGGGACCCCCCGCGGCGGTCGGGTCGGTTCCTGCCGAGCCGCTCATCGGTGGCTGTCCCGATCGGCGTCACCGGGATACATCCCCCGATCGCGACCCGCGTCGAGGAGGGCCTCGTCGCGGGGCAGGAGCGGGCTGTCCTCGCCACCCTGCGGCTGGAGCTCCTCGAGCGCCTCCTCGGAGCTGAGGCCCTCGAAGCCCGTCTCGCCGGGCAGCGCGCCCGGCGGTGGAGCGGGCTTGAACCCATCGCGGAGCGGCCGGCCCGCCAGCGCCTCGTCGTGGGTCGGCGGGTTGAAGCAGGCGATCCGGTGGGTCGCGCCCGACCCGGTCATCACGGCCGCCGTGGTCCCATCGACCGCGGCCAGCCCTGGGTTGTCCGACCAGCAGGTGTCGATCCGCCAGGCGCAGCGCGGTGCGAACGGGCAACCGACGGGCTCCATCCGCTGATCCGGCGGCCGGCCCTCGATCGGGATGAGGTCCTCGTCGCCATCGGAGTCGAGCCGCGGGATCGAGTGGAGCAGGCCGATCGTGTACGGATGCGACGGTCGGGCGAACAGTTCGGGCGTGGTGGCGGATTCGACGACGAACCCGGCATACATGACGTTGATCCGCTTGGTCATCCCGGCCACGACTCCCAGATCGTGGGTGACCAGGATGAGGGCGGTGCCGGATTCGGTCGCGAGTCGCGCAAGGATCTCGAGGATCTGGGCCTGGATCGTGACGTCGAGGGCCGTGGTCGGCTCGTCGGCGATGAGCAGGCGGGGATCGAGGGCGAGCGCCATCGCGATCATCACCCGCTGGCGCATGCCGCCCGAGAACTGATGGGGGTACGCGTTCAGCCGCGTCTCCGGCTTGGGGATCCCGACCATCTCGAGGAGCTCGATCGCGCGGGCGCGGGCCTCCTCCTTGGTCGTCGTCCGGTGCGCCCGGATCGTCTCGACCATCTGCTCCTCGATCGTCAGGACCGGGTTCAGGCTGGTCATCGGATCCTGGAAGATCATCGCCACGTCCCGACCGCGGATCGCCCGGATCTCGTTCTCGGACAGCGCCACCAGGTCTTGGCCGTCGAGCCGGATGCTGCCGCGCTCGATCCGTCCGGCCGGCTTGGGCAGGAGCCGCATGATCGCCAGGTTCGTCACGCTCTTGCCGCAACCCGACTCACCGACGATCCCGAGCGTCTCCCCCTCCGCCAGGTCGAAGTCGATCCCGTTGACGGCGTGGATGGTCCCGTCCTGGGTCCGGAACCGGACCACCAGATCGCGGACCGACAGGAGCGGCCCCTGGTCGGCTCCGCGGTCACTTCCCGAAGCGTTCGGAGCGGCGGTCGCGCGAGGCGTCGCGGCGGTCACCGCTTCAACCTCGGGTCGAGGGATTCGCGGAGCCCGTCGCCGAGCAGGTTGAACCCGATCGCGCTGATGACGATGGCGATCCCGGGGGCGAAGATGAGCCACGGGGCCCGGCGCAACGCTTCGGTCGAGTCGGTCAGCATGGTGCCCCACTCGGCCGTCCGTGGATCGGGTGGACCGAGCCCGAGGAAGCCCAGGCCGGCGACGTCGATGATCGCCGTCGCGAGGGCGAGGGTCGCCGCCACGATCAGCGCGGTCAGGGCGTTGGGCAGCATGTGGCGCAGGAGCAGCCGGGTCCCGCTCGCCCCGACCGACCGGGCGGCGGTCACGAACTCCGCTTCGCGCAGCGAGAGCAGGCTCCCGCGCAGGATCCGGGCGAAGATCGGGGCGTTCGCCACGGCCACCGCGATCATGATCTGGACCAGGCCCTGACCGAGCCAGGCGACGATGCCGATCGCCAGGAGGATCCCTGGGATCGCCAGGAAGACGTCGGTGATCCGCATCAGGATGGTGTCGACCCGCCCGCCGACCCCGCCGGCGATCGCCCCGACCAGCCCGCCGATCGTCAGACCGACGGTGACCGAGATGACGCCGACGACGAGGCTGATGCGGGCCCCGTACATCACTCGCGTCAGCTCGTCCCGGCCGAGCTTGTCCAGCCCCGCCCAGTGGGCCGCCGACGGCGGTTCGAAGGTCTTGCCCAGCCCACCCTTGTTCGGGTCGTACTGGGCGAGCCACGGGGCGAAGAACGCGACGAAGACGAAGACCGTGATGCAGGCGAGGCCGACGAGGGCCGGCCGATTGCGTCGGAGCCGGACGAATGCATCGCGCCACAGGCCACGGCTCGCCCGGCTCTCGACCGGGACGCGGACCGTCGCCGGCGTGGCCGCCTTGGTCGCCATCAGGAGTACCGGATCCGGGGGTTGAGGAAGGCGTAGCCGATGTCGACCACGAGGTTCACCAGCAGGAAGATCAGGGCGAAGATGAGGATCGACGACTGGATCACGAAGTAGTCGTGGGCCTCGATCGCCTCGACCACCCACTTCCCCACCCCGTTCCAGGCGAACACGGTCTCGGTGATCACGGCCCCGGCGAGGAGACCGCCGACCTGGAGGCCGATGACGGTCACGACCGGAAGCCAGGCGTTGCGCATGATGTGCCGTCCGTCGACGCGCTTCTCGGTCAGGCCCTTGGCGCGCGCCGTCCGGACGTAGTCCTCGTGGGTGACGTCCAGGACCGAGGCACGGGTGATCCGGGTGATGATCGCCAACGGGATCGACCCGAGGGCGATGGCCGGCAGGACGAGGTGGCGGAGAGAGTCGACGAAGGCGTCCGGCCGCCCCGCCAGGAGCGTGTCGATCAGCAGGAAGTTCGTCGTGTACGGCACCTGGAGCCGGGGGTCGATCCGACCCGACGCGGGCAGGATGTGGAGCTGGACGGCGAACACGTACTGGAGCGACAGGCCCAGGACGAAGATCGGGATGCTCACTCCGACCAGCGAGACGACGGTGATGAACCCGTCCGAGAAGCTCTGCGGCTTGCGCGCCGCCCAGCGACCCATCGGGATGCCGAGACCCACCGCGAACAACAGCGCGGCGAGGGTCAGCTCGATGGTCCCGGGGAACCGGACGAAGAAGTCGTCGACGACCGAGCGGTTGTTGATGAAGCTCCGGCCGAGGTCGCCGTGGAGCAGGTCCCCGACGTAGTCGAGGTACTGCTGCCAGAGGGGCAGATCGAGCCCCAGGCGGTGGCGCATCGCCTCGACGAGCTCGGGCCGGGCGTGCTGACCGAGGATCGTCGCCGCCGGATCGCCCGGCAGCAGGTGGATGAACGCGAACAGGATGATCGACAGCCCGAACAGGACCGGGATCGCACCGAGCAGTCGTCGGACGATGTACTTGATCACCGGGGTCGATCGCTCCGCGGGATGGTGGGAACCGACCCCGGCGCCCGAGGGCGCCGGGGTCGGTCAGAGGTCCGCGAGGTCCGCCGGACGCCTCCGTCCCACGGACCGATCACGTTACTGGTCGAGCCAGACGGTGTTGAGGATCTCGGTCAGGTTGCCGGAGCCGACGAAGCCCTTGACGAAGGCTGCCGCGGCGGCCGGCGGAGTGGAGTTGACGATCGGCACGGTGGGCATGTCGGCGCGGATCATGTCCTGCGCCTTCTCCCACAGCCCCTTGGCGGTCGCGTCGTCCGTAGCGGCCTCGGCGTCCTTCATCGTCTTGTTGAGGTCGTCGTTCTTGTAGGCGAACTCGGGGCTGGGCTTGCCGCCCTGGTAGTTGAAGAAGGCGGTGTCGAGGAAGTTGTCCGGGCCGGCCCAGTCGCAGGTCCAGCCGATCAGCCACATCGGGTACTTCCCGGTGGCCTCCTCCTTGAGATAGCCCTCCTTCCAGGGCTTGGTCTGCGGGTTCGGGGTGAAGCCGACCGCTTCGAGGTCGGAGCTGATGGCCGAGAAGATCCCCTTCGGGTCCGGCATGTACGGCCGGCTGACGTTGGACGGATACCAGAAGTCGAACGTCAGCTGGTCGGCCGGGACGCCGGACTCGGCGATCAGGGCCTTGGCCTTGTCGACGTTGTACTCGGGCAGCGCCTCATCCTTGGCATCCAGGCCACCGGCCGGCATCCAGGTGATGGCCGCCTTGGCCTGGCCGCCGTAGAACGTGTCGATCAGCGCCTGCTTGTTGATCGCGTAGGCGACCGCCTCGCGGATCTTCTCGTTGTCGAACGGCTTGTGCGTCTGGTTCATCCCGAGGTGGAACAGGTTGCACGACTCACCGCGATCGATGGCCTGCAGCTTCGAGTCGCCCTGGACGGTCGACAGGTCGGTCGGGTTGAGGTTCATGGCGAGCTGGATGTCGCCGCTCTGGAGCGCATTGAGCGTCGCCGTCTGGTCGGCGATCGGCTTGAAGATGACCGTGTCCAGGTGGGCCGCGCCGGCCGTGTTCCAGTAGTTCGGGTTCTTGACCACCGTGATGTGGTCGTTGGTGACGTATTCCTTGAACATGAACGGGCCCGTGCCGACCATCGCGCCCTTGGCGCCGGTGTTATAGCCACTCTTGGTCGGATCGGGATTGTCCGCGTCGAGCGCCTTCAGGGCGGTCGGGCTGTTGATGCCGAAGGTCGAGATCGTCTGGCTCAGCAGGAAGCTGCTGTACGGGTGCTTGAGCACGATCACGACCTCGGTCGGGCTGTTGGCCGTGCAGGATGCGAGGTTCGAGTCCTTGCCGAAGCCGCCGAAGACCGCCGCGTAGTAGTACGCGTAGTCGGGGCTGGCGAGCGCGCCCGGTGAAGTTGTTCCAGCGGTTGTAGTTGTAGCAGACGGCATCGGCGTTGAAGTCGGTCCCGTCGTGGAACTTGACGCCGTCCTGCAGGGTGAACGTGTAGGTCAGGCCGTCGGGGCTCACCGTCCACGACTTGGCCAGGACCGGGATGACCTCCCCGGTCGTCCCCGGCTTGGTCCCGACGAGGCCCTCGATGACCTGGTTCGAGACGGACGACGAGTTGCTGTCCTGGATGAACGCCGTGTCGGTCGACGAGATGTCGCCGGGGAGCGCAACGACGAGGCTGCCGCCGTCCTTGGGCGTCCCGGCGGCCGCGCTCGGCGCCGTGGACGGCGCCGCGGCCGACGGTGCCGCGGCACTGGCGGGCGCCTGGGTCGCGGGCGCCGGCGTTGCCGTCGACCCGCTGCAGGCTGCGAACAGGATCGCGGCGATCGCGAGACCTGCTGCTGATCTGATCCGTGTCATGCGGTTCGTTCTCCTCCTATGCCTGGTGCTCGGGCCGACGAGGCCTCCTCCAGCCCGGCCGTTTCCGGTCGGATCCGGTCCTCGCCGACCCGCGCATGATACTCAGGTGCCGCTCGCCGTGGCCTCCTCCGCCGGTGGACCGGCATCGATCGGCGGTGCCGCCGGTCGCCCGGCGGCTGGCATGGCCACGGTGTCGGTCGTCGGGTCCGCGGTCGGGACCGCGCTTGCGACGACCGCCGTCGGCACCTTCTCGGCCCAATGGCAGGCGACCAGATGGCCGTCGCCGATGTCCCGGAATTCCGGGTCGACCGTCGTGCAGGCCTCGGGCTGGCCGAGCTGCTCGTACAGCCAGCACCGGGTGTGGAAGTGGCAGCCGGACGGCGGCGCCGCGGGCGACGGGACGTCGCCGGTCAGCACGAGCCGCTTCTTGCGGATCCGCGGGTTCGCGTCCGGGACCGCCGACAGGAGCGCCACGCTGTACGGGTGGCGGGGCCGCCGGTAGAGCTCCTCGACCTCGGCCAGCTCCACCAGCTTGCCGAGATACATCACCCCGACCCGGTCGCTGATGTACTGGACGACCGACAGGTTGTGGGCGATGAACAGGTAGGTCAGGTCGAACTCGCGGCGGAGGTCCAGGAGCAGGTTCAGGATCTGGCTCTGGATCGACACGTCGAGGGCCGAGACCGGCTCGTCGCAGATCAGGAAGTCCGGGCTCAGGGCCAGCGCCCGGGCGATCCCGATCCGCTGGCGCTGGCCACCGGAGAACTCGTGCGGGTAGCGCCGGGTGTAGTCGCGCCGCAGGCCGACCGCGTCGAGGTAGTCGCCGACCCGCTTGTCGCGGACCTTCCGGTCGCCCCACTTGTTCTCCGCGTCGGCCTGGGCCAGCAGCCCCTCGCCGATGATGTCGCTGATCGGCATCCTCGGGTTCAGCGACCCGACCGGGTCCTGGAAGATGATCTGCATCCGCCGGCGGAGCTTCTTGAGGTCCTTGCCCTTCTTGCCGAAGATCGGCACGCCGTCCAGCTTGGCCAGCCCGGCCGTCGGCGGAGTGAGCTGGATGAGCGTCTTGCCCAGGGTCGACTTGCCGCAACCGGATTCGCCGACCAGTCCGAGCACCTCGCCGCGATTGACCCAGAAGCTGACCCCGTCGACCGCCTTGACATCCCCGACGTGGCGGCGCAGGAAGCCGCCCATGATCGGGTAGTACTTGACCAGGCCCTCGACCTCGACGAGCGGCACCTCCGACGTCGGCGGCCGGCCGACCGGCGAGCCGGTCGCCGGGGCGGTCGAGGCCGCCGGGGGCACGGCCGGCGCCACCTGCGGGTCGGGTGAGGGAGCAGCCGGTTCGGTGGTCTCGAAGGTCACCCGAGCGCCTCGACGAGATCGAGTCGCGGTCGGACGCGAGGCGGGGTCGGCGATGTCGCCGTCGGGGTGTACAGCCAGCAGGCGACGTCGGGCGGGTTGGCGTCGCCGATCCGCGGGTCGACCTGGGTGCACGGTTCGAAGGCATACGGGCAGCGCGGCGCGAAGTTGCAGCCCGGCGGCATGTTGAACGGGTTCGGGACCGTGCCCCGGATCACGTTGAGGCGCTCGCCGCGCTTGCCGCGCGACGGGATCGAGCCGAGCAGCCCCTCCGTGTAGGGGTGCTTCGGCGCGAGCAGGACCTCCTCGACGCTGCCCTCCTCGACGATCCGGCCGGCATACATCACGACGACGTCCTTGACGGTCTCGGCGACGACGCCCAGATCGTGGGTGATCAGCATCAGGGCCGCCCCGGTCCGATCCTGGACGGTCCGGATGAGCTCGAGGATCTGGGCCTGGATCGTCACGTCGAGAGCGGTCGTCGGCTCGTCCGCGATCAGCAGCTTCGGATCGCACGACAGGGCCATCGCGATCATCACCCGTTGACGCATGCCGCCCGACAGCTCATGGGGGTATTGCTTGACCCGCCGCTCCGGGTTGTTGATCCCGACCGCCTTGAGCGACTCGATCGCCTTGTCCCAGGCCGCCTTCTTGGACAGGCCCTGGTGGAGGATCACCGCCTCGGCGATCTGGTCGCCGACGGTGAAGACCGGGTTCAGGCTGGTCATCGGCTCCTGGAAGATCATCGCGATGTCGTTCCCGCGGACCTTGCGCATCTCCTCGTCGGGCATCGTCAGCAGGTCGCGGCCCTCGAACAGGATCTCGCCGCTGGGGATCTCGGCCGGCGGCATGTCCAGGAGGCGCATGATCGACAGCGACGTCACGCTCTTGCCGCAGCCCGACTCCCCGACGATGCCGAGGGTCTCACCGGCCATGATCGAGAAGCTGACCCCGTCGACCGCCCGGACCACCCCGTCCATGACGTGGAAGTAGGTCCGCAGGTCGCGGACGTCGAGCAGCGGGCGCCCGGCCGAGGGCGTGGCGACGTCGTCGTCGGCCGGAAGGATGGAGCCGGTCAAGCGGTCACTCCCTGGCGCGCGGGTCGAGGGCGTCGCGCAGACCGTCGCCCATGAAGTTGATCGCGGTGACCGTCAGGGCGATGGCCATCCCGGGGAAGAACGCCCACCACCAGTTGCCGACGATCTGGTACTGCTGCGAGCTCGCGAGCGCGTTGCCCCAGCTGAGGTCGGTCGCCTTCAGCCCGAAGTTGAGGAAGGAGACGAACGCCTCGGTCACGATGGCCGAGGCGACCAGCAGGGTCGCCGAGACGATGATCGGGCCGAGCGCGTTCGGGAGGATGTGGCGGAAGGTGATCCGGGTGTCGCTGACGCCGACCGCCCGCGCGGCCTGCACGAAATCCTGCTCGCGGAGCGACAGGAACAGGGCCCGGACGAGCCGGGCCAGCCCGGGCCAGAACAGCAGCCCGAAGATCAGGGTCAGGACGATCGGGTCACCGGCGCCGAAGAACCGGGCCATGACCAGGATCACGAACAGGAACGGGATGGTCAGCATGAAGTCGACGAAGCGCATCAGGAACCCGTCGACCTTGCCCCCGAAGAACCCGGCGAACGAGCCGACGACCACGCCGATGGTCACCGCGATGACCGTCGTCCCGATCCCGATCAGCATCGACAGGCGGGCGCCGTTGACGGTCAGGATGAACACGCTCCGCCCGCCGTTGTCGGTCCCGAACGGGTCGGCCAGCGTCCGCGGGTTCTGCATCCAGCCCGGCGGGTTGCCGCCGCTGTGCGTGACGGGCTTGAGGGCGAGCCGGTCGTACGGCCAGATGATCGGGCCGAAGATCGCCAGCAGGATCATCACGCCGAAGATCCCCGTGCCGACCACCGCCAGGCGGTGACGCTTGAACCGGCGCCAGGCGATCTGCCACTGGTTGAGCGATTCGAGCGAGACCTCGAAGTCCGCCGGCTGCGGGCCCTCGGCCATCTGGACGACGTTCATCGGTGCGCCGGTCGGCGAGATGAAGACCTCTTGTCGATTCGAGTTCTTCTCCGGCCCCGGACCCATGTCAGTCATATCGGATCCTCGGATCGACGACGGCGTAGACGACGTCGGCGATGAGGTTCGCGAACAGGGTGATGATGGCGGTCACCAACAGCAGGCCCATGATCACGAAGTAGTCCTTGCCGCCGATCGAGTCGATGAACAGCCGGCCCATCCCGGGCCAGTTGAAGATCGTCTCGGTGACGATCGCCCCGGAGAACAGGAACGGGATCTCGAGGGCGACGTTGGTCACCACCGGCAGCATCGCATTGCGCAGGGCGTGCTTGCCGACGACCACCCGGTTGCGCAGGCCCTTGGCCCTGGCGGTCCGGACATAGTCCTGGTTGATCGACTCGAGCATCGACGCCCGCACGAATCGGCTGTCCCCGGCGATGTTGACCGCCACGAGGGTCAGCACCGGCAGGAAGAGATGGCGCCCGATGTCGAGCATCGCGGGACCCGGGTTGGCGCCGAACTGCTGCCAGTACTGGGGCGTGTTGAACGGCGACCAGTCACGGGTGGTGATGATCCCTCCGGTCGGGAACCAGCGCAGCGCGACCCCGAAGATGAAGATCAGGTTGAGCCCGAGCCAGAACGTCGGCAGCGAGTAGAAGATGTAGCTCAGGAAGGTCACGGTCTGGTCGAACAGCGAGTAGCGGTGGATGGCCGCGTAGACCCCCAGCACGATCGCGATGCTGACCCACAGGACCAGTGCCGTGAAGGCGAGGATGAACGTGGCCGGGATCCGCTCGGCGATGATCTCGGTGACCGGCCTGCCCGACTGGATGCCGTACCCCAGGTCGCCATGGATGACGCCGTTGCTGCCGCCGCCCAGGGCGGGCGGCAGGAGGTTGAGGCCGCCTGAGTCGGAGAAGAAGGCCTGTGACCCGGACTTGTTGCAGTTCAGGATCCCGAACCAGCCGCCGAATTCGACGAAGTAGTTGCCGACCTGCTCGAGGATCGGGGTGTTGGCGTCCGTCGGCTGGAGGCACCACCGCTTGAGCCAGGCATCGATCTGGACCTGGCTGATCTTCTTGTTGCCCTGGAACTGGGCCTCGGGTCCGCCGGGAGCCGCCTTCATCAGCAGGAAGCTGAAGACGATCACGAGCAGGAGCAGCGGCACAAGGCCGAGCGATCGACGGATGATGAACTTGGTCATCGCCGGTACCTGGTCATGTGACAGGCTCCGTCACAAGTTGCTTCCACGCCTGTGACCCGATGGCCGGCGCCCCGACAGGGGCCCCGGTCCATACCCGGACGACGTCCGGTCCCCCGGTCCGGTCCGCGCGGTCGCCGGATCGGGATGCACGGACGACGGCTCGGTGATCGAGCCGTCGTCCGCACGCTGTCCTAGGAAGGGGTTACTGCTGCGACCACCAGTCTTCGATATTCCACATATCGGTGGCGGTCGACGAGTTCTTCTCGAAGTTCTGGACCTTGGCACCCACGCCCCGCACGTCGTTGCGGTAGTAGAGGACCACTTCCGGAACCTGGTCGATGTACTGCTGCTGGATCTTGTACGCCGCCTCGATCTGGGCCTTGGGGTCCAGCGAGTCCTTCAGCGTGTTGATCGCAGCGTCCATGTCGGGGTTGGCCAGGCGCAGGTAGTTGTACCCGTTGCCCTTGTTGGCCGCGGTCGGGATCTGGCCCGAGTGGTAGCTGTAGTAGTAGTCACCGAACAGGTCGAAGGTCAGCTGGTAGGCGAACTCCGACGTGTCGTAGTTGCCGTGGGCCAGGTTGCACTTCGTGTCGTCCTTGACGTTCGGCCAGTTGGCGAACAGGACGGTCGTCCGGTCGACGAAGTTCTCGTTGAGCTTGATGCCGATCTGCTGGAGCGACTTCGCGAGGAAGTCCGCACCGAGCTCTCGGAAGCCCTGGGTGCTGGTGCAATGCTCGAAGACGAGCGGGAGCCCGCTCTTCGGGTCGACGCGGATCCCGTCGGTGCCGGCCTTGTAGCCGGCGTCGTCGAGCGCCTTGTTGGCGGCCGCGAGGTCGAACGGAAGGCACTTGGCATCCGGGAGCTGCCAGTAGTTGGACGGGGTCGCGTTGGTGCAGGGGTTGTTGTCCGGGACCGGGGCGCCCGGGAAGACCGCCTGCCACATCGCGTTCTTGTCGATGGCCTGGGAGATCGCCTTGCGGACGATCGGGTCCTGGAGGGCCGGGTGGCCCTTGCCCTGACCGAGGCCCGACTGGTTCATGTCGAGGTGCTCGTACAGCCAGGCCGGCGCGATGATCGCCTTCCCGGTCGCCGGATCGACACCCTTGATGGCGTCGTAGTCGTCCTGCGACAGCTCGATGGCGACGTCGACATCACCGGTCAGGAAGGCCGCGACCTCGGTCGCCGCGTCGGCGTAGGTCTTGTAGGTCACGCCGTCCAGGTATGCCGTATGGTCGCCGCCGGCCCAGTTGTCGTTCCGTGAGAGCACGACGGTGTCGGACGAGGCCGTGTCGTACTTGAACGGTCCGCTGGTCGGGGCAGCGCCGACGGCGGCGCTGAGCGGGTAGCTCTTGGCCGCGGCGTCCTTGACCGGGATGGTCTTCATGTAGTGCTCGGGCATCGGCCACATGCCGCCGACGGCGCCGAGCCAGCCGGCGAACGGCTCCTTGAAGTGGAAGTCCGCTTCGAGGCCGTCAGCCGACGGGGTGATCTTGTCGATCTCGTCGTACGGCGAGGTCGTGATCCCGACCTGGTTCTTGTCGAGGATCCAGTTCCACGTGTAGACCCAGTCGGCGAACGTCAGCGGCTGTCCGTCGGACCACTTGAGGCCCGGCTTGAGCTTGGCGTGGACGGTGAAACCGCCACCCGACGGATCCTGCGTGACGTTGTCCTTGAACGTGATCGGCTCGGCGGCGAGGTCCGGCTTCCAGTGGCCGTCCGAGGAGACCGTGAGGAGCGTGCGCATGGTCGCCGCGATCACCTCGGTGTCCGCGACGGCATTCTGGTAGTACGGGTTGAGCTGGTCGATCACCGCATCCGTGCCGATGATGACCTTGCCGCCCGGCGTCCCGGTCGACGGCTTGTAGCTGTAGCCGTACAGGAGCTGGTCGTAGTCGATCGGCGTCGGCGACGGCGCGACGGTCGGCGAGGCCGCGGCAGCCTCCGACGGTGCCGCGCTCGCTGGCGCGGTCGAAGCGGCGGGCGTGCTCGTTGCGCCCTGGCAAGCGGCGAAGACGATCGCCGAGGTCGCGAGCAAGCCGAGTAGGCGATTCCGCATCTGCGGTCCTCCAAATGGGTACTTGACCCTGTCACTCCCAATTTCGCAACGGACCGCACGTACGCCAGTGTCCCCCACGGTCTCCCGGCTCGATCTGCCACGCAGAGCGGGTCGCCGGCACGGAAACGGTGGGCGAACGGACGAGCGCACGGTGAGCTGCGGTCCCTGCGCTGCCGGTACTATGCGGACGCACCCGGAACGTGTCAACTGACCGCGATCGTGCCCCCGGAGGGTCCACAACACGAGCGCGAGTCGAGTCTCGGATGGCCGCTGGTCGTTCGGTCGCACCTCCTCCGCCGGGATGGCGGTCGATCCCGTCGGGACCGTTCAGTCGGCTCGTGCGGGGTTGAGGTCGATGTGGACCGGCGCGGGCGCCCGACGCAGGCCGTCGGGCCCCGACCACGCGATCGTGGACACGTCGACGATGGCGACCGGTGGCGGCGTCGGTTCGACCCGCTCGCTCTCGAGGAAGACGGCCATCGCTCGCCCGTTCGCCTCGGCACGGGCCTGGTGCGCAGCCGCCGGCGTACCGGGTTCGCTGACGGCATCCGTCGCGGGATGGAGGACCGCGACCGGGCCGACGAGGGCGGCCACCAGCCCGGCGCCGACGACCACCCCGGCCAGCGATGTCCGGGCCCGCCAGGCGCTCGCGACCGGTCGCTGGACCCGCGCCCGCAACCGTTCCCAGGCTTCGACCGGCGGGTCGACCGTGGCCGCCTCGGCGAGGAGACGACGGACGGCGTAGCCGGCGAGCACGGTCTCGGTGAGATCCTCCTCGCAGCGGCGGCAGCGGGCGAGATGATCGAGCGCGGCGTCGGTGGACGGTCCGCGTTCGGCACGCTCCCCGAGGGCGATCAGCTCCGCTCGGTGACGCATGCAGCCGGACGCCCGACCCATCACGGGACGGCCTCCTCGGCATCGACCGGCTCGGGCACGACCTCACCGTACGCGCCGCCGAAGCGGCGATCGCCCTCGAGCCTGGTGCGCAGCGCCCGGAGCGCGTAGTGCAGGCGCGACTTGACCGTGCCCAAGCGGATGTCCAGGAGCTCGGCCGTCTCCTGGAGGGACAGCCCGTGGAGGTAGTAGAGGATGACGACGCTCTGGTGCTTGGGCGGCAGATGGGCGACCCCGTCACGGACGATCCGCCGGAGCTCCTGCTGTTCGGCATGCTCGGCCGGCTCGGTCGCCCGGTCGCGCACGAGGCCGACCACCGCGTCCTCGATCGGCGACGACGGCAGGCGGCGCCGGCCCAGGCGCGAGTAGCACAGGTTGAGTGCCACCCGGTGAAGCCAGGGCAACGGCGAGACGTCGCTCCGGAGGACGTGCCGACGCTGGTACGCCCGAGCGAACGTGTCCTGGAGGATCTCCTCGGCCGCCTGCGCGTCGCCGGTCAGGCCGTACGCGGTGCGGTAGATCGGCGTCCGATAGCGCATGAAGAACGCCTCGAAGGCGTCGAGATCGTCGCGCTGCATCCGCTCGAGAAGCACGACCTCCTCGGCACGCCGACGACGTCGCTCCGCATCATCGATTGGCTCGCTCGTGGTCGGATCCTCCGAGGCGCGGGCTGGCCGATCTCCCATTGCTCCCGACCGAAGATACGCCCTTCTCGCCTGCAAGGTTCACCGAGGGGTGCGCGCACGCTCCAGCATCAGTCCGGGCAGGGCGTGTCGGCGCCGGCCATCGGACGCCAGCGGAGATCGGGATGGCGGGCCGCCGACGCCTCGTCGAGGCGTCGGACGGGTGCATCGTGCGGGGCGTCCAGGACGAGCCGCGGGTCCGAGCGGGCCTCGGCGGCGATCGCGATCAGGGCGTCGGCGAAAGCGTCGAGCGTCTCGATCGTCTCGGTCTCGGTCGGCTCGATCAGCATCCCCTCGTCGACGATCAGCGGGAAGTAGATCGTCGGAGGGTGGTAGCCGTAGTCGATCAGACGCTTGGCGATGTCGAGCGTCCGGACGCCGGTGGCCTTCTTGAGGCTCGACGCCGACGCCACGAACTCGTGCTTGCAGGCGCGGTCCCCGTACGGCTCGTCGAACGTCCCGGCGAGGCGGACCTTGAGGTAGTTCGCCGCCAGCACCGCGTCGTCGCTGACCTCGCGCAGCCCGGTCCCGCCGTGGGCGCGGATATAGGCGTACGCGCGGACCAGCACACCGGTGTTTCCGACGAAGCTGCGCATCCGTCCGATCGACGACGGACGCTCGCCGGGCCGCTCGAGGCGGTAGGTGCCGTCGGCCTCGCGCAGGACCCTCGGCGCCGGAAGATACGGCAGGAGGCTCTGGCCGACGCCGACCGGACCGGCCCCCGGGCCACCGCCGCCATGCGGCGTGCTGAACGTCTTGTGCACGTTGAAGTGCATCACGTCGAAGCCCGCCTCGCCCGGCTTGAACCGGCCGAGGATCGCGTTCAGGTTGGCCCCGTCCATGTACGCCAGGGCTCCCGCGCCGTGGACGACGTCGAGCAGCTCGCCGATGCGCGCCTCGAACAGGCCGAGGGTCGACGGGTTCGTGATCATCACCGCCGCGGTGCGCGGTCCGAGTGCCGCCTTGAACGCATCGAGATCGACCCCGCCGTCCGCGGCCGAGGGGACCGTGACCGTCGTGAATCCGGCCATCGTCGCCGTGGCCGGGTTGGTCCCGTGTGAGCTGTCCGGGACGAGCACCTCGGTCCGATCGAGATCCCCGCGATCGCGATGGTAGGCCCGGATCATCAGGATCCCGGTCAGCTCGCCCTGGGCGCCCGCCGCCGGCTGGAGGGTGACGGCGCGCATCCCGCTGATCTCGGCCAGCGCCCCCTCGAGCTCCCAGAGGAGCTGGAGCGTGCCCTGGGCGACCGCGTCCGGCGCGAGCGGGTGGAGGGTCGCGAAGCCGGGCAGCCGGGCCGCCCACTCGTTGAGCTTCGGGTTCCACTTCATCGTGCACGAGCCGAGCGGATAGAAGCCGGTATCCACCGCATAGTTGAGCTGCGACAGGTTGACGTAGTGGCGGACGACCTCCGGCTCGTTCATCTCGGGCAGGGCGGGCGGCGTCCGGCGTCGCGCGGCCGCCGGGATCCTGGCCAGGGCGTCGGCCGGGGCGTGCGGGATCTTGCCGCCGCCGCGGCCCGGACTCGACTTCTCGAAGATCGTCGGCTGCAGGCGCTTGCCGGTGACGCCCATCACCCGACCTCGCCCGTGGCCGACGAGTCCGCGAGCGCGGCGGCGAACCGGGCGATCTCGCTCGCCCGTGGTCACCTCGGTCGCGCAGACCAGCAGGCCGTCGGCCAGCGAGGGGTCGTCGGGTTCGGCCTCGGCGAGGACGAGGCCGGCGAGGATCCCTCGATCGAGCAGCCGCCGATGGACGGTCGGGGCGTCGGGGACCCGAACGACGAACTCGTTCAGGTACGGTCCGGGGTGGAGGCGCAGAGCCCCGACCGCGGCCAGGGCCGACTCGAGCTCGGCCGCCCGGGCCGCCCCGAGTGCGGCGACGTCCTTGAGCCCGTGCGGCCCGATCGTCGCGAGGTAGACGCTCGCGGCGAGCGCCAGCAAGGCCTGGTTGGTGCAGATGTTGCTGGCCGCCTTCTCACGACGGATGTCCTGTTCGCGCGCGCGCATCGTCATCACGAAGGCCCGCTGCCCGTCCAGGTCGGTCGTCATCCCGACCAGCCGGCCGGGGATCTGGCGGACGAGCGCGTCGGTCGAGGCGAGGATCCCGAGGTACGGGCCGCCGTACTGCGGGGCGATGCCGAGCGGCTGGCCCTCGCCGGCCGCGATGTCCGCGCCGTACGCACCGGGCGGAGCCAGGACGGCCAGCGACACCGGTTCGACGACCGCCACGAACAGCGCCCCGGCGGCATGGGCCAGCCGGCCGATCTCGGCCATCGGCTCGAGCAGCCCGAGGAAGTTCGGCTGGCCCGCCACGACGCCCGGCGACGGGACGATCCGGATCGGCCAGCATCCGCTCGAGGGCCGCCAGGTCCGTCGTCCCGGCCTCCGGGCCGGTCTCGATGAGCGGGATCTCCTCGACGGTCAGACCGCCACCCAGGAAGTACGTCGCGGTCGTCTCCCGGTAGTGGCGGTGGACCGCTCGGGACATGAGGACCCGCTCGCGACGGGTCGCCCGGCAGGTCATCAGGGCCGCCTCGGCGGTCGCCGCCGCGCCGTCGTAGTGCGACGCGGAGACCACGTCCAGGTCGACCAGCTCGGCCATCAGCGACTCGTACTCGTAGATCGACTGGAGGGTGCCCTGGCTGATCTCCGGCTGGTACGGCGTGTAGGCCGTGTACCACTCGCCCCGGAGCAGGATCTGGTCGACCGCGGCCGGGGTGTAGTGACGGTAGACCCCCGCCCCCAGGAACGAGGCCAGATCGACCCGGTTGCGGCCGGCGAGGACCTGGAGGCGCGCGGCCAGGCTGAGCTCCGGCTCGGGACCGGGCAGGTCGAGCCGACCGGCGCGGAGCGACTCGGGGATGTCGGCGAAGAGCGCATCGACGGAGTCGATCCCGATCGTCGCCAGCATCCGGGCGCGATCGGCCGGGGTGTGCGGCCCGTAGGGCATCGGGAGGTCAGCCCTCCGCGATCAACGCGTCGTAGGCGGCGGGGTCGAGCAGCTCGTCGAGCTCGGCGGCATCGGCCACGGTCACGCGGAGCATCCAGCCGGCGCCGTACGGCTCGGCGTTGACCAGCTCCGGCTCGCCGGCCAGCGCGGCGTTCGCCTCGGTCACCGCGCCGCTGATCGGCGCGAACAGGTCGCTCACCGCCTTGACCGACTCGACCACGCCGAACACCGCGCTCTGGCTGAGCGCCCGACCGACGTCCGGCAGCTCGACGAAGACGATGTCGCCGAGCTGGGTCGCGGCGTACTCGGTGATCCCGATCGTCGCCTGGTCGCCGTCGACGCGGACCCACTCGTGGTCCTTGGTGTAGCGCAGATCCGTGGGGACCATCGGCGGCCGATCCTCCTCGTAGCGACCGTCTCCACGCTCCCGACCGGGTGCGTGGAGCGGTCAGCCCGCCCGCCGGTAGAACGGGAGCGGGACGACCTCGGCGGCGACCCGCGCGTCGCGGATCCCGACCGCCAGCATGGTACCGGGTTCGGCATCGGCGGGGGCGACGTAGGCCATCGCGATCGGCACGCCGAGCGTCGGACTCGGCGCCCCGCTGGTGACGACGCCGGTCTGGCGCTCGTCGGCGAACACGGGGTAGCCGTGGCGGGCGATGCCCCGGCCGCGGACGATCAGGCCGACGAGCCGCCGGGTCGGTCCGCTCGCCTCGACGCGTTCGAGGGCGGCCCGGCCGACGAAATCCCCGGGCTTGGCCAGCTTGACCACCCGGCCGAGGCCGGCTTCGTACGGTGTCGTGGCGGCGTCGAGCTCGTTGCCGTAGAGCGGCATCCCCGCCTCGAGGCGGAGCGTGTCGCGGGCACCCAGCCCGATCGGGGCGAGCTGGAACGCCTGTCCCGCGGCCATGAGCGCATCCCACAGCTCGACGGCCCGGTCCGTGTCGACGAAGACCTCGAAGCCGTCCTCGCCGGTGTAACCGGTCCGGGCGACGAGCGCCGTCGATGCCGGCCACCCGGCCCTCGGCGATCCCGTAGTAGCGCAGCGCGGACAGGTCGATGTCGGTCAGCGTCGTCGCGATCTCGAGCGACCGCGGGCCCTGGATCGCGACGAGCGCGGTCGCCAGGGAGCGGTCGTCGACGATCGCCCGGAAGCCGGCCATCCGCTCGACGAGCAAGTCGCTGACGACCTGGGCGTTGGCCGCGTTGGCCACGACCAGGAACCGATCGTCGGCCAGCCGGTAGACGATGAGATCGTCGAGGACGCCACCGTCCGGAGCGCAGATCATCGAGTAGTGGGCGCGCCCGACGGCGAGCGTTCGCGGGTCGGTGACCAGGGCGAACGCCAGCGCGGTCCCGGCGTCGGGCCCCTCGACGAACAGCTCGCCCATGTGCGACAGGTCGAACAGACCGGCCGCCTCGCGGACGGCCCGATGCTCCTCGAGGATCCCCGCGTACTGGACGGGCATCAGCCACCCGGCGAAGTCGATCAGCCGCGCGCCGAGGGCACGATGACGCTCGAGCAGCGGCGTGGTCCGGACCGTGTCGTCGTCCGCGCCCGCCACCTCAGGCACCCGGCGCCGAGGGATCGGGCCCGGCCGTCGGCGATGCCGACGGATCGGCGGACCCGCCTGCCGTCGGGCGAGTCGCTCGGCGGCGCGCTCGACCAGCCCGCGCTCCGACTCGAACGTCAACACGGCACCCGCCTCCGCCATCTCGAACCAGCGGACCTCGTCGAACTCGTGATCGTGCCGGCTGAGATCCCCGCCGGTCGGCTCCATCAGGAAGTAGAAGACGGTCTTGTGGATCCGGGTGCCGCGCTGCGAGAACGTGTAGCTGATGAGATCGAGCGACTCGAGGACGCGGACCTGCAGTCCGGTCTCCTCGGTCACCTCGCGGACGGCCGTCTCCTCGGTCGACTCCCCCGCGATCGGCGTGCCCTTGGGGAGGGTCCAGGTTCGGACGTCGTTGCGCCGACCGGCGACGAACCTCGGGATGCCGGCCTCGAACCGGACGACGACGCCACCGGCGGAGGTGGCGGTGGCCTGCTTCAGGCCAGCCACGGCGCCGATGCGGCGCTCGAACGGCCTTCGCGAACGGGACCGCTCGGGCGCGACCAGCGCATCGACACGATCGGGCGGATCCGGCCGCTGGTGACCGGCCGTGGCTGGGCCACGGTCATCGACCGCCAGCGAGCTCGCACCCGCTGGAGCAGCGGCGGGTCCGGGTGGCGCAGCACGGTCGGCCGGGCCGGGGTGGCCCGGAACGTCACCGTCGCGCGGAGCCCCAGTCGGCGTTCGCGTGCCCGGGACGGGGCACCCACGAAACGCGCCGCCGGGCGAGCCGCGTAGCGGGCGGCGATGGAATGCTGCATGTCCCCAATCCTACCGTTTCAGGGAGTGTTTGCAAGGGCGGTCCGGAGCCGTCCGGAAACGTCCGGTGTCAGCGCGCCACGGGCCTCGGCCAGGGCGATCTCACGCTCGGCGGCGGCGCGGTACAGGGGCAGCACGTCGGGCGCGTCGGTCGCCAGGGTCGCAAGGTGACGCTCGAGCGTCCCGATGTCGCCCCGGGTGATCGGTCCGGTCAGGGCGGCTCGGATGCCCAGCGCCCGCGCGTTGCCGAGGGTCTGCTCGATCAACGGTCCGTAGACGGCCAGGCTGCCCGCTTCGTCGAGGCCGGCCACGCGCCCGAGCTCGGCGATCGCGTCGAGCAGGGCCACGAACCCGCCCGCCGCGAGCACGGCGGCGGCGTGATACGCGGCCTTCGTGCCCGGCGCGAGGCGGACCGGATCGGCGCCGATGGCCTGGGCCATGTCGGCCAGCATCGCCACGAGCTGATCGTCGCCCTCGACCGCCACGGTCGCACCGTGGAGGGCGGCGACCGCCCGCTCGATATCGGCGAAGGCGACCAGCGGGTGGAAGCTGCCGATCTGTGTCCCGGCGGCCATCGCCGGTTCGAGGACCTCCGCTCCGAGCGCCCCGCTCGTGTGGATCAGCGCCTGGCCGCTGTACAGCCGGATGCCTTCGGCGACCGTCCGGACGGCGTCGTCGGGAACGGCGAGGATGACGAGCTCGACCTCGTCGAGCAGCGGCGTGACCTCGACGAACGCCCGCGTCCCGCCCACCAGCTCGCGGAACCGCTCGCGCCGGACCGCGTCGCGGCTCGCGACCGCGGCGATCGGCCAGCCGGCCCGGGTCAGGGCGACGCCCAGCGCCGAGCCCACCGCGCCGGCCCCGACGATCCCGATCAGCGGCGGCTCGCCGGGCGAGGAGTGCTGATGGGGGTGGGCGTGGTCGTGCGGCAGGCCGTCGGCGTGATCGTGGCCGCGCGGCGATGGGTCCAGGTCGATCCCGGCGGCCTCGAGCGCCGCCATGGTCTCGTCGTCGTCACGTCCCCGGCCGCGCCAGGCCTTCATCGTTCGGGGTACGCTTCCATCCGACGATTCTAGCCACCCCAGCGAAGGAAGATCCGTGTCGGTCCGCGACCCCTTCGACGCCCGGACCAGCCTCGGTCCGGGCCTGCCCGACATGTATCGGCTGGGCGCCCTCGCGTCGCTCGGGCTCGACCTCGAGCGGACCCCGCTGACGGTCAAGATCCTGCTCGAGAACGCGCTCCGGCACGCCGGGCGCGGGATCGTCACGAGCTCCGACGTCGAGACGCTCGCCGGGTGGCGTCCCGGAGCCGGCGGGACCTCCGAGGTCGAGATCCCGTTCATGCCGTCGCGGGTGATCCTCCAGGACTTCACCGGCGTCCCGGCGGTCGTCGACCTGGCCGTCATGCGCGACGCGATGGCCGACCTCGGCGGAGATCCCGCCAGGGTCAACCCGCTCGTCCCGGCCGACCTCGTCATCGATCACTCGGTCCAGGTCGACCGGTTCGGGACGCCCGGCGCCTTCGCCTTCAACGTCGAGCGCGAGTACGAGCGCAACGGCGAGCGCTACGCCCTGCTCCGCTGGGCGCAGACGGCGTTCAGCGACCTGCGGGTGGTCCCGCCCGGGACGGGGATCGTCCACCAGGTGAACCTCGAGTTCCTGGCGACGGTCGTCGCCGATCGCGCCGACGAGGACGGGCGGGTCGCCTTCCCGGACACCCTCGTCGGGACCGATTCGCACACGACGATGGTCAACGGGCTGGGCGTCCTCGGCTACGGCGTCGGCGGGATCGAGGCCGAGGCCGTGCTCCTCGGCCAGCCGCTCTACCAGCCGATGCCGCGGGTGGTCGGCGTCCGCCTCCACGGCGAGCTGCCGCGCGGCTCGACCGCGACCGACCTCGTCCTGGTCGTCACCGAGCTGCTCCGCGGGTTCGGTGTCGTCGGTGCCTTCGTCGAGTTCGCCGGCGACGGGCTCGCCTCGCTGGCGCTGGCCGACCGGGCCACGATCGCCAACATGAGCCCCGAGTTCGGGGCGACCTCGACGCTCTTCCCGATCGACGACGAGACGCTGGCCTACCTCCGTCTGACCGGTCGGTCGGCCGACCGGATCGAGCTGGTCGAGCGCTACGCGCGGGCGCAGGGCCTGTGGCGCGAGCCCGGCCGCGGCCCCGACTTCGACGCGGACCTCGAGCTCGACCTGGCCGGCGTGGAGCCGTCGGTCGCCGGACCGCGTCGGCCCCAGGACCGCGTCCTGCTGTCGGACCTGCGCGACTCGTTCCGGACGTCGTTCCCGCAGACCGTCTCCGCGGCGGCCGGGTCGCGGACGGCGTCCGACGCCGCCAGGATGGACGACGAGGGCGGGCCGGCCGACGGACCCGACGGCGCCATCGCGATCGAGGTCGACGGCCGCGCGGCCACCATCCGTTCGGGATCGGTGGCGATCGCCGCGATCACCTCGTGCACGAACACGTCGAACCCGACGGTCATGGTCGGGGCGGGGCTGCTCGCCCGCAACGCGGTCGCCCGGGGGCTGACCGTCGGGCCGACGGTCAAGACCTCGCTGGCCCCGGGCTCGAAGGCCGTGACGGGCTATCTCGAGGCCGCCGGCCTGATGGACCCGCTCGGCCGGCTCGGGTTCGCCCTGGCCGGGTACGGCTGCACGACGTGCATCGGGAACTCCGGACCGCTCGATGCCCCGGTCGCGCAGGCCGTCGAGGACCACGACCTGGTCGTCGCCGCCGTCCTGTCGGGCAATCGCAACTTCGAGGGTCGGATCCACCCGCTCGCTCGGGCGAGCTACCTCGCCTCGCCGCCGCTGGTCGTCGCCTTCGCCCTCGCCGGCCGGGTCGACATCGACCTGACCCGGGAGCCGCTCGGGATCGGTGACGACGGCCGGCCCGTCTTCCTCGACGATATCTGGCCGAGTCCCGAGGAGATCCGCTCGGTCATCGGGTCGGCGATCTCGCCCGAGCTGTTCCGCGCGACCTACGCCACCGTCTTCGAGGGCGACGACCGGTGGCGTGCCCTGCCGGTGCCTGCCGGCGACCGGTTCGCCTGGGACCCGGGGTCGACCTACATCGCGCGGCCGCCGTTCTTCGACGGGCTCCGCGCGGAACCGGAACCGGTGGCGGACATCGTCGACGCCCGGGTGCTGGCGCTCCTCGGCGACTCGGTCACGACCGATCACATCTCGCCGGCCGGGTCGATCGCCCCGTCATCACCGGCCGGTCAGTGGCTGCAGGCGCATGGGGTGGGCCCGCTCGAGTTCAACTCCTATGGAGCGCGGCGCGGCCAGCACGAGGTCATGATCCGGGGCACGTTCGCCAACATCCGCCTGCGCAACCGCCTGGTCGACGGCCGCGAGGGACCGTTCACGGTGCACCTGCCCGACGGCGCGGAGACGTTCATCTACGACGCGGCCGAGCGCTACGCGACCGACGGCGTCCCGCTCCTGGTGATCGCCGGGCGCGAATACGGCTCGGGCTCGTCGCGGGACTGGGCCGCCAAGGGGACGCGACTGCTCGGCATCCGCGCCGTCCTGGCCGAGAGCTACGAGCGGATCCACCGCTCGAACCTCGTCGGGATGGGCGTCCTGCCGCTCCAGTTCCTGCCCGACCAGAACGCGGCGTCGCTCGGCCTGACCGGACGCGAGCGGTACACGATCGAAGGACTGGCGGGTGGACCGGCACCGCGGGCGAGGCTGACCGTGGTGGCGACCCCGGACGACGGGGTCGCGCGTCGATTCGAGGTCATCGCCCGGCTCGACGGCCCGATCGAGGTCGACTACTACCGACAGGGCGGCATCCTGCCGGCCGTCCTCCGCCGGCTCGCCGGAGTCGGCCTGACGTAGCGATGGTGGGCGATACTGGATTCGAACCAGTGACCTCGCGGATGTGAACCGCGCGCTCTAACCGACTGAGCCAATCGCCCCCGGATGGCTGCGGGCGCGCTACCCGAGCCGGTCGATCATAGCCGGAGGCCCGGCCAGCGGGCAAGGATCGCCTCCCGCCCGACCGACTCCACGACGACGGTCTTGCGCCGGGCGCTCGCCCCGGACACGATCGACACCCGGCCGGCCGCGACCCCGAGCTCGTCCGCGAGCAGGCGGATGAGCGCACGGTTGGCGGCCTCGTCCACCGGTGGCGCGGCGACCCGCACCCGCAGCAAGCCGTCGGTCCCGACGCCGTCGACCCGATCGGCTCCCCCGCGCGGCGTCAGCCGGACGGTGAACCGGGCGTCAGCCGGCACCCGCCGTCCCGGGCGACGGTCGATCGCCGAACAGGGCGCGCCCGACCCGGACGATCGTCGCTCCTTCCTCGACCGCCACCGGGTAGTCGTCGCTCATCCCCATCGAGATCCCGGGGCCGAGCCGCGGATGCGCGTCGCGTAGCTCGGCCGACAGCCGGCCGAGCGCTCGGAAGGTCGGTCGCGCCGCCTCCGGCTTGTCGACCAGCCGGCCGATCGTCATCAGGCCGTCGGCTCGCAGCGCTCCCAGCTCGAGGAGGGCGGGCAGCGCCTCGGCGAGGTCGGTCGGCTGGAAGCCGGCCTTGGCCGGATCGACATCGACGTTGACCTGGAACAGGACGGGCAGCCGCGCGTCGTCCGGGACCGTCCCGGTCGCCGCCAGGCCGCGGACCTCCCGGACGATCCGATCGAGGCGACGGGCGAGATCGAGCGAGTCGACCGACTCGATGACGTCGAAGGCCTCGACCGCGCGCCGGGCCTTGTTCGATTGCAGCGGACCGATGAGATGCCACGTCGCGTCGGGCAGGACGTCGGCCTTGGCCGCGCCGTCCTGGACCCGGTTCTCGCCGAGGACCGTGAGGCCCGCAGCGAGGGCGGCGCGGACGCGGTCCACCGGCACCGTCTTCGAGACGGCCACCAGGGTCACCTCGTCCGGGTCGCGCCCGACGGCCGCGGCGGCCTCGGCGATGCGGTCCAGGACGAGTCGACGCGCGGCCGCGAAGACGGCGACGGCGGTCGGGTCGGGCTCCGTCGGAGGACTGCCGGCGGTCACCGGCGGCCGGCTACTTGCCGCGGCGGAGGAAGCTCGGGATCTCGAGGTCGTCCGGATCGATCTGGGCGCGCTGCACGGGCGCCGGCGAGACGGCCACGGTGTGCTCGACCCGGACCGCCGCGGCGGCTCCGCTGTCGAGGTCGCCGGCGTTGGCCGCGCGCTGACGATCGAGCTCCTCGAGGAAGTCGCGGGACGTCGGCCGGGCGGTCCCCTGGACCTCCCAGGCGGACCCCGAGGCCGACTGACGGGCGGCGTCGCGCTTGCGACCCGCGTCGAAGCCGGTGGCGATGACGGTGATCTGGACCTCGTCCCCGAGACGCTCGTTGAAGCTCGTCCCGAAGATGATGTTGGCCTCAGGGTCGGCGGCTTCCTTGATCGCCTCGGCCGCCTCGGTGACCTCATACAGGCTCAGGTTCGACGAGCCGGTGATGTTGAACAGGATCCCCTGGGCTCCGGCGATGCTCACCTCGAGGAGCGGGCTCGCGATCGCCTGCTGGGCGGCCTCCACGGCGCGGTTCTCGCCCGACGCCCGGCCGATGCCCATCAGCGCCGATCCGGCGTCCTTCATGATCGTCCGGACGTCGGCGAAGTCGAGGTTGATCAGGCCCGGGACGGTGATGATGTCGCTGATCCCCTGGACGCCCTGGCGGAGCACATCGTCGACGACCCGGAAGGCATCGACGATCGAGGTGTTCTTCTGGACGACGTCCTTGAGTCGGTCGTTGGGGATCGTGATGAGCGTGTCGACGTTGGCCTTGAGCTCCTCGGTGGCCTTCTCGGCGACGAGCTTGCGTCGGTTGCCCTCGAACGAGAACGGCTTGGTCACGATGCCGATCGTGAGGGCGCCCATCTCCTTGGCGATCTGGGCGATCACCGGGGCGGCGCCGGAGCCGGTCCCGCCGCCCATCCCCGCCGTGATGAAGACCATGTCCGAATCGCGCAGTGCGTCGGCGACCCGCTCCGAGTCCTCCTCCGCCGCCCGCTGGCCGATCGACGCGTCCCCGCCGGCACCGAGGCCGCGGGTGATCTTGTCGCCGACCCGGATCTTGTGCGGCGCGTCCGACTGGAGAAGCGCCTGGGCATCCGTGTTGCAGGCGATGAACTCGACACCCATCATCTCGGCCCGGATCATCCGGTTGACGGCATTGCTCCCGCCGCCACCGACACCCACCACGCGGATCAGGGCGAAGTTCTCGGAATCGGATCGCAGCGACATCGCCTCTCCTCCGGTGGTACGTGCCGGGTCGTTCGTGGTGGGTTGTCAGGGGGTGCGCGCTCTGGAGATGTCGACGGAGTATAGCGCCGGGTCAAGACGTCGGGGCAGATCGACCCTCGTCGGGGTGTGAGCGCGCACCGGTCGCCGGGGACGCCGCCACCGGGGACGACCCGAGGATCAGGGGAAGATGCTGCGGAGCGCGTCGCGCAGGCGGCCGAGGCCGCCCATCGCCGGGGCCGACTCGTAACGACCCGGCTCGCCCTGAGCGAGGACGGTGGCGCCCCAGCGGAGGAGGCCGATGGCCGTGCTGTTGGCCGGCGTCAGCAGGTTGTCGACCAGTCCGCCGACACCCGATGGGCCGGCGATCCGGACCGGCATCTGGAGGACCTCGCGACCCAGCTCGGCGGCACCCGCCAGCTCGGCGCCGCCGCCCGTCAGGACGATCCCGGCGGGGAGCATCCCGTGCCCGGTCCCCTTCATCTCGTTGGCCAGGAGCTCGAACGTCTCGCGCATCCGGGCTTCGATGACCTGGCACAGCTCGAGCCGGCTGACGGTCCGACCGGCCTCCTCGCCGAGCATCGCGACGTTGATCATCTCGTCGGCGTCGACGGCGCGCAGGTCGCACGTCCCGTTGTGGATCTTGAGTTCCTCGGCCACCTGGAGCGTCGTCTTCATGACCGCCGCGATGTCCATCGTCACGTTGTTGCCGCCGACCGGCAGGACGCTGGTGTAGAACGGCGAACCGTCGGCGAACAGGGCGAGGTCGATCGTGCCGGCGCCGATGTCGGCGACGGCGACGCCGAGCTCCTTCTCGGTCTCGCTCAGGACCGCCTCGGCAGAGGCCAGCGAGTCGGCCACGAGCTCGTCGATCTTCACCCCGCCGGCGACGACGCACTTGGTCAGGTTCTGGACCGCGGTCGCCGAGCCGGTGACGATGTGGGTCTCCACCTCGAGCCGGACCGCGCTCATCTCGAGCGGATCCTTGACCCCCTCCTGGCCGTCGACGATGAACTGGCGCGGCAGGACATGGAGCACGTCGCGGTCCGACGGGATCCTGACCGCCCGGGCGACCTCGGTGGCGCGGTTGATGTCCTCGCGGGAGACTTCCTTGGCGTGCCCGCTGACCGACACCGCGCCGCGCGAGTTCTGGCTCTCGACGTGCTGGCCGCCGACGCCCACGAACGCCCGGTCGATCTTCCAGCCGGACAGCCGCTCGGCCTGCTCGACCGCGCCGGCGATCGACTGGACCGTCTGCTCGATGTTGACGACCACGCCCTTCTTCAGGCCGGTCGTGGCGACCGTCCCCTTGCCGATGATCGTGAGCCCGCCGTCCCGGCCGACCTCGCCGATGAGCGCGGTGACCTTCGTCGTCCCGACGTCGATCCCGACCAGGACCGCTTCTCGTTCCACAGTCGTCGTTGCCCCTCTACAGGAAGTGGCGGCGGATGAGTGCCACGTTGTTGAAGATCCGTGGCCCGAAGGTGATCAGCGCGACCAGGTACAGGTCCAGGCCGAGTCGATCGCCGATGAAGGTGAGCAGGACGGCCACCGTCGCGTTGGTGACGAAGCCGCTGATGAAGATCCGATTGTCATAGACCCCGTCGAGTTCGGCGCGCACCGCGCCGAGGACCGAGTCGAGCGCCGCGACGATCGCGACGGCCGAATAGCGAGCGAACTCGAAACTGACATCGACCTGGAGGAGGAGCCCGAGCAGGACGCCCAGAACGAGGCCTGCCAGGGGAAGCAGCACGCGGCGTCGCCCTCCCGTCGGATCGTTTCGGCAAGGCTACTCGACGCGACGGATCGCGGGCAACCTGCGGCGTCGCCGGCGCAGCCCGCGACCGGGCTCACGGCGCGACCTTGGCCGTGTACGTCCCCTCGCGGTCGTCGGCCAGGATGACCGTGGCGACCGTCTCCTCCCGCCCGGCGAGCAGGCTCTTGAGCAGCCGGACCTGGAGCGGGATGAGGTCCGTCTTCCGGATCGTCGGCGTGTAGTACCCGAAGATCGCCGACCAGCCGTCCTTGCCGGTATCGACGCTGAACCCGGTGGCATCGTCGATCCGGACGTGGAGCCCCGCCGCGCCGCTGCCGACGTCGACCGGGAGGAGCGACCCGAGCCGGGTCGCGGCGTCGAAGTCGACCGGGTCGATCGTGTCGCCGACCTGCAGGTCCACGACATCCGGGTCGACGTTCGGGCCGTCCTGACCGCCGTGACCGTCACTCGACCGGGTGGCCGGGGTCCGGCGGTCGTCGATGACCGGCAGGCCCGACGCGGCGGCGGCGTCGGCGAAGACCTGCCCCTCGGCATCGACCAGGAAGCGCTGGTCGCCGACCTGCCAGATGACGACGGCCTGCCGCTCGGTCAGGTGGACCCGGAGCGTGTCGGGCAGGGCGATCTCGATGGACGCGCCGGCGACCGTCGGCAACACCCGGAGCCGTTCGGCCATCCCGTCGGTCGACAGCCTGAAGAGGTTGCTGCCGTCCTCGACCGACAGCTCGGACCGGATGATCGACCGGTCGGTGCGGTCGGCCCCGACGATGTCCAGCGTCCGGTAGCCGAAGGCCGGGCTCGCGCTGACGCCGTAGATGGCCAGGGCCGAGCCGATGAGCACGAGCAGGGCGAGCGATCGGGTCCGGTTCATCCCCGCCGAGGCGCGTCGGATGTCCGGACCGCGCCGGCTCGACCGTCGGGTCGCCGGGCGGCTCGTCCGCCGGCCGCTCATCGGGGCAGGTCCGCCGGGGTCAGCCGCGGACGGACGGCGGCGCTGTGCCGTTCGAGCGCCAGCTCGACGATCCGCTCGGCGACGCCCCCGAAGGTGTGCCCGCCCAGTGCCGCCATGACCGGGAACAGGCTGATCGGGGTGAACCCCGGGATCGTGTTGATCTCGGACAAGACGATGCCTCCAGGGTGGAGCAGGAAGTCGACCCGGGCGAACCCCTCGGCGCCGATGACGCGATAGCAGTCCCGGGCGATCTTCAGGATCGTCGCCCGGGTGGCCGGGTCGACCTCGGCCGTCGGCGTCGTCCGGGACAGCCCCGGCGTGTACTTCGCGGCGTAGTCGTAGAACTCGTGGCCCGCCACGATCTCCCCCGGCCCGTACAGCTCGAGACCCGCCGGATCGTTGCCGATGACGGCGACCTCGAGATCCCGAGCACCGGCCACGTACGCCTCGGCCAGGACGAGCGTGTCGTGGCGCAGCGCGAGCTCGATCGCCGGCGCGCGCTCGGCCGGGCCGTGGGCCAGGGTCATCCCGACCGAGCTGCCGAGACGGGCGGGCTTGACCATGAGCCGTGGGTCGCCGGTCCCCGCCGCGAACGCCTCGAGCTCGCCGAGGACGGCGGCCCGATCGGCGGCCCAGCGGTCGGCGCGGATCTCGCGCCAGTCGGCGACCGGCAGGCCGATCCCGCGGCACAGGCGCTTGAAGATCGCCTTGTCCATCCCGATCGCCGACGCCGCGACGGCCGATCCGGTGTAGGGCAGCCCGGCCGCCTCGAGGAGCGCCTGGACGGTGCCGTCCTCCCCGAACGGACCGTGCAGGGCGATGAACACGACGGGCGCCGCGTCGGCGTCGGTGAGTCGCTCGATCGCGGCTGCGGCGGACTCGGGGCCGGTCGCTCCGATGGCGGCCGGATCGTCCCAGGCCGACGGCGGGTCGGCCGGACCGCGCGACCCCGCGGGCAGGCGCCACCACCGACCGTCGAGGTCGATGAGATGGCGCTCGACCCGGTGGCCGAGATCCTCGAGCGCGTCGGCGACGGCGGTCCCGGACACGACCGACACGTCGTGCTCGGCCGACGGCCCGCCGAGGAGGACCGCGATCGGCGGGAAGCGGCCGGTCATCCGACGACCTCCGCCCCGGCCGCCGGGATCCATCGATCCTGCGCGCCCCAGTCGCCGACGAACACGACCTCCGGCTCGAGCTCGACGCCGAACCGTCGCGCGACCTCCGCCCGGACGAGCTCGCCGAGGCCGCGGACGTCGGCGGCGGTCCCCTTCCGGTCGTTGACCAGGAAGTTGGCATGCTTCTCGCTGACCGAGGCCCCGCCCAGGCGGGTGCCCTTGAGGCCCGCGGCCTCGATCAACCGGCCGGCCGAATCGTCCGGCGGATTCCGGAAGTACGAGCCGGCGCTGGGGATGCCGAGCGGCTGGTGGGCCTGGCGCCAGTGGCGGATGTCGTCGAGCCGCCCGCGGATCTCGTCGGGCGTGGCCGGCGCGAGCCGGAAGGTGGCGGACACGACGATCTCGGGGACGGCATCCGGCGAGGCAGGATGCTTGAGCCGGCTGTCGCGGTAGCCCAGCCCGAGGGCCGCGGCGTCCTGGCGCAGCTCGCTCCCGTCCGCGGTCATGACCATGGCGCTCTCGAGGATCGCCTTCACGTCCGACTCGTGGGCGCCCGCGTTGGCCCAGACGGCGCCCCCGACCGTGCCCGGGATGGCCAGCCCGAACTCGAGTCCCGACAGCCCCGCACCCTGGGTGACGGTCGCCGCCCGGGCCATCGGCACGCCCGCTTCGGCGACCAGCCGATCGTCGCGGACCTCGGTCCCCTCCGCGCGGACCTGGATGACGACGCCGCGGACCCCGGCATCGGCGATGACGACGTCGCTGCCCCGCCCGAGGACGACGTGCGGGATCCCCCGGGTCCGGACGAACTTGACCAGCGCCCGCAGCTCGAACGCGTTGTGCGCGACCGCGAACAGGTCGGCCGGGCCGCCGACCCGCATCGTGGTGAACCTGGCGAGCGGCTCGTCGCGCGAGGTCTTGACCCCGAGCCGACGCTGGATCTCGGTGCCGAGGGCGATCGGATCGAAGGCCGTCGCGGCGGTCATGCGGCCGCCTCGCGCGAGCGCCGGTCGAGGACGTCGCGGTCCGGAAAGGGCCGGCGCTCCGCGGCCGCCAGGACCAGCTCGGCGACCGCCGCCGCGGCTCCCGGTCGCCCGAGCCCCCGCGCCGCAGCCGACATCCGGGCGTGCGCCTGGGGATCGTCGAGGAGGGCCGCCGCCTCGAGCAGCGCCGTCGCGTCGAAGTCCTCATCGGCCACCAGCCGGCCGGCGCCGGACTCGACCAGCCGGCGGGCGTTGGCGCGCTGGTGTCCGGCGGCGTGCGGGTACGGGACGACGACCAACGGCTTGCCGAGCGCCGTCGCCTCGGCCAGCGTCGAGCTTCCGGCCCGACCGACGATGAGGTCGGCGGCGACCAGCGCGTCGGTCATCTCGGCGCCGAGGAAGGGATACGGCCGGTACCGGTCGCGTCGGTCGGCGGGCAGGGCCTCCCGGTCCGCCAGTGCCCCGGCATAGCCCGCATCGCCGGTCACGTGGACGACATGGACCCGCTCCACGAGACGGGGCAGCGCCTCGGCCACCGCTGCATTGAACCGCCGGACGGCCTGCGAGCCGCCGAACACGAGCAGGAGCCGATCCCCCGGCGGGACGCCGAACCGGGCCCGCGCGGCGTCGGGGTCGACCGTGCCGAGGTCGCGGATCGGCGTTCCGGTGAGGTAGCAGCGGTCGTCCGGTACCGCCAGGGCGGCGCCGGTCTCCGGGAATGACATGGCCACGACCGAGGCCAGCCGAGCCGTCGCCCGGACGCTCCGCCCGGGCACCACGTTGCCCTCCCACAGCACGGTCGGGATGCCCAGCGGCCTCGCGGCGATGAGGACGGGGATGGCGACGTAGCCACCCGTCGTGAAGATCGCCGCGGGGCGGAGGCGAGCGAGGATCGCCGCAGCCTGGGGCACCGACACGGCCAGCCGGAGCGGATCGAGGATCAGGTGGATCGACCGGTCGGTCGAGCGCAGCGAGCGGAGCGCCAATCGCCGGAGCGGGATGTCGGAGGCACGGACGATCGACCCCTCGAGCCCGCGCTGCCCACCGATCCAGGACAACTCGGCCTCAGGGTCGCTGGCGCGTAGCGACCGGGCGACGGCCAGAGCCGGGTAGATGTGCCCGCCCGTTCCGCCGCCCGCGATCAGCAGACGCATCGTTCCATGTGCCTCGTTCAACGGTCTCGCGTGAGATGGACAAGAGGATCCCGACGGCCGCCAGGCTGATCGTCAGGGACGACCCACCGGCGCTGATGAAGGGAAGCGTGATCCCGGTGATCGGGAACAGCGCCACGACGACGCCGATGTTGATGAACGCCTGGACGCACAGCCAGGTCGTGATCCCGGCGGCCAGCAGCGCACCGAACGTGTCGGGCGCCGCGAGGGCGACCCGGATGCCCTGGTAGGCGAGGATCACGAACAGGGCGACGACCAGGCCGGCGCCCAGCAGCCCGAACTCCTCGCCGATCACGGCGAAGATGAAGTCGTTGCTGGCGTTCGGCAGGAACAGCCCGCCGGCGCCCCGGCTCTGCCCGAGCCCGAGCCCGAACAACCCGCCCGACCCGAGCGCCATGAGGCCCTGGACCGAATGGAATCCGATCGTGTCGGGATAGGCCCACGGGTCGATCCAGGCCCGGATCCGCTCGAGCTGGTAGCCGTGCAACGCGAACATCACGATCCCGACGAAGCCGGTGACCAGGAGGACGCCGACGTGGACGAGGTTCGCCCCGGCCAGCAGGAACATCGTCAAGCCGGTCACGGCCAGGACCATCGACGTGCCGAGGTCGGGCTCCTTGAGGACGAGGGCGACGATCGGCAGGAAGACGATGAGGAACGGGATCGTCCCGCTGAGCAGGCCGCCGACCTTCTCGCCGCGCTTGGCGAACCAGTGGGCGAGGTAGACGACCAGGGCGAGCTTGGCGAACTCGGCCGGGTGGACGGCCGGCAGCGGCCCGATCTTGAGCCAGCGGGCCGACCCGCCGACGGTCTGGCCGAGGCTCGGGCTGAAGACCAGGACGAGGAGGACGATCGCGATGGCGTACATCGGGATCGACACCAGCCGCAGCCGGCGATAGTCGACCCGGGTCATCACCAGCATCGCGATCAGCCCGGCGACGCCCCAGGCGACCTGCGGTCCGACCGTCCCGAAGACGTCGCCGTCCTGGGCGTACTGCTCCATGGCCGACGATGAGAAGACCATCAGGATGCCGATCGCCGACATCGCGATGACGGTGACCAGGATGATGTAGTCCGGCTGATGGGTCTCGCGGTGGAGCATCTTCGGGACCCCGCCGGTGGCCGGCCGGGGACGGGTCTGGCTGCGGACCGCCGTCGTCGGAGCGGTCATCGGATGCCCTCCTCGGCGAGGGTCGCGACCGCGGCCTTGAAGGCCCGCCCGCGGGCCTCGTAGTCGGCGAACATGTCGAAGCTTGCGGCGGCCGGGCTCAGCAGCACGGTCGGACGGGCGGTCGGTCCGCGGAGCTCGGCCGCGATCGCCGCCGCTCGCCGGACGGCGCCCTCGAGCGTCGCTGCTCGTTCCGTCCGCTGGAGGCCGGACGCGGCGAACCGGCGCTCGAGGTCGGGCCCGCTCTCGCCGATGAGGACCGCGGCCGCGGCCCGCTGGGCGACGACCGGGCCGAGCCCGGACAGGTCGACGTCCTTGTCGCGGCCGCCGGCGATGAGCACGATCGGCGGGTCGAACGCCCGCAGCGCGGCGATGACCGCGTCGGGCTGTGTCCCCTGCGAGTCGTTGACGAACCGGATGCCGTCGATCGTGGCCACCGTCTCGAGTCGGTGCTCGACCCCGGCGAAGGCCGCGGCCGCCGCCCGGATCGACGTGGCAGGGATCCCGGCCAGGAGCGCGATCCCGGCCGCGGCCATCGCGTTCGAGATGGTGTGGCGACCCGGCACGACCAGCTCGGAGACGGGCAGGATCCGGCCGCCCGTGAGCGTCGGCGCATCGGTCGGAGCGCTCGCGCGACCTCCGGCGAGCGCGAGGCACGGGACGCCCTCGGCGACGATCCAGCCGTCGACCAGGCCCAGCCCGCCGGGCGGTGGCGTGTCGAGCCGGTAGCCGACGACCGTCGTCCCGCCGGCGAGATCGGCGTACGTCGCGACCACGGGGTCGTCGAGGTTGACGACCAGGGCGCCGGCCGGATCGACCTGCTCGGCGAACCGGCGCTTGACGGCACGGTAGGCGGCGAGGCTGCCGTGTCGGTCGAGGTGATCCGAGGTGACGTTCGTGAAGGCAGCCACGGTGGTCCCGCGCGACAGCGTGGGAAGCTGGAGCTCGGACAGCTCGATCACGACCCGGTCGTCGGGCCGGAGGTCGAGCAGCCGCTCGACGAGCGGCCGGCCGATGTTCCCGCCCAGGAATGCCCGGTGGACCGGATCCGTGGCCAGCAGGGCGTGCGCCAGCGCCGAGGTCGTCGTCTTGCCCTTGGTGCCGGTGATCCCGATCGTCGGCGCCGGGCACAGCCGAAGGAAGAGGTCCGGCTCGGACACGATCGCCGGCACGGAACGGTCGCCCGCCGCCCGGTCAGCGGCGATGGCGGCCAGCGCGGCTCGCAGCCGCGGTTCGGTCGTCGGGTAGGCCGGGTTGATCGACGGCGACGTCGCGATCAGGGCCATCCCCGCGAGCGCCGCGGCCGGGTCGACATCCGGACCGGCGAGGAGCCGGACCTCCCGTCCGTCGAGCTGCTCGAGCGCGTCCCCGAGCGCCTCGGCCGGGCGACCGTCGTAGACCGTCACCCGGGCGCCGGCATCGACCAGGAACCGGGTCAGGGCGACGCCGCTCCGCGCCAGACCGAGGACCGCGATCGGCCGGTCCCGCAGCGCGCCGGCGCGGATGCCGTCGAGCGTCAGCTCGTCGGGCTCGAGCGTCGGCCCCGGAACGGTCGGCGGCGTCGTCATCGTCGTCATGCCAGCGAGTTGATCGAGGCCATGAACAGGGTGACCCCGAGCAGGCCGGCCAGCACCGCCACGATCCAGAACCGGACGGTGATCTTCTCCTCGTCCCAGCCGAGCAGCTCGAAATGGTGATGGATCGGCGACATCCGGAAGATCCGCCGTCCGCCGGTGGCCTTGAAGTAGGCGACCTGGAGGATGACCGACCCGGTCTCGACCACGAACACGAGCCCGATCAGCGGCAGGACCACGATCTGGCCGGTGATGAGCGCGGTCACGGCCAGGGCGGCTCCCAGCGACAGCGACCCGGAATCGCCCATGATCACCTGGGCCGGGTGCACGTTGAACCACAGGAAGCCCATGATCGCGCCGATGATGATCGCGCAGAGCAGGGCGAGATTCGGCTGGTGGGGCACGTTGAGCAGGGCGATGATCATGTAGGCCACGAAGGAGAAGGCGAGCGTCCCGCCGGCCAGCCCGTCCAGCCCGTCGGTGATGTTCACGCCGTTGCTCGCGGCGACGATGGCGAAGGCGGCGAACAGGATGTACATCCACGGACCGATCGTGACGTCGCCGACGAACGGCACCCGGATCGCGTCGATGTCGAAGTGGCGCTGGATGTACACCGCCGCGAGGACCGCCACGACCACCTGCCAGACGAGCTTGCGCCGGACGCTGATGCCCGTCCCGGTCTTGGCGTTGCGGTAGTCGTCGAACGCGCCCAGCGCACCGACGCCGAGCAGGGCCGCCAGCGGCGAGAAGGTGTCCCAGGTGTCCGGACCGACCGCGCCGAGGAAGAGCGCGATCGCCGCGACGATCAGGATGAGCAGGATCCCGCCGCCGGTCGGCACGCCCTGCTTGACCTGGTGGCTGGCCGGACCCTCCTCGCGGATGTTCTTCCCGAACCGGAGGTGACGGAGCAGCCGGATGTACGGCGGCATCAGGATGACCACGATGATGAAGGCCAGCAGGAGGCCCTGGATGAGCTCGACCGTTCCGATCCTCACGGCTCGAGCTCCCGGCGAAGCGCTTCCACGAGGGTCTCGAGCGCGATCCCGCGCGAGGCCTTGACCAGGACCACGTCACCCGGGATCAATCGCGGTCGGAGCTCGTCGAGGGCGGCCTCCGCATCGGCGACCCGCAGGATCCGTTCGGGCTCGAGGCCTCCTTCTCGTGCGCCTTCGACCAGCGCGTCGGCATCGCCCTCGGGGTCATCGCCGACGACGACCAGGAGGTCGACGACGCGGGCCGCCGCCCGGCCCACCTCGAGGTGACCGGCCGTGCTCTCGTCGCCCAGCTCGAGCATCTCGCCGAGGACCGCCACGCGGCGGCCGCGCAGACCGGCCAGGACGTCGAGCGCGGCCAGCATCGACGCCGGAGCGGCGTTGTAGCTGTCGTCGATGACCGTCACGTCGCCCAGACGGATGAGCTCGCCCCGGTGCGCTGCCCCGGTCGCCGACCCGAGCGCGGTCGCGATCTCGCCCGGGGCGATCCCGGCGGCCAGCCCGACCGCGGCCGCCGCCAGGGCGTTGTGGACCGCATGCCGGCCGAGCAGCGGGATCGAGACCGCCTGGCTGCCGCCGGGCGTCCGCAGGTCGAACCGCATCCCGTCCGGGCCGTCCGAGGCGACCGCCTCGGCCCGGACGTCGGCGTCGTCGGCGAACCCGTAGGTCATCACCCGGGCTGCCGTCCGCTCGGCCATCCGGAGGACGCGCTCGTCGTCGGCGTTGAGGATCGCCGTGCCGGTCGGCGGGAGACCCTCGACCAGGCGTCCCTTCTCGAGCTCGATCGCCTCGATCGTCCCGATCCGGGACAGGTGGACCGGCTGGACGGCGGTCACGACGCCGATCCGCGGCAACCCGATGCGGACGAGGTCGGCGATCTCGCCCTCGACATACATGCCCATCTCGAGGACGAGCGCCTCGTCCGACCGGTCGAGCCGCAGGACGGTCAGCGGCAGCCCGATCTCGTTGTTCTCGTTGCCCTCGTTCTTGCGGGTCCGGAACCGGCTGCCGAGGACGGCGGCGACGGCCTCCTTCGTCGACGTCTTGCCGATGCTCCCGGTGATCCCGACCGTCAGCGGGTCGAACCGACGCCGCCACGACGCGGCGAGGGCATGGAGGGCCGCGAGCGGCTGGCCGACGCGGATGACCGCGACGTCGCCGAGGGCGGATCCGAGGGCGACCGGCCGACTCACCAGGAGCGCCGCGGCGCCGGCCTCGACCGCTGCCGCGAGGTGCTCGTGGCCGTCGGTCCGCTCCCCGGGCAGGGCGATGAACAGGTTCCCGGGCTCGATCCGTCGCGAGTCGACGGCCGCTCCGCGGATCGGGCGCGCCGACGACCGCTCGAGCCGTCCGCCCGTGATCCGGGCGATCTCGGCGTCGTCGAAGGCCTCGTCCGCGGGACGGGGCAGCGACGGCGGGGGCGCGTCGGTCACGGTCGCCGGTCCTCCATCGGTGCTCACGGACCCGCCTGGGCCGCAGGCTTCGGGAGGTCGAGCGTCGTCATCGCGTCGGTCGCGATGCGCCGGAACAGCTCGTACGACTCGACCGCCAGCGGCAGGTTGCCCTGGGCGATCATCAGCGGCTTCGCTTCATGGATGGTCACCGCGATGATGAGCTCGGGCGTGCCCCGTCCGATGTATCCGACGAAGCTGTAGTTGTACTTGTTGGCCTTCCAGGCGCCGTGGCCGTGGTTCGCCCTGGGATCCCAGATCTGCGCCGTCCCGGTCTTGCCGCCGACGTCGTACCCGGTCACGAGCGTCTTCGCGGCATACCACGGGACCGTGTGGACGACGTGGCTCATCAGGTCGGTCAGGGTCTTGCTGAGCGCCGGCGCCATCACCTGGCCGCGCGAACCGGGCTCGACGTCCCGGTCGCCGACGCCGAGGACCACGTGCGGCGTCACCAACGTCCCGCCGTTGGCCATCGCGGCGTACGCCGTCACGAGCTGGAGCTGGGTCACCGCGACACCCTGACCGAACGATCCGTTGGCGACGTCGACCTGGCTCCAATGCTTCAGGGCCGGATCGCGGACCAGCCCGGCGGCCTCGCCGGCCAGGTCGACCCCGGTCTTCTGGCCGAAGCCGAGCCGCGCCCAGGCCCCGGCCAGGATCGAGGCCGAGCGTGCCGTCGTCTTGCCCAGGGCCAGCGCGATCCGAGCCGCCCCGACGTTGCGCGAGTAGGCCACGATGTCGCGCGCCTGCATGTAGCCGTTGGCGTGGCGGTCGGCGTCGTAGATCCGGTTCTGGCCGTGGTCCAGCGACAGCGACCCGGAGTCGAGGATCCGATCGGACAGCTTGAGCGTGCCCTGCTCCAGGCCGGCCATCGCGGTGACCATCTTGAAGACCGAACCCGGCTCGTAGACCTGCGACACGATCGGGTCGACGAAGACCGACGGGTCCTGGGCGGCGATCGTCCGGTAGTCGTTGGCGTCGTACGACGGGTAGCTGGCCATCGACAGGATCGCCCCGGTCCTGGGGTCCATGACGACCGCCGAGACGCTGACGGCCTTGTCGGCGGTGTAGGCGGCCAGGACCTCCTGCTCGGTCGCGAGCTGAAGGTCGGTGTCGATCGTCAGGCGGATGTCGGATCCGGCGACGCCCGGGCTGAGGACCTGGGCGGTATCGGTGATCGGACGACCGACCACGTCCCGCTCGGCCAGCAGCTCGCGCGGGGTCCCGGCGAGCTCCGCCTGATAGCGCTCCTCGACGCCGTACTGGCCCTGACCGTCCCGATTGACGAACCCGAGGAGGTGGGCCGCCAGCGTCGTGCCGGCCGCGCCGCCGGCCTGCGGGTAGACGCGGACGGCCTCCGGCTCGAGCGTCAGCGTCTTGAGGTCCCCGGCTGCCACGCCGTCCCGGATCTGGTCGGCGGTCGCCTGGTCGAGCCCGTGGGCGAGGATGACGTACGGCTTCTGAGCCGTGATCTTGTCGGTCAGGACGCCGGCGGCGTCGGGGTCGAGCCCGAGGATCCGCGCCAGCGCATCGCCGGTCCGCTGACGGTCGGCCAGCGACATCTGGTCGGGAGCGGCCGCCACCAGGTATCGCTCGACCGTCGTGGCCAGGACGACGGTCCCGGTCCGGTCGTAGATCGTCCCGCGCTTGACCGGCTCGTCGAATCGGACCGTCGTCTGTCGCTCGGCCTTGGCGGCCAGGCTGTCGTGCTCGTGGACCTGCCACCACAGGAGGCGGCTGAAGAGCGATGCGCCGACGACCAGGAAGACGCCCAGCACGAGCAGGAGGCGGCGGCGCGAGTCGGTCCGTCCGAGCATCGGTCGATCGGCTATCGGGCGGGCACGACGAGGGGTTCGGCCAGCTGGTCGAGCCCGAGGTCGATGGCCTGCTTGCGGATCGCGGGGCCGCGGCCGAGGCGGTTGAGATCGGCGATCAGCTCGTCACGACGAGCCTCCAAGGTCGTCCGCTGGTTCGTCAGGCGGTCGATCTCGTACCCGGTCGCCGACACCCGGACGCTCTGGACGAGCGAGAAGAACGCGAGCAGGAAGGCCAGGGCGATGCCACCGAGCAGGATGCCGACCCGACCCGGTCGACGCCGGGCCCGAACGGCCGAGCGGGCGCGCCGACGCTCGAGCGCCGGCAGCTCGACGGCTCGCGGGGGCAGGAACGTCTGGCGAGCCCGTGCGCCCTGGAAGACGGCCACTAGTCGCCGACCGCGAAGCTGAGGCGACGTCCCGACAGGTCGAGATCCATGAAGGAGAAGCCGTCGGGATCGACCTCCGCCGTCTGCGTCCCGAACTCGGCCTCGTCGGTCGGCTGGATGCGCTCCGTCCGCTCGCGCAGCTCGTGCTGACGCCGACCGTAGGCGCGGCGGCGGCTGGACTGGTGGCGCTTGCTCAAGGTCTCTCCTCCTTCCGTGAGATGGGTCGTCGGGTGCGGGGTCCGGGTTCGGTCGACCCGGTCGGCGCCTCGGGCGCTACGCGGCGATCCGTTCGGCGGCACGCAGGCGTGCGCTGCGAGCGCGTGGGTTGGCCGCCAGCTCGGCCGGGCCGGGAGTCAGGGACTTCGTCAGCAGGCGCAATCTGGGCGTCCGTCCACAGACGCAGACGGGCACCGACGGTGGGCAGATGCAGCCCTTCCGTTCGGCGTCGAGGAATCGCTTGACGATGCGGTCCTCGAGCGAGTGGTAGCTCAGGACGACGAGGCGTCCGCCGGGACGGAGGAGGTCGACCGCCGAGGCGAGGCCGATCGCCAGGGCGTCGAGCTCCGCGTTGACGGCGATCCGGAGCGCCTGGAACACGCGCGTCGCGGGATGGATCCGGCGTCGCCCGGGAGCCCCGGGCGCGACGCGCTCGACGAGCTCCGCCAGGTCCTCGGACGTCTCGACCGGGGCGGTCCGGCGGGCTTCGACGATGGCCCGGGCGATCCGCCCGGCCTGCGGCTCCTCGCCGTAGCGGCGGAACAGCGCGGCGAGCTCGCGGGCGTCGAGGGTCGCCAGGAGCTCGGAGGCCGGCACGCCGACGCTCGGATCGAAGCGCATGTCGAGCGGACCGCCGGCACGGATGCCGAACCCGCGCCCGGTGTCCGCCAGCTGGAAGCTCGACAGGCCGAGGTCGAACAGCATCCCGTCGACGGCCGGGAAGCCCGCCGTAGGCGCCACGCTGGCGAGCTCGCGGAAGTTCGCCTGGCGCAGGACCAGTCGATCGCCGAACCGGGCGGCGAGCCGATCCCGGACCCTGGCGATGGCCGCCCCATCGGCGTCGAGACCGAGGAGGCGGCCATCAGGATCTGTCGCTCCCAGGATCCGTTCGGTGTGCCCACCGCCGCCGACCGTGGTGTCGATCTGAAGGCTGCCGGAAGCTGGCGCGAGTAGCGTCAAGACCTCCTCTGCCAGCACCGGAAGGTGCCCTTCCTTCATCTCGTCTCCCGTTCGACTTCGGATCCCGAACGGACCCTGGAAGCGCATGTGGTGGGGCCCGTCGCGGCCCGTGGTCGTCCGATCGGCCTCAGATCCCGAGACCGGTCAGGTGAGCGGCGAGGGCATCTGGTGCGGCCATCGCCTTGCGGTAGTCATCCCAGGCGGCCGGCGCCCAGATCTCGGCGTGGTCGCGGGCCCCGACGATCACGGCATCGCCGGCCAGGCCGAGGAGGTCGCGCAGCGAGGCCGGCACGACGACCCGGCCCTGACGGTCGAGCTCGACCTCGTAGGCGCTCGCGAACAACGCCCGGCTGAACGTCCGGGCGGAGGCGTCGGCGATGCCCAGACCGCCGACCTTGCCGGCGAGCTCCTCGAACTCCGCCTTGGGGAAGATCGCCAGGCAGGCGTCGACCCAGCGGGCCAGATAGGCCCCGCCGTCGAGCTGCAGGCGGAACTTCGCGGGGACGGAGATCCGTCCCTTGTCGTCCACCGAGTGCCGGTACTCGCCGGTGAACACCTGTCGGATTACCCCTAGCGCTGTCGGTTCGCCCCGTCGGTCTGGGCGGCTGGTGAGCGGGCGGCTGCGTCGCGTGGGTCGGGGGCGGCGATGTGGCCGGTCTCGAAGGGATCGTGGATCGTGGTACTGCGTCCCACTTGACACCACTTCGTGCCACTTCGGCGCATTCTACATGACAGAACGGTCCCGTCAATGCCGAAAACGCATGGAGGACGGGGTGGACTCGGCGCGGGACGGGTCGTATCCGCCGGGGCGAAACCCCGTCCGGATCGCCCGCGCGGGGCGTCAGGACCGCGGCAGCGGGACCCGGATCTTGTCGCCGACGTGGAGCAGGCTCGGATCCTTGATCTCCGGGTTCGCGGCCTTGAGGGCCGCCACGGTGATCCCGAACCGCTTCGCGATCGCGGTCAGGTTGTCGCCCGGATGGATCCGGTAGACGTAGCAGTCCGGCGCATCGGGACAGGGCTTGAGGCCGGCGTAGGCCGCCGGGACCGAGGCCGCCGGGGTCGGGCTCGGCGACGCCGACGGGGTCGGGCTCGGCGCCTGACTCGGCGACGAGCTCGGGGTCGGTGACGGACTCGGCGACGGGGTGGGTCCGACCGACGCCTCGGTCGACGGGCTCGCGACCGGGCTCGCGGCCGCAACGGATCCGGACGGACTCTGACCGACCTCCGCTCCGGGGCTGGCTCCGGCCGATGGAAGGGCGAGCCCGCCCCGAAGCGAGGTGAACGCGAAGGCGACGATCAGGGCCGCCACCAGGATCCCGCTCGCCACCAGGATCGGCCGGGGCCTCGAGCCGGCTCGCCTCGCGCCGCTCCGACGCGTGCTCCGGACGACCGGCGTGACCGGCGCGACCGGCGCAGCGTTCGGGTCGGTCGGCGGACCGGCTGCGGTCGACCCCGGGTCGTCGGCCTTCGGGCTGTCCGGGGTCGAGGCGACCGCCTGGACCGTGGCGACCGCCACCGGCAGCGTCGCGAGTGGACGCCCGGAACGGCCGCTGGCACCCCGCGGCGAGCCCATCGCCCGGACGAACCGAGGGCAGTCGACGTGACCCTGATCGAAGCAGACCAGGCGTTGCTGGCCGAGCGAGACGACGGCCGGCGGCACCGAGGCCGCGCATCGGTTGGCGGTGCTCGGGATCGCCGGATCGAGGGCAGCAGACGGGTCGGGGCCAGCCGCCGGATCGGGGGCGGCGGACGGATCTGGAGCAGTAGACGGGCTGGACTCCGCATCCGGGTCGGCCGGCTGCGGACCACCGTCCGACGCCCGATCGGACCCACCCGGGGTCGAGGCGGCGATGACCAGCAGCGGGCACCAGGTCTGGTCCGTCGACGGTTCGACGACGGGTCGGGCGGCGTCCTGGATCGGGTCGGCCACGGTCCTCCTGGCGCCTCGGCGCTCGACGTCGGGTGCCGACGACGGCGGGAGTCTAGTACCTTTCGCCCGTTGCCGGGGCTTGCGGCAGGGTGCTAGGCTCCGCCACCGACGGTCGACCCGACCGCCCGCACGTTCGAGGAACTGTCAGCTCGATGGCCATCCAGCTGCCGATCGCACCGCCCGAGCGCGACGCCTACCACCTCGCCGAAGCGCGGATCAAGCGCTGTACGTACCGCCGGCTGATCGCCGTCGACGCCGCCCGGGAGCGGATGTACGAGGTGGAGTGTCTCTTCCCCGAACGCCAGCTCCCGCTGCCGCTGGGCGACCTCGACTCGGCGACGCCGATCTGCAACGCCTGCACGGCCGCGCACATCTTCCGACCGGACGAGGACTGACCGGCGCCCGGCCCCGGGATCCGGGGTCGGAGCGGTAACGTCAGCGAGGCGGCCTGTAAGCCGAGTTCTGTCCCGCGATCGCTCGCGAGGACGGTCATCCATCTCGACCGCCGGTCGCCCGGCGGTTCATGCGGCCGACCCGAGGGCTGGGCAGCGCACCTCTCCCCCGCCGTCGCCTTGCAGCGGCGCCGGGTTGCGCCCTCCTATTTGGCCTTGCTCCGGGTAGAGTTTGCCGCGTTTCACCCCGCCGGCCGAAGCCGCCGGACTCGTCTCTGTGGCACTGGTCCTCGCCTCACGGCGGACGGGCGTTACCCGCTACCCTGCGCTGCGGAGCTCGGACTTTCCTCGAGCCGGGTCGGACGGACCGACCCGGCGCGCGACCGTCCGGCCGCCTCGCTGACACGACGATGATAGCGCCCGCCGCGGGTGCTCCCGCCCGACCGCGACCCGGGCCGAGCCACGGCGCCGGTCATGCCCTCGGGCGATGGACGACCGACGCCGGGCCACCGGCCAGGGCGCGGTCGATCGCCTCGTTGCACAGGGCGTCGGCGGCGCTGTTCTGGGCGCGGCGGACGTGGACCGCGGTCCATCTCCGAAAGCCGCCGAGGAGCCGACGAACCTCGGCGTGGAGCGGCTGCAGCTTGGCGTCCTTGACCCGCCAGCGCCCGTGGACCTGTTCGACGATGAGCTTCGAGTCGAGCATCAGGTGGACCTCGACGGCGTCCAGCTCGGCGGCCAGGCCCAGCGCCCGGACGACCGCGGTGTACTCGGCGACGTTGTTCGTCTGGATCCCGAGATAGTCCGAGATCGTGGCCAGCGGTCGGGCCGACGGCTCACGCGCTCCGGGCGCCGCGGCGTCGATCAGGACCGCTCCCGCCGAGGCCGGCCCGGGATTCGATCGTGCCGCTCCGTCGGTCCGGACGATCAGCCGAAGGCCGGGGTTCGCCTCACCCGCGGACGGGCCGGCGGTGCCCGGAAGCTTCCGCGTCGGCTCCGGATCCCCACCGGCATCCCGGTCGGCCTCGTCGCCGGTCCGGTCGCCGCCGACGTCCTGCGGCGGCGGCCAGAAGGTCGGGTCCGGCTCGCGGTCATCTCGGCTCAGCTGCCGGCTCCGTCCGAAGGCGGCGGACCCGAGGCCGGGCCGCCTGGCAGGACCGGCAGGCTCTCGCCCGCGCGCGATCCGCCGCCCTTCCCCGAACGGTCGCCGCGGATCTTCCGCCAGGCGATCTGGATCGGGTCGTAGTAGCGGTCGGCGACGCGCTCCTTGAGCGGGATGATCGCGTTGTCGGTGATCCGGATGTGCTCGGGACAGACCTCGGTGCAGCACTTCGTGATGTTGCAGTAGCCGACCCCGCCCTCCTTGAGGTCGGCCGTCCGGTCGGCCTGGTCGATCGGATGCATCTCGAGACCGGCGGTCCGGACGAGGAAGCGCGGGCCGACGAAGGGACGCTCCGTCTCATGGTTCCGCAGGACATGGCAGACGTCCTGGCACAGGAAGCACTCGATGCACTTGCGGAACTCCTGGACGCGCTCGATGTCCTCCTGCTGCCAACGCCAGTCGGCCTGATCGCGATCGGTCGGCGGCGTGAACGGCGTGATCCGCCGGTTGACCTCGTAGTTCCAGGACACGTCCGTGACCAGGTCGCGGACGAGCGGGAACGTCCGGAGCGGCTCGACCGTGATCGCCTCGTCCGGATCGAAGTCCGACAGCCGTGCCTTGCAGGCGAGGCTCGGCTTGCCGTTGATCTCGCATCCGCACGATCCGCACTTGGCCGCCTTGCAGTTCCAGCGGACCGCGAGGTCCGGGGCCTCGTGCGCCTGGATCCAGTGGAGCGCGTCGAGGACGACCATCCCCTCCTCGACCGGAACGTCGAAGCCGACGTACTCGGCCTCGGTCTGGGGCGTGCCGCGGAAGACGTTCAGGTGGACCAGTGGCATCCGATCACTCCGACGAGATGAGCTGACGGAGCTCGTCCGGCATGGGGGGCAACGGCGACGAGGTGACCTTCATCTTCTCGCCCTCCCGACGGACGACGCTGTTCTTCCGGCCCCAGGCCGGGGACAGGTCGGGGTAGTCGATCCGGCTGTGGGCGCCGCGACTCTCGGTCCGCTGACGGGCGCTCCGGGCGACCGCCTCGGCGACGATGAGCATGTTGCGCAGCTCGAAGACGAGACCCCAGCCGGGATTGTAGGTCCGGCCTCCGGAGACCCGGATCGACGGCCAGCGAGCGTACAGGCCGGCCAGCCGTCCGATCGCCTCGTGCAGATCGGCTTCGGTCCGGAAGATGCCGACGAGCGACTGCATCGTCGCCTGGAGCTCCTCGTGGAGGCGATGCGGGTCGTCGCCCGGCTCCGACCCGAACGGCGCGTCGAGTTCGTCCAGCGCCGTCCGGATCTGGACCGGATCGACCTGCGGGACCTCGTCCTGCCCGGCCGCCTCGGCTGCCGCCGCTTCCCCGGTCCTGCGGCCGAAGACCAGCAGGTCGGACAGCGAGTTGCCGCCCAGCCGGTTCGCGCCGTGCATCCCACCGGCGACCTCGCCGGCGGCGAACAGACCGGCCCGGGTCGTCGCGCCCGTCTCCGGGTCGACCCGGATGCCGCCCATCATGTAGTGCGTGGTGGGTCCGACCTCCATCGGTCCGGCCGTGATGTCGACGTCGGCCAGCTCCTTGAACTGGTCGTACATCGACGGCAGCTTGCGTCGGACGGTCTCGGCCGGCAGGTAGCTGATGTCGAGGAACACGCCGCCGTGGGGCGAGCCGCGACCCTCCTTGACCTCCGTGTAGATGGCCCGGGCGACGTTGTCCCGGGTCGACAGCTCGGGCGGCCGTCGGGCGTCGGTCTGGCGGCCGGCGCTGAGCGCCTCCACCCAGCGCGACGCCTCCTCGTCGGTCGCGGCGTACTCGTTGCGCCGGTCCTCCGGGAGATACCGCCACATGAACCGCTCGCCGTCCCGGTTGCGCAGGATCCCGCCCTCGCCGCGGACCGCCTCGGTCACCAGCAGTCCGCGGACACCCGGCGGCCAGACCATGCCGGTCGGGTGGAACTGGACGAACTCCATGTCGATCAGCTCGGCGCCCGCGAGGTAGGCCAGCGCCTGACCGTCGCCCGACAGCTCCCACGAGTTCGAGGTCACCTCGAACGCCCGCCCGATCCCGCCGGTCGCCAGGACGATCGCCTTCGCCGGGAAGACGACCGGCTCGCCGGACGTCCGCCAGTAGCCGAAGGCTCCGCGGACCCGGTCCGTCCAGGTCAACAGGTGCGTGATCGTGCACTCCATGTAGACCTTGATCCCGGCGGCGACCGCCCGGTCCTGGAGGGTCCGGATCATCTCCAGGCCGGTCCGGTCGCCGACGTGGGCCAGGCGCGGGAAGGAGTGCCCGCCGAACGGACGCTGAAGGATCCGCCCGTCGCGCGTCCGGTCGAACACCGCGCCCCACGCCTCGAGCTCGTTGACCCGGTCGGGCGCCTCCTGGGCATGGAGCTGGGCCATCCGGGGGTTGTTGAGCAGCTTGCCGCCGACCATCGTGTCGCGGAAGTGGGTCTGCCACGAATCCCGGTCGTCGGCGTTGCGCAGGGACGCCGCCACGCCGCCCTCGGCCATCACCGTGTGGGCCTTGCCCAGGAGCGACTTGCAGACGAGGCCGACATCGGCGCCGGCCTCGGCGGCGGCGATCGCGGCGCGCAACCCGGCACCGCCGGCGCCGATCACCAGGACGTCGTGGGGGTGTCGCTCCGGAAGGCCGGTCACCACGGACCGCCGATCACAGCCTGATCGACGGGTCGATGAACAGCCCCGCCGCCAGCAGCCGGATGTACAGGTCCGCGGTCGCCACCCCGAGCAGGCTCCAGGCCGCGAGGCGGATGTGGTTCCCGTTCAGGTCGGTCAGGCGCTGCCACAGCCCGTGCCGCGTCCTCGTCCGGGCGGTGCACGAGAAGCAGTCGAGCTGCCCGCCCACGAAATGGCGGAGCGAGTGGCATGACAGCGAATAGCCGGTCAGCAGGATGAGGTCGGCGAACAGGATCACGTTGCCCAGGCCCAGCCGCCAGGTCGACCCGGGGTGGAGCGCCAGGATCGCATCGATCCACAGGAACGTCAGCGGGATGAACTGGAGGTAGAGGAAGATCCGGTGGCTGTTCTGGAGGATGAACGGGAAGCGCGCCTCCATCGCGTAGCGCCGGTGGGCTCGCGGCTCGCCGACGGCGCAGGCGGGCGGATCGGCGAAGTACGAGCGGTAGTACGCCCGCCGGAACGCGTAGCAGGTCGTCCGGAACCCGAGCGGGATCCACAGGATGAGGATCGCGGGCGACAGCCAGGTCGGCAGGATCCCGACGCCGAGGAGCGGCGAGAAGAACGGCGAGAGATACCCGTCGGCCTCGTAGCCGACCCCGAACAGCGGGCCCCACAGGAAGGCCGAGAAGAGCGAGTAGACGACGAACGCCGCGAGCCCGATCCCGACCAGGCTCGGGAACCGGATCCAGCTGTCCCGCCGCGAGGTCGATCCGAATCCGAGGGCCGCGGTCCCGGGCGGCTTCATCGGCGTTCGCGTGACCGACATGCGTGGGCTGCCTGCCTCCGTGTGAGCGCCAGCGACCGCAGACCGAGGGTTCGGTTGGGCGACGAGCGCATTCTAGCCGAGCCGCCCTCGCCGCGACCGGTCGGCCCCTGCGCCGGCGGACCGGCCCGCGGACGATCGCTCCTGTACCATCGACGGTCCCGCCCGAACCTCGCCACGGAGCCGTCCGCGTGAAGATCCAGGAAGCCGACGCCAAGTCCCTGCTGCTCGCCCAGGGCCTGCCCGTGCCCGCCTGGGAGGTCGCCCGGACCGCCGCCGACGCCCGCGCGGCCGCCACGCGCATCCTGGCCGACGGCAACGACAAGGTCGTGATCAAGGCCCAGGTCCTGGTCGGCGGTCGGGGCAAGGCCGGCGGGGTCCGGCTGGCCGGCTCGGCCGACGAGGCGGAGGCGGTCGCCGCGGCGATCCTCGCCCTGACCATCAAGGGGATCCCGGTCCGCAAGGTCCTGGTCGCGGCCGCGGCCGACATCGCCCGCGAGTACTACCTCGGGGCGATCCTCGACCGGGCGTCGCGGCGGATCGTGGTGATGGCATCGGCCGAGGGCGGCGTCGAGATCGAGGAGGTGGCCCGGGTCCGGCCCGAGGCGATCCACCGGGTGGCCGCTCACCCGCATCTCGGGCTGCTCGACTGGCAGGCGCGTCAGCTCGCCTTCGGGATCGGCCTGGGCGGACCGTTCCTGCGTGACTTCGTGGCGATCGCCCGCGGGCTGGTCGCGACGATGGTGGCCGACGACGCGGACCTGGTCGAGGTGAACCCGCTGGCGATCGTCCGCGAGTCGGCCGGGACGGGTGCCCCCGCGACCGAGCGACTCGTCTGCCTCGACGCGAAGATCACCCTCGACGACTCGGCGCTCCCGCGCCATCCCGAGCTCGAGGCCCTGCGCGACCCCGACTCCGAGGACCCGGCCGACGCCGAGGCGCGGGCGATGGGCATCGCCTTCATCCACCTCGACGGGTCGATCGGCTGCATGGTCAACGGCGCCGGCCTGGCGATGACCACGATGGATCTCGTCAAGCGGGCCGGTGGAGAGCCGGCCAACTTCCTGGACATCGGCGGTGGAGCGCGTTCGGACAAGGTCGCCGCGGCGATGCGGCTGATCCTGGCCGATCCGAAGGTCCGGGCGATCCTCGTGAACATCTTCGGCGGGATCACCCGCGGCGACGAGGTGGCCCGCGGCCTGATCGAGGCTCGGGCGGTCCAGGAGCGCGACGTCCCGATGGTCGTACGGATCGTCGGAACGAACGCCGAGGAGGCCGGGCGGCTGCTGACCGAGGCCCGCTTCGAGACCGCGGCGAGCCTCGACGAGGCCGCGGCCAAGGCGGTCGCGGCCGCTGCGGCGGTCGGGTCGTGAGCATCCTCGTCGGGCGCGAGACGCGACTGGTCGTCCAGGGCATCACCGGCCGCGAAGGCGAGTTCCACACCCGCCAGATGGTCGAGTACGGCACCCCGGTGGTCGCCGGGATGACCCCCAACAAGGGTGGCCAGACGGCGGTCGACGGCCGGGTCCCGGTGTTCGACACCGTCGCCGAGGCGGTCGCGGCGACCGGCGCGAACACGTCCTGCATCTACGTCCCGGCCGCCGGTGCGCCGGACGCCATCCTCGAGGCGGTCGGCGCCGGGATCGGCACGATCTTCTGCATCACCGAGGGCGTCCCAGCGCTCGACATGCTCAAGGTCGTCGAGGTCGTTCGCGAGGCCGGCGCCAGGCTGATCGGACCCAACTGCCCGGGGGCGACATCGCCGGGCCGGGCCAAGGTCGGGATCATCCCCGGCTCGATCCATCGCGAGGGCCGGGTCGGGGTCGTGTCGCGGTCCGGGACGCTGACCTACGAGGCGGTCCAGGCGATGACCGACGCCGGTCTCGGCCAGTCGACCTGCGTCGGGATCGGCGGCGATCCCATCATCGGGACGACGTTCCTCGACGTCCTCAAGCTGTTCGCCGCGGACGACGAGACCGAGGCCATCGTGCTCATCGGCGAGATCGGCGGGTCGGCCGAGGAGGAGGCTGCGGCGTGGGCCGCGGACCACCTGAACGGGGTCCCGATGGCCGCCTTCATCGCCGGCCGGACGGCGCCCGAGGGCAAGCGGATGGGCCATGCCGGCGCGATCATCTCGGGTGGTTCCGGGACCGCCGCCGACAAGATCGCCGCGCTCGAGGCGGCCGGGATCCGGGTGGCCGACTCTCCGACCGAGCTCCCGACGATCCTCCGGGCCGCCGGCTTCCGCGGCTAGGCGACGCGCCGTGAGCGGCCTGATGGAGCTGATCGCCGGCGACGCTCCCGCGATCCTCGTCGTGCTGACCGCCGACGACGTCGGCGCCCTGGGCGACCCCGGCCGGTTCGCCGCCCACCTGTCCCTCGGCGCCGGGCTCGACCCGACCTGGCTCGACCTGTTCAGCGAGGCCATCCGCTCGGTCAACGACAGCGGCGAGCCGACCGACTTCATCGATGCCCGGCGCGAGCTCGACGGACCCGGCGACATCGACAACCGGACGATCGAGCGCGTCGACCCGCAATGGATCGAGACGGTCGCCCGGCTGCCGGACCGCGACCTGCCGGCGGTGGCCGGGCGTTGGCTCGACCTCCTCGACGAGGAGTACGGGGAGCTCCCACGCGAGGAGAAGCCGTGGATCCGGCAGCTCGCCGGAGAGATCGTCCTGTTCTGCCGGGATGCCCAGCGCGCCCCCGACGTCCTGTTCGCCTGGTCCATCTGAGCCGTCCGGTGGCGCCGGTGCTCGAGCTCGCCGGCGTCGGCGTGCGGCGCGAGGGTCGCTGGATCCTCGATGGGATCGACTGGACGGTCCTGCCCGGCCAGCGCTGGGCGATCGTCGGGCCGAACGGCTCGGGCAAGACCACCCTGCTCCGGGTCGCCGCGACCGACCTGTGGCCGAGTCGGGGCCGCGTGGCGGTCCTCGGCGAGACGATCGGCGAAGTCGACGTCCGCTCGCTTCGTGAGCGGATCGGCTTCGTCAGCGCCGCCCTCGTCGACGGGATCGATCCGGGCCTGGTGGCGCGCGACGTCGTGATGAGCGCCCGACACGCCGCCCTCGCGCCGTGGTGGGCCGCCTACAGCGCGGACGACCGAACACGTGCCGAACGGTCGCTCGCGCGGCTCGGGCTCGAGGGCTTCGAACAGCGGACGTACGGGTCGCTGTCGTCCGGCGAGCGTCAGCGGGTGCTCATCGCGCGGACCCTGATGCGCGATCCGGAGCTGCTCCTGCTCGACGAGCCGGCGGCCGGACTCGACCTCGCCGCCCGCGAGGCCCTCGTCCTCCGGCTCGGCGGGTTGGCCGCCGACCCATCGGTCGGAGCCGTCGCGCTGGTCACCCACCACCTCGAGGAGATCCCCGTCGGCACGACCCATGCGCTGGTCATCGCCGCGGGTCGGACGGTGGCGGCCGGGCCGATCGACCGGACCCTGACCGGCCCGATCCTGTCGACGGCCTTCGGGCTCGGACTCACGGTCGGTCGGACCGACGGCCGGTTCACGGCCCGGGCGACCGCCTGATCGCCGTTCCGGGCGGCGACCTGCCCGTCCGTCGACCCGGCGCGACCTGTCAGTCGGCCCGCCGGGTCCTGAGCGCCGGACTACACTCCGCCCGATCGTCACCCCGCCAGGAGATCGCCTTCATGTTCCATGCATTCCGCGCCATGCTGCGCGATCCCGAGACCAAGGTCATCGCCGTCGCCGCGCTGCTCACGATCTCGATCGGGAGCGTGGCCTACATGGAGATCGAGGGCTGGTCGCTGCTCGACGCGGTCTACTTCTGCGTGGTGACGCTGGCGACCGTCGGCTACGGCGACCTCCACCCGACGACACCGCTCGGCCGAGCGTTCACCATCGGGTACATCATCGTCGGCGTCGGCATCCTCGCCGCGTTCATCACCGGCCTGGCCAAGCACCGCCCGATGGGGATGGCGCACAGCATCGCCGATCGTCACGGGCGCCCGGAACCCGGCGGGGTCGGTCAGTAGCCGAGCGCGTCCCAGGCCGGCCCGCCGGGGGCCTCGATCAGCTCGACCAGCACGCCATGGCATGAGCGCGGATGGAGGAACGCGACCGGGCCCTCGGCTCCCTTGCGCGGCTGGGTGTCGATCAGCTCGATGCCGTCGATCGCGAGCCGGGTGAGCGTCTCGGCCAGATCGTGGACCTCGAAACAGATGTGATGGAACCCCTCGCCCTTGGACTCGAGGAAGCGCGCGACGCCGGTCGTGTCGTCGGTCGGCGAGACCAGCTCGACCTTCGACTCGCCGACCGGCAGGAAGGCGATCGTGACCCGGTCCGATGGGATCGGCATGACCGTCTCGACCTCGAGGCCCAGGGTGTCCCGATAGAAGCCGAGCGACGCATCGAGGTCGCGGACGACGACCGCGACGTGATGGACCCGGCCGAGGCCGCGCACGTGCTCGGGGACGGCGGGGGTGCCCGTCACGGGTCGGACCGGAACGGAACCAGGTCGCTCATGGTCATCGCGCTGAGCGTAGCGGGTCCGGGCAGGCGGCGGAAGGGCCCTGTGGCCCGGGACGTCCCGGTCGGCCGGTCAGACCGTGACGAGCTCGCGGTGCTCACCCCACGTCGCGCGGAGCCGGTCGCTGATCTCCCCCACGGTCGCGTAGGCGCGGACGCTGTCGATCAGGGCGGGCATCACGTTGTCGCTGGCGGAGGCCGCGGCCGCGAGCCGGTCGAGGGCCGCCGCCCAGGCCACCGGATCCCGCTCCGCCCGGACGCGACGGAGACCCTCGACCTGACGGCGCTCCCCCTCCGGGTCGATCCGCTGGATCGGCGGCGTGACCCCCAGCTCGTCCTGGAAGCGGTTGACCCCGACGACCACCTGGTCGCCGGACTCGATCCGGCGCTGGACGAGGTAGGCGGACTCCTGGATCCTGAGCTGCTGGTAGCCGTGGTCGATGGCCGCGATCGTGCCGCCCAGCGCGTCGATCTCCTCGAGCTCGCCCCAGGCGGCCCGCTCGAGCTCGTCGGTCAGCGTCTCCACATAGTAGGAGCCCGCCAGCGGGTCGGGCGTCTCGGTCACGCCGGACTCATGGGCGAGGATCTGCTGCGTCCGGAGGGCCAGTCGGGCCGCCTCCGCGGTGGGCAGGGCGAGCGCCTCGTCGCGCGAGTTCGTGTGGAGGCTCTGGGCTCCCCCGAGGACGGCGGCCAGGGCCTGGACCGTGGTCCGGACCACGTTGTTGTCGATCGACCGGGCGGTCAGGCTCGAGCCCGCCGTCTGGACGTGGAAGCGGCACATCTGCGAGCGCGCGTTCCGGGAGCCGTACCGATCGCGGACGATCTTCGCCCACATCCGTCGCGCCGCCCGGAACTTGGCGACCTCCTCGAAGAGCTCGCTCCAGGCCGCGAAGAAGAAGCTCAGACGCCCGGCGAAGTCGTCGATGTCGAGCCCCCGGGCGACGGCCGCGTCGCAGTAGGCGATCGCGTCGGCCAGCGTGTAGGCGAGCTCCTGGACGGCCGTCGCCCCGGCCTCGCGCATGTGGTAACCGCTGATCGAGATCGTGTTCCAGCGGGGCAGCTCCGCGGCGCAGAACTCGAACACGTCGGTGACCAGCCGCATCGACGGCCGCGGCGGGTAGATGTACGTCCCGCGGGCGATGTACTCCTTGAGGATGTCGTTCTGGGTGGTCCCGCTGACGGCCGCCCGATCGACCCCCTGGCGTTCGGCCGCGACCACGTACAGAGCGAGCAGGATGGCCGCCGTCGAGTTGATCGTCATCGACGTGCTGACGGTCCCGAGTGGGATGTCCCGGAACAGGGTCTCCATGTCGACCAGGCTGCTGATCGGCACCCCGACGCGGCCGACCTCGCCCTCCGCCTGCGGCGCATCCGAGTCGTAGCCCATCTGGGTGGGAAGGTCGAAGGCCACGGACAGGCCGGTCTGACCCTGGCCCAGCAGATACCGGAATCGCTCGTTCGTCTCGGCGGCGGTGGCGAACCCGGCGTACTGCCGCATCGTCCAGAACCGGCTCCGGTACATCGTCGGCTGGACGCCGCGGGTGAACGGGAACTCGCCGGGCAGGCCGAGCTGGATGGCGGGATCGAAGGCGTCCAGGTCGGCCGCGGTGTAGACGTCGGCGATCTCGATCCCGGAGCTCGTCTCGAACCGTTCGCGTCGTTCCGGCGCCGACGTGAGCGCCTTCGCCCGCGGGCCGGCCCGCCAGGTCTCGCGCGCCGGGTCCGGTGCGCGAGAGGCACCCCCCGTGGCGGCCTCATCCCCGACGGTCCGGGGGGACTTCGGCCTCGACGAGGGATGGTCGTCCGTCACGTGATCACCATGAGCAGGTCGCCGACCTCCACATTCTCGCCCACGGCGACCGCGATGCGCTCGATCGACCCTTCCCGCGGCGCCCGAAGCTCGTTCTGCATCTTCATCGCCTCGAGCACGAGCAGCTGCTGGCCGGCAGTGACCGGATCGCCCGGCCCGACCGACAAGGCGACGATCCGACCCGGGATGATCGCGTGGATCTCGACCGGTCCGCTCTTCCCGGCGACCTCACGGCCGCGGCGGGCACGTTCCCGGAGGCTCGCCCGTCGCTCCGACTCGACCTCGACGTCGAACCGCCAGCCGTCGACGACGACCTCGCGGACGACCACGCCGTCCACCTCGCGGCGACGCTCCTGACCGAGGATCACTCGGCTGGCGACGCCCTCGGGACCGTCGGCTCCCTCGACGAGCCGGGCGTGCGCCGCGTCGAACGGGACGAGTCTCGCATCGAGTGGCCGGCCGTCGATCAGGAGCTCGATCCCCGACGGATCTGCGGCCGGATCCGCCGCTCGGGCGGTGCCGCCCGGCCGGTCGCGCTCGGCCGCATCCCCAGGGGACCGCGCTGGCCCAGGCCCGCCGGCTCCCCCGCCCGTGGCGGCCGACCGGCCGTTGCCGGAACCCGCACCGTGGGGCGGGCTGAGCGGCGTCGGGACCCCGCCGAGGATGGCTCGACCCGCCAGTCGCTCGACCGGACGGAGCACGTCGGCCGGGATCGGGGAGATCGTGATCGTCGGGTCGTCATCGACCCTCGACGTCGGGGCGAGCGAGACGCGGACGGCGCGCGGGTCGACCACCGAGGCCGACGCGGTGACGGGCGGTGCGCCGTCGCGGACGGGGATGCCGTCCTCGGGTTCGGTGCTCATGCGGGCCACCGATCCGAGGCCGCGGCGACGCCCGCGGTGCGCCATCGACTCGGGGCGGCGCCGGGCGTTCGGCCGTCCCCCCCGCCGGCGGCACCGGTCGGCGAGGTCCCGGGGTCGGACCACCCGCCGCTCCCCTCGTCGGGCCCCAGGACGGCGGCGAGCCCGACCGCCAGGAGTCCGCGGCGCACCGCCTCGGCCCGCTGCGCCGGTCCGTCCCAGTGTTCGGGGACCCACCCGGTCGACAGGTCCGCGGCCAGGAACGACGGCTCGCGCACCACGTACCGGTCGAACGGGAGCGTCGTCTGGACCCCGCCGATCTCGGTCTCGTCGAGCGCCCGGCGGAGCCGCTCGATGGCCGCCGGCCGGTCCGCCGCGTGGACCATCAGCTTGGCGATCATCGGGTCGTAGTCGGGCGGGATCCGCTCCCCCGCCTCGAGCGCGGTATCCACCCGCACGCCGGGCCCGGACGGCATCGTCCAGCGCCCGACCCGGCCGGGTGCCGGGGCGAACTGCCGGGCGGGATCCTCGGCCGACAACCGAACCTCGATCGCGTGGCTGTCGGGCGTCGCCGCCCGCTCGGCGGCGGCGAGCGCGGCCGCAGACAGCGGGGCTCCGGCCGCCAGCCAGAACTGCTCCCGGACGATGTCGAGTCCGGACACCAGCTCGGTCACGCCGTGCTCGACCTGGAGCCGGGTGTTCACCTCGAGGAACCAGAACCGTCCGTCCCGGTCGTAGAGGAACTCGCAGGTCGCCGCGTTCCGGAGGCCGGCCGACGACGCGACCCGGACCGCCATGGCGTGCAGCTCGCGACGCTGTTCCTCCGTCAGGCCCGGGGCGGGCGCCTCTTCGATGAGCTTCTGATGGCGGCGCTGGAGCGAGCAGTCGCGCTCGCCGAGGGCGACCACATGCCCGTCGAGGTCGCCGAGCAGCTGGACCTCGATATGACGGGCCGGGAGGATCTCCCGTTCGAGGTAGACGGACCCGTCGCCGAAGGCGGACGCCGCCTCGCGAGAACCCGACAGGAGTGCGGCCGGGAGCTCGTCGGAGCTCGTGACGCGGCGCATCCCTCGACCGCCGCCGCCGGCCGCCGCCTTGACCAGGAGCGGATACCCGACCTCCTCCGCGGCGGCGACGATGGCCTCGATCTCATCCGGTCGGTCGACCGGCGCAGGTTCGAGCGTCCCGGGGACGACGGGTACGCCCGCCGCCGTCGCCGTCCGTCGGGCGGCGAGCTTGTCTCCGAGGGCTGCGATCGCACGATGGTCCGGCCCGACGAACGCCATCCCCGCATCCTCGACAGCCGCCGCGAACGATGCGCGCTCGGCGAGGAAGCCGTACCCGGGATGGACCGCCTGGGCGCCGGCCGATAGCGCGGCTTCGACGACGACGTCGGCGAGGAGGTAGCTCTCGGTGGCCGGTGCCGGTCCGATCCGGATCGCGCGATCGGCGGCCCGGACGTGCTGGGCATGGACGTCGGCGTCGCTGTAGATCGCGATCGCCTCCATCCCCATCTCGTGACAGGCGCGGATGATCCGCAGGGCGATCTCCCCGCGGTTCGCGATGAGCACGCGTTCGAACGGCCGTCTTTGCGTAAAGACGTTCTCCATCGACAGGGCCTCAGAGCGGGATGTTGCCATGCTTCTTGCGCGGATTCACGTCGCGTTTGTCGGCGAGCATCTCGAGCGCGGCGATCAACCGGGGCCGCGTGTCCGACGGATGGATGATGTCGTCGATGTACCCGCGTGCCGCGGCGACATACGGATTGTTGAACTCGGCCTCGTACTCCGCGATCAATCGCGCCCGCTCCGCCACGACGTCGTCGGCGGCTGCGATCTGATCCTTGAAGATGATGTTGACCGCACCCTCGGCGCCCATGACGGCGATCTCGGCCGTCGGCCAGGCGAAGTTCATGTCACCGCGAACGTGCTTGCTGCTCATGACGTCATAGGCGCCGCCGTACGCCTTGCGCGTGATGACGGTCATCTTCGGAACGGTCGCCTCGCAGTAGGCGTACAGCAGCTTCGCGCCGTGCTTGATGATGCCGGCGTCCTCCTGGCCGACGCCCGGCAGGAATCCGGGCACGTCGACGAAGGTGACGAGCGGGACGTTGAACGCAGTCGCAGGTCCGGACGAACCGCGCGGCCTTGATCGACGAGTTGATGTCGAGCGCGCCGGCCAGGACGGCGGGCTGCTGCGCCACGATGCCGACGCTGCGTCCGGCGAGTCGACCGAATCCGATGATGATGTTCGCGGCCCAGTCCGGCTGGATCTCGAGGAAGCGCCCATCGTCGAAGATCCGGGTGATGACGCCGTGCATGTCGTATGGCTTCTGCGGATCGTCGGGGACGATCGTGTCGAGCTCGATATCGCGTCGATCGCTCGGATCCCGGGTCGGAAGGATCGGAGCGGACGACAGGTTGTTCTGCGGCAGGAACCCAAGGATCCGGCGCGTCAGGTCGAGCGACTCCGCCTCGTCCTTCGCCGCCAGGTGCGCGACCCCGCTTCGGGTCGTGTGCGTGATCGCTCCGCCCAATCGTTCCGAATCGACATCCTCGTGGGTCACTGCCTTCACGACGTTCGGTCCGGTGACGAACATGTAGCTCGTGCCTTCGACCATCAGGGTGAAGTCGGTCATCGCCGGTGAGTACACCGCTCCCCCGGCGCATGGACCCATGATCACCGAGATCTGCGGGATGACTCCCGACGCCAGGACGTTGCGCAGGAAGATGTCGGCGTACCCGCCGAGCGAGACCACGCCTTCCTGGATCCGTGCGCCGCCGGAATCGTTCAATCCGATGAGAGGTGCACCGACCTTCATCGCCAGGTCCATGATCTTGCAGATCTTCTCCGCGTACGCCTCGGACAGCGATCCACCGAAGACGGTGAAGTCCTGCGAGAACACGAACACCAGGCGACCGTCGATCGTCCCGTGCCCGGTCACGACGCCGTCGCCGAGGAAGTGCTGCTTGTCGAGGCCGAACTCCTTCGACCGATGGGTGACGAACGCATCGAGCTCGATGAAGGACCCGGGATCGAGCAGTAGGTCGAGCCGTTCGCGCGCGGTCAGCTTTCCCCAGGCATGTTGACGCTCGATCCGGACCGGCCCGCCCCCGAGCAGCAATTCCTCGCGCATCCTGGTCAGCCGGCCGAGTCGCTCCTCGTTCGTCGCCACTGGTGCTCCTTCGCGTCGCTGTCGGGCGAGACCTGTCTTTGCGCACGGACAGGAGCCCAGGGCGGGGCTCCGAAGTCCATGATACCGGCGCCTTCCAACCGAGGAAGGGCCCTTCGGCCCGCCGGACACGGGCATGCGGCCCATCTCACGGGCCTCCCGATGTCCACAGAATCGGTGAACAACTCGCCGCCGGTGTGGATAAGTCAGGTGGTTGCGCACGACAGAGTGGAGTAGGATGTGCGCCCGCACCGACGCCGAACGTCCGGCGCGCCGATCGGATTGGACTCCAGTATCGAGGTGATGCCCCGGTGACGAACGTGATCGCGATCGCCAACCAGAAGGGCGGCGTGGGCAAGACGACGACCGCCATCAATCTGGCGGGTGCGCTGGCCGAGCAGGGGTTCCGTGTCCTGTGCATCGATATGGATCCGCAGGCCAATCTCACGGTCGGGCTCGGGATCAACCTCGGTACGGTCGATCGCTCGATGGCCGATGTCCTCGCGGACTCGCGCGCGACGATGTCCCAGATCGTCATCCCGACCCAGACCACCGGGATCGACGTCGCGCCGTCGACCCTCGAGCTCGCGTCGACCGAGGTCGAGCTGTTCAGCGCGATCGGTCGCGAGCACGCGCTGCGCGAAGCGCTCGAAGGTTGGTCGGACGATCACTACGACTTCGCCTTGATCGACTGCCCCCCGACCCTCGGACTCCTGACGATCAACGGACTCGTCGCCGCTCGGAGCGTGATCATCCCGGTCCAGACGCAGTACTACGCGTTGAAGGGATTGACCGCCCTGGTCAAGGTCATCAACACGATCCGGGCGAAGCTCAATCGGGACCTTCGCATCCTGGGACTCCTCCCGACGTTCTACGACGGTCGCACGATCCTCGGTCGCGAGATGCTCGACGAGCTCCGCGAGATCGGCGACCACCACGTGTTCAACAGCATCGTTCGCAACACCGTCAAGCTGGGCGAGGCCCCGTTGACCGGCCGGCCGATCACCACCTACGCCGGGAACTCTGATGCCGCTCGCATCTATCGCGAGCTCGCCCGGGAGGTGATCGACCTTGGCTAGACCAGACTTCCGCGCGCAGGTCGGTCGACGCCTGTCGGAGGAACGCGAACTCGGTCCGCAGGTCCTCAGCCTGCTGTCCGCCGAGACATCATCCAAGACGCTCGGCATCCGTCACATCCCGGTGGATCGGATCGACCCGAACCCGGATCAGCCGCGGACGCGTTTCGAGCAGTCCGCCCTCGACGAGCTGGCCGCGTCGGTCAAGGAGCACGGCGTGCTCCAGCCGGTCCTCGTCCGTCCGATCGGCGATACGAGCCGCTACCAGCTCGTCGCCGGCGAGCGTCGCTGGCGCGCCGCGACGGCCGCGGGTCTGGCGACGATCCCGGCCTTGATCGAGGAGCTCGACGACGACACCGCCCTCGAGATCGCCATCATCGAGAATCTGCAGCGCGAGGATCTGTCACCGCTCGAGGAAGCGGTGATGTACGACCGGATGGTGAAGGAGCACGGATACAGCATCCGGCGTCTGGCGCAGAAGCTCGGCAAGGACAAGGGCTACCTCGAGAACCGGCTTCGCCTGGCGGACGCGCCGGCCGAGATCCAGGAACTGGTGTCCGTGCGCAAAGACACGATCTCGCACGCCTATGAGCTGCTCAAGGTCGAGGACCCCAAGAAGCGACGCCGGCTGGCCGAGCAGGTCGCCCGCGGCGAGCTGACGCTGGTCAAGTTGCGCGAGCGCGTCGAGGGTCGCCGCCGGCCGCGGCGCGGTCGATGCCGTCGACGCGGTCGAGGGTGACGTCGAGACAGCCGACGAAGGATCGGTCGCGCCGGTCCGCCTCGAACCCGAGGTGGACGCAGCGGCATGGGGCGGTCGAGGGACCGCGATGAGCGACGACTCGCTGGTCAATGCCAAGCAGCAGCTGGCCGACGCGGTCGAGGACCTGGTCGGTGTCCTCCGAGCGCCGGACGTGCTGGGATCGATCGCCTCGGTCGACCGCGCCAACCTGGCGAAGTACCTGACGATCGCCAAGCTGCGGCTCGAGAACGCGATCGCGCTGGTCCGGAGCGGCGACCAGGAATAGCCGATCGGCGTCGACCGACAGGTCCGGCCCGGTTCATCGCGGTCGACCGCGTCGCCCATCGTCGACCGCGTCGCCGGCCGTCCCGCGTCGCCGTCGGCCGTCCCGCATCGCCGACGTCTAGAGTCGACCTCGCTCGGCGAAGCCGATCGCCCAGCCCGCCGCCAGGAGCCCGATCCCGATCGCCCCGGCCTCCCACCCGCGCTCTCGCCGGGCGCTCGATGGATCCCCCACCGCCCAGACCCCGACGCCGGCGAGCGCCGCCCCGAGCACGGCCACGACGATCGCCGGCGCGCCGGCGCCGATCGCCAGCAGCGACCCGACCGCGCCGAGCGCGACCACGGCCAGGAGCCCGGCGGCGACGCGCCTTGACCGGCGCGGGCCGAGGCGGACCGCCGCGGTCGTCAGCCCGGCGGCGCGATCGCGTTCGATGTCGACGAGGCCGTTGAGCAGCGCCGCTGCCGCGCCCGCGGCGATCCCGAGCGGGACCAGGAACGCGAACGCGACCGGGACCTCGCCGGTCGCTCCGACCCAGGCGTAGACCGGCAGCAGCGGCAGGCCGATCGCGAACGGCAGCCAGGACCAGGCGGTCCCCTTCAGTCGAAGGTCGTAGGCGTAGCCGGTCAGGACGCCGGCGGCCGCGATGACGGCGGTCGCCGGGCCGGCGAGGACCGACAGCCCGAGCCCGATGACGAGACCGCCGACCGCCACGCGCCATCGCGGTCCGACGCCCGACGAGACCGGCCGGCAGCGGCTTGCCGGGTTTGTGCCCGCGGTCCCGATCCTCATCGGTCAGGTCGTTGACGGTCCCGATCGAGACCTGGAGGCTGACCATCGCGACACCGAGGAGCGCAGCGCGCGGAGCCGGAGCGCCGGCGACATCGGCCAGGACGGCCGTGATGACACCGTCGAGCAGCGAGGGGAAGGGGTGACCGAGCCGGATGAGCCCGCCGAGTCGAGCCAGCGCATCGGGCCGGCTCGGTCGCGTGCGCCGACGGGAGGCATCGGGCTCCCGGTCAGACGTAGACGAGGTCCTCGAAATTCTCGACCAGGTATTCGATCAGGCGGTCGCGCCCATCGGGGGTCTCGCGGCGGATCCCGGCAACGAGGCAATAGAGGGTGATCGCCGGGATCAGGATCCGTCCCTGGGCATCTCGGCCGAGCGTCGCCGGTGGGCCCCCGCCCGCCGCATAGACCCGTTCGAGCGATCGATCGTCGATGCCGGTCGCCGTGCGGAAATCGGACAGGACACGGAGGACCCCGCGGCGGATCGCGATGTCCCGCATCAGCTCGGAGGCCCAGGCGTCGATCTGCGCGTCGTCCTGTTCGGCGAGCCGGGTCCGGTATTCGGCTGGATCGGCGGCCAGTCCGGTCGCTCCCACGGGTCCTCCTCGCGGTGGGTGGTCGTTCGGCAGTATCGCAGGTTCAGCCGTCGCCTCGCACACCGGGCCGAGTCGGGAGCGCCGGTCGGGCGCCCTCCGGCCAGTCGTTGAAGACCTCGGTCAGCCGGTACCACGGGCTGCCTGGCGGCGGCGGGACGGGGTCCGGATACCCGCCGACGAGGTCGTGGAGGGCCAGCCAGGAGCGCGCGGTCAGGTCGTCGACGGCCGCCCGCGTCGGCCGGCCCGAGGTCGCGATCGGCTCACCGACCCGGACCCGGATCCGCCGGCCGAAGGCCAGCCAGCTCGTCCCGTTGATGGCGACCGGGATGAGCGGGACGCCCGAGCGGATCGCGAAGAAGGCGGCGCCCTCGTTGAGCTCGAGCAGCTCCCCTTCCCCGGCATGGATCCGTCCTTCTCCGGCGATCGCCAGGACGCCTCCGGCGGCGAGGACCGCCTCGACCGCGCGAGCCGCTTCCTTGAGGTCGGACTTGGCCGGCTTGAACGGCACCGCGCTGCCCGTCCAGAGCATCAGCCGGTTCCGTCCTCCGTGGGACATATCCTCCTCCTTGGGTCCGAAGAAGGACAGCCGGGGGCGCCAGCGCAGGGTCGCCATCAGCACGAACGGATCCGTCCAGCTCTGATGGTTGAAGCAGATCACCGCCGGTCCCGTCGGGAGTCGACCCTGGCCCTCGACCCGGACCCGGAACAGGGCTCGGATCGCGACCCAGGCGACGCTCATCGAGATGCCGTAGCGGATGCGCCGCCGGAGCGGTCCGACCCCCGTCCGCTTCGTCCCCGCGGTCCCACCTGCCGGCTCGGTCATGCGACGAGTATCCCACCGCGGTGTCTGCCGCCGCGAGGCTGCGCGTCGCTATCCCGTGCCCGGAAGCGCCTCCGGATCGAGCCGCCCGATCCGATCGAGGACGAACGTCGCGGCCTCACGGGCCCCGGGGGCCGGTGGGATGGCCTGGTTCGGGATGAGGACCACGGCCATCCCGGCGGCGCGGCCGGCGAGGACGCCGTTGAGCGAGTCCTCGACCACGAGACAGGTCCCGGGCATGGCGCCCATCCGGTCCGCCGCCAGCAGGTAGACGTCCGGCGCCGGCTTGCCGAGCGGGACCTCGTCCGACGACACGACGGCGGCGAAGGCGTCGCCGATCCCGAGCGACTCGAGGGCCGCCGCGATGACCGCCGGGTGCCCGGACGAGGCGAGGCCGACGGGGACCGAGGCGGCGATCCGGCGCACGGTCTCGACGGCGTCCCGGATGATCGGCGCGCCCTCCGCCCGATAGCGCTCGACCATCGTCTCGACGACCTCGCGCTCGATCGTCTCGCGGGGCAGCCCGCCGAGATCGAGCCGTTCGCGCATCGTGGTCGACCAGCCGAACGAGTTGGCGCCCATGATCGCCGCTCGGTCCGCCTCGCTCCAGGTCCGACCGTGACGCTCGGCGAAGTCGATGCGGACCTCGTCCCACCAGATCTCGGCGTCGACCAGGACCCCGTCGAGGTCGAAGATCACCGCCTCGTACGGCCGCACCCTCGGTGACGCGGCCGCCGGCCGGGTCGAGCTCCCGGGCCGAGTCGTGCTCAACCTGGAGCCGGGCGACCGTCGAGGGCGGCGAGCAGGACGGCGATGAACGCCGCCAGGCGCTCGCACTCGTCGTCGACGACGTGGAGCACCTGGTTCTCGATCTGGAAGCTGAGCATCCGATGGCCGCCGTGACTCTCGAGCGAGTAGTCGCCGATCTGGACGCGGTTCCAGCGAACGAGCTTGCCGGCGACCCGCGGTCCCTCCTGGGGCACGTTGACCCGGACGTGGATCATCGCCAGCCCGGCCGGCGTCGGCACGAGCATCGACCAGCGCGTCGGTTCGTCGCCCCAGGTGACCCAGCACTCCGGATCCGGGGATGCCCCAAGGTCGATGAGCGCGGGAGTCAGCAGTGCCTCGACCTTGGGGGTCATCGCTGCCGCATGGGTCCCGTCCGCCCACCACGAGCTGAGCAACATGTCGGCCTCCGAATCATGACATTCGGCAGTGGTGCGTCTTGTGCCTGAGGCTACCATGTCGAGCATGCGAGTCGATCCGAGATTCCTGCGCTGGGGCGTCTTCTTCGTCCTCCTCGGGGCCGTGCCGCTCGCGGTCCAGCAGGGCTGGGTGTCGGCCGACGCCCTGTCCGGCTACTGGCGGTTCTGGCCGCTGATCCTCATCGGCATCGGCGTGGGTCTGCTCCTGCGCCGGACGCCGTTCCACTTCGTCGGCGGGCTGATCGTGGCCGCCACCTTCGGGCTGCTGTTCGGCAGCCTCCTGGCGACCGGGGTCAACGGCGGCGTCGGGTTCGGCTGCGTGAGCGATCGGTCAGGGACGGCGTTCGCGTCCAGCACCGGAGCGTTCGCCGGCGACGTCCACGTCGACATCGAGATGACCTGCGGCGACCTCGACGTCAGCACCGGATCGGGCGGGAACTGGACGGTCAGTCGGGAGCTCCTCGAACGGCCAGACACCCGTCACGAACGCACGGTCCGACCAGCTGGAGCTGCGTGCCCCCGATCGTTCCTGGTGGGGGCCGTTCGGGAACCAGAAGGGCGAGGACTGGAAGGTCGTCCTGCCGACCGAGCCGACGATCTCGCTCAGCTCGACGCTCAATGCCGGGACCGCCCGGCTCGCCTTGGCCAACGCCCACGTGCGTGACCTGTCGATGACGACGAATGCGGGGAAGACCACGGTGGACCTGACCGGCTCGTCCGTGTCGTCGCTGTCCGCCACGGTCAACGCCGGGGCCGCCGAGATCACCCTGCCGATGTCGTCGATGAGCGGCTCGGCAACGGTGAACGCCGGGAGTCTCGGGCTGTGCGTCCCGTCGGGCGCCGACGTCCGGATCGAGTCGAGCTCCACGCTCGCGTCGAACAACTTCGCCCAGCAGGGGCTGGTCCAGACGGGATCGACCTGGACCACGCCGAACTACGGGCTGTCGTCGGTCCACATCGACCTGTCGCTGACGGCCAACGCCGGATCCATCGAGCTCAACCCGTCGGGAGGTTGCCGGTGAACGATCGTCTGTATCGCTCCCGTGACGACCGGATGGTGGCCGGCGTCGCCGGTGGTCTGGCGGAGCGGTTCGATCTCGACCCGTCGCTCATCCGCGTTCTGTGGGTCATCCTCGTCTTCCTGTCCGGAGGGATCTTCCTGCTGGCCTACATCGTGATGGCCATCGTCGTGCCCGAGGAGCCGTCCGGCGCCGGCACCTGGCCCGCGGGTGCCCCCGTCGGGTCCGCTGCCGCATCGACCGGCCCGGCCGCATCCGATGCCGCGACGGGCGGGATCGCCGGCTGGGGCGGACCCGCGACCGCGACCGCGGCGACGACCGCGGCCTTCGCCGCGTCGACGCCGCCCGAAGCCGCCGGACCCGGACCCGGATCGTCGGAGGAGCCTGCCGCCGCACCCGACCCGGGCGTCGTGCCGGACGCCGGGGAGGCATCCGTCGCCGGAGCCGCCACTGCCGCCGATGCCCCGCTCTGGCCGGCGACCCCGCCGCCCGCGAGCGCAGCGCCCGCGACCCCGACCCAGGCCCCGGCCGCACCTCCGCCGCCCTGGACCGTGTCCGAGGGTCGGCGACGCCATGAACGACGTGGCGGCGGAGCCATCATCGGAGGGATCGTCCTCGTCCTGCTCGGGGGCTACTTCCTGCTCCGGACGATGGTCCCGGAGCTCGACGCCGGAGCGTTCTGGCCGGTCCTCATCATCGTGATCGGGATCGCCCTGCTCATCGGGTCGGTCCGGCCGGGACGGTCGCCCGACGCCTGACCGGCTTCGACGCCGGGCCGGGACCATCGAGCCAGCGACGACGGAACCTTCGGCTGCCTAGGATGGCGGTCGCATGACCGTCGACTTCACGCCGCTCACGATCGCGTCCGCTCTAGGCATCGCCTTCGGGCTGGCCCTCCTCGCCAAGGGGATGGCCGGCCAGCGTCGGGCTGCCCGGATCGGCGACACCTCGACCTCGACGATCAGCGCCCTCGCCGTCGGCGAGGTCCGGATCAGTGGGGTCGTCGAGCCCGCGGAGCTCCTGCTCACGTCGCCGCTCCAGAGCCGCGATTGCGTCTACTACCGCGCCAGGGTCCAGGAGTCCGAGGGTCGTTCGGAGCGGACCGTGTTCGACGAGGAGCGCGCGGTCGGCTTCCGGGTCCGCGACGCGAGCGGCGACGTCCGGGTCTTTCCTCGGGCGGCGCACTGGCTGGTCCCGGAGGCGTTCAGCGCCGGGACGAGCCTGCTCGGCGGCGAGCCGACCGGGTTGCAGCTCCGGACCGGCAGCGCGATCCAGTCGGGGATCGTCGATCGGGAGACCAAGATCGCCGATCTGCTGACCGTTCACGACCCGTCCGGGCTGGGCGATCCCGGCGGCGACGTGCTCGATGGCCAGGGCGGTGGCCGTCGCGACTATCGGGAGGCGAGGATCGAGCCGGGGGACGTCGTGACGATCATCGGGACCGTCCTGCCGTTCGACCAGCTCGAGGATCCGACCGGTGCCGACGCGGTCACCGGGATCGGTCTCGACGCGACCGGCAACGTCGCCGATCCGGAGATCGCGGCGGACCTCGAAGAGGCGCGGGCGGCGGGCCTGCTCGAGACCGATCCGTCCGAGGCCTGGGGCAATGCCGCGATCCCCGGCTTCGGCATCGGCCGACCGACCCGGCCACCGGAGCTCGATGGGGCGGCCGCTGCCCTGCCCCTCGCGACCCAGGCCGAGGCCGACCGGATCGGGCGGACGTTCGACATCCCGCCCGAGACGCTCATCGTGGCGGCCGGACTCGACGCGGACCTGCTCGTGTCGCTCGGCGCGCCGGGAGCGGTCGTCGCCCGCGAGGAGGATCGCTTCTACGTCGGACTGCTCGGTGCCATCCTGGCGATCGCGTCCGCGGTCGTGCTGGCCACCTCGCTCAGTCGAGGGATCATCCTCTGATGCCGATGCTCGCCGCCGCCGTGTTCGCCGTGATCGTGCTGTTCGCGATCGTGGGGTTCATCGGCTTCGCGACCTACAACGACGTGATCGCGCTCATCCAGCGCGTCGACAAGGCCTGGGCCAACATCGACGTCGCGCTCAAGCAGCGTCACGACACGCTGCCCAACCTGGTGACCGCCGTCCGCGACGTCATGACCTTCGAGCAGACGGTCCTCGAGGACGTCACCCGCCTGCGCGACGCCTACGACCCGGACCGGCCGATCCCCGAGCAGGGCGAGCTGTCGAGCCAGACGAGCCGGGCGATCCGGTCGCTGTTCGCGGTCGTCGAGAATTACCCGACGCTCCGGTCGGAGGCCAACGTGCTGGCGCTCCAGGCCGAGATCGAGCGCCTCGAGGGGATCATCGCCGACCGTCGCGAGCTCTACAACGACCAGGTCTATCGCTACAACACGCGGATCGCCCAGGTCCCGGCGGTCCTCTACGCTGGCTGGTTCGGCTGGGTCCGGCGCGACTCGTTCGCGGCTCGCGACGAGGACCGGGTGCGGCCGGACGTCGGACTCAGGCCCGCCTGACCCGTCGACGGGCCCGGTCTTCTCCGACCGAGCGGCCGGCCTCCCCCTCGCCGGAGGCCGCACAGATCGACCTACGCCGCCATCGCCTCGTCGGCGGTCAGGAGCAGGCGGCGGCCGTGGGCGGCTTCGAAGTCGAGCCTGATCAGCTGGCGCAGGAATGGACGTGACTCGCTCAGGGTCGGGCACTCGAGCCAGAGCGCACCATCGCGTTCGGTCGCGATGAGCATCGCACCGCACTGAGGGCAGCTGGGCTGGTCGCGCTCGGCGCGCTCGATAAGATCGATGAGTCTGGTCCGATCGGACATCGGATACCTCCGGTGGTACATTACGAGACGTATCGTATCAGATATCGTGTTTCGGGTACAGTTCCATTCGATGAACATCTCCGCAACCCGGGCGCGACCGCCGACGACCGACGACGCGACCGTCGAGCTCGACCCTCTGCCCCCGCTCCGAGGCCGTCCGCGGAGCGACCGGATCCACCGCGCGATCCTCGACGCGACGCGCGAGCTCCTGGTCCAGGACGGCTTCACCAGGCTCCGCCTCGAGCGGGTGGCCGCCCGGGCCGGCGTGGGCAAGGCGACGATCTACCGGCGCTGGCCGTCGAAGGAGGCGCTCGCCCTCGAGCTCCTGTTCGACCTTGCCGGTCCGCACATCGAGGTCGCCGAGTCGGGCGACACGCGCGGGGAGTTGAAGGCGGTCGTGATGAACTCCGTGCACTCGATCACCGAGACGCCGTTCGGCCCGGTCATCCGGGCGCTGCTGTCACAGATCGCCGGCAACCCGTCGATCGGGGACCCGTTCCGCGAGATGGTCGTCGGCGCGCGCCGGAGTCAGGTCGCGCTCGTCATCGAGCGGGGGATCGCCCGCGGAGACCTCCGGCCGGACGCGGACGCGTCGGTCGCGACGGAGCTCCTCGTCGGCCCGGTCTACTTCCGGCTGGTCTTCGGCGGGCGGCTCGACGAAGCCTTCGCCGATCGCATCGTCGGCTTCGTGCTCGAGGGCTACGCCCCGCGCGTTCCGCCGCCGATGGCGCGCTGAGAGGCGCCTACTTCGGGAGGTCGGTCCCGTGCTCGGACGACGAGCCCCAGCTGGTCAGGGTCCGCAGGAAGCGGGAGGCCGTGCTCTCCGCCATGGCGGCACCGACCGCGGCGACGACGGGCTCGGCGGCCGCAGACTCCGCGTCGGTGGCGGCACCATCGGCCGGGGCGACCTGGGTGCTGGCCTCGTCGCCGGCGAGAGGGGCCTCGACGGCTTCCGCCTCTGGCGCTTCCGCGGCCCCGGGCGCCTCGGCGACCGCGTCGGTGCTCGGCGCGTCGACCGTGGCGTCAGAGGTCGCGATGGGACCGGCCGATCCCTCATCATCGGTGGCCGACAGCGCCGGATCCATGACGCCGACGAGCTCCGGTTCGTCGTCGGTGGCGACGTCGCCTGCGGCCTGGGCGTCGGTCGGGCCCTCGCCCGCGAGCTCGGCCCCGGCAGTAGGGTCGGCCGCTGCGGTGGGCTCGGCGTCGGCCGTCGCGGTCGGCTCGAGGTCAGCGGTGGCGGTCGGCTCGAGGTCGGCGGTCGGCGTGGCCTCCGCGGCTGCAGCCTCGCCGGTCACGGCGGCTTCGGCCTCGGCGGCGGCTTCGGCCTCCGCGTCCTCGAGACGCGACAACCGGCCGACCGCGTCGGCCCGGGCGATCGCCCGGATGACCTCGAAGTCGGGCGGGGCGGGCACCGTATCGGCCATCCGGGCGATCTCGCTCGGGTCGCGCTCGGCGGTCAGGTTGGCGAAGAACACATCGAGCTCGTGGCGATAGCTCTCGACCGCCTCGGAGACGCGGTCGATCTCGCCCTCGATGATCGCGGCGTGCTGCCCGAGGTGCTGCTCCAGACGGTCGCGACGTTCGCCGACCTGCTCGTCCGCCTCGGACCGGATCCGCTCGACTTCGGTCTTCGACCAGGCGCGGATCCCGGTGACGTCCTCCTCGGCCAGCCGCTTGAGCTCGTCGGCCTCGGCCGAGGCGCGGGTCCGGACCTTCTGGACGTGGGTCGTCGCATCCTCGTCGACGGACGCCTCGATCCGCTGGCGCTCGTGCTCCGCCGCAGCCTGCATGGCTCGGGCGAGCTCGTCGCGGAAGGAGTGCGCGGTCATCCGGGCATCGACGGGCTCAGCGGTCGGATCGGACACGAAGGCGGCGTCGGAAGCTGGCTCGGACGACTCGACCGACGAGTCCTCCGGGTCCCATCCGGGCGCTGCGGAGAGGCTGTCCTGGTACATTCGGGCTATCCTCAGTCGGGGCCGCGATAGTACGGCTGGGCTACTCGCGGTCGCAACGGATCGGATCCGATAGTGGTGCCTCCGGGAACCACTCGCCGAGCGTGATATGCTCGGCGAACGCCCCCCGTCGGGGGCGGCGCTCCGCGTGGTCGCTCCCCTTCTCGAACGGACCGTGCGTTTGCTGTTCACGTTCGGGAAGAGACGGAGGGTCAACGTGGCCACCGGAACCATCAAGAAGGTCATCGCCGATCGCGGCTTTGGCTTCATCACGGCCGACGATGAGAAGGACTACTTCTTCCATCGCGGCGCCCTCGATTCGTCGCTCGACTTCGACCGCCTCGTCGGCGGGGAGCGGGTCGACTTCGACATCGAGCAGAGCCCGAAGGGTCCGCGAGCCAGCCGGGTGAAGGCCGCCTGACGGCCGCCCGTCGCGCCCGCGACCGAAGCGCCCCGTCCAACCGGATGGGGCGCTTCTCGATTCCGGGTCGATGGCCGCGGCGCGGATCCGCCGGCGTTCCGAGATCTGGGCGGTCCGGTTACCGAACGCTGTCAGGACGCTGAGATCGCCGCGATCGCATCCACCCTCCCGGTGGCCCGCTCGTCGACCAGGAGGGATCCACCCCGGAGGCCCCGGAAACGCCGTCGCCGCCGGTGCAGCCCGCGAGGGCGAGCTGGCCGACGGCGACGAGGACGGCGAGGCGGTTCATGCCGCCCGGCTTACGGGAACCGATTGAACCAGAGTGCCGCCAATCCGGCCCCGGCCAGGACGAACAGCAGGCCCGCCGCGGCGAACCACTGGGTGACCTCCTGCTCCTGCTGGGTGGAACCGACCTTCGAGCCGAGGTTCTCGTAGATCTGGGCCAGGTCCTTGGAGGTCGGAGCCTCGAACGACTTGCCCCCGGTCGCCTGGGCGATGCTCGTCAACGTCTGCGAGTCGGGCGGGACCTGGAGCGTGTGCATCTGCCCGTCCTGGTCCGGCACGGTGACCTCGCCGTCGGCCGTTCCGAGCGCGATCGTGTAGATCGGCACGCCGGCGGCGGCCGCCTGCTGCGCGGCGGCCTCGGGTTCGACGTCCCCGGTCGAGTTCTTGCCGTCCGACAGGAGGACCGTCGCCACGAGCGGTTGACCGTCCGGTGCGAGGGCGCCATCCGGTGCCGACGGCTGGGCCGAGGCCTGGGGCACCGGCAGCGAACCGACGCTCCCCGCGCCGGACACGGTCGAGCCCACGCCCGCGGTCTCGAGCGACAGGGCGATCGCGTCGCCGAGGGCGGTCCCTCCGCCGGCCTTCAGGCCGTCGATCGCCTGGTGGACCGCGACCCGGTCGGTGGTCGGGGCCGCCACGACCCGGGCGCTGGTCGAGAACGCGACGACGCCGACCTTGAACTTGGCCGGCAGCTGGTCGACGAAGTCGTCGGCCGCCTTCTGGGCGGCCGCGAGCCGCGTCGGATCGACGTCGGTGGCCTGCATCGAGCCCGACACGTCCATCGTCAGGATGACCGTGGCCTCCTCGCGCGGGACCGCCACGACCATCGACGGACGGGCGAGCGCGAAGACGAGCGCCGCGATCGCCCCGAGGTAGAACACCGGCGGGACGTGCCGCCGCCAGCGAGCGGTCTTCGGGACCAGATTCGACAACAGGTCCACGTTGGTGAACCGCACGGCGTAGCGATCCCGCCGGCGCTGGACGAGGAGATACCCGGCGATCGCCAGCGGGACGAGCAGGAGCCCGAGCAAGAGAAGCGGTTCGGCGAAGGTCATGAGGCGATCCCTAACGTGCGCAGCTGGTCGGCCAGGGACCGGAGCCAGCTGCCGGAGGTGGACAGGACGACGTGCCCGACGGTCAGCCGCCGGAAGTCACGGGCAAGGGAGGAGCGTTCGTCGGCGGCCGCGCCGGCGAACCGCTCGCGAAGGGCATGGGACGACGTGTCGACCCGGACCTCGCGGCCCGTCTCGGCGTCGATCAGGGTGAGCTCGCCGACGTCCGGCAGGGCGTCCTCGCGCGGGTCGCGGATCTCGATCGCCAGGACGTGGTGGCGGGCCACCAGGCCGGCCAGCGGCTGGCGCCAGTCGCGCTCTCCACGGAAGTCGGACACGACCACGACCATCCCACCGCGGGGGGCGGCCGCGTTCACGAAGCGGAGCGCATCCGCCGGCGAGACCGCCCCGACCGGCGCCGGGGCGGCCCGGTCGACGGCCGCGTCCTCCCCGTCGTTGCGGGCGGCGAGGAGCGTCGCGAGGAGGCCCTTCCGGCCGCCGGCCGGACGGATCCGCCGGTCGCGCCGGCCGCCGAACGTCACGATGCCCAGGCGGTTGCCGCGCTGGGTCGCGACGTGGCCGAACGCCAGCCCGACGCCCTCGGCGACGTCGGCCTTGCGCCGATCCGCGGTCCCGAACGTCATCGACGGTGAGACGTCGAGGACCAGCCAGGTCGTCAGCGCTCGCTCGGGGACGTGGACCCGGACGTGCGGGGTCGTGGTCCGGGCCGTGACGTTCCAGTCGATCTGGCGGACGTCGTCGCCCGGCTGGTAGGGGCGGACCTGGGCGAGCTCGGTGCCGCCGCCCAGGTCGTGGGCCCGGTACTCCCCGGGCACGAGGCCGCGGATCCGCCGGCCGACCGTCACGTCGAGCGAGCGGAGGAGCGCTTCGGGCGTGGGGCCGGGACCCGGCTGCGCGATCGAGCGCGGCCGGGCGAGGGACGCCAGGGTCATGCCGACTGCTCGGCCGTCGTCAGCGTCGGGGCGGGGACCGCCGGGATGAGCCGGTCGAGGATCATGTCGGGCGTGACCTCTTCGGCCATGGCCGTGAAGCTCGGCACGATCCGGTGGCGCAGGACGTCCTTGGCCAGCTCCTGGACGTCGCTCGGGACGACGTACCGCCGACCGCGGACGAGCGCCAGGGCGCGAGCGGCGTGGATGAGGTTGATCGAGCCGCGTGGGCTGGCCCCGAAGGCGATGAACGGCGTGACCTTCGGCAGCCCGACCTGTTCGGGGAACCGGGTCGCCGCGGTCAGGGCGACGGCATAGTCGACGATCGCCCGGTCGACGTAGACGTCGGCGGTCAGGGCCTGGAGCTCGGCCAGGACCTCGGCGGTCAGGATCGGCGTCACGACCGGCGCCGATCGGAGCGAGCGCTCCACGACGACGGCCTCTTCGCCGGCGGTCGGGTAGCCGACCACGACCTTCATCATGAACCGGTCGACCTGCGCCTCCGGCAGCGGGTAGGTGCCCTCCGACTCGATCGGGTTCTGGGTCGCCATGACGAGGAACGGCTTCGGGACCGGGTAGCTCTGCTGGCCGATCGTCACCTGGCGCTCCTGCATGACCTCGAGCAGCGCGGACTGGACCTTGGCCGGAGCGCGGTTGATCTCGTCGGCGAGCAGGAAGTTGCAGAAGACGGGCCCGAGCTCGGTGTCGAACGTCCCGTGGTCGGGCCGGTAGATCCGGGTCCCGATGAGATCCGCCGGCACGAGGTCCGGAGTGAACTGGATCCGGCGGAACGATGCGTCGAGCACGTCGGCCAGCGTCTTGACCGTCAGGGTCTTGGCCAGACCCGGGACGCCCTCGAGGAGGAGGTGGCCGCCCGCCAGCAGGGCGACGAGGACACGCTCGAGCATCGCATCCTGGCCGACGATCACACGACGGATCTCGAACAGGACGGCTTCGCTGGTGGTCCTGCCGTCCAGCCCGGTCGGCGCGGCGGGGGTGCCGGCGACCGGCTTGAGCTCACGGGGTTCGGTCACGGGATCATCTCCGGTGGCCCGTGGGCTCGGGCGGGTCAGGTCAATGGCATATCGGGCGCGGCGGTTCCTCGCGCGGTCTCTCTCCACGGCGATGTTCGCACGACCAGCCTGAGAGCGTCATGAGAACGCTCAGTGCGAGTCGCGGGCGACCGCCGAGCCGCTCGACCCGACCAGGAAGTCGAGGTCCGCTCCCGTCTCGGCGCCGAGGACGTGGTCGACATACAGGCGCTCCCAGCCGCGGGCGGGCGTTGCGAACCCGCCGGTGAGCGCCGCGGACGGCCGTCGGGAGTCGAGCTCCGCATCGGTCAGCTCGACGTCCAGCCGCCGCGCCGCCACGTCCAGGGCGATCACATCGCCCGTCTCGGATCAGGCCGAGCGGTCCACCGGACGCCGCCTCCGGCGCGACGTGCAGCACGACCGTCCCGTACGCCGTCCCGCTCATCCGCCCGTCGCAGATCCGGACCATGTCCCGGACGCCCTGCGCCAGGAGCTTGGCGGGGAGCGGGAGGTTGGCGACCTCGGGCATCCCGGGATAGCCTCGTGGGCCGCAGCCGCGCAGGACGAGCACGCTGGCGGCATCGACGTCGAGGTCGGGGTCGTCGATCCGCGCGTGGAAGTCCTCGATGCTGTCGAACACGACGGCCCGTCCGCGATGGCGGAGCAGCTCCGGCGAGGCGGCCGACGGCTTGATGACCGCCCCGTTCGGGGCCAGGTTGCCGTGCAGGACGGCGATCCCGGCGGCGTCCTGGAGCGGCGCCGTCCGCGGGTGGATCACGGTCTCGTCCCAGATCCGGGCCCCGTCCAGATGGTCGACCAGCGGTCGGCCGGTGACGGTCAGGGCGGCGGGATCGAGCAGGTCCTCGACCTCGCGCAGGACGGCCAGCAGTCCGCCCGCGCGGAAGAGGTCCTCCATCAGGTGCTCGCCGGCCGGCTGGAGGTCGACCAGGAGCGGGACGCGACTCCCGATCGCGTCGAAGTCCGCGAGGCTGAGCTCGATGCCGAGGCGCCCGGCGATCGCCAGCAGGTGGACGACCGCGTTGGTCGAGCCGCCGATGGCCGCCACCGCGACGATCGCGTTGAGGAACGAGCCGCGGCTCAGGACTGTGCTCGGCCGCCGGTCCGCCTCGACCAGCTCGATCGCCAGTCGACCCGCTTCATGGGCGCGCTCGAGCAGCCGGCTGTCGGGGGCGGGCGTGCCGGCCGTGCCCGGGATCGTCATGCCGAGCGCTTCGGCGACGCAGCCCATGGTCGACGCGGTGCCCATCGTGTTGCAGTGGCCGCGACTCCGGATCATCGACGACTCCGAGGTCAGGAAGTCCTGCTCGGACAGGGTCCCGGCGCGGACCTCCTCGCTCAGCCGCCAGACATCCGTCCCGCAGCCGAGCGGGCGACCCTGGAACGTCCCGGTGAGCATCGGGCCGCCGGGGACGACGACGGCGGGAAGGTCGACCGAGGCGGCCGCCATCAGCAGCGCGGGGATCGTCTTGTCGCAGCCACCGAGCAGGACGACGCCGTCGATCGGATTGGCCCGCAGGAGCTCCTCGGCGGCCATCGCGGCGAGGTTCCGCCAGAGCATCGCCGTGGGACGGACGAGCGTCTCACCGAGCGAGATCACCGGCAGGTCGAGCGGCACGCCGCCGGCTTCCCAGACGCCTCGCTTGACGTGGTCGGCGACCTCGTCGAGATGGGTGTTGCACGGGGCGAGGTCCGACGCCGTGTTCGCGATGGCGATGTGGGGCCGGCCGTCGAAGGCGTGGGCCGGCAGACCGCGTCGCATCCAGGCGCGGTGGATGAAGGCGTTGCGGTCCGTGCCCGCGTACCAGCCCGCGCTGCGTCGTCGTGCCGCCATCGTGCCCATCCTTCGCCTGACGGAGCGTCTATCCTCCCGACATCATCCCGCTTCCGGCATCGTCGATGTCGGCTCCCGTGCCGAGGACATCGTGCGCGCATTCGTGCTGACCGGTCCGCGCCGCGCGGAGGTCCAGGAGGTCGAGCCGCCGGTCGCCGGGCCGGGCGAGGTGGTGATCGAGGTCGAACGAGTCGGCCTGTGCGGGACCGATCGCGAGTTCTTCAGCGGCGAGATGGCCTATCTCCACCAGGGCCACGCGGCCTACCCGATACGGATCGGGCACGAGTGGTGTGGGACGGTCGCAGCGGTCGGGGACGGGGTCGACGCGGCGTGGCTCGGCCGGCGGACGACCGGCGACACGATGCTCCCCTGCCACCGCTGCCCGCGCTGCCTGGACGGGCGGGGCCACCTGTGCGAGGAGCGCGCCGAGGTCGGCATCCGCAATGGTCGGGCGGGGGCCCTGGCGGAGCAGCTGGCGATGCCGGTGAGCGCACTTCATCCGCTGCCGGACGGCTTCGACGTGGTCACCGGGGCGCTCGTCGAGCCGGGTGCGAACGCCCTCCGCGCAGAGCTGGCAGCCGAGCCCGGTCCCGGGCGGCGGCTCCTCGTCCTCGGGGCCGGCGCGATCGGGCTGTCGGCCGCGCTGTTCGCGGCTGCCGACGGTGCCGAGGTCCACGTCATGGGCCGGTCGGCCCGCTCGCTGGCGTTCGCCCGGGAGCTCGGTCTGCACGGCGTCTGGTCGGCGGACGACCTCCCGCGGCTCGCGTTCGATGCCGTGATCGACGCATCGAACGACGCGTCCCTCCCGGCGCTGGCGCTCGACCTCGTGGAGCCGGGCGGTCGGGTCGTCTACATCGGGCTGTCGGGGATCCCGAGCACGATCGACACGCGGACGCTGGCGCTCAAGGACGTGACCGCGGTCGGGATCCTGAGCGGCTCGCCGGGATTGCCGGAGACGATCGCCCGCTACGCGTCGGGGGCGGTCGACCCGCGTCCGCTCGTTGCGGCGACCGTCACGTTGGACGAGGTCGCGAGCGTCCTCGGCGGCGGACGTCCCGCCGGGGCCGGACCGGGTCCGAAGATCCACGTCGATCCGCGGCGGTAGGCACCGCCCGTCGGACCGTCAGGAGGCGGTCGGACGGAGCGCAGGCGACCGGCGCGGTGCGCGGGTCGGGGCCGTCGTCGGCTCGGTCGACGACGTGGCCGGTCGGCGCGAGGCGGGTGCCGCACGGCGGTTCGCCTCGCGCCGGCCTGATGTGGTGACGGCCGCCGCGGTCGCGGAGGTCGCGGCGGCCGGGGCCGGCTGGGACGCGGTCCCGAAGCCGGCGAGCAGGTCCTCGGCCACCATCGGGTGGGCGAAGACGTAGCCCTGGCCGAAGGCACAGCCGAGGCGCTCCATCCGGGCCGCCTGCTCGCGGGTCTCGATGCCTTCGGCGATCGTCTCGATCCCGAGCGAGCGACCCATGGCCACGATCGCGCCGGCCAGGGCCGAGGACTTCGACGTCTCATCGACGTCCTGGACGAATTCGGTCGCGATCTTGAGGGCGTCGACCGGGAACTGGCGCAGGTGGCTGAGCGAGAAGTAGCCGGTCCCGAAGTCGTCGATGACGATCCGGACTCCGAGCTCGCGGACGGCATGGAGGGTCGCCACGGTGGCCGGCGTCGCCTTGAGCAGCGCCGTCTCCGTGATCTCGAGGATGAGCCGGTTCGGATCGAGGCCCGACTCGCCGAGGACCGCCTTGATCCCGTCGACGAACCCGAGCTGCTGGATCTCGCGGGCCGACACGTTGACGCTGATGAACGATCCCTCCGGGACGGCCCCGCGCTCCAGCCACTGTGCGGCCTCGCCGCAGGCCTGGCGGAGGATCCAGCGGCCGATCGGCAGGATCGCCCCGGTCTCCTCGGCCAGCTCGATGAACCGGTCCGGCATCACCAGCCCGAACTTCGGGTGCGACCAGCGCACGAGCGCCTCGACGCCGGCCAGCCGGCCGGTGGCGATGTCGACGATCGGCTGGTACAGCAGTGACAGCTGATCGAGGTCGACCGCGCGCTGGAGCTCGACGCTCAGCTCGTGACGCTCGCGCATCGCCTCGTGCATGCCCGGGTCGAAGATCGCGAACCCGGCCTTGCCGTTGGCCTTGGCCATGTACATCGCGACGTCCGCGTTCCGGACCAGGTCGATCGCGCCGCCGATCGCATCCCGCGCGCTGGCGATGCCCACGGATGCCGTCACGACCACGTGCTTGTCACCGAGGACGTATGGTGCTCGGAGCTCGAATACGAGACGCGCCGCCATCTTCCGTGAACGTGCCAGGGTCGCATCGTCGTCGATGAGAACGGCGAACTCGTCGCCGCCGAGGCGCGCGACGAGGTCGCCGGCGCGGACGAGGTTGGAGATCCGCTCGGTGACGGCGATCAGCAAGGCGTCTCCGGCCGCGTGACCCAGGGTGTCGTTGACGACCTTGAAGTCGTCGAGGTCGAGGAACAGCACGGCCGTGACGCCGTCCGATCGCGGCTGGACCTCGTGGCCCTGCAGGATCCGTTCGAGGGCCAGCTGGAACATCCGCCGGTTGGCGGCGCCGGTCAGCGAGTCGCGCTCGGCCAGGTCCTGGACGTGCTGGAGGAGGACCGCGTTGCGCAGGTTGAGGGCAGCCACCGAGGCGAACTGACCGAGCATCGCGGCGGTCCGGCGCTCGACCCCCGGCCGGCGCCGGGCCCGGTGCTCGACGACGATCGCGCCGACGGCCCGACCGTCCGCGAACATCGGGGCGACCAGCACGTTCCGGGCGTCCGGCATCAGCTGCGCCATCTGGGGGTCCCGGGACGGGTCGAGCTGCTTGACCGGGAGGATCTGCCGTCGCTCCCAGGCGCGCCGGACGATCCAGTCCGGGTCGGTCGAGGTCGTCGGCGCCTCGGGCGTGCCATGCGCGGCGAGGACGACGACCCGGCCGTCCGACTCACCGAGGAGCAGGCCGCGCTCGAAGCCGAAGCGGTCGATCAGGGCCTCGAGGACGATGCCCGCCTGCTGGATCGCGTCGGCCGCCGAGTCGAGGCGCGCGCCGACGTCGACCAGCGCCTGGAGGTCCGCCCGGCGCTGGCGCAGCTCGCGCTCGTTCAGGGCCGAGAAGATCGACGTCGCGATCGCGAACAGCCAGAACGACGTGACGTTCAGGACCGGCATCCGGTCGAACTCGATCGCCCCCGGCGAGACGTCGACCGGCGCGAGCAGCCTGGCCGCCTGCGCATAGACCACGACCAGCAGCAGGAGCGAATGCCAGAGGGCGATCTTGAGCCCCGTCCGGTAGGACGCCAGCAGCGAGACAGCGACGAGGTGGAGGTAGACCACGAAACGGATCGGGCTCTGCGTCCCGCCCGTCGCGTACATGGCGCAGGCGAGGTACAGCCCGTCGAGCAACAGCAGCGCGGTGATGATCCAGTACTCGAACCGCAGGGTCCGGCGCCGGGCCCATTCCCCGGCGACTGAGACCAGCAGGTAGACCACCGTCAGGGCGCCGAGCGACTGGAGCGGGACGACCAGCGCTTCGGGGCGGAGGATCGCCCACATCGCGACGATCGCCCCCATCGCCAGCCGGAGGACGAGCAGGTAGCTCATCCGGTCGCTGAGCGAGGTGAAGTCCGCGCGGGAGATCTCGCCGGCGGCCGCCGCCTGGGCGACCGAGCCGACGGTCGAGGCGCCGCCCGACGGGGGGATGACTGCGACCTGGGTCGGGATCGTCACCTCGGCGGTCACAGCTGGTCCTCCTCCTGGAACCCGAGGATGGCGTCCGCCGCGGCGTCCGACCGGTCGCGCAGCTTCGGGTCGAGCCGGTCGACGCGTGGCTGGGCGATCAGGAAGACGAACACGAAGACCATCAACGCCAGCGGGAAGCTGAACGTGGAGGCGACGGCGGCCGCCACGCTCGGTTTGACGACCGTCTTGACCCCTGTGACGACGGAGTCGGCGACACGCGTGGCCACCTTCCGGACGGTGTCGGTCGCGTCGCTCGAAGGGTCGGTCAGGGCGACGACCGGACCAGGCGCGGGCCCGGCGCCCGCGGTCGGCGCGCCTCCCGTCGAACCGATGCCGAGCGGGGGCGTGGCCGTCGGCGTCGGCTCCGGTGTCACGGAGGGCTCCGGTGTCGGTGTCGGGGTCGCGTCGGGCGTGGGAGCGATGGTCGCGGTCGGTTCGGGCGTCGCGGTCGGTGCGGTCGTGGGCGGGGCGAGCGGCGACGGCGTCGCCGTCGGCGGTCGCTGGGTCGGGGTCGGGATGGGGGTCGGAGTCGGACTGGGGGTCGGAGTCGCCGTCGGGATCGGGCTGGGTGTGGCCGTCGGCTTCGGCGTCGGCGTGGGCGTCGGGCTCGGGGTCGGGCTGGGCGTCGGGCTGGGCGTGGCGGTCGGTGTCGGGGTTGGCGTCGCCGTGGGTGCCGGGGTCGGCGTCGCGGTCGGGGTCGGGCTGGGCGTGGCGGTCGGGGTCGGGCTGGGCGTGGCGGTCGGCGTCGGGCTGGGCGTCGGGGTCGGGGTCGGATCGGGCGTCGGGGTCGGGGTCGGATCGGGCGTCGGGGTCGGGGTCGGGTCCGGATCGTGGGTCACGGTCCGCTTGACGAGGTCGGCGAGGTCGTCGCGCTCCGGAGCCCCGACAGGCTCGAAGCACTCCCACCAGGCGTCGTCGGCGACACCGCAGATGTAGTCGGTCCCGGCCCGGTCGGCCTGGTAGCTGACCTGGCACGCCCCGTCCGAGCCGGTGTCGCACGACAGGTCGGAGCTGAGACCGGAGTGCGGATCGTTCGGACTGCCGGGCACGAAGTAGAACCGGACGTGGGTGTCGGTGCCGGGTCCGGCGAAGACCTGCCCGTCCTGATAGACGGTGGCCGTCAGGGTGAAGCTGGTCCCGACCGGTCCGCTCGCGGTCTCGGGGTCGACGTCGAGCGCGTCGGGCCCTGGACCGGCCTGGGCCGTCGTCGTCTGCGCGAGCGTGGGCATGGCCAGCGGGAACGCGTACGCGCCCAGGATCGCGGTGACCAGCAACGCCGAGCCGATCGCCCGGACGGTCCCCCGCCGGCGGTCCATCGTGTTCATGTCTCTGCTCGATAGACTCGGGTGCCGATCCCGACACCCGGGAGAGGTCCCCGGAGACCGGGGCTGATGAATGCAGGTGATTCATAGCCGCCCGGAGACCCGCCGGAACCCGACCCTTCGTCACCCGGCGGCCTATGTGCGCCGACGCAACCGCCGTCGGAGCCCGGTGCGTCGATGCGCAGTCCTGCTCCGACGGGTGACCTTCGGGATACGGCAGCCGACACCTGCCACCCGCTCTGCATCGCTCCGCCACGACTCTCGGGTGCGCGCGGCCCGGACGCCCGGGCCGATCGAGGCCCGGCAGGGCTGCTACGGAGACCCGGCTCGATCGGCCGGACCCGCCGCGAGCAGATCCTGGTACCCGGCGTGCTCCCGGATGAACCGGGCGATGAACGGACACCGCGGGACCACCCTGAGTCCGCGACGCCGGACGTCGTCGAGGGCTTCGGCGGCGAGCCGCGCTCCCAGGCCGCGCCCGCCGAACGCGGGGGCGACCTCCGTGTGGATGAAGGTGATGACGTCGCCGCGGAGACGGTAGGTCGCCAGGCCCGCGGGCTCGCCGTCGACGGTGATGACGAACCGCTCCTGGGCGGGGCGATCGAGGACCTCGACGATCGGCTCGGTCGTCACCGTCCATCAACCCCGGTCGGTCGTCGGTCCATCGGGGTCATGGTGGCATGGAGCGACCCGCCCGTCCGCGCCGGGGCGGTACGATCGCCACCTTCCCCAGCATCGAGGAGATCGGATGGCCGGACCGGAGATCGATCCCGCGGCGCCACCCAGCGGTCCCGGCTGCGTCGAGTGCCTGGCCACCGACGGATGGTGGTACCACCTGCGCCGCTGCGCACACTGCGGGCACGTCGGCTGCTGCGACTCGTCGCCGTCGCAACATGCATCCCACCACGCGATGGACGAGGGCCACCCGGTCGTCCGGAGCTTCGAGCCGGATGAGGACTGGTTCTGGGACTACGACCGGCAGCAGTACGCCGAGGGGCCGGACCTGGCGCCGCCGGACAACCATCCGCTCGACCAGCCCGTGCCGGGACCGGCCGGTCGCGTCCCGTCGGACTGGCAGTACCGCCTGCACTGACGCACGTCGCCAGACGACGGCTCCGGCGAGCGGCGAGCGACGGTCAGGCCGAGGCCGGCTCCAGGCACCCGACGGCGGCCGCGTCGGCGGCGAGCCGCTCGATCAGGCCGGCGTCGCTGACCGCCGCGAAGCCCTGGAGGATGACCCGGCTGAGGCCGAGGCCCTCGTACTCGCGCAGGCGCGCCCGCAGGGCCGGACCCGGCTCGGCCGCGGGGCGACCCCAGAGGTGGACCGACACCGCCAGTGTGGCCGGGTCGCGCCCGACCTCCTCACATCGCTCGCGGATGATCGGCAACGCCCGCTCCACCTCGTCGGGCATCATCGCGTCGAGATTGATCTCGTCGGCGAAGCGGGCGGCGAGTCGCCAGGTCACGGTCGGACCGTTGCCCCCGATGACGACGGGGATGTGCGGCTGGATCCCTTTCGGCTCATGGATGGCGTTGTAGACGCTCGCGTGACGCCCCTCGTAGGTGGCGGCTCCGGGCGACAGCATCCGGGTGATCACCTCGAGATGGTCGGACAGGATCGCCAGGCGTCCCGGGGCGTCGGGGAAGCCGTAGCCGTAGGATCGCCACTCGTCCTCCTTCCAGCCGGCGCCGATCCCGAGGATCGCCCGCCCGCCGCTGACGACGTCGAGGGTCGAGATCATCTTGGCGGTGAGCGCCGCCGGTCGATATGCGGCGGCCATCACCAGGTGGCCGAGCTGGGCGCGGCTGGTGGCCATCGCCAGGGCGGCCAGCTCGACGAACGGCTCGAACACGACCGCCGGTTCGGGTGGCGGGTCGACCTGGAAGTGGTCGTAGGCCCACAGCGATCCGAAGCCCAGCCGCTCGGCCTCCCGGGCGACCTCGACCGTCCGCTCCCAGGCCGGACCGGCTTCGAGGCCCAGGTACTCCCGGTCGCAGCCCTGCGGTAGCGTCAGCCCGACCTTCATGCCGCCGGACTCGTCCCGTCGGGCGTGTCGGCGGTCGGCCCGGCCTCGGCCGGCACGGCGGTCCCGGCCTCGGCCTCGGAAGGGATCAGGGTCACATCGTCGAACCCGAGTCGGACGCGGCCCTCGCGCTGGACCAGCGCGAGGCGCTGGCCGCCGCTGATGTCGGCGCGCATCTCCACCCCGGCCACCTCGACGCGAAGCTGGGCGGACGCCCCCTCGAAGATGAGCCGGTCGATCGTGCCCTCGATGGTGTTGAGGTGGACCCGATCGTCGCCGTCGTCGAGGACGCTGATGTCCTCGGGCCGGATGTAGGCGAGGACCGCCTGGCCGGGCGTCAGCGCGGTCCGGCCGCGACGACGCAGCTCCAACCCGCCGGTGTCGACCCGGACGACGGCGTCGTCGCCGCTGCCGTCGACGGCGACCACGGTCCCGTTCAAGCCGTTGTTCGCCCCGATGAACTCGGCCACGAAGGGCGTCCGCGGCTTGAGGTAGATGTCGGTCTGCGTCCCGATCTGCTCGATCCGTCCGGCGTTCATGACCACGATCCGATCGGAGATCGCGAACGCCTCCGACTGGTCGTGGGTGACGTAGATGGCGGTCTTGCGGGTCTTCCGCTGGAGCTCGAGGATCGAGTACTTGAGGGTGTCGCGGAGGTTCTTGTCCAGGGCCGACAGCGGCTCGTCGAACAGGAGGACCCGCGGGTCGGTCGCCAGGACGCGGGCCAGCGCCACGCGCTGCTGCTGTCCGCCCGACAGCTGGGCCGGGAGCCGCTTGCCGTAGCCCTCCAGCTCGACCAGGTCGAGCATCTCGTCGACGCGCTGGCGGATGAACGCCTTGTCGCGACCCTTGACCGACAGGCCGAACCCGATGTTGTCGGCGACCGACATGTGCGGGAACAGGGCCGGCGCCTGGAACACGAACCCGATGTTGCGCGCCCGCGGAGCGAGCCAGGTGACCTCCTGATCGTCGAACAGGATCCGCCCGCCGGTGGGCTCGACCAACCCGGCCAGCATCCGGAGCGTCGTCGTCTTGCCGCAGCCGGACGGACCGAGCAGGGTCACGAACTCCCCGTCCGCGACCTCCAGGCTGAAATCCTGGACGGCCACGGTCTGACCGTAGTGCTTGGTGACGTTGGAGAGGTGGACGGTCGTCACAGGATGTAGGTGCCCTTGAAGTGCCGCGTGCCGAAGATCCGGAAGAAGACGATGACCGCCAGGAACGAGATGAGCTGCATCGTCACGGCCAGCGCGGCCGTGGTCGGGGCGAGCCCGTTGGTGCGGACGAGGTTGAACACCTTGAGCGGCGCCGTCTCGAGGGCCGGCGGGTGGACGAACAGGGTCACCAGGTACTCGTTGAACACGATGATGAAGCACAGCAGCAGACCGGCCGACACGCCCGGGCCGATGAGCGGGAAGACGATCTTCCGGTAGGTCTGCCACTTGGTCGCACCGAGGCACTCCGAGGCTTCCTCGAACATGACCGGCAGGTCCTTCATGGCGACCACGATCGGGGTCATCATCAGCGGGAAGGACCCGACCGCCATCGCCAGGACCAGGCCCCACATCGAGTCGATCTTGTAGACGAACGTGTAGGTCAGGAGCAGCGACAGGCCGATCACCGCACCCGGCACGTAGAGCGGCAGCTGCAGGAGCGAGAACAGCAGGCGCTTGCCTGGGACGGGGTAGCGGACCAGGGCGTAGGCCGCCGGGAGGCAGGCCGCCAGATCGACCAGCAGCGTCAACCCGGTGATCTTGAAGCTCCAGAACAGGTTGTCCCCGAAGCTCCCGAAGACGGCCGCGAAGTTGCCCAGACCCGAAGCCCCGCCGCGCTGTCCCAGCGATTGTGAGAACAACGCCAGGAACGGCATCACGAACAGGATCAGGCAGAACCAGATGTAGGCGTGGCTGGCGATCGTGGCCAGGCGTCGGCTCGACAGGAGCGGCCGGCGACGTGGCGTCGAGGCGGCGCTCAATCGACCAGCGCTCCGCGCGAGTAGCGCAGCGAGAAGTAGGTCACCACGAACGCCACGCTCAGCAGGACCACACCCATCATCGATGACAGCCCGTAATCGTTCTCGACCACTCCTCGCTTGTACAGCGTCAGGGCGAGCGACCGCTGCTCGTTGAGCGATCCCAGCAGGAGCGGCTCGGCGAAGGCACCGATGCTCCAACCGAAGACCATCAGCGAGCCCGCCACGACCCCGGCCCGGGTCAGCGGCAGGACGACCCGCCAGAACGTCTGCCAGGGGCGGGCGCCGAGACAGGCGGCGGCCTCCTCCAGCGTCGGGTCGACGTTGCTCAGGGCGGTCCCGATGCTCATGACCATGAACGGGAAGGTGAAGATCGACATCGCGAACACGACCGCCGGGAGGCTGAACAGGAGGTCCGTGTTGCGCAGGCCGAACGCGTGGATGAGCGGGTCGGCGGGTCCGCCCGGCAACAGGATGAAGCTCATCCCGAACGCGACGTAGAGCGCCCCGAACATCGGGAAGACCATCAGGGCGCGGACGAGATCCCGATACCGGATCCGGCGGACCAGGATGTAGGCGAACGGGAAGCCGAGGACCAGGTCCACCAGCATCGCCAGTGCGGCCAGCTGGACGGTGACGAACAGGTTGGGCAGATAGCGCTGGACCATCGCCGCGTAGTTCTCGAGCGAGTACACCGGGCCACCCGGCGACAGGAACGAGTTCGTCACGGTGAAGCTCATGTTCACGATGAACGCGAGCGGGGCATACAGGAGCAGCAGCGCCAGGAGCGCCGCCGGCGCGAGGAAGGCGGCCGTCCGAAGACGCGCCACGCGCTCGCGCCGACGGATGTCCGGCGCCTGGGACCGGGGGGCTGCGGCCAGTCGACCTGGTGCGGTCGACTGGCCGATCTCAGCGGTCATGGATGGGACCGTGTCCTGGCAGGGTCGTCCCCCGCTACTGTCCGATCTTCTGCTTGTAGTAGTCCTGGAAGACCTTGGCGCTGGCGTTGTAGGCCGCCCAATCGATCTGCTTGAACGACGACTGGATCTGCTCCAGCGTCGGGTAGTAGGTGGCGTAGTCGGCCTTGAACCAGTCGGGGACCTGGTCGACGTAGTCCGGGCCGAGGAAGCCCTCGCTCAGCTCGCTCCACGGGCCGTGTTCGATCGGCCAGGCGTTGGGGAACTGGACGTCCTTGGCCAGCCGCCAGTTCATGAAGATCTGGGCCAGCACGGGGTGCTCGGCGCCCTTCGGGATCCACTCGTAGCCGTTGGCCGGATAGATGGTCGACGGGACGAGTAGCGCGGCGTCGGGATGGCCGCCCAGGTACTCGAGGCGAGCCAGGCTGTTCCAGAACCCGACCGCGTCGACCGCGCCGGACTCGAACAGCTTCTGGAGGGTCGGCTGATCGGTCGTGTACTGGACGACGTTGGGCCCGATGTTGGTGACCGCCCAGTCGACGACCTCCTTCATCTGGTTCGGGTCCTTGTAGTCCTTGCCCAGCTCGGCGGCGAGGCCGAGCAGGAAGCCGCCGGCGGTGATGTCACCGGGCGCCGGCAGCGTGACCTTGCCCTTGAGCCGTGGGTCGGCGAGGTCCTTGAGCGACTTGATCCACGGCTGGGTCCGCTTGTTGTAGACGATCGCCGGATAGGCGGTCGACTGGAACGCGATCGACTCCGGGTCGTGCTTGAACGAGTCGAGGACCATCTTCGCGTTCGGGATGAGGTCCGACGGGAAGGCCGAGTCGACCAGGCCGGCCTGGTCGGCGTCGTACCAGTAGTTCTCCTCGACCGCGAGCACGTCATACGGCGCCGGATTGCCGGCCTGCTTGGCGGCCGCGAGCTTGGTGATGTACTCGCTCGGGGACTGGGTCCCGACGTAGTTGAGCTTGATGTCCGCGCCGTACGTGTCCTTGACGTACTTCTCGAACTGCTTGACCAGCTCGTCGGTGGCCGCATAGGTCCAGTTGCCGACGGTGAGGCTGCCTTCCTTGGCGACCTCGGCCTTGATCTCGTCGTCGGTCATGTCCTTGTTGAGGATCGCGACGTGCTTGGTCGCGGCGGCTGCGGATGCCGGGGCGCTCGATGCGCCGGCGGCACTGCTGGCCGGTGGCGCGACCGATGCCGGCGCGCTCGATGCCGCGGGGGTGCTGCTCCCCGACGAGCATGCGGCGACGAGCAAGGCGATGATCGCGAACGGGATCGCAAGCCGCTCCGGGCGGCGCTTCCTGGTGATCTTCACCGGATCCATCCTCCTCCTGCGTTCGAACCTCAGTCGAGTCTGACCTGGCTGCGTCTCCCCATGTCTCCTCCGCGACTCCGGGATCGGATCCCGGCGGTCCGCCTGAACGATGCGGTCGTCAGCGGGCGGTCGACCCGCCGTCGACGAAGGTCACGTCGAGATCCACCTCGATGATCGCTTCGGCAGGATCTGCCGGGTCCAGCCGGCGTTGTCGATCAGGATATCGAGCCGTCCCCAGCGCGACACGACGTCGGCGACCGCGGGCAGGCGGGAGCGTGTCGATGCCGGCCCGTCGCGCCCGCATCCCGCGCCGGGGCCGGCGCACATCTCGAAACGGTCCCGCCAGCCGAGGCTTAACGTTAACGCTTGACGATGCCATCTGGCCGGAAGGATACTCGCGGGGAAGGTCGAGTCAAGGGGTTAGCCATCGGGCCACGATGAGACCGGCGTCATCCTCCATCACGCTGCGCGATGTCGCGCGCGACTCCGGCGTCTCGATCACCACGGTCTCCCGGATCCTCAACGGACGGGAGTCCGGGGTCCCCATCCGCGATGAGACGCGCGACCGCGTCCTGGCCGTCGCCGCCGAGCTCGGCTACAAGCCGAACCTGCTCGCCCGCGGGCTGCGTGGCAGCCGGAGCTCGCTGATCGGCGTCATCGCCCGGGACATCTCCGACCCGTTCCACATCCAGGTCCTGCGCGGCATCAACGCGGGCACGCGATCGCGCGACTATCGGCTGTTCCTCGGCCACGTCGACTACCGACCCGACGTCGCGATCGCCTATGGGTCGATGTTCGAGCGGTCGCATGCGGACGGGATCATCGTCATCGGCGACATGGAGGGCGACGAGAGCCTGGGCTCTCTGGCCGAGCAGCATCGCCACGTGATCGGGGTCAGCGACCGGGTCGGGCCGCGGCGGTTCCCCGGCGTCTACTGCGACAGCGTCCGCGGGACGCAGCTGGCGCTCGAGCACCTCCTGGACGCCGGTCATCGCCGGATCGCCTGCGTCTCGGATCCGGGCACCCACGACCAACGGCTCCGAGCCGAGCTCTACGAGCGGTTCATGGTCGAGCACGGGCTCGCCGAGCATGTCCGTCGGCTGCAGGCGTCGCAGCCGGACCCGGCGCCGAGCTATCGGCTCGGGCTCGAGCTGTTCGGGGGGTATGGCGGGTCCGACGACCCGACCGCGATCTTCGCGACGTCGGACATGATCGCCATCGGCCTCCTGGAGGCGGCGTTCGAGGTCGGGATCCCCGTTCCCGACCGGGTCTCCATCGTCGGGTTCGACAACCTGGACATCGCCGCCTTCACGATCCCCCCGCTGACGACGATCGATCAGTCCGGGGTGGAGATGGGCCGCGTCGCGGCCGAGATGCTGCTCGACATGGTCGAGCACGATGAGGCCGATCAGCCCCCGCCGGACCGGGCGGACGTCGTCCTCGAGCCGGCGCTCGTGATCCGCCGCACGACGAGCCGCCCGCCTGCCTGACGACCTGCGCAGACGCCTTGTGGCGGGTCGCCTCGCGCGTCAGACTGCCGGTCATCTTCGGCGGAGCGCAACCACCTGGGAGCATGACGTGGACGTTCCCGAGACCCACTACGTCAAGACCGGGGACGGCCTGCATATCGCCTACCAGGTCTTCGGCACGGGCCCGTACGACCTCGTGTGGAACGACACGATGGCGAACGTCGACGCGAACTGGGACCTGCCGTCGTGGGCCGCCTTCCTGCGCGAGCTCGGTCGGCACGCCCGGGTGATCCACTTCGACCGGCGCGGCCTCGGGGTCTCGGATCGACCGGCGTCGCCGGACGTGATGTCGCTCGAGCGCGGAATGGAGGACCTCCGGGCCGTCCTCGACGCCATCGGGTCGGAGCGAGCCGTGCATCTGGGGTTCGGCTGGGGCTGCGCCCTCAGCCTCCTGTTCGCCGCCTCCTACCCGGGGCGAACGGCCGGCCTCGCCCTGCTCGCCCCCGAGGTCTATTCCTGGAGCACGCCGGAGTTCCCCTGGGGGATCGCGCCGCTTGGTCAGCCGGTGCCGTCCGACGATCTGCCGTGGGGGACCGACGAGCACGCTCGCGCCAACCTGGCCGACATGGGCGGGCCAACGGACGAGGCCGAAGTTCGAGCGTGGGCGAAGTGGTTCCGACTCGTGGCGAGCCCCGGGGCCGCGGCCCTCGTCAGCCAGGCGACGCGCCAGACCGACGTCCGCACGCTCCTGCCGCAGATCCAGGTCCCGACGCTGGTCCTGCTGAAGTCGGGCGACCTCACTCGCCCGTACGGGGGTGCCGCGCCGTGGGTCGCCGCGCAGATCCCGGGGGCCCGCTTCGTCGAGATCCCGGGGCCCGAGTCCTTCCCCACCGCCCGGGACGAGGCCCTGTTCGATGCAGTCGACGGGCTCGCTCGCGAGATCCGCGATCAGGAGGCCGAGTTCGACCGGGTCCTCGCGACGGTCATGTTCACCGATATCGTCGGCTCGACCGAACGAGTCGCCGCGCTCGGCGACCGGGCCTGGCGCGAGCTCGCCCAGCGTCACCACGGCGTCGTCCGGACGATGCTCAACCGCTACCGGGGTACCGAGGTCGACACCGCCGGGGACGGCTTCTTCGCCACGTTCGACGGACCGGCCCGGGCCGTCCGCTGCGCGCTGGCCATCCGCGACGCCGTCCGTCCGCTCGGGATCGAGATCCGGGCCGGGTGTCACACCGGAGAGGTCGAGACGATCGACGGGAAGGTCGGCGGCGTGGCGGTGAACATCGGAGCCCGGGTCGCCGCCCTCGCGGCGCCGTCCGAGGTCCTTGCCAGCTCCACGGTCAGGGACCTCACGGCCGGGTCCGGTCTCACCTTCGAGGACGCCGGCGAGCGCGAGCTCAAGGGCGTCCCGGACCGCTGGCGGCTGTATCGAGTCGTGGCCTAACGATCGGACCCCACGTGTCGCTGATGCCCCACTCCGAAGAATGAACCGATCACCGTGATCCCCCGCCGTACGAGATAGAGGGGTCAGATCGGCCGCTCTCAGAGGGAGCGAAGCGTGCGGACGGAGCTCGTCGAGCGGGCACGGAACGGAGACCAGGAGGCCTTCGCCGTGCTCGCCGGTGGCGCCGTCGATCGGCTGCACGCGATCGCCCGCCTGATCCTGCGCGACGCCGACCTCGCACAGGATGCGACCCAGGACGCGCTGGTGCATGCCTGGCGCGACCTTCCAGCGTTGCGCGACGCCGAGCGGTTCGACGCATGGTTGTACCGACTCATCGTCCGCTCGTGCGCCGATCTCGGGCGTCGCCGCAGACGCTGGCGGGCCGAGATCACCGTACTCCACGCCGAGCCCGCTGAAGGCGATCGATCGGCCGAACTGGCCGAGCGCGAACTGCTCGAGCGGGGACTCCGCCGACTGACCGAGGCGCAGCGCTCGGTCCTCGTCCTGCACTTCTACATCGGCCTGCCCACGCATGAGCTAGCCGAGGCCCTCGACGTCCCCGTCGGGACCGCCAAGTCCCGGCTCCACTACGCCATCGAGGCCCTGCGTGCGGCGCTCGCCGCCGACGCTCGGACCTCGGTCGGACCGGCTCGGGAGGGTCGTACGGCATGACCCACGACAACGACTTCGAACGCCGGCTCGCCGACCACTTCGCCAGCGAGGCCCCGCCGCGCGCCCCTGACGGCGTCCTGATCGAGGCCCTCTCGCTGATCGACTCGACTCGACAGCGGCATGTGTTCGTCCCCGTGCCGAGGAGGTTCCAGACGATGAGCAACTTCGCCAAGGTCGCCGCAGCGGCCGTGATCGTGATCGCGATCGGCGCGATCGGTCTGCTCGTCCTGAGATCGGGGCCGATCCCAGGAGCCGGTGGACCGGGCACGGCGACCAGCCGACCGAGCGCGTCGGCCGGACCCAGCGCGGCGGCCGGTGCCCTCCCAGCACCCACCAAGGACTTCACCTCGGCGGTCAACGGCTTCTCGATGAAGTATCCCGGCGAGTGGAAGGTCACCGCCGCGACGACCACCTGGCCGACCGGCCAGATGACCTCCAGCGCCGACGACCCCTTCACAGACGGGTTCAACGGCTCGAACTTGGCCATCTACGTGGTCTCCCAGAAGCTCGCGTCGGGTACCGACCCTGCGGCCTGGACCCGGGAGTACCAGAGCGGGCAGGAGCTCAACTACTCCAAGCTGCCCGGATGCACGGTCGTGACGACCGAGCCGATCGTCGTCGACGGGGTCACCGGCGTGATGGACACGACCTGCCCGACCGACATCTTCGACGTCGTGGTGGTGTCCGGCGGACGGGCCTACGACATCTCGTTCCTGGGGCAGCCGCCCGACAAGGCCTGGTTCCTCGACGTGCTCAAGACCGTGAAGCTGAACCCGGAACGCGCCGTTGACGGCTCGCCGGCTCCGAGCCCCTAGCCGCGACGATCGCCCGAGCGGCCGAGGCGATCCGGCTGCTCGGGCGGCAGTGACGTCGTCCTGATCGGGTCGTCAACGACCGCCATGAGACCGCCTGACCGAGGTCGCCCTGCTCAGCCGATCCCTTCGGGTATCCCCGGCATCCTGATCACGGCCGTGTCGAGGAGCCCTGCCTCGACGGCCTGTTCGATCGCCCCTCGACGCGACGACACGCCCAGCTTCCCGTAGATCGCCATGGCCTGTGACTTGACGGTGTGGGTCGAGACGAAGAGCCGATCGGCGATCTCGCGGAAGGTGAGGTGGGTCGGCAGGTAGGCGAGCAACCGCAGCTCCGCGGTCGTCAGCGCCCATGGTCCGGCCGACGTCGCGCGCATCGATCCGACGGCTCGCTCCAGCTCGGCGGCCTCGTCGACCAAGGTCCCAAGGTCCGGGCACTGGCGAAGGATGTCCCTGACCTCGAGCAGGAGCGTCCTCGCCGCGGACGCCTCGCCGAGCACGACGCACGCGCGGATCGACTCGAAGCGCATCTGCAGCGCGGGGATCGGCAAGGCCGCCGTCGCGCGGGGTCGGAGCCGGTTCACCCGGGCGATCGCAAGGCGCGCCTCCGACGGGGAGCCGTTCGCGAGCGCGACCCTGGCTGCGGCGGCATGGAGCGTCATGCTCGCGACGAACTCCTCCATCCCGGCATCGCGAACGACCGCGAGTCCCTCCTCGACGTGCCTGGTCGCCTCCGTCCGATCACCCCGACCGAGAGCGATGATCGCCCGCTCGCCGAGCGCGAGCGCCAGCCCCGGGACGGCGTGCCGGGCCTCGGCCAACTCGACCGCCTCGGCCAGCAGGACGTCGGCGGCGTCCGGCGTCCCGGCGGCGATCGCAGCGAACCCCCCGAGGATGAGCGCCGTCTGGCGGAACGGGCTCTCGCCCGGGATCTCGGCCAGGCCGATGCCCGCATCGGAGGCGAGCGCCTCCAGACCAGCTGGGGCCATGAAGCCGCGAAGCAACGCGATCCAGGATCGCTTGGTCGCCCCGTCCGGCATCGGGGCGCCGTCGGGCGACTGCTCCGCGCTGGCGAGCCAACGCGTCGCCGGTCGCAGCTGTCCTTCCATCGCGTTGACCCATCCTGCGAGCACCGCAAGGGCGGCACGCCGCTCCCGCTCCCCATCGCGGTCGAACCAGTCGAGCCACCGACCGACGGTCGCGATGCGGCCGGACCAGTGCAGGGGGAAGGTGTAGGCGAGGACGAGGTGGGCGACGAGGTCCAGGTCACCGGATGCATACGCATACTCCACGGCCCGCTCCCGCTCGCCGTTTTCGGCGCACCAGGCCGCCGCGCGCGAACAGATCTCGGCGGCGACGCTCGGCTCGTGCTCGTCGAGCTCGTCCCGGAGCAGGTCACGGAACAGACGGTGATAACGGTAGGCGCCACGATTCGCATCGAGCGCCACGACGAAGAGGTTGTTCCGCTCCAGGCGCCGCAGCAGGGTCAGTGATCCAGTCGTATCGAGTGCTGCGTCGCACAGCGGTCCCCCCATCGACTCCAGCACGGACGAGCGGCGCAACCAGATCCGGGTTCCCGGATCCAGCGGCTCGAGCAACTCCGACCGCATGTAGTCGGCGATGGACGCCTCCGTGCCCCGAACCTCGACCGCTCCCCCGTCCTGTGCGCGGACGGAGCCCGCAAAGCGCAAGCCAAGGTAGGTCGCCGCCGGCCACCCCTCGGTCCTGGTCAGAAGGCGGGCGACCTGCTCGGGCGAGGTCCGGACGTCGATCGCCCCGGCCAACGCCTGGGCATCCGCCTCGTTGAGCGCCAGCTCCGATGGCCCGACCTCCAGCAGGTGGCCCGTCGGGCGGAGGCGGGCGTAGGGCAGCGGCAGCATCCGACGCGCGGCGACCGCCAGGCGCAGGGTCGATGGCAGGCGGAGCATGAGGAATGCGACGACGTCGAGCGCGAGGGACTGGTCGAGATGGTGCGCATCATCGAGCATCAGGATCGTCGGCGTGCGCCGCGCCCAGATCGCCTCCACGAGCCCCGGCAGGACCGTCGATTCGAGCGACCGCCCTGGAGACGCGAGCAGCCGCAGCAGGGCGGGGTCGAGCGGTTCCACGCGGTCGAGGGCGGTCGCGATCACCGAGATCAGCTCGACCGGGTCGTTGTCGCGATCCTCGAGGGCGATGTACGCGACGTCGGATAGATGGTCGGCCCACTGGCGGAGGAGCGTGGTCTTGCCGTACCCGGCCGGCGCCACGATCGAGACGACCGCGGGGCCGTCGGCACCCACGAGGAGATCGGTGAGGCGCGGGCGCGCCATCACCGCCGCCGGCGCCGCCGGCAGCGCGAACTTCGAGCTGAGGGCGGGCCCTCGCGCGGATGGGCGCGTCCCCGCCCGACCGTCCTCCCCTCTGACTTGTGTCGCCATCGGCCCCAGCATAGAGAGCGCGCCAAGGAGCCGGCGACCGCCTGCACCTCGTTCGCATGGTCCGCGGGCCGGCGGTGGTCGCCTCTCGCCGAGGGAGCGTCGCCGGCGAGGCGCGCGATCCGGATCGGTTTCATCCACCCGGGCTGATGCGCACCGATCGAGGCGACCGTTTACTTGACCCGCGCGTCGCCGATGCGCACGGGACCGTCAGGGGTGCACGATGCTGTCGCGGTCACAGACGGGGATGTACCGGCGGCTCACCCTCGGCGACGAGGAGCTGATCTCGTCGTTCTTCACGGGTTCGGGCGACGCGTCGGACGCGCTGGACGATCGAACGTCGTCGCTGGTCCGGCTCGCCGTCCTCATCGCCGTCGATGCGGACACGCCGGCCTACCAGTGTGAGGTCCGGGATGCGATCTCGGCGGGCGTCACACCCGAGCAGATCACCGGGACGATGGCCGTCGTCGCCCGGATCGCCGGCTCCGCGCTCCTCATGTCCGCCGCTCCGAAGTTGGCGCTGGCGCTCGGTTACGACGTGGACGCCGGGCTCGAGGACACCGACGCTCGCGAGCGCGAGGGCTGACGATCCCGCCCTCGGCCGTGAGGGGTAGCCACACCAACGACTTGAGCGATGACAGGGTCCGGCCGCGGGCGCCAGAGGCCGGTCGCTACTCCGGGTCCGGCAGCCCGACGTCCTTGGCGATCGCCGAGTCCTTGACGCGGTCCGACGGGGTCCGCGCCAGGGCCGCCGCCGCCTTCGCCCCCTTGCCCGCCAGGTAGCGCGCCTTCGGCTTGTCGGTCATCAGGGCCTCCGCGATGACCTTCGCCAGGTCGTCCGCCGGGGCCGTGTCGGCGGCCGTCTTCTCGACGGTCCGCCGGATGGCGGCCATCTGCGCGTCGTACTGGTGGTGGCCACCATGGTCGAGCAGCCGCTCCATGTCATCGAGGGCCGCGAGCGTCTTGCCGAAGATGGCCGTCTGCGTGGCGCCGGGATCGACGAGCGACACGGGGATGCGCCACTGGCGCAGCTCAAGACGCATGGCGTCGCTCAGCGCCTCCATGCCGAACTTCGACGCGTGGTAGGCACCGTGGATGGGCAGGACCAGGCGTCCGCCGATCGACCCGACGTTGACGATCCGCCCATGGCCGAGCCGGATCAGTGGGAGGAACGCCTGGGTGACAGCCAGCTGGCCCACGAGGTTGACCTCGAGCTGCTCCCGGAAGTCGGCCAGCGGCTGGAACTCGAGCGGCCCGGGCTTGACGATCCCGGCGTTGTTGACGAGTCCGGCCAGGCCGCGCTCGCCGACGACGTCGGTCACCGACGCGACCGCACGCGAGATCGCCGCCTCGTCGGTGATGTCGATCAGCAGCGGCGTGAGCTCACCGGACGTGCGCGACTTCAGCGCCTCCCCGTCGGCCTCACGACGCACGCCGGCGAATACTCGGAACCCCAGACCCGCGAGATGCACGGCGGTCGCGGCTCCGATGCCCGTGGACGTCCCGGTGATGACGACACCACCTCGCCGCTCGGGCCGGTTCCTGGACATGCGCTGGGGCCTCCTCTCGAGTCTGGTGGTCAGTCGGGCACTGGAGCCACGGGCGGAGCCCCGCCCGGCCCGGCGCCGAGGGCCTTGTCCGCGAGGCGCTCAGCGAACCGCTGCGCCTGGGTTTCGAAACCGGGCTGGAGGTTGGTCGGTGGCAACCGCAAGAGCTTGTCGAAGTACGTGATGCCGGACATGAAGCTGAGCCAGGCGAGCATCGACTGGACCTGGTTGCCCGTCGCGACGAAGTGCGTCCCGCCGATCCACGTCCCACCATCGAGCTCACCGAACCGCCTGATGTCCCCGACGTTCCGCTTCCAGTAGCGCCGGGAGGTGGAGTAGCCGGCGAACGGCTTGCCCTCGAGCACCTTCCTCGCAGCCGGCGAGGTGAGGTATGAGCGGATCGGGACGCTCACTCGGAACCACCAGGTCGGCGATCCGATCACGACGAGGTCGTAGTCGCCTCCCCCGGCTCCGGGCGGGATGTCGATCTCACCCGTCGCCCGTCGGATCTGGGCCGGGAGCATGCCGACGATCTTGATCAGCGGGAAGCGCATCGGGACCGTCTCGAACCGTTTCGCCCAGCGTTCGTCCGTGAGCTCGATGCGTGCCCTGGTCACGTCAGCGCCACGGCCCTCGAGCGTGGCGATGATGACGTCCGCGACCCGCTCGGTCTGCTTGCTGAACGTGTAGTAGACGACGAGCGCCCTGGGCTTCGGCTTCTCCACCGCCAACCTCTCGCCTGCATGGGCACGCCTGGTGTCCCACCGTGCCGCCCGCCCAGGCGGCGTCGACCTCAGACAGCGTTCAGCTTCGCCTGGGCGGCGGCCATCGCTTCCTTCAACGCCGTCTTGTGGGAGCCCGTGGCCTCCCCAGCCCCACGCTTGATCGCTCTCGTCACGGCAGCCTCGACGGCTGCGCCCGAGGCCGGATGGTAGGCGACGATGAGCCCGGCGCCACCGATGGGGATCGCGTCCTGCGCCCCCTCCTTGATGCCCGCCTCGATCTTCCTGTGGGCGACCTTACCGACTCCGGCCCCGACCACGACGCCGACTGCGGTCGCGGCGAGCAGCGGTGGAGCGAACAGACCGACGACCAGGCCCACCCCTCCGAGCTTCTTCGCGCCGGTGCGGACCGCGTGATCCTCGACGTCGATCGACACGTTTCCCTCGAGGTCCTTGTCGAGGATGACCAGGCCGATCAGGTCCGCATCGGTCGCCTTGACGGCGTTGAAGTCGTCCAGTGCCGCGTTCTTCGAGAGATACCCGGCCATGAGGACGTCGATCGTCTCTTGCTTGCTCATCGACGTGATCTCCTGTGTTGGATCAGGCGCTCAGCGCGTGGGCGACGTCGGCGTTCTGCGCCGCCTCATGCAGGTCGGCTTCTTCATGCTCGAGATGCGGCTTGATGTCGAACACGACCTTGCGGATCGTCCCGGTGAAGGGGAACGGCGCCTTCGCCGCGTAGCTCCGGTCGACGACGCCGCCGTTGTCGCGGCCGATGTCCATGCCCGCGTAGCCCGAGAACCGCATCGGCACGGTGTGGTCCATCCGTCCACCGCCGACGGCCTTGTCGTTGATGAAGAGCGTGACCTCGCCCCCGGTCGCCGGCTTCGGCGCGTCAGCGGCGAACTCCATCCGCACGTTGACCTCGCCCGTCGGCAGCGGCTCGGTCGCCTGCTGGCGGAAGATGAAGACGCCCATCATCGAGTAGGTATGGGTCAGCTTCCCGTCTTCGACGAAGAGCGAGAAGCCGCCCAAGTGGTCGGCCTCCGCGACGATGACGCCCTCGACCCCGCCGGCGGGCACGACGAGGTCCGCGCTGATGGCATAGGAGTGGTTGTAGACGCGCGGGATCATGCCCGACAGCACGTTCTGGACGTCGCCCCGGAACTCGAGCTTGGTCGTCTCGGGAAGTGGGGGCAGCTGGCCGAAGAAGGATGAGAGGGTCGCAAGCAGCGGGAGCACCTGGTAGCGCTCGGCCTCCTGCCAGAACAGCTCCCTCAGCTCGGCCACCTTCTCGGGGTGCTCGGCCGCCAGGTCGTGCGCCTGGCTGAAATCGTCGGGCAGGTAGTAGAGCTCGGTCGGATCGGCGTCGGGGTCCCAGACGCCCGGCGCGTACGGCATGATCGCCTGCGGCGTCAGCACCCACGGGATGCGGGCCGTGCGCATCGACAGCCACCAGCCGTCCTTGTACATGGACCGGTTGCCGACCGACTCGAAGTACTGCTGCGTGTGCCGCTCCGGCGCGTCGGCCAGCGTCAGGCTGTCCGTGAAGGCGACCCCATGGAGGGGCTGCTGGTCGATGCCGTCGACCGTCGTCGGCGCCGGGATGCCGGCGATGTCGAGGATGGTCGGCGCGATGTCGATGACGTGGGTGAACTGCGAGCGGAGCCCGCCGCCCGAGGCGACGTGGTCCGGCCAGTGGATGACCATCGGGTTGCGCGTCCCGCCGAGGTGTGAGCCCACCTGCTTGCCCCATTGGAAGGGGGTGTTGCCGGCCCATGCCCAGGCCGCGCCATAGTGTGGGGCCATGATCTCGGCGCCCCAGGCATCCATCCCGCCGTACCGTTCGGACAGCTGGAGCTGCATCTCGTCGGTCAGGGGGATGCCGTTCTGCATCGTCAGCTCGTTGAACGAGCCGGTGACGGTGCCCTCCATGCTCGCGCCGTTGTCGCCCCAGATCCAGATGATCAGCGTGTTGTCGAGCTCGCCCAGCTCGTCGATGGCATCGATGACCCGGCCGACGTTGTGGTCGGCGTTCTCGGAGAAGCCGGCGTAGACCTCCATCTGGCGCGAGTAGAACGCCTTGAGCTGATCCGGGACGTCTGCCCACGCCGGGAAGGCCTCGTTGCGCGGCGTCAGCTCCGCCTCCGGCGGGATCACGCCGAGCGCCTTCTGGCGAGCGAACGTCTCCTCACGCAAACGGTCCCAGCCCTGGTCGAACTTGCCCTTGTACTTGGCCGCCCACGACTCGGCGACGTGGTGCGGGGCGTGGCTGCAGCCGGTCGAGAAGAAGGCGAAGAACGGCTTCTTCGCATCCTGGGCCCGGATCCCGTGCAGCCATTCGATCGTCTTGTCGGCCATCGCGTCGGGCAGGTAGTACGGGTGCTCCTCGTCGCCGTAGGCCGGATCGACCCCGATGATCTTCTGGTTCTCGGCGAGGACGGTGTCCCACTGTCCGGCGCCACCACCCAGGAAGCCATAGAAGTACTCGAATCCCCAGCCCGTGGGCCACCGGTCGAACGGTCCACCCGGTCCCTGCTGTCCGTCGGGCGTCAGGTGCCACTTGCCGAACGCGGCCGTGTTGTAGCCGTTGTCCCGGAGGATGCGCGGCAGCGGCGCGCAATCGCGCGGCAGGGTGGCTGAGTACCCCGGATAGCCACCGGCGAACTCGCCGACGGACCCGAAGCCGACCGCATGGCTGTTGCGGCCGGTCAGCAGGGCAGCCCGCGTCGGCGAGCAGATGGCCGTCACATGGAAGCGGTTGTAGCGGACGCCACCTTCGGCCATCCGGGAGTAGTTCGGTGTCTGGATCGGGCCGCCGAATGTGCTCGGGTTGCCGAATCCGGCGTCGTCGATCAGCACGAGCAGGACGTTCGGCGCGCCATCGGGCGGCGTCGGATGCCCGATCAGGTTCCAGTCCGGCTGCGAGCCGGCGAGCGTCCGGTTCACGACCCCACCGAAGGTCGGGCGCCGGATGGGCAGGTGACTTCGATCGACGACGGGCATGACTTCGATCTCCTCCGTTGGTCGCCTGGACCCGGGATCGAGCCACCAGGGCCCATTCCGTGCTAGGCATGGATCCGTTGCCACGAGTATCCGCCGCGGCCGTCGGCGGACATCACCCCATCCATATGAAACCGCACCGACCGTGGCGTCCCAGCGCGTTTATCAACCGAGGCGGCTGATGTTTCGTCCGGGGATCGACCGTACGTTCGTTCGGTGGGACGTCCGGTCCCTCGCCGCAGCCGGTCCGACTGCGACAGGACGTATGCGAGGAGAGGGAAACGTGAAACGACCATTGGGGATCACCATCCTGGCGATCATCTTCGCGGCGGCCGGCCTGAGCTACATGATGCTCGGCTTCCAGATGACGACCGCGGTCACGTTCGGGCCGCTGCCCAGCGGTCAGGGCACCTGGGTCTGGGGCTGGATCATCGTGCTGACCGGCCTGGCCTTCTGGGCGGGCGGCCTGGCGGCCTGGCGCCTGGAGCCGTGGGGCTGGCTGCTCGGCCACGTCCTGGCGATCATCGGGATCATCGAGGCGATCTTCGCCCTCCTTGGGACCGGCAACCTGAGCTATGCCCTGGCCTCGACGGCCTTCCCGTTCATCCTCCTGTGGTACCTCAACCGGCCATCGGTCAAGACGGCCTTCGGCATCGCCGAGGAATAGCGCCTCGGAGGTACGAGGAGGTCAGCGACAGTCAGATGGAGACGATCATGGAAGATCGATCGCTCGACGAGCTTGGGCCCGTCGACTACCTCATCGTCGAGTTCCCGGCCGGGCATCAGAGCTTCACCGGCGAAGGCGCAGACGAGCTGCTCCGGCTCCACGATGCCGGGATCATCCGGATCATGGACATCCTGATCCTGGTCAAGGACCCCGACGGCTCGGTCGAGGCGATGGAATTGTCCGATCTGCCGAGACCTCGGGGAGCTCCAGCGGATCGAGGCCCAGCTGGCCCAGACCCTCGCGGAAGACGATGTCGTCCACCTCGCCGCGGCCATGGATCCGGGCAGCGCAGCCGGCGTCCTCGTCTACGAGAACCTGTGGGCCGCCCCGTTCGCCTCGGCCATGCGCCGGGCGGGCGGCCAGCTCATCGCCAACGGCCGGATCCCCGTCCAGGCCCTCATCGCCGCCATCGAGGCCGACCAGGCCGACGCGGCCCTCGAACCCGTAGGAGTCTGACATGCCACTCGGACCAGGTCGCCGCGGCGTCGGCGTCATCGGGGCTCCCGTCGCCAAGGCCGCGGTCGTCACCGCGGCCGTCAAGCCGGGCCCGTCGCCCGTCGCCAAAGCCGCGGTCGTCGGAGCCGCCGTCACGCCGGGTCGTCGCCGGTTCTAGACGCCGGCCCGCCCATCGCACGACCGTCGCCCCGGGTCCCGATCGAACCCGGGGCTGACGTTGCCGTCAGGGTCAGCTTGGTGGGATCGGGGCCGCCGGTCGCTCTCCTGATCCGCTCGCGGCTCCGTGGCAGTGCTTGACCTTGCGGCCGCTGCCGCATGGGCACGGATCGTTCCGGCCTGCCTTCGCGACCGCCTCGCGCAAGGCTTCATCGCGAGCGGCATAGGCCGCCATCAGGTCCGACGGCGCACGACCCTGTCGTAACAGGCTCGACATCGCCTTCATCGGCTCGTCGACGTGGTGGAAGAAGGCCTTGTACCCGGCGCACAGGTAGTTGAGCCCGGGTTCGCCGTCCGGTGTGCGGATGAAGCGATCCTTGGGGCAGGCGCCGTGGCAGGCGAACCGGACGTCGCAGTCCAGACAGAACTGCGGCAGGGTGTCGAGCTTGTCCTGGCCGAACTTGCGCTGGGCTGGTGAGGCGACCAGCTCGGCCATCGGCGTCTCCGTGATGTTGCCGAGCTTGTAGCCCTCCTCGACGAAGTGGTCGCACGAATAGACGTCGCCGTTGTGCTCCATCGCCAGCGCCCCGCCGCAGGTCGGCTGGAACACGCACAGCCCGCCCGGCTCGCCGTACCAATTGGCGAGGGCGACGTCGAACATCTGGACGTAGACCGTCCCGATGTCCCGCCGTACCCATTCGTCGAAGATCGTGGTGAGGAACGTTCCATACTGATCGGCCGTGACCGATCGATCGGTGACCAGGGTCCCCTCCTGGCGGTAGAGGGGCCGGTCGCGCCACGAGCGCCAGGGCGCCTCGCGGGCGAGGCCCGGCGACAGCTCGACCTGGTCGAGGGTGACGTCGATCCGGGGCGTCGGCAGGCGCTCGATGATCGGGATGAACTGGAGGAAGCGCGACCCCAGGTCGTCGCGGAGGTAGTGGTAGACCTCCAGCGGGTGGTCCGCGTTCGCCCGGTGGAGCGTGGTCAGCGTGTTGAACTCGACCCCGTGCTTCTTGAGCATGTCCAGGCCGCGGAGGACCCGCTCGGACGTCGGCGCCCCACCGCGGTCCACGCGATAGGCGTCGTGCATCGCGGGCGGCCCGTCGATGCTGATCCCGACGAGGTAGTCGTGCTCCTTGAAGAGCGCCGCCAGCTCGTCGTCGATCAGGGTCCCGTTGGTCTGGATGGTGTACTCGATCTGCATCCCCGGCCGGCGGTACTTCTCGACGTAGCCGTGCGCGCGACGGAAGAAATCGGCGCCCATCAACGTCGGCTCGCCGCCCTGCCACGAGACGGAGACGTGCGGCGTCCGATGCGCCTCGATGAGCTGGCGGATGTACGTCTCGAGCAGCTCGTCGGCCATCCGGAAGCGACTGCCGGGGTAGAGCATCTCCTTCGACAGGAAGAAGCAGTACGCGCAATCGAGATTGCAGGTCGCGCCGGTCGGCTTGGCCAGCATGTGGAATCCTGGCGGACCGCCGGTCTGACTGCCTGCCCGGAGCGTCGTCTCGGCAGGGTTCATCAACGTCACGGTACTCCAAAGGCCGACGGCCTTACGCTCCGGGGTCTGCCTCGAGCGCTCGGCATACCGTCGCTTCCGCGGCCCTTGCGTCAGCCGTTCCTGCTGGCGATCTGGATCAGGTTGCCGCGCGTGTCGTCGAACACCGCGGTCGTGACCGGCCCCATCGCGGCTTCGTGCGCCGTAACCTACGGTGCGATGAGCCGCTACGTCGCCCTCCTGCGCGGGATCAATGTCGGCGGCAAGAACATCGTGCCGATGGTGCGTCTCCGGGCTTTGCTGGAGGAGCTGGGGTTCACGGACGTCGCGACCTACATCGCGAGCGGCAACGTCATCCTCGACTCGGGGCAGGGCGCCGACGAGACGAGAGCGCTGATCGAGGAGGCGCTTCCCCGGGAGTTCGCCCTGCACGACGAGCAGGTCCGGGTCCTCGTACTGTCGCAGGGGCAGCTGCAGGCCATCGTCGACGATCGGCCCGAAGGTTTCGGCTCGCAGCCTGACCGCTATCACAGCGACACCATCTTCCTGATGGGCATCGGGGCGGCGGAGGCGATGGCGGTCTTCGATCCACGCCAGGGCGTCGACGCCGTCTGGCCGGGCGAGGGGGTGATCTACTCGCAGCGGCTGAGCGCGGAGCGGACCAAGAGCCGGCTCAGCAAGGTCATGGGGACGCCGGCCTACAAGTCGATGACGATCCGCAACTGGAACACGACGATGACCGTGCTCGAGATGCTGCGGGCCCGGGACACCCCCTCGGGAGCCGTGGGAACGACATCGCGATGAGCACCCCGGTGGCTGAACGAGGCGCCGGCGGACGGGTAGGCGGGTTCTACGTCGACGAATCCGGGGATCCGGCCTCGCCCACGGTCGTATTCGTGCACGGTGGGGGCCCGAGCGGCTGGATGTGGCGCCGACACATGGATCGGCTTGCCGGCAGCTTCCACTGCCTCGCCCCTGATCTTCCCGGCTTCGGTCGCAGCAATGACCTGGGAAGCATCTCGCTGGCGGAGGCGGCGAACCTCGTCGCGGACCTGATCGAGAGTCGTGTCACCGCGGGACGGGCACATGTTGTCGGCCTCTCCTACGGCGGCTCGGTGGTGCTCGCCCTGCTCGATCGCCACCCCGACCGGATCGACCGCGCGGTGATCGACGGGGCCGCTGTCCTCTCCTCGTGGGTCGACCCGCTCGTGGTCGCCGGGGCCTTCGCGGTGTCGCCGATCGTGGGCACGCGGCCCGTGACCGCCCTCCTGGGCGCGATCGGACTCCGCGGGCTGGGCAGGTCGCTCCAGGGCGCATCGCCCCGCGCCATCCGGCGTGCCTTCCGAGAAGGCTACACTGCGCCGCTCTCGAGAAGGCAGCTCGAAGCGCCCTGTCCCACGCTGTTCGTTGCCGGGGAGAAGGAGCGGACCGTTCGCGCGTCCAACGCCGCGTTCGCCGCCCTGATGCCGCACGCGGTCGCCGACTTCGTGCCAGGACTCGGTCACGCGTGGTTCGCCTGGCGACCCGAGCTGCACGTGCGGATGGTCGAGGCTTGGCTGTCCGGGCAGGACCTTCCGTCTGGACTTGAGCCGGAACCTTCTTCGCCAGAGGCCGTGGAGCGAGTGCTCCGTCTGCTCGCACGTCCGACACGCCACTGAGCGCAGCCATCATCATCAGCAACCCCGGCCCAACGCCGCCCTTGGACGGTCAGTCACGCATCGGTCACTCGTTGGGCGGACATCAATCCACGCGGACGCCACAGACCACCGCCCGGCCGACGTCACGACGGCCCGGAGGAGGCGGTCCACGAGGGGATGTTGGCTCCGGCGGTAGGACTCGAACCTACGACCAAGCGGTTAACAGCCGCCCGCTCTACCACTGAGCTACGCCGGAGCGAGGACCGCCGAGGCGGTCGAGGCGGGGCCGGATCGGCCGCTCGCCGCGGCAGAGGATAGCACGGCAGCCAGGCGACCTCCGACGGGCTGGCATACTCCGCCGATGACGCTAGGCTCCCCGCTGATCTCGCCCGAGGATCTCGCGCGACGCATCGACGACCCCCACGTCCGGGTCGTCGACGTGCGCTGGGTGCTCGGCCAGCGCGGCGAGGGCCGGCGCCGCTATGACGCGGGTCACCTGCCCGGAGCGATCTTCCTCGACCTGGACGGCGACCTGGCGCTTCCTCCCGGCGAGGGGCGTGCGGGCCGCCATCCCCTCCCTCCCCCGTCGACCTTCGCGGCGACGCTGGCGCGAGTCGGCATCGGCCCGGACGACCTGGTCGTGGCCTACGACGACGTCGGCGGGTGGGTCGCGGCTCGGCTGTGGTGGATGCTCGACGACCTCGGACATCGCGGCGGGGAGGCGGTGCTCGACGGCGGCATCCAGGCGTGGACGGCGAACGGCCGCGCGGTCACGACCGTGGTCCCGGCGGCGCCGAGGGCCTCGGCCGACGCGTCGGCGCTGGGGCTGGCCGATCGCTGGACGAACGTGATCGAGCGCGATGCGCTGCGCGACCGCCTCGGCGAGGTCGTCCTGGTCGACGCCCGCGGAGCGCCCCGCTACCGCGGCGAGGTCGAGCCGATCGACGCCTATCCCGGCCACATCCCGACGGCCGTCAACGCGCCGACCGACGGCAACCTCGTCGAGTCGAACGGTCGGTTTCTGGCGGCCGACGCCCTCCGGATCCGTTACGAGACCCTGGCGGCCTCCGCCGTCCGAGCCGGCGCGGCGGAGGGCGATGCGCCGTTCGTCACCTCGTGCGGCAGCGGCGTCTCGGCCTGCCACGTCTCGCTGGCGATGCGGCTGGCCGGCCTCCCCGACCCGATCCTGTACGTCGGCTCGTACAGCGACTGGTCGGCCGCCGGAGAGCCCGTCACCGTCGGACCGGAGCCGGGGTCACCGGTCCGTGGCTAGCAGGGTCCTCGTCCAGACGTCGGCGACCAGGCTCGCGTAGCGCTCGGCGGACCAGCCGCGTTCGGCGAGCATCGAGAAGTAGACGGGGCTGTTCATCGACCAGATGAGGTCCGCGACCTCGTCGTCACTCAGGTCGGCCCGAAGCTCGCCGGTCGACCGCAGGTCCGCCGCCAGCAGACGCATGTTCGCGGCGCGACGCTGGTCGACCGAGTCCCAGACCCGCCGGCAGTCGGGATCGCTCGCGGCCGCGTCCAGGAGTGCTCGCATCAACGGCGCGGTGCGTGGCTGAACGCGGGCCAGTGCGTCGGCGTAGACCCTGATCTTGCCCGCTGCGGTCGTCTCGGCGAGAACGGCCTTGACGTAGGCCCGCTGGTCCGCGACCAGGGGCCTCGCCTCCTCGTCGAGCTCCATCTCTCCGAGGACGAGGTCGTGGACGGCGAGGAGGAGCTGCGGCTTGCGTCCGACGGCCGCGTACAGCGTGTCGACCGAGACATGCGCTCGAGCGGCGATGTCGGTCACAGAGGTGTCCCGATACCCGCGCTCGGTGAACAGCTCGTGCGCCGCCTCGATGATCGCGCGCCGGTTCTTGAGCGCCCGGGCCCGACGTCGGGTGGACGTGTAGGTCCGGGTCTTGACGGTGTCGGTCATGGCACCTAGGATATCATTTCATCCGAAGTCAATTCTGGCGAATTCTGGAGGGCGACGATGGACGCGACGATGCACGGCACAGGCGCGGTGACGCGCGAACCGGGGTCGAGCCGGGCGACCTGGGCGATGGGCTCGCTGTTCGAGCATCTCGTCGAATCCGCGGAGACGGGCGGCGCCTTCGCCATGGCCCTCGTCACGCAGCCGCCGGGCGTCGCGACGCCGCTCCACCGGCACACCCGCGAAGCCGAGGTGTTCTTCGTCCTCGATGGCATCCTGTCCTATCGGGCGGGCGACGAGACCTTCGAGCTCAGCCAGGGATCCTCGATCTACCTCCCTCGCGGCGTCCCCCATGCGTTCAGGATCCGCGGCGAGACTCCCGCCCGGCTGCTCGCCCTGACGGTCCCGGGCGGCTTGATGGGCCTGTACGACGAAGTCGGCCTTCCGGCGACCGCGCATCGGCTGCCCGGCCCGGATGGACATCCGATGGACGTGGAGATCCCGCGCTGGAACCAGGTCGGGCCCGAATACGGGCTCGAGGTGGTCGGCCCGCCGATCCCGGAGTGACCGCCGGACCGCGCGCCACCCGGTGTCGTTCGCCTCGCAGCTGAGTCGGGCCTCGTCGGCCGCACCTCCGGGATCCGCGCTGGGGATCGCGGCCGGCCGGCGCGCAACGGAGCCGCCGATCCGGCGTCGATGGATCGACAGGGCCGGCGTAGGATGGCCCTCCGGACGCGGCTTTCGAGGATGAGATGCGGACCCCGTTCGTTCGTCGGTTCGGCGGCGTCGTCGCCGTGGTGGTCGCGCTGCTCTCGAGTGCGGTGCTGGCCACACCGGTCCTCGCTGCTGCTCCGCCCAACGACGACCCTGCCGGAGCGATCCTGATCACGAGCCTCGCCGCGACGGTCCCGTCGGACCTGTCAGAGGCGACGGCCGGTCCCGACGATCCGACCGCGTGCCCGGGCGACCCGGCCGGGATGGTCAGCGTCTGGTATCGCCTCGACCTGACCTACCCGACGACCCGCTGGATCGGACTCCACATCGCGAGCCCGGCGACGGTCGATGCGCGGATCCGAGTCCTCGACTCGCCCGGCGGTACCCCGCTGTCGAGTTGTGACTCGTTCGTCGCCTGGTTCCTCGCTCATCCCGGCCACACCTACTGGGCGGTGATGCTGGCAGCGGTCTCGCCCGGGAGCCCGGGGCCGATCACGCTCGATCTCGGCGGCGCTGCCGCGGCGGCTGCCCCGGCCAACGACCTGTCCTCTCACGCCGTCGTCGTGTCGTCCTTCCCGTTCAAGGCGACGGTCGACATCGCGGGCGCGACCCACAGCCGTGACGATCCGAAGCCATGTCGGGGTCCGAACATCGAGCAGGGCCTCGTCAACGACCAGACCCTGTGGTACCGGATCGACTACCCATATGCCCATCGGCACCGGGTCGGCATCCGGGTCATGGGCTCGAACAACGCCGGGTTCTGGGTCGTCGCGAAGCCGGGCGGTCGGCAGATCACCTGCGCGGACGATCCCACGGGCGATGGAGCCCACACCTTCTTCATGGCCGAGCCCGGCCACAGCTACTGGATCGTGCTGGGCAAGGGGGACCCGGCACACGCCATGTCCGAACCCGTCACCGTGCGGATCAGCGCCACCGGTGTCGACGACGGTGGCTCGACCGCGAGCAACGTGCCACCGAACACCGCGACGGACCCGGGCGACGCTGCGGCCGCGACCGCCGCCGCCGCCCGCCAGCCCTGGGCGCCGACCATCCCGCCGATCCCCCTCCTCGCCGGGATCGCCGGCTTCGCGGTCGCGGTCCGCACGTCGAGCTGGAGGCGACGCCCTCCGGTCCGATCGGGTCCGTGACGCTGGGCCCGCACGTTCGAGTGCGGTGGCGGTGCTCGACCAGGGATGGGCGTTCGTGGATCGGCGAATCGGACCGGCGAGTCCTGATCACGCTCGCAACCGATCGCCCGCAGTTGACTGACGGATAAGTCCAAGACGGCATCATCTCCGCGATGGCGACGAGGCAGCGACCCGCCGACCTGGGCACCGAGCGAGGACGAAGCATCCGGATCCGACTCGGAGAAGAGGTCCGCTCGGCTCGGATCGACCGTGGACTGACCTTGGCGGAGGTGGGACGGGCAGTCAGGCTATCGGCGTCGGAGGTCAGCCGCATCGAGCGTGGCCTCCTCGAGTCCGCCTCGATCCATCAGCTGGCGCGCCTCGCATCGGTGGTCGGACTGGAGCTGTCCGCGCGGGCGTATCCCGGACCGCAGCCGATCCGCGACGCCGCGCAGGCCCGTCTCGTCGACCGGTTTCGCGTCTTGCTTCATCCCGGGCTCCGCTGGGGCACCGAGGTGCCACTTCCCGGACCGGGCGACCAGCGGGCGTGGGACGCCATGATCTCCCTCGGGTCCGAATGGCGGTACGGCGTCGAGGCCGAGACGAGTCCACATGACAGCCAGGCCCTGGTCCGTCGGTTGAACCTCAAGGTTCGCGATGGCTCGGTCGACGGGGTCATCCTCGTGCTGCCGCGGACCCGTCGGTCCCGCGAGTTCGTCGCTGCCGGAGCCGCGGCGCTTGGCCCCAGTTTTCCGATCGATGGTCGGCGGGCGCTCGAACTCCTCGCTGCTCGTGTGGACCCGGGCGGGAACTCGATCGTTCTCGTATGACTTCGGTCGGTCACGGCCCGCGTCGGCGCTTGGCGCTCCGATCCGAGGCGCCCTTGCACCACGTGCACACGTTCGACGATCGGACCCTGGTCGCGGCCGGTCGACGCCGGTTTCGTGCACGTAGTGCAAACCGCGAGCCAAACTGCCTGTCCGACTCGGCCCAACGAGCTTTCGTTTGCATGCCGCGCAAGATCATGGCCCCGATGCGCCGCCGGAGGCCGTTTGTTTGCACCCCGTGCAAGCGCTGCCGGATCGTTGCACCGGGTGCAAGACGGCGGCGGCGACGGACCGATGAGTCGGGTGCAAGACGGCGGCGACGGACCGATGCGCCGGGTGCGAGCACGGCGGCAGGCGGACGGACCGATGCACCGGGTGCAAGACGGCGGCGGCGACGGACCGATGCAGTCCCGGGTGCGTGCGGCACCGACTGCACCGAAGTACGGAGCGGCGCTGGGCCGAAGGGATGAGGCACGCCCTGCCATCCCGGCCTAACCTCAAGAGGCCAGCACCGACAGGTTGCTGACTACCCTCCTCGTCCCTCCCCACCGGGACGAGGAGTGCCCGCCGCCTGATGCCTGATCGCCCTGGCCAAGGTCGTCCTGCGGCGCGCCCCGGACTGACCGGATAGCCGGTCAGCCGGCGCCCCTAGGCCGGTCAGCCGGCGCCACGGGCCCGTCCGCCGGCGCGCCCCGGCAGGTCAGCCGGCGCCCTGGGCCGGTCGACAGGCGCCCGAGCCGGGCGCCAGAGGAACGCCTACTCCAGGTAGTCCTTGAGCTTGCGGCTCCGGGACGGGTGGCGCAGCTTGCGCAGCGCCTTGGCCTCGATCTGGCGGATCCGCTCGCGGGTGACGTTGAACTCCTTGCCGACCTCTTCGAGGGTCCGGGCACGCCCGTCCTCGAGGCCGAACCGGAGCTGGAGCACCCGCCGCTCGCGGCCGGTCAGCGAGTCGAGCACCGCCTCGACCTGCTCCTTGAGGAGCTGGTGCGATGCTGCCTCGGCCGGCGCCAAAGCGCCCCGATCCTCGATGAAGTCGCCGAGGTGGGAGTCCTCCTCCTCGCCGATCGGCGTCTCGAGCGAGACCGGCTCCTGCGAGACCTTGATGATCTCGCGGACCTTGTCCGGGGTGACGATGACCTCCTGGCCGCGCGACATCGCCTCGGCGATCTCCTCGACGGTCGGTTCGCGGCCCAGCTCCTGGAGCAGGTTGCGCGAGACGCGGATCAGCCGGTTGATCGTCTCGACCATGTGGACGGGGATCCGGATCGTCCGGGCCTGGTCCGCGATCGCGCGGGTGATGGCCTGGCGGATCCACCACGTCGCGTAGGTCGAGAATTTGAAGCCCTTCTCGAAGTCGAACTTCTCGACCGCCCGGATGAGGCCGATGTTGCCCTCCTGGATCAGGTCCAGGAACGACATCCCGCGGCCGATGTACTTCTTGGCGATCGAGACGACCAGGCGCAGGTTCGCCGAGGTGAGCTGCTCGCGCGCGTCGCGGCCGATCCGGACGAGCTCGCCCTTGCGATCGCGCAGCTTGGTGTTGAGCGGCACCTCCGGGTCGTAGCCGAACGACTTCAGGAGCGCCGCGTCGTTGCCGGCCATGATCCACAGCTCGAGCGCCGGGAACGCGACCTCGTCGCGGGTCCAGTCGTAGATCGCCCGCAGCCCGACGTTGTCGCGCGAGTCGAGGTCCCCGTTGTGGACCGCGAAGTAGGCCCAGTCGAGGAGCGGCACGAACGTGTCCGCCGACGGCTTCTCACCGTAGGCGGCCAGCAGGTGCTTGGCCTCGCGGAGCAGGGTCTTGGTCCCATCCGACTGGACGTCCCGGGCGGCCTTGACCAGGTGGAAGTCCGGGGTCGCGGTCAGGAGAGGCTTCGCGGCCTTGTCCGCGATCGCGTCGCGGACCATCTTGTGGGCTTCCTCACCGAACGGCAGGCGATGCTGCGGCTTGGCGGTCCGCGTCTTGCGCTCGGTGTCGTGGAGCGTCCACTCGTGGAGCGAGACGATCCCCTTCCAGGGCGCCTCGACCATGAACTCGCCGAGCTCGATCGCCTTGGCCAGGACCACCTCTTCCTCGGCGGTCAGCAGGGCGACCTTGCCGATCTCCTTCAGGTACATCCGGACGGGATCGTCGATGCCGATCATGTCCGCCGAGAGCGCCTCGAGCTCCTCCGGCGTCGGCTCCTCGAGCTCCTTGGCGTCGAGCTTGGCGGGCGCGTCGACCGGCACGGCGACGGGCACGTCACCCTCGGTCACGACATCGACCGCGACGTCGGCGCCCTCGACCAGCGCCTCCGCCTCGAGCTCGAGATCGTCGTCGTCGTCCTCGTCGTCGTCGATCTCGATCGGGTTGACGACGACCGCCACCCCGGCACGAGCCGGCCGCTTGGAGGCGAGCTTGGCCTCTTCCATCTCGACCCGCGTTCGGCGCGGTCGACCGGCGAGCACGGCCTCGACCAGTTGCTTGTCCATCGGATCCTGTGACATGTGCCCTCCCGGGGTCAGCGCTGACCGACGCCGCTCGCCGAGGCCGGGGCCCCGACGGTCGGTGTCGGTCGGGTGAGGAGGCGCGTCTGCTCGATCCGGCGATCGAGTGATCGGCGCGCCTCGTTGATCTGTCGTTCTTCGGCTAGAAGGCGGTCCATCGCCTCGTGGTCGTCGCGGAGCTCCGCATCCGCCTGTTCGGCCTGGTTCCAGGCGCTCTGCTCCTCGAGCCGGTCGGCCTCGAGCGTCAGCAGGCACTTGTCCACGTTGTAGATGACGCGCTGGCTCGCCAGGTTGCGAGGGTCCGGCCGCTCGAGCGCATACAACCCGAGCGCGAGCGCCCGCGTTTCCGGGTCGAGCGACTCGAGGAACCGGCCCCGTTCGAACCGTCCGGCGCCGTCGGGGTCCCCGGCTAGCTCCGCGCCGCGCCTCCGGTCGGTCAGGATCGCCGCGTACAGCTCGCGTGCCACCGTGGACGGCAGCTCCTCGGGCTTGAGGACGTCCTCGACCCGCGCCTGGAGATCGGGCAGGAGAAGGAGCAACCGGAGCAGCTCGACCTCGACCGGGGTGATCGACTTGACGACGTCCTCCGGGCTGACCGACTCGGCCGCGGCCCGGACGGCGTCGAGGGTGATCCGGGCGCCGGCATGATCGGCGGAGCCGGGCCCTCCCCCGCCCGCCGGACCGAACCCGGCGCGGCCGGGATCCGGCCGTCGATGGAGCGCCTCGAGCAGCGTCTGCTCGCTGACCGTGGACCGCCGGGCGAGGAGCTGGAGGTACGTGTCGCGGACCATCGGATCGCCGACCTTGCGCAACGTCGGGAGCACCGCGTCGACGAGCCGCTTGCGGCCCTCCGGCGTGCGCACGTCGTTGCGGGTCGCGTGGTAGTCGATCAGGTAGGCGAGGATCGGGTCCGGCGTGCGGGTCGCCTCGCGCCACAGGTCCGGCGATTCGCGGATGACCTCGTCGGGGTCCTTGCCCTCAGGCAGCCGGACCACGCCGACGTCGGTCAGTCCGACGCCGCCGTCGGCCTGGACCTCGCTGATCAGGTTGTTGAGCTCGGTCACCCCGAAGGTGCCCGCCGACTGGCCGGCCGGGTCGACGTCGTAGGCCAGCGCGACCTTCTTGGCATACCGGGTCAGCAGCGCGACGTGGCCCGGCGTCAGCGCGGTCCCGAGCGTCGCAACGACGTTGTCAAAGCCGGCCTGGTGGGCCATCAGCGCATCGGTGTAGCCCTCGACCACGACCGCCTGGCCCGACTTCCGGATCGGGCCCTTGGCCTTGTCGATGAGATACAGCGTCCGGCTCTTGTCGAAGATCGGCGAGGCCGGGCTGTTGAGGTACTTCGGGCCGTGGTCCCGGGTGTCGCCGTCGGCGATGAGGTAGCGGCCGCCGAGCCCGATCGCCTTGCCGTTCATGTCCCGGATCGGGAAGATCACCCGCTCGCGGAAGCGGTCGTAGGCGCCGCCCCGCCCTGTCCCGCGGGCCTGGGTCAGGCCCGTCTCGAGCAGCTCCTGCGGGGTGACGTTGCGCTTGAGCTGGAGCTGGCGGGACATCGTCTCCCAGCCCTCCGGCGCCCAGCCGAGCTGGTACGTCTCGATCGTCGCGTCGGTGAAGCCCCGCCCGCGGAGGTAGTCGAGCGCGGGCGCGCCCTGCGGGTGGGCGGTCAGGACGGTGTGGTAGAACGCGATCGCCGCGTCGAGGACCTGGTGGAGACGCGCGCGCCGCGCGTCCTCGCGGCTGGTCCGCTCGTCGAGCTCGACCCCTGCCCGGGCCGCCAGGACCTTGAGCGCCTCGGGGAAGCTGACGCTGTCGCGCTGCATGACGAAGCTGAAGATGTCGCCGCCCAGGCCGCACCCGAAGCACTTCCAGCTCTCGCGGGCGGGCGTGACGTAGAACGACGGCGTCTTCTCACCGTGGAACGGGCAGAGACCCTTGTAGGTGCTGCCCGACTTCTTCAGCTGGACCGTCTGGCCGACGACGTCGACCACGCTCAGCTTGCTCTTGACTTCCGCGGCGACGCCGACGGCCAACTCCACCTCCGCTCATGTCCGACGCGCGACCGCCGTGGATGTTCCACCGGACGGGAGCCGATGATCCCGGGCCCTGCCGGACATGACTGTGGGCTTGTCAAGACCTTGACAAGCCGCATCGATGGCATCATACCACACTGTCAATACCCCTGGGTAGTATTGACAGGTTCAGCGTCCGGCCTGAGAGCGAACCCCGCCCGGCGCCTGCAGCCTCAATGCGCCCTGGGGTCCATCACCCGGCCCATGAAGAGGATGGCGCCGGTCTGGATGTCACGGATCACGAAGATGAACGGCCGGTCGACCTCGAAGACGACGGTCTCCGGACCGCCACCGGCCCCGCCGATCACCGCGGTCGATGCCGCGGCCGTCGTGCCCTTCTCATCGACCTCGATCATGGCCTGGTGGATCGTCTTCTGGATGTACAGGCCAGGTTCGCCGGACGTGGCGGGATCGACGATCCCCGTGAAGTCCGCGCCGGCCGGGTCGAATGCGCGTGGCATGCCTGCTGCGGCAAGTGCCTCGGCGAGGTCCGTCCGCGTCTGGAAGGAGAATTTGGGCAGGGCGACGTTGTACGCGATCGAGTGGTCGCGGTCGGCGCGATTCGTGCGGAACATCGGCGCCTTCGCGACGCCGCCGACGATCGCAGCCAGCCGCTGCGGGGTCATCGACTTCTCGAAGGCGGCGAGATCACCAGGGAGGATGACCGTCATCGCCAGCGTGTGACCGATGTAGGGGATCTCCACTCCGCGCCATCCCGTGCCCGACGCATACCGCACCCAGTTCAACCCCTTCGGGCCGACCATCGTGGGCACCTTGATCCGGGACCCGTCGGCGAGCGTGAACACCGCCGGCACGGTCAAGTCCGGGTCGAAGATGCGTTCCCAGGCCGCCTTGAGGTAGATCGCGTTCACGAGGACGAAGCGCGTCCGGGCGTCCAGGTCGCTCTTGGCCAGCAGACGAGGGATCCGACCGGTCGTCCTGGTCCTGACCCAGTCGTTGATGGTCTTCAGCGATGCTCCTGGGTCGCCCCGGAAGTCCGTCAGACGGACACCCACGCCGAACCTCTCGGCTAGCGCGTCGAGGTAGGCCTGCTCGAACGGATACCCCTGCTGGAGGAACGCCGAGTGGGCGATCCGGAGCGTGACTCTGCGCGTGACGCCCTGCTCGTCCTTGTACGTCGCCGTCCGATGACCCAACGCCATCCCGAGGGCGTTGATCCAGGCGGCATGGTCATCTGAGGCGGCGCTCCGCATCACCGGTGTCCATCTGGGTCGCCGTCTCGCCGCGAGCGCCGGGGCGCGCCATCGACAGCGCCAGCATCATGCTCGTCGGCGAGAAGACCAGGTTCTGGCCCTTCTTCGTCATCCGGCGATAGAGGTCCACGGCAAGCGCGTTGACCGCTGTGGCCGCGGACTTCGCGTCGCTCGGCTTGGTCGCGGCGCGCTTCACGGCCGACCGGAGGTAGATCGTCCCGTCCGGTCCCGGGGTGGGGACGACCACGACGACCGGTGCGAGGGTCGGAGTCGGGGTGGGGGCGGTCGTCGGTGACGCCGATCCGGGTGTCGCGGTGGATGACGCAGTCGGCTCCGCGCTTGCCGACGGGAGAGTGGCGGATGAAGGCGCCGCGGGCGACGTCGGTGTCGCCGATGACCACCCGCATCCCGCGATGAACGCGACGGACAGCAAGAGCGTGGGGATCCGGATCCTGGGAGTCATCTCGATCACCTGCCTGCTCGCGACCGGCATCCCCACGGCCGGAGGAGCCGGACCGGGTCGTGGGCCCGGCCATCGGCGACGAGGTGCCGAACATAGGACGCCCACGCCCCTCCGGGCGTTGCGTCCGGAACTCGCGTGACCGTCTATCCGATCGGCAGCTGGAGCAGGCCGATGAAGCCGAAGAGGGCGAGCGATCCACCGATGACCAGGACCGCGATGCGCGTCGGGCGCCAGCGGAACCGATCGGTCACGGCCGCCAGGAAGAGGACGGTCGCGAACACGACGGTGAACAGGACGTAGTGGTCGCTGTCGTCGTTGGCGTCCTCGCCGGCCCTGATGAACGCCTCGGCCTTCGCCGAGTGCGCGTCGGCCGCCAGGGCGTTCGCCTGGACGTACTCGGCCATGAACAGCGGACCGGCCGGGGCGGTCGTGCTGGTGAACGGGTCGGTCTTGAGCCACGCCTGGAAGGCGACGCGGAACTCGTCCCGGAACCGCCGCTCATAGACCGCGGAGAGCTTCGTGTTGCCGACGTCGTACGCGTTGAGCCACTGGCTGAACACCTGGCTGTCGTACAGGCGCTCCTGGCCGGCGAGGGTGCTCGCCCGGGTCGACTCGACGCGCTCGCCCGAGCCCTTGACGTAGTCGCCGGCCTGGATGCCGTTCCAGATGGAGGACTGGTATCCGGACCACGCCGCGAGCAGCGTGCCGATCCCGAGCATGATGACCGCCGTCACCTCGAGGACACGGTCCGCGCGGATCACGCGAGGCGGACGGTCCGGTTCGGCGGGTAGACCGGGTTCGGCGTCCGGATCCGATCCGGTCGGCGCATCCTGCGCCGCGTCGGTCGGGACCGCCGGTTCCGGGCCGAGGAGCCCGGTTCGCCCGATGCCGACCGGGCGCGCCACGGCCGCCATCGACGGCCGGGGCGTCGCTGTCGTCCTTCGCGTCGGAACTCACGGGCGGATCCTGTCACTGGGCGTGCAACGACCCGGGTTCGTCATGGACGGGCCCGGGTCGAAGTGGTCGGGTCGGGACTAGACGACGGCGGTCGGCTCCTCGGCGGCCTCGGGCGCCGCGGCTGCGACGGCCTCGAGCGCCTCGTCGGAGACTTCGTGGACTTCCGGAGTCCCACCGAGCTCCTTGAGCTTCATCGAGATCAACTCGACCTCGATCGGGATGGCGAGGAGACCGATGGCCGCCTTGCCGCCCTGCAGCTCCCCGACGATCCGCGCGCGATCCTCGGGCGTGAGCCCGAGACCCTTGTGATGGAAGTGCCCGAGGATCCCGCCGCCGACGAGCCCCGCGAGCAGGGTCGGTGGGGCGATCACGGCCAGGACGAGCCCGATGCCCGCACCCTTGGCGCCGCTCCGCTGGCCGAGCTTGTGCTCCTTGATCTGGCCCTTGTCGTCGACCACGAGGACGCCGATCGGGCCGAGGGTCACGCCCTCGGTGCCCTTGTCCCATTCCTTGAGCGACTCGACCGCCGCGTCGGCGGCCGCCTCATCCGCGAAGATCCCGAGTACCAGCTTCTTGTCGTCGGCCATGTCCGTAGCTCCGATCGCTGATCCATCCATGCAGGCATCTGCCCGCGTTCGGACGTCGTTAGGGAACCCCAATGGTAGTCCACTGGACCGTTCCCCGCGGGCGGCGAGCGTCGGCCTCAGGGTGTCGGCAGAACGCGATCCTGGGCGATCGGCTGGAGGATCCCACCCGCTTCCTCGCCGGTGATCAGGGTCCACACGCGACCGGTCGGCGCGACCCGGATCCAGGCGAGCTGCCATGAGCCGCTGGTCGCCAGCCGACGCTGCGCTGCCGGCGGCCGATGACCGGTCCGGTCGAACACGACGACCCGCGGGATGTCCCCGCTGTATGCCCCGACATAGATCCGTCGGGCACCGATCGCCGGCGGGACGATCGGGCCGGGTCCGGGCACGCACGACGGGCACTCCGTGGCGAGTCCGGCGGCGACGACCGCCGGCCAACCCGCGACCCGGGACCCCGTGGTCGTCTTCATCGTGACCACTCCACTGGCGGGCGTGGAGCCGAAGCGCGTCCTCGGTCCGGCGATGAGGACCCTCCCGCCCGCGGCGAGCTGCGGGCTCGACCCGCCGTAGCACGCGGCCGGGCGGACGGGGATCGTGACCGGCCAGCCGGCCTTCACGGTGCCCGTCGAGGTGTAGGCGGTCATCCGACCGCGCTGGGACGCGACGTAGGTCGTGCCGTCACGGGCGATGGTCGGGTCGGAGCTCCAGCCGGCGACACTGACCGGCCAGCCGGCCAGCGTCCGACCGTTCCGGGCCAGGATCTCGTACCGGGTCCAGACGGGAAGCCCGCATTGGCCGGCGTCCTTGCCGTAGGTTCGCCAGGTGACCCACAGACGACCAAGCGGACCGAGGGCCAGAGAGGCGCCGGTGCGGGCCGTGCGCGGCCAGCCGGCGCGGAGCCGGCCGCCGGGCCCGTAGGCGGCCAGCCGCGTCGACCCCTTCTTGGCGATCGCCAGGTAGAGCGTGCCGTTGGCGGCGAGCAGCGGGTCCTGGGCGGTCGGGCCGGTCCGGATCGGCCAGCCGGCCACCGTCGACCCGTCGGGCCGAAGCGCGAAGGTGGCGGCCCGGACGGTGTCGCCGTCAGGCGAATCCTGCAGGTCGCAGGTCACGTAGGCGGTCCCGGACGCGGCCAGAAGGGGGGTGTGGCAGAACCCGTTCGTGGCGACCTGGACGGGGTAGCCCGGCTGCTCCTGGCCGGTCCGATCGAGCCGATGGACGCTCGACGCGCCCGCCCTCGTCCCCGCGACCACGACGACCGAGCCGTCCGACGCCAGGGCGGCGTTCACCGATGGGTAGCCCACGACCGGCTCGACGTCGGGCGCCAGCCACGGCCAGCCCGGCTGGACCTGGCCCGCCGCGTCAAGCGCGACGAGCCGGACGACCGGCGGGTCGGCCTGGACCTCCATGACGACGACGCCGCCGTCGGGACGGAAGAGCGCATCGGCGACGGTCCACGCCGTCTGGAACGGCCAGGTCGTGATGACCGGGTCCGGACTCGGGGTAGGCGCGGGCGTCGGGGTCGGAGAAACTGACTCGGAGGGGGAAGGCTCGGGCGAGGTGGCCGGTTCGATGGAACCGGCCGGCGCCTCGCTCGTCGCCGGCGCTGAGGGCAGCCCTGCCGAGGCGCTCGGGACGACGCTGGCCAGTTCAGAGGAGCTCGGGCTGGATGAGCCGACGGCCTCGACCGACGGACTCGGTCCGATCGAGGACGGCGGCGACGGGATCGTCGACCCACAGGCCGCCAGGACGAATGCCGCGACCGCTACCGCGACAAGCCGATGGTTCGATCGTGCGACCGGGGACATCTTCGGACCCTCCCTGTTGCCGTCAGACGGCGAGGGTCGCGCGCTTGTGACCGACGATACTCCGGAGCGACCTTGAGGACTACCACCTGAGACGCCTGCTCGAGGCGTGGCGGACCCGATCGAGCACCAATTTGAACGTTCCGGCGAACGGCGGGGCCATACCCTGTGACAGGCCCGCTGGGCCATGTGACGGGGGAGTCGGTGCTGGATCTCATCGAACGCGCGAGGGCCGGGGACCGCGACGCGTTCGGGGCGCTCACCGCCTCGTCGATCGATCGGCTGTACGCCATCGCGGTCCGCGTCGTCCACGATCGAGACCGGGCCGAGGACGCCGTGCAGTCGGCGCTGCTCAAGGCGTGGCGGGACCTCCCCTCGCTGCGCGAGCCGGCCCGCTTCGAGGCGTGGCTCTACCGTCTCCTGCTGCGGGCCTGCTACGACGAGGCCCGCCGACAGCGGGTGTTCGCCGCCAGCGTCAATGTCGTGGCGGTCGAGCCGGGCGAGGCGGACGGCTCGGGCCGGTTCGCCGACCGGGATGAGATCGAGCGCGCATTCCGCCGACTGCCGATCAACCAGCGCGCGGTCATCGTCCTGCATCACTACCAGGGACTGCCGCTCAACGAGGTCGCCGCCACGCTCGGGATTCCCGTCGGGACGGCGCGCTCACGACTCCACTACGCCCTGCGGACGCTGCGCGCCGCGGTCGAGGCGGACAGCCGGTCCGTCGTCTCGGAAGGACGAACAGCATGACCGACGACGACCGCGTCCTGCGACTCCTCGGCGACGTCCTCGACCGACAGCCGACGACCGCGCCGGACCGCCTCCTGACCACCGTCCTCGACGAGCTCCGGACCGCCCCGCAGCGTCGTCGCTGGTTCCTCCCGAGCTGGCGGGATCTGCTGACCGGACCGTCCCTGACGCGGCTCGCCGTCGGCGGGATCGTGGTGGCCGTCATCGCCGTGGCGATGTTCCAGCTCTCGCCGCGGTCGGCCGTGGTTGGTCCCGGGGCGACGAGCACGTCTTCGCCGACGATCGCGCCATCGGCTGGGTCAAGCCCGTCGACCACTCCGACGCCCACGGCTGAGTCGAGCCCATCGACGACCTCGGCGCCCACGGCTCGACGTCCGTCGCCCACCACGATCCCCTCGGCTTCCGAGGCGGTGCCGATCGCCCTCGAGGACCTGGGCGCCACCGGTGATGTCGTCACCGGCACGACCTACACGAGCCGCCTGTTCGAGCCATCGGTCACGTTCAAGCTGGCGGCCCGTCAGGGGGCCGAGGATACGATCGGCGACGTGACCGATTGGTGTGCACCTCACAACGGGGGGGACCCGTTGCGGACGAGCGCCGACGAGATGGTGCTAGGTCACCCGCATGCCTGTACCGACACACTCACCTTCTTCCGTCCATACGCCGTCGACTGCGGGACGCCCGATTCGCATCCCGACGCTGCCACCCTTGCCGCCGCGCTGCTCGCCGATCCGCACGCGACCGGCGCCCTTGATCTCGGCGACCTTCAAGCCAAGGTGCCTTCGAACATGTTCCGCGCCGACCAGTCGGGTATCGCTCGATCCGGACGGGTCATCGAGCTGCTCGGCTCGGTGACCGCCGCACCATCGGCGGGCGAGCCGGACCATTGTCGGCTGCTCGCGAGACCCGGCACGGGTACGCCCGCGATCGAGATCCCCGGCGCACAGGCCGCTCGACTGCTCCTCATCGACGTGGACGGGGGACTCGTCGTGGTGAAGGTCACCGCCCCGATCACTCTCCAGGCGCACCTGCTGTCACGGATCTACGACATCGACTTCCCTGGGACGCCGCCGCCCGATCCCTCGACGTCGCCGGTCCCGTATCCGACCGTGACGAGTCGCCTGCCCGACGGGGCCGAGGTGGAGATCCCGACCGGCTTCACGATGCACTTCACGCCGGCGCAGGTCGAACGGATGGCACTCGACCGGATCGCCCGGGACGAGCAGCGGCTGGGACGGGTCCTGCTCCCCGCCCGCGTGCTCAAGGTCGCGGCCATCCCGGCCGACACGGTCTACTGGGCCACACGCAGGGACGGGACGAACCCGGATGGTTCTGGGCTCGGGCCCGATGCCGCGCCGGGCTGGGTCGTGGTCGCGGAAGGCACGTTCGTCGGGGTAGACCGCCAGACCGACACCATCGACTCGCACGGAACTCTTGGTTACTTCGGCTTCGACGACATGGACAACGGCGGCGAGGGACGGATCTTCATCCCGTGCTGGTCTGCCAACCCTGCCCCGACGGTCCAGCTCGAGGGCAGCTGCCCGTAGGTCGGGCGCGCTCGGGCGCGCCGAGCTCCGAGCCGGCCGAGTCAGAGCTAGATGCGGCCCTCGTGGAGGGTGGCGACGGACTTCTCGATCCGGCGCTGGCGGGTCTCGGGAGTCTTGGCGTCGTCGATCGACAGGACGAAGCGGGAACGGTTGCTGTACGACAGCCCGTCGAAGAAGCGGCGGGCCTCGGGGTCGCGGTCGAGCGCCGCGGAGAAGTCGGCGGGGACGGCCAGGACCCGCGGTTCGGTGTCGAGCTCGAGGTCGATGTCGACCTCGTCGCCGGCGGCGACCCCGGCGTTGGTCCGATGCTCGTTGCTGACGCCGATCCACGACTCGCCGCCCATGACCGCGACGGTGCTGCGGTAGGTGTACGAGCCGTTGATCGTCACCGTGACCGGCGGCTTCCTGCCCTTGCCGAGGCCCTCGACCACCTCGGGCGGGACCTTGATGCCGGCGGCCGTCTTGCCCGTGCCGATGATCGTCGTGCGGAATCTCATGGCGCGGAGTATCGCCGATGCGATGTCCGCCCGGGCACGGCCGCGGGCACGACGGCGACGGCCACGCGCCTGACCGCCTGGACGCGCCAGACCGCCTCGGGCAGGGCCTCGGCGAACTGGCTGTTGTAGAGGTCGTAGTAGAAGCCGCGGGCGGCGAGCAGCTGCTCGTGGGTCCCCTGCTCGATGAGGCGGCCGTGGTCCATGACCAGGATCATGTGGGCGTCGCGGATCGTCGACAGCCGATGGGCGATGACGAACGACGTCCGACCCTTCATCAGCCGCGCCATCGCGCGCTGGATGAGCACCTCCGTGCGGGTGTCGACGGAGCTCGTCGCCTCGTCGAGGATGAGCACCGGCGGGTCGGCCAGGAAGGCGCGGGCGATCGTCAGCAGCTGCTTCTCGCCCTGCGAGACGTTCGTGGCGTCGTCGTCGACGACGGTGTCGTAGCCGCCGGCCAGCGTCCGGACGAAGTGGTCGACGTGGGCGGCCTGCGCCGCGGCCACGATCTGCTCCTCGGTCGCGTTCTCGTCGCCGTAGGCGATGTTCTCGCGGATCGTCCCGCCGAACAGCCAGGCGTCCTGGAGGACCATCCCGAACGGTCCGGCGGAGGTCGTCGCGGGTCAGGTCCCGGATGTCGATGCCGTCGACCGTGATCCGGCCCTGGTCGATCTCGTAGAACCGCATCAGCAGGTTGACCAGGGTGGTCTTGCCGGCCCCGGTCGGCCCGACGATCGCGACCGTCTCGCCCGGCTGGACGTCGAGGTTCAGGTCCTCGATGAGCGGCACGTCGGGCAGGTAGCGGAAGGCCACGTCCTCGAGCGTGATCCGGCCCGTGCCGGCGTGGAGCCGCTGCGGCGTCGCCGTCTCGGGGATCTCCTCCTCCTCGTCGAGCAGCTCGAACACCCGCTCCGCCGAGGCGACCGCGGACTGGAGGACGTTGGCGATCGAGGCCGTCTGGGTGATCGGCATCGTGAACTGGCGCGAGTACTGGATGAACGCCTGGACGTCGCCGAGCGACATCGTGCCGTTGGCGACCTGGACGCCGCCGATGACGGCGATCGCCACGTAGTTCAGGTTGCCGATGAAGTTGATCACCGGCTGGATGGTCCCGGAGATGAACTGCGCCCGGAAGCTGGCCTGGAACAGCGCCTCGTTCTGTGCGCCGAAGTCGTCGAGCGCCTCCTGCTGGTGGCCGAAGACCTTGACCAGGCTGTGGCCCGTGTGCATCTCCTCGACGTAGCCGTTGAGCGACCCGGTCTGCTTCCACTGCGCCTCGAACTGCGTCTGCGAGCGCTTGGCGATGAACATCGTGGCGACGACCGAGGCCGGCACGACCAGGAGCGAGATGAACGCCAGCAGCGGGCTGATCAACAGCATCATCCCGAGCACGCCGATGATCGTGAACACGGCGGTCAGGAGCTGGGTCAGGCTCTGCTGGAGGGTGGCCGCGATGTTGTCGATGTCGTTGGTGACCCGGCTGAGCGTGTCGCCGCGGGCGTGCCCGTCGAGGTAGCTGAGCGGCAGCCGGCCGAGCTTGGCGTCGACCCGCTTGCGGAGCTTGTAGACGGTCCGCTGGGCGACCCCGGCCATGATGTAGGCCGACGCCCAGGTGAAGATCGCGCTGAGGATGTAGACGACCGCCAGGAGGGCGAGGATCCGGGCCAGCGCCGCGAAGTCGACGCCGACGCCGGGCACGACGGTCATCCCCGAGATCAGGTCGGCCTGCTGGTTCAGGCCCGCGGCGCGCATGGCGGCTTCGGCCTGGGCCTGCGTCGTCCCGGGCGGGAACTGCGTCCCGAGCTGCTTGCCGACGATCCCGTCGAACAGGATGTTCGTGGCGGCGCCGAGGATCCGCGGCCCGGCGATGCTGAACGGCGACGCCGACGATCGCCAGGAGCATCACCACGATGATCCGCGGTCGCTCCGGGCGGAGCTCGCCGAGCAGGCGCGTGAACGAGGTGCGGAAGTCGCGCGGCTTGGCCGCCGCGCCCATCCCGGGCCGCATGCCCATCATGCCGGGGCCACCGCCACCCGGGCCTCCGCCGCCCGGCCGCCCCATCATGCGACTTCCTCCTCGGACAGCTGCGAGTAGACGATCTCGCGATACGTCTCGCAGGTGGCCATCAGCTCGTGGTGGGTGCCGATCCCGACGATCGAGCCGTTGTCCATGACCACGATCCGGTCGGCCTGCATGATCGTGCCGACCCGCTGGGCGACGATGATCACCGTGGCGTTCCGGGTCTCCGCCTCGAGCGCGGCGCGGAGCATCGAGTCGGTCTTGAAGTCGAGCGCCGAGAAGCTGTCGTCGAAGATGTAGACGAGCGGCTTCTTGGCGAGCGCCCGGGCGATCGCGAGGCGCTGGCGCTGGCCGCCGGACACGTTCTTGCCGCCCTGCGAGATCGGGGCCTCGAGGCCTTCGGCCATCTCCGTGACGAAGGTCCTCGGCCTGGGCCACCTCGAGGGCGTGCCACAGGTCGTCGTCGGTCGCGTCGGGCGCGCCGTAGCGGAGGTTGCTGGCGACCGTGCCGCTGAACAGGAACGCCTTCTGGGGGATGACCCCGATCTCGTGCCAGACGTCGTCCTGGGCCATCTCGCGGACGTCGACGCCGTCGAGCGTGACCGACCCGCCGGTCACGTCGTAGAAGCGCGGGATGAGGTTGATCAGGGTCGACTTGCCGCTGCCGGTGCTGCCGACGATGGCGGTCGTCTCGCCCGGCCCGGCACGGAACGAGATACCGCGGAGGACCGGGTCCTCGGCCCCCGGGTAGCGGAATTCCACGTCGCGGAACTCGACGACCCCGCGCGGGGCGGCGATCGCGGTCGGCTCGTCGGGGTCGTTGAGGGTCGCCTCGGTGTCGAGGACCTGCTGGATGCGCTCGGACGATGCCGCGGCGCGCGGGATCATCACGAACATCATCACGGCCATCAGGACCGAGAACAGGATCTGCATCACGTAGGCGAGGAACGCGGTCAGGTTGCCGATCGGCAGGCTGCCGTTGTCGACCTGGACGCTGCCGAACCACATGATCGCGACCGACGACAGGTTGAAGATGAGCATCACCGTCGGGAGCATCAGGGCGAACAGCCGGTTGACCCGCAGCGACGTGGCCGTCAGGTCCTGGTTGGCCTCGTCGAAGCGTCGCTCCTCGTGCTCGGTCCGGACGAACGCGCGGATGACCCGCACGCCGCTGAGGCTCTCGCGGACGACCTGGTTGATCCGGTCGACCTTGACCTGCATCGCCCGGAACAGCGGCAGGGCGCGCCGCATCATCACCGCGATGAAGGCCGCCATGATCGGGACGATGACCAGCAGGATGAGCGACAGCTGGGCGTCCTCGCGGACGGCCATGATCACGCCGCCGACGGCCATGATCGGGGCCAGGATCATGATGTTGAGGCCCATCACCAGGACCATCTGGACCTGCTGGACGTCGTTCGTGTTGCGGGTGATCAGGGACGGCGTGCCGAACAGGTTCGTCTCGGTCTGGGAGAAGCTCACGACCTTGTGGAAGATCGCGCCGCGGACGTCGCGGCCGAAGGCCATCGCGGTCTTCGAGCCCCAGTAGACCGAGATGATCGAGGCGATGGCGAGGAGCAGGGTGACCAGCAGCATCAGCCCGCCGACCCGGATGATGTACGGGATGTCCCCCTTCGCGACGCCGTTGTTGATGATGTCGGCGTTGAGGTTCGGCAGGTAGAGGGTCGTGATCGCCTGGACCGTCACGAGCGCGACGATCAGGGCGAGCGCCTTCCGATACGGCGCGAGATAGGTCCTCAGCAGTCTGATCATCGTCGGTTCGGCGGGCCTCGTTGTGCTGCCTCGGCGCGTGGTCGTGCCGGGGCGGTCGTGCGGGACGGAACACGATAGATCATCCGGGCCGAATGTGAGGCCCGTGTGACGAGGCTGTGGCGATGCTCCGGGGCCCGGGCGGCCGGGGGGGCGTGGTCGGCCGGTCAGACGACCTCGCGGCGGATCGTGAGGGACGCGATCGTGGCGAAGAAGACGGCGAACAGCGGCGAGCACCAGCAGGTCCCAGCGCGAGCGCCGCGACGCCGAGGTCGGCGCCGCGGATGAAGACCTGGCGGAGGCCGTCGACCGCGTAGCTGAGCGGCAGGAAGCGGCGCGATCGGCTGGATGACCGCCGGCAGGCTGCTCACCGGGAAGAGCACGCCCGACAGCAGGAACTGGGGCACGATCACGAGCGGGATGAACTGGATGATCTGGAGCTCGGTCCGGGCGAACGACGACAGGAAGATGCCCAGGCTGACGGCGCCCATCGCGAGCAACAGGACGACGACGAAGGCAAGCAACGGGCTTCCCGCCACCGCCACGCCGAGACCGATCGAGAACGCCGGCAGCGGGCCGATCGCCGGGACGTGGATCGTCCCCAGGACCCAGATCATCAGCAGCGTGACCTGGATGACGGCGAACAGCCCGAACCCGAGGGTGTAGCCGGTCACGATCTCCGCCCGTGACACCGGCGTCGCCATCAGCCGCTCGAGGGTCCCGCCGGTCCGCTCGCGCAGGAAGCTGACTCCCGTCAGCAGGTAGACGAAGAAGTACACGAAGAAGGCGACGAGCGCGGGCGCGTAGTTCGTGAACGGATCCGTGCTCGGCGTGCCGTACACGGTCGAATGGACGATCGTCGGGAGCGTCCGGCCCGAGGCGGCGGTCGCGGCCGCCAGCAGCGCCTTCTGGAGCGCCGTCAGCTGGACGGCCTCGCCGGCGGGGTCGAGCCCGTTGGTGATGACGGTGATCGACGACGGCGTCCCGGTCCCGAGACCGGGCGGGCAGGACGATCGCCACGGTCGCCGTTCCGTCCTCGATGAGGGCGCGCGCGGCGGTCTCGTCGGGGGCCGTGCCGACCGTCGCTCCCTGGCTCGTGAGCGCCGCGCCGAGCACGCCGCCGACGAGCACGCCCCGGCTGGCCGGCCTGGTTGACCACCACCGCGTCGATGGTCGGGCGTTCGCCTTCGCGGAGGATGAACGTGAGCAGCCCGGTGATGATGATCGGGGCGATGAACAGCAGCGCGATCGAGGGGCGGTCGCGCCGGATCTCCTGGACGACCCGGCGGAAGAGGGCGGCGATCCGTCGCGCGTTCATCGGGTCACCGCGACATCGCCGCCGAGCCGGAGGAAGGCCTGCTCGAGGTCGTCGGTCCCGGCATCCGGCCCGGATCTCGCGGCCGGTCCCGCGGGCGATGACCTTGCCCGACCGGACGAACAGGAGCTCGTCGCAGCGGTCGGCCTCGTCCATGACGTGGCTCGACACGACGATCGTGGTGCCGGCGTCGGCGAGCTCGCGGAAGTGCGCCCAGAACTGGACACGGAGGAGCGGGTCGATGCCGACCGTCGGCTCGTCGAGGAACAGGACCGGCGGCCGGTGGACGAGGGCGCAGGCGAGCGACAGGCGACGCCGCTGCCCGCCGGAGAGGGTCCCGACGATCGTGTCCGCGCGGTCGGCCAGCTCGACCAGGCGGAGGGTCTCGTCGACGGCGTCGTCGCCCCGGACGCCGTAGGTCGCGGCGAAGAACCGGGCGTTCTCCCTGACCGTCAGCGCGGTGTAGACCCCGTCGGCCTGGGTCATGTAGCCGATCCGACTGAGGTTCGGGCGCGACGGCATCGTCACGCCGAGCACCTCGGCGCTGCCGCTGGTCGCCCGGGTCAGGCCGGTGAGGAGCCGGATGAGCGTGGTCTTGCCCGAACCGTTGGGGCCGAGCAGGCCGTAGATCCGGCCGGGCGCGAGCTCGAAGCTGACGTCGTCGACCGCCCGGACCGGGCCGAACTCCTTGACCAGCCCGCTCGCCCGGATCGCCGGCTCGACGCTCGCGAGTCGCTCCATCGTCGGCGGCGAATCGTACTCCGGGCGTCGTGCGGTTCGAGGGCGGTGGTGGCGGGCTCGGGGCGGTGGCGGCGGCCCCGGCCGTGTCAGTCATCCCTGGGGTGATGCGGCCCTGTGCATCGGGGATCGGGTCAGGTGTCCGTAGGCGATGCAGCTCGGTGCATCAGGGGGTCGGGCTTGGCGGTCGGTGGGCCGTCGGTCCCAAGGCGATGCGGCCCAATGCATCGCCTGAGCGTCGATTCTGGGTTCCGTGCGATGCGCCGAGTCGCATCACGAGCCGGGCCCCACCCCCGGGACCCCGCACATACATCGGCACTCCGTGCGATGCGCCGAGTCGCATCACGGGCGAAGGGGAGCCACCGGACGACGATGGAGCCACCCGACGGACCGAGCGGAGCCCGCGAATGGTCCAAGGGGCCCCACCGGCCCCCAACCCTTTCAGAAGCCGGCAAGCTCCGTGAGGGCGGGGGTGGGGTCCGGACCCAGGACCAAGACGGTCCTTGGACCCTCGACCGCGAGGCCGCCGCCGGGCGCGGATCCTGCGCTCCACACCGACGCGTCGTCATCCAGGAGCGCTCGGACCTGGTAGATCTCGCCGGGCCGCAGCTCTGGCGTGCGGAAGCGGCCCGACTGGCGATAGCCCCTGGGCAGGGTGCCGTCGGGCTCGAGCATGACCACGGGCAGCGGGACGTCGCCCCACGGCGCGGTCGTCCCGAGGCGGGACTGGATCCTGACCCGGTCGGTCGCGCGGGCGGCGCGGTAGGTGATCCAGGTGTGGGTGGAGCTGCGGCCGGCGGCGCCGTCGCAGATCAGTCGATTCGAGTCGACCCGGAGATCGATGTGCGACACGACGCCGTCCCTCCGTCCGGTCTCGCGCGCTCCACCCCACCTGGTGTCCCCGCGACAGACGATGCCACGCCGCGCAGGAGGAGAGGTGTCGGCCCGTCGACAGCCGCGGCGTCAACCCGTGCCATTCGCGGGACTTCCGGCACTTCCCGTGGACGACCAAGGCGGCCACGATCGAGAGTGCCAGATTCTGAAGGAGGTGCCCGCATGAAGCGTCTGTATGTGGTCACGTTGTCGGTCCTGTTGGCGTTCCTGTGGCTCGTCCCCGCGGTCGTCGCTGCGGATCCGACGCCGACGACCCCCAGCACGGGGCGGGTCCTCATCTCGACCGGTGGCGCCTTCACGATGCCCGCCGGCGACCAGGCGGACTTCGTCCTCGTCACCCAGGGCTCGGCCACGATCAACGGCACGGTCAAGACGCTCGCCGTCATCGACAGCACGGCCGTCCTGACCGGCGCGAAGGTCGAGCGGATCTTCGCGATCCGCAGCCCGATCACGCTCGGTGACGGCACCGTCGTGACCGGCGACATCCGGACCCTCGACTCGCCGGTCACCCAGGGTACCGGCTCGCAGGTCCAGGGCAGCGTCAGCGACTTCGGTCTCGACCTTGCCGGGATCGGCCTGATCCTTGCCCCGGCGATCCTTCTGCTGTGGCTCGGGTTCATCCTCGCGACGATCGTCGCCGGGCTGGTCCTCGCGGCGCTCGGTGCCAAGCAGGTCCGCACCGCCGAAAGCCTGATCACCCACGAGCCCGGACACACGCTGGTGTGGGGCCTCGGTGGGGTCGTCCTCCCGCTGTTCGTGATCGTCCTGCTGCTGGTCAGCGTGGTCGGCGCCCCGATCGGGCTCGCCCTGCTGTTCGGCGTGTGGCCGGTGACCGCGTTCCTCGGCTACCTCGTCGCCGGCATCTGGATCGGCGACTGGATCCTCCATCGCACGTCGCCGAACGTCGTCCGCGAGCGGCCGTATCTGGCGGCCGTCGTCGGCATCCTCGTCCTGCAGGTCCTCACGATCGTCCCGTTCGTGACGGCGATCGCGAGCCTGTTCGGCTTCGGCGCCGTCCTGCTCCTCGCCTGGCGGACGTTCCACCAGGGTCATGTGGGTGAGGCAGCCGTGTCGCATCCGGCGACCCCGGCTCCGATGGCGAGCTGATCCGTTCCAAGGGGCCGGCCGCGTGACTCAGGCCGGCCCTTCCTTCCCCGAAGGAGACGCGACATGCCGTACGACGTCAGCACCCACGAGGTGCCCGACCAGCCGATCCTGTCGATCCGGCAGCGCCTGCCGACGGCGGACCTGCCGGGGTTCATCGGCCAGTGCTACCAGGAGATGTACCGGCACCTCGGCGAGCTCGGCGTGGAGCCTGTCGGGCCACCGTTCGTGATCTATCACGCGTTCGGACCCGGTGACGTCGACGCCGAGATCTCGGTGCCCGTGCCGCATCCCGTCGAGGAGTCGGGGCGGATGACGTCCCGGGTGCTCCCCGCCGGCACCGTGGCGCGAACGCTCCACCGGGGCGCCTACGACCAGCTCGGCGCGGCCTACACCGAGCTCAACGAGTGGGTCGGCGACCACGGGTTCGAAGCGGTCGGCCCCGCCCGTGAGCGCTACCTCAACGCGCCCGGACCCGACATCACGCCGGCCGACTACCTGACCGAGATCGACCTTCCGATCGAAACCGCGAAGGTGATGGCCGGCACGGTCTGACCGCCGCCGACAACGCCCGACAAGGTCTGCACCGACAAGCGGCCCGGGTCCCCCGCCCGGGCCGCTTTTCCTGCCCCGTAGACTGTCGACCATGTCCCTGGATGAGACCGAGAACGACGGCGGCGCCGAGGCATCGGCGCGCGGCGGCCAGGCACCGACACACGGCCGGGAGCCGGCGACCGTCCGGGTCGCGATGTGGAGCGCACGGCATCGATGGCCGGTGGCGCTCCTGTGGTTCGTGGCCACGATCGGCGTGTTCGCGGCGAGCCTGTCGATGGGCGGGATCAACGCCGCCGACGCCAACCAGAACCCGAACGAACGAAAGCTCGAGGCCAGTGAGGCCTACGACCTGTTCAACGCGGGCGGAACGGCCGACCCGTACGAGCAGTTCCTCGTCGTCATCGACGGCGGCCCCGGCGCGACGACGAACCCCGCGTTCAAGGCGTCGGTCGACGGACTGGTCGCGCCAGCTGCGCGCCGCCAACGCGCCGCTGAACGGGGCGGCGACCCCGACCTTCGACCAGTTCCCCAGCCCGTTCGAGGCGCCGCCGCAGGCGGGCCTCGTGTCCGCGGACGGGACGACGGTCCGGGTCGTCGCCCGCATCTCCGGTGACGACGCCCGGGTCACGACGCTCATCGCGCCGGTCGGGCCGATCCTCGACGCCTTCCGCGCCGCCCACCCGGAGCTCCACACCCACGCGATCAGCGCGACGTTCATCAACGCCGACATCAACGCGCTGATCACCTCGGGCCTCGACGAGACGCTCCGGCTGACGATCCCGCTGACGTTCTTCATCCTGCTGTTCGCGTTCGGGGCGATCGTGGCGTCGGTCGTGCCGCTCGTCCTGGCGATCACCGCGCTGCTGGCGGCGTTCGGGATCCTCGGCATCTACAGCCAGATCGTCGGCGCGGTCAGCCCCAACGCGACCCAGCTCATCGTCCTGATCGGGCTGGCCGTCGCCGTCGACTACTCGCTGTTCATGATCACCCGCTTCCGGATCGAGCGGCGGGCCGGCCGCGACCGGGCGAAGGCGATCGAGGTCTCGAGCAGCACCGCCGGCCGGGCGGTCTTCTTCTCGGGCCTGGCCGTGATGATCTCGCTGGCCGGGCTGATCACCCTCGGCGTGTCGCTGTTCACGTCGATGGCGATCGGGACGATCTCGGTCGTCCTGGTGTCGGTCATCGGCAGCCTGACGTTCCTGCCGGCGACGCTGTCGATCCTCGGCGACCGGGTCAACATCGGCCGTCCGGCGACCTGGCTGCCGTGGCTCGCGGCGCACCTGCCGCTCGGGCCGGTCCAGCCGCTGGGGTCGATCGGCGCTCGCCTGGCTCGACCGGCGCGGCGCGCGACCGGAGGGCAGCGGGTTCTGGGCGGCGCTCGTCAACGGCGTGATGGCGCGGCCGGTCCTGTGGACCGTCGCGTCGGTGTCGTTGCTGCTCGTCCTGGCCTTCCCCGTCCTCCACCTCCGCACGGGGATCACCGACATCACCGCCTTCCCCGACTCGATCGACGGCGTGGCGGGGATCAAGCTGCTCAACGAGAAGTGGCCGCAGGGCACGGAGCTCCAGCTCGCGGTCGTCGTGACGAACGCCGACCAGCCGGCGACGCAGGCCGCGATCGCCAAGCTCAAGACCGAGGGCCTCAAGCTGTCCGGGCTGAGCGAGCCGGTGGACGTGACCCCGTCGAAGGACGGGCACGTGGCCATCGTCGCGTTCACGATGGGCGGCGACCGGAACGGCGAGGCGAACCGCCAGCTCGTGCGCCAGGCCCGGAGCGAGCTCGTCCCGGCGGTCTTCGGCGGGCTGCCCGGCGTCCGGGCGCTGGTCACCGGCGATGCCGCGTTCACGGTCGACGTGACCAAGGTCTACGCGGACGGCGCGCCGCTCATCTTCGTGTTCGTCCTGGGGCTGTCATTCCTGCTGATGCTCGTCGCCTTCCACTCGGTCGTCATCCCGATCAAGGCGATCCTGCTCAACCTGCTGTCGACCGCGGCGGCCTACGGCGTCCTGGTCGTCGTCTTCCAGAACGGGTTCTTCGCGGGTCCGCTCGGGATCACGCCGAGCGGCGTCATCGAGAGCTGGGTCCCGCTGTTCATCTTCACGATCCTGTTCGGCCTGTCGATGGACTACCACCTGTTCATCCTGACCCGGATCAAGGAGGCCAAGGACCGCGGGCTCGACTCGCGCGCGGCCGTGGCCAAGGGCATCTCGGTGACCTCGGGCACGATCACCAGCGCGGCCTCGATCATGGTCGTCGTCTTCGCCGTGTTCGTGACCCTGAAGTTCGTGTTCATCCAGCAGCTCGGGCTGGGGCTGGCGGTCGCGGTGTTCATCGACGCGACCGTCATCCGCTGCGTCCTGCTGCCGGCGACGATGACGCTCCTCGGCGACTGGAACTGGTGGATGCCGCGGTTCCTCGACTGGATCCCGCGGGTCACCATCGAGGGCGACCCGGACGTCCCCGAGACGTCGGTCCCGGCCTGAGCGTGGTCCGAGGGTGGTCCGAGGGCGCCCGCCGATGACCGTCGTCCAGCTCCGCGACATCGCGACCGAGGCCGACCGGGCGGCCGTCCTGACGCTCCGGCGCGGACCCGGGCAGGAGCGCTACCTCGGCTCGATGGAGAGCCACTTCGAGGATGCCGTGACCGACGCCCGCGCCTGCCCGCGGATGTGGTCCGTCCACGACGGTGACCTGCTGGTCGGGTTCGTGATGATCAGCGACGGGATCCCTGCGGAGCGTCTCGCGGCCGACGACGACATCGTCGGGCCGTACTTCCTGTGGCGGCTACTGATCGACGAGCGGTTCCAGGGCCGCGGCTACGGCGCCGCGACGATCGACGCGGTGGTCGCCTACCTGCGGACCCGACCCGACGCCGAGGTCGCTCCTGGACCAGCTGCGAGGCCGGCCCGGGCTCGCCCCAGCCGTTCTACCTGCACTACGGCTTCGTCCTGACCGGCGAGGTCAAGTGGGGCGAGGACCTGCTGCGGCTCGACCTCGGGCGAGTCCGCGGGGCCGTAGTCGGGCAGGTCACGGCCCTGCAGCACGCAAGGATCAGCTCGATCCGGTTCCCGGATCACGGGCCTGATAGTCGCGGATCATCTCTTCGATCGAGCTGGCGCGGGGCGAATCTGCGCTTAGTAGTGCCCCGGTCTGGATCAGCTCGAGCACCCTTCCGGGGTCATGGAAGTCGTCAAGCAGGTCCAGTCCGGACGACAAGACGACGGACGTCATGTCGCGCACGTTCTCGACCAGGTTGGAGCCATCCTCCCGCATGTACCAGATGTCGGGCACGTCATGAACGGCCCGATCGATGAGTCTCCTGAGCGCGTCCCGATGCAGCCGAAACGACGGCAGCATCCGCTTGCCTGATGGTTCACTGAAGGGACGGAACCAAGGTTGCGCGATCGTCTTGGACATCGGCCGCCTGAACGGATCGCAGTGCCAGTAGTGGGGACGGAGGCGGCCGGCGCGAACCGGGATCGAACCCGTCCGCTCCAAGAAGTGCGGATACGAGGCGACGTACACGGAGAGGGACAACGGGGGACATCCGATCGCCTCGGCGTATCGGCCGACGGCTTGAAGCTCCACGACGTCGATGTCATCGCGCTGGTAGCGCCATGCCACCCGGTTGGTGCGCACCGTGAACCCGTGAGCCTTTATCGCCGGCCAGAGCGTCGCGCGAAGCGCGCGGTCCAGTTCCTTTGGATCGAGGCTCATTCGGTCGATCAGTATCCACCCGATGCCGTAGTGCCCGACGACGCGCACCGGGTTGGGACGCGCCCAAAGTGGTGACGGCGACGCCCGCCACGGGGCGCCGCCGTCAGCCGGTGAGCTACGGAGCGAGGCGCTGCCAGGTCGGGTTGGTCGACGCATTCGACGGCACCACCTTGGAGGCGCCGGTCATCGGATCCCACAGCTCCTGGTGCTGGGGTTCGTCGAAGGTGCGGGCGTAGATGGCGGTGCTGTCCGGAGACCACTCGTACGCAAGTCCGCTCGGACCGACCGTCGTGTCGATGTGGACGATCGGTCCGGTGCCGTCCGCCCGGACCACGGAGGCATCTCCGATGGAGCCGTTGTTGCCATGGACGACGATCCGGGTGCCATCGGGCGACCACTTCGGCCAGCCTTTCCAACCGGCACCGGTGTCGAGGATCCGGTCCCTCGTCTCGTCGGCCTCCACGATGTGGATCCTGCCATCCATGCCGTAGGCGATCTGCGGGGACGGGGCGTAGGCGGGGCGAAGGCGGGGCCGTGCTCCCGGGCTTGCATACGGTGCAAGGATCCTGCCGGGCTTGCACGGGGTGCAAACAACAGCCTGACGGCCGTGGCTCGAGTCGTCCGATGTGCACCCGGTGCAACGACGACGACAGAACAGGCGAATGGCAGGCCCGGACCCGTCCGTCGTGCGCCTGTCGTTGCACCGGATGCAAGGATCCGGCACACCACGGTTCGTGGCGCGGTCTGACTCGCCGTTGTTTGCATCGGGTGCAAGAGCGCCCGGCTCGCGGCGCGCGGCGCGGCTCGGGACTGTGGCTCGCGGCTCGCGGCTCGGGACCTTGGCTCGCGGCTCGCGGCTCGTGGCTCGCGGCCGGTCCGACGAGCGTGTAGGAGGCCGTCGGCATCCACATCGGGCCATCGGTCGTATGGTTGAACGATGGCGGACATGCGACCTGGGTCCGAGCCGGTGCCGACGCCCGAGAAGCTCCAGGGAGCCGCGGGCGGGCGCGTCAAGGCGGCGGTCGCGGGTGCCGTCGTCGTCGGGATCGTGGCCTTCGGGCTCGTGTCCGGCGGAGCGTTCGGCGGTGGAGGCGAACGCTCCGCCTCGGCGGCGGCCTCGGCACAGGCCGAAGCCTCGGCGCAGGCCGAAGCCTCGGCACGACCGGCGCGTCGGACTCGCCCGCGGCGAGCGGCCTGGGAGGTGAGGCGAGCCCGCCGACGCCGGAGCCGACACCCTTCCCGTACGTCGTGGTCGACCCGACGTCGCCCGGTCTCATCGCGGTCGTCAGCGACGACGGGCGGCTGAGCACGATGGACGACGGCGGCGGCTCGCGGGCGGAGTACCTGATGCCCGGCGTCGTCCTCGGGTTCCCGGCGTGGTCGCCCGACGGGACGCGGATCGCGGTCACCGGCCAGAGCGCCGAGGGGACCGGCATCTACGTCTTCGCGATCGGCCGCCGCTACCAGCCGAGCACGATCTACTTCAGCTCGGACAAGCCGCCGTTCTACCTGTACTGGACGCCCGACGGTCAGTCGGTCACGTTCCTGGCGACCGAGGGCGGCTCGATCGCGCTGCGGGTCGCCCCGGCCGACGGCAGCGCCCCGCTCGACGGCAGCGCCGACGGCTCCATCCTGCAGGTCGGCGCGCCGCTCTACTTCGACTGGGTCGACGCGAAGCGGCTGCTCGTCCACGTCGGGCTCGGGGCGCAGGCGTTCGCCGGCGAGGTCGGTCCGGACGGCGTGCCCGTCCAGCAGGCGCTGCCCGGGACCGGCACCTTCCGCTCGCCCAGCGTCAGCCACGACGGACGCTACCTCGCCTACGTCCGGTCCGATTCGGACCTCAGCGGGACGCTGGTGATCGCCGCGCGCAACGGGTCGGCGAAACACGAACTCCCGGTCTTCGGTCCGACGGCGTTCACGTTCGACCCGAAGGGCGACCGGCTGGCCGCGATCGCCGCACCCAAGACGCCTGCGCAGGATCCCGGCGTCCCGATCGGCCCGCTCAAGCTCATCGACGCTCGCACCGGAGCGACGAGGACCCTGATCGACAGCGCCGTCGTCGCGTCGTTCTGGTCGCCCGACGGCAAGACCATCGCCGCGATCCTGCCGCCTCGCCCCGGCGACGACAACGTCCTGGCGGATGCCGGCCCAGGCTCGGGCCTCAACCTGGCCGAGGCGACCGCCCCCCGGCCGACCGGTCTGCTCGCCATGGCCATGGCCCCCCAGCCGACCTTCGGACCGGCGGCGGCGCCGGCGCCGGGCGTGGCCGCCCGTCTCGAATTCGTCGACGTGAAGACCGGCAAGATCCGCTTCGAGCGAGTCATCCACCTGGCCGACCACTTCGTCAACGAGCTGCTCCCCTACTTCGACCAGTACGCGTTGAGCCACAGCCTGTGGTCGCCGGACAGCCGGTCGATCCTCCTGCCGCTGGTCAGCGCCGCCGGGCGGGACCAGCTGACCGTCGTGCCGGCCGACAGCTCGGATATCCGGGCGATCGCCGACGGCGACTCAGGCTTCTGGAGCCACTGACCGAAGGTCAGCTCGCGAGTCCGAGGCTCAGGTCGCCAGCCCGAGCCTCACGGCGACGGCGGCGGCCTCGGTCCGGCTGGTGACGCCGAGCTTGGCGAGGATGTTCGAGACGTGGACGCCCGCCGTGCTCGAGCTGATGAACAGCGCCTCGCCGATCTGACGGTTGGTCAGGCCCTGGGCGAGGAGCGCGAGGACCTCGCGCTCGCGGACGGTCAGCCCGAACGGATCGGCCGAGTCGGGGGCTGAGCCGACGGAGCCGACGGCGACGACGAAGCTGACGCCGACGAGCCGACGCGACCCGACGACGAAGCTGACGCCGACGAGGCCGCGGCCAACGGCGACGCCGAGGCGCCCGTCGCGACCTCCAGCCCCTCCCCCGCCGAGCCCAGGTCCACGCGGCCGCGCCGCGCCAAACCCTCGATCCGTGCTGCCAGCGGACGCGCGCCGAGGTCGACGACGATCGAATGCGCCGCCCGGAGGGCAGCCTCGGCCTCGTGCCGGCGTCCACCCGCGGCGAGGAGCGCCTCGCCCTCGCGGTAGCGGCCGTAGGCCATCGTCGTATGGCTGCCGAAGCGCATCCCACCGAGCGGCCACCGCGGCCCAGGCGTCAGGGTCGGACCGTCCATCGAGCCGGGTGAGCTCCGCCTCGGCGGTCGACAGGTCGGCGTCGAGCCAGCGGACGGTCGGCGACGCAGGATCCGGGAACCTCGCGACCACCGCGCGCGCTCGCGCCAGCAGGTCGGTCGCTCGTGCTCGTGCCTCGTCGACCTCGGTCTCGCGCCGCCGGGCCCGGCCGAGCTCGGCGAGGTCCGCCTCGGCCTGCAGCCCGCACCGGCAGACCTCGGTCACCTCCTGGTAGCGCGGGTCGCCCTGCAGGCCGTCGGCCACCTCGCGACCGGCCGCCTCGGGCCGATCCTCGAGCAGGTCGAGCTCGGCGCGGACGACGTGGAGCCAGGTCGCCCCAGCGCGGATCGCGGAGTGTCGCCCGCAGCGCCTGCCCCTCGTCCAGCAGAAGCCGCGCGGTCGCCGCGATCGCCGCGGAGCGTCGCGAGCCAGCCGGCCGTGGCGCAGTAGAGCTCGCGCACGATCCCCTCGGGCGCGAGCGTCGTCGCCTCGTCGAGGTATCGGTCGGCCTCGCTCCACCGACCGACGGTGACGAGCATCCAGGCATGCTCGAGCACGTACTTCGGGCCGAACGCCCGGCCGACCCCGAGCGCCTGCGCCCGCTCGTCCCCGCGGACCGCGACCTCGATCGCACCCTCGACGTCGCCCGGTCTCACGGGTCGCGCCCGCCAGATGGTCGTACGCGCGGCCGAGCTCCCAGACGTCACCGAGCGTCTCCGCGATCGCGATCGCTTCGTGCAGATGCCCGATGGCACGAACCGGTTCCCCGACATCGCGGAGTGCACCCGCCAGCGTGATGAGCGCGTCCGCCTCGGCGAACTCGGGCCCGACTTCTCGGGCCGTCGATCCCGACTATGCATCGGCCTACGCGATGGCGATGTTGTGTCATGCCAATCGCGCCGCCTTCGGCACGGCCAAGGACATGGCGCAAGAAAAAAGCGAAGTCGCGCGACTGTGGCGGATCGTTACGCGGGTCGGTCAGGAGGACGGCGTGGCTCTTGCCCAAGCTGCCTGGGCGGTGGCCTATGTCCTGCGTGACATCCCGGCGGCCAAACAGCTGATCGACCGGGCCGTCGAATTGAACCCCAATCTGGCTGCCGCCTGGGCAAACAGCGGCTGGATCAATGTCTGGCTGGGGCAGCCCGACGTAGCGCTGGAACACCTTCGTCGTGCCAGGCGGCTCGATCCGGGCTCGCCGCTCAACACCCAGTCGTCGATGGCGCACGCCTATTTTTTCCTGGACCGATACGAGGAGGCTGTGGCTGTCGCCGAGCAGATGCTCCAGCACAATCCGGACCTAAGTTTCGCCTTGCGTATCGGAGCTGCCAGTGCGGCGTTTGCTGGCCGCAACGACGTGTCACATCGGATGGCAGGCCACCTGCAGGTGGTCGATCCGGCGTTCCGTGTCTCTCGCCTCGGGGAATATCTCGGGCCCTACCAGAAGACCGAGTTCCTGGAGAAGTACGCCGAAGGCCTGCGCAAGGCGGGGTCTGCCCGAATGACCGAGCAGCGCCGCCTTGCCGCCATCGTGTCGGCCGACGTCGCGGGCTACTCGCGGCTGATGGGCCGCGACGAGAGCGGCACGCTGGCGGCGCTGAAAGCCCTTCGCCAGGAGGTGGTCGACCCAGCAATCGCCAGCCACGGCGGCCGCATCGTCAAGACCACCGGCGACGGCCTGCTGCTGGAGTTCCCGAGCGTGGTCAATGCAGTGCGCTGCGCGGTCGAGGTGCAGACGGCGATGGCTGACCGCACCGCCGGGATAGCCGAGGACCGGCGCATCGCCTTCCGCATCGGCATCAACATCGGCGACATCATCGTCGAAGGCGACGACATCTTTGGCGACGGCGTCAACGTCGCCGCTCGCCTACAGGAGATCGCGGCACCCGGAGGGATTTGCATATCGAGCCGCGTGCACGAGGATGTGCGCGACCGTCTCGACACCGCGTTCGACGACGGCGGCACGCAGACGCTCAAGAACATTGCTCGACCGGTCCAGGTCTGGCGCTGGCAGCCCGGCACGGCGGTAGCGCCGAAGCCAGCGCCCGCGCCGACAGCACTTCCGCTACCCGACAAGCCGTCGATCGCCGTGCTGCCGTTCCAGAACATGAGCGGCGATCCCGAGCAGGAATACTTCGTCGACGGCATTGTCGAGGACATCATCACCGCGCTGTCGCGGTTCAAGTCGCTGTTCGTGATCGCTCGCAATTCGAGCTTCACCTACAAGGGCAGGGCCGTAGACATCCAGCAGGTCGGCCGCGAACTGGGCGTGCGCTACGTGCTGGAAGGCAGCGTCCGCAAGGCGGCGAACCGACTGCGTATCACAGGCCAGCTCATTGAAAGCGAGACAGGGGCGCATCTGTGGGCGGACCGGTTTGACGGCGCACTTGAAGAGATCTTTGAGCTGCAGGATCGGGTAACGATCGAGTGTCGTAGGCGCGATTGCGCCCGAGACTCGATCAGGCGGAAATCGAGCGCGCTCGACGCAAGCCGATCGAGAGCCTCGATGCCTATGATTACTACCTTCGAGGGCTGGCCTCTTTCGGTGAATATACCAGCGACGGCGATGATGCGGCGCTCGGTCTCTTCTATAGGGCAATTGAGCGTGACCCAGACTTTGCCGCTCCCTATGGCATGGCAGCGCATTGCTTGGTCTTTGCTATGAACGCTGGACGGGTGGAAAATCGTGTCAAAGTCAAAGCAGAGCGAAGCGTCTGCAGGCGCGTGTCGCAGCTCTCAACACGCGATGACGCAAAGGCCCTTTCCTAGTGGGGCACGCGCTTGCCTATTGTTCGGACCATGAGACGGGCGCGGCGCTAATTGAACGAGCGCTTGCCATAAATCCCAACCTTGCGATTGGCTGGGCCGTCCACGGATATGTCAGCTTGTTTCTTGGGACAACACGAAGCCGCGAGGGAGCAATTTGCACGAGCATTGAGATTGAGCCCGCTCGATCCAGCCAATGCGGACCCGGAACGAGGGACCGCGATGCGCACTGATCTTTATGGGCAACTACAGAGAAGCCTCGGAATGGGCCAGTAGGGCGCTTGCTCGCCAACCCGAGCGAATGACAAATCTACGAACATCGGCAATTGCTCACGCATTGGCTGGGCGTATCGAGGAAGCGCGCGATTTGGCGGCACGTGTCCTCCTATTAAACCCGACCCTTCGTGCCTCAAAGATCGGGGACTATGTCCGTATCGCCGCCCGAAGACCTCGAACTCCTGCCGAAGGGACTGCGTCTCGCAGGTGTGCCCGAATGACCGAGCAGCGCCGCCTTGCCGCGATCCTGGTAGCCGATGTGGTCGGCTACTCGAAGCTCATGGGCAGCGACGAGGCGGGAACGCTGGCTCAGCTCGAAGCACTGCGGGCGGAGATCATCGAGCCCCAGATCGCCAAGCACGCTGGGCGGCTGTTCAAGTCCGTGGGCGACGGCTTCCTGATCGAGTTCGCCAGCGCTGTTCAGGCGGTGAGCTGCGCCAAGGCGATACAGGAAGCCAACGACCTGGGGCGCTTGTCGCTGCGCATCGGCATTCATGTCGGTGACGTCGTGGTCCAGGGCGACGACCTGATGGGCGACGGCGTGAACGTCGCGGCGCGTGTCGAGGGCATCGCGGACCCCGGCGGCATCGCCATCACACGCGCGGTGCACGAGCAGGTGCGCGACAAGCTCGATCTTGGTTTCATGGACAAGGGCGAGATCGAGCTGAAGAACATCCAGCGGCCGGTGCAGGTTTTCGTGATCGGAGGGGCGAAGGTCGACGGTCAGGCGACCGCTCTGCCGTTACCCGACAAGCCCTCGATAGCCGTGCTCCCGTTCCAGAACATGAGTGGCGATCCTGAGCAGGAATACTTCGTCGATGGTCTTGTCGAGGACATCATCACCGCTTTGAGCCGGGCCAAATCGCTATTTGTGATCGCTCGTAACTCAAGCTTCACTTACAAAGGTCGGGCTGTCGACATCAAGCAGGTAGGCCGCGAGCTTGGCGTCAGATATGTCCTCGAAGGAAGTGTCCGCAAGATCGGCAACCGTGTTCGCATTACCGGTCAGCTAATCGACGTTGCAAGCGGTTCACACATTTGGGCCGATCGGTTCGAGGATGATCTGGCAGATATATTCGGGCTGCAGGACCGCATTACTTCGAGTGTAGTAGGCGCCATCTTTCCCAATCTCGAACTAGCCGAGATCAGCCGCGCCCGACAGAAACTAGGAAGTCTGGCAGCCTACGATTACTATTTGCAGAGCCTCGCTGCATTCTACCGGTTTACCCGTAAGAACCATGAGCAAGCATTGAGCTTGCTCCAGAAAGCAATCGATCTTGACCCCGAATTTGCCCTCGCACATGCCATCAAGTCACATTTGCATTGCGGAGTTAGGAAGTCGTCGGGCTGGGATGACAACCCTGTTGAGGAACGAAAAGAAGCAGAGCGCTTGGCGCGACGCGCAATGGAACTCGATCGCAATGATCCACGTGTGCTTGCAAATGTCGGGATAACCTTGGCTTGGGGACTTCTCCGCTGCCAGGAAGGCTCAGACTTGATCGATCAAGCATTGGAGATCGATCCCAATTACGCACTAGCATGGAGTTGGGGGGCGGTTGCAAGGGTGGGGCTTGGCGAACATGACAGCGCCATCAAGTATTGCGAACGCGCCCTTCGGTTAAGCCCGCTCGATCCCCGAACCTTTGTCGCGGCAAACGCGATGGCATCTGTCCACTTTCTTGCAGGTCGGTATGAAGAGGCAATAACGTGGGCGGCAAAAGCGCTTCGGCAGCACCATGGCTATCCGCTGGCCATGCAGACTACAGTGGCATCCCATGCTCTGGCTGGCCGCATTGAAGACGCCAAGCGGGCATGTGCCCTTTATCTCCAGCTTCACCCACAGACCCGCCTGTCAGGTATCAAAGAGCGCATGCTTTGTGTCCGAAAGGAAGACATCCAGAAGTATGTGACGGGCCTTCGGCTTGCTGGTCTGCCCGAATGACCGAGCAGCGCCGCCTTGCCGCCATCGTGTCGGCTGACGTCGCGGGCTACTCGCGGCTGATGGGACGGGATGAGAGCGGCACCCTGGCGGCGCTGAAAGCTCTTCGGCAGGATGTGGTCGACCCGCTATCGCCAGCCATGGAGGGCGCATCGTCAAGACGACCGGGCGACGGCTTGCTGCTGGAGTTTCCCAGCGTGGTCAATGCCGTGCGCTGCGCGGTCGAAATTCAACGCGGCATGGTCAAACACAACGCTGATGTCCCCGCCGAGCAACGGATCGAGTTTCGTATCGGCGTACACGTCGGCGACGTGATTGCCGATGGCGACGATATTTTTGGAGATGGCGTTAACGTTGCGGCGAGACTGGAAACGCTGGCCGAGCCAGGCGAGATTTGTGTCTCCGCCCGCGTCTACGAGGACGTTGCTGGAAGGATCGACGCCAGCTTTGACGATATGGGCGAGCAGTCGCTGAAGAACATAAATCGCCTGGTCCGAATATATCAGGTTCGTGGCGGCCGGCTGGCGCTCGGCGATCGAGAGGACGCACCATTACTAAATCCGGCGAGCAATTCTCCGTCCCACATAGCAAGCCGCTAGCGTACCATCGGCTACCTGGCCACGGGACCGATGCCCGGTTACGACGAATTCCGGCGTGCCCTCGCCGCCTACGGCCACATCGACGCGCGAGACCGTTGACATCCACGCCCGATGGAGCGAGGGCGTGTCATGCGAGGTTCCCTGAATTGGCGCGGGAATTGATTGCGCTCGGCGTAGACGTGATCCTCGCCGTGGCAGCTCCGGCCGTGGTCGCCGCCAAACAGGCGACGCGCACGATCCCAATCGTCATGGTCGAAATCGGCGATCCGGTTGGTTACGGCATCGTACCGAGTTTAATGCGACCGGCTGGAAATGTGACGGGCATGTCCAATGCAATGCACGAATTTATGCCCAGAGGACTGCGCCTGCTCAAGGAGATCGTGCCTGAAACCGTCCGTATCGTGGTCCTCGCGCCTCACAGCAACCCCGGCGTGAACGTCATGATCAAATCGGTTGAAGGAGGTGGCGCATGCATTGGGCATTGTGCCGAAGATCTACAACGGTAGCACTACCGACGATCTCCGCGCGATAGTCGGCGAACTGGACCGCCGGCACTGCGATGCGATCGTCGTTCTTCCAGATCACGGCATCGCGGTGAACCGTTCCGTCGTTCTTGCCGCGGCTGCGGAACTGAGGGTGCCGGTGATCGGCGCTCTAGCCGAGTACGTCCGTGACGGTGCCCTCCTTTCGGTGGGACCCGACCGACGCGAAATCTTTCGACGCGCGGCTTACTATGTCGACGCGATCCTGAAGGGCACACCGCCAAGTGCGCTGCCGATCGAGGAGGCAACCAGGGAGACCCTACTCATCAACCTCAACACCGCAAAGGCGCTTGGTTTGTCGATCCCTACACCGATCCTGATGCGGGCCCAGGAGTTGATTGAATAACGCACCGTAATGGGCGACCGAGATTTCGTTGAGCCTGCCGCCAGCGCCTCCCCCGGCACCCATAGCGATTGCGCTGGTCCGCAGTGCCAATTTGAAGAAGTTGTGGCCGCCTGCTGCCAACTCCACCACGCCGTCGCCGCTCTCCGGCTACCAGACCTAGGCGCATTAAGATCCCGGCTGCGCTGACTGGCAAATGCGCTCTCGTTCCGACCGCGCGCCGGTCCGCGACCGCCGTGAAAGATCCGACAGCAATCGCGATCGCTGCCGGTCGGGTGCGGTCATCCGCCCTGCGTGGGCCGAGCGGTTGCCGGGCCTTAGCGAGCGCGGACCTGGCGCTTGGCTGACGATGGCGGTCAGTCCCTTGACGCGGACGACCGGTCTTCCTAAATCGGCCCATGTCAGACATCACCGACGATCGGCTACCTCCAAGGGGGGCCGATGGCGAACATCGCTCATAGGAGGATGCATGCGCACCGACGGATGGCCGCAGTTGCGGCCCTGCTCGATTTGACAGCGAGGAGCCCCATGGAACGGGGAATGCTCGCACCTCTCAGCCCTAACGAGGAACTGGCCTTGCGGCGGATTGCGCGCGGGTCGACCGACGTTCCAAACACGTACAGTCAGCGACTGGTCATCCTTGCCCTGATTGAGCAGGATCTGTCGGGGCTGCGCGTGACGGAACTGGAGAAAAAGCGACTTGCAGGTCTGAACGAGGGATCGATCTTACAGTCGGGCCAAAGCACGAGGATTGAGGGATAGCATTTTGCATGTGGCTGAAGGGGCCGGCGTCCAAGCAGGCGCTAGCGGTGCGTGCGCCCCATTCCCTTATCAACGGAGCTGGCACCGAGATTGGCACCGGACTGTTGGGGACGGCCCACAATTCGAGGTGACGGCCGGTGACAGCGACCTGCCGAAAGCCCAACAGAACAAGGCAAAACGCCACCACCGGGGATAGGCGGTTACGGTGCTAGACCGTGTTGCACACCGCTATTTGGCTGTCCGGGTGCCCTGTGTTCTGCAGCAGGCAGTGCGCCAGCGCTGAGCCCGGCCGGCTGGCGCCCTCAACTGCCTGACCTGCACGACGCCCTTCTCGCCAAGCGCGAGACGCAGGCGCACTGCTCGGAGGCCTGCCGGCTCGAGGCCGGCGGCGGCGCAGAAGCAGCAGTACGCGGACAGCCGCATGCGGACTAATGTGCTAGCCTGCCATGTGTGCAGCTAGTCGTTCACGTCGACGCGGTCCTACGCCTGCTACTGCGGGCCGGCGTGCCGGGACGAGGCCGATCGCCAGTGGCCCCGGCTACCCAAAAGGTTACCCAACAGCCCGAAAATGCCGTGTTTCCGGCCACCACTACCTGATGTTCGTCTACATCGTGAGCTGGCTGCAGTTCGCCGACCGTATGGCGCCGGCGCGGGCGCTCGAGATCAACACCGTCAGCATGGTCGTACTGCTGCCGCTGATCGTGGCGATGGGCTGGCTCTCCGACCGCATCGGCCGCCGTCCGGTGCTGCTGGGCGCCACGATCTTCGCCTTTGTCGGCGCCTGGCCGCTGTTCTGGCTGATGCATCATCCCGATCCGGCGCTCGTCCTGCTGGGCCAGCTCGGCTTCGCGCTGGTGGTCGGCACCTTCGTCGGCTGTCAGCCCGCGGTCATGGTAGAAGCCGTGCCCTGGCAGGTGCGCTGCACGGCGATCGCGCTCGGCTACAACGTTACGCTAGGCATCGTCGGCGGCCTCAGTCCGCTGGTCGCGACGTGGCTGGTGGCACGCACACACAACGACTACAGCCCGGCCTTCATGATCATGGCAGCCGCGGCAATTTCCTTCCTCGCCATCCTGAGCTTCAAGGAAACCTATCGGATGCCGCTCGAGAAGGCCTAGGGTCTGTTGAGATCCTGGATTTCGTGAAGTCTCGACCATGTCACTCCGTCTACCTGCAGCTCCAGCTATCCCGACACTCAGGTCATGGCCCCCGCCATCTGCGTCAATCCCAGCGCGACGGACAGGAGATCCGAGCCGCCGGCCAGACGGGCGGACGGGGCCGCCCGCCCGATCGCGGCGCGCACGGCCGGCACGCGGCTCGACCCGCCCGTGAGAAAGATCGTATCGATGGCGGCAGGACGCAGGCCCGCCGCCGCGATGCAATCGCGCGCCGCCTTGTAGAGCCGATCCGATCCTGGCTTCGATGGCGCGGTCGAAATCGACGCGCGTCGCCATGATCGCGAGGTCCGCCTCGAGAAAGGTCAGAGGCACAGCCGCACGTTCCTCCGCGCTCAGCGCGATCTTGGCATCCTCCACGGCGAACGCCAGGCGATGGCCGAGCCGTCGGCGCACCACGTTCAGAAGACGTTGCATTTTCTCGGGTTCGCACGCAAGCGAGACCAGCTCGGCGAGCTCGCGCTCGTTCTTGTAGGTATAGGCGAAGTTGATTGTCGCCCAGGCGGCGAGCTCGTGGTAGGGCGCGTTCGGCACCGGCAGGTTCTTTTCGATGAGCCGCGTGCCGAGACCGAGGAGCGGCATCACCGCCGCGAGGCTGAGCGCGGTGTCGAAGTCGGTGCCGCCCACGCGCAGGCCGGCGGTCGCGAGCACGTCTCGGCCGCGATCGGCGCGCTCGCGGTGCCGCGGGCCGACACGGATGATGGAAAAGTCGCTGGTGCCGCCGCCGATGTCGGCGATGAGCGCCAGCTCTTCGCTCTGTACCGTCCGTTCGTAATGGTGGGCGGCCGCGATGGGCTCATACACGAACGCGACGTCGCGAAAGCCCGCCCGTCGGGCAATGGCCTCGAGCACGCCCTGCGCCCGGGCATCCGCCCTGTCGTCGTCGTCGACGAAGCGCACCGGCCGGCCGTGCACGACGGCCGTGATCTCCTGCCCGGCGAAGGCTTCGGCCTTGTGTTTCAGATGCCGCACGAAGATCTCGACGACTTTCGTCAGCGGCACCTTGCGGCCGCCCAGGCTGGTCTCCTCGTCGATCAGGGGAGAGCCCAGGATCGACTTGAGCGCGCGCATCAGCCGGCCTTCGGTCTGCCCGACATAGGCCGAGATGGCCTCGTTGCCGAACAGCACCCGGCCTTTGACTTCGTAGTCGAAGAACACCGCGCTCGGCATCAATGTGCTGCTTGCTTCGATCGGCGCGAGCGTCGGCCGTCTTGTCGCGAGCGACGCCGATCGCCGAGTTCGACGTCCCGAAATCCAATCCGCAAGCGATCATCTCTGTCCCCTTCAGACGCGAAGGGGATCTCATCTATTACGATGCGCCGGACGTTGCCAGACTGTTTCTTTTCGCCTAAAATCACCTTGATAGTGGGATGTCCGCGGCGGTGGGCATCCCTTTTTGCTGGCGCAGCCAAGCGGAGAGTCCTTGCATCACGCCTGGTCCAGCAGCTCGGGCACGACCCAGAGCGCGTGCTCGCCGCGCGCCACCCGCTGCACATTGTCGAAGCCGTTGCGCAGGCGGGTGATGTTGCTCTCGAAGGTCGGGCCGGCGAGGTGCGCGGTCAGGATCACGTTGTCGAGCTTCAGCAGCGGATTGTCGGGCGGCGTCGGTTCCTCGTCGAACACGTCGAGACCGGCGCCGAACAGCTTGCCGGCGGAGAGCGCGGCGGTCATCGCCTTCTCGTCGATCACCGGGCCGCGCGAGGTGTTGACGATGATGGCCGACGGCTTCATGACCGCGAGCTCGCCCGCGCCGATCATGTGCTGCGTCGAGGCGTTGAGCGGCACGTGCAGCGACAGGATGTCGGAGCCGCGCAGGATCTCGGGCAGCAGGCGGAAGCGCACGTTGAGTGCGTCCTCCTGCTCCTCCTTGAGCCGGGCGATGTCGTAGTAGTGCACGACCATGCCGAAGGCCTGCGCCAGGCGCGCCACCTTCTTGCCGATGGTGCCCAGGCCCACGATGCCCAGCACCTTGTCGCGCACCTGATGGACGGTCGGTGGCGCATTGCCGTGCCAGCGTCCCGCCGTGACGTTGCTGTGCTGCGTGATCAGCCGGCGCGACACGGCCAGCATCAGCAGCAGGGCATGCTCGGAGACGGCGACCGAGTTGGCGCCGCCGTTGTTGCACAGCGGCACCTTGCTCTTGCGCGCGGCCTCGAGGTCGGCGCGGTCGTAGCCCGCGCTCAGCATCTGGATCAGCCTGAGCTTGGGCGCGTCCTTGAAGAGCTGCGGCGTCACGTATTGCTGCACGAAGCCCACGAAATAGTCGGTGCCGGGCAGCGCCGCCTTCATTTCCGGCGAGTTGTGCAGCGCCTTCACGATCTCGAAACCCTTGGGCGCGAGGTCGTCGACCATGGAGATGGTGTCCTTGGGACCGACCACGAGTACGCGTTCAACCATTAGAGTGCCTCCGCAGCTATACGATGACCCTTGAGAAGACCGGGCAGGCGCCCGGGCTCCGTGCGGCCCCAGCCGCACTCGGCCGACAGGCCGAATTCGCCGACATGCCGTCGCGCCACGTCGATGCGCTTCTTGTCGCCGGCATCGTCGTCGTGATGCAGCAGACCGAGATAGAGCCTGGTTCCGGGCGGCCGACTGAACGCCTTGATCGGCGCGTAGTAGGCGTCGTCGGTGCGATCCTTGGGAACGGGAATGTGCAGGAAGTCGATGCGCCGCTTCGTGGCGGCGGCGATGCCGTTCATCATCTCGACCAGGATGGCGGAATCCTTGGGCTGCACCAGATGCTCGTCGCGCGGCGAGCCATAGCAGAGGTGATAGCCCATTTCGACGCCTTCCGGCACGGCATCGCCCAGCCGCCCCAGCATGTCGAAGATCTGCTTCTTGTAGTGGGTCGGCCGGTCCTTGAAGTAATTCTCGAAGGCCAGGACCTCCTGGCAGACGTCCCACTGGATAGAGAGATCCGCTGCCGGGATCGCCCGCACGATGTTGGCGAGCGCCGCCTTGAGCGCGCGTTCGTAGACGCCGAAATAGGTCTCGCGCGCCGGGCTGCTGACATAAAGGTAGCCGCTCGCCTGCGGCGTCGGCAGGCAGACCTGGAAGCGGACGTGCCTGGGGATGGTCCCCGCGGCGCGCAGCTTCTTGAAGACCTCCCAGGAGGCAAGGGCTGCCTTGTCGTAGCCGGTCTCGAACTTGACAGTGGCCGGATCGACGCCCGGCTTGAAGCGGAGCTGCTCGATCTCGCGCACCACCTTGCCGTTCCACTGGACGAACTTGTAGGGCGGCACCGTCGGGTCGATCTCCATGGCGGGATGATCGAGCAGCATCTGGCGCTGGAAATAGACCCAGCGCGAGCGCTCGCCGGTCTCGCCGTCGGGCATGCAGCGGAGAAAGGGGCCGAGCTCGCCGGCCAGACGGCGAAACACCTGCTCGCTGTTGTCGAGCGGAATGCTGCCGATCAGATGGAGCCGGTCCTTCTCCTCCATTCACGCCACCTTCTCGAGCTTCTGCAGTGAGCGCAGGTACTTCGGCACTGGCACGTCGGGATGGGTGCCGGACCAGTTGGTGTAGCTCACCTCGCCGACATAGATGTCGCCCTTGCTGTCGACGGCCAGCCCGTGCGGCGACAGGAAGCGGCCGGTCTCCTGCCCAGGGCCGTGCTCGCCGCCCAGTCGCGCGATCACGCCGCCCTTCTTGTCGACGATGGTGAGGCGAGGACCGATATTGGTGTGCTTGCTGTTGACGCGCATGCCGGGCCCCAGCTCGCCGATGATGAACTGGGGATTCTTGCCGCCGCCGGCGCAGCAATAGAGCGCACAAGGCCGGTGCATGTTGTTCCACTGCAGCTCGTACTTGCCGTTGCCGTCGAACACCTGCACGCGATGGTTTTCGCGGTCGGCGACATAGACCCAGCCATCCTCGTCGGTGGCGATGTTGTGTGGAATGTTGAACTGCCCGGGATCGGTGCCGGTGGTGCCCCAGCACATCAGGTGCTTGCCATCCGGCGAATACTTGTGGACGGAGGAATTGCCGTAGCCGTCGGAGACGTAGATCTCGCCCTTGGGCGAGAGCGCGGTATGCGTGCAGCGGTTGAACGGCTTGCCGCTCAGGAACGGAGCCGGCTGGTTGGGCACGCCGATGGTCAGCAGGACCTTGCCCTCGGTGGTGATCTTGCGGACCGTATGATCGCCGTCATCGGTGCAGTAGAGGGTGTCGTCGCTGTCTACATGGATGCCGTGGGCGCGGCTGAACAGGCCTTCGCCCCACGAGCGCAGGAACTTGCCGTCGCGGTCGAACACCATCATCGGATGCTGGCCGCGGTTGAAGACATAGACGCGGTCCTTGCTGTCGACGGCAACAGCCGCGACATCTCGGAATTCCCAGCCGTCGGGCAGCTTCGCCCAGTTCTCGACCACGCGATAACGATGCTCACCGCTGCCCAGGATCACTGACATTGCTTGGACTCCCCCTCAGGCCGTCATTGCCGCCGAAATCTTCTCCGCCGTCTTTCAGGATAAAAACGTAATTATATCAGAGTATTAGCTGCCGAGATCTGTTCCCTCTACCCATCATCCTACCCACCTTCGTGGGCTTGCTTACACATATTGTAGCAGCTTCCGGGCTCCCCTGAAGTTAACCCTTCCGCACGCTGAAAACGGAGCGGGGGAGTAACTGGTCGTTGCTACTGCTACAGTTGCTACTCTTGCTACAGTTGGAGCGGCGCTACTGGCCTAAGCCACAGGTAATCGAATGCCTACAGACAAACTCAAAGCAGCTCTCGGCGAAGCGGTGGCTGCAAGTTGGGGCAAACTTCCCGCCGAAGTGCAGCAGGCTCTCTTCGAGGCCGCAATAGGATCAGCCGGGGAAGGCTCTCGTGAGAAGCTGGCAATCTACCTTCATGGCCGGCATCCCCGGACGCCGCCTGGTGACAAGCCGGGGAGAGAGGTTCCCGAGCCAGATAGCCTTGGCGGGTAGCAGTGGGCGGCCGCCATGACACTCAAAGCCATCGCGCAGGAATTGTAGGTGTGTGGAGTGCGGACCCCTGCAGCTCGTGACCGCTGGGCACCCGCTCAGGTCTCGCGCCTTCTCACGGCCGATTGACCGGCCGACCCCTGCAACTCTGCGACAGTTGGGCGGGTGCTAGGTTCCCGCATGGCATCCAAGGCTATCGAGCGGCAGGCCCGGGCAGTGTGTGTCGAGTTTGCGCGCGTGACAGACGGCCGGCCGGTTCAATGGCGCACGGTGTATTTGATCATGTCGGGCGCCGGGATGGACGGTGCGGCGGCAGATGATGCCATCGCCTTCGCGGCCGGCCAGGATTGGCTTCTCACGGAAGGCCAGCCGCCGCATAGCATCTGCCTCACGGAAGGCGGGCGGGTCATGGTCGCCAAAGGTGAAACGCCGCTAGGCTCGACGAATGGCAAAGCAACGCCGCTACTCAATCGAAATCAAAGACGACAAGGGCAAGACGGTGATTTTCACGGCCGCCGATTGGACGGACGAGGAAAAGCTCGCGGCCGTAGCCCAGGTCATGCGGCTAGCGGGCCTGCCCGATACAGGTTGCTTTACGGAGCCGCCGCCCCAGGCGGGCCCCTGAGCCTCGCGCCGTAGGTGTCGGCCAATCCGGTGCGCTGGCAACACGCCCACGGCGGATAATGGGTCGTGACCCATTTCCATGGAAATATCACAGCCACTGCAGCGCAATGAGTTCCATCCTCTAGGGGCTGGGAGGTCAGAACTGGGGGAACCGGTACCTTGGAACATCCCTCCCCGCCGGAGTGTCACTCCTCGGATGGATTGAGGAAGCGACAGGGTGGCCGACTCTTGTCGCCCCGCGGGCCGACGTTTGTAGTTTGGGACTATGGCGCCGGCCCGCGCTACGACCAGGGAGGAAAAGGGGGTGAGAGTAATTCTCCTTAAGAAGCGTACCAGTGGGTGTCCGACTTCGTCCGTGCGTCCGCCCCTGCGAGCTAGCGTCGCCTGGTGGCGAGAACATCCAAAGTTGAGCTCTAAGCCCGCGCGAGAGCCGAAAGACCTCTCACGGTCCAAAGCGTCTTCTAGCTCTGTCGCCCTGCTTCGCGTTCTTTGGACGGCGGGCGGGCCTTTTCGGCACGAACCTTTAGGCGGCGCAGCTTTGCCTTCAGGCGACGTTTGCGAGTGTTTCTCATGATGTGACTATGAGCATTCGAGGGTATCTGCTGCAAGCTTAGCCCGCTGCGGGCTCAACGTCGGCCGTCGGTTACTGGCCGACTGAATGAATATTGGAACAGTAGGGTCCGGCTGACGTTCACATGGCAGCCATTTCCATGCGGGCTTCGACGTGGAGAACGGACATGAGCGTTAAAACCATTGCTGCGGCCACCATCGGATCTGTGATTGCGCTGGGTTTGCTGCTCATAAGAAGGCTTAGCCGAAAGCAATTGGTCGCTGGCGAAGTCTCTGCGTTGCGCAATCTTGGAAGCGGCCGGGAAAGCGGCTGATCTTATGCCAAATCGTGCCAGCGCTTGGGCCAAAGCCGAAATACTAGCGCGGCGGATCTACGAGCTGACGACCGTTCCCATGAGGTCCGAAAATCACCCGACGTGGGACCCCAAGTGGCGATTGGCGATGAACCAGGCGCTATTCGCCATCGGCACGGGCGATGAAGCTACAATGGAGCGGGCGCTGATCGAAATCGAAAGATTGGCACAAACGCTCTAGAATGCTGTCGTTGAGGGGCAGCGTGTCTGCATGAAACGGCAGTCCGCCTATTTCCGGATAGTCCCATGCCAGGAGTCACACCAGCTAAGCGAACAACGCTCGTTGAGAAGCGCGCGCAAGCGCTCTGCGCCAAGCTGGCTCGCGCGAACGACGGCACGCCGATTGAATACCGCGTGGTACGGCTAATGGCGCGAGTTCTGGCGCTCGACCATGAGACGGCAGATGCAGCGATTGGCTATGCGATCCGGAAGGGCTGGCTAATCGGTAAAGGTGAACCTGCGCCCAGCCTCTGCCTCACGGACGAGGGACGACTGGCTGCCACCCGTCCAGCAACAAGCCGTCGAACGAGATGAAACCATCTCCTGATTTTCGGGCGGACAGATCGTACTTGCCTTACCGAAGGTCCTATTATTAAGTCGATCATGGACCATCGCCGGCGTGGCGAATCGGCCGGCGCTGCAGTTCTGTCAGCCTAGATCAGCCAACCGAGCCCCCACATGATGATCAAGAGAAGCGGGACGGGAATGCCCAACAGCAACAGCAATCCTCCGCGAGCCATTTCCAGTCCTTCCGTGATCGACCGCGTTTGCGGCCTGCGAAGATGTCTACTGCAGATCTGGCGCTGGTGGCGTCCCTCAATTCCAACTCCAATCGCTCAATTGGCGTACTTGAACTCCGGAAGCGCCTTCAGGGAGTGGCCTGCTCCCCGAAAGCTGATCCGGGTTGAGAGTTAGAGTTCCGGCTATTTTGGGCTTTGAAAGGAGCTTCGAATGGCACGGAAGGACTACACGCCGGAGCAGGCGATCGGGATGTTGCGGGAAGCCGAGGTGCGGCTGAGCCAAGGCGAGAAGATCGGCAAGATCTGTCGGGGCCTTGGGATCTCGGAGCAAAGCTACTACCGGTGGCGTCGCCTGTATGGCGGGCTGAAGATCGATCAGGCGAGGCGCCTGAAAGACCTTGAACGGGAGAACCAGCGTCTGAAGAAAGCAGTGTCCGAGCTGACGCTGGACAAGTTGATCCTGAAGGAAGCGCTTGAGGGAAAATACTGAGCCCTTCCCGTAAGCGAGCCTGCGTTACGCATGTGCGCTCCAGGCTTGCTGTGTCGGAACGCCGGGCGTGTCGGATCGTCGGTCAAGCGCGGGCGACGCAACGCCGTCGTTCGCGAGTTCGCGATGATGAGGCTGCACTGACGTCGGCAATCGAGCGGCTGGCGACGCAGTACGGACGCTACGGCTATCGTCGGATCCACCGGATGCTGGTCGATGAAGGCTGGCGCGTGAACGTCAAGCGCGTGTGGCGGATCTGGCGACGGGAGGGGCTGAAAGTGCCGAGCAAACAACCAAAACGGGGCCGCCTTTGGCTCAACGATGGATCGTGCGTGCGGCTGCGGCCTGAGCGGCCGAACCATGTCTGGTCCTATGACTTCGTGCAGGATCGCACCGAGGATGGGCGGCCGTTCCGCATGCTGTGCGTGATCGACGAGTTCACGCGGCGCTGCCTGGCCATCGTGGTGGCCAGACGGTTGCGGTCAGACGATGTACTGCAGTGCCTGACCGACCTGTTCGTCGCGCACGGGCCGCCGCAGCACATCCGGTCGGACAATGGACCCGAGTTCGCCGCCAAGGCGGTCCGCCATTGGCTCGGCAAGCTCGGCGTGAAGACGCTGTTCATCGAGCCGGGCAGTCCCTGGGAGAATGGCTACTGTGAGAGCTTCAACTCCAAGCTCAGGGACGAACTGCTCAACGGCGAGATCTTCACCACGCTCTACGAAGCCCAGGTGCTAATCGAGAACTGGCGGCGGCACTACAACCCTGCATCTGAACACCCATCTGTCTATGTGGTTGAAGGGAATAGGCTTTGCTGATCGGGATGCGATCCCGTGGGGTATTTGGGATTGTCCCGGGCTCGTCGGGCGATGGCGCGTGCTGCTGACGATGCGAGAGCGGCGCGGCTGAAGATCCAGGGACCGTCCGGCAAGGGGTGGACGGCGCTGATCTCGCCAGCTTGTGCTGCCAGCCTGAGCGTTTTTGGTGCGATCTCGAGCAGCAGCGCTGCCTTGCTGAGGTTCAGCCACGGTTCGGTCCCATCGTCGTCGGCTTTGAACACCGGGATGCGATGATGAGATCGCAGCGAGGTAACGCGCTCGCGCGTCCAGCGATTGCCGTTGCCTGTGACGAGGCCGTTGCGGTTCAGGATGCCGGCGATGAGATCGTCATTGGCGATCAATGCCAGATGGCGCACCGCGACGACGATGTCGGCGGAGTTGCCGTTGCGTTGTCCGCGACGTCGCCTGGGCAGGCGGATCTCGCTGTGCACACCGCCGATCCAGTGAACCACGAGAATGATCTCGGCGGCCTGCGGATCGATGTCGGCGACGACCTCCTGGATCAGGGTGCGCACGATGCGCTTCTTCAGGCGCGCATCCGTCGTTGGAGCGACCCAAATGGTCTTGAGGTCGGTCGCCAGCGTTGCCAGTGACGCCGGATCGTGAGCGAGCATTGGCCGCGCTGTGTCATGACCGACGATCTTGCTCTCGACCTCCGCGACACGGGCAAGCGCCTTGTTCCAGCGTGCTTCAAGCTCGCCGGCGACGAGGCGGTTCGCCGGGTCGGTTGCATCGTATTGGCGGAAGGCGCGATCGGCCGTGTAGCGCGCGGCCTCGAGGTCGCGCAGAAAAGCCGTGCGCACCTGATCGTGCCGCTGGCCTCCTTCCTGCTCGGCGGCGATCGCGGCGGCGATGGCACCGGGGCCGACAACGCCGAGAAGCGCCTCTTCGATAGCATCGTCGACGCGCAGGCCGCCAAAGGCGATGCAACGCGGCTCGCCATTGTCCATCCAGCCCCGGCTGCAGCTGTAGCGCGGGATAGAGTGCTTCGCACCGGTGTATCGGAGCGTCAGCTTGCGCCCGCAACGGCAGCACCGGATCAGGCCGGCCAGCAAGGCATCGCCGTGCTTGGGTGCCCCATGATGGCGGCTGGTGGGGAGGTTGCTGCTGACCATTATCCGGATCGCCTCGGACCTCTCCCAGCTGACATAACCCTCATGCGCGTTCGGCATCAGCGCCAGCCATTCGGCGCGCGCCTTGCGGCGGATCTTCACGCCGACACCCGCAGCACCATAGCCTGCCGCCACCGTCGTCTTACCATAGGCATAGGCGCCGCCGTAGATGGGGTTCTCGATCATCCGGTGGATCGAGGCGTAGCTCGGCCGCCGCCAGGCGATGCTGCCGTTGCTCTGCTTCACCGGCAGGTCAAGATCATGCTCGTGGAACCACAGCAACGCCTGGCGGGCGCTGCCCAGTTCTTGAACCTTGTCGAAAACAAGCGCGATGGCTTGCTGCACACGCTGGTCCGGATCCTTCTCGTAGCGATCGCCGGCCTTCACGAAACCCACCGGCGCCCCGACGACGAGCTCTCCGCGGCGCGCCTTCTCGTGGCGGGCCGAGAGCGAGCGCTGGCGCAAGAGATCGAGTTCGTACTCGTTGAGGCTGCCCTTCAGCCCGAGCAGCAGCCGATCATTGCCCTGGCGCGGAGCGTATACCGTCTCCTGGTCGATCAGCACTGTATCGACCACGCGGCACATCTCGATCAGCTGCTGCCAGTCCCGGCTGTTGCGGGCAAAGCGCGAGACTTCCCGCGCGCACACCGCGCCGACCTTGCCAAGGCACACCTCCGCCACCATGCGCTCGAAGCCGGCGCGCTGGACGCCGCCCGCCGCCGAGCGGCCGAGATCATCATCGATGACCTCGATCTCGGACCAGCCGAGCGCTCTCAGACGACCCTGCATGGCATATTGCAGCGCGCTGCTCTCGCGATTGTGCTGCACCTGATGGACTGACGATTGGCGGACATAGAGCAGCGCCTTGCGCTCCAGATGATGGGGGCGGATCTTCTCAGAGATCATGACCGGCCCCCGTCCTGGCAGCTGCTTTGCTCTTGTCCGCATGCTCCACAAGCAGCCGCGTCATCAGCCTGATCAGCGCACGCTGCGTCTCCGCCGGCAGTTCCGGCCACGCCGGCGCACCGATCATGACGCTGGACTGGCCGCTTCCGAACAGATCCATCTGCTGTGGCTTGCGCCGCCGATTGTGCGCGGTCCGGCTCTGCTGTGCCGCCGTCCGGCAGGATGCCGTCTTCCCTGACATGGGCCTCTCCCCGAGTTCTGCTCGCGAGAGGCCCATGTTGCGCCGCAAAGCGGCACCTTCGATGATGCGGGGCGCGCCTTCAGCAGATCCGCCAGAAGCTTCCCCAAGGCCGACAGCGCCGCCATGTCGACAAAAGGGCTCGTCGAAAGCGTCGCCTGGCCCGCACAAGCGGCGTGGTCGAACATCCACGCTGGGACCTCCAGCCAGCGATCCGCGTCAGACCCGCTCAGCGTGCAACGGAATACAGCACCACCGGCCTTGTCGATCGTCCCATGGATGCAAACGTGAAGGCCAAACCACGGATGCCATCGATACAAAAGCTCACGAAAGCCAGTCCCGTGGGTGTTCTCAAACCTTGTTGTACAACGCCGTCAGGCCGCACTCCTCGCTCGGCTACCGACCGCCCGCACCACAAGCCATCTTGCCGCCAGCCTGTGGCCTGCCCTACGCTCCGCCTCGGTCAGCCTACAGGCTGGCCAATGCGGCTGGACTCTAACTCTCGAGCTGGTATCGCCGCAGGGGGCAGAGCAGCGCCCCAATGCCTATTCCCCACCACTTCCTTATGTAGAAACGGTTAGGGCAGGCGCGGCCGACATCAACCTGTCCAGAGACAACGACGTCTCCTACTGGGCACAAAGCCGACGTTGCCTGAACGAGGACGGATGTCCGCTCCAGGGGCAGGCTGTGTGAAAACGCCGTCGATGATATGATTCTCCTGCGATTTGGCTGGAGGATTCGATGACGCGTTTTGTCGTTGGCGATGACCGCAGTCAGAGCACTTTGTTTCCCGAGCGGCTGGATGACTATTTGGGCGAGGATAATCCGGTCCGGGCGATCGATGTCTTTGTCGATGAGCTTGATCTGGCGGGGCTTGGCTTTGGCGGCGTCGAGCCAGAGGCGACAGGAAGGCCGGCCTATCATCCGGCGACGCTGTTGAAGATTTACGTCTACGGATACCTCAATCGGGTGCAGTCGAGCCGGCGCCTGGAGCGGGAATGCCAGCGCAACATCGAGTTGGTCTGGCTGACCGGCCGCCTGATGCCGGACTTCAAGACGATAGCCGATTTCCGCAAGGACAACGGCGAGGCCATCCGCAAGGTCTGCCGTGAGTTCGTGATGCTGTGCCGGCGCCTTGAGCTGTTCAGCGAGGCGAGCGTTGCGATTGACGGCAGCAAGTTCAAGGCCGTCAATACGCGGGACCGGAACTTCACGCAGGCCAAGATGCAGCGGCGGCTGGCGCAGATCGACGAGAGCATTGCCCGCTACCTCTCGCAGCTTGATAGTGCCGATCGCCAGGGGGAAGCGGTACCGGAGGCCAAGATCACGCGGCTCAACGAGAAGATTGCGGCGCTGCGCCAGGAGATACAACGCCTGAACCAGCTGAACGTCCAGATGATGCAGACCGAGGACAAGCAGATCTCGCTGACCGATCCCGATGCGCGCTCGATGGCCACGAGTGGCCGAGGCAGCGGGATGGTCGGTTACAATGTGCAAAGTGCCGTCGACACCAGGCATCATCTCATTGTTGCCCATGAGGTGACCAACGTTGGGTCTGACCGGGGCCAACTATCTGACATGACCGAGCGGGCGCGCGCAGCGATTGGTTCTGAGGCCATCGAGGCTGTTGCCGATCGCGGGTACTATAGCGGCGAGGAAATCGTGGCCTGCGAGCAAGCCGGCATCACGGTCTATCTGCCGAAGCCGATGACCTCGGGCCTCTACGCCAAAGGGCGCTTCGGCAAGCAGGACTTCGTCTATGTCGCCGCGGACGACGTCTATCTTTGTCCCGCCGGTGAACAGCTGACCTATCGCTACACCAACGAAGAGGACGGCAAGACACTGCGTCGCTATTGGACCACTGCCTGTCAGGCCTGCGCACTGAAGGGCAAGTGCACAACAGGCAAAGAGCGGCGGATCTCACGATGGGAGCACGAAGCCGTCCTTGAGGCCGTGCAGGCGCGGCTCGATCGAAACCCGGACAAGATGCGCATCCGACGCCAGACCGTCGAGCATCCCTTCGGTACGATAAAGTCGTGGATGGGATCGACGCACTTCCAGATGAAAACGCTCAAGAACGTAAGCACCGAAATGGCGCTGCACGTTCTGGCCTACAACATGAAACGGGTGATGCGCATTCTGGGCGTTGGCGGATTGATGGAAGCGATCCGCGCCTAAGACCGGCCGCGCCGGGCCAACTGGTCGCGCCTGCCCAACCATAACCGTCCGCGTTTTTACACAGCCTGGGGGTAAAGCGGACGTGATGAGAAAGGCGCGTTATTGGGCGGATGACACAAACTGGGCTTACCGGGCCATCGACTGGGCGAGGACGGGGAAGGGGCCAGCTCATTGAATTACGTCTTGATGTAGGCCGCGAAGCGCCTACCTCGAGGACCATTTGAGGGACACGATCCAGTTCTCTCCTTTGTCCACTCCGGCACGCCAATTATCTCACCATTATGGGCATTTTAGGAGAGCGACAAGTTCGATGTCGCCTTCACGGCATTGTGGGCTAACATCTGGGCTAACAGCTCGCTTTGCTACCGCGCCAGACTTATGCACGCATATTGGAAAACGCTGCGCGCCCTCAGATGTGTTGCGCGTGGACTAACGACACGCCTCGCTATCACGTGTCCACGCGCGAACGATCCCGGCGCGCGGAAAGAA
>CAWAHN010000003.1:0-11788 GCA_963781845.1 uncultured Chloroflexia bacterium | reverse complement strand
GGGGTCCTGTTCCGCTACGTCCACCTCGACGGCACGGTCGCGGGCGGCGAGGAGGATCGGGCGAACCCGAACGGATCGCTCCGGGCGATCGCCGGTGTCACCAACGCGGCCGGCAACGTGGCGGGCCTGATGCCGCACCCGGAGACCGCGGTCGAGACGGTCATCGGGACCGACGACGGGCTCGGGATCATCCGCTCGCTCGTCGACAGTGCGGCCGAGCGGGCCCACGGCGACCGACCCGCCGTCGTCACGATCGGCGCCCGATGAGGACCGGCCGATGAGCGGCGTGGCCGTGCCGCCGGTCGTCGACGAGCCGCTCCATCGACGCCTGGGCGTGACCGACCAGGAGCTCGGGGTCATCGAGACCAAGCTCGGCCGCGCGCCGAACGACCTCGAACTGGCGATGTTCAGCGTGATGTGGAGCGAGCACTGCTCGTACAAGAGCTCGAAGCCGTTGCTCCGGACCCTGCCGACGGCGGGCGAGGGCGTGGTCGCCGGACCCGGCGAGAACGCCGGCGTCATCTCGATCGGCGACGGTCTGGCCGTCGCGTTCAAGATCGAGTCGCACAACCACCCGAGCGCCGTCGAGCCGTACCAGGGTGCCGCGACCGGCGTCGGCGGGATCCTTCGCGACATCTTCACGATGGGTGCACGGCCGATCGCGGTCCTCGACGCGCTCCGCTTCGGCGACCCGTCCGATCCGCACACCCGGCACCTGGTCAACGGCGTCGTCCGGGGCGTCGGCGGGTACGGCAACTGCGTCGGCGTCCCGACCGTCGGCGGCGAGCTCGTGTTCGACCCGACCTACGGCGGCAATCCGCTCGTCAACGTCATGGCCATCGGGCTGCTCGAGGAACGGCTGCTGACGCTCGCCTCGGCGCCCGGTCCGGGGAACCTAGCGGTCCTGTTCGGGTCCACGACCGGCCGCGACGGGATCGGCGGCGCGTCGGTCCTCGCCTCGGCCACGTTCGGTGCCGACGAGCCGTCGAAGCGTCCGACCGTGCAGGTCGGCGACCCGTTCGCCGAGAAGCTGCTCATCGAGGCGAGCCTCGAGCTCATCGAACGCGGTCTGGTCGAGGGGCTCCAGGACCTCGGCGCCGGGGGGATCACCTGTGCGACGTCCGAGACCGCCGATCGCGCCGGCACCGGCATCCTCGTCGACCTCGACGCGATCCCGCGCCGCGAGCCGGGAATGGCGGCGTTCGAGGTGATGATCTCGGAGTCCCAGGAGCGGATGCTCGCGGTCGTCCGTCCGGAGCGGTGGGACGACGTCCGCGAGGTGTGCGAGCGGTGGGGTCTGCCGTCCGCGATCATCGGCCGGGTCACCGCCGACGGCGACGTCACGATCGTCGAGGGCGGGCTCGACCCGGACGGCCGCCCGAACCCGGGGGCCGTCGAGCTCGCCCGGATCCCGGCGCCGGCCCTGACCAGCGAGGCGATCGTCCACGACCGTCTCGCCACGCCCCCGCCGCGCCGCCGCGCCGCCCCGGCGCCCGGCAGCGCGGTCGAGTCGACGGCGGGCCTGCCCGAGCGCGGGATGGATCCCGGCGCCGTCCTCGTGTCGCTGCTCGGCGGGCCGAACCTGTCGAGCCGGCAGTGGGTCCACGAGCAGTACGACAGCCACGTCCAGGCCAACACCGTGGCCGGGCCCGGTCACGGGGCGGCAGTCCTCCGGATCAAGGGCAGCACGAAGGCACTCGTCGCCGCGACCGACGGCAACCAGTCGGTCGGTCTGGTGGACCCGTGGCTCGGGGCCGCCCTGAGCGTCGCCGAAGCGAGCCGCAACGTGTCGATAACGGGCGCTCGGCCGCTCGGGGTCACGAACTGCCTCAACTACGGCGATCCGACCCGTCCGGAGGCGTTCTGGCAGCTGCAGGAGGGTGTCCGCGGGCTCGGCGACGCCTGCCGCGCCCTCGGGCTGCCGGTCACCGGCGGCAACGTCTCCCTGTACAACGAGTCCCCCGCGGGGGCGATCGCGCCGACCCCCGAGATCGGCGTCGTCGGCCTGCTCGACGACGTCGCCACCCGCGTCGGACCCGGGTTCACCGCGGCGGACGACTCGGTCGTCCTCGTCGGCTCGTCGACCCCGGGACTGCTCGGGAGCGCCTACGCCGAGCTCGCCGGTCTCGCCTCCGAGGACGGTCCGCCGTCGCTCGACCTCCTGCGCGAGGGCTCACTCCAGGCCTTCATCCGCGAGGCGATCGCCCGGGGGCTGGTCGCGTCCGCCCAGGACGTCAGCGGGGGAGGGCTCGCGGTCGCGCTCGCCGAGGCATGCATCTGGGGTCCTGACGGCGGCATCGGGGCGAACCTCCGCCTGCCGATCGCCGGCGCACCGGCGGTCGAGCTCTTCGGCGAGAGCCCCTCGCGGCTGATCGCGAGCTGTCGTCCGCGGCACGCTCCGGCGCTCATCCTGCTCGCCCGCCAGCACGGGCTCCCCGTGGAGGAGCTCGGGACGGTCGGCGGCGACCGGTTGATGATCGAGCTGGCCGGCCTCGGCGCGACCGGCGCCGCCGAGGAGCGCGGATCGCGCATCGCCGATGCGGTCGACGTTCCGGTCGCGGACCTGGCTCACGCCTGGGGATCGGGTCTCGCCCGCGCCCTCGGCGAGGACGGCCGATCGGCGACGCTGCCGGAGGACCGCTGAGATGTGCGGCGTGTTCGGGGTCGTCCTGCCCTCGGGTCGGGACGCCGAGGCCGCCCAGATCGCCGCCCTCGGGCTGTTCTCCCTCCAGCATCGCGGCCAGGAATCCGCCGGGATCGCCGTGAGCGACGGTCGGGAGCTGATGCTCTACAAGGACCTCGGGATGATCGCCACCGTCCTCGACGAGCGGCGCCTGCCCAGCCTGCGCGGGAACCTGGCGATCGCCCACTGCCGCTATTCGACGACCGGCTCGACCGTCTGGGAGAACGCCCAGCCGACGTTCCGACTGGGGCCGCGCCGGGCGGTCGCCATCGGCCACAACGGCAATCTGGTCAACACCCGGGAGCTGCTCGGCCAGCTTCGCGGCGGACGGACCCGCCTGCCCGCGTCGACCGACACGGAGCTCCTGACCGCGCTCCTCGCGGACGAGCCGGCCGCGGACACCGTCGACGCCCTGGTCCGGGTGCTGCCGCGGGTCCATGGCGCGTACAGCCTGGTCGTGCTCGACGAGCGCCGGGTCATCGGCGTCCGCGACCCGTTCGGCTTCCGTCCGCTGGTGCTCGGCCGGCTGCCCGCACCGGACGCGGTCGACGGTGCCCTCGAGCCCGGCCTGTGGGGCGACGACGACGCCGGCGCCGGCTGGATCCTCAGCTCCGAGACGACTGGCCTCGACATCGTCGGTGCGGAGTTCGTGCGGGACGTCGAGCCGGGCGAGATCGTCGTGCTCGAGCCCGGTCGCGCGCCGCGGTCGGTCCGGTTCGCCGACGCGAGGCCGGCCCTGTGCGTGTTCGAGCTGATCTACTTCGCCCGACCGGATTCGTACATGGAGGGCCGCAACCTGTACGAGGCCCGCCGGAGGATGGGGATGCAGTTGGCCGACGAGCATCCGGTCGCGACGGACCTGGTCATGCCCGTCCCGGACACCGGCGCTCCGGCCGCCGCGGGTTACGCCGAGCGGTCCGGGATCCCGTACCGCGAGGGCCTGGTCCGGAACCGCTACACCGGTCGGACGTTCATCCAGCCATCCCAGACGCTGCGCCACCGGGGCGTGACGATGAAGCTCAACCCGCTCCGCGAGGTCGTCCGCGGGCAGCGCCTGACCGTCGTCGACGATTCGATCGTCCGCGGGACGACGACCAAGCAGATCGTCGCCCTCCTGCGCAAGGCGGGCGCAGCCGAGGTCCACGTCCGGATCAGCGCTCCGCCGATCTACCACCCGTGCTTCTACGGGATCGACACGCAGATCGAGACGGAGCTCATCGCCTCGACCCATTCGACCGAGGAGATCCGCGAGTTCATCGGGGCCGATTCGCTCGGCTACCTGTCGATCGCCGGGGTCCTGACGGCGCTCGACCTGCCCTACGACCGGTTCTGCTTCGCATGCTTCGACGGCAACTACCCGGAGCCCGTCCCATACGACGCCCGGAGCCGGAAGTTCATGCTCGAGGAGGAGCCCGGAGCCGGCCTGGCGCTGCCGATCGCCCCCGGGTCGGGTGGGCGTGGCTGATCTCCGCCGGGCGTACGTCCGGTCGGGTGTCGATGTCGCCGCGGGTGAGCGGACGGTCGAGCTCATCCGCGACGCCGTCGAGTCGACGCGTCGCCCGGAGGTCCTCGGCGGCCTCGGCGGGTTCGCCGGCGCCGTCGCGCTGCCGGCCGGCCTGCACGATCCGATCCTGGTCAGCGCGACGGACGGGGTCGGGACGAAGACCGCGATCGCCACCGCGCTCGATCGCTTCGACACGATCGGGATCGACCTCGTGGCGATGTGCGCCGACGACGTCGTCTGCAGCGGCGCCGCCCCGCTGTTCTTCCTCGACTACGTCGCCGTCGGCCGGCTCGACCCGGGCAACGTCGCCGAGCTGGTGGGCGGGGTCGCCGCCGGGTGCCGGATCGCCGGCTGCGCGCTGGTGGGCGGTGAGACGGCCGAGCACCCGGGGATGATGGGCGGCGACGAGTTCGACCTCGCCGGGTTCTGCGTCGGGGTCATGGAGCGCGACCGGTCGATCGACGGTTCCGGGATCCGGCCCGGCGACGCGATCGTCGGCCTGGCCGCTTCGGGTCTCCACGCCAACGGGTTCTCGCTGGTGCGGGCCCTGCTCGCCCAATACGACCTCGACCTGCGGTCGCCCTACCAGGAACGGCTCCGCCGCTCGATCGGGGATGCAGCCACGGAAGGCGCCTTGGCGGCGGAGCCGAACCTCGCGCTGGCGACCCTCGGCGAGGTGCTCCTCACCCCGACCACGATCTACGCCGGCGCGATCCTCCGGTTGCGGGCAGTCCTGCAGGCGGCCGGGCACGACCTCCTCGGCATCGCCCATATCACCGGCGGCGGCCTACCCGGCAATGTCCCGCGGATGCTCGGCGCCGACCTCGCCGCGCGAGTCGACCCGACGACCTGGCCGATGCCGTCGGTGATGCGCCTGTTCGGGGCGCTCGGTGGCCTGGAGGACGACGGGATCCGGGCGACGTTCAACGGCGGGCTGGGGATGGTGGTCGCGGTGGCGCCCGAGGCGGTCGAGGCGACGCTGGCGGCGCTCGAGGGCGAACGGATCCCCGCGTGGCGGGTCGGCGAGGTCGTGGACCGTCCATCGACGGGCGGGCGGTACGCCGAGGGTCCGCTCCGGTGACCGGGCGACCCGGCCGGATCGCCGTCGGTGTGTCCGGTCGCGGCTCGAACCTGCAGGCCCTGGCGGCCGCCGCCGATCGCGGCGAGCTGGGCGGGACGATCGTCCTGGTCTTCGCCGATCGTGCCTGTCCGGCCCTCGACTGGGCGGTCCAGCAGGGGATCGAGGCCGCGCTCGTGCCGGGCGCCTCGCGCGACGACGCCGCCGCCCGGGCCGACGAGGACGCCGCACTCGCCGCGACCCTGACCTCGGTCGCCGCCGACCTGGTCGTCCTGGCCGGGTACATGCGGATCGTCGGGCCCATCACCCTGGCGGCGTTCCCGGCTCGGATCCTCAACGTCCATCCGGCGCTGCTCCCTGCCTTCCCCGGTGCGCACGCGGTCGCGGATGCGCTCGCCCACGGCGCGGCGGTGAGCGGGGCGACCGTCCACCTCGTCGACGCCACGCTCGACGGCGGCCCGATCGTGGCCCAGGAGGCCGTCCCGGTCCTGTCCGCGGACGACGAGGCCGCGCTCCGGTCGCGGATCCAGGCCGTCGAGCATCGGCTCCTCCCGCGGACGGTCGCGCTCGCGCTCGCCGGAGCGCTGGCCGTGGACCCTGCGACGGACCGCGTGACGATCGACGTCGAACGGGCCGAGGCCGCGATCCCCCAGCCCCGGCGCGCGCTCCTGTCGGTCAGCGACAAGACCGGCCTCGTCGACCTCGGTCGCGGCCTCGTCGGGCTCGGTTTCGAGCTGGTGTCCACGGGCGGCACCGCCCGGGCGTTGCGCGACGCCGGGCTGCCGGTGACCGACGTGGCCGCGGTCACCGGGTTCCCCGAGATGCTCGACGGCCGGGTCAAGACCCTCCATCCGCGGATCCACGGCGGGATCCTGGCCGACCGCCGACTGGTCGATCATCGGCGTCAGCTCGTCGCCGCCGGGATCGCGCCGTTCGAGCTCGTCGTGGTCAACCTGTACCCCTTCGCGGCCGCCGCCGACCGACCCGGGATCGCCTTCGATGCGCTCGTCGAGGAGATCGACATCGGCGGGCCGTCGATGGTCCGGGCCGCCGCCAAGAACCATGCCAGCGTGGCGATCGTGACCGACCCGAGCCGGTACCCATCCGTCCTCGACGCCCTCGCCCGGGACGGTGCCGTCCCGCTCGGACTGCGGTCCGCCCTGGCCATCGAGGCGTTCCGACACACGGCGGCCTACGACGCGCGCATCGCCGCGGAGCTGCCGGCACGGATGGCCGCGGCCGGCATCGGACTGCCGGACGAGCCTGGTCTGCCGGGCGCGAGCGACCCGTACCCGCCGACCCTGACGATCGGGCTGGAGAAGGTCGAGACGCTCCGCTACGGCGAGAACCCGCACCAGACCGCGGCCCGCTACCGGCGACCCGGCATCGCCGCCGACGGCCCGTTCGCGTCGGCAGCGCCGCCGCTCCAGGGCAAGGCGCTGAGCTACAACAACGTCCTCGACGCGGCCGCGGTGGCGGCGCTCGTCCGGAGCCTGCACGGGCCCGGCTGTGTCATCGTCAAGCACACCAACCCGTGCGGGGCCGCGGAACGTCCGACGTTGCTCGACGCCTGGCAGGCCGCCCTGGCCGGCGACCCGGTGTCGGCCTTCGGCGGCGTCGTCGGCCTGACCGGGACCGTCGACGCGGTCCTGGCGGAGGCGCTCACCGGGATCTTCCTGGAGGTCGTCGTCGCCCCGGCGTTCGACGCAGACGCGCTGGCCGTCCTGGCCGCCAAGCCCAATCTCCGGCTCGTCGTCGATCCGTCGCTCGGGAGCGGTCCCGCCGTGGCCTCGGACCGTCCGGACCCGCTCGGCGCGATCCGGACCGCCGGTGGGGCCGTCCTCGTCAGCACTCCGGACACCGGCCCGGACGACCCGGCGACCTGGACCGTAGCGACGTCTCGCGAGCCGACCGACGACGAGCGACGGGACCTCGACCTCGCCTGGCGGCTGTGCCGCGGTGTCACCAGCAACGCGATCGTGCTGGTCAAGGACGGGCGGCTGGTCGGGCTGGGGTCGGGTCAGACCAGCCGGGTGGACGCGGCGCGCCAGGCCGTGGAGCGAGCACGCTCGATCTCCGGCCCGGACGCGACTGTCGGCGCCGCGTGCGGCTCCGACGCGTTCTATCCGTTCGCGGACGCCGTCGAGGCGTGCCTGTCCGCCGGCGTCACCGCCTTCGCTCAACCCGGCGGCTCCGTCCGCGACGCCGAGGTGATCGCCGTCTCCGAGGCCGCCGGCGCCACCATGCTCCTGACCGGCATCCGCCACTTCCGCCACTGATCCTCCCCACAGAGCCGGACGGCGCGATCCGTGACGATGGCTCGGGTATGCTCCGGCGGATGAGCGGGGAACGGGCGACGGGGCGGATCCTGGTCGTGGACGATCGCGCCGCTGAGCGGTCCGATCGGATCGGCCGGCTCCACTCGGCGGGCTTCGACACCCTCGAGGCAGGCGATGGGCCCGAAGCCGTCCGAACCATGCACGATCCGGCGACTCCTCGGATCGGGGCGATCCTGGTCGATGTCGGCATCTCCGATCTTGCGGAGACCGTGCGACGCATCACCGCCGATGAGGAGCTGGCGTCGATCCCCGTCGTCGTGATCTCGGATCCGACTCAGCTTGAGACTCGACTCGAGGCGGCTCTCGCAGACAAGCGACTGCGCGACCTGGAGCACGAATACCTCGACCGTCAGCTGGCCACGAAGGAGGTCCTCAAGGTCATCAGCGCGTCGACGTTCGACCTCCAGGCCGTTCTTGATACGGTCGCTCAGACGGCGCGGCGGCTGTGCCGGTCGGATTCCAGCCACGTCTACCTCGCCGACGCCGACAACAACCACCGCCTGGTCGCCGCCGTGTCGAGCGATCCGGACCAGGTCGCGTTCGAGCGCGAGCATCCGCACCGCCCAGGCCGAGACACGATGACCGGTCGGGTGGCCCTGGCCGGAACCGCCGTTCACATCGACGATGTCCGAACCGATCCCGAGTACGACTGGCCCATCGCGAAGCAGGCTGGGGTTCGGACCCTCCTTGGTGTCCCGATCCTCAAGGATGTTCACGTGATCGGTTCGATCGGGCTCGCCCGGCGCGAGGTCCGGCCATTCACCGAGGCCGAGATCGTGCTCGTGTCGACCTTCGCCGAGCAGGTCGCCATCGCCATCGAGAACGCGCGGCTGGTCGAGACGATCGCCCGCCAGCGGACCGAGCTCGCCCGGTTCATCTCGCCCCAGGTCGCGGCGTTGGTCTCGAGCGAGGAGGGCCAGCAGCTCCTTGCCGGGCACCGGCGCCAGATCACTGCCCTCTTCGCCGACCTGCGTGGCTTCACGCACTTCTCCGAGGCGGTCGAGCCCGAGGAGCTGCTCGGGGTCCTGCGGGCGTACCACGCGGCTATGGGTGCCCTCGTCGTCGAACACGGCGGGACCCTCGAGCACTTCGCTGGCGATGGGATGCTCGTCTTCTTCAACGACCCGGTCCCCCAGGAGGATCATGCCCGGCGGGCGGTCGGGATGGCCTTGGCGATGCGGGCGCGCTTCGCCGATCTGGCCGTCGGCTGGCACAAGCTCGGCTATGAGCTCGGGCTCGGAATCGGGATCTCGACCGGCTACGCGACGCTCGGGCGGATCGGGTTCGAAGGCCGCTATGACTACGCGGCCATCGGCAACGTGGTCATCCTTGCCTCGCGCCTGAGCACCGAGGCCAAGGCCGGCCAGATCCTGCTCGGCCAGCGGACGTACGCTGCGGTCGAGGATCAGATCGAGATCGAGCCCGCCGGAGAGCTCGTGCTGAAGGGGATCTCCCGTCCGGTCCCCGCCTATCTCGCTCTCGGCTGAGGGTCGCCGGGGGCGGTCTCCAGGGACTCCCAGAGCAGGCGCTGGCCCGTCTGGCCGATCCGGTGCAGAATCAGCGCGACCCACAGGGCGAGACCGCCCGCTGGACCGAGGAGGGACGCCCCCGATGAGCGACGACGACACGAACCCGACCGCCGACGAGACGCACGACAGCCACGCCCACGACGAGGCCCACCAGCACGACGAGGCCCACGCCCACGACGCCGACCCCGGTGCCGAGGAGGGCGCTCGCGATCTCGGATCGATCGTGACCACGATCGGCGAGACGGTCGCGTCGATCGCCCATGACATCGCCGAGAAGGCCGGTCCCACGATCAAGAGTGCGACCGAGAAGGCCAGCCCGGCGGTGCGCGACGTGGCGGCCAAGGCGGCCGACGTCGCCGCCAAGGCCGGCGACGCGGCCGGTCCCTGGGCGGAGAAGGTCGCGGTCGCGACCGGCGACATCGGGGCCAAGCTCGCCGAGCGCAGCCGGACCTTCGCTTCCGACGTCCGCCAGGCGGGTGAGGACGCGACCGACAAGGTCAAGTCGACGATGTCGAACGGCGCCGACGACGCGGCCGACAAGTCCGCCGATGCGGCCTCGGCGGTCCACGATGCGGCCTCGAACGCCGGCGATGTCGCGGGCGACGCGGTCGCCCGAACCGCGGATGCGGTCGGCGACGCCGCCGACGACGTCGGGGGGACGACCTCCGCCTGACGTCGGGGGCTCGATCGGCCGGCCGTCGGCGCCTGCTACCATCGGCCGGCCATGACGCCGCCCGACCGCTTCTACCTGACCACGGCGATCGCCTACGCCAACAGCCGGCCCGGCCTCCACACGCTGTACGAGGTGGTCGGAGCGGACGCGATCGCCCGCTGGCACCGGATGGTCGGGGACGACACGCGATTCCTGACCGGGACCGACGAGCACTCGGTCAACATCGCCCAACAGGCGGCCGCCGAGGGTCGTTCTCCGCGTGCCTTCGTCGACGACCAGGTGCAGCTGTTCACGTCGGCCGAGGCCGCCCTGCTGATCGCCCCCGATCGGTTCATCCGGACGACCGACCCGGATCACGTCCTCGCGGCCCAGGAGATGGTCCGCCGGGCCTATGCCAACGGCGACATCTACCCTGGCGTCTACGAGGGGTGGTACTGCCCCAACGAGGGCTTCCGCAACGCGTCCGACGTGCAGGAGACGTCGCGCGGGACGATCTGCCCGAACCATCCTGACGTCCCCCTCCAGTGGCTGTCCGAGCGGAACTGGTTCTTCCGGTTGTCGGCCTACCAGGAGCGGCTCGAGCGCCACTACGCCGACCACCCCGATTTCGTCCAGCCGGACTACCGCCGCAACGAGATGCTCGGGTTCATCCGTGGCGGTCTCGAGGACTTCTCGATCAGCCGGGCCGGGGCCGACTGGGGGATCCCGTTCCCGATCGCGGAGAACGGCGAGACCGCGCAGCGTGAGGACGGAAGCTGGGATCCGGAGGCCGGGACGATCTACGTCTGGTACGACGCATTGATCAACTACATCACCGGGGCCGGGTTCCCGACCGATCCGGAGGCCTTCGCCCGGTGGTGGCCGGCCGACCTGCACGTGATCGGCAAGGACATCGCCCGGTTCCACACCATCTACTGGCCCGCGATGCTGTGGAGCGCCGGCCTCGAGGCGCCCCACCGGGTCTGGGTCCACGGCTTCCTGCTCGCGGCCGGCGGAGAGAAGATGAGCAAGAGCCGCGGCAACCTCATCGACCCGGACTCCGTCGTCGCGGCATTCGGAGCGGACGGGGCCCGGTACGTCGCGCTCCGCGAGGTCCCGTTCGACCGTGACGCGGACGTGAGCTGGGACTCGTTCGTCCGGCGCTACAACGCCGACCTGGCCAACGACTTCGGCAACCTTGTCAACCGGACGGTCTCGATGGTCGGCCGCTACCTCGGCGGGGCCCGCCCCGCGCCCGCGGCCGAGGACGAGTCCGCCCTCGGCGCCGCCTGGCCCGGCCGTCGTGACCCGCTACCGGGAACGCCTCGAGGCATGCCTCCTCCACGAGGCGCTGGCCGTGCTCTGGGACTTCGTCGGCGCCGCCAACAAGCTCGTCGACGCCGAGCAGCCGTGGGTCCTCGCCAAGGCCGCCAAGGCCGGCGATGCCGATGCGGAACGACGTCTGGCGTCCGTCCTCGGCGACCTCGTCGAGGCGTGTCGGCTGATCGGGCTGGCCGTCGCCCCGTTCATGCCCGGTACGGCGCCCGCGTGCTCGCCCAGCTCGATCATGCCTACGCCTATGCCGCCGACGGGAACGACGGCCCGGCACTCCTCGACGAGCTCCGGTGGGGCGCCCACGCCGGCCGAGCCGGGGACGCTGACCGCGCCACATCCGCTCTTCCCGCGCCTCGACGCCGTGGAGCTCCGCGGCCGGCTGAGTCGAGGAGGACGCGGTGCCCACGACCCGATGCGTCTGATCGACAGCCATGGACACCTCCAGGCGGATCGGTTCGGCGCGGATGTCGACCTCGTGGTCGGCGGCGCGCGGCTCGCCGGGCTCGAACGGATCCTGGTCCCGGGCTGGGATCCCGCGTCGTCGTCGGACGCCCTCGCGCTGGCCGACCGGCACGCCTGGCTCGACGTCGCGGTCGGCGTCCATCCGCATGAGGCGGCGGTGGTGGATGCCTCCGGCTGGGATCGGGTCGTGCGACTCGCGGACGATC
>CAWAHN010000002.1:0-26578 GCA_963781845.1 uncultured Chloroflexia bacterium | reverse complement strand
GCAGCGGCCTCCGCCGGGACGAGCGGGGAGCGGATGACGGGGTGGCGCGCCATCCTGATCTGGCTCGTGGTCGCGGTCGACCTCACGGTGGCGCTCGGACGCTACGTCGGGGCTCCGCTCACGCCGGACATGCCACCGAGCGCGTTCCTCCTGTTCCTCGTGATGATGTCGTCGTTCGGACTGGTCGGGGCGCTGATCGTCACCCGCCGCCGGCACAATCCGGTCGGTTGGATCCTGTGGGTGGCCGCGACGCTCCTGGCCGTGTCGATGACCAGCGACTTCGCCGCGTACCACGCCCTGAACGACCCGGTGGCTCCGGCGTGGGCGGTGCCGGTCGCGTGGCTCGGGTCATACCTGTTCGTTCCGACGATCGGGATGGTCCTGGTCTTCGTGCCGCTGCTGTTCCCGGACGGCCACCTCCTGTCGCCTCGCTGGCGGTGGGTCGTCGCCTTCTCGGCCATCGCCATCGTGGTGTCGGCACTGCCGAGCATGTTCTCGCCGGGCCCGTTGTCGAACGCTCACGGAGTCGACAACCCGGTCGGGATCCCCGGGTTCGAGCAGCTCGTCCCGATCCTCAACGCGGCCAACGTGCTGATGGTCGCGGTGGCGTTCCCGCTGGCGATCGCGGCCGCGGTTCTCCGGTATCGGCGGGGTTCCTCGGTCGAGCGTCAGCAGGTCAAGTGGTTCGCCGCGGCCGTGGGTCTGACCGGCGTGTGCTTCGGGCTTGCCGTGCTGGTCCCCGACGGACCGGTCGCCGAGCTCGGCTGGATCGTCGGTCTGGTCGGGATGACCACCGTGCCGATCGCCATCGGCATCGCGATCCTGCGCTACCGCCTGTACGACATCGACCGGATCATCAGTCGGACGATCAGCTACCTCGTCGTGACCGGGATCCTCGCCGTCGTCTTCGTCGGCGCGGTCCTGCTGTTCGGTGCGATCCTCGCCCCCCAGTTCGGGGAGAACCCGATCGCCGTGGCCGTCTCCACCCTGATCGTCGCGGCGCTCTTCCAGCCACTCCGCCGACGGGTCCAGTCGGTCGTGGATCGCCGGTTCAACCGGGCACGTTACGACGCGGAGCGGACGTCGGAGGCGTTCGCGTCTCGGCTGCGCGACGAGGTCGACCTGGCGGCCCTCGACGCCGACCTGGCCGCGGTCGTGCGCCGGACGCTGGCGCCGGCGAGCCTCGGCCTGTGGCTCCATGCGAAGGGAGGAGGCGAATGACCGCGGAACGACCGAAGCCGACAGAGCGGTGGTCGAGGCGACCATCCGCGTGGATCGCGATCGGGCTCCTCGTGGCGTCGCTGGCGATGATCGCGTTCACCCTGGCCTCGCTGTTCCTGCCCGGCAGCTCGGACCTGCCGAATCGACCCGACATCGTCTCGTTCGTCGCCGTCGGCTCCGCCTTCTTCGCCCTGCCGACGGTCGGCGCGATCCTGGCGATCCTCCGCCCGAGGCAATCCGATCGGCTGGATGTTCCTGGTCAGCGGCGCGGGGATCATCGTGGGGATCTTCACGACCGAATATGTCGGACGCGCGGTCTACACCGGGATGAGCCTGCCGGGCGTCGTCCTCGCCGACTGGCTGAGCTCCTGGTCCTGGGTGCTGGCGATCGGCCTGATGGTGATCTGGGTCCCGCTGCTCTTCCCCGACGGACACCTGCCCGGACCCCGCTGGCGACCGGTCGCGTGGGTGGGAGCGGCCACGATCGTCGCCGACTGCGTCGCCTCGGCCGTGGCGACGGGCCCCGCCTACAACGGCATGCTGCCCAATCCGGTCGGCCTGGCCGGGCCGATCGGCGATGCCCTGGCCGCCTTCAACGGCAGCGCGAGCCTGGCCCTCATCGCCATCCTCGGGATCCTCTCGCTCGCCTCGGTCGTCGTGCGCTTCCGCCGGTCCCGGGCTGTCGAGCGCCAGCAGCTGAAATGGTTCCTGTGCGCCGTCCTGTTCCTGGTCGCGGCCATCGTGGTCGCGTTCAGCACGCAGATCGAGGCCGCCTGGTACGCGTTGATCCTGGGCGTGGCCCTCCTCCCGGTCGCGACCGGGGTCGCGGTCCTCCGCTACCGCCTGTACGACATCGATCGGATCATCAGCCGAAGCCTGTCGTATGCGGCCGTCACGGCGGTGCTGGCCCTCGTATTCGTCGGCCGGGATCCTGCTCTTCCAGACGATCCTGTCGCCGATGCTCCGTGGGAATGCGGTCGCGGTCGCAGCATCGACGCTCGTCGTCGCAGCCCTCTTCCAGCCGCTCCGTCGACGGGTCCAGTCGCGGGTCGATCGGCGCTTCAACCGCGCCCGCTATGACGCGGAACGAACGGTCGCGGCGTTCTCCGTGCGGCTCCGCGACGACGTCGATCTCGAGAGCCTGCGACGGGATGTCCAGGGCGTAGTGGAGCAGACGGTCGCGCCCGTGTCGATCTCGTTGTGGATGCGGCCCGGCGACCCCGGAGCGTGACGAAGATCGTCGGTCGACTCGGTTCGTAACGGATTCTGGACGGTGGAGGCGTAGAACGCGGTCATGACATTCATCGAATCGATCCGCCGGACGGTCGGCCGGGGGGCGAAGGCCGTCGAACCCGACGCCGAGCCGACGGTCGCCGCGGTCCCGGCCGCCAGCCAGACGGCACCGGGCCCGGCGGTCGACATCGCGCCGACCGACCCGTTGTTCGCCTATCTCCAGGCGGCACCCGGCGTCGTCGACGCCGAGCGCCTCGAGCTCGATTCCGCCGCGCTCGCCGAGCTGCGGGCCGGTGGGGTCAAGGTCATCGTCCCGCTCGTCACCCAGGGCGAGCTGATCGGGGCGCTGTATCTCGGGCCCCGACTCTCGGACCAGGACTACAGCACCGACGACCGGAAGCTCCTGTCGACGCTGGCCGCACAGGCGGCGCCGGCCATCCGGGTCGCCCAGCTCGTCCGTGAGCAGGCCGTCGAGATCCAGGCCCGGGAGCGGCTCGAGCAGGAGATGCGGGTCGCCACGCTGATCCAGCAGCAATTCCTGCCGCGGGAGCTGCCCCAGCTCGATGACTGGCAGGTGGCCGCCTACTACGGGCCGGCGCGGGCGGTCGGCGGCGACTTCTACGACTTCATCCCGCTGCCCGATGGGCGGATCGGGATCGTCGTCGGCGACGTCACGGACAAGGGCGTCCCGGCCGCGCTCATCATGGCCCGGACCCAATCCGTGTTGCGCGGCGAGGCGCCGCGCCTCCAGTCGCCGGCCAAGGTCCTCGAGCGGGCCAACGAGATCCTCCTGCCGGAGATGCCGGCGCGGATGTTCGTGACCTGCCTGTACATGATCCTCGAGCCGGAGACCGGTCGGGTCGTGTACGCCAACGCCGGCCACAACCTGCCGTACGTGCGCACCGCGGACGAGGTCATCGAGCTGCGCGCGACCGGGATGCCCCTGGGGCTCCTGCCCGGGATGGATTACCCGGAGCACGAGGCGGTCCTCGCACCCGGCCAGAGCGTCCTGCTCTACAGCGACGGGCTCGTCGAGGCGCACGATCCGGCCGGCGACATGTTCGGCTTCCCGCGCCTCAAGGAGCTGATGGCGGTCGAACGGCCGGGCAGCGACCTGATCGACCACCTGCTCGACCAGCTCCACGGGTTCGTCGGTCGGGGTTGGGACCAGGAGGACGACATCACCCTCGTCGCCCTCCAGCGGACCGGTGGTCGGGGGATCGCCCTGGCCGATCACGAGCCGGACCCCGCCGCTGAACGGGTCCTGCTGCAGGTCTCCCTGCCGGGCGCGGCCGGCAACGAACGCCTGGCGATGGACCGGGTGGCGGAGGCGGTCGAACCGCTCGGCCTCGAGCCGGCCCGCTTCGAGCGCCTCAAGACGGCGGTCAGCGAGGCGGCGATGAACGCCATCGAGTACGGCAGCCAGAACGACCCTGCCATCCCCGTCGAGATCGAAGCGGTCGTCGTCGACGACGACCTCATCGTCCGGATCTCCGATCGGGGGCTCGGCGGCCCGATGGGCGAGGCCGAGGAACCCGACATCGACAAGAAGCTCGCCGGCGAGCAGAAGCCGCGCGGCTGGGGGCTGTTCCTGATCAAGCACATGGTGGATGCCATGGAGGTGACCACCCACGGCACCGGTCAGACCGTGTCGCTGACCCTCCACCTGAAAGGAGTCGACGATGGCAGCCAGTCCGTTCCGGGCTGAGATCCGCTCGACCGCCGACCTGGCCACGATCGTCCTCCACGGCGACATCAGCGTCGCGGCCGAAGGCGACCTTGGCGCCGCCTATGCGGCCATCGGGGCGAGCGGGGCGAGCACGATCCTGCTCGACTTCAGCGACACCGAGTACATCAACAGCACCGGCATCGCGCTCATCGTGCGGCTCCTGGCCGACGCCCGTCGGGATCGACGCGAGGTCCGCGCGTGCGGACTGAGCCCGCATTACGTCGAGATCTTCGAGATCACCCGGTTGTCCGACTACATGCGCATCTTCGACGACGCCGCGAGTGCGGGCGACGTCGGCACCCTGACAGCCACAGGAGGGCAGGCATGACCACCGGGACGACGTCCGTCGAGGTCCGGCGACTGTCGCCGGCCGCGGCCGTGATCGAGGTCCACGGCGACATCACCGCGGCCAGCGAGCCGCTCCTCGCCGAGGCCTACACGCGGGCGAGCGACGACGACACGAAGGCCGTCGTCCTCGACTTCGCCGGCCTCGACTACATGAACAGCGGCGGGATCGGCCTGCTCGTGACCCTGCTGGTCCGATCCCAGCGCCAGGGCCAGACGCTGATGGCGGTCGGTCTCAACGACCACTACCGCCAGATCCTGGCGCTCACCCGCCTCGACGAGGCGATCGGGATCTACGACAGCGAGGCGGCCGCACTGTCCGCCGCCGGCGCCTGAGCCGGAGCCTGAAGGACGAAGGACCCACGATGACCGACATCGAGACCCACACCGTCGCGACCCACGAGCCCGAGCAGCCGTCCGCAGGTGGATCCCCGGCCACGACCGCCGACGCGGAGCCGCGCCAGCGGTCGAGCGAGGACAACTGGTCGAAGCCGGTCGACCGCCTGGCGCTCGGCGCCGTCCCATCGAGCGCGATGAACCTCAACGTGGAGGGCCGTCGGCTGGTCGGGCCGGTCCAGGGCTTCGGTCAGCTGTGGCAGAAGCGCTACCGGGTCCGGCTCGACGGGGCGGACGTGACGCCCGAGCAGGTCATCGCGACCTGGAAGGACGAGTTCGGCTCGTTCTGGCCGAAGGGCAACAACTTCTACGGCCCGATCACCGGGATCGCACCGGGCGAGGTCGCCCTCCTCAACCTGGCCGCACCCGGCCACCAGACGCTGTCGACCGGCGTCATGGTCATCTACGCCGACGACGAGTCGTTCACGTTCATGACCCCCGAGGGGCACATGTTCGCCGCCTGGATCACCTTCAGCTCCTACGGCGACGGCCCGACCACGGTCGTCCAGATCGAGACCCTGCTGCGCACCAACGACCCGTTCTACGAGGTCTCGATGGGGGTGTACGGCCATCGCCGCGAGAACGCCTTCTGGTCGGCGACCCTGCACAACCTCGCGGCGCGCTTCGGGGTCGACGCGACGGCCACCCTCGACCAGACCTGCGTCGACCGGAAGCGTCAGTGGAAGAACGCCGGGAACGTCCGCCACAACGCCGCGGTCCGGTCGGCCGTGTGGACCGTCACGCACCCGCGCCACTGGTTCCATCGAAGCGGCGAGGCGTGATCGCCCAGGGCCGGTCACCATGGGCGCATGAGACCTGAGGCGCCCGATGCGATCGTCGTCGGGTCCGGCCCGAACGGGCTGGCGGCGGCGATCACCCTGGCCAGAGCGGGTCGCTCCGTCGTCGTCTACGAGGGGCACGCCACGGTCGGCGGAGGGATGCGCAGCGCCGAGCTGACGCTCCCAGGGTTCGTCCACGACATCTGCTCCACCGTCCAGGGGACGTCCGTGGCGTCGCCGTTCTTCCGCGGGCTCGACCTCGGGCGATTCGGCCTCGACCTGATCGACCCGCCGGCCCCCCTGGCCCATCCGCTCGACGGGGGTCGCGCGGCGATCCTGGAGCGGTCGGTCTCCGCCACGGCCGCGGGACTGGGGGCCGACGGCGCGGCGTATCGCCGTCTGATGGGCCCGCTGGTCCGCGATGCCGACAAGATCATGGACCTCGTCCTCGGGCCGATCTTCCGGGTCCCCCATCACCCGCTGGCCGCCGCGCGATTCGGCCGCCTCGCGCGCCGTTCGGCGATCGGGCTGCTGAGCGGACGGTTCCGGGACGAGGAGGCGCGCGCCCTGCTGGCCGGCGTCAGTGCCCACTCGATGCTCCGTCTCGAGCGTCCGCTGACGGCGTCGTTCGGCCTCGCCCTGGCGGTCACCGCCCATGCCTACGGCTGGCCGATCGTCCGCGGCGGCACGCAGCACCTCGCGGACGCGCTCGCGGCCGAGCTCAGGTCGCTCGGCGGCGAGATCGTGACCGACCATCCCGTCGGGTCACTGGCGGATCTCCCGCCGGCCCGGGCCATCCTGTTCGACACGACGCCGAGAGCGCTGGCCCGGATCGCCGGCGAACGGCTCCCGGATCGCTATCGACGGCGGCTCGAGGGCTTCCGCTACGGACCCGGCATCGTCAAGGTCGACTGGGCGCTGAGCGCGCCGATCCCGTGGCAGGCCGACGGCGTCGAGCGCGCCGGGACCGTCCATGTCGGAGGGACGATGGACGAGATCCGGGCGGCCGAGGCGGACGTGAGCGACGGTCGACATCCCGAGCGGCCGTTCGTCCTGGTCGTCCAGGCGAGTCGGTTCGACCCGACCCGGGCCCCGGGCGGCGGTCACACCGGGTGGGCGTACTGCCACGTCCCGAGCGGCTCGACGTTCGACATGACCGACCGGATCGAGGCGCAGATCGAGCGCTTCGCCCCGGGGTTCCGCGAGACGATCCTGGCCCGGTCGGTGCGCCTGCCGGCGGACGTCGAGGCGTACAACCCGAACTACATCGGCGGCGACATCAATGCCGGGATCCAGGACCTGCGCCAGCTCTTCACCCGCCCGGTCGCCCGGCTCGACCCGTACGGGACCCCGACCCGCGGGATCTACCTGTGCTCGTCGTCGACCCCGCCCGGCGGCGGGGTCCACGGGATGTGCGGGGTGTGGGCCGCTCGGTCGGCGCTCCGCCACGAGTTCGCGGGCCCCGACTGACGGCGGCCGCGGAGTCTGGCGTCCGGCCGGGGCCGACGCACCCCGGCCGGGTCGGACCCGCAGCGGTACTGTTCTCGGCGATGGCCTCCTCCACCGACGCCGCGATCCGACGCCAGGTGCCCGAGGACGCCGCCGCCCTCCGCGACGTGATCGGCCGCGCCTTCGAGGACCAGCCCGAGGTCGTCGCCCTCGAGGACGCGCTGGCGCAGCGCTCCGACAGCACCGGCTACGTCGCCATCGTCGATGACCGGGTGGTCGGGCAGGTCCGGCTCACACGAGGCTGGATCGACGCGGAGGCGCGACTGGTCGAGGTCCTCGTCCTCAGCCCACTGTCGGTCACGCCGGAGCGGCAGGGCCGGGGGATCGGCCGGGCGCTGGTGGCCCACGCCGTGGCCGAGGCGAGGGGCGCCGGCGTCCCGGCGGTCTTCCTGGAAGGCGACCCCGCCTACTACGGGCGGCTCGGCTGGAGACCCGCCTCCGAGCTGGGCGTGACGCCGCCGTCCACCCGGATCCCCGCGCCCGCCTGCCAGGCAGTCCCGCTCCCCGGGTGGCAGCCCTGGATGCGCGGGGCGCTCGTGTACGCGGAAACGTTCTGGGCGCTCGACTGTGTCGGCCTTCGGGGCGACAGGCTCGCTCGCGCCCGCGCGACGTCGAGGGACGGTACCGCCCACCGACCGTAAGACGTCGGGCGGGAGATCAGGCCTGGGTCACGCAGAACTCGTTCCCGGCGGGATCGGCCATGACCGTCCAGCGCATCGTCGGACCCTCATCGACCTCGCGGACGATCGTGGCGCCGAGCCCGACGAGCCGGGCGACCTCGGCGACCCGATCGGGTGCCTCGTAGTCGACGTGCGCGCGGTTCTTGACGACCTTGGCTTCGGGAACGCGCTGGAAGATCAGGGGCAGGCCGCGCCTCGGATCGTCCGGCGGCGGCTTCAGCCCCGCGAACTGGCCGAACGGCTCGAACCAGGTCACATAGCCCAGGGCCGCCGACCAGAACGCGACGAGCGGCTCGGTCTCGGCGCAGTCGAGCACGACGGCGTGCATCGCCATCCGGGGCGGCTCGCTCGCACCCATCCTCAGCGCCAGCTGGCCCGCGCCTGGTCGGGGTAGAGCCGCACCCGCCGGTAGGGTTCGCGCCCGCGCGAGCGCGAGACGAGGTTCGCCCGCTCGGCCATCTGGTGCTGGAGCCGACGCACGTAGGCGTTCTGCGGGCTCAGCTCGACGGCCTCGGACTGGCGCATGACCAGATCGATCGCCTCCTCGGTCTCGCGGAGCGCGGCCTCGCGAGGGTCGACCTCGAGCGAGAAGATCGAGGTGAGGCTGGCCTCCATCTGGGGGATCGTGTTGCTCTTGAGGACGTAGATCGGCATGGCGCGGTCCTCGGCCTCGCGAAGCATCGGGGTCTTCTGTCGGTACTCGCTGCGGAGGGTCATCACCACATCCGCCTCGTCGACGTCCCGGGCCACGACGACCGGCAGCTGGAGCTCGCGGACCGCCTGCTCGAGGCGCTTCCGACTGACCCCGTGGGGCAGGACCCGCAGGGTCGGCAGGGCACCCGCGCCTTCGACCCGGAGGACCGTCCCGTCGTCGCCGGGCTCCGCGGTCGCCTCGCCGTCGTCGGCCAGCGCCGCGAGGGCCTCGGCGTCCGCAGGTTCCGCCTCGAGGTCGACCGCGTTGACCGGTCCGGTGCCCTCGTCCGCCTTGAGGTCGACGATCGCCCGCGCGGCCTGCTCGCGCCATGCCTGCTGGCGCTGCCACTCACGGGCGTCGCGGGCCCGTGGCTCGACCGGCGGTGGATCGCCCCGCTCGAGCGGCCCGCGATCGGCGATCTCACCGGCCACGAACGGCAGGTCGGCGGCGCGCGGGACCGCTCGGGTCCGGCTGGCCGACCCCGTCGGGGGGACGGCGAATCGCTCACCCGGCAGCGTCCCCAGGGCTTCGTCGGAGGCCCCGGGGTCGACTATCCGGCCGCGCGGGCCGGTCTCCCGCGCGGATCCTCCCCGCGTCTGACGCCAGCCGCCACTCGCCCCGGGTCGGTAGCCCGCCCGGTACCCGGGGCCGGCCGGCGCTCCCGCGCCACCCGGGCCGGCGTCACGGTAACCGCCGCCACGATACGGTCCGTCGCCACGCCAGCCGGGCTCCATCCGCCACGGTGAGCCGGTCCCGACCAGGCCCGCGAAGCGCTCCGCCCCGAGCTGCTCGCGCGGCGACGGACGCGGCCGAGCCTGGGAGCGGTGGACGCCCTCCTCGTCCCGCCAGCGCAGCTCCGGCGCGACCGGATCGCCGCGCAACATCGCGTCGACGGTGTCCGCGACGTCACTGTGGACCATGACCCGCTCGCGATCCTGGATCTCGATGATCACGTCGAACGTCGGCGGCGCCTTGCGCTCGAGCACGCTCTTCTGCGTCCGGCGGCGGCGAGCCTCCTCGTCGCCGAGGGTCACGCTCTGGATGCCGCCGATGAGGTCGGACAGGGTCGGGTTGAGCATCAGGTTGTCGAGGTTGTTGCCGTGCGCCGTGCCGATCAGCTGGACGCCGCGCTCGGCGATCGTCCGGGCCGCCGCGGCCTCGAGCTCCGTCCCGATCTCGTCGATGACGATGACCTGCGGCATGTGGTTCTCGACCGCCTCGATCATCACCTCGTGCTGGAGGGACGGCGTCCTGACCTGCATCCGGCGCGCCTTGCCGATCGCGGGGTGGGGGATGTCGCCGTCGCCGGCGATCTCGTTGCTCGTGTCGACCACCACGACCCGCTTGCCCATGTCGTCGGCGAGGACCCGGGCGGCCTCCCGGAGCATGGTCGTCTTGCCGATCCCGGGCCGCCCCATGATCAGGATGGACTTCCCGGTCTCGACGAAGTCGTCGATGATCTCGATCGTGCCGTAGACGGCCCGGCCGATCCGGCAGGTCAGGCCGACGATCTTGCCGCTCCGGTTGCGGATCGCGCTGATCCGGTGAAGCGTCCGCTCGATCCCCGCGCGGTTGTCGTCGCCGAACGTGCCGATGTTCTCCACGACGTAGGCGATGTCGGACTCGTCGATCTCCCGCTCGAGGAGCGTCTCCTCGCTGTCCGGGAAGCGGGCCTCCGGACGACGCCCCAGGTCGAGCACGACCTCGATGAGCGACTCCTTGGCGGGCAGGGCGTGGACGGCCGCGACGACCTCGGGCGGGAGCGCCGCCAGGAGCAGGTCGAGGTCGTCCATGGCCTCTCGTTCGATGCGCTTGGGACTCAACGGTTCCTCCCTGTCGAGCGGGATGGATCCATCATCGGATGGCTGGGACGAGAGCGGGCTCGGCGACCCGCACGACGGTCTCCTTCATCAGCAGCGTGACGGTCGACTCGACGCGGAAACCGGCATCCTCGAGTCGACGGTCGATCGGGGCTTCGTAGGTGCGAACCGGGGCGATCACGCCATGGTCGCTGCGGCCGCCGTTCCGGGTCCGGGCGGAGATCACCCCGAGACCGTACTCCACCAGCGGCTTGGTGTCCGCATCGGGTCGGGCGAGGATCTTGAGGTAGTGGGGTTGATCCTCCTTGGCGACCCCGACCTGGAGGAAGCCGTCGAGCTGGGTCCCGTCGGGGCCGCCGCCCGGGGCCTCGCGAACGAACGCCTCGACGTCGGCGAAGCGGAGGATCGGGGCGAGGCTCGAGCGGGGCAGCCGCCAGCTGGACCCCTGCCGCTCCCAGTCGCCGATGCGATACGACTCCAGGCGCTGGACGGGCCGTGGGGTCACGGCGGCATACAGCTTGGCCAGCGCGACCGCGTCGATCGGCGCGGCGGGTCGGATCAGGCCCGCGGTGGCCTCCTCATCGGTCCACGGATCGGGCAGCGGGGCACCGGGCGGACGGTAGAGGAGCAGCTCCTCGCCGTACCTGGCGAACCCTGCCTGCATGAACAGCTCGACGTTCCCGGACGCGTCGGCGCAGGCGACGTGGAACCGGATCGCGCCGCGTTTCGCGCCGTCACGGAGGATGTGCTGGACGAGCCGGAAGCGGATGTCGCCGGCCTCGGCCAGGCCGATCGCATCGAGCTCGACGATGGTCCACTCGTCGCGGGGCGTCTCGCGCTCGACCCGGACCAGCCCGGACAACCCGTCCTCCTCTTCGTAGACGTACAGCAGGTCGTGCGGTCGGAACGCACCGAGGGGAAGGCGGAACAGGCTGAAGACGCCGATCCGCGGCCCGCTCACGGGCAAGCCGAGCGAACGGGTATCGGCCGACTCCTGCTGGCACAGTCGCGACAGCTCGCCGAGGGCCGCCAGATCGGTCAGTCGAGCGACCCTGACCTTGCCCGACCGGCCGCTCACGAGCCGGGTCTGGCGGTGCGCCGGGTCGGGTGGGGCCGGCGACCGGACCCCTCGCCGGGATCGTCGTGCTCGGCGGCCATCGTCGCCAGGAGCCGATGGAAGCGCGTCTCTCCGGCCAGCTCCGGATGGAACGCCGTGGCCAGGACGTTCCGCTCGTGAACGGCCACGATCCGACCGTCGTCGAGGCGTGCCAGGACGTCGACATCCGGACCGACGCGTTCGATGAGCGGGGCCCGGATGAAGACGCCGTGGACCGGACCGTCGCCGAGGATCGGGACCGCGAGGTCCGCCTCGAACGAGTCCAGCTGGCGCCCGAAGGCGTTCCGCTCGACGGTCACGTCGAGCAGCGGGAAGACCGGTTCCTCGCCGCCGACGATCTCGCGGGCGAGCAGGATCATCCCGGCGCACGTCCCGAACAGGGGGGCGCCGCCGGCCGCCAGGTCGAGGATCGGGTCGAGGAGTCCCCAGCGGTGGATCAGCTTGCGCATGGTGGTGCTCTCGCCGCCGGGCAGGATCAACCCGCTGATCCCGTCGAGGTCCGCGGGCAGACGCACCTCGACGGCGTCGACGCCGATGCCACGGAGCACGCGGACGTGCTCCACGAAGGCGCCCTGGACAGCGAGCACACCGATCTTCACGGTCGCCGTGCGGCAAGCCGCGTTCTACTGGCACCCTCAACGTCGATCGCCACGTGCCCTCCGAAGTCCAAGGCCGAGCCCTGTCGAGGCCATTGGCCCGAGGATCCGAGGATTACCAGCCCCGGACGGCGAGCCGCTCCCCTTCCGGGATCTGCTCGAGGGCGATCCCGCGCATGGCGGCGCCGAGGCCCGTGCTGACCTCAGCGATGACCTTCGGGTTGTCGAAGTGGGTCGTCGCCTGGACGATCGCGTTCGCCATCCGCGCCGGATCCTCGCTCTTGAAGATCCCCGATCCGACGAACACGCCCTCGGCGCCGAGCTGCATCGCCAGCGCGGCGTCGGCGGGTGTGGCGATCCCGCCGGCGACGAAGTTCACCACCGGCAGCTTGCCCTCGGCGGCGACGCCCCGGACGAGGTCGATCGGTGCCTGGAGCTCCTTGGCGGCGGCGAACAGCTCGTCCTCGCGCATCCCCTGGAGCCGCCGGATCTCGGCGTTGACCGTCCGGATGTGGCGGACCGCCTCGACGATGTTGCCGGTCCCGGCCTCACCCTTCGTCCGCATCATCGCGGCACCCTCGGAGATCCTCCGGAGCGCTTCTCCCAGGTTCCGGGAGCCGCACACGAACGGGACCTTGAAGGCGTGCTTGTCGATGTGGTTCTCTTCGTCGGCCGGCGTGAGCACCTCGGACTCGTCGATGTAGTCCACGCCGAGGGCCTCGAGCACCTGGGCCTCGACGAAGTGCCCGATCCGGGCCTTGGCCATGACCGGGATCGAGACGGCCTCCATGATCCCGACGATCATCGTGGGATCGGACATCCGAGCGACCCCACCGGCGGCTCTGATGTCGCTCGGGACCCGTTCGAGGGCCATCACGGCGACGGCGCCGGCGTCCTCGGCGATCTTGGCCTGGTCGGGCGTGACGACGTCCATGATGACGCCGCCCTTGAGCATCTGGGCGAGGCCCTTCTTGGTCACCCAGGTGGAGGTCTCGACAGTCATGGTCTGGTGGATCCTCAGGTCTGCCGCAGAGGTCCGCCGGCCGGCCGGCCCCGGGGTCGTCGCCCGTTCGAGCCGCTCGGATCGCCTCGCGTCGTTCGATTATCGCACGGCAAGCAGCGAATTCCGAGTGGGGCGGTCGAGATGACCCGGACCGCGGACCAAGCTGGAACGCCTTCTCGCCAGGCTCGCAACGATCGCGACGGCCGGATGGGCGGGCCCCCCGCCGCCAGGCGCGCATGGCCCGCACGTTGGCGGGACGGGCCGGGCCCCCCGCCGCCAGGCGCGCATGGCCCGCACGTTGGCGGGACGGGCCGGGGCCCCCGCCGCCAGGCGCGCATGGCCCGCACGTTGGCGGGACGGGCCGGGCCCCCCGCCGCCAGGCGCGCATGGCCCGCACGTTGGCGGACGCCGGGCGGATCCGGGCACGCAGGAGTGGCGGTCGTCCGTGGGCAGACCGTGCTCGGCCGCATGCACGGTCGGCCGGCAGTCCGCGGCGGATGCTCGGCGAACGTGCGCAGGATGCGCGGGTGACGACGAGACACCCGAACCCGGCGGCCGAGGCTCCCGAACAGACCGGCGGAGACACCCGAACCCGGCGGCCGGTGAGAGCCCGCTGGTCCCGTTGACGGATCCTGAGTGGTCGGAGTCGCCGCGTATCATCCGACGATGCCCGTCCTCGTCAGCCGGCTCGACCCCGCGAGCGCCGACGTGCGCGCGAACGTCGAGGCGATGACGACGCTGGTGGCCGAACTCCGGGCGCGCCAGGATGTCGTGGCCGCCCGCGGCGCCGGTGGCGACGAGACCACGATCGCCCGCCATCGGGAGCGCGGCAAGCTGCCGGTCCGTGAGCGGATCGATCGGCTGCTCGACCCAGGGACCGCCTTCCTCGAACTGAGCCCCCTTGCCGCCGGCGGGATGTACGACGATGAGGCACCGAGCGCCGGGATCGTCACCGGCATCGGCCGGGTCGAGGGCACGACCTGCGTCATCGTCGCCAATGACGCCACGGTAAAGGGCGGGACCTACTTCCCGATCACGGTCAAGAAGCACCTCAGGGCCCAGGAGGTCGCCCTCGAGAACCACCTGCCGTGCGTCTACCTGGTCGACAGCGGCGGCGCCTACCTGCCGCTCCAGGCCGACGTCTTCCCGGACCGTGATCACTTCGGGCGGATCTTCTTCAACCAGGCTCGCCTGTCGGCGGCCGGTATCCCGCAGATCGCCCTGGTCATGGGCTCGTCGACGGCCGGCGGCGCCTACGTTCCCGCGATGAGCGACGAGACCGTCATCGTCCGCGGGACCGGCACGATCTTCCTCGGCGGTCCGCCGCTGGTGAAGGCCGCGACCGGCGAGGACGTCACGGCCGAGGATCTGGGTGGTGCCGACGTCCACACGAGGATCAGCGGCGTCGCGGACCACGAGGCGCTCGACGACGAGCATGCGCTCGCCCTCGGGCGATCCATCGTCGCGAACCTCAACCGCCGGCGGCCCGAGCCGCCGTGGGACCGCGAGGAGCCCGCCCCGCCGGTCGTTGCGCCCGAAGGGGATCCTGCCCGCGGCAGCGCCCATCTGTACGGTGCCGTCCCGAGCGACCTCCGGAGACCCCTCGCGATCCGCGAGGTCATCGCCCGCCTGGTCGACTCCAGCCGATTCCACGAGTTCAAGCCGCTCTACGGCGAGACGCTGGTCACCGGCTTCGCGCACCTCGACGGCTGGCCGATCGGGATCGTCGCCAACGACGGGATCCTGTTCTCGGCGTCGGCGCTCAAGGGCGCCCACTTCGTCGAGCTCTGCGCCCAGCGACGGATCCCGCTGGTCTTCCTCCAGAACATCACCGGGTTCATGGTCGGTCGGGAGTACGAAGCCGGCGGGATCGCCAAGGACGGCGCCAAGATGGTGATGGCCGTCGCCTGTGCCGAGGTCCCGAAGTTCACGGTGGTCGTGGGCGGCAGCTTCGGAGCCGGGAACTACGCGATGGCCGGCCGGGCGTACGGTCCGCGCTTCCTGTGGTCGTGGCCGAACTCGCGGATCTCGGTCATGGGCGGGGCGCAGGCCGCGCGGGTCCTGTCGACCGTCCGCGGCGGCTTCGCCGACGATGCGGCGCGAGACGCCTTCGAGGCGCCGATCCTCGACCGCTACGAGGCCGAAGGGAGCCCCTACTTCGCCACCGCCCGCCTGTGGGACGACGGGGTCATCGACCCGCTCGACACCCGGCGCGTCCTGGCCCTCGGACTCGACGCCGCGCTGCACGCCCCCATCCCGGAGACGCGCTTCGGCGTGTTCCGGATGTGACGGGCGGATCGCCAGGGACCGTCGGCCGCGTCCTGCAGGTCAACGTCTCCCCGGGCGGCGTGCCCAAGTCGGCGATCGATCGCGCCCGGGTCGGTCCCCTCGGGCTCGAAGGCGATGCCCACCGTCACGACACGGTCCACGGCGGTCCGCACCGGGCCGTCGCGTTGCTCGGGATCGAAGCCATCCGGCGCGTCCAGGTCGAGGGTCATCCCATCCATCCGGGCTCGGTCGGAGAGAACCTCACGACCGAGGGCGTCGAGTGGGCGACGCTGGCGCCCGGGACCCGGGCAGCCATCGGCGACACGCTGGTCCTGGAGATCAGCAAGCCGGCGATGCCGTGCAACCTGATCGCCGATTCGTTCATCGACGGTCGGTCGGGCCGGATCTCGATCCTGCTCCACCCGCTCGACTCGCGGATGTACGCGCGGGTCCTCGTCGAGGGCGAGGTCCGGACCGGCGACGAGATCAGGATCCTGCCGCCGGCGTCGGACTCGCGAGCGGAGCTGCACGATCTGCTCGACCGGATCGAGGCGGTCGGCCGCGGCTTCGGCCTCGCCCTGTGGCGGGCGGTCGGATCGGCCGGCTTCGACGTTCGCGTCGACGAGGACGGCGGGCTGGCGATGGTCGCCTCGCCGGAGCTGCCGGGACGGGCGTTCAACCGGGTCAGCGGATACCGGGAGCTGTCGAACCTGCTCCCGCGGATGATCGACTGGTTCCGCTCCAACCGGACCGTCGGCTGGATCCCGGCCCACGAGCCGCCCTGGCCCGGCGCCGTCGCCGAGCACCCCGCCTCGATCCACCTCGCTGAACCGGCGGCGATCCTGGCTGCGTCCGAGACGAACGGGGTCGCCGCCCTTCCCGCCGGCATGACGATCCGCGAGATCGGGCCCGACCGCGGCGACACGTTCGCGTCGCTCATCGTCGAGGCCTCACCGATCGACGACGGCGAGGCGGCGGCCTGGCGCGGGGCGCTGCCGAGGCTGGTCGGGTCGCCGGGACATCACTTCTTCGTCGTGGAGCGCGACGGCGAGGCGATCGCCTGCGCCAACCTCGTCGTCCGCCGCCACATCGGCCTGCTCGGGCTCATGGCGGTGCTGCCCGAGCATCGCGGCCTCGGCATCCAGCGCGGCCTGATCGCCCATCGCTCGGCGTACGCGGCGGGGCTCGGCGCGACCGTGATCGCCGCGAGTGCGAACGACGGCAGTCGATCGGCCGCGAACCTCGTGGCGCTCGGACTCGAGCGTGTATGGGAGGTCGCGCTGTACCGGTGCGACCCGGCCGACCTGCCTGCCTGACGTCAGCGGCCATGACGGCTGGCCGACACCGATGTCTTGTGCTCGTTCGTACACTCCGCACCGCCGCCGGCCACCCCGGCGACTTCGGCGGCCCCGTAGCCACGACCGCGGCCGGGCCGGCGACCGGCTACCCGCTCCGAAGCGCGAACCGGCAGCCGATCGCATCGACCTGGCGCGGCTCCACGGCGCTCCCACCCACGATGAGGTGGATCGTCGGCAGGCCGCGGTCCGATGGCCCGGCGCGGCGGTAGCGGACCGTCTGGGTCCCGATCGCGCCATCCCGAGCCCCGCGACCCGCGAGCGAGGGGCGGAACGGCCCGATCCCGACGGTCCGCAGGACGCGGAGCCCCACCGACCCCGGGTCGTCGACGGGGATCTCGAGGCACTCGAGCCTGACCGTCCCACCCAGCGGGTGCGAAGCGAGGGCGCGCGCCGCCCGATCCTCGAGCGTCCATTCCGCCGCGGTCTCGTCGTGCTCGATGAGGAATGGTGCCTTGTCCGGGCCGAGCAAGCCGGGCGACGCCAGCCTCCACCGGACGACCTGCCCGTCCGCCCGCACCCGCTCACCGAAGCGCGCATCGGAGAGCCCGGAGCCGTCGACCTTCAGGCGGGCGAGGTCGCCGTCGAGGTCATCGGTCGCCACGGCCCAGGTGGCCAGGCCGCCACCCCGCTCGAGCGCACGGACCGTCGGCGCGCCGATCCACGAACGCTCGGCGGAGGACCGGTCGAACACCCCGATCAGCTCGAGGTAGGTGTCCCCGAGCCAGACGAGGCGGTTGAACGTGCCGAGCGCCTCGTGGCGACCGCCGCCGCCGGCGCGCAACCCGACCCGCGTCTCGAGCTCATCGGCCGCCGCATCGGGATCGGGGCAGGCGATGACGACGTGATCGATGCCGAGGAGCATCCCGTCAGCGTACCCGCGAAGATGACGCGCCGCCCCGGACCGAGGGCGACGTGCGGACCGGCGGCGACCGGCACTCGCGGTCGGGTCGACCGCGTACGATGCGCGGGTGAGCGAGCGTCTGCGCGTCGAGCGGAGCGGTCCGGGTGGGGTCGTCGCGCGGGTGACGCTGGCTCGACCGGAGGTCCACAACGCGCTCGACGCGAGCCTGATCGCCGACCTGCGCACCACCTTCACGAGCCTCGGGCGCGAGGAGGCCACGTCGCTCCGGGCGATCGTCCTGGCCGGCGACGGCCCGTCGTTCTGTGCCGGCGCCGACGTCGCGTGGATGCGCGCCGCGATGTCGCTCGACGTCGAGGCCAACGAGCAGGACGCGATGGCGGCGGCCGAGATGTTCGAGACGATCGATGGCTGCCCGGTCCCGGTGATCGCCCGGGTCCACGGCGCGGCGCTCGGGGGCGGGATGGGTCTGTGCGCGGTGAGCGACCTGGTGGTGGCCGAGAGCGGGACCCGGTTCGGCTTCACGGAGACGCGGATGGGCATCCTGCCGGCGATGATCTCGCCGTTCGTCATCGCCAAGATCGGCGAGACGAACGCGCGAGCGCTCTTCCCGGGCGGTCGGCGGTTCGACGCCGTGCGGGCCTACCGGATCGGCCTCGTCCATGAGGTTGTCGAAGGCGACGGCGCGCTGGACGACGCGGTCGATACCGCGCTCGACGACCTGCTCGCCGCAGGACCGACCGCCGCCCGTGCCGCGAAGGCGATCGTTCGCGAGGTCCGCGGCTTGCCGCACGGCTCGTCGAAATGGCACACCGCGCGGGTGATCGCGCGACAGCGGCAGTCCGCGGAGGCGCAGGAGGGCTTCCGGGCGTTCACCGAGAAACGCCCGCCGGCCTGGGTCCCGGATCCCCACGACTGACCTTCACAGCGATGCGCCGAGCCGCATCGGCCTCGGGATCCTCTTGCCGGTTCGGGCGCCAGACACGACAATCGCGCCATGACCGACGCCGAACTCCGTCCGAGCCAGGTCGCCGAGCGTCTCGGCACCTCGACCCGGACCGTCCAGCGTTGGATCACCACCGGTGTCCTTCCCGCGCGTCGCGTCGGAGGACGGTGGCGCGTCGCGTTTGACGCGTTAGACGCATTCATCGCCGACAGAGCACTCACCGCGACACCGACCACGCCCGTCGCGCCGGCTCCGGACCGATCGATCGGGACGCTGTTCGTCGCCAACCGCGGGGAGATCGCCGCGCGCATCCGCCGGACCGGCGACCGTCTCGGGATCCGGGTCGTGGTCCCGGGCGAGCGTGGACGCCCGCCGATCGACCTGCTCGACCCGGACGCAGCGGTCCGTGCCGCTCTCGAGGCCGGCGCCGACGCGGTCCATCCGGGGTTCGGCTTCCTGAGCGAGAACCCGGGCTTCGCCGAACGAGTCGCCGAGGCCGGGCTGATCTGGGTCGGCCCGCCGGCGGCGGCCATCCGCGCGATGGGCGACAAGGGGGCGGCGCGACGCCTCGCGACGAGCCTCGGTGTCCCGGTCGTGCCCGGCTATGACGAGCCCGACCAGTCGGACGCCGCGCTCGCGACCGCCGCCGCGAGGATCGGCTGGCCGCTCATCGTCAAGCCTGCGGCCGGCGGCGGCGGCAAGGGCATGCGGGTCGTGCCAGCGGAGGCCGACCTGCCCGCGGCGATCGCCTCGGCCCGTCGAGAGGCGGCTGCCGCGTTCGGCGACGACCGGATCATCCTCGAGCGGTACCTCGTCGGACCCCGGCACGTCGAGGTGCAGGTCCTGTTCGACGCCCACGGGCACGGCGTCCACCTGGGCGAGCGGGACTGCTCGATCCAGCGGCGGCACCAGAAGATCCTCGAGGAGACGCCTTCGCCGGCGGTCGGGCCGGACCTCCGGGCAAGCCTCGGCCGGGCCGCCCTGGTGCTGGCTGCCGCCGTGGGCTATGTCGGTGCGGGCACGTGCGAGTTCCTGGTCGACGGCGACCGGTGGTACTTCCTCGAGATGAACACCCGGCTCCAGGTCGAGCATCCGGTCACCGAGATGGCGACCGGGCGCGACCTGGTCGCCGACCAGCTGCGGATCGCGAGCGGGCTGCCACTCGACCTCGGCCAGGGCCGGGTCGACGAGCTCCTCGCACGTGGGATCCATGCCGTCGAGGTCCGGCTCTACGCCGAGGATGCCGGATCCGGCTTCCTGCCCGCCACCGGTCGGGTCGAGGCGATCCGCTGGCCGGTCGAGCCGGGCGGCGGCGTTCGAGTGGACACCGGGATCGAACCGGGCAGCGAGATCGACGAGCGGTTCGACCCGATGCTCGCGAAGATCATCGCCGCGGGAACGGATCGCCGGGCGGCGTTGGAACGATTGTCGGCGGCGCTCGACGACACGATCGTGCTCGGGCTGACGACCAACCTCCGGTTCCTCCGCTGGCTCGTCCGCCAGCCCGTTGTCCTCGAGGGCGAGGCGCGGATCGACACGCTCGAGCGCATCTGGCCGCCGTCCACCGGACCCGAAGGCGCCAGGGACGCGGACGAGGGGTCGACGGATCCCCCCGACGACGTCTGGGGGGTCGCCGCACGCTTGCTCGCCGTGACGACCGCCGACCCACGGCCGTCCTCGGCGCCCGGCTTCGCACCGGCGCGCGTCCCGGACGCCTGGGCGGGCGGCTGGCGGTTGAACGGGCCGGCACGTCTCCGACTCACGGCGGACGGCCGGGCGAGCCGGACGGTGACCGTGCTGGATCCGACGACGCCCAGCACGCGCTGGGCCGTCCTCGCGGCGGACGGCGTCGCGCACGTGGATGTCGACGGGCGGAGCGTGGCCTTCGAGCTCGCTTCGCCGCCCGACGTCGATCGCGCGCTGCGCAGGGCAGCCGATCGCCACGAAGGCGGATCGGAGGAGGTCCCGGCGCCGATGCCGGGCGCCGTCCTGGCGGTCCACGTCGGTGCCGGCGACGTCGTCCGGGTCGGCGATCCCCTGCTGACCCTGGAGGCGATGAAGATGGAGCACGTCGTCACGGCGACCCGCCCGGCCGTCGTCCGCGAGGTCCTGGTCCGGCCGGGCGACCAGGTCCGCCGCGGCCAGCTCGTGATCATCGTGGAGTGACCGGCGGCCCGTCGCTTGCTACCCTCAGCGGGTACGAAGGAGACGCCATGGCCGACACCCTGCCGGACACTCGCGAGGCATTGCTCGTCCTCCACCGCGATGCTCGCCGCAGGCGCGCCGCCGCTCCGCTCGGCGGCGAGGCGTACCGGCAGGCGTGCGAGGACATCGCCGCGATCGAGGTCCGGATCGCCGAGATCGAGGTCGCCGCGGGCGCCGGGACCCGACAGGCCTGAGGCGGATCCCATGACCGACGGCCCGGCGATCGACATGGACCGGCACGTCCGGATCTACGAGGTCGGGCCGCGCGATGGGCTCCAGAACGAGGCGGCCGAGGTCCCGACGGCGGACAAGGTCCGGTTCGTCGAGCTGCTCGTGGCCGCCGGGTTGCGCGAGATCGAGGCGACCAGCTTCGTCTCACCGCGATCGATCCCGCAGCTGGCCGACGCCGACGAGCTCCTGCCGGCGCTGCCCGACGTCACCGGCGTCCGCTATCCGGTCCTCGTCCCGAACCTGCGCGGACTCGCCCGGGCCGAGGCCGCCGGTGCCGAGGCGCTGGCCGTCTTCACCGCGACGACCGATGCCTTCACCGAGCACAACATCGGGATGACCGTCGCCGACTCGCTCGACGCGTTCGCTCCGGTGCTCGAACGAGCGGGCGATCTCGGTTGGTGGCGCCGGGCCTACGTCTCGACCGCCTTCGGCTGCCCATACACCGGCCGGGTCGATCCAGCCCACGCGCTCGAGCTGGCGGTCGAGCTGTTCGACCTCGGCGCCGACGAAGTCTGCTTCGGCGACACGATCGGGGTCGGCGTCCCGGACCAGGTCGCCGACCTGACCGGTCGCGCCGTCGAGGCGGGGTTGCACCTGGACCGACTCGCCTTCCATTTCCACGACACGCGAGGGACCGCCCTGGCCAACGTCTCGGCCGCGCTGGCGGCAGGGATCCGCTGCTTCGATGCCTCGACCGGCGGGACCGGCGGCTGCCCCTACGCCCCGGGTGCCGCCGGGAACCTGGCGACCGAGGACCTGGTCTACCTCCTCGATGCGGAGGGCTGGCAGCACGGGGTCAAGCTCGATCGGGTCCTCGAGGCGGCCCGGTTCGTGTCTTCGTCCCTGGGCCGCCCGCTGGCCAGCAAGGTGGGCCGGGCCGGCGGGTGGGATCCCGCCAGCGGCGGCGCGACCGGACTCGGCTGACCTCGCACGGGCGCGTCCCGCGCTCCTGCTATCCTCGCGGGGCCATGGACGGTGTCGTTCTCGTCCTGAACCAGAACTACGAGCCGCTCAACGTCTGCGATCTGCCGCGCGCCTTCCGTCTCCTGTTCGGCGAGAAGGCGGAGGTGGTCGAATACGACCACCAGATGATCCGGACGCCGCGGACGGAGTTCCGCGCCCCGTCGGTGATCCGGATCCAGCACCAGGTCCGGCGGCCGCGGCCACGGGTCAAGCTCACGCGCCGCGAGATCTTCGCTCGCGACGACCATCGCTGCCAGTACTGCGGACGCCAGTCGAACGACCTCACCCTCGACCACATCGTCCCGCGCCATCGCGGCGGCGGGCACACCTGGGAGAACCTCGTCGCCGCGTGCAAGACATGCAACCACCGCAAGGGCGGCAAGTTGCTCGAGGAGGCCCGGATCCGGCTCGTCCGTCCCCCGTTCGAACCGCGCAGCGACGTCTACTCCCTGTTCACGCCGTACCTCATCGACGCCAGGAACGAGGCATGGCGGGACTACCTCTTCCTCGGCCGCAACTAGCCGACGCGGTCCCGGCCGACGTCGTCGACGTCATCGAGACGCTGCGGGCGGCCGGCCACGCCGGGTTCGTGGTCGGCGGCTCGCTCCGTGACGTGATGCTCGGGCTCGCGCCGCACGACTGGGATCTGGCGACGGACGCCCGACCGGAGCGCATCCTCGAGCTGTTCCCAGAGGCCGTCTACGAGAACGCCTTCGGCACGGTCGCCGTGCGCCATCGCGACCAGACGTTCGAGATCACGACCTTCCGGCGCGACCACGAGTACGCGGACTTCCGTCGCCCCCACCGGGTCGAATTCGGCGACGCGATCGAGACGGACCTCGCCCGACGCGACTTCACCGTCAACGCGATGGCCTGGGGCAGGACGGCGACCGGATCCTCCGTCGCGTTGATCGATCCATTCGACGGCCGAGCCGATCTCGACGCGGGGATCCTGCGCGCCGTCGGAGACCCGAGCGTCAGGTTCGGCGAGGACGCGCTCCGGATGATCCGCGCGATGCGGCTGTCGGCGGTCCTGGGATTCGCCATCGAGACCGACACGCTGGCCGCGATCGGGGACCGGTCCGAGCTCGTCCGCCACCTGTCCGGCGAGCGGATCGCCGCCGAGCTCGAGAAGCTCCTGGCGACCGCGGTCCCATCGGTCGGCCTGCGGCCGCTCGAGGCCACCGGGCTCCTTGCCGGGATCTCACCCGAGCTCGCGGCCCAGCGCGGCATCGCCCAGAACAAGATCCCCGGCGAGGACCTCTGGGACCACACGCTCCGGGCGGTGGATGCGGCGCCGCGGGACCGTCCGGTCGTCCGGCTGGCGGCCCTGGTCCACGACATCGGCAAGCCGTCGACGTTCGCCGATGGGCGGTTCATCGGCCACGACACCGTCGGCGCGGAGCTGGCGGCCGCCCTGCTCGAGCGATTGCGCTTCCCCCGCTCACCGACCGAACGGGTCACCCACCTCGTCCGCCAGCACATGTTCGCGTACGAATCGTCGTGGGGGGACCCTGCCGTCCGACGCTTCATCGCCAAGATCGGTCCCGCGGCGCTCGACGAGCTGTTCGAGCTGCGCCAGGCCGACAACGTCGGGAGCGGTCTCCCGCCGGATGCGGGTGGGATCGACGAGCTCCGCCGGCGCGTCGCGGAGCAGCTGGCGGCCGAGGTCGCCCTCCATCGCCGGGACCTGGCCGTGGACGGGGACGACCTGATCGCCGAGCTGGGCGCCGTGCCGGGACCCCGCCTCGGCGCCGTGCTCGATCGGCTGCTCGAGGAGGTCGTCGACGACCCGACCCTGAACGACCGGCCGACCCTCCTGCTCCTCGCCCAGGCCCAGCTCGCCCAGGAGGAGTAGGGTCCGCATCGTGAGGGTCCTGGTCACCGGAGGAGCCGGCTACGTCGGGTCGGTCAGCGTCGAGCGTCTGCTCGAGGCCGGTCATCACGTCGTGGTCCTCGACGACCTGTCGACCGGACATCGCGCGGCCGTCGACTCGACCCTGGTCGAGGGGTCGTACGCCGACGGTCCTGCGACCGCGGCGCTGCTCGACCGTGAGCGGATCGAGGTCATCCTCCACTGCGCGGCCCGCTCCCTGGTCGGGGAATCGATCGTCGATCCCGCGAAGTACTACCGCGAGAACGTCGCGGGCGGCATCGCGCTGCTCGAGGCGGCGCGAGCGGTCGGGGTCCGGCGGGTCGTCTTCTCGTCGACCGCCGCGGTCTACGGAAGCCCTGAGACCACGCCGATCGCCGAGGATGCCCCGCTGGCCCCGATCAATCCGTACGGGGAGACGAAGCGGACGTTCGAGGGGGCACTCCGCTGGTACGGCGCCGCCTACGGCCTCCGCAGCGTGGCGCTGCGCTACTTCAACGTGGCCGGCGCCACCGTACGCCATGGCGAGCGGCACGACCCGGAGACCCACCTCATCCCGACCGTCCTGGCCGCGGCCGAACACGGCCGCCCGGTGACGGTCTTCGGGACCGACTACCCGACGCCCGACGGGACGAACGTCCGCGACTACATCCACGTCCGCGACCTGGCCGACGCCCACCTCGCCGCGATCGAGGCGACCGCCGACGACGACCCCCGGACCGACGATCCGGCGACGCCCGGCGATCGGCGGCGGGGTCGCGCCGTCGCGCTCAACCTGGGGAGTGAGACCGGCTTCAGCGTCCTCGAGGTCGTCGCCGCTGCCGAGCGCGTGATCGGACGATCGATCGACGCCGAGCTCGGGCCGCGGCGGGCCGGCGATCCGCCGACCCTCGTGGCTGCCAACGGTCGCGCCCGCGAGGTGCTCGGCTGGACGCCTCGGCTCGGATCGTTGGACGAGATGATCGGATCCGCCTGGGCCTGGCGACGGACCCAGCCGACCTAGACGCGGGGCTCGATCGGGGCGTTCGCGGGAGTGAGCCGCTCCGGAGGCGCGATCGGGTGGGGATGCTCCCCGGCATCGAGCTCGCCGGAGCCCGACCAGCGATCGCTGACCGGCCAGATCAGCCACAGCCCGATGACCATGGTCACGAGCAGGCTGAGGATCGCCAGCTGGTAGGCGCCGTTGCCCAGGGTGTCGACCAGGAGGAACACGATCAGGCCGTAGAGCAGCTGACCGATCACCTGCGAGCCCTTGCCCACCAGCCCGTACAGGCCGAAGAACTCGCCGAGCCGGTCCGGTGGCGACAACCGGATCATGAACACCCGGTCCGCCACCTGCACGCCGCCGAGGCCGGACCCGACGATGGCGCCGGCGGCGATGAAGATCGCGATGCCCGTCGCCGTCGAGGGCAGCGCGAGCGCGACGACCCCGAGGACCAGCCCGACGACCCACGAGGCCAGGACGGCCACGAGCGTCTTCTTCGGCCCGAACCGGTCGACCAGCCGCCCCCACCCGAAGCTCGCCAGGATCGCGACGACCACGAGGACGAGCGAGACGTACAGGAACTGGCCCTGGGTGAGCCCCATCCCCCGGACCGCGACCACGCTCATCACGACGATCAGGGTGTTGACCGCGTCCGAGTAGAACAGCCGGCCGACCAGGAACCGGAGCAGCCCGGGGACCTGGCGGGCGTGGCCGATGGTGATCCCGACCTGCCGGAACGACCCCCGGATGTCGGCCCAGCTGACCCGCTCCTGGCCGGCCGGTGCCGGCGGCTCCTTGACGACCAGGAAGATCGGGATGGCGAACACCGCGAAGAGGATCGCCGAGATGAGGAAGATGGGGTCCGGTGTCTCGGTGATCCCGAGGCCGAGCAGGATCACGGCGGTGACCAGCGTCCCGAGGTAGCCCACCCCGACGCCGATCCCCGACAGCCGTCCACGGGTCGCCGGGAAGCTCACCTCCGCCAGCGTCGCGTCGTAGTAGATCAGGGCGGCCTGGTAGGCGAAGTTGGCGACCGTGAACAGGACGGCGCCGATCAAGGCGGGGCTCGGACCGATGATCGCCGACGGGACGATGGCCAGGACCGTGAAGAACAGCAGGAACGGCAGGCGGCGCCCGCCGCGATCCGAGATCGCCCCCAGGAACGGCGAGATGAGCGCGTTGAAGCCGACCGACACCGCGATCGCGATCCCCTGGACGAGCTGGCCGGGCCCCTGGCCGTAGCGCGCGTCGTCGGTCAGCCACAGACCGATCGCGGTCGACACGATCGCGTAGCTGAAGACGGTGTTGGCGAGGTCGTACAGGGACCACGCCACGGGCACCCGGGCACGTCCGCTCGGGGTGAGCGCCGCGAGGCGCGCCGCCGGGTTCAACGGGCCGCGGAGGCCAGGCAGGTCACCGCGGGATGATAGGTCCTGCGGTGTACGCTTCGAGCGATGCGAACACCATCGGCGACCGTCGACGTCGCGACCTTGCCGACCCCAGCTGTTCGGCGGCGGCAACGCCAAGAAGGTCGTCGACCCGATCATCGAGCCGCACTGGGAAGGGGATCGCGTCCTGGTCGCGGTGACCCTGGGCGACCACCCGAAGGTCGAGATCGTCGACGAGCACGGCACGCCGATCGTGGATGAAGCCGGGAACAGCGCCGAGCTCCTCGCGGCCACCCGGGCATCGAGCCTCGTGATCGACGGCTACCCTGACCACGCAGGCGACCCGGTCCATCGAGGGGCTCGGTCTCGAGAGCCCGCAT
>CAWAHN010000001.1:0-5806 GCA_963781845.1 uncultured Chloroflexia bacterium | reverse complement strand
AGAGGATCGCTGTCCTCATACTGGACGGCCACAGTCCCGAACGGTCGCCAGGAGGCTCTTGCGATGACCGACACGGCCGCCCGTTCCGCTGCGCGCGGAGCGGCGAACCAGGCTGGGGCGCGGATCGACCGCGACGCCTATGCCAAGGCGGGCGACTTCCTGCCGCTGCAGGGGATCGACCACATCGAGTTCTGGGTCGGCAACGCGCGGCAGGCGTCCGCCTACTACCGGGCGCTGTGGGGCTTCTCGCCGGTCGCCTTCAGCGGTCTCGAGACCAAGGTCCGCGACCGGGCGTCCTACGTCATGGTCCAGAACGGGATCCGGTTCGTGCTGACCGCGCCGCTCACCCCGGACGGCGAGATCGCCGAGCACGTCCGCGCCCACGGCGACGGCGTCCACGACATCGCGTTCGCGGTCGACGACGTCGAGGCGGCCTGGCGAGCGACCACCGAGCGCGGTGCGGTCTCGGCGCTCGCCCCGACCGAACTCGACGGCGGCACGGACGGCGTCCTCCGCACGGCCTCGATCCGGACGTACGGTGAGACGCTCCACTCGTTCGTCGACCGGAGTGCGTACCACGGGGCGTTCGCACCGGGCTACCGCCGGGTCAAGGCGGCCGCTGCGGCCGCCGGCGGCCTGTCACTGCTCGAGGTCGACCACTGCGTCGGCAACGTCGCAGCTCGGGGAGATGGACCGTTCGGTCGCCTTCTACCGCGACGTCATGGGCTTCAGCCAGCTCATCCACTACGACGACAAGGTCATCCACACCGATTACTCGGCGTTGATGAGCAAGGTCATGACCAACGGCAACGGCCGGATCAAGTTCCCGATCAACGAGCCGGCCACGGGCAAGAAGCGCAGTCAGATCCAGGAGTACCTGGACTGGTACGGGTCGCCGGGCTGCCAGCACATCGCCTTGCGCACCGAGGACATCGTCGGGACCGTCCGCCGGCTGCGGGACAACGGGGTCGAATTCCTCGGCCTGCCGCACGAGTACTACGCGACGCTGGCCGAGCGGGTCGGCGACGTCGGCGTCCCGATCGACACGCTCGAGGAGCTCGGCATCGAGGCGGATCGCGACGAGGAGGGCTACCTCCTGCAGATCTTCACCCGGCCGGTCCAGGACCGCCCGACGTTCTTCTTCGAGATCATCGAGCGGCACGGCTCGCGCGGCTTCGGCGTCGGCAACTTCAAGGCGCTGTTCGAGGCGATCGAGCGCGAACAGGCGAAGCGCGGGAACCTCTAGCCGAGGGCTCCCGGCCGCGGGTCGGACCGGGGACGGTCTCTGGACATCACGGATCCTTCCGGTGCTCATCCGTGGCTCCGCGCGTCTCGCCGGACGGTATCCTGTCCGACCATGACGACGCTGTATCCGTGGTTCGTGTTCGCCCACCTGGTCGGGCTGCTCGTGTTCGTCGGTGCCCACGGCTTCTCGATGATCGCGTCGTTCCGGCTCCGGACCGAGCGGAAGGTCGAGAACGCGATCGCCACGCTGGCGACCTCGCGGACGGCCACCAACGTGGCGGGGATCGGGTTCATCCTCATGGCCATCGGCGGGATCGCGGCCGCCTCCTCGGGGGGCTACTGGTCCAAGGCGTGGGTCGGGGGATCGGTGCTCGTCCTCGTCCTGGTCACGGCGGCGATGTTCCTCATCGGCTCCCGTTACTACTACCCCGTGCGGGACCGCCTGAGCGGCAAGGACGGCGCCGCCCCCGAGCCGATCAGTGAGGACGAGCTCGCCCGCCTGCTCGACACCCGGACGCCGGACATCCTGGCCGCGATCGGCGGTCTCGGACTGCTGATCCTGGTCTGGCTGATGGTCCTCAAGCCGGGCTGAGGCCCGACCGGGTGCGCCATCCGGACCGTCCGGCCCGGCTGGCTAGACTGACGCCATGAAGGTCGGCCACGTCCGCGAGCGCAACGCTCCCGCCGGGACGCCCTACCGATTGGCGGCGGCGGTCGACGCCGAGGCGACGGAGTGGCTCGACCTCGAATCGGCGAGACGACGGCTGGTCGCGGCCGACCCTCGACGCCCGCACGACCGACCGCTCTTCAGACACCCGATCTCGACCCTGGACGCCCATCTCGCGAGCGGCCTGCGGGTCGCGGCTCTCGGCGAGCTGCTCGATGACTTCGTCCCGGCGGACGAGGAAGACGAGGCGATCCTCGATCTCGCGGACCTCGTCTTCGGGCCGCCGGTCCTCCACCCGACCAGCCTGCGCGACTTCTACGCGTTCGAGCGCCACGTCGCGACCGTCTGGGGTCGCCGGAACGCCGAGGTGCCCGAGGCGTGGTACCGGCTGCCGATCTTCTACTTCAGCAACGTCTCCGAGCTCCGCGGGCCGGCCGATCCGGTCTGGGCGCCCCGTGGCTGCGTCGAACTCGACTTCGAGCTCGAGGTCTGCGCCCTGATCGACACGCCGGCACGCGACCTCCCGGCCGACCGAGCCGAGGAGGCGATCGGAGGGTTCACGATCCTCAACGATTGGTCGGCACGCGACCTCCAGCGCGACGAGACGACGGTCCGCCTCGGCCCGGCCAAGGGCAAGGACTTCGCGTCGACGATCGGACCGTGGCTGGTGACGCCCGACGAGCTCGCCGACGCCCGGCCGATCGGGGCCACCGGGCCAGACCTGGCGATGACGGTCGACGTCCGGACGGTCGACGGACCGACCGTGGCCGTCACGAGCGGGTCCTGGTCGACGGCCCATTTCTCGTTCGGCCAGATGCTCGAGCGAGCGTCGGCCGACGTCCGGCTCCGACCGGGCGACCTGATCGGCAGCGGGACCGTCGGCACGGGCTGCCTGCTCGAGGTCCGCGACGAGACCCTCGGCCGGTATCTCCAGCCGGGTGACGAGGTCGTCGCTCGGGTCGAGCGGCTCGGCGAGCTTCGGACGCCGATCGTGGAGCGACCCGGATGAGCGCGACTCGGATCGAGCGGATGCGGCCGGGGCACTGGCCCGCGGTCCAGGCCATCTATGCCGCCGGGATCAAGTCCGGCGATGCCACCCTCGAACGTGACGTCCCCGATTGGGAGGCCTGGAACATCGGGCACCGACCCGACGGCCGGTTCGTCGCGGTCGACGGTGATCGCGTGCTCGGCTGGGTGGCCCTGTCGCCGTTCTCCGGTCGACGCGCCTACACCGGCGTCGCATGGCTGAGCGTCTACGTGGCCCCGGACGCCCAGGGCCGCGGGATCGGGAGCGACCTCGTCGCGGCCGCGATCGAGGCCGCCGACGAAGCGGGCATCTGGACCCTGATGGTCGGGATCCTGCCAGAGAACGCCCCGAGCCTCGCGCTCCACCGGCGAGCCGGGTTCCGCCGCATCGGCATCCAGCACCGGCTCGGCCGCGACGCATCGGATCGCTGGCGGGACGTGGTCCTGATGGAGCGACGGACCGAGTCGGACTGACCCGTTTCGGCCGGACCGGGGGTCTGTATCTTCGACAGGCCCACCCGAGGGGATCTCCGATGAGCACGATCCAGCCGGCCGAACGCGCGACGACCTTCGTCTCGGATGCCGACGCGACGCTCGAGGCCTTCGTCGAGGCGCACTATCCACGGCTTGTCCGCCTCGCCGGGCTCGTCTGCGGCGACGCCAGCGAGGCCCAGGATGCGGTCCAGGCCGGCCTCGAACGGGCGTGGCGCCAGCGGACCCGACTTCGGGAACCAGAGCGACTCGCCGGATGGCTGGATCGGATCGTCGTGAACGAGGCCATCAGGACGAGCCGGAAGCGTCGGACTTGGGTCGGTCGGTTCTTCGCACCGGTTCGCCAGATCGACGTCGACATCGTGGACCTCCGCCCGGCGACCACCCCGGATGACGGTTGGCTCGATCTGCGGGCCGCGTTCGATCGGCTGACCCCTGACCAGCGGGCGGTCATCGCCCTTCATCTCTACCGCGGCTACTCCGTCGCCGAGACCGCCGAGATCGTCGGTGTCCCGCTGGAGACCGTCCGATCGAGGTTGCGGGTGGCCCGCGACCGACTCCGCTCGACCCTCGGGGAGGTTGCCCGATGACCCCGCTCCAACCCGACGACGACCTCCTCGATCGTCGACTCGCCCGCTTCCTTGATGCCCGCGCCGAGGAGATCGCACGCGGCGTCTTCCCGATCCCGATGGTCGTGGATACCCTGAGTGGGCGCCTCGCGCACCGTCGAGCCCCGGTGCCGCTCAGGATCGTGGCGGTGGCGGCCGCGATCATCGCCCTCGCTCTTGCCGCCGCACTGCTCGCAGCCGGAGATCGGTCCCCGATCACCTTGGGCGACCGATCGATGCCGGTGGCCCTCTCGTGGTCACCGGATGGCTCCCGGCTGGCCATGGTCTCGATCGACGCGGCGAGCCGCACTGGTGGGCAGACGCAGGAGCTTTACCTCGTCGATGCCGATGGGTCGAATCTCACGAAGCTCGACTCCCGTCCCGTCGGGACGGCGTACGACGAGCTCTTCGGGCCGCACCTGTGGTGGGCACCGGACAGTCGCCACCTGAGCTTCGAGGTCCAGTCCAAGGCCCCGGATCTGGGTATCCGCCGCGACATCGTCGTCGTCGCGACAGACGGCTCGCCGGCGGTCGCGCTGACAGGCACCGGGGACGCCTCGATCGGTAGCTGGTCACCGTCGGGGGAGCGTCTCCTCTACACGAGGTTCGGCCCGGCGACGAACGACATCTACTCCGTTCGGTTCGACGGCACCGATGTGCGCCGGTTGACCACTGACCGGCAGTCGTGGGCGGGGGAGTGGTCGCCGGACGGGGCCCACATCCTGTACGTCCAGGGTGTCATCAACGGCACCCAGATGCCAGACTCGGGAACCTGGGTCATGGCGGCGGACGGGACCGGAAAGCGCAGACTGGGTCCGTGCTGCGACGCAGGCTGGTCCCCGGATGGACGGGCTGCCTACCTCGACAACGACGGGCAACGGCTCGTGGCAGTGCCTGTTGACGGCGACGGACCAGCCACGACGGTCGTGGACGCTCCGAGCGACGTCTCGCGATCGCCCGACGGAACGGAGACCGCGACGGATGGGTCGAACGGGATCGTCGTTCGCCGCGCCGACGGGACAAGCATCCAGGTGACCTCGGAAGGGTCGGACAGCCTGCGTGGCTGGTCGCCGGATGGTCGATACCTGGCGTTCATCGGCCGACGATCGCAAGGCGCCGGGCTCTTCGTCGTGCCCGCCTCGGGTGGTGCCCCGGTGTTGGTCGGTGTCGACGCAGCGCTCGTACCCGACGACGCCTGGCGGCCCGGACACCTTGGTGGCGACGACCTGACCTTCATGCGCGATGGGATCGTGTTCGTCGTGAATGCCAACGGATCGGGCCTCGCCCCGGTCCTCGCCAGAGCTGGACCGTCGGCGACCGGGAGTCCGCAAGCCAGCACTTCCGCCGCCAGCATCGAGGATCGGATCACGGTCGGACTCGACGGGCCCGATCGAGATACCTACCGAGTTGCCCGGGGCGGGCGGCTGACCATCGACAATCGGAGCGACCGGTCGTGGATCGTCACTGACAGGAATCTGGATCCGTGGCCAGACTGCCGGGTCGTCGCCGTCGAGCGCCTCGAGCTCGCTGCGTACCACGGCCCCGGATCACTGGCTCCGGCGATCCAGGCCCGCCCCTCCGCGTTGTGCATCATCGACCCGCACCAGGTCGTCTCGATGCAGCTGCCGCCCGGTGCTGCCGGTGCCCTCGAGCTCATGCTCGCCTCGAAGTCGCGGATCGGTGAGCTCGACCTGCCCGGCTATCGGTTCATCATCGACGTGGTCACTCCGGACGTTCGCGAGTCGGCCAGCCCGTAGACTGGGGCCGA